>NZ_BAAHBQ010000005.1:0-790634 GCF_054776595.1 Spirosoma horti
GGTGTCTGGGGCTCCGGGTTGGAGGGAGGTGTTGATGGTGGCGATGGGGGTGTAGGTGTTGCCGTCGAGTCCGGTGGCTCGTTGGATGCGGTACTGGTAGGGGGCACCCAGGTCGCCGGGGTTGAGCCCGATGGGTCGTGACCATCGGAGGGTGATCTGTCCGTTGGGATCACGGGTGGAGTCGACGGTGACCTGGGTGATGACCGGAGCCAGCAGAGGCAGGTCGAGGCAGGCCTTATTAGAGGCCAGAGATACACCCCCATTAGTCCCGCCGTTAGGATCAGGGTAGACCGCTAGCAGTCGATAGGCATAGGAGACGCCCCGGCGGAGAGCGGATGTGTCGGTGTAGGTGGTGGCTGTGGAGGGCACCTGGGCGATACGGGTATAGCCCACTGGAACGCCAGTGATACAAGGAGGGAGAGGTGTGTCGTCGCAGCCCTCTTTGCGATAGATGGCGATGTAAGTACCGGGTAGTCCACAGGCGTAGGGACTCCAACTGAGCTGGATAGCGCGGCCATTGGCCGTAGCGGTGGGTCTGGCCGTCAGGTTCTGGATGGGGGGCCCGACGAGCCGGATGCGGAAAGTCTGGAAGGAGACCAGCGAGGGCGTTGGTTTGGGGGGCACATCGGTGACCTTGAAGGTCACGTCGTAGGGTGTCTCCCGAATCTGATTGCAGTTAGTTTGCCAGCTGAAGGTGGCCGTGGCGGGCTGGTTCTGGGTAATTCCTCCGTTAATGAGTCGGGCATAAGCAGGCTGGATGAGTTCGCCAGCGGCCAGTGGCTGACCATCCTGTCCCACATTGAAGACTCCGCCGAATCCCGAGATGATGACGCGTTGTCCGTCGGGGTCGGTGGCCGTAACGGGTTGGTTGATGAGCGTGCCAGCCTGAACGCACAGGTCCGGGATGGGCTGGATGAGCGGCCGTTTGTTGGGGCTGTCGACAACGACAATCTGCATGTCTCGGGTGATCTCGCCGATGAGCACGCCGTTGCGCCACTCTTCGACAATGAAGGCGAAATTAAATTGGCCTACCTGACCGGGGGCATCCCAGCAGAGTTCGCCGGTGATGGGGTTGATCGAGAAGGTAGGGGGCGCCCCGCCGTCTTCGCGGGCGGTGCTGAAGCGGGTCGGGTCTTGGTAGGCGCCGATGGGTCGTCCTGTACAGCTGTTGCCCAGGGGATCCGTCTTTGGCACGCTTAATCGGTAGGCGAGGCTATCGCCATCGGCATCGAAGGCGGCCGGATTGTGGCAGAACTTCTGGCCTACGCGTCCCGAGTCCAGGGGTGGGTTGAGCATCACCGGCGTGGAGTTGGTCAGCAGGGCCGCATTGATGTAAATCGTTGTCGAGACGAAAAACGGAATATTTAGTGACAGGTCGGGCGGAGGTAAATTAATAGTTCCCTTATTGCGATTGACAACGGTAATGCCAATGGTGAAGGTGCCCGGCCCGGCGTAGGTATGAACGGTCTTGTAGGTATTTATGGTTGAGGTGTTGCCGTTGATGTATTTTATTACGCTTCGCTTAACGACCTCCGTAGTCCCGTCACCAAAGCACATGGTGTACTCGTTAGCTGCGTCGGCGGCCATCTTTCCGCCGTTTGGGCCGGTGGTGTAATCATAATAGGCCGTGAACGTAATTTCGTATGTCAGGGAGGTGGCAGAAATTCGTTTGGTCGTGATTTCCCCTGCCCGCACGTGGGTAGCCTGGCTAATGTTAGGCAACAGGATGCAACTAAAGAAAAAAACTGAAAGGCTAAGACTGTAAATAAATCGCATACGATTAGTCCATTTGCATCTTAAACGTAAACAAATGGGAAAAGCGTATTCTTATTTGCCAGTGACTAATGCCTTGCTTAAACTTTATAAAAGCCCAGTCTATTGAATGCGTTTTTTTAGAAAAATAGTAGAAATACGCCGACCTGTTTCGTACATGCCCGTTGATTTTTCAGGCTGTCCCAAAGAGGTTGTCGGTTACGAACGTTAACGCCATCTTCCAGACGAATACGATAGGTGCCGTCAGACTATAATGGACCATGAGCAGTAGGGTAGGGTTTGTAGTTTGAGGTATACGGTTGGCTAACGCGTCAGCAAGCCAGCGAAAGCAACTGACGCGTCGGCCAACCGTATACCTCAAACTACAAACCGTAAACCCTCAATACAAAACCCAGGTATCTTTTCCTCCTCCGCCCTGTGAGGAGTTCACCACGAGAGAGCCCTTGCGAAGGGCTACCCGGGTTAGGCCACCCGGAATGACGTTTACGCCATCTCCATATAGAATATATGGGCGCAGATCGACGTGTCGACCTTCAGCGTGGTCGCCCACGATACAGGGAACTCTGGAGAGCGAAATGGTAGGCTGGGCAATATAATTACGAGGATTCTCTCTGATTTTCTGACGGAACAGGTCGTGCTCTTCCGGCGAGGCTTTTGGCCCAATAAGCATACCATACCCGCCTGCTTCGTTGGCCTCTTTAACGACCAGCTGTTCAATGTTATCCATTACATACTGGCAATCCTCTTCTTCCCGGCAGATGTATGTCCGCACGTTTGGAATGATCGCTTCTTCGCCCATGTAGTACTGAATAATGCGGGGCACATAGGCGTAAATTACCTTGTCATCGGCCACACCGGTGCCGGGTGCATTGGCCAACGCTACCCGGCCTTTTTTGTAGACTTCAAAAATGCCGGGAACGCCAATCATCGAGTCCGGATTAAACGCCTGCGGGTCCAGGAATGTGTCGTCGATACGGCGGTAAATGACATCGACGATCTGAAAGCCCTTGGTCGTGCGCATCTTCACATAACCACCGGATACGACCAGGTCGCGGGCTTCGACCAGTTCGACGCCCATTTGCTGGGCCAGGTATGAATGCTCAAAATAGGCTGAGTTATAAATGCCCGGTGTCAGCACGACCACGGTTGGATTGGGCCGGTCGGCAATGTACTGAAGCATTTGAAGCAACCGGGTCGGATAATCGGACACGGGTCTAACACCCGTCTGGGCCAGAACTTCCGGGAATGTCTGTTTGTTGAGTTCCCGGTTTTCGAGCATGTACGAAACACCCGACGGGCAGCGCAGGTTGTCTTCGAGAACCATCATGGTGCCATCGGCTCCCCGGATGAGGTCGGTGCCGGTAATGTGACACCAGATACCTTTAGGCGGTCTGACACCCAGGCAGGCAGGCAGAAATGATTTGCTGGATTCGATCAGGTCGCGCGGTACAACGCCGTCGTTCAAGATACGCTGCTCGTTATACACATCGTCCAGAAACATGTTGATGGCTTTGATGCGCTGAATCAGACCTGCTTCCAGTCGATCCCATTCGGCCGATTCAATGATGCGGGGAATAATATCGATGGGCATGATGCGTTCGGTTCCTTCGCCTTCTGAGTAAACATTGAAGGTAATTCCCATGCTCATCAACGCCCGTTCGGCTGCATGCTGTCGCCCAATAAGATCCTCACGGGTGAGTTGTTCAACGCGTTGTTGAAAAGGAACGTACCCATCCCTTACCTGCATCTGGCTGGCGAACATCTCATCAAAAAAATCTTCCGTATTATAATCGCTAAACGAAAAATTGCCATTGTCCTGACCCTGCGATTGAGTCATTCCATTGAGTGTCTGCGATTGCGATTGGCGGGCTTTTTGTTTTTTCATAGAACAATATATGGCAACAGAAATAATTTGCCAAACA
Organism: Spirosoma horti; assembly: GCF_054776595.1. Taxonomy (NCBI): domain Bacteria; kingdom Pseudomonadati; phylum Bacteroidota; class Cytophagia; order Cytophagales; family Cytophagaceae; genus Spirosoma; species Spirosoma horti. Next base: position 3,696 of record NZ_BAAHBQ010000005.1, read on the forward strand.
GAATCATGTCTGGCTGTATAATATGCAAAGGAAGCACTGTAAATGTAAAGAATTGCACTGTCTTAGGCGCTTTTACCAAATTATTGATTGGCCTGGCCGATGTATACGGAATATCTGCACAATCAATATCTGTAGTTTTACTAACCTGCAGAACCTAGTTACTTGTGAGGACTACCTTACTTTTTTTTGTGTGGCTGCAACGGTAGATATACCTAGTACGTACAGTGAACATTGCCGGGGAACGAGTCTGCTTTGGGTTTAGTTTCCGTTTACATTTTTTTAACAAAACCAACCTAATACATTTATGAAAGCACTGCTTATGTTTAGTTGCGTGGCTGCCTTAGTCTTAAGCCTGAATGCCTGTAACCGTAACTCTGTTGACCCATCCACTGCCGACGCTTCTGCCCGTTCGGGTGGCGTCGCGAGCACTTCGCTTACCGGACCGCACAGCCTGACCGTCGTAGATGTAGCGACGTTGCCAGCCGCTATTACGACGTATATCAGCACGAATTATGCTGGAGCAACCATTAAGGAAGCCCTGAAAGATGATAAGGGAAATTATGCCGTGGCAATTACGGTCAGCAGCACCATTAAGCTATTGTTGTTCAAGGCCGATGGTACATTCGTAAAAGTCGCCGACGGTAAACCCGGCCGTGCTCCGCGCGATTCGGCCAACCATGCTCCCGGCGACTCGGCGCATCACCCCAGACATACACCTGGCGATTCTGTAAATCATCCAAAACCGCCCAGGCCTGATTCGGCCAATCACCCACGTCCCGGCAAAGGCCCGGATGTGACTACTGTAGCCACGTCGAGCCTGCCAGCCGCTATCACATCGTACATCAATACGAACTATGCCGGTGCTAAGATCGATAAAGCGGTGCAGGAAAAAATGTCCGGTGACTACCTTGTCGCCATTACGACGACGGATAAAAAGCGCGTTGCCCTGCTGTTTGGTTCCGACGGCACCTTTAAGAAAGCCGTGACGGGTCGATAACAGATAGATCTGGAGTAGCTTTTACAAAAAGACCCAACATGATTTGGGTCTTTTCTTTTGTTAAATAGTGCTAAAATTTTGTATTAAGCGAAGTATGTGGTTTACTATTGTATCAACTAATTAACATATCGGTGCTTATGAAGTCAATAGTATGTACACTAGCTTTTATTGTATTGGGATTCTCGACGGTAAAAGCCCAAACCGAGAAGGGGCGCTGGATGGTTGGTGCGCAGGTGGGAAATTTTCAGTACAGTACCCAAAATGGGTACAATTCGTTTTCCGGAAGTTTGTCGCCTTCGGCGGGGTACTTTGTAGCGAATAACCTGCTGATTGGTACGGGCGTGCCACTTAGCCTAACAACAAACAACTATTCTGGTCCAGGTGGGGATGTTCGGAATAGAAGTACGGGTATTGGTTTGTCTCCTTACGTGCGCTACTATGTTGGTAGCAATAAGCTAAAGCCTTATGTGGGTGTTTCCTACGCCTACTCGTCAACAAGACAACGCACCGATATGGGTTATCAGACGCTTAAAAGCAATGGATTTACATCGACTGTATCGCCAACTGTTGGCGTTGCTTATTTTATCAATCGTTCGGTCGCCATTAATGTCGGCCTGAATTATATATGGACACGATTTGATAATGGTAGTCCGGGGTATGATGGCTCTGGAAATCCGATTGAGAACATCACGTCAACCTCAAAATACCTGTCGCTAAGTATTGGCTTCCAGATTTTTCTGGGTAAATAAAGCCAAAGTTGAATGGGGCTGGTAGGCATGCCAGCCCCATTCGTTACCACAAATAATGAACCGGGTTTTTAATTCGTTCGTCGTAGATTTTTTTCACGGCTGCCATTTGTTCGGCGGATGGTGCGGGCCGATCAATAGCTTGAAGATTGGAGGTCAGGTGTTCCGATTTCGATGCGCCGGGAATAATGCAGCTCACCGCATCGAAGGCTAGAATCCAGCGCAGGGCATCCGGCGCCAGGTTGGTATCATCGGGAAAAACGGCCCTTAGCTCATCGACGGCTGCCAGACCTGTTTCATAATTTACCCCGGAGAAGGTTTCTCCCTTATCGAAAGCGGCTCCCTCCCGATTGAAATTCCGGTGATCATTGGCCGAAAAGGTCGAATCAGGCCTGAACTTGCCGGTGAGCAACCCACTGGCCAGCGGCACGCGCACAATGACGCCTACATTCCGCCGAAGGGCTTCGGTAAAGAACAACTCAGCGGGGCGTTGCCGAAACATGTTAAAGATGATTTGTACCGTCGTCACGTTTGGAAACTCAATTACTTTTAGAGCCTCCTCCACTTTCTCGACGCTGACGCCAAGATGCTGGATTTTTCCTTCCTCTTTTAGTCGGTCGAATTCGGCAAAGATGTCGGTCCGGTAAAAGACGTCGGTTGGCGGGCAATGCAACTGAATAAGGTCAAGAGTTTCCAGTCCCATATTGCGCAGACTATCCTCCACAAAAGCACGCAGTACCTTGGGTTGATACGCTTCATTGGTGTGCGGTTGCAGCCGACGACCGCACTTGGTAGCGACATAAATCCGTTCGGATCGTGACCGAACGAGCCGGCCGACGGCTTTCTCACTTTCCCCGTCGCCATATACATCGGCGGTATCAATAAAGTTAATACCCGCATCGACGGCCGCATTCAGAATCTGGTCGGCGTTGTCGTGGCTGAACGGATCGCCCCATTTGCCACCGACCTGCCAGGTGCCCAGGCTGATTTCGGAAATGGTAAAGCCTGTTTTACCCAGTTTTCGGTACTTCATCTGCTGGAGTTTGTGTAAGAGGTGATTGAATTACAACTTAATGCCAAAGCGCTCACCGAGTTCCTCCAGACTTTTCAGTACGGGTTCTACAACGGGAATGCCGTTTTCGAGCCGTTCGGCTTCCATTTCCCGTTCGGGATCGCCGGGAATTAATACCTGTTTTCCCTCGATCGCTTTGGCTTGCCGGAAGCGTTGAATCCAGGTATCCATATGCGTTTTAAACTCGTTGGCAGGCCGAAACGCATCAATGCGCATGGCCCCGAAAAAATGGCCAGTTCCCGCACCAACACCTTCATTAGCCTGCATAAAGCCTGCCGTCGCAAACGGTGGAACCCAGGGGCCATAGTTTGCCCCCGACAATACGCCCGAAAAAATATCGACAATGGCACCCAGGCCATAGCCCTTATGCGAACCATGTTCGCGGTCGGTGCCGAGCGGAAGTAATGCTCCACCATTTCGAATGGCGTTGGCATCCGTCGTTGGCTGGCCTTCGGCATCCTGCGCCCAGCCCAGAGGCACATCCTGTCCCTTGCGTTGGAGGATTTCGAGTTTGCCATACGCCACCGCTGTCGACGCAAAATCGGCCAGAAAAGTCGGCTCGGTAGCGGCCGGGATAGCGACGGCTATTGGATTCGTACCCAGGAGTTTGTCTAATGAAAACGTGGGTGCTACCAACGGGGCGGCATGGGTCATTGCCTGCCCGATCATGTCATGTTCAGCAGCCAGCAGCGCATGATAGCCCGCAATGCCAAAATGGTTGGAGTTGCGCACGGCCACCCAGCCTGTTCCGGCCACGCGAGCTTTCTCGATAGCTATCTGCATAGCCCAGGGCCCGACCACAAGGCCCAGGCCACGGTCGCCGTCGACAACCGCTGTTGATGGCGTTTCGTGAACGACCCGAATATGGGGTTGTGAATTGATGCGACCGTTGTCATAAAGTCGTATATAGCCTGGCAGACGCGCTACGCCGTGCGAGTCGACACCCCGCAGATCGGCACTAACGAGGACATCAGCCGCCAGGCGGGCATCCGTTTCGGAGCAGCCAATAGCCAGGAAAATTTGCTCAGTAAATAGTCGGAGTTGGTTTGCGGTAATCATGGCCGCAAATTAGCCAACACTTGGGGAATGGGTTAAATTTTTCTAAAAAATGGGGCCACTCCGTAAAATATACTGTTATTGACCGTAGATTCATTCACGCACATAGGTTATGAAGTCATTCCCCCAACGTCTATTTATGGTGGTTTTTGTCCTGATAGGCCAATACGCCATTGCTCAACCACAGGATACCCTCACCACTGAACAACTCCTTCAACGCAAAGGCACGGCCTACGCAGCTCAATTGCGGCCATCCCGCTACCTGGCCCTCGACGTAAACCATTTACTTGGGGGCTTCCAGCGCTATCGGTTTTTTGTGGGCGATGAACTGCATTTCAAATCAGGGGGCGAAAAATACCGGGAAGAGCTTTATGATGTAACGGATAGCACGTTCAGTGTCCTGATGGCCAATCAGGTCATGAATCGGGATGAACCGGTAACTTTCCGCTTCGACGATGTTCAGACCGTGTATCTGCATCGCCGAATACCGTTTGTTACAGCGGCCGGAACGCTTTTCCCCATCGCTGGGGGCGTTTATCTGTTGGCCGATGTAGTTAACAACCGGGGATTTTACAGCAACACGTTACCCGTTGTTGGGACATTAGTCCTGAGCGGGGCCCTGTTCCACATCATTAGTAATCCTCATATTCGGATCAATAAAAACCACAAGCTGAAAGTGTTGCGAACTTATTGACAGGCCGCCCAATAGGCGGGTGTTTACCCTTCTTCAGGCCTGCTATTGTGGCGTGTAGCACCAGCGTCTACGAGAGGTTCTAGCGCTGGGATGAACAGGGTGTAACGACGTGCTCTGTGTTCTTTTTACACAAAAGAGGACGTGTTTGGTTTTCCCAAAACCGTTTTACATTTGTCCTATGTCAACCTCCATCGAAACGCTCCAAGCCGACTGGTATCAGCACTACGCTGCCTATTCAGATGCCTATCAATCGGGCCGGTTGTCGTTTATAGCCAACCTGTTACCGCAAACGGCTGTGCAGTTTTCGGTGTATCAAACGCTGGAAATTCTGCACAAACGACTTGGCTATGAGACGATTCGCCGGGCACTGGACCCGATCGAGACGCTGGATAGTCCCGCCCAGATTTACTCGGATGGTTCGTGGCTGAAACGCAGCAACATGGTTGGGGTGAATGTTCGTACGCTTGGTTCTTTCTGGAAAGTGATTACATACGTACTGACTTTGCCCGCCAGTCACGACAGCATTCATTTATTACCCATCTGGGAGCCGGGTGTGGTGGGGAGTTTATACGGGATGGTGAGCTGGCAAATCAACCCGGAGTTTTTTGATGTCGAGCTGGCCCGGTTTGTACCCGGTCTCGACTCCGTCGAAAAACAGTTGAAGGTCGTGACCAACCTGCTTCACGCCATGGGCCGGACCGTTGGTATGGATGTGATTCCGCATACGGATCGCTTTTCGGAGATGGTACTGGCATCGCCTTCGTTATTCGAATGGGTGCAGCGCGATGAGAAAGGAGGCAACCCGACCACGTTACTGGATCATTCCAGCCTGGTCTATCGCTATGTAGAAGAAGCGATCTGGCAATTTCTTAAGTTTCGGGGTGCCGCCGACGGAACGCCCTTAACCTTCACAAAAGACGCGTTCTTCGCGACAACGCCGACGATTGGCGTGCCTGGACTGACTGATGACCAGCGCCAGCGAATCCTATTTGGATTGCCGAACGATTATAACGGACGCCTGACCCGACGACTGGGCCTGATTAGGCACCTCACCGCGCAGGGGCTTGAGACATTGCCTATGACGATGGCGCCCCCATACCGTGGTTTACACATCGATGCGGATGACTACACGACGGACGATTTTGGGCAAATCTGGTATCAATATGCGTTCGATAAACCTCAGCAAATGTCGCGGGTGTTCGGGCCGCTGGCGCGGTACCGTTTCTACGAATCGAAGGACAATAACCAGAACTGGGAACTTGACTTTGATCGGCCCAATCTGCCTGCCTGGAGCTACATCTGCCGAAACGTGAGAGATTGCCAGCAGAAATATAACTTCGATTTTATGCGGGGCGATATGGCCCACGTGCAGCTTCGGCCAACCGGTGTTCCGGCTAATCCCGATGCGTTTTATGATCCCTTGCAGGCCATAAAAAAATATGTACAGGCGAGTGGCGTTCCGTACTATGCGTTTTTTGCCGAAACCTTTCTGGCTCCGCCCGATACAATGGGGTATGGCGACGAACTCGATCATCTGGAAGCCATCGAGGCCGATTCGACGCTGGGCGATCTACAATCGCTGGTAGTTGGTTCGCCGGAATTCAGGCGACAGTTTACGGCTTATGCCGACCACCTTAAAACACGTCGGTTTGCGCCCAACTTTACGGTAATGACGGCCGATAAGGATGACCCGCGTTTCGATGAGTTTTATCGCACCGGCAATCTATTTCGCTATTTCACGGCGCTGTTTCTGACCGACATGCCCAGCTATGTCGGACTGGGTTTTGAAGTGCGGAATCTGCACGAAAAACGGGGACTCAACGAAGAGTACACCAAACTCTATGTTTTTCAGATTGAAGACGACCGCCAGCCCGACAAGGTGACGCATGGTCCGTTTGTCTGGGGGCAAAATGCCGAACAATTTGCCGCTATCGGTCGGATGCGCGTCTTTGCGGAAAGCATCTGGCCAGCTATCGTTGGTAAAGAAACCCGCTGGCTGGTTGGCCCGATGGATGGCAAAAGCTACATTGTCTGGACGCATACAGAACCAACCGGATATACCTTTGTGGCCAGTATGACCGGCGATTTACCAAAAACAGGTTCGGGTCTTGTGGCTGGAAACGTGGTCTTTGAGGAAGCAGGCTGTCAGATTTACGAACGGATATAGATTGGCCGCACGGATGCTTTTGGTATATTTAAAGAAATTAAATCAGTCAACAAAATGGAAGCAGTTGTTGAGCAGTCCGCCCTGACAGATTACGAAATGGAAAGAGGTAAACCTATGCCTAGTTTTAATCACGACGTAATTCAGGCCAGAATTTCACAGCAGTTGCTAAACGGTTATGAAAACCAGTTTACCATTGGTAGCGAAGTAACGTTGCAAAGTCCAAATCCGCCGACTGTTCCTGATTTAAGCATTTTTCCTACGCAACCACCTAACTGGACAAAAGACGAAATTAAGGTTGCTCGCATACCCTTGACGGTGGTCGAAATTCTATAGCCCTCTCAATCAGTAACTGAATTAATTGAAAAGTCGCTATTGTTTTTTTCGACAGGGGTTAAATCATACTGGCTCGTGCAGCCAATGCTACGGTTGTGTTCGTGCTGTTACCCGGCGACGAAGAGTTAGTCTTTCATAACGACATTCTCACCGACCCAACCAATGGTATTTCGATTGACTTGAAAAAGGTGTTTCGGTGAAAAGTTGACCGTACCTTTACTCCATGAATCGCAACCTACTCGACGGTCTCAACTTCGCTTCCAAACTAACGCCCAAGCGCATCGCCAATGCGCTGAAGGTGGTGTATAGTTATTATGAGTCCCGGCGAACCGGTAAAGCCACGCACCGGGGCTTACCCATGTCGGTCTCGTTCGAGCCCACGACTTCCTGCAACCTGCGTTGCCCGGAATGCCCCAGCGGATTACGGTCATTCACCCGCCCGACGGGCATGCTCGGCGAAGATCTTTATAAACGCACCATCGACGAGTTGCATGAAACGCTGCTTTACCTGATTTTCTACTTTCAGGGCGAACCGTACCTGCATCCTCAGTTTCTGGAATTGGTACGCTATGCTACCGAGCGTAATATCTATACGGCGACCAGTACCAATGCCCATTACCTGACCGATGCCAATGCCCGTAAGACAGTGGAATCGGGCCTGGATCGCCTGATTATATCGATTGATGGCACTACGCAGGAAGTGTATGAGCAATATCGGGTAGGCGGGAAACTGGAGAAAGTGCTTGAGGGCACGAAGAATATCATTCGCTGGAAAAAAGAACTCAAGTCGCGCACCCCGCATGTGGTCTTTCAGTTTCTGGTTGTGAAGCCCAACGAACACCAGATTGCTGAAGTCAACAAACTGGCCCGCGAATTGGGTGTGGATGAAGTAGGCTTAAAAACGGCGCAGATTTACGAGTACGAACACGGCTCCGACCTGATACCAACCCTGGATAAATACAGCCGGTATGCGCCCCAAGCCGACGGGACCTATCGGATCAAAAATGGCTTTGGCGACCACTGCTGGAAGATGTGGCATTCCTGCGTCATTACCTGGGATGGCCTCGTGGTTCCCTGCTGCTTCGATAAAGACGCCCACCATCGACTCGGCGACCTTCAGACCGAATCCTTCGCCGATCTCTGGCAAGGAGCAGCTTATACCGATTTCCGCCAAACCTTACTCCGGTCACGTTCCGAAATCGACATGTGCCGCAACTGCACGGAAGGCACAAAGGTCTGGGCTGACTAAAAAGTAAAGAGCGAAAGAGTGAAAGAGCGAAAAAGTGGAGTCAAGTTTAGGCGCTCTTTCGCTCTTTCACTCTTTCGCTCTTTACTTTTTGTGAAACATTCCGTGAAACAGTTCTTGCTTTCGTGAAAACTAACCGGCATCTTTGAACCTGCATCGCACAGACCCATGGGTAAAGTCATTGCTATCGCCAACCAAAAAGGGGGCGTCGGTAAAACCACAACAACTATCAACCTGGCCGCCAGTTTGGCCGCCCTCGAATTTCAGACGCTCATTGTCGACGCTGACCCACAGGCGAATTCCACGTCTGGGCTTGGCTACAATCCGAAAGAAATCGAGAACAGTATTTACGAATGTATGGTTGAGGGCGTTCGCCCTCAGGATGCTATTATTCAGACGGACTTTCCGAATCTGGACTTGCTGCCATCGCATATCGACCTCGTTGGGGCCGAAATAGAGATGATCAACCTCCAGAATCGGGAGGATAAAATGAAAACGACGCTCGACAGCATTCGCGACGACTACGATTTCATTATCATCGACTGCTCGCCATCACTTGGTCTGATCACGATCAATAGCCTGACAGCGGCCGATTCGGTCATCATTCCGGTTCAGTGCGAATACTTCGCGCTGGAAGGGCTGGGTAAGTTGCTCAATACCATCAAGATCATTCAATCGAGGCTCAATACGCATTTGGCGATTGAGGGTATTTTGCTGACGATGTACGACCTGCGCGTCCGGCTATCCAATCAGGTCGTTGGTGAGGTAACGAGCCATTTCCAGCAAATGGTTTTTAGTACCATCATTCCGCGTAATATTCGGCTGAGCGAATCGCCCAGCTTTGGCGTACCTGCCCTGGCGCAGGATGCCGACAGCAAAGGAGCCGTCAGTTACCTGAATCTGGCTCGCGAAATTCTGATTAAGAATGGCATGATGCCGCAGGAAGCTTAAATCAAGTATGTATGGCACAGGCTGCATGATATAGAATGATCTGATTCTAAGCGTTCGTTCTCTATCATACATCATACACCATACATCATACGTACTTGTCTTATGGACAACACCAAAGCACCGAATAAGAAGATGATAGGATTGGGCCGTGGCTTGGGTGCCTTGTTGCACGACAGTGAGTCGGTCAGTCGGCAGTCGAAACCGTCCCCATTTGAGTCGATCGGTACGATGACTGAAATCAGTTTGTCGTTGATTGAAACAAACCCATTTCAGCCTCGAACCCGTTTCGATGAAGAAGCCCTTCTGGAACTGGCTGACTCGATCCGGACGCAGGGAATCATTCAGCCCATTACGGTTCGGCAATTAGGCAAGGAACGGTATCAGCTTATTGCGGGTGAACGGCGTTTGCAGGCATCCAAAATTGTTGGCCTAAGCCATATTCCAGCCTATGTCCGGACGGCCAATGACCAGCAAATGCTGGAAATGGCGCTGATCGAGAACATTCAGCGCGAAAACCTGAATGCGATAGAAATTGCCCTCAGCTACCAGCGGCTCATTACCGAATGTAGCCTGAAGCAGGAAGAGCTGGGTGAACGCGTCGGTAAAAACCGGACGACGGTCAACAACTATATCCGGTTGCTGAAGCTCCCGCCCGTTATTCAGGCGTCGTTGCGCGACAATCGGATTTCGATGGGCCATGCTCGTGCCATTATCAATATCGAAAACCCGGAGACACAAATACGGCTCTTTACCCGGGCTGTGGATGAAGAATGGTCGGTTCGGAAGGTTGAAGAAGCGGTTCGGAATTTATCGGACGACGCCAGCGAGTTGGCGCCAACCCGTAGCGTTACCCTGCCCAAACAGGAGATGCGAAGCCTCCAGTTTAAACTGTCGTCTATGTTCGGTACGCGCGTGTCGATCAAAGCCGATGAAAAGCACAAAGGTGAAATAAAGATTCCGTTTACCTCTCAGGAAGAATTAGCCAAAATCCTGGAAGTGCTGAACTCACAAGCATAACTCTGTTAAATTACCTTAAATGGTGAACGAACGGCCCGAAAAAGAGGTCACGGGCCGTTGTTTGGGCATGAAGCAGTCTTTCTTCTTACTTATAAACATCCTGCTGTTGTGCTTGCCCATCGCTACCGCGTTTGCGCAACGTCCGGCTATTCGTCCGGCTCCAACGCCAGCCGCTGTTGATTCCACCCGAAAAGGGGAGTCAGCCTTTGACACCATTCCGTCGACCATTCGCCGTAACGGTGTTCAGATTCAGGTTGGAAAATCCGTGCTGACGGACGATGATTCGACCTCACTCGATACGCCCGACACGGTTCAGGTATCGGCCCGGCAGGAAGCTAAAATCCACAAGATCATTCCTAAAAAGGCGACGATGCGGTCGTTGGTGTTGCCTGGTTTAGGGCAGGCCTATAATCGACAATATTATAAAATACCATTTATCTACGTTGGCTTTGGCGTAATGGGCTATCTATTCGTCAAATACAGAGGCCTGGCTAAACAAGCCGAAACCGGCTACCGACGGTTGCTTTATGGCGATAAAGTAGGCGATGGATTTTCTGCTGGACTAGATTCGACCCTATATCCAAGTATTAGAGGGCCTATAATTAACACGCCGGATCAGTACGTTAAAGTAGAAGAGGTATTAATTGGAGTAAGCCCATTCAACGATAATAAAGTTGTTTTTCGAACAACGGCTAACGCTAAAAACGCCTATGACACGTTCCGGCGTTATCGGGATTTGAACCTGCTTTTGTCGGGTGTTTTGTGGGCCGTCAATATCATTGAAGCCAATGTGGCCGCTCACTTAAAGACGTTCGATTTAACCGACGACATTTCGATGACCGTCGAACCCAATGTGCTGCCTGCCCCTGGGATGGGTTTTATTCCGGCGGTTCGGGTGGCGTTTACGTTTAAATGACTGGGTTTACGGTTTGTAGTTTGTGGTTTGTCGTTGGCTGACGCGTCAGTTGCTTTCGCCGGTCCGCCGGTGCGGTCAGCCAACGACAAACCACAAACTACAGACTACAAACCACAAACCACAAACCTAAGTGAATATTCTTCTGCTGGGCTATGGCAAAATGGGCAAAACGATCGAGCAGCTTTTGCTTGAGCGAGGACACCAGATTGCCGCCCGAATTGACCGTGGGGACGGCCCCGGCCACAACCACGCTGAGTTAACGAATCTTGCCGCCGATGCCGTCGACGTCGTTATAGAATTCAGCTCGCCCGAAGCGGCAGCCGAAAACATCACGTATTGCCTGGAGCGGGGCTGGCCGGTCGTCTGTGGCACAACCGGCTGGTTGAACCGTCGGGCTGATATCGAAGAACTTTGCAAAACCAGAAAAGGCGCGTTCTTTTATGCGTCCAATTATAGCATTGGGGTTAATCTGTTTTTTCGACTCAACAAAGTCCTGGCGCAGTTTATGCGGAACTACCCGTCCTATCACGTGTCGATGACCGAAATTCACCATACCGAAAAGAAAGACGCACCCAGCGGAACCGCCATTACGCTGGCCGAAGGGGTTATGGAGCAGCTAGCCAGCAAACGCCGTTGGGTTAGCAACGAAGCGGGTCATGAGCCACATCCCGTAGGCGAAGATGCCATCGAAATCCAATCATTTCGTGAAGGAACGGTGCCGGGTACACATACGGTTCGCTACGATTCTGACGTTGACCAGATTGAGATCTCTCACGTGGCACACAGTCGGCAGGGCTTTGCTTTAGGCGCTGTCGTAGCGGCTGAGTGGCTCGTTGGTCGTGAGGGTATATTCGGGATGGATGATCTGCTGGGGAATTGAATGATGAGCGGTTAACTAAAAACCAGTTCATCTTCGTAATTTCGTAGCCAATCAGCTATCGTCCGACAACTCGTTCATAATTTATCATTCATAATTCATCATTCAGTAAACGTGTCAGTAACTCAAACGAAGGCCGAAACTAGACCGGCTAAAGCCAGGAAATCGCCCATTCGGGAATGGTTCGATTCCGTTCTGTTTGCCGTTGTCGCGGCCACGCTCATTCGCTGGTTGTTTATGGAAGCCTTCACGATTCCAACGCCGTCGATGGAAAACAGCCTGATGGTAGGCGACTTCCTGTTTGTGAGCAAGTTGCATTATGGCACCCGTACTCCCCGTACACCGTTGCAGGTACCGCTGACTCATCAGAAAATATGGGGAACGGACATTCCATCCTACAGCACGGCCATTCAATTGCCTTCCTACAGGCTGCCAGGTTTCACTCACGTAAAAAATGGGGATGTGGTCGTGTTTAACGTACCGCCTAAATACCTGAACGACAATATCGACTACCCGGTTGATCTGAAAACGAACTACATCAAGCGGTGTATCGGTATTCCCGGCGATGTGCTTGAAGTTCGACAACGTGAGGTGCTCATCAATGGAAAGCCATTTCCAACGCCACCCCGTTCGGAGCAGAAATATTTTATTAAAACAACCGAAGTCCTCGACGCGACATTTTTCCGTAAGTACGACATCGTAAATGATTACCGCGACCCAAGTCAGCCAACCGAGAACTGGAAGCCGCTGGAGCAATACAACGATTCGACTAAAACCTCGGTCATGGTGGGTTATAGCGTCAATACCACACAGGACGTCATTGCTAAATTCAAAAGCTTTGATTTTGTGAAAGGCATTGAGCCCATGTCTGATAAGCCGGGAGAAATGTCGCCAATGATCTACGGTACGCCAACGTTCAAGTGGAATCATGATAACTTCGGTCCGATCACGATTCCAAAGAAAGGCGCAACCATTCAACTCAGCGCCCAAGCCATTGCACTTTATGGACCGGTCATTCAGTTGTATGAAGGTAACGAAAAGGTAGAGGTTGCGCCCGAACAAATTAAAATTGGCGGCCAGCCGATCAAGTCGTACACCTTCAAGCAGGATTATTACTTTATGATGGGCGATAACCGCGATAATTCGCTCGATTCACGCTTCTGGGGCTTTGTTCCCGAAGATCATATCGTGGGAAAGGCCGTGTTCGTCTGGATGTCGCTGGACCCAAATCCGGCCAATGCCTGGAATAAAATCCGCTGGAATCGCCTGTTCAGAACGATTGATTAAAAAGCAGGGTGCCAGGAGAAGGGTGTAGCTAATCGTAGCTCCCTACTCCTGGCACCCTGCTTTTTACCATTCCACGGGTGGCAATCCTTTACTTTCCAGATACGCATTTGCCTGACTGAAGTGCTTGTTGCCGAACCAGCCGCCGTAGTTGGCGGCCATGGGCGAAGGGTGTTTGGCTTTTAGAACCAGGTGTTTCTTGCCATCTATAATAGCTCCTTTTTTCTGAGCATAAGCCCCCCAAAGCATAAAAACGACGTGCTGTTTTTCGTCCGAAATGAGTTTGATTACCGCATCGGTAAATGTTTCCCATCCTTTTCCCTGATGCGAACCCGCCTGACCGGCCCGTACGGTCAATGTTGCATTCAGCAGCATCACTCCCTGGCTGGCCCAGCGTTCCAGATTGCCTGATTTAGGAATCGGTTTGCCCAGGTCATCCTGAATTTCCTTAAAAATATTGACCAGCGACGGCGGCTTCGTGATGCCATCCGCCACCGAAAAAGCCAGACCATTGGCCTGCCCTTCGCCATGATAAGGGTCCTGTCCAAGAATGACAACGCGGGTATCATCAAAACTGCATTTATTGAAGGCGTTGAACATCAGTGCACCGGGAGGGAAAATACGTTGCGTACTGTATTCGTGTCGCAGAAATTGGGCTAATTCGGCAAAATAAGGTTTGTCGAATTCGGATTGAAGCCGATTTTGCCAGGATTCGGCAATAGATACATTCATGAAGGAACTGATAAGAGTGTTTAGGCATTATAGGCCTACAAACGCCAGAATCCCCTCCCGAAAAAAAAATTGAGAGCGGACCTTGCGTAACAAAACTAATAAACCTAATTTTCGTTGTAAGGTTGCAAAACGACACTAATTTATGGTTTCGTCAGTCACAGAAGGCGTAAAAGTTAGCGTGAAGACAGAGTATCAGGCTGATTACTCTAGTCCGCTCCAGGCGCATTATGTTTTTACTTATCGGATTACCATCGAAAACGCGAGCGACTACACCATTCAGTTGCTCCGGCGTCATTGGTTAATTTTCGACTCCAATGGCACCGTTCGGGAGGTCGAAGGAGAAGGCGTTGTCGGGCTGCAGCCGGTGCTGGAACCGGGGGAGGTCCACGAATATGTATCGGGCTGTAATCTGCGTTCGAGCATTGGGAAAATGGCCGGTACCTACCTCGTCGAACGTATTATTGACGGCAAACAACTACGGGTCAGTATTCCTGAGTTCACGATGGTTGTGCCTTATAAGTTAAATTGATTCATTCTTGCTGCTTGCTTATTTTCGGTATCTGAGTCGCGCCCGCGACGAACACGCGCTTCATTCTCCTTTTCTGTTTGCGTTATATACACAGGTTATTCGGGCGAAAACCGGCTCGAAAGCCTTGTTCGCCCCTATAAGGACTCTGCGTAACGAACTTCGTAAAAGCCGCCGGCTTATCACCATTGCTGACTATGGAGCAGGATCGAAAGTGAACGAGTCCCGGCAGCGTACCGTAGGTGATATTGCACGTAATTCACAAAAAACAGCCCGTTTTGGCCGACTACTATTTCGGCTCATCCAGCGATTTGAGGCCAAAACCATCGTGGATTTGGGGACATCTCTGGGTATGACAACGGCCTACATGGCCGAAGCGACCAAGCCCTATGGTGGCCATGTGCTCACGTTTGAAGGATGCCCCGAAACGGCGGCAGTGGCGCGTCAGAATTTTGGGCAGCTGGCCATTCAGAATGTAGCGATTGTGGTGGGTAATCTGGATGAGACACTTGCCCCTCAACTTTCGGCCCTCGAGTCAGTTGATTTTGTTTTCTTCGACGCCAATCATCGCTACGAACCCACAGTTCGTTATTTTGAAACCTGTTTGGCTACTATTCACAACGATACGGTATTTGTTTTTGACGACATTCACTGGTCGGATGAAATGGAGCAGGCATGGGCGTACATCAAAGCGCACCCGTCCGTCAGCGTCACAGTCGATTTGTTCTGGGTAGGGCTGGTCTTCTTTCGGCGGGAGCAGCCGAAGCAGGATTTTATCCTTCGTTTTTGACGGAATAGCGGGCAAATTATAGTATCTTTCAACGGCTTTTTTGCCCGCCTAGCACACATGAACTTCCTGACTTATACCCGATTAGGCCTGCCCATTGGCGTGCTGGCTCTATCGCTGCATACAATTTCCTGTACGAAAAGCAGCACTGAGCCAGAGGCACCGGCTGCCACGTCATCGTTCGACCTGATTCAGCAAAAAATTCTGACGCCGACCTGCGCGACATCGGGTTGCCATTTGTCCGAAAAAGATGCTACGTTCTTTCAGCATGGACTTGTGCTGGCCGACGGGGTAGCGTATCAGAATCTGGTTGGTGTTGATCCGAAAAACAGCGATGCGAAAGCCGACGGATTGAAACGGGTGAAAGCCTTTGCCTCGCTGGAAAGTCTGCTCTACCACAAACTGACCACTACGGCCAGCCATCATTCGGGCAAACAATACGGCAATCCGATGCCGTTGGGGGGCGTTTTGCTGTCTGATGGTCAAATAGAATTTGTCAGGCGGTGGATTGATGCCGGTGCGCCTAAGACCGGGACAATAGCCGAGGCCACTTTGCTGGACGATAAAACAGTAACGACAACGGCCTATGAGCCACTAACGGTGCCCGCTGCCGGAACGGGCTTTCAGATGGCTGTTCCGGCGTTTGATATCCAGCCCAACTTTGAACGGGAGTTATTTACCCGGCGGATGGTCGGTAATACGCAGGATGTTTACGTGAATCGGTATGAAACGAAAATGCGGAGCGGCAGCCACCATTTCGTTGCCTACGATTTTCGAAGTAAAACGGCGCTGCCGAATCTGAACGACATTCGTGATCTACGCAACCCTGATAATTCTCTAAATATATTGACGGCTCTAACGATGTCCAACCACGTGTATCTGGCGGGATCACAGGCGCAATATCAGGACTATGTTTTTCCCGAAGGAGCTGCGTTGCTGATCCCGGCAGGGGCTTCGCTCGACCTTAACTCCCATTTCGTCAATAAAACGACGACGGTTATGAAGGGAGAAGCCCAGATTAATCTGTACACAATCGACAAGTCGAAGGTAAAGCAAATTGTGCAGACGCTGGATTTGAGTAACACGAACCTGACAATTCCCGCCAACGGGCGCGTGACGCTGACCAAATCATTTGCTTTCAACAAGCCTCGTAAGGTGCTCACGCTCACTTCACACATGCACAAACTGGGTGAAAAATTTGTGATCAAAATATTAGGGGGCGCTCGGAATGGTGAAGTCGTTTATACGTCCACCGATTGGGAGCATCCCGATATTGTCACGTTTAAAACGCCCATTGAACTGCAAAAAGGGGAGGGCCTTATCTCCGAGATTACGTACAATAATACCACGGGCAAGGCGGTCAATTTTGGGTTGACAAGCGAAGACGAAATGGGCATTATATTCGGCTACTATTACGACGAATAGTGGGCTCTTCAGGCCGTTTTACAACATATAATTGTCAATCCCATCGGACCGCGTAAGCGGAAGCACAAAGAGCACAGAGTTTTTTACGACTCTGTGCTCTTCTAAAACTAATTTTGCTAGACTACTAAGGATTAGCGGGCTAGTTCAATGTTAACCCGGCGACCTTTGATCGTGTTACCTTCCATAGCGTCGACAACGCGGTTGGCTACATCTTTCGGTACGTCAACATACGTGAACTTGTCGAAGATATCGATGCTACCGATGCTGCTGCCTGGAATGTTTGCTTCGCCAGCAATGGCGCCAACAATATCACCTGGACGAACGAAATCTTTCCGGCCAATGCTTACCATCAGACGAGTCATGTTGGCATCACGCTCACGAGGGGCGCGCTGATCATCGCGTTCGAAATAAGGCTTACGCTCACCACCCTCATTGCGGTCGTTGAAACGGGGACGTTCAGCGCCAGCGCTCCGGCGATCACCAAAACGAGAGTCGCTACGGCCACCATCACGATCACCAAAACGCGAAGCACCACGGTCGTCGCTACGACGGTCACCAAAGCGTGATGAACTGTCGCTCCGGCCACCACGACGGTCTTCAAAACGGCCGGCTCCATCACCCCGGCCACGGTCTGCGTACTTGTCGCGACCATTCCGGCGATCATCTTCCAGATTGAGGTTCTGATCAGCAAACTCGTTTTTCTCCAGACCCATGCTCCGTTTCACCAGGGCAGCTACAACCTGTTCGGTTGAGAAACCGGCGTGGTTCAACTGGGTCAGTAGGTCGTCATACAGGTTCAGGTCTTTACTTTCCTGAATCGTCTGTTGCAGTTGCTCAATAAAACGAGCCTTACGGACGCCGACGATATCTTCGAAGGAAGGAATTACGCCTTTGTCAACCTTAACTTTCGTATAGGTCTGAATTTCGCGGAAACGATATTTCTCATCGCGGCCAACAAACGAGAAGGCCCGGCCCGATTTACCAGCGCGGCCCGTCCGGCCGATCCGGTGTACGTAATATTCTTCGTCGAGGGGAATGTCGAAGTTGATAACGGCATCGACATCATCAACGTCAATACCACGGGCTGCTACGTCGGTGGCCACCAGAATGTTGGTTGTACCGGCCCGGAATTTGCTCATCACGTTGTTCCGTTGTGCCTGACGCAGGTCACCGTGCAAACCTTCGGCCTGATAGCCCCGGATTTGAAGATCTTCAACGATCTCGTCGACTTTCCGTTTCGTATTACAGAAGACCAGCATCAGTTTGAGGTCGTACATGTCGATCAACCGACACATTACTTCCACTTTTGCTTTCGCTTTTACTTCAAAATAGACCTGTTCGATGTTGACGTTTGTCAGTTCTTTCTTGACAACTTTCACCAAGACAGGATCTTTCTGGAATTTCTGGGTGATCTGCATGATCGGCTTCGACATCGTTGCCGAGAACAGAATCGTTTGCCGCTCTTCGGGCATCTCTTCCAGAATACTCTCAATATCTTCACGGAAGCCCATGTCCAGCATCTCATCAGCTTCGTCAAGAATCATCATCTTAACGTTGTTGAGTTTGAGTGTGTTACGTTCCATATGGTCCATAACGCGACCGGGCGTACCAATAACAATATGCACACCGCTTTTGAGTGACCGGATTTGCCGCTCAATGGAGTCGCCCCCATAAATGGCTTCGATCCGAACGCCCCGCTTGTATTTGGCTAGTTTCTTAATTTCTTCCGCTACCTGCAACGCCAGTTCGCGTGTTGGGCAAAGGATAAGTGTTTGCACCGAACGGTCCTGAATGTCGATCAGGTCAAGGGCAGGTATACCGAAGGCGGCCGTTTTACCGGTGCCGGTTTGTGCCTGTCCAATGACATCGCGACCTTCCAGAATTGGGGGAATGGCTTCCGCCTGAATAGGCGACGGGCTTGTAAAGCCCATATCCGTAACGGCCGATAACAGTTCTGCCGAAATGGCCAGGTCAGAAAATAACAGTTGATTTGGGTCAGCCGCTTTGGGGGCTGTTGCGTCGGCAACGGCTGGCGCGGCTGCGTCGGCTGCTGGCAGAGACTCATCCGCAACGATCACGACTTTATCGGCAATGCCTTCAGCAATAAGTTCTGTAGCTGTATCGTCAAAGGATGTTTCCTGAGTTGATTCGGCTGCTGGTTTTGCCACTTTCTTTTTAGGAACCTTGGCGGTTTTGGATTCAGATGTTACCGCATCGGTAGGAGCGACCGCACTGGCGGCCATTTCCGTGGCTATTTTTTCAATGTCCAGGAGTGCATCCTGATCTGCGGATTTATTTGTTTTCGTTTTCATTAACTTGGAAATGATTAAATACGTAAATCATCCAAGCGAAGACGAGTATGTGCCAGTGAACGGCGCGATAATGCGAGAATTGCCCAACGAACCAAGCTGCCCAACGACCCAACAGGACCACCTCCCCGAACCTTTTCAAGGGGAATAAAGACAACGAACCGGATCTACCGGCCGACTGATTGACGATTAGCCCACGCGCTAAGGTCCCGCTCACGGCGGGACGTCCACACAGAAACCCATCCTGTACATCCGTACATAAGCTCTGTCAGACCTAACTCAACACGTAAAAAAGGAGAGAAACAGAGACGCGAACGGATGTCGCTTGTAAAATCTGGTGCAAAAGTACAACTAAATTATCCGAAAAGCAAGCATTTACCTATAAATATTGTATTTATTTGGGAAACGACTTGGCTGATGGGCATGTTTAGGTAGTGTAGTAGGATTTTCGCTTGAAATCATATCGGATATCAATTGATTATAGAACTGATCCTATACAAAACGATAGTTATCACAATGACACCTTTATTCGGCAAAACTATTATAGTGATCGGGACAGTAATCGTACTGATTGGAATCGTGATTTACTTCTTTGGGGATAAACTTAGTTGGCTGGGTCGGCTACCCGGCGATATTCGGATAGAAGGCAAAGAAGGTGGAGGATTCTATTTCCCTATCGTAACCTGTATTGCCGTCAGTCTTGTCCTAAACCTGATTATCGTCCTGATCCGCCGTTTTTTCGGCTGGTAGCCTTGCCAGAATCCCTGGTCGGGTTGTCCTCGCGATAGGTTAGCTTGTTGATGTAAAATACTTCCCGCTGCGGTACATCCCGTTGCGCTGTTTTGGAAAGGGCAATTTTCTGGAACCCACACGCCAGAAAATGCTGTCCATACCAGGCCATGAGATTATCCTGAGCCGAAAACGTCACTTTTTCGTTCTCGGCATTGGTTTGTAATTTAAACTTTTCCGTTTCCTTCAGAATTTTACTGCCCTCGATGACTTCCGTCGTGATTTCGCCATCACTTGGGTAAGCCAACACAACCCGATCTCCCTGCTGAGAGACCTGCACCATCTCCGTTAGATCCGTACTGACAAGTTCCTTAATAGGGAAGCAATTGTCCCACAGAAGTTTCCCCTGTTTGTCGAACCTGCAAATAAACGCATGGGTGTACCGAAACCCCTCGTATCGGTCATTTCCACGAAGGTAGCCGCCATAAGCCAACGTACTGCCCCGATACTGAGGATAGTAGACTTCCGCAATGAGGGTTAGCCCATCGGCAGTGGGCTTCAGGTCATGTACCAGAAGCCTGTAGCGAAACTTATAATCTTTACCTTCATTTTTCTTCTTCTGTGCCTTAGCCAGCAGTTTTTGCTGCCGTTGCGGTTTCAGGTAGTTGAAAAAGTTCTGCAGTTGTGAAAACTCAATGTACTGAATGGCACTAGCCGGTTCAGTACCGGCATCGCCGTGATGAATACGTGTGACATAAATGCCCTGGGAGTAGGGGGTGCAGTCGGTGGAGTAATTTCCTACCAGTAGCGATTCCTGTTGATTAACAGGTAATAATTTTCCTGAAATGAGGCTGTTTGACGCCCCATCGAAGTCAAGCGTTCGAAGGAGCTTACTCTCATAGTTATAGGTGCGTATCGAGAATTTGCAGTGACGCCGGAGCGAATGAACCAGTACGTGCACTTCCTGCCGGGCTTCGTCAATTTCGAGGCTGCTGATTTCCATTCGGTTAACATACATGCCGGGGAGCACTTTCACGGTGCGGTCGAAAAAAGAAAACGACATGACAACCGGCCGACCGTGGTGATACCCACTCACGTAGGCCTGGCTTCCCATCACCTTAAACTGCTGAACGTCCAGCTGGTCGATCAGGCTACCGTCAAACGTCTCAATAACTCCATCGTCGAGGTGCAGCCGCACAAACTGATATTGATCCGTATCATACTCACGAAAAAGGTGATACACATACCGATCGGAATCGTAGGTCGACACCTGTTTAAATTTAACATCCTGCTTAAATTCTGTCTGCCACAGTAGCTTAAGGTTAACGTCGTATCGTCTGAAGCTAAGTTTAACCGGTGTATTATCGACAAAACTGCCGGTACGGATTGTCATCAGCAAACCCCGTTCGTCAAGCGGTGTTACATCAAAGGCTTCGGCTTCATTGGGGTCCGATGGAATTTCAAGGCGCATGGATTGCGCCAACTGAGCCCATGCCGGCCGAAATCCGATAGCCAAAAACAGCCAACTGACTATGTAGAGGATACGAAGCATGGAAATAGATTTATATAGATGGCGTATTGTTCTGTGTGTCTACGAAGTTACCTAGAATACCTAACAAAAATCATACCTCCTGCTATAAGTTCCTAATCGGATTAAGGTGTGTAAATCATTCGTTTTCCCAAGAAGCACTTCGGTAAGATTAGTATTTTTTTTACAATATCCCCAACTTTACCTTTCGAAGTTAAATAGGTTAACCGTCCTTATTTTCGGTACACTATTTCTTGAACGAATCCAAAATTTGTCTTAACTATGAGTGAAGTAGCCACCCGTTTTGCCCCCGGCGTTGTGACCGGCGAAGGCGTCACCGAAATTTTCCGTCACGCCAACGAAAATGATTACGCCCTTCCTGCCGTCAATGTCGTTGGAACGGACTCCGTCAATGCCGTACTGGAAACGGCTAAAGCTGTTAACTCACCGGTAATCGTCCAGTTTTCGAATGGTGGCGGAATTTTTTACGCGGGTAAAGCCCTGCCCAACGACAAACAGCAAGCCGCCATTGCCGGATCGATTTCGGGTGCCCTCCATGTTCACCATGTTGCTGAACTGTATGGCGTACCGGTCATTCTGCATACCGACCACTGTGCTAAAAAACTCCTGCCCTGGATCGACGGTCTGCTCGAAGCGGGTGAAAAGCACTTTGATCAAACAGGTAAGCCCTTGTACTCGTCGCACATGCTCGACCTATCGGAGGAGCCAATCGAAGAGAACATCGAAATATGCTCGAAATATTTTGAGCGGATGGCCAAAATCGGCATGACGCTTGAAATCGAATTAGGTGTAACGGGTGGCGAAGAAGACGGCGTCGACAATTCGGATGTTGACGATTCCAAACTCTATACCCAACCTTCTGAAGTGGCTTATGCCTATGAAGAGTTGAGCAAAATCTCGCCAAACTTCACCATTGCAGCTGCCTTCGGAAACGTACATGGTGTGTATAAGCCTGGAAACGTAAAACTGTCGCCTATCATTCTGGACAACTCGCAGAAATACATTCAGGAGAAATACGCTACAGGACCATTGCCGGTGAATTTCGTATTCCACGGTGGATCGGGTTCCAGTCGGGAAGAAATTCGGGAAGCTATTCGCTATGGCGCCGTTAAAATGAACCTCGACACCGACATGCAGTGGGCCATGTGGGAAGGTATTCTGAAGTACTATAAAGCCAAAGAGGGCTATCTGCAATCGCAGTTGGGCAACCCCGAAGGCGCAGATTCGCCAAACAAAAAATATTATGATCCACGGGTGTGGCTTCGTAAGGGCGAAGAAAGCATGGTACAACGGTTGAAAATCGCTTTTGAAGATTTAAACTGTATCAATCGTCTGGCCTAGTCATTGTTGTATAAAATAAATGCGCCCATACTAAATTTAGTATGGGCGCATTTATTTTATACAACAATGACTTTTACATCGCTTTCCCTGTCAATATCAGCTGAACACTTTTAGCCTGTGGCTCTTTGGTGAAATCGACCGTACCACCGTACTTTTTATCGAGAGATGATAAAAGTAACAGAGCTATAGAACCCGTACTCTGTTCTTCCAGCGTATATATTTTGCTATCAGTCAGGTCTTTTCCTTTCGTTAAATTGACGTTTATACTGCCTAATTCAAGATTCGTATTTGTCAGTGTGTTTATCGTCCACGTAGATTTTTCACCTTCGGCGTCCGTCAACACCAGCGTTTTATCTGTCGGCTGGCTCCACTTACCTGTTACTGTTTTACTGTTATCTAAGTAGGTGTATGTGCCACCTTTATTTATGGTGACCGTGTTGTCATCACCAATTATGCCTCCATTGCTTGTCTGAATTGTGTAGGCTTTCGTATCTGTCTTGACATTTATTTCTGGGAATGTCCATTTACGAATCAGCAAATCTGTTGCTGGTGTTACGTCATCACCAGATTTGGAGCAGCCTGCCAGCGTCATGGCAAATAGAGCTACCATAATTAAATAGTACTTATGCTTCATATTGTTTTTAATAGAACGTTTTTACAGAATCGCCCAAATGTACACATACTTACTGGCTGTTTCAATTATATATATACTTCTTTGCTTCTGGTGTATTAGTAAAAAAGAGAACAGATCAACTTTTAGAAAAAAACGATCATTTATGGATGGCCAATTTATTTTGTTTGCCAGAGAGGTCATTTAATAAATCAAGATTTAGATTTAAGAATCAGAATTCAGCGCAAGACAACCACCCTAAGTAATTGCGCTGTTCCAGACACAAGTGTATTAAACAATTTGATTGGTTATGTAAGTGATCGTTCTGTCATGAAAATACTGAAAATCAGTCATTTATAGATACGCGGGCTGCTTCTTTTCTAGTAAGGGTTTCTACTTATTTACAGACTTGTGTGTCGATCAAGAATAAAATTTCTAATTGTATTTTGGTTGTGAAACCTTTAGTCGTTAGGCTACCGATCGCTTCTAATTGCCAGCCGAATTCGTTAACTTTCAGGTAGATATATCAGTGGATATGATGTATTATGGAAAAAATTGGCTTTTGTTGGAATTGATTTTCCATTGAGAGAAGAAGTCGATAGATAGCTAATTTAATTTCAACGTTGACAGCTGAATTTAACAGTACTTTAACTAAAACATGAATTTAATACGATCAGCGTTACGCAAGCCGATAACCGTTCTGGTGTTAGTGGCAAGCTTGTTTTTTTTCGGAATCAGCGCCGTCCGTACCATCAAGATTGACATATTTCCGAATCTTAACCTACCCGTTATCTATATTTCCCAGCCATTTGGTGGGTATACACCCAACCAGATGGAGGCATTTTTTGGAAAGCAGTACGTAAACCTGCTCCTTTATGTGTCGGGGGTAAAAAGTATCGAGACGAAGAATATCCAGGGAATAACGCTGCTGAAATTATCGTTCTACGAAGGCACCAATATGGCGCAGGCAGCTGCCGAGGTGTCTGCTTACTCAAACCGGGCACAAGCTCAGTTTCCGCCAGGATCCCAACCGCCCTTCATTCTGCGTTTTGATGCTTCTACGTTACCCGTGGGGCAATTGGTGTTGAGCAGTCCAATTCGTAGTAACAACGAGCTCCAGGATTTGGCGAACGTTTACATCCGTTCGGGTTTCACCTCTATTCCCGGTCTGGTATCACCCGCTCCGTTTGGGGGCAACTCCCGTTCCATTGTCATTAAGGCTGACCCGGAATTATTACGGTCGCACAACTTGACACCCGATCAGCTGGTGGCCGCACTCAGGATCAATAACCAGGCAACCCCGGCCGGAAACGTTCGGGTTGGAGACCTTAATTACTTTACGCCCGCCAATACCACCGTTCTGAATATCAAGGATTTTGGTAATATTCCGCTCTTTACCGGAACGGTTCAAAACCTATATCTCAAAGATGTAGCCACGATTGAGGACGGCGCCGATATTACGCAGGGATATGTGCTGGTCAACGGAAAACGCTCGGTCTATCTGCCTATCACCAAGTCATCTGACGCATCGACCTGGGAAGTTGTCCAAAACCTGAAAGCCGCTTTGCCCCGTTTTCAGGCGCTGCTGCCCGAAGATGTGACCCTGACCTACACATTCGACCAATCGGTTTATGTGATCAATGCCGTAAAAAGCCTAATGACCGAGGGCGCCATCGGTGCTATTCTGACAGGCTTGATGGTACTCCTGTTTTTGGGTGATGTTCGGGGAGCGCTCATTGTGATTATTACCATTCCAACCTGTATTATCGCCGGCGTCCTCTTTCTGTCGCTCTTTAAGCAAACCATCAACATCATGACGCTGAGTGGCCTTTCGCTTGCCATTGGTATTCTCGTCGATGAAAGTACAGTAACGATTGAAAACATCCACCAGCATATGGATATGGGCAAACCCAAAGCGCTGGCCATCTGGGATGCCTGTAAGGAAATTGCTTTCTCCAAGCTGCTGATTCTGTTCTGTATCCTGGCTGTTTTTGCGCCGGCGTTCACTATGAGTGGCATACCGGGAGCGCTTTTCTTGCCACTGGCACTGGCTATCGGGTTTTCGATGATCACCTCATACCTGATGGCGCAGACGCTGGTGCCGGTGCTGGCCAACTGGATGATGAAAGAACACACGCATGTGAACAATGGTCAGGCTGCGCTTCCTGTAAATGGAAAAGTAGTCCATACCAATGGCGTGGCCTCGGGCAATGGAAACGGATCGCCTGACGACTTGCTTGACGAAAAGCGGAAACTGGCCCACCAGAAAGACATTAATCACGATGGGAAGATCAGCTATTTCGAGCGGGTCCGGATTCGGTTCGTGCGGTTCATTGGCCGCATGTTACCATACCGAAAGCCGATTGTGCTGGTATATGTTGTGGGCGCACTGGGGTTGGCCGCTTTACTCATTACGGTGATTGGCCGCGATGTGCTACCCCGCGGTAACGCCGGTCAGTTTCAGGTTCGGCTGCGAAACCCCGATGGCACCCGACTCGAAAAAACAGAAGCCACGATGCTGAAAACCATCGACGTGCTGAATAACCTGGTTGGAAAAGAGAATGTTGAGATCACGTCGGCCATGGTGGGTATGCACGGTGCTCAATTTTCGACGAGCCCGATCTATCTGTTTATGGCGGGGCCGCAGGAGGGCGTTTTGCAGGTGAGTTTGAAAGAAGAGTATGAGGTCGATCTGGACGAACTAAAGGATGAGTTCAGGGCCAGCATGAAGAAAGCCTTGCCCGGAGTCAAGCTTTCGTTTGAGCCGATCGAATTAACGGATAAGATTCTGAGTCAGGGCTCGCCAACGCCAATTGAGGTCCGGCTGATCGGTAAAAATAAAAAGCAGAACGAAGAGTACGCCAATAAAGTAATCGCCAAGTTGAATCAGATCCCGTACCTGCGTGATGTGCAAATCGGGCAGGCTACCAAGTACCCGGCAATCAACGTAACCATCGACCGGACGCGGGCCGCTCAATTAGGAACGGATATTTCAGCTATTTCACGCTCGCTGGTGGCTGCTACTTCCTCTTCGCGTTACACAGAGAAAAGTGTCTGGATCGATCCAAAATCGAGTCAAAGCTACAGTGTACAGATTCAGGTTCCCGAAAATAAGATGACGACTATCGGGGATCTGGGCGAGATACCCATTACGCCCAATGCGAGTCGTCCGGTCCTGAGCGATGTTGCCACGCTGCAAAAGGGAACAACCTACGGCGAAAACGACAACGTTGGCGCGATCCCGGTGCTATCGGTAACGGCCAATCTGAATGATATGGATTTAGGAACAGCAGCCACTGATGTTCAGAAAGCAATCGACTCGCTGGGTGAACTACCCCGCGGGTTGACCGTGAAAATGCAGGGACTGACCGAGGTGTTGATCAGTACGCTCGACAGTCTGCAAAATGGCTTGCTGGTGGCTATTGTCGTTATCTTCCTGATGTTGTCGGCCAACTTCCAATCCTTCAAAGTATCGCTGGTCGTTTTGTGTACGGTGCCTGCCGTATTGGTCGGTTCGCTGGTGTTGCTGATGTTGACAAAGTCGACGCTCAATCTGCAATCCTACATGGGCATGATTATGTCGGTCGGTGTGTCCATTTCCAATGCCGTGCTGATGGTCACCAATGCCGAGGAACTGCGGATGCGAAGCGGCAACGCCTTGCTGGCAGCCCGTGAAGCGGCCTCACTGCGCATGCGCCCCATTCTGATGACCAGTGTGGCCATGGTGGTTGGTATGATTCCGATGGCATCTGGGCTGGGCGAAGGTGGGTCACAGACAGCGCCCCTGGGACGTGCTGTTATTGGTGGCCTGATCGCGTCGACATTTGCCGCTTTGTTCATTCTGCCTTTGGTATTCGCCTGGGTACAGGGCAATACCTCAACGGAGTCGGTATCGCTCGATCCCGAAGATAAAGAAAGTAAATTTTATATTCCCTCCCCGTATGAAACGGCCAATTAATCAGTCAATCCATAGCTTGCTCGTTGCGTTCAGTAGTGTACTTCTTATCGGTGCGTTGGTCGGTTGTCATTCATCAGAAGGCAAAGAGGAGCGCAAGGAAAAGGAAGAAGCGAAAAAAGCCGATGCACCCGCCACGGTTGAGGTATTCCCGTTGCAACGCGGAAAGTTATCGTCCTCGCTGCAAGTACCGGGTGAACTGGTTGCGTTTCGGGATGTCGATATTTATGCCAAAGTGAGTGGATACATTAAATCGCTGAATGCCGACGTAGGTACTGAAGTGAAACAGGGACAATTGCTGGCTCTGGCCGAAGCGCCTGAACTAAGCGCCCAACTATCCTCCGCCGAATCGAAGCTTAAAGTGCAGGAAGCCCTTTCTATTGCCAGCAAAGCTAATTATGAGCGGATTCTGGAAGCCAGTAAATTCTCGGGTGCCGTATCGAAAAACGACGTCGATCAGGCATTGGCCAAGCGTAATGCCGACCTCGCCCAACTGGAAGCTGCCAAGTCAGCTTATCGGGAAGTGGCCGATCTGAAAAAATACCTGGAGATACGGGCTCCGTTCAACGGCATTATCAGTGCCCGGAACGCCAGCACCGGTGCCTACATTGGACCGGCGGGTAAAGGCTCCGAATTCCCGTTATTCGTGCTGACTGAGCAAAAGAAACTGCGTCTGGTTATTTCGATTCCTGAAGCCTATACAGGCTACGTTGATCTGAACGACCAGGTCACGTTTAATGTCAAAGCCTTTCCCGACCAGAAGTTTACCGGGCAGGTGAAACGCCAGGCGGGGGCTCTGGACAAACGGCTCCGGTCTGAGCGGGTGGAGGTCGATGTCATGAACAATGATAAGAAATTGCTGCCCGGTATGGTTGCCGAGGTAAACGTACCCTTGCCAACGAAAAACAATACATTCATTGTCCCCAAATCGGCCATTGTCAATTCAACGACCGGCGTTTTCGTCATTAAAGTCGTTACAGGGAAAGCCGAGTGGGTGCCGGTTAAACGAGGACTTGAAGCCGACGAAAAAGTAGAACTGTTCGGCCCGCTGACCGAAGGCGATCAACTCATTAAGTCGGCAAATGAAGAAATACGGGATGGCTCGTCGGTGAACGTAAAGTAGAGACGCATACTTGCGTCTCGGTAGGCATCAGCAATTAGTCCATTTTGATGCATCAGTATTATTAAATTAACGATTGCTGAGGCCTACCGAGACGCAAATATGCGTCTCTACAGTACATTATTTGACATACCCTAATTTCCTGGGAATGGTGTAAATCTCCGTTTGGCGGCCATCGATGTATCGGAACGTTTTCCCATCGAAAAAGCCATCTTCTTCGAGCATGATGCGCACTATTTTCTTCCACTCAGGAATCTCAACGGCCGCATTAAGTTCAATGGAGTAGGCAGTGTTGGCCAACAATGGATAATCGCCGGGTCCAGGAACGCCTTTTTGCTGATCCCATAAGCCAATGGTTGGGCCAGCTGCGTGGCCATGTACGCCGATTGGGTGGGAGTAAATGGTGCCATTGATCCCTTCTTTTTTGGATTGCTCCAGCGCTGCCAGCAACATCTGGTTTCCTGTTTTTCCTGCGCTGAATTGCTCGGTCAGAATTTCCTGTAAGCGATTGCCCTGTTTAAAAGCGGTTTTGATGGCTTCCGGGACATCCGCTTCACCAGGTTTCAATACGTAAGCGTGCTGCTGCTGATCAGTGTTCAGGCGCAAATAGGTGATGCCGAAGTCAACATGCAGCAAATCGCCGGGCTGAATAACCTGTTTGTCGGGTCGTTTGGAAAACGTACGAAGATGATTGAACTCCTGGTTCGGTCCGTCGCTACGGTCAGCACGTTGTACATCGACCGTTGGGTGAAACCAGGTGCTCAGGCCCAGGTCGGTAATGCGCTGGCGAAACCACCAGACCACATCATCGGTGGTGGTAACGCCTGGCTGAATGACCTGCTCCGAAAACCCTTCCTGTATAATTTGGTGCGATAATCGACAAATGAGTGGATAGATAGCCATCTCTTTTTCAGTGCGGGTTTCGAGCCAGCCAACGGCAACTTTTTCCGCCGAGACAATACGTTTCTGGTAATCGGCAGGCAGTTTTTTGATGAACTCCTCGTGTTCAGAAAAGGAGAGCCCATCGGCATGGCCGTAGTTGGTCGACATGTTGAGCCCTATTTTTTTAGGCTTCCGGTCTTCGATAATCTTGGCCAGCGCTTCCCACTGGTTTGGCCGAACGTCGATATCCCAAGCCCCTTTCAGGAGATTACCCACGTCGTACCGGGCAATGGCCAGCTTCTCGATTCCTTTATCACCACCCTGATCATAAAAGACCATAATGGTTCGTCGGCGGGCCGATAGCCACGTACTCGGAAGCATTGTCCGCAAAACGGGGTCTTCATTATATTCGCGGGAAATAATAATCCACATATCGAGTCCCTCCCGGCGCATCAACTGAGGAAGGAGGTTCGTGAAGCGATCTTCCAGAATTTCATCGACAACCCGCGACCGATCCCGTTCTGTCAAAACAGTAGATGGTGAAGCGAGTTGGGCGCTGGCCGTTGATAGGCAGACTAAAAATATAATTAATTGACTGAAGAAGTGTACTGGTTTGAGCATAGGGTTCAGATTATGAGGAGTTTGTAGCAAGATACGCAAAGACATTATAGATTTTTAACAATATTGGCAGGCAACGTTTATATTCAGGTGCGCATCTTGCCTGTACAAACGGGTTCGTTCTTTTGGTCGATAGAAATTCCCTGTTTATCGAAAAGAATAGAACTGTACTTCGTTTTACAGGTACATTCGCAGACTATTAACCTCCCCTGATTGCATGAAATTTATACTACTCATACTAGTTACCTTCATTTCGTTTACAATGGCTCCTGCACAAACCGGTAGCAGCGGTTTGCGGGGTACGGTTAAAAATAAGCAGGGAGATGCGTTGCCATTTGCGGCTGTTATTGTGAAAGAAACCAGTAAGGGCACCATTACGAACGCCGAGGGGCGGTACGAAATCGGATTGGCACCTGGTAAATATGACATTGTGTTTCAATATCTGGGTTTTCAGTCGATTCAAAAACCGGTTGAGATAGGCGCAGACTTTGCTACACTCGATGCTACCCTGGAGGAGCAGGCGCTACGATTGGCTGAAGTGCAGACGAAGGCCGGAAATGAAGATCCCGCGTATACGATCATGCGCCGGGCTATTGCCAAAAGCCGGTTCCACCAGTTGCAGGTGCAGCGATTCAAAGCACGGGTTTACACCAAATCGTCGTTTACCGTTATTGACTTGCCTAATCTGG
Organism: Spirosoma horti; assembly: GCF_054776595.1. Classification (NCBI taxonomy): domain Bacteria; kingdom Pseudomonadati; phylum Bacteroidota; class Cytophagia; order Cytophagales; family Cytophagaceae; genus Spirosoma; species Spirosoma horti. Next base: position 34,324 of record NZ_BAAHBQ010000005.1, read on the forward strand.
CCGAAATGGCGTTTCGGAAGCAGCTCAAAGAAGCTGAAAAGGAAGCGAATTTTAAAGTAGGCGTTCCGTTACTTAACGAAACGGTAGCCGAAGTGTCGTTCACACAGCCCAACACGTTTCGGCAGCGGATTATTGCAAACCGCAACTCGCAGGGTGATTTTTTGAGCCCCAATCAGTTTTATAATGCCAGTTTTTATAGTCCTACCATTGCCGGTGCGGTATCACCTTTATCGCCCAAAGCGTTTGCCTACTATAAGTTTGAGTACAAAGGCACGTTCCGGGAGCCAGGGCCGTCTGGTACGCCCGTTGAGATCAGTAAAATTCAGGTGATACCCCGGCAGTATGGCGAAGGCGTTTTTCGGGGAACGATTTATATTATCGAGAATACGTGGGCCATCCATAGTCTGCAACTGGAAACGATCAACAACATCGGCGTGTCCATTTCAGTCCGACACATATGTAGTCCTATACAAGGTGTCTGGATGCCAACAAATCAGCGATACGAAGGAAAAGGAACTTATCTGGGCGTAAAAGCCAGCGGCTATTACATCCGAAATCTGACCTTTAGTGAATTCGTTGTGAATCCTGCTTTTGTCGAAGACATCGAAGTGGCCGACGAGAAGAAAGGGGCGCCCGCCCAAACCCTCTCGAAAGGTGATATCAAGGGTAAGAATTTTGATGAGCTGGTCAAAAAACAAAAGGAATTCTCGACCAAAAACCTGCGACAGATGGTCAAAGAATACGAGAAGCAGGAGAAGCAAGCCCGTAAAAATCGGAAAGAAGATGTAGCCGTGGTGCGCGACGACTCGCTGGAGATCGATTCGCTGGCTCGCAAGCGATCAAATGTATACTGGGATTCGCTGCGCTCGGTGCCACTCACCAGCGCCGAAATCAAAAGCTATCGTAAAGCGGATAGTCTCGGGCTGGTTCGTGAGATAAAAGTGCTTACCAAAGCCGATTCGCTGAAGCGCGACAGCCTTGCCTTGGCCGATAAGCAAAAGAAAAAAGCGGCCAATAAGTTTTCGGCTGGTCAGTTGTTGAGCAGACACACCTGGGGACTGACAAAACGAAGTGCGCTGATTTACACCAGTCCGCTGGCCCGTATTGAATACAATACCGTTGAAGGATACACCCTGGAAGGAGCGCTCAACTTCCGGTACCGGGCGAAAGTAGATTCGGTCAATCGGTTCCGGCAAATTCAACTGGGTGAGTGGAACGTGGGTGGTACGGGCCGTTACCAGTTTGGCCGAAAACAGGTTGTGGGTTATGGCCTGGCGAGTTATCAGCATAAAAATACGCGTGTGGCCCTGTCGGGTGGGCGCTATTTGTACCAGTATAATCCTGACAACCCGATCAGCCCGTTTCTGAACTCGCTGACAACGCTTTTATTCGAGCAGAATTTCGCCAAATTATACCAGAAAGATTTTCTGAACCTGGCCATTAGTGCGTCCCCATTCAGCGAGCGGGTAGCATTGACAGGTAGCCTGGAGTATGCGCGACGTTCTGAATTGACCAACTATCGGGAAGATCTGAAGCCCTGGATCAACTGGCGCGAGCGAACGTTTACACCCAACCGGCCCGAAAATGCCGAAGTCGGCACAACGGCTTTCCCAACACACAACGCACTCGTGCTCAACCTGACCGCTTCAGCGCGGCTGGGCGCTACCCAGTATACCATTCGTAATGGCCGACGCATTGCCCGGCGCGATAACGAAAGTCCGTTATTGACGGTGAATTACCGCAAGGGAATGGATCAGGTTGATTATGATTTTTTACAGGCAAGCATTAGTCATTCATTTGAGACGGGCATTCGCAGCCGGTTAAATTATAAGCTCAGCGCTGGCTCGTTCTTCAATGATCGTCAGGTTTACTTCCCGGATTTCAAGCATTTTGAGGGCAATCAGTTTTTCTTCCAGCAGGGCGATGTTGTTTCGACGTATAGACTGCTGCCTTATTACCAATACAGTACCGCTAAGCGTTATGCCGAAGCCCACGTGCTGGCTGAGTTTCGCAAGTTTTTCGTGACTCAGTTAACGGTTGTTCGTTTATTGGGCCTGAAAGAGAATCTGTTTGTGCATTACCTCTACACACCATCTTCTAAAAATTATACGGAAGTAGGTTATGGGCTGGATGGCCTGATTCCGCAGGTGCTGCCCTTTTTCCGGGTAGAAGTCATTTCGCAATGGCAGGATGCCAAGTATCAGGGTTTAGGATTTAGAATTGGGACAACGCTGAAGTTTGGCCGGTAATGTCTGAACCGCTCGGGCGACCCGAGCGGTTCAGGAAATGGCATGTATAAATAAATCCTCTTTCCCTAAGTTAATAACCTAACACAATCATAAACTTAGTTTAATCAACACATCACAGGTGGCACTTTACTTTGCGTAAACCAAAGTAGGTCTGCATGAACCGTCGGGATCTTGTTAAACGAGTGGGAGCGGGGTTGGCTGCTCTTTCGGTGAATAACCTGGTAACTGCTCAGGCGGCAACCCTTCCCAAACAGCGGGTATTGCGCATTGCCCACCTCACCGATACCCACATGCAGCCGTTGATTGGCGCTGCTAAAGGATTTGAACGGTGCCTGCACCATGTACAGGGTTTGGCGGATAAACCCGATCTGATCGTTAATGGTGGCGATGCTATTATGGAAGCACACGGCCGTCAGAAAGACAGCGTTAGCCGACAATGGCGATTGTATGGAGAGGTTCTCCGGAGCGAAAATGCCCTGCCCGTTCTGAGTTGCATCGGGAATCATGACATCTGGTGTCCTAAAGAAACAAAGGCTTGCTTTGACGCTGGTCGACAATGGGCGATGGACGAGTTTCAGCTGGCCAGGCGCTATTATAGTCTGGACCAAAACGGCTGGCACATTGTCGTGCTGGATAGCGTACAGCCTAAGCCCGATGGAAGTTGGTACACGGCTCATCTAGACGAGGAACAGTTTACCTGGCTCGAGACTGATTTAACCCAAACACCTGCTGAGACGCCTGTTCTGATTGTTTCGCACGTGCCGATTCTGGCCGCTTGTGTGTTTTTCGACGGGCAGCGTTTTGCAGGTGAAAACTGGAATGTTCCGTCGCGCTGGATGCACAGCGATACGGTTCGCCTTACCGACTTATTTCATCGTCATCCGAACGTAAAGGCCGCCCTCAGCGGCCATATTCATTTAACAGATCGGGTTGATTACAATGGCGTTTCGTATTTCTGCAACGGAGCCGTCAGCGGAGCCTGGTGGTTTGGGAAATATAAACATACGGCCGCGGGCTATGCCATCGTCGATCTATTCAATGATGGATCGGTTGTGAATACATATGTGAACTATGTCTGAACCGGGATTTGTTTGATTTTTAGGATTACTCTGATTTTGCTCTTGTAAAAAGCAGACCTATGAAAGCAGGGTAATCATAAAAATCAAACAAATCCCGGTTCAGATAGTGGATAACATAAACGATTTATTCGACGTATTTCCCCGTCCCGGCCGAGTGGAGTGGATTGGCATCCGGCCCGAACGGAATACCGCTGTAGAGGTGGTTGATTCAGTAGTTGTCTCCGAAAAGAAAGGTCTTATTGGCGACCATTACAGGGGGCAAAGTGGCAGCCGCCATGTAACCCTGGTTCAGGCCGAGCACCTGCCCGTTGTGGCGGCTCTGCTAGGTCGTGACGATCTCGATCCAGCCCTGGTTCGCCGAAATATCGTGGTGTCGGGGATAAACTTGCTGGCCCTTAAAGACAAACAAATTCAACTTGGCGACGTGATTCTGAAAATCACGGGGCAGTGCCATCCCTGTTCTAAAATGGAAGCAACCCTCGGCCCCGGTGGTTATAACGCCATGCGCGGGCACGGCGGTATGACGGCAAAAGTGCTGCAGAGTGGACAAATCAGCGTAGGCGATTTGGTTGTGTTTCTCCCAAACGAATGAACAGGTTGACCTGGCTAGTCAACTGGCAAATTTAGTGTGGATAATAGTTAGAAAATACATTGATTGAGGATGTGTGGACGTAAGCGGAAAGCCTGGTAATAAGCCTTCACTACGTATAAGTAGATTAGCTTGTGTCTACAAATAAGTTGATTTGTTACTTTAACCGCAACTAGAGTTGTGCCAAATCCCTATATTTTCTTCTGAGATAGGTCTTTTTTCTTTTGATTTAATTTGTAGTTGTAAACTAATCGCTATTTGTTAGATTTGAGTCACCAGTTACGCTCGTAAATCCTTTTGTATCAAAGCTGTATGCCCTGTTTGCCCCGGTGCGTAAATTACTTAATGGTGCTGTGGGTAATCACATCAGGAGCGTGTTTCGCCCAGGAAATACCTTATCTGAACGTAAAGCCCGAGCGGCTGCAAAAGGCCAGGCAACTGGAGCAGGAAGCCAGGCAAAAGAACGATCCCATACTATTAGCCGAAGCTTGGTATTTATTCGGCAAGACCTATGTGTTTGCTGGCGACTACCGGACGGCGCAGGCTTATTTTCTGAAATCGCTTCGCCTTCAGGAACCCCGGGGCGACTCCTTTGAGCTAAGTCGCCTATATGTACGCCTGAGCGAAAATGAAGATAAGATGAGAAATGCTGAACAGGCACTGCGGTATGCTAATCTTTCGTTGCAGATAGCCCAGCGGATCAAGTCCGACGAAGCATTGATTCGGTCATATGGCGTTTTAGGCAGGATCTACATGACCCGGTGGCAAAACCAATCGACAACCCATAAAACAGCTTACTACAGAGAGGCTCTTTCTTATTACTCAAAACGAGAAGCGCTTTCCTACAAAATTAACGACACCCTTGGTATTGCCGAAGCCACTATTGAACTGGGTACACTTTTTACCAAAGTCAAAGATCCTTGGGCAATTCCTTATCTCGAAAAAGCCCTCGATTTATTTACGCTTAAAAAAAAGGAGGGTACTCGCGTCAGTACAATGCTACATCTGGCAGAAGCCTACTCCGCATTCGGCAAACCACCACTGGCCTTGCAGACGCTCAACAAAGCGGAACAACTGTATACGCGTATAAAGCTGAATGAGTATGAAACCCGGCTGGACCTGGATGCTGCCTTTCTTCATTATTTCCAGAATTCAGGTCAATGGAAAAAGGCGTTCGAGCGGTTAAAAAAATTAAATGAACTGGAGCGAATTAAACTGCTTGCTGATCGCAACGGTGCCATTAGCCGCCTGAGCTTAGAGTTTGAAGCAGAAAAGAAAGAATCGCTTTTAAACGCTCAGAGGAAGGAAATCAAGTTAAATACCCAGAACCTGCGTTTACAAAGAGGCATCACGACGGCCGTGTCTGCGCTCTTTTTAATAGCGGTTGTTGTGAGTGCGGTTTTCTTTCGGTTGTATCGAAAAAATCAACGGATCAGCCGCCGGAATGAAGAACTTGTTAAAGAACAGAACCACCGGGTTAAAAATAACCTTCAGGTCGTATCGAGTCTGCTAAGCCTGCAATCCAAACGACTAACCGACGAGCTGGCTAAAAAAGCAATTGAAGAAAGTCGGTTGCGCGTACAGTCGATGGCCATTCTCCACCAACGCCTGTATGATGGCGACAAATTAGCCGAAGCCAGCCTTGACGAGTTTATTCAGGAGGTAGTCAGTGGCGTGTTGACAGCCTATGGATTTGCCGCCCTCCAACCGCAGTTTTCTATTGACAAGATTTCGCTTCCCGCCGACAAAGCGGTTCCACTCGGGCTGATCCTAAACGAATTGACAACCAACGCCTGTAAATACGCCTTTCCCAGGAATGAGTCTCCGGCTTATAAAATAAGCTGCTATCGCAATAATAACAGAATTCAGCTCACCGTGGCCGATAATGGTCACGGATTGGATAGTTCCGGACTGGAGGGTCCCGGGCTGGAGGATAATAAGCAGAAGGACTACGCCCTCGCTTCCTCAGGTTGGGCTGGGGCTGAAGTTACCACGTTGCCGGTTTCGTTTGGGATGCAGTTAATTCAGGCTCAGGTCGAGCAGCTTGGCGGAACGTACTCACTCGTATCCGGTGGGAGCCAGGAGTTTACAGGAGTCTTATTTTCAATGGTATTTAAAGCCTAATTCAAGAAGACAACGGATGGAGTTATTGAAGATTCTAATTGTGGAGGATGAAACCATTACGGCCATGGATCTTCGCGAAACGTTAGAGGAGGCCGGCCATAAAGTAACAGCCATTGCCCGCAATTTTGAGCAAGCCATACGAGCCGCCAAAAATAACCCGCCAGATCTGGCGCTTATTGATATTCAGCTGGAGGAAGGCTCTGCAGAAGATGGCATCACCACTGCCAGAGAACTGATCGCCGAGCACCGGATGCCCATTATTTATCTGACGGCAAATTCCGACGTTGACACATTTCAACTCGCCAAAGAAACCCTGCCAGCCGCTTACTTGCTGAAACCCTTCCGACATGATGAGCTAAAGTTACAGGTCGAGTTGGCTTACTATTATTTTCACTATAATCAGAAGACTACAAACGATACCTCGGTTTCTGGAACGTTATACTTACCCATCGATAAGGGTCATGAAAAAATTGATATGAAGGATGTGCTTTATCTCCAGGCCGATGGGTCGTATGTGAAAGTTTTTATGATTCAGAAGGAATCACCTCATCACATTAGTACAAATCTGAGCCATCTGGCGCAGTATTTTTCGGCGCCTAATTTTTATCGATTATCACGGTCGCTCCTCATCAATTTAAACCATCTGGAACGTCTGGAACGGAATTATCTGTTTCTGATCAATCAGAAAACACCCATTCCGATTCCATCGGCAAGTCGAAAGGAGTTGATGAAAAAACTGACCGTCGTTCGGACAAAATAAGCCGCTTGTCAAGCCTAAAGAAGCAGTGCCTCAAAATGGGTCCGGACCTGTTGAGTGAGTTTGTGTTTATACTCCCGTTTTCGTAGAGTGCGGCTGCGGTGGTTAGCCTTAATCGAGGCAATCGGCTTTTCGGGAAACGGGACCGATAGCGTATATAGCTGATGCGGCTGCTTTTGTCCGCCCAAGGCATCCCAAAATGCATCGTAGTTAAAAGAAGCCGCTCCATTCGCCAGTTGTCTTTCATTGCCTGCACCCCAGATGCACTTCAGATTACAGGCCAGAGCAATCCCTTGCAAGGCTGCCATTAGTAAAGCCGCCGGAGTGATGTCGAACAGGATTTTAGTAGCTTGCTTGACAAGCTCAGGGTTTCTGACGCCTTGTATTCCCCCCACGAAGATACTTTCGCCAAACAAAGAGTTCGTTAACGGATCCGCAACAACCGTAAATCGAATGGTGTAGACCGGGATCGTATTGCATTCCAATACAACAGCTAATTCGCCCTCCCAGTCCAAACCAACGGGAAAAAACAGGCCAATACTAAACGAGTCATCTCCCTGGTAGTCCTGCCAGATATAGGTTTTTTGGCGAATATCCTCAAAAAAGTGGGGACGTAGGGCGTTCGTGAAAAAGCGGTAATGGCTGGTGAGCATTGCCAGCTTATCCTTTGTAGGCAAATCGAGGGCTAAATACTCTCCCAGGTATTTATAAAGTAATCGAGGGTTTGCCTGAGCGAGTGCCGTAACTTGTGGATTGGTTTTTAGTAGGTTGGTCAGGTGCCGATGCCTATGAGCGTGCCAGATAATTCGTCGGAATCGAAACCCGGTTTTAAGTGTATAGAGTACTCCCCGGCGTACTACCTGATCTGTCACCCGATATAAAGTTGTAGACTTGATGGAGCGGGTATAGGTTAGTAGATGGGCCGATAGCGTGCCAGGCCCGGTAAATAGTTTCATTGAGTATTCACAGTTGGAGTGGTAAAAAGCGTCTTACTTTTAATGACAACTTATTCATTAATACCGGATTAGCGACTAACCAACTGATCTACTTTACTAAACGGTAGCTGGGGACTGTTCACTTACTTATCCCAGCCACTTCTACGAAAGCAGTACCGGATAAATGCCTATAAAAGGGAGGATTAGACTGGATTGCCTGGCTATGTCCTGTAGAGGGCCGTGGTCAAATAAGGAATGAAGAACCTGGTAGGACTTTAATTAACTACATAAAGGCATCAGCCTACCTATCGCTATCTACTGAAAAAGCCATCAGTTCGATTCACTAGTCTGGTGGCTTTTGCGACTTTTACCTTAAAATAAAGGATTAAGCGGGAACGTGAATCCAGTAACGACCTTTGTAACAGCCATTCACATTGTATTGTGAGAATTAAGCGGGACGCATCAGTAATAAGTTCTGATTCCAGGTCCAACTAAAACCAGTTTATACCTTTTTGATTTGACCCAGGACGTTATTTCGTATGACTGCTCAGAAAAATTCCGACAAGGCAAATGTAATTGCTTTCCCACCTCTTTTATTTGGTGCCACCTTAGTGATTGGGGTATTGCTGAGCTACATTTTTCCCACACCGCTTCTTGCCCGGCACACTGCCCTGACGATTGGTCTTGTTTTGCTTATCAGTGGGGTAATTACGTTGCTGCTTGCGTTTCAGGGAATGATTCAGCATAAAACGACCATTCACCCAAATGGAGCTACTACGGCGATTGTCAGCAATGGCCTTTATCGGTACACCCGAAATCCAATGTATCTTTCGTTAACGCTGATTTATGTCGGTGTATCCGTTGCCACCAACGCCTGGTGGGGCTTGTTACTACTCATTCCTTTGCTTTTTGTGGTGCAGAAAGGCATCGTTGAACGCGAGGAACAGTACCTGGCCCAAAAATTCGGCGAGGAATATCTGAGTTACAAAGCACAGGTACGCCGTTGGCTGTGAGAGGATGGGCAGCCAGAGCTAGGGTTGCTTAATTGCTGGTGACTGACTTGGGTCAGGCGAAATGCGGCTGGGTCGATTGAAGCCATCCCGATACCGGTTGCGCAATTGCTGAATGGTGTTGATGAGGTCGTAATCTTCCGCTTTAAGCAGGTAGTCATCCTCTAAATCGCAGAAGTCGAAAAAGCGGTCGATTTCGTCAGGCTTCAACGTAGTCGACTGTTCTACCAAAAGTCGGAATCGTTCCAGAGCAAGCGCGTGCCGACGATCCTGCTGCATGATATAATACGCTTTTCGGTCTGTTTTCGGACGCTTGGCAAATAGCTCATACAACAAGGTGACGCCCGCCCCATCGGCCAGCCTGTCGAAAGCCTGTTCACCAGTTACTTTTTTAGAGGCCGTTGGCTCATCGAGTACCTGCTGAATTTCTCGTTTTACCTCTTCATATCGTTTGCCCGTTACGGTTACCTCGGCCAGATCAACGACACGATAGGGCATAGGAGGGAGCGCCCGGGCAACAATGGTGGGATTGTCGGTACCATCGTAGACAATGCCGGTACGGTCGTATAGCTGGCTGGTTAGGATCAATGAATCGCCGGGTTGGAGCGTCATGAAAAAACGTCCCGTAGCATTTGTCCGGGCTCGTTGGCGGCTGCGTTTATTGATAACCGTAGCCCGGTCAACGCCTTGTTTGTTGGCCTGATCAATGACCGTTCCAATCACGTACTTGCCCTGTGCCCGCACACTACCCGACCAACAAAGGAGACTGGCCAGACAAAGAAAGAGCAGGCGTTTGATGGGCATAGAGGCTTGAATTATAGAGACGACCCGGGTTAAACCCCCGGCTAAAGAACTGAATTTACAAAAATACAGGTTGATGCCATTTAATCCTGTTAAAAAATCTTAACCAGCTTTTTCAGCCGATCGAGTGTCATTTGGCTAAAGTCCGCGACAACGTCATCGACAAAGGGCCGGAGTTCATCCGGAGACTGCGTCGTTGCCATGCCTATGACCGAAGCACCCGATGCTTTGGCCGCCTGAATACCCGTCATTGAGTCCTCGAAAATGATACTGTCTGCTGGATCAACACCCAGCATCTCCATCGCTTTCTGGTAAATTTCGGGATCTGGTTTAGGATGATTAACCAGGCTTTCATTGAGTAAAACATCAAAGTAAGGGCGCAGGTTAAGGGCATCCATAACAAAGTCGAGATTCTCGACGGGGGCCGAGGTAGCTACGGCTGTTAGAATATTGGCATCTTTTAAAGATTGCAAGAAGGGAATCAGACCAATGACCGGCGTAATATCCTTGCTATACAACTCCCGAAACAACGCTTCTTTCTCATGAGCCAACTGTTTCGACTCGTCGGTGGTGAGTGCCTTTCCTGCAAAAAGATGACTCAGGATGTCGTTGTTATGTTTCCCCGATACGTACTGGACGAAGTCGGCGTCGCTTAGTGTTTTGCCATATCGCTGGTAGTATTCACGCCAGGCAATGCGGTGATGTGGGTTTGTATCAACAATAACCCCATCCATATCAAAAATTACAGCTTTCATGCTTTTAGTCGGTTTTAGTTTACAGTATTCGGTTTATGGCGGTCCGTCGTATCAACGAACCGCCATAAATCTCGGCGGGGAGCCGTACAAACTGAATACTGTTATTTCATTTTCACAATCGTAACGCCTGCCCCGCCCCGGTCAGCATGCTCGTCTTCCATTTTGCCTACCTGTTTGTAACCGCGGAGGTGATTACGCACGAGCGTTCGCAGAATACCATCGCCCTTGCCATGAACAATGCGTAGTTCAGGATAGCCAAGCATCAGGGCATCATCGACAAATCGATCTACTTCACCAATGGCTTCTTCACCCCGTTTTCCACGAATATCGAGGTTAAAGCTAAAGTTCTGCATCTTCTCGTTCATGTCAACGCCCTGGCTTCGCGGACGGTCATCCCGCACTTCGGTCGCGGCTGTAAAGGTTTTCTTACTGACTTTTTCGAGTCGGTTCAGTTTCACGTTCGACTTGAGATCACCGATGCGGATTTCGGCATCTTTACCACGCAGGGTCAGTACCTGGCCAATGGCATTTTGGCCCGATATGCGAACATAGCTACCTACCGAAATGGCACCATTGTCATGTTCAAACTCATCCTCTGCTTGTTTGGTCGTCTCGATGACGACCGGTTCAGGCTTAAGTTCTTTTTGGTCAAACCGCTCCAGTGCCTGCCGAACCTGTTTCGTAGCTTCCCGCTCGGCTTTGTTTTCTTTGATTTCGCGAATCGTATTTTCAATTCGCTGATTGGCTTCCTGCACTAACGCTTTGGCTTTCTGCTTCGCATCGTTGATCAGTTGCTTCTGTTCATTGTCCAGACGATTTTTTAAGGCAGTATATTCAGCCAGTTGCTGAGCAAGTTTACGCTGATTGATACCAATTTCGATATTCTTCTCCGAGAATACGCGTTTCTCAATATCCAACTCTTTGAGGAGTTTCTCGAAATTTACCTGCTGATTGCCAAGCTTCTCTTTGGCTCGATCAATAACGCCTTTGGGCAACCCAATCTTCTGGGCAATCTCAAAGGCGAACGAAGAGCCCGGCCGACCAATTTCCAATTGGTAAAGGGGCTCTAGATGCTCACCATCAAACCGCATAGCGCCGTTTATCAGGCCGGGCGTTTTGTCGGCAATTACCTTTAGATTAGTATAATGTGTATTGACGACGCCATAAGCGCCTGATTTATTGAGATCTTCCAGAATTGACTCGGCAATGGCACCCCCCAAGCCCGGCTCTGTTCCGGTACCGAATTCATCGATTAGGAAAAGTGTCCGTTTATTGGCGCCAATCAAGAACTGCTTCATCGCCGTCAAGTGCGACGAATAAGTACTCAGGTCGTTCTCCAGTGACTGTTCATCGCCAATGTCGATGAATAGATTTTGGAAAATACCCATCTCTGCATAGTCGGCCATCGGTACAAGCAACCCACATTGTAGCATGTACTGAATAAGGCCAATTGTTTTTAGTGCCACCGACTTACCACCAGCATTTGGGCCAGAAATAATGAGGATCCGGGCCTTTTCGTCTAATCGAACACTGAGCGGTACGACCGTTTTACCTACTTTCGAAAACGATAAATAAAGCAGCGGGTGTCGGGCGTTGGTCCAGTTAATGAACGGGCGTTCATGCAGTTTTGGCATGATGGCGTCCAATTGAATCGCTAGTTTGGCTTTGGCTCGGATAAAATCAATCTGAGCCAAAAAGTTGACGGCGCGTTTTAACTCCTCCAAATGGGGCCGGATCTGATCGGTAAGGGCGAGCAGAATCCGGTATATCTCGCGTCGTTCTTCATATTCCAGCTCACGGATTTCGTTGTTTGCATCGAACACCTCCGCTGGCTCCAGATAGACCGTTTGGCCCGTTTGAGATTCGTCATGAACAAAGCCCTTGATTTTTCGCTTGTGTTCAGCCGCAATCGGAATAACGAGCCGGCCGCCCCGTACAGTTAAGGATAGCTCGTCGGGAATCCAGCCATTCTGCCGAGCCTGACGCAAAATACTGTCGAGTCGCTTACGGAGGTTAGCCTGTTCACCAATAATTCGACGACGGATGCTGGCTAATTCGGGTGAAGCTGAATCACGGATATGCCCCCTGTCATCGATAACCCGTTCCAGAGAGTCTGTCAGTTTTTTGTCAACGCCCACGGGTCCGGCCAGTTCGCGAAGAAAAGGAAAACTGTTCGTTTCTTCTCGCTTGGATAAAAAACGGAGACAATCCTGAATGGTCCGTAAGGCCAGTTTAAGATCAAAGAATTCGTCTTCTGTAAGGGCAATTCCCTCTACGCGGGCACGGCCTAAATGGGGCCTGACATCGATATAGTTACTGGTCGGAAAATCCGTTTCATATAGAACAATTTGCTTGAACTCCGTTGTTTGGCGAAGCAGCTTATCAATCAATTGTGCATTATCGCTGAAGCGGATTTTTTCGACATAATCCTGCCCCAGTGGACTGACACAGGCCTCTTTCAGTCGTTCGCGGATGGTGTTGAACCCTAATTTAGTCTCTAAGGTGTTGGGATAAAGCATTACGTGGAGCTGCTCCAAACCGAGCGGCTTATGGGAAAGAATAGTCTATAAATAATGAGTAAAGCTACGCCAGTAGGGTAGCTTTACATAAATAACAGTAAGGAAGGGGAGTGGGTTCGCTGAACGGGGATGCTTTAAATGATGACTGATTAATGATAGTTTAATTTGTAAATCATTAATCAGTCATCATTCATTTATTTCCGGCTGCCGTTTCGGCTACTGCTGTGTCCTGAGTGACCATGGCCTCCGCGCTCTTCCGCGAGTTCAGTCTTGGTTTTGTTCGTCATGGTATGGTCTTCTTCGGGCGCTTGTTTGCTCTTGTCGGAGTCAGTCATAGTACGCTCCGCGTTAGGACGGTCCTTTCCCGTATCATGCGCTTCATAATTTCGGGTTCGTTTATGGTTTGCCTGTAAATCCTTCGAACCCGGCAGGTATGTGGTTTTGTGGTTTGCCATTTTATATGTCTATTTGTTGAGTAGGGTAATAACTTTTGGCAAAGCGGATTGTTTCGTATAAAAAAAGCCTTTTCTACTCAGTAGAAAAGGCTTTTTTTATTTAACTAAGTACTACAGCCATTCGCTTAGTACCCTGGGTTTTGCTTAAGGATATCTTTACCTTGGTAATCAATTTGTGTTTGCGGAATCGGGAAGTATTCGTCCTTATTCGCTGTAAACTTAGCCCCTGAATAACCAGTCGGTAGTTTTACACTTTCATAAGCAAGGAACGCATTCAGTGTGGGTGCCGCAATGCCCCATCGTACGAGGTCATAGAAGCGGTGTCCTTCGCCTGAGAGTTCTAATTTACGTTCGAACTGAACAGCAGCCCGGGCAGCCTCTTTACTAGCAAAGGCAGTTGTATAAGTACTAATCACATAGTTAGCCGCGTTTTTGCCATCAGTTCCCTTAACCCATGTATCTGGGTTAGCAGCTCGAGCTCTAACCTGATTTACGTAATTACGAGCCACTTCCAGACTACCTGCCTCAATTTCAACTTCAGCAGCCATCAGGAGTACATCTGCAAAACGAATGATGTTGTAGTTGATAGCTGAGTAGCCATCTGTCCAAGAGCTACCATCAGTCAGGCTTTTATCCTGCGAGCGATAAAACACGAACTTTTTAGGCGAATAAGGTCCGGCATAACTTTGATCACGAATCCAGTCAAGACCTGGGTGTACCTGCCAATCCAGATATGGAAGGCCCCGACGGCCTATCGACCAGTCTAAACGTGGGTCAACTGGCCCTGCGTCTGGAGTGAAAGCTGCCTTTGATTCAATACCCTGGTCATTTTTTAACTGGTTAGCTACTGAATTGTAAGAGCCATCAAGCAGGGGTAAACCAGTTGTGCTCACACGGAATGAGTTAGCTAATTCAAAGCTTGGAGCAAAAAATCCGCAGCAACCAGCAGGACCATTCGACCCTGTATTATAAGGGAAGTTTAGGTCTAACTCCTGAGCTGAATTACTCACATCTCCAGTATTAACTGCTGCCTGAATAGCAAAAACAGACTCTTGGCTATTGTCCTTAGCAGCATTAAAGAGATCCGTGTAATTTGTTACCAAACCGTATTTTTTACCGTCTGATGTTGTACCACTGGCAATAACCTGATCAAATAACGTTTTTGCGTCTGTATACTTCTTTTGATAAAGGTACGTCTTTGCTAGATAAGCGGTTGCTGCCCATTTATTGGCTCGGCCAACCGCACCCTGCGTAGCGGGCAGGTTATCGACTGCAAATTTGAAGTCAGCTTCAATTTTTGGCCAGATGTCTGTAGCGTTCGTAACTTTTTCAATACCTGATCCATAATCGAGCGTTTCATCAATATAAGGAACCATATTGAAAGAACGCTTCAACTCAAAATGGTAGTGGGCCCGTAAGAAACGAGCTTCTGCACTTATACGTACTTTATCCGCTGCGGTGACATCGGAGCCAGCAGATGCAAGCGCACGAATAGCGGCATTAGCCCGGCTAATGCCTTCATACATACCTCGCCATTTATCATTGATGTCGCCATTTGTTGGAAGTATCTCGTAACGCTGGAAGGTATTGAAGTTAGTGTTACCACCACCATCTCCTGAGTTCGAGCCTTTGTTAGCTTCCCCGCCTGAAACACTACCCCGTACCCAGTTGAATGAACTGGTAGCTCTTGAGAAGCCCCGTCCATTTAATTGAGCATACGAGGAAAGTAACAATGCTTCAAGTCCAGCCTTGGAAGTCGTTTGACTTAGGGCCAATTGACCAGTAGCCGGTACATCCAAAAATTTGTCTTTACAGGCGAACGTAACCAGCGTGAGCATTGCTGTTACTGCTACCCCCTTTATAATGGTATTTTTCATAGTGTAATTTACCTAAGATTAGATAATTGATGTTTGTAGTAGCGAGTTTTCAAGGTTGAGAACTCGCTACTGACTATCTATTTAGTTTAGAAGCCAAAGCTTAAACCAACGTTGTAACCCCGTGTAACAGGATAGTTGCCAATGTCGATCCCAAAGTTTTGGTCAGCTGAACCACCAACAGCTGGATCCAGACCACTATATTTTGTGATGGTGAATAGGTTGGTAGCGGATAATGATAAGCGCAAACGACTTAAGTTAGCCCGACTCAACAGTTTCGCAGGAAACGTGTAGCCTAAGGTTAAGTATTGCATCCGACCATAAGAGCCATTTTCCACATAGTATGAGTTAGCAACCTGGTTCGTGCTGAAGTTCGATGTGTTTTCAAAAATCGGCACGCTCGTGTTGGTATGAGTAGGCAACCAGGAATCTTTTACCCGGGTACTTACAGCTGCTCCTGGAAAAGAAGGATAGAAGTCAGTGTACCACTTTGAGTTGTTAAAGATCTTGTTACCCAGCGACGCATATACTTGTGTGTTCAGGTCAAAGCCTTTGTATTTAAGCGTTAGCGTTACACTTCCCGTAAACTTTGGAATTGGGCTACCCAAGTATACGCGGTCGTCATCGTTGATAGTTTTATCACCATTTGTATCCTGATACCGGAAACGTCCTGGCGCTGCTCCACTTTGCGTGGCGGCAGCAGCCACCTCTTCCTTGCTGTTGAACAGGCCAATAACCTTGTATCCATAGAATGAGGAAAGGTCATGCCCAGGTTCATTCCGAACAACGGGTGTACTTAGGCGCTGTCCGTTAGCTGTGAAGAAAGGAACTGATGGAGCAATTGCCGTAATCTTATTGTCCAGGATGCTACCAACTGCGGTAACTTCATATCCCAAGTCACCTGTAACGTTACCGCGAGTAGTAACCAAAAGGTCAATCCCTTTATTGCGCATACTAGCAACGTTAACATAGGGCGCATTGGCACGAACGCCGACAACACCAGGAAGCGCTAATGGATAGAGTAAGTCTTTTGTGTCTTTCTGCCAAAAGTCAAGTACTACTTCTAACTTGTTGTTAAAGAAAGATCCATCTACACCGATATTGGACGTAATACTGGTTTCCCATTTAGCATCTGGGTTACCAATCTGACTACGATAATTACCGGACTGCACAGATGTGTTAGCCCCCGTAATATCATAGCTGTTAGCCGCATTGGTACCATACAAAGTAAGTTGGTTTGTTGCACTCAAGTAGTTGGAGTTACCCATCAAACCGTAACCACCCCGAACTTTAAGGTCAGATATCCAGGGTAGGTTTTTCATGAATTCCTCGCTCGAAAGACGCCACGCTGCCGAAACAGCTGGGAATACCCCATACCGGTTCGATGGTCCAAACTGCGAAGAACCGTCACGACGAACAACACCAGTTAAGATATATTTGTCATTGTACGTGTACCGCGCCTGGCCAAATATTGAGTAGAAGTTATTCCCCTTACCATAATAGCTGTTTACGCTACGGGTAGCGCCCGGCGTAGTGGTGCCAATCGTTACATAGTTTGGATCGGTTGTGAAAGGATTCAAACCTGAACCGTTAATTCCCCGGCCATTACCTGTATTTAACGCTTCAATACCCGCTAAAACACTGATATCATGAATGCCAAATTTCTGTTTGTACTGAGCTGTGTTGGTGAAAGTCCAGGCTAATCCGACATTGGCTCCTTCGTTATACACGTAGTTCGTATTGTTCTCTGAGTTCTCATACTGAGCTCGGTTATACGAATTGCTGTAATTGCTAAAGTAGGTTCCACCTAGGCTGCTACGTAAAGTTAACGCTGGAATCACGTCATATTCCAGATAAGCGTTCCCGAAAGCAATAAGGTTGTAATTTAAGTTATCCTTAGCTCCGATGCGGTTAGCCACAGGGTTCCGAGCATTATTGAAACCTGATGCAGCTGTACCCGCATACCCACCGAACGAGTTATATACCGGTATAATTGGGGCTTGACGAAACGCTAATAAAATATCGTTTTCATCGGCAGCAACACTGGAATTGTTGTTTGTTCCGTTTCCAAGTGTGCTTCCTGTGCTACCCTGTAAACCAGTCGTTGACACATAGGCTAACTGGATATTCTCACCAAACCGCAATTTCTTTGTAAGATCAAATTCCGTGTTAACTCGGAACGTGTAACGCGAGAAATCGTTGTATGTTATAATCCCGGCCTGTTGTTGCATACCGAGGCTGAGATAGTAACGGCTTGATTCTGTGCCCCCTGAAAAGCCTAATGTATGACGCATTAACGGAGCAACCCGTGTAATGGCTCCGTACCAATCCGTACCTGCTTTGTTCGCCGGAATAACGTTGTAAATAGCGCCGTTGGCAGGGTTGATATTGTACTTGGCCGCTTCGGCTGTTAAATCAACTTGTGATGCAGCAACGCCGGTTCTGCTACCTACCAGCAAATAATCTGGTAGAACTGGCGTTTGACCTGAGCCGTATTGGCCGTTGGCAATACCAGTAAAGCTGTCAGGACCAACAGCTGTTCCTGCCTGGAAAAGGTCGTTTTTCCGTGCTTGCCAGGTCCAGTCTGCCTGCTCTTGAGGGTTCAGGATTTTTTGACCATGACCTGGATCCGTAACACCATATAAGCCATCATAGGAAATGCTCAGTTTTTGAGCCCGACGCTGACCTTTTTTGGTTGTTAATACAATTACACCCGATGCTGCACGTGCTCCGTAAACAGATGCAGAAGCTGCATCTTTCAGAACGGTGGTTGTTTCAATATCATCAGGCGCAATGTATTGAATACTTTGAGTAGGTACTCCGTCGACCACATACAGTGGCTGGTTACCTCCAAATGAGCCAAATCCACGTACACGTACCTGGCTTGTTGTTCCTGGCTGCCCGTTGGTGATAACGGTTACCCCAGCTACGCGACCCTGTAATTGCTGTTCAACGTTCGTTGACGGAACAACTTTTAGCTGGGCTGGTTTTACCGTCGATACAGCTCCCGTTACGTCCCGGCGATTTTCTGTCGAATACCCAGTAACGACGACTTCACTTAAGGCAGTGGCGTCGTCTTCGAGCGTAACGTCAACGCTTGTTTTGTTACCTACTGTAACTTCCTGCGTTTTGAAGCCAATGGCCGATATGACCAGCACTGGATTTGCTCCCCGAATGTTGATGGCATAGTTACCTTCAGCGTCAGTTGCAGTACCCGTTTGGGTTCCCTTTAAAACAACGTTGGCGCCTGGAACGGCTCCGTCAACGCCAGTAATTTTACCCGTCAGGCGACGGTCCTGGGCAGAAGCCGTAAGGCTCCACAGTAATAGGACTGTACCCAGAAAAGCGGTCTGCAGAAATCTGTAGAGCGATGCTTTCATGAAGATTAGGTTGGTTTTATATTGAGTTAAACGCATCAATATTATGCTGATTAAATCATATTTCAAAAGGAAATTGTAATAATTGTGTAATAATGACATTATTAAATCTTATTATATATGTGTATTGTTATATTGAAAATTATTTAAAAAGCTGATTATCAGTAATTTAAGCCTTTGTCGATGCTATAAAACTTAGAACCATTATATTTTAGTTAGATATAATTAGCTTTAATTTATATATGGTCTAAAAAAAGTATTCAATTGTTTAAGCTGTAGCTTTGTTACATTATGCATACAAATTATTACTTTCTAAGGCAACTTGCGCCAGCACTTCAATTGTATTTATTGAGTAATTCCACCTTGGCCTCTTCAAACCAATCCATTCATACGACTGGGCTCCGATTTATGGAGTGTTATAGTCAGGATCGGGATGAGGTTGTTTTAGTGTTTGCCCAGGCAAAAGGAAAAGCTAATTACTACAGACCGTTTCATATTAAAGCGACATTACGGCCCGATTTCTCGGGTTTGTTTTTTCCGGATACCGTTCAGCGCGCTCGTACAAATAGCGTTGATCTCTTCGATTCGGTCATTGGTGAGCCGGGTAAGGGGCGAGCTGTTCTGGGGGTACGCTCCTTTGTGAATGAACGATGTCTGGCCATCCTGCTGGAAGATGATTTTACATTGGTCTTTAAATTTTTTGGTAATCGTCCCAACTTAGTAGCTTTTCAAGGTAATCAGGTAATCGATTTATTTAATAGGCAGTTAGCAACCGATGAACATCTGCTGCTCGATGCGTTCGATCGGCCCATTGACCAGTCCTATGCGGCTTTTGAGCAGGCTCATTTCGACCATAAAAAGCTATTCCCGACGTTTGGCAAAGTCGTTAATAAATGGATTGATAAAAGCGCCACACAGGCTGGGATTGACGTGGGGAGCAAAGAATGCTGGTCAGTTATTCAGGATACTTTGCAGCAATTGGAGCATCCAACATATTACCTGATTCGTCTGGACCATAAGCCAACGCTTAGTTTGCTTCCTTTTGAGGTACGAGCTGACGATCCACCTCAGCGCGAGTTTCATGATCCTATAGAAGCCGCCAATCGATTCTTTATTGCGCTGAACGGGTTAACGACCTTTGAGCTTGAGAAAGCAAATCTGCTTCGATTAATTGAAAAACGCCGGAAGCGCGCTGAGAATCAGATTGATATATCCATGCAGCGGCTAATGCTCAGGGATGAAGGAGCCAGTCATGAAGAAATCGGTCATATTATAATGGCCAATTTACACGAGATACCGTCTACTGCAAGTGTTAAATCACCTGAACGGTTAACCCTATACGATTTCTACCGGGACCGACCCATCGATATCAAACTTAAACCGGATCTAAGCCCGCAAAAGAATGCCGAAAACTTTTATCGAAAGGCTAAAAATGAAAAGATAGAAGAACAGCACTTAAGCGATCAGATAGCTGCTCGTGAAGCGGAACTGATTCGTATTGAGCAACAGAAAGCAGATCTTGATAAAATACAAAGTCTGAAAGAACTCCGTAAGTACATTAAGCAGCATAATTTGCTGAGTGACGGTGTTTTGGCCAGTACAGGCGAAGTAGCGGCTTTATTTAAGGAAATGACATACGAAGGGTTCCGCATTTTGATTGGCCGAAATGCGAAAAACAATGATTTGCTTACCCAACGGTATACCTATAAGGATGACCTTTGGCTACATGCCCGTGATGTTACAGGGTCGCATGTAGTTATAAAATATAAAGCAGGCAAATCGTTTCCAAAAAGCGTTATCGAGCGCGCTGCCGAGCTGGCGGCCTGGTATTCCAAACGTCGGACAGATAGTTTGTGTCCGGTCATTGTAACCCCCAAAAAATACGTTCGTAAGCCTAAAGGGTTGGCCGAAGGGCAGGTGCTGGTTGAGAAAGAGGACGTTGTCCTCGTTGTGCCAAAAGGGGAGTGAACCAGTAAGCCATCCGTTGTCGTTGGCGGGCACTAAGAGTACGTTGATGCCCGCCAATGACTACCGGATATCTTATTGATCGACAACCATACTCAGTTGAGCCGTCAGGAGTCGATTCATTTCACTCCAGGTATGATCCCAGGAATTTTCATTTAAGAATGCGTCGATATCCGTCCAGTTACCGGAGTTACGGCTGGTGAGTGCTTGCTCGATGGCTACCTCAAAAGCCTGTGCCGAGTCGGCAATTTGTACGAATTCTTTCGAGCCATACATGCGAATGACGTCACGAATAGGCGTGGAAACTACGGGTAAACCTGCCGCCAGATATTCGGGCGTTTTGGTCGGACTTATAAACTTTGTCGACTCATTCAAGGCAAACGGCAACATGGCTACATCCCAATTGCTGAAATAGGTGGGTAGCTCTTTGTAAGCCTTCATGCCCAAGTAATGCACATTTGGCTTGTTAGGTAACAGAGCCCGATCAATTTTTACAATCGGACCCAACAAAATAAACTGCCATTCCGGACGACGCTCCGCCAGTTCGGTTAATAACTTATAATCAAATCGTTCGTCGATCACCCCGCTAAAGCCAATTCTCGGATTAGGCAGCGCGCGTTGGTCGGCTGGATCGGGTTGGGGTTTCCGGGCTGACGCAAAATGAGCAAAATCGATACTACTCGGGAAAGCAAACACATGTGGATGCCGGTTACGTTTCGCTTCATACAAGCTGTACCCACCGGTAAACATAATTTCAGCCTGCTGTATAAGTTGTTTTTCCTTTTCAAGTAGCTGAACTGGCGCGCCCCAAAAGGCCGACAATTCGTCCATACAATCATACACGGTAAGCGCAGGTTTCAGATGATCGCTGAAAAGCAAAGCCATAGGTGTATAATACCAGGCGATAAACGAATGAATGTGCTCACGAGCAATAAAGTCGTCTAGCAACTGACGTTGAAGGCGAATGGCTTCATCAGGCTTGGTACCGTGTGGCAGGTGCGGAACAAGTATGGTCAGTCGATCGGTCTGTTGGTTGATGCTCATGTGCAGCGTATCACTCCACATGGGTTCTTCAATGAACCAGACCTTGTAATTTTTAGCCGCCCGGCCAAGTAAGTGCTGGGGGCGTTGGTAAACGAAATTCCAGCGTAAATGCGAGAAGCAAATCAGATCGTGAACATCATTAACCCCGGCATCGAAAGCCGACTTATGGGTATATGTGGATATAGGGGATGGGTCAGAGAGGGCGGCATTATCGCCTATAGCATGCGTCGAGTTTGGTACTTTCATAAATATAGGAGGGGATTATATAAGTATATCCAGTTCACCAATAGACCAGACTACTTATTCTATTTTATAACCCAAACCACCTGGAAATGTTAGTCCCCTACTCATTTAATTGAGGTAGCGGACCCGTACCTGACAAAGCCTGCCTATCGGCAAAAAAATGGCCTGATTTGGTCAGTTAGCCGTTATTGGCTTTTTATCTTCGTTTAATTCAAATAAATAGCCATCAAGATCCGAGAAGTAAACCTGAACGATACCATCGAAGCGAACCTGTCTATGATAAGGCACATTTTTGCTTTTTAGATACTGTTCCGATTTATTGATATCCTCAACGAACAGCGCATAATGGCTTCCGTTGCGATCATGAACAATTTGTTCTGTCCGGCCGTCCAGCAGATGAATTTGCTGGCCATTGCCCAGGTCGAACCAGGCACGTGTGGCCTTCAGGTTGTCGGGTACCGGTATGGGCTTAAGGCCTAGGACATCCCGATAAAAAGTAGCACTTGTAGGAACATCTTTGACATGGATCGAGATGTGATTATGGCGCGTGATGCCAAGTTTGTCTTGTCCGGAAACCAGGCTACAGGTTAATAAACTAACATTAAATAATAGGAACACTACGGATTTTTTCATGTACGACAAAGTCGTTAACGGACCAGAACTACCCGGCTTTGTTGTCCCGCAGGCGTTTCAACGGTTATGGTGTAGCGCCCGGCAGCCAGGCCCCGCAGGTTCACAGTTCGGGTGTATTTGCCGGGTCTAAGGGTTTGCTCCTGCGTCGTTTGAACGCATTGACCCAGTTGGTTCACTAGGGAGATGTTGGCTGCCCCAGTGGTCGATAGGGTGAAATCGACGAGCACGCTTTCCGTGGTCGGGTTGGGATAAATGCGAAATGTATCTGAAGTGGGATCATCAACCGCGGTTACAATGGCGGTTGTTACCGATGTAGGTAAACTGACTGACTCGACGGTTTTAAGAATCCAGTTGTTGGGGTCGATTAGGAGCCCGGAAATAGTACCCTTCACCGGCAAGGTGAACGTTTGATCGGCCTGATCGTTAAGTACCGTCACAGTTGTATCGCCAGCCGCCGATTGCACCTTTATCTGAACAGGCATCGTGAATGAGGTAGGGGTAGTGGCCGTCGTATTTCGTTGTTCAAGCCGAACCGCTACGGTGTTGGCTGTGCTTCCCGGCGTTACCGTGGCTTTGTAGGTTGGGTACCCTTCACCGTAAATCCATTCTTTGAAAAAATAATCCAGAGAGCGATTGGACACTTGCTGGGCTACCTTTTGAAAGTCCTCCGTTACGGCTGTGTTGTAAGCCAGCGTTGGGTTGGCTACGTAGCTACGCAATGTCTGGAAAAACAGATCATCGCCCAGGATGCCCCGAAGCATGTGCAAA
This sequence comes from Spirosoma horti, assembly GCF_054776595.1. Classification (NCBI taxonomy): domain Bacteria; kingdom Pseudomonadati; phylum Bacteroidota; class Cytophagia; order Cytophagales; family Cytophagaceae; genus Spirosoma; species Spirosoma horti. Next base: position 57,501 of record NZ_BAAHBQ010000005.1, read on the forward strand.
ACGGTTGCGCCTTTGGCATAGGTACGGGCACTGTTAAAAATAGTATTGGCGTTGCTGATATCCTGAACGTAGATCGAACCGCGAGCCGTACGAGCGCTACTTATAAAGTTATTCATCGTGGATAAATAACCCGTTTGTCCACTAACGGACTCTGCATAAATGGCTTCGCCGTAGGAGGCAAAGCCTTCGTTGAGCCAGATATTCTGCCAGTCCCGGCAGGTAATTTTGTCGCCAAACCACTGGTGAGTTAATTCATGTGCGATGACACTTGGCGTCAACGAACTGATTCCCATAGAGGAGATTGTTTGGTGCTCCATCCCCCCATTATTTCTGGCAAACTGAGCATGTCCATATTTCTCCCGCAAGAATGGATAAGGACCAAACCGATCGGTGAATAGCTGGATCATGCCCGGAGTCAGGTCGAGGCTACTCTTAACCTGAGCCAGGTTTTCCGGGTAAATGTAGTGCGTGACGGGCATCGTCTGATTCCCGGACGTGAACGGCGTATCATATTGCGTGTAGTTCGATACGGCTATTGAAATAAGATACTGAGCAATCGGGTAACTGTTGCGCCACAAATACGTTCGGGTGCCGTCGGTATTGGTAGTCGTGCTGATCAGCTTCCCGTTCGAAACCGAGACCAACTGAGCCGGGGCCGTAATCCGGACAGAGGAAGAATCTGCTTTATCGGCAGGGGTATCTCGGCAGGGAAACCAGTCCGATGCACCATAGGGCTCACTGAGATTCCAAATGACCGGATCGGTTGTCGTTTCATGTTTATCGAACACGAAACTGCCATTGGCAGTACCATTTGGTACGCCCTGATAAAAGACGGTCAGCGTTAGGGCCTGTCCATTTGCCAGGGGTTGCGGGGGCGTAATGGTTAGTTTGTTTTGGGCGTGCTGAAAGGGTAGCGCCTGGTTACCCGTTTTCACAGAATCAACCCGCAAGCCCAAGCCCGTTGTTGTGGTAGTTGAATTCAGATCCAGAAAAAAACTGCTCAATCCAGATGCCGTACTCTTCAGCGTAATGGTCGTGGCTCCAATTAGTTTGGCTGGCGTGGTGGTCAGGCGGAGGTCGAGGCCATAATAGGTGACGTCAATAGTCGCATCGCCGGGATAGGCAAGTCGCGCTTTAGGATTGGCAGATAGTTGCCCGAAGTAGCGGATCTTCCCCATCTGGCAGAACTGACCACCATCAACAATAACCTGAGCGTTGACGAACAATGGAAATAGAAACAGAAGTAAGTAACTAATTCGCATAGCCAATAAGTTTTCTTATCAAACTATATCCCAGCCACTAAGTTGGCGGAATGTTAGTTTTCGTCGGAATACCCGGAGGTCAACCGTTTTGTTTCCTGTATTTTGTCTTCTGCCTGGGCTTTGAGGGCTTCTAATTTCTGCTGATCGGCTTCTGGAAGCTGGAGTTGCCAGCCCATAGAACTCGCCAACTGATACATCATGTATTGAATTTGATTGTTGGCGATTTTGGGCAGGTCGCTTTGCATGGCCCGCTCATTCATAGCCTGCTTGGCTTCGTCCAGGATCTGGGTGTAGTCGTCTCCACTGAAATGATTCAGAATACCCGCCTGAATATCGTAGAAGGTGTAGTCGGTATCAATGGACAGGACTTCGGGTTCGGGGAACGACTCGATGATCAACTTTTTATCGCCGTTATCCACAGCCCTGAATCGAACTTTAGCGAAGTCAAAACCGACCAGCACTTTTGCTTTCGCAATGACCATCGCCTTCTTCGGGTCATTCAACACGTACAGGATTTTCTTCTGATCCTGATAATTATAGATTTCCGAAAAGTATCCTTCAGCCATCACCACTTTAAACACTTTTTCAATACGCTCCAGCAACAAGACGGAGTCCCGGCGGACATTCGTTATTCCCGTCCGTTTACGCACTGTGCCAGCCAGAGCCACACCTCCGCCTGCGCCAACGAGTAAAAGTAAAAGGGTGGTCAGGAAATCCATAGTAAGTAGTATTTAACCGGAACGCGGAATAGGCGGATCAGTCAAATTAAAACAGATTATACCAGTTGTCTATCCGTTTTAATTTGACTGATCCGCCTATTCCGCGTTCTTTTTTACCATTTATTTAGCGTAAGCGACTGCTCTCATTTCCCGGATAACCGTCACTTTGATCTGGCCGGGGTATTGCATTTCTTTTTCTATTTTTTGAGAAATCTCGTACGATAATATGCCCGCCCGTTCATCGGATACGTGGTCGGCGTCGACCATGATCCGCAGTTCGCGGCCCGCCTGAATCGCGTAACATTTGGTTACCCCGGGGAAGTTGCCCGCCAGTTCTTCCAACTCTTTGAGCCGTTTTATATACGACTCCATCATTTCTCGACGGGCACCCGGCCGAGAACCGGATACGGCATCACATACCTGAACGATCGGCGAGATCATGCTCGTCATCTCGATTTCGTCGTGGTGAGCTCCAATAGCATTGATGACTTCTGGATTCTCTTTGTATTTTTTTGCCAGCTCCATGCCCAAAATAGCGTGGGGCAGTTCAGCTTCTTCAGGCCAAACTTTACCAATATCGTGGAGCAGACCGGCTCGTTTGGCCAATTTAGCGTTTAACCCCAGCTCGGCAGCCATGGTCGCACAAAGCTTGGCCACCTCGCGTGAGTGTTGGAGCAGGTTCTGGCCGTAACTAGACCGGAAACGCATCCGGCCAACCATCTTGATCAGCTCGGGGTGGAGGCCGTGAATGCCCAGATCGATGACTGTACGCTCGCCGATCTCGACAATTTCATCTTCGATATTTTTGCGGGTTTTAGCCACAATCTCTTCAATACGAGCAGGGTGAATACGACCATCCTGAACCAGCCGGTGCAGCGATAGCCGGGCAATTTCCCGACGAACCGGATCGAAGCCTGAAATGATGATTGCTTCGGGCGTATCGTCAACGATGATTTCGACACCCGTTGCCGCTTCGAGTGCCCGGATATTTCGGCCTTCCCGACCAATTACTTTGCCTTTAACGTCATCGGATTCGATGTTGAAAACCGATACACAGTTCTCGATGGCGTGTTCGGTAGCGGTCCGTTGAATGGTTTCAATCACTACCTTTTTGGCTTCCTTGGTAGCCGTCAGTTTGGCTTCTTCAACAATGTTTTTGATGTACGAAGAGGCTCGCGTTTCGGCTTCAGCCTTAAGGTTTTCAACAAGTTGCTCACGGGCCTGATCGGCAGAAAGGCCCGCAATTTTTTCAAGTTGAGCTACCTGGTCGGCCAGCATCCGATCCGCTTCCTGCTGCCGTCGATCAACATCTTCCCGACGCTTGTTGAGGGCGTCGATCTGCTGCGACAGGCTATTTTTTTGTTGCCCAAGTTCATTGCGCTGCTGATTCAACTCGTTTTCGCGGTTCCGTTGCTGATCGGCCTGCTGGGCGAGTTGCTGTTCGCGCTGTTTAAGCTTGGTTTCGTTCTGAAGGAGTATATTTCGTTTCTGATTCGTCGTTTCTTCAAATTCAGTTTTCAGTTTCAGATACTTCTCTTTTGCTTCTAATATTCGATCTTTTTTGATAGTTTCAGCCTGTAATTCAGCGTTTTTTAAAATTGCGGCTGCTTTCTCCTCTGCTTCTTTCTCGTGCTTTGCGCGAACGCCCGCCATGGTCTGACGGCCAATTAATATGCCAATACCACCCCCAACAAGGGCGGCAAGAATCGTTAACCAAACTGGAATGTCCATCGGACTATATCGTTAGGGTTGAAAAAATAAACCATCAACCTGCTGCAATACGAGTGCTCTGAACGTCAACTCTGAGTAATGTAAGGGTGGAAGCCCGTCGTTTTTATGTCGAAATGACCGGCGTGACGACCTGATCTAATTGAGTTATTTTGTCAAACACCATTTGTTGTAATCGTTGCATCTGTCGTTCTCCTCTAAGCTTGGTAACTAGGCAGTCGAAGGCTATCATCGCCAGAGCTTCCTGTGTATCAGACAGGCCTTTTTCCCGATATTGCTTCAGTTCGTCCTGAATCAATTTGGCGGCTTCGCGCACAATAGCCTCTGATTCCGGCTCTACAGCTAGTTTGTAGAATCGGTCGGCAATTTTCACGCGAATTGGCAATTCTTCCATCGCTGCAGTCGGCTCAGATTGGGCTAGGCCCCGGAGCCAATTTGGGTTTATGACAAACTACTCAAGTGAGCAATGCACCGTTCCAATTCCCGGATATACTCGTCGAGTTGTTGTTTTAATTCAGCATTCGTATCTGTCTCAGACAGATTGTCTTTTACAATTATACCAACATCTTTCGACTTTGGTGTATTTTTTTCTGGAATAACTGGTTTTTTCCGTAGTTGTCTTACCAATTCCTGCTCTTTTCGCAGGCTTTCCTGTAAGGCAGAGTTTTCCAGTTCCAGTTGTTCAACCTGCTTTTGCGTATCCGTATATACTCTCGTCAGCTGCTTGAGTTTGTGCTCAAACCGCTCAACTAGGGCAATAATTTGATGTTCGCTTACCACGGTTGTAATAAATTGTTGACTTGCTGAATGATAGATTGATTGAGTAACGTATACGATAACTATTCAATCAATCTATCATTCAACAAGTCAATCATTTTCTAATCACAGCGCCCAATTCCTGCTCAAAAGCAGTCATAAGTCGTTGCATTGTTTTGTCGATGGTTACGTCCGTGAGGGTTTGAGCCGTATCCTGTAACATAAAGTTGACCGAGTAGGCTTTTTTCCCTTCACCAAGGTTTTCACCTTCATACACATCAAACACATTTATTGTGCGTAATAATTTTCGCTCCGTTTGACGAGCCAATCGGCTGATCTGCTCGAAGGAAATAGCCTTATCGATAACGAGCGACAGGTCACGCCGAACTTCCGGAAACTTGGAGACCTCCTCGTAGCGCATCTTTCCAGAAGCTAGTTTGAGCAACATCTCCCAGTCGAAATCGGCATAAAAAACGGGTTGCTTCAGGTCGACTAATTTCGTCAGTCTGGCATTGACCAGCCCCAGGCTAACCAATGGTTTTTTGTTGACAACGTATGTCAGACCATATTGAAAAAGGGTCGTGTCGGCTGGCTGCGTCTCAAATGTTTTGATCCGAAATAGGTTTAAAACCCGTTGGACGGCTGTTGCCAGATCGTGGTAGGCCACGGGTTGACCCTTTTGAAGCCAGCTTTCCGGGTTTTGATTCCCAATCATGGACAGGCTCATCCGCATTCGCTCAACGTATTTAGTCGCGCCATCCTCAAGCTTTACTTTATGATAGACCTTGCCAAATTCAACCGTTTTCAGGTCTTTCTGCCGCCGGTTCAGGTTATAAACCAGTGTTTCCAGCGTTGAAAACAGCAATGTTTGCCGCATCACAGACAGATCGTCACTTAACGGATTGAGCAGAACAACATCATCGCCCGTTAAGGATTGACGGATGGCATCGTTATACGCAGGGCGAGTCAGGGACAGCATCAGGATTTCGTGAAATCCGTTGGCCGCCATCAATTGGCTCACCCGGCTCTGCCATTGGTCGGGGTCAGTTTTCGGAAATACAGAGAGCGATTCGGCGGCAAGATTCGCCGAAAGCGGAATGTTGTCCAGGCCGTAAATGCGAAGAATCTCTTCGATCACGTCGGCTTCCCGTGTCACATCGACGCGATAGGCCGGCACAATGGCTGTGAACCCATCGTCATTGATTGATTCAGCCTGAATGTCCAGGGCGTCCAGAATCCGGTGGATTTCAGCATGGTCGATCTGAATACCAATCAACCGGTCAACGTTACGATATCGAACCGGCACCCGGAACGCATCGATCGGCGTTGGGTAGATGTCGGTAATCGCAGAGCTAACCGTTCCGCCGGCCACTTCCTGAATGAGCAAAGCTGCCCGTTTTAGCGCAAAGATCGTGATGTTCGGGTCGATACCCCGTTCAAAACGAAAGGATGCATCGGTTTTCAGACCATGATGCTGCGCGGTTTTACGAATAGAGGTTGGCGAGAAATAAGCTGATTCGAGAAAAATGCTGGTTGTCTGCGCCGACACACCGGAGTATTGACCGCCAAACACACCGGCAATGCACATGGGTTTTTCAGCATCACAGATCATCAGGTCCGTTGCGGTGAGTTTGCGCTCTACGCCATCGAGTGTGACAAACGGTGTGCCTTCGGGCAGTGTTTTAACAACCACCTTGTTGCCCGAAATTTTTGCCGCATCGAAGGCATGCAGTGGCTGTCCCAGATCGTAGCAAACGAAATTCGTTATGTCCACAATGTTGTTGATGGGGTTCAACCCAATACTCACCAAACGCTGTTTTAACCAATCCGGCGATTCGCCAACTGTCAGCCCACTCAGTGTCAGGCCCGCATACCGTGGGCAGGCCGTTGGATCGTCGACCTGTACATCGAGTGTTAAATCCGTGTTGTTAACCACAAAGGCATCAACCGATGGTAACCGGAGCGGACGATTCAACACCGCCTTTAAGTCACGGGCTGTTCCTAAGTGAGAAGCGGCATCGATCCGGTTGGGTGTCAGGCCAATAGCGATTTGGTAATCGGCTTCGAGATTGAAATAGCGGGCGGCCGGTGTGCCGTTTGGCAATCGGGACACCGGGCCGTTCGGATCGAGCACGATGATCCCTGCATGGGATGTACCTAATCCAATTTCGTCTTCGGCGCAGATCATGCCCTCGGAAGCAGATCCACGAATTTTAGCTTTTTTTATCTGAAACGCATCGCCCGAAGTAGGGTGAAGTGTGGCGCCAACCAGAGCTACCACAACTTTCTGTCCAGCCGCCACATTGGGAGCGCCACAAACGATGGGCAGCGGCTGATCAGCACCCACATCGACCGTGGTCAAACTTAGTTTATCCGCATCGGGGTGTTTGACACAGGTAAGTACCTCGCCAATAACGACCCCCTCAAGCCCACCGGGCACAGCGTCTATTTTCTCGATTCCTTCAACTTCCAGGCCCGTTGATGTCAGCAATTTGCCAACTTCTTCGGGTGACTCAGGCAATTCAATGAACTCTTGTAACCATTTATAGGAGACTTCCATACAGCGGCAAAGCAGATTATTACCACAAAGTTAGCCAATTGCTTGATTGCTCATGCAGTTAATTGATGTCAAATAACTAGGTGGGCCCGTGAGCCCACTAGTCATGAGCCAGATATTTCTCGCCTGCCTTCACGGCCATGGGGAGTTTATTTTCGTTAGGAGGAAGCGGGCAGGCATACCTTGGGTTGTAGGCACAGTAAGGGTTATACGCCGTGTTGAAGTCTATTATTGCTTGACTATCTGATACTTGTGCAGGGTTAAGTTCAATGTAGCGGCCGCCACCATAGGTTTCTTTGCCTGACGTAGCATCCCGAAACAGAATGGAATAGGTGTTCGCTAGTTTTACAATCAGTAACCGATGAGCTTCGCCATTCAGGCTAAACACGGCATGGGCAAATTTCTCATACACCTCCTCACTACCGTCGCTCATATGGACAACCAGCTTTTGGGTTTTATCGGCAAAAGGTTCAAGCCGGGCTACTACGCGATAAGCCGGGTCGGGTGAAAAATAGCTAAGTCCCTTGAACGATGCTTTGTCCTGAATGGGAGACTCCCCGTTTGTACGCATAAACTGGTCCTTCTCCGTACGCTTTGCCGCTACTTCCTGGCGGTATGTTTCGGGCTTAACCGTAGCTTCCAATCCACTCGCAGACGTCATATTGCCACCATCGAAAAAGGTAAAATACAAAACGATCAGCGTGAGTAGAAATAACCCTGTAAGAAAAAATTTATTTCTTAACATAACTAAATGATCATAAATTGGCTTACAAATAAAAAGGAGCAGTTCAGTATTGGCTGAAAGTCAAACAAATTTGAGTATTTGTACTCAAGATTCGCGGTTGTGTTACATTTGTTTTGTATAGTTTTTCAATATATTTAAAGCCTTAAATGAATACTTCCTTTTTCAAAACTAAAATTTACGCTCAGAATGGCCAAACTCTACGAATTGAAAACATTTGAATCCAATACCGGAAACTTAACTGTTTTTGAAGGAATTATTCCGGGAGTTATTCAACGCGTCTTTTATATTTATGAGGCTGGCCATACCGCTCGGGCGGGCCATCGGCATCAGCGCACCTGGCAAGCACTCATTTGCCTGAGTGGTAGTTGCCGCGTATATAACAACAATGGAACACAGGAAGAGACCTTTCTGTTGACAAACCCCCGACAATGTCTGGTTCTGCAACCCGCCGACTGGCACATTATGGACTCCTTTTCCGCTAATGCCATTCTCCTGGTTATCTCAAATGAATTGTACGATAAAGATGATTATATTTATGAACCCTATCTGAAGGGCGAAGGTGTAGATCGGGTGTTGATGGCTGATTCGGAATGATTCCGTTTTTAGATCTGAAGCGAATCAACGAGCCCTACCAGGCGGCCATTCAACAGGCGATTGAGCGGGTTACCAATTCTGGCTGGTATATTTTAGGAGAAGAGGTCGAAGCGTTTGAACACCAGTTTGCTGCTTATTGCCAAACCCGTCACTGCATTGGCGTTGCCAACGGACTGGATGCGCTGGCACTGGTTCTAAAGGCCTGGGATTTCTCCCCAAATAGTGAAGTGATCGTTGCTTCAAACGCTTATATCGCATCGGTACTGAGTATCACGCTGGCTGGTCTGGCCCCCGTTTTTGTTGAACCCGATCCGCAGACATACCTGCTCGATCCTGCCCGGATCGAAGCCGCAATCACTCCCAGAACAAAGGCTATCTTACCCGTTCATTTATACGGTCGCTGCTGCGACATGACACCCATCAAGGCGTTGGCAAAACGGTATGGCTTAAACGTACTGGAAGATGCGGCCCAGGCGCATGGCGCAACCTATGGGGGTGATTGGGCCGGTAATCTTGGGGATGCGGCAGGCTGGAGTTTTTATCCCAGTAAAAATCTTGGTGCCCTGGGCGATGCCGGGGCTATTACTACCAACGACGATGCGCTGGCCGAACGCGTACGGGCGCTGCGAAATTATGGCTCCCGCCAGAAATATATCAATGATTACCTGGGTGTGAATAGTCGCCTGGACGAGCTTCAGGCAGCTGTTTTATCCGTGAAGTTGCCTTTGCTCGATCAGCATAACGCCCGCCGACGCACGATAGCCGCACGCTATCTGAACGGCTTGAAAAACCCGGATATAACGTTGCCCCCGGCAAATCAATTGGCGCAGGACGCCTGGCATCAGTTTGTCATTCGTCATCCACGGCGTGATGAGTTTCGTACTTACCTTCGCGAGCGGGGAATCGGCACGGATGTACATTACCCAATTCCGCCCCATCGACAACAAGCCTATTCGGCGTTTGCTCATTTATCATTTCCGATTGCTGAGCAGTTGCACCAGGAAGTAGTGAGTTTGCCGCTTAATCCAGCATTGTTGGATGATGAGGTGAGCTATATTATTGAGATGATAAATTCAAAGAGCGAATGAGTGAATGCAGATATCCGTAGTTATTCCGGTTTATAATAGTGAGCGCACGATAGCGCTACTGGTCGACCGTTTGCAAACGTGCCTAAACGGGCGATCAATTGAGATCATACTGGTTAATGACGGAAGTAGCGATCGCTCGGAAACGATTTGTCAGCAACTAGAAGACCGTTTTACTAACGTTCAGTTTATCTCGTTGCGCCGAAACTTTGGTGAATTCAACGCGGTGCTGTGCGGCCTTACCTATGCGAAAGGCGACTATGTCGTGATAATCGACGACGATTTTCAGAATCCGCCCGAATCCATTCTGGCACTCGTTCAAACGGCTGAAGCGGGTCTGTATGACGTCGTCTACAGCCGTTACGCGCAAAAGCAGCATCACTGGTTTCGGAATGTAGGTAGTTGGCTGGTCAATACTTTAACGACGTATTCAATCGATAAACCACATGATCTCTATCTGTCGAGTTTCAAGCTGATTCGGCAAGAGGTTGTGCGGGAAATCATCCGCTACCAGGGCCCGTATCCCTACATCGATGGGTTGATTTTCCGGACAACGCGTAACGTAAGCAGCGTGGAGGTGCCCCATAATATCCGTCTTGACGGGCGCTCGAATTACACCATTCGAAAGCTAATCTCTCTGTTTTTGAACGTGTTTATTGGCTATTCGTTATGGCCTATTCGTGTGTTTACTGTTGTGGGGGCTGCCTTGTTTGGACTGGGCCTCCTGAGCGGTATACTTTTTCTAATGAGTTGGCTGATCAATGGCACAACCATGGCGGGCTGGGGTATTGTCGTCTGGTCCGTCCTGACAGGAATAGGCCTTCAACTGCTCTTTCTGGGTGTCTTAGGGGAGTATTTGGGTAAGTTGTTTATGGCACACAGCGGCTTGCCCGCCTATGTGATAAAAAAGAGAGCGAAAGAATGAAAGAGTGGTTCAACGAGATACCCTTTCACTCATTCACTTTTTTGCTCATTCACTCTTATGATCGGTCGTACAGAAGAATACGAAAAAATGTTCCGGCTGGAAGGTCAACTGTGGTGGTACCGTAGTTTGCATAAGCGTGTTGACACGGCCCTGAAACACATGTTTCGTCAGCGTCGGGATATAACTATCTTGGACGCAGGATGCGGTACAGGTGGCTTGCTGGATTTTTTGCGTCGGCAAGGGTACACGAATCTGCGGGGAGTCGACGGGTCGGCAGAGGCTGTGGCCTTCTGTCAGCAGCGCGAACTCCCGGTTACGCTGGTCAATTTAAAGGATTTAGCGACTTTTGAACCCACTAATCAGTACGATGCGATCATTTGTAATGACGTGTTCTGTTACTTCACCGAAGCTGATCTACCGCACTTACTGGCTGATCTGGCTGACCGGCTGAAACCCGGTGGCGTTCTGGTGACCAATAATAACGCATTCGACCTCTTCCGTGGGGAGCACGATGTCGCCGTCGGCATTCTCCGGCGATTTGTTCGTGCTGATTTTGACCGCCTGCTGCCTCAACATGGCCTGTCCATTCAATCAGCTACCTACTGGAGTTTCATTTTATCGCCCTTGATTTTACTGATTCGCCAATGGCAGCGTCTGCAACTGGCCCTAGGCTGGCGCTCTGCCGAAGAGGCTCAGTCGGATGTGTATCTGCCCAGTTCCTGGATCAACGAAACTCTCTATCGGGTTGTCCGGGTTGAGCAGGCGCTTCTACCACGAACCCCCTTTGGCAGTTCGCTGTTCATGATAAGTAAGAAACTATAAGTGGTTCGTAAGTCATCTTTTTTATGTTTACAGGTATTGTTGAGTCCACGGGTATTGTATCGGGTATTGAAGCAGAAGGTACTAACCTCACGTTTCGTATTGAGTCGGCGCTGGCTCCCGAACTGAAAATCGATCAGAGTGTAAGTCATAACGGTGTTTGCCTGACCGTTACCAGTATTGCCGATGGGAGCTACACGGTAACGGCCATTGATGAGACCTTGAAAAAAACGAATCTGGGTAAGCTCACTACGGGCAGTTGGGTCAACCTCGAGCGGTGTATGCCCGCCAACGGCCGTTTCGACGGGCATATTGTGCAGGGGCATGTCGATCAGATCGGTACCTGTATTAACGTGCAGGACATGAACGGTAGCTGGTTGTTCGATTTTCAGTACGAAGTAGGCGATGAACCGGCAAACCAGAACGTAACGGTCGAAAAAGGATCTATTTGTATCAATGGGGTTAGTTTAACCGTTTTTAATTCAGAAGTGGATCGGTTTCGGGTGGCCATCATCCCGTATACGTATGAGCATACTAACTTTCGGAATCTTAAGGCGGGCGATGTTGTCAATCTTGAGTTCGATATTGTAGGCAAATACCTGAAAAAAATGTTTGCGGGCTATCGGTAGCCCGTTGTGGATTCTGCTACTTTTGTGAAACTAGTAAACCAACTGAACATGGTGGCGCCAGGAAAACGCCACGAATCACCACTCCCGGATGGCTAAAATCAGCACCCGCTCCTTTTTTGACCTGCTGATCCATATTGGCATTATCGTAGCCCTGCTGGCGACCTTATTTCTGGCATTTTTCTTTGTCTATTTACCCTTCACGACAAATCACGGGCAAACCATTACGGTGCCTGATGTGACGCGCCTGAGCCTGGATGAAATGCAGAATCTGCTGGACGACCGTGACCTGCGCTATGAGGTGAGCGATTGTACATTTGTGTCTGGTGCCCAACCCTTAACGGTCATTCAGCAGTATCCAAGGGCAAACGCTAAAGTAAAAGAGGGCCGTAAGATTTACCTGACGATTACCAAACGCGTAGCTCCGATGGTGCAGATGCCCAATCTGGTTAGTTTAACGCTTCGGAGCGCGCAATTAAACCTCAAGTCGCTGGATCTGGTGAGCGGGCCGCCCATTTATGTGCCTGATGTAGCCAAGAATTCGGTGCTTCGGCAATTGTATAATGGCAAGGAAATCACAGCCGGAACACCCATTCCAAAGGGTGCTCAGATCGATCTTGAGGTGGGCGATGGCCTGGGAAGTACGATGTTTGAGATTCCAAACGTTGTAGGGTTGCCTCTCGATGAAGCCGAAGCAGCTATTCGTGGATCGAATTTAAAAGTTGGCACGAAAATTTCCGTTGAAGATCCTGAAAAGGAAGTCGGCACCGTGGTCCGGCAACGACCCGAAGCCCGGTCTGGCGAACGCATTCGTGTTGGCGAAACAATGGATTTGTGGATCGTGGGGCCCATTGAGCCAGACCAATAAACCATTTCCGGCCCTGATACCCGATGAGAATTGCTTTAGTTAGTCAGCCGCTTAACCCGTTTGCCGGACGTTGTCTGCGCGGCCTTCTGCTGTTGTTTTTTAGTTTATCATACGCCAGGGTGAGTGCTCAAACGCCCTTGAAGCTTCCGTTCTTCGATGATTTTTCGACGGCCAGCGGTCGCCCTGGCCTCGATCAGCCCGACCCAACTCTTTGGCGGCCAGGTAGTGGCGTGTATATCAACAACACCATGGCCATTGGCCAGCCCACCGTTAATGTGGCTTCGTTTGATGGTTTGCAGGCCAATGGTCGGCCATATGTGCAGAACAATCCGCTGGCACAGGGCTATACCGATACGCTGGCTTCATTGCCCATTAACCTGGCAGGCTTATCGGCGGCCGATTCTGTTTACCTAAGTTTTTACTGGCAGGCCAAAGGCCAGGGTGAACTGCCCGATCCCGGCGATTCATTGAGCCGGCTGGCAGGCGATTCGCTCACCGTGCAGTTTCTGGATCGCACCGGTATCTGGCAAACGGTATGGGCCAAAGTAGGAGGAACCGTTAACAATAACTTTTTTCAGGTTTTTGTGCCAGTTAGGAATGCGGCCTTTTTTCACGCCGGATTTGCTTTTCGGTTCCGTTCGTTCGGGCGCGAATCCGGGCCGTTCGATACCTGGAATGTCGATTACATTTACCTGAACCGGGGGCGCTCGGTCAATGATCGATTTGTGAAAGATGTAGCCGTCAGGCAGGCGCTTACTCCGCTGCTAAAGCGCTATACGGCCATGCCGCTCGCTCAGTATGTGGTTAACCCGGCTGGTGAAATGGCCGATTCGGTTAGGACAGACATTAATAATCTATTCAACAACTTCAACTTTACTACCTTCGATTTTACCATACGGGATGAGGTATCGGGTCGAATTGTGCAGGACGATCCACAGACGAGCTCGATGTTGATCCCGTCGCTCAGTTCTCAGCGGAAAGCCGCAAAGCCTGCGCCGGTTTCCGGGTTGGGCTCGGCGACCAGAGCCTTGCTGCGGTACAAAATTGACTTGCTCACCACGGATGATCAGAATCCGTCCATCCCTGGCGTAAGTCTTCGCCGAAACGATACAATTTCGGCCGTAGCCGCCCTCGATGACTATTACGCCTACGACGATGGTACCTGGGAATATGCCCAGCAGATCAGGCAGCGAGAGCAGATTGCGATTCGGTTTATTCTGAATAAGCCCGATGCCATTAGTGGTGTCCGGGCGTGTATTGTGCCCTTTACAACCAATCAGACAGGGCAATCTTTTGTCATCAATGTGTACAGTAACCGGGGCGGTCGACCCGGTACCGCCATCTATCAACAGGCGTTCTCTACTCAGTATCCAGCGTCTCGAAATGGGTTTGTCGAGTTTAAATTTACAAAGAGCGTCTCCGTAAAAGACACATTTTATGTTGGCTATCAGCAGATTAGTAGTAGCGATACGACGTTTCTGCGCTTGGGATTCGATAAAAATAGCCCGTTTGGGTCGCAAATTTTTTACAATGCAGGTAGTAACTGGGATCAGAATTTGACAACGCCCTCCCTGAATGTGCAGGGAGCTTTCATGCTACGGCCTGTTATGGGAGCCAAACCCGATACCATCGTAACGGCTGTTCCAGACCCCGAACCCCTGGCCCCGTTGCGTACCTACCCGAACCCAACAACGGGTTTTATCCGATGGGATAATCCCAGCCTAACCCACCTGGATGTTATGAACAGCACCGGCCGGGTATTACTCACCCTTGAACCAAGTCGCGGGCAGCAAACGTTAGATTTGAGTTATCTGCCCGATGGTTTATATTTAATCCGTCTTTTTGCGGATAAACGATCGGCCGTACAAAAATTGATTATTCAACATTAACGAAGTGACACATTAGTCCGGTGTATCTGGCTGACGACAGGAACATCTGTACCAGTCAAATGCACGGATTAATTTGCTACTTCAAAACAACTATTAACCATGGATATTACCGTACAGGAGCTGAAAGAGCGGCTCGATAAGGGCGAGACGTTGAATCTGTTCGATGTTCGCGAACCTAATGAATATGAAGCCGATAACATCGGTGCTACCTTAATACCGCTTGGTGATCTGTCGTATCGGTTGGACGAACTCGATGGCTTACAGGATGAGGAAGTAATCGTTCATTGCCGGTCAGGTAAGCGCAGTGCTATGGCGCAGCAGATTTTAGAAGAAAACGGGTTCAATAATGTTCGGAATGTAATTGGCGGCATGCTGGCCTACAGGGCGCAGTAAGCGAATGATGAATGATGAATTACTTTTTATAGAATCATTCATCATTCATCATTGCTTCAATTACTTCCTCCTTGTCTTCCGGGCTTACCCATGTATAATTGCCCTGGTTTCTGAACCAGGTTAGTTGCCGTTTAGCGTACCGTCTTGAGTTACGCTTCAACAAACGAACCATCTCGTCATAATCGTAACTGCCGTCCAGATAAGGAAAAACTTCCTGATAACCAACCGTTTGTAAAGCAGGGAGTTGACGGTAGGGGACAAGCGATCGGACTTCATCGAGCAGGCCCGCCTTAAGCATGGTATCCATTCGGACATCAATGCGCGTATACAATTCGTCACGCGGACGTTCAAGAGCGATCAGCACCGATCGGAAGGGTCGCTCGGCTGTATGTCGCCGACGAAAAGACGAGTAAGGTTCTCCCGTGGACAGGCAAACTTCCAAAGCCCGCGTTACCCGAACCGGATTCTGCAAATCGGCCGTTTGGGCATAGACCGGGTCTAACAAACGCAGTTCATGCTGCAGTTTTTCTAATCCTTCCTGTTGAAGCCGGGCGAATAATTGTTCGCGCAGCGAAGGGTCAACGGGTGGCATATCGTCCAGACCGAAACAAACCGCATTGATATAAAGCCCCGTTCCCCCTGATAAAATCACGACCTCTTTTGTCCTGAATAAGTCATCAAGTAGATCCAGACACTCCCGTTCGTAGCGCCCGGCATTTACGGGGTCCAGAATGGAGTGTGAGTCAATAAAATGATGTCTGACCCCATCCATTTCTTCGAGCGTTGGTTTGGCTGTGCCAATACTTAGCTCACGATACAACTGCCGGGAGTCAGCAGAAATCACATCGGTTTTCAGGGTTTTGGCCAGTTGAACACATAGGGCGGTCTTACCAACCGCCGTGGGACCAGCTATAACGAGCAACGTTTTCAACGCTAAAATCAGTAAGCAACAAAGATAACCCAGGAAAATGATGTCTTTTTTTCTTCAGGAATAACTTGTTGGCTGATTTGACCGTTGCCTAACATTTATGTGAGTAGAAACGCTCAATCATCTATCAGATGAGTTATAACTAAAAATAACAAACGAAAAGTTTATTTTGAATCAATATAAATCTCTTTTGGGCCCTTAAAATTTAGTTTTTAAAAAATATTTTTTTTGTTGATTAATAGGTAGTTAACAGAAATATTGTTTTTTGAACAATCTGTAAAAAAGAGCTCATGCCATAGATTTATTACAAATTTATATATTTGCTATTATTGATATAACTCTCTTTTAGTCAGTGAGTTACGAACCAAAAGGTTAGTAGCTGTTTTCCCATGAACGAACCCATTAAAAATCGAAGATCCATTGACCCAAAGCATTTAGCTCTACAAAAAACACTAGACATCATATGCGGAAAATGGAGGCTGTATATAATTTATCAGGTAGGAACTGAGGCCCGACGTTATGGTGAATTACGCCGAATGATTCCGGAAGTAAGTGAGAAGGTTTTGATCCAGGAACTCAAGGTTCTGGTGAGTTTGGGAGTTATTGAAAAAAAATCATACAGCGAGGTGCCGCCCCGTGTCGAATACAAACTGACTCCTAAAGGGATACAGGTGTTGCCTACCTTGCTGAAACTGACGACAATTGGAGAATTATTTTTGGAACCGTAGGGACATCAACTTTTTTTGACTCCGTGTCGTTGTTTATGCGCACACTAAGTAAACGGAGTTAATGGGCGTGAAGATATGTTGTCTTTGGGTAGGCATGATATGGCTTGTCGAAATGGCTCAGAGTAGCCGACAAGGTGTCCTCACCGCAGCATCTGCCTATCAGCGACTGGCTCCTGTCGAAAGCCTGTTCACGCAAGCATTACGCTTTAACGTATACACATTTACTGTAACGGCAGCAGATACCGGTCGTGTACGTGAAGTACAGGTCAAGGCTTACCGTGGCGAATTGCTATTGACCAACTTCCGAGTGCGTGTTGATGGGGCAGTGACTGGGGCGGAAGTAGCGGATCTGGACAACAATCGCTTTCCTGAATTATACGTCTACAGCACCAGCGATGGAAGCGGTTCATTTGGACGCGTCTATGGCTGGCAGTTTTTGCCCGAGCGAAAGGCTGATGTTACACCTGCCAATTGGCGCAATACGATGCCTCAAGGGTATATGGGGCACGATAGTTTGTGGGTTGAGCGGGACATCCTCTGCCGTAAGTTTCCCATCTATCTGCCCGGCGATGCAAACGCTGAACCGTCTGGTGGCTATCAGATGATGCGCTACAAATTGCACCCAGCCGGTGCAGGATTCACCTTAACAGCTGAATAAAGTAAAAAACTAGTGCTAGTGTTGAGACAGTCCCTAGGGTATCGATGTTCGTAAAATAGGCGGTTTCCCGGATAGAGGTTAGTCGCCTAACAAGCACACAAAAGCTCTGTTAGATTGCTACACGACGAATGCCTGCCTTAAAAAGCCTGTTCTACAAACATCTGATCACTAACCCGACCACTCCTGTATTTCGTTAGTTGGGTTAAAAAGGAAGTGGCTGACGCATTATTGCTTGCGTCAGCCACTTCCTTTTTGCAGACTCTTTACTTAAAATACTTTGAAGCCAAGAGTAACCGTCGCAATGCCTAAAAAGCCCGTAATGTTGGAATCTTTATAAACGCCACCAACAGGGACTGCGTACCGAAGATCAACGTCCAGTAATGGAATAGGAGAGTAGCCAACGCCAAGTTCAACGGCATAGGTGAAATCCTTAACCTCCAGATTCTGCGCTTCATATTTGTTAAGCAGATTCGTGCTCGCGCTCAACGCCGGAATGTTTGTTTGTGGGAAATTCACGGTTGAATTTGCATTGATAACGCCGGAGGTTGTCCGATCGAGAGTTGCTTTCTGCACAAAAATAAAGTTAGGGCCAGCGTAGCCGCGCAACTTTCCGCCCATCCAGCGCTTGCCAAATAAAATTGGCACATCAACCGCTTCCAGAATAGACTCTGACGTTGCGTTCAGGCTGGCATTGACTAAGCCGGGCTGCACGGTAACGGGCAATGCATTAGCCAGAGATGGGTTTGCATTCACGTCGAGGGTAACCGCCGTTTTTTGTTTCAGGACAAACCGGTTGTAGGTAACTTCGGCCTGAATGAAAAACGTATTGAAGTTTTTCCGCGCCCACAATCCGCCCGAATAGCCATACCCAATCCCGTTGTTTTTGTTTTCCAGAGCGGGCACCTGCACGCTACCAATCGTTTGTGCCGGAACTTTGGTAAATCCGTGCGTGAAGGTAGCTCCTCCTTTAATGCCGAACTCGAACGGGCGAGTTTGGGCTATGGCTGTCGACATGCTGATCAGAAACAGCGCAGCTATTGATAGTTGACTTACTTTCATGAATGAACAATTATTGTTGCAGAAGTACACGGCGATAATTGGCTGGGTTAACCGTTGGTATGGTTGCCGTATATTTCGCATTGATTTGTTTAATAATCTCATTGGCCATCAGCGCATAACCGGCTGGTGTCAGGTGAATGCCATCCAGGCTAAACACGCCACCCTGAATAAAGCTGGCCGTGTAGTTAATACCATTCTGGGTAAGACCTCCTGAGGCAGCGACCTGGTTCAAAACGGCATTCGGATCAACGTACGCAATGCCTTTGGCATCGGCCTGCGTTTTCATAATGCCATTGTAAGTACTAATACTGGCGTTCAGCGTAGCTACTTCACTGGCATCTAATACATACTGATCTGGTATAGGATTGGCAGCACTTAGCCCTACTCCCTGGGCAATAAAACTATTAAATACAGAAGCTATTGAGAGTAAAAAATAATCGCCAGTTCCGGAAAGCCGAACTCCTCCAGGCGCTGACTTGGAACGGATTGCCAGACCAGGAATACCTTGTGCCTTTAGCAACGTGTTTACTTGCGCCGTGACCGTAGTAAAATAGGGCGTTATCGTAATAGAAGGAATGCCAATGACCACGCCCTTACGATTGCCCTCGGTCAGCTTGTTCATGGCAGCCGTAAAGTTCGTTGTAAACAGGGCCGTAGGTGTCAGGGGCGTGTCTCCTCCCGATGTAGCATACCCGAGTGCATCATTATTACCAAGCCAGCACGTAAAGAACGTAGCACCGTTGAGGTTATCGCTCATGTACTGGAAGTACGTTGTGGCGGTTGGCGTGGACACTAATCGCTCAAGATAGGGATTGAGCGACCCATAATTGGGATTAAGTATATCAGACATCCGAATACCCGGAACCCCTAAATTCTGGTTAGCATCTGTAAACTTGGTATACAAGGGTGTGCCGGCCGTTGATAGGCCTCTTACGGCTAATTGAGTTTTTGCCGTATCAAGAGTAGGTAAACCTGTAGCGCTGGCTGGCAATTTTTTCAGCCTTAGATAGCCTGTGCCATTTAGCTGCGCTTCGGTAAATAATGGCTGCACAAAGCTACCTCCACCCACGGTGGCAAATTGGGTCGCTAAAATGTTGGGATAGGAATTAAGCTGACTTTCCCGATAGAGGCCGCCATCGGCATAACCGGCTGTCAATGAGTTACCTACTGCCACGTACTTGGTGAAGTCGGCACTACCTTTTGTCGGGGCTGTCCCATTGCCAGCGTTAGGGTCAATGTCATTGTTTGTACAAGCGTTTATGCCCGCAAACATCGATAGCATCAGCCCCCACCGAAACCTATTTTTTAGTTGCATTCGAATACGTTGTTGATAGTAAGAAATTTAGATAAACTTGTAAAAAAAGAACGCAAAAGTAACTAGTTTCTGCATATACGGATGCTGATATTCTCATAAAACTCCCAGGATTAAGTATATTTAATTTTAAACAAAGCTTACCCCCGA
The DNA here is from genome assembly GCF_054776595.1 of Spirosoma horti. Classification (NCBI taxonomy): domain Bacteria; kingdom Pseudomonadati; phylum Bacteroidota; class Cytophagia; order Cytophagales; family Cytophagaceae; genus Spirosoma; species Spirosoma horti. The sequence continues at coordinate 77,302 of NZ_BAAHBQ010000005.1, forward strand.
CTGTTGTTTGTCATAAGTGAGTTCGCGTAATTGCTAACCATTTAGTACTTGTTTCATTAAAACCATATCAAACAGATGGGTCTTTTATCATTTTTCAAAGGTGTAGGCGAGAAGATTTTTCACAAAGATGCCGTAGCGCCTGAGCCAGCTCAGGCAGAAGCCGTCGAGCCAGTACGCGCTCAGGCATTGCTTGACCACGTTAAGCAACTGGGCTTGGCCTATAATAGTTTGACTGTAAAAACAAAGGGCGATACAGTTACGATAACCGGCTCAGTCAAATCGCAGGAAGACGCGGAGAAAATTGCCCTGGCAGTAGGGAATGTAGAAGGCGTATCGGCCGTAGATAACCAGTTATCTGTTGATGTGCCAGCACCAGAAGGGAAATACTATACCGTAAAATCAGGTGACTCTCTGTCGAAAATCGCCAAAGAGGTATACGGTGATCCAATGAAATACGGTGTCATTTTCGAAGCGAACAAGCCAATGCTGAAAGATCCTGACTTGATTTATCCTGATCAGGTTTTGCGCATTCCGCAATTATAAAAAACACAATTAGACAATAGGGCAGGGTTATAAAGTTGTAAAGTGCTTTCTGTGAAGACAGTTACTTTACAACTTTATAACCCTGCCTTTTTTATGAGTGCGCTACCTAACTACTCGATACGAAAACGAACATTCAGGCGAATGGACAGTTTTACGTATCTCAACTCAATGAAAAACGTATGGCCGTTCGCTTATTACCTTACATTAAAGACCAGTTTACGCCCGCTGTAATTGATCAGCTTAGCGGTGTGCTGAATGAATCGTCGGCAAATACGCTGAAAGCTGTCAACGGTTCGCTACCCGTTCTGTTAGGTGGATTAACCCGGCGCGTGCAGGCATCGGGTGGCGCGTCGACAATGGTTAGCTCATTAGATAAAGGCGATTACGCAAAGACACCCTTCGACGTAAGCCAGGTGATTGACTCAATGCAGTCAATTACTGAAGCCACCACAGCTGATGCCGGATTTATTGACCAGATCTTTGGGGATAAACTGACCCGTACTACTGAACTGATCAGTGTATATAGTGGCGCGAAGCCACAATCGGTCAAAACCATACTGGGTTTGGCCGGATCCGTACTAATGGGGATTCTGGGTCGCCAGGAACAGGAAAAAGGACTCACTGCCGACAGTCTGAAAACTTTACTACTCGGTCAGGCCACCGAATTTCGGCAGGCTTTACCAACGGGTTTGGATGGCATTAGTAGTCTGCTGGAGTTCAATGAGTTGGTTACCCCTACCGGGCCACAAACCGAAGTGCAGGGCGCGGATAACTTCAGTGGTACGCCTGTCAATCCGAACATACCGAAGAGTACAGATGGTGACCGGCGGCACGAAAATGTGCGCTGGCTGCGCTGGGCCATGATCGCCATTGCGGTGCTGGTACTGGCCTTACTTATTCAGAAGTGTGGGGAAAATGAAAATAGTATTGACGGCGTCAGCACTGACTCTACCTCCCGCGTTGAGCCCAATGCGGTTGAAGATACTTCGGCAGCGACAAAACAAAGTGTTGAGGATGCTCATGGGCAGTCAGCAGACTCGACCGCGCCCGGTCCATTGGGTATCCGTGATTCATCGGACATAAAGAAATAATAGATACGAAGTGAATGTGGTACTGGCGGTCGCCGATGGCCGGCGGCTGCTGTGCGATTGTAAAACTTCAGCTTTACTACATTACAGACAGGCAAGCCTTTTTATTAACTCTCTAACGTTTGAAAAACTATGATTTCTAATCGCATTCAATCCGTTCGATCCTGGCTAGGCATGGCCTTTATCGTCGGCGCCAGCCTGACACTCGTGAACTGCTCGGGTAAGAAGACGGAAAGCAATGAAAGTAATATGGCTGATACAACGGCGGCCAGCGATAGCTCCGTGTTTGGGCGTCAGGGTGATACCACGAATAATACGGTAGACGCCCCTCAGCAGGCGCCCCCCGATAGCGCAGACCGGGGCGCGGTGGTGCCAGCCGAAGTGAAAGTGACGCCTAAAAAGTAAGACGTTCTGCCGTATGTCTGGCGTGATAAGTGAGCCGGGATTCGTTAACTTGCGTGCTCACTTACCGCCAGAGCGGTATACTTACTACGATCGTTTTATGTTTGTTGACGCCATTGAACGCGTTAATCTGTTTACCCAGCCTATGCACTCCATTGTCAGGCTGTATGGCCACAATGAGATTGTACCCGGAACAGCTACGCTGTTTTTCATCAATGAACACGGATGCGCTATCACCTGTAAACACGTTGCTGAACTGATCAGGCAGAGTGATCCTATTTATCACAATTATCGGGAGTTTCAGGGTGCACGCCGGGAAGCATTACGGGAAAAAAATGCAGCCCATCTAATTAGTCAGTTAGAAATCAAGTTCAAACTGAGTGCCGATACCATTATTCGGGTACGAAATAACTTTGTGAACTGCGTCGATCAGTTCGAAAAACTGAGTATCGATCATCACCCGACTCAGGATCTTGCGCTATTGCGCTTTGAAGGATACAATCGCCCGCTATATCGCTCACACGCTGTTTTTCTGGGCGATACGAGTCGTGTAAAACCTGGTCGGAGTTTGTGCCGGTTGGGCTATCCCTTTCCCGAGTTTACCAACTTCCGCTATAACCCGTCTATCGACGATATTGAATGGACAACCACGGGGCGCGTTGTCTCGCCTAGCTTTCCTATTGATGGCATTGTTACACGGCTGTCGGGTGATAACAACGTGGTTACTGGAATCGAGTTGAGCACACCCGGCCTCCGGGGGCAAAGCGGGGGACCTTTGTTCGACACAAATGGCCTCATCTATGGAATGCAATCGGCCACACGCCACCTGCATCTGGGCTTCGATATTGAAGACCAGGAGGTACTCGTAAACGGCCGCAAAAGCCGGGTGTCAAATTACCCGTTTCTGAACGTGGGTCAATGCGTACACGTCGATGTAATCAAGGCTTTTTTGCGGGAGAAGAACGTGAAGTTTTACGAGGGATAATAGTCGTTCCCGGGCTAATAGGTTGGTTTAGCCTTAATGGCTATAGGCGCTACGTTGCAGTAAATAGATAATAGGAGCGTAGGAACGACTTTATTGCGTTGGCTGTATCTTTGAGCGGCCAACGCTTTTTTTATGACCCAACTCACAGATACGCCCCTGGCACAAACGAAGCTTGCTGATGAAGCGCTTGCCTTGCTTAAGCGCCTGATTGCCATTCAATCATTCAGCCGAGAAGAAGCGCAGACGGCTGCGGTGATCGAAGCCTTTTTTGCCCAGAATCAGATTCCCAGCCAGCGACTGAAAAACAACGTCTGGGCACAGAATCGCCACTTTGACCCGGCCAAACCGACGTTATTGCTCAACTCGCACCACGATACGGTAAAACCAAATAAGTCCTGGACACTCGACCCATTTGAGCCGCTGGAGTGTGATGGTAAACTGTTTGGCCTCGGAAGTAACGATGCCGGAGGTTGCCTGGTCTCGCTGCTGGCCACCTTCGTTCATTTTTATGATCGCCCCGATATGGCCTACAACATCGTGATGGCGGCTACGGCGGAAGAAGAAATATCGGGCCGCGATGGGCTTGAGCTGCTGTTGCCCGAACTCCCCGACTTTAGCTTTGCCATTGTGGGCGAACCCACCGAAATGCAACTGGCCATTGCTGAAAAAGGGTTGCTGGTGCTCGACTGTACCGCCAAAGGCGTAAGCGGACATGCTGCCCGCGACGAAGGTGATAATGCCATTTACAAAGCTATTCAGGACATTAATTGGCTCACTTCGTACCAGTTTCCAAAGGTTTCGCCAACGTTGGGACCCATTAAGCTGTCAGTAACGATCATCAATGCCGGTACGCAACACAATGTCGTGCCCGACACCTGCACCTTTACGATCGATGTGCGTGTAACAGAGCAGTATACGCTCGAAGAAGTAATTGAAACGATACGGGCTAACATTCAGTCGGAGGTGGTGCCCCGTTCCATTCGGCTAAAACCGTCGTCGATTCCAGGTGACCACCCAATCGTTCAGGCGGGTATTGCGCTGGGTCGTCATACGTATGGATCGCCTACCACATCGGATCAGGCCGTACTGAACTGCCCATCACTCAAGTGCGGACCAGGTCATTCGGGCCGGTCGCACTCGGCTGATGAGTTTATTTACCTGCGCGAAATAGGAGAGGGCGTAAGCGGGTATATCCAGATGCTGGAGCAAGTTGTCTAATTGATCTAAACTTCGTAAACCGTACCCCAAATACCGCCAATCCCACTGCCATGAACTACAGAATCCATAAGGGGCTAGTCGTTATCAGTTTGCTGGGTTCACTGCTGGGATACGCCCAGCCGCGTACTCTGCCAAAGCCAACGCCCCGTCAGCTTGCCTGGCAACCGTTGGAAACCACGGCTTTTCTGCACTTTACGGTCAATACGTACACAGACAAAGAGTGGGGCGATGGCACGGAGAGTCCCACGATCTTCAATCCGACCAAGCTCGATGCCCGGCAATGGATCAAAGCGTTGAAAGACGCCGGCTTCAAGATGGCCATTATTACCGCCAAACACCACGACGGTTTTTGTTTGTGGCCATCCAAAATGACCGACCATTCCGTTAAAAGTAGCCCCTGGAAGAATGGGAAGGGCGATGTGGTGAAAGAAGTGGCCGATGCCTGTCGCGAATTTGGCCTGAAATTCGGGGTGTATCTTTCGCCCTGGGATCGCCATGAGCCGCGCTATGGAACGGCTTCCTATAATGACTACTACAAAAGTCAGCTCCGCGAACTGCTCACTAATTACGGCCCTATCTCCGAAGTCTGGTTTGATGGGGCCAAGGGCGACAACGCCAAAGACATGACCTATGATTTTGCCGGTTATTGGGCGCTGGTGCGTGAACTGCAGCCCAACGCGGTCATGTTTTCCGATGCGGGGCCTGATGTTCGGTGGGTGGGAAATGAATCCGGTAATGCAGGCGAAACCTGCTGGTCGACGATCAATACCGAAGGACTGGCTCCCGGCAAAGCCGATCCCAAATACCTGAACCGGGGCGATGCAACGGGCAAACAATGGGTGCCCGCCGAGACCGACGTGTCCATTCGGCCGGGCTGGTTTTATCACCCTGCCGAAGATACGAAAGTGCGGTCGGGCAAGAACCTGGTCGATCTGTATTATCAATCCGCTGGGCGCAACAGTTTACTGCTGCTCAATGTGCCACCCAACCGGGATGGCCTGCTCTCGGAGCCGGACATGGCCAGCCTAAAGGAATTCCGGAGCATTCTGGACGAAACATTTAGAAAAAACCTGGTGACGAAGCAGCCTGCTCTGACGGATAAAAAACTGAGCACGTTCACTACGTTAGCGGCTAATCAGCCTTTAACGATTGAGCTGGGTGGAGAGAAGACCTTCGATCGAATCGCCATCCAGGAAAACATCGCCAACGGTCAGCGGGTGGCCAGTGGTCGGGTAGAGTATTGGGACGGTAGTAACTGGAAATCGCTTCAATCATTTACAACGGTGGGCTACAAGCGCCTGTTGCGTTTCCCGTCCATAACATCTTCCAAGCTGCGGCTGTTTATTACCAATGCCAACGGGGCCGTGCAACTCGCCGAAGTAGGCGTCTTTAAGGCGTCATCCCGCGAATAAAAACTAGAATTAATAGGTAAATTAAACTACTTACTGTCAATAAACGTATGCTGTATCCGCTCACATTCGAGACCATTTTTAAAGATAAAATCTGGGGTGGCCAGAAGATCAGGACCATTTTGGAAAAAGATTTTTCGCCCTTGCCCAACTGTGGCGAAACCTGGGAAGTGTCTGATGTTGAGGGTAACCTCTCGGTTGTTAAAGAAGGCGGTCTTCAGGGAAAGTCACTCCACGAGCTGGTGGAGCAGTACAAAGGCGAATTGGTGGGCGATCATGTGTACGAAAAATACGGCAACCGCTTTCCATTGCTGGTGAAATTTATCGACGCCAATGACGACCTCTCCATTCAGGTGCACCCCGACGATAAACTGGCCGCGGAACGCAATAGTGGCTTCGGCAAAACCGAAATGTGGTACATCATGCAGGCCGACGAAGGGGCTAAACTGAACTCCGGCTTCAATCGGGAAGTGACCAAAGACGAATACGTTCAAGCCGTAGCCGACAACACCATTCAGGACCTGCTGAATATTGAGACGGCCCAGCCCGGCGATGTGTTTTTCCTGCCTGCCGGTCGTGTGCACTACATTGGCAAAGGACTGTTGCTGGCTGAAATTCAGCAGACATCAGACACGACCTACCGGATTTATGACTTCGACCGGGTGGATGCAACCACGGGCCAAAAGCGCGAACTGCATACCGAACTGGCCGTTGACGCCATCAATTACCATCACTATGATGACTATAAAACGCAGTATGAGAAGAAGCTGAACGAGAGTGTCAATGCGGTGACGAGCGACTATTTCGTCACTAACGTGCTCAATTTCAACGAAGAAGTGGAGCATGATTATACGCACATCGACTCGTTTGTGATTCTGATCTGTGTGGCCGGAGCGCTCACCATCGAAGCGCCGGGCGGTTATAGCGTATCGCTCAAAATGGGACAGTGCGCCCTGATTCCGGCATCGGTCGACAATGTGACGCTCATTCCCGATGGCGATATGACCGTACTTGAAACGTACGTTCCTTAAAATCAATCCATTTCATCCGCTGTATCAACGGGTCATTGACAGTCATTAAGTAGTTTAGATGCCTTACCTACTTAATGACTGTCAATGACTGTGTGTTTATGAACCTGAATCTACAAGACAAAATCATCATCGTTACAGGGGGCGCCAAGGGTATTGGCGAAGGCATTTCGACGGTACTGGCCGCTGAAGGAGCCATTCCCGTTATTATCGGTCGCAGTGAAGCGGATAACCTGAAAACGGTCGACGCTATTCGGGCTGCGGGCGGTCAGGCGCATCAGTTTGTGGCCGAACTGACCCAACCCGACGATTGTCAACGGGCGGTGGAACAAACACTGGCCCAGTTTGGCCGCATCGACGGTCTGGTAAACAACGCCGGGGTGAACGATAGTGTAGGGCTTGAGAATGGGTCGTATGAAGGATTCATCGCGTCGCTTCACAAAAATCTGGTGCATTATTACCTGATGGCGCATCATGCTCTGCCTGCGTTGAAAGCCTCCAAAGGGGCTATTGTCAACATTGGTTCGAAAGTAGCCGAAACGGGCCAGGGAAACACCTCGGCTTACGCAGCCGCCAATGGCGGACGTAACGCGCTGACCCGCGAATGGGCCGTCGAACTGCTGCCCTATGGCATCCGCGTCAACTGCGTGGTGGTAGCCGAAAGCTGGACGCCACTGTATGCCAGCTGGATCAAAACACTGCCCAATCCAGACGAAAAGCTAAAGCAGATCGTCTCGAAAATTCCCCTCGAACACCGCATGACTACCCCTGAAGAGTTAGCCAATGCGGTTGCGTTCCTGCTGTCGGATAAATCGAGCCATACCACCGGCCAGCTTATTCACGTCGATGGCGGCTATACGCACCTGGATCGTTCGATTACCGATTAATTCCCTGCCTTTCCTAAACCTGACCATTCGAATGCCCTTACCTACTTCGACAACGTCGCCCAAGATTAAATCCGGCTCGACCGGAAATTATGGTGTCGCCTTTGCCCTCGTCACCAGTTTGTTTTTTCTGTGGGGGCTGGCCAACAGCCTGAACGGGTCGCTGATCAAGCAATTTCAGATAGCACTCGATCTGAACCGTTTTCAGGCGGGTATTGTCGATTTTGCGTTCTACCTCGGCTACTTTTTTATGGCTTTGCCCGCTGGCTATGTCATGCGCAAGTATGGCTATAAGCGTGGAATTTTATTTGGGCTATTGCTTTACGGGGGAGGAGCGTTCCTGTTTTATCCCGCGGCCGAAGTGCGGGTGTATAGTTTCTTTCTGCTTGCGCTCTTTACCATGGCGTGCGGAATTGCTTTTCTGGAAACAGCCGCCAATCTCTACGTAACTGTGCTTGGTGATCCGAAAAAAGCCGAATGGCGGCTCAATTTCTCGCAGTCATTCAATGGTATCAGTACCATTCTTGGCCCCATTATCGGTGCCTTGTTTATCTTCTCAAAAACTGAATACACCCCCGACATGCTGAAGGCGATGGCTCCCGTGCAGGCGGAGGCCATTCGGGTGGAGGAGGCTCTTTCGGTACAGGGCCCGTATCTGGTTATCGGGACAATTATCGCCCTGATGACCGTAATGTTCTTTGTTACGAAAATGCCTGAAGTAGGTGAAGAGGAAGAGCAATCAGCCGGGGATATTCCTATCATGAGCCTGTTCCGGCACCGGCACCTGACGCTGGGTATTATAGCCCAGTTTGTGAACGTGGGGGCGCAGGCTACGCTTTGGGGGTATTTTGTCGATCTCAAACTTGATTTTTCGCGGGAGGGCCATTGGGCATTAGCCGAAGGCTATATGAATTTTATCAACTCCGTAACGGGATCGCCAACGGATATGTCGCCGACGCAGATTGCGGGTTTCCACGCATCATTTGCGCTCGTGCTGTTTATGCTTGGCCGCTTTGTGGGTACCTCGCTGATGACACGTATCCGGCCCAACACCGTGCTGGCCCTGTATGCAGCCGGGGCTGTGGCAATGGTTATTCTCGCTATGGCAACCGGTGGCTTGACGGCCGTTATTGCGTTGAGTTTTACGTATTTCTTTCAGTCCATTCAATTTCCGACCATTTTTGCGCTGGCCACAAAAGGGTTAGGCGTCGAGTCAAAAATTGCGTCGTCGCTAGTCATCATGAGCATTGTGGGCGGTGCCCTGTTGCCGCTTGTTGCCGGAGCGCTCTTTGCCAAAGGTGCCGTATATGCCCTGCTGGTGCCCCTGGTCTGTTTCGCTTACATTCTATATTACGCGACACGGGGGTATCAAATTACCGCCGATGACTTGCATTCGCCAGACATTCCTCCCGAAATAGCTCCTTAATCCGATGCGTTACTGTTTCGCCCTCGACCTCAAAGACGACCCGGCATCCATTGCCGACTACGAACGGCATCACCTGCGGATCTGGCCTGAAATCGAGGCCAGCATTCGTGAGTCGGGTATTACCGACATGCAGCTTTACCGAACCGGCAACCGGTTGTTCATGATCATGGAAACCGACGAAAGTTTCTCATTCGAAGCCAAAGCCGCTGCCGATGCCGCCAGCCCGATTGTACAAAAATGGGAAACCCTGATGTGGAGCTACCAGCAAGCCCTGCCTACCGCGAAACCGGGCGAGAAATGGGTGCTGATGGATCGGTTTTTTAAATTGTGATACTAAACGGGCGCTTCGTGCGCTCTATGGTGTTGTACGATAGCTTCAGGCTTGTGGTGTCAGCTCATAAAAACAGATACCGCAGGCACAGTTCTTATACCTGGCAGACTCTAACTGAGTCTGCTATTTTTTACCTAATAATGTAAAGTTTATTTGACATATTGATAAATTTACTTTACGTTTGAGGTGGCAAACAAACTTTACATGCTCATGAAAACAAAGTGGCTTTTTCCGAACCGTTTCCGGCTCATTGGCTGGCTGGTATTCGTTCCATCAACAATCCTTGGGCTGGCAGCCTTGTATGCTGATTTCAAGATTGGCTGGTTGACGGCACATTGGTTGAGCGAGTCGATCACGATAACGTCTGGTAATTCGATAACGCATTTAATAGACAATCAGGACCTAACCGATGAAATAGCCGCCATCGGAATCATCGCCGGTTTGCTGCTAATCGCCTTTTCCAGAGAAAAAGTGGAAGATGAAATGATTGGGCAGTTGCGGCTCGAAGCGTTGCAGTGGAGCGTTTATGCCAATTACATCATTCTGGCCATCGCTATTTTGACGGTCTACGATGATGCTTTTTTTAACGTCATGATCTACAATATGTTCACGGTGTTGCTGGTCTTCATCAGCCGGTTTCGATGGCTCATTTACCGGAATAACCACACCTTGCTGGCTTTATGAAAAACCGACTGAAAGTAGAGCGGGCGGAGCATAACCTATCGCAGGCTGAGCTCGCCGACCGCATTGGTGTCAGTCGGCAGACGATCAACTCAATTGAAACGGGGCGCTACGTCCCTTCGGCTATCCTGGCCCTGAAGCTGGCACGGGTTTTTAGTAAAGCGGTAGAACATATCTTTACGCTTGAAGAGACCGACTGACGCGATGCCGAATTTGTATATTATGGCTGGACCAAACGGGGTAGGGAAAACCACTGCTGCTCATACGCTATTGCCTGAAGTCTTAAATGTATGGGAGTTTGTCAATGCCGATGAAATCGCGCGAGGTCTATCGCCATTTAAGCCCGATTCTGTCGCCTTTGAAGCTGGACGGATTATGTTACAGCGTATGGATCATCTTAGGGCATTGATGTTGATTTTGTTGTGTTGAATGAAAATATTTGGAAAACTATTGTGAGTCATGGCGGCAAGTCAGGTGAAAACGATACCGAGTAATGAAGAAGTACTCGCTGGAGTACGTCGGGCTGTTCAAAAAGTTATTGAAAAAGCCAAGCTTAACGACCAGGATTTGGTCATTGCTCGTGACGGGAAGCCTGTCCATGTCAGAGCCCGCGATTTGTAATTATTCTGCTGACTTAGTCGATATAAATTACGCAAAACGCCTGATTCGGTCAGGCGTTTTTTGTTGGTAACCCGTGTTGACCATATTACTATCTTTACGGTAACAACTCCATCAATACATTCCGATTTGTATGAACTATTGGCTTTACACTTTTCTTGCCTTTGCGTTGACCTTTTCCGCCCGCGCCCAACAGGCATCAACCAGCAGTTTCGTTCGCGATAATTACCAGAAATTCGAATACAAGATTCCCATGCGCGACGGGACAAAACTGCATACGGCGGTCTACGTCCCGAAGGATGCGTCGAAAACAACGACGTATCCGTTTATGATGCAGCGGACCTGTTACAGCGTTGCGCCATATGGCGCCGATGCCTACCCAATGCAGCTTGGCCCCTCCGGAACACTCATGCGTGACAAATTCATTTTTGTTTATCAGGATGTTCGGGGCCGCTGGGCGTCGGAAGGTACGTGGACGAATATGACGCCTACCGTAACGGATCAGCAACCCGTTGTGGCTGCGAAAGGGAAAAAGAAGACAGCAACGCCCGTGAGTACCACGGCTATCGATGAGAGTTCGGACACGTATGATACCATCGACTGGCTGCTGAAAAATGTGCCCAACAACAACGGTCGGGTAGGGCAGTGGGGAATCAGCTATCCGGGTTTCTACACGGCGGCATCATTGCCCAACGCGCACCCGGCCCTGAAAGCCGCTTCGCCACAGGCACCGGTATCCGACTTTTTCTTCGACGATTTTCACCATAATGGCGCTTTCATTCAGGCCTACCTGTTCACCTTTCCGGTGTTTGGCGTGCAGCATCCTGAGCCGACTACGAAGCCCTGGTACAACGATCAGATGATCAAAACTGGCTCGAATGACGGGTTTCAGTGGCAATATGACCTGGGGCCGCTCAAGAATGCCGACAAATATTATAAGGATAATTTTTACTGGCAGGAAACAGTCAACCACCCCAACTATGATGAGTTCTGGCAAAAGCGGAGCATCATTCCCCACCTTAAAAATGTCCGGCCCGCTGTGATGACGGTTGGCGGCTGGTTCGATGCCGAGGATTTATATGGCCCGCTGAACATCTACAAGACGGTCGAGAAAAATAATCCCAACACGTACAACACGCTGGTTATGGGACCATTCGGGCACGGTCGCTGGTCGCGCGAGACGGGCCATACGTTACACAGTAATGTCTATTTTGGCGATAGCATCGCTACGTTTTACCAGCGGAATATCGAAGCAAAATTCTTTACTCATTTTCTGAAAGGTGCTGGCGACGGCAAAACGGGTTTGCCCGAAGCCTATCTGTTTAATACTGGTCGGAATGAATGGAAAACGTTCGACAAATGGCCCGTTGCTGATACGCCCAAAATGCAGTTTTTCCTGATGTCGGATGGAACGCTGGCCAACAACCGGACAATGAACGCCACGAATAACCTGTTCTCGGAGTTCATCAGCGACCCGATGAAGCCCGTACCGTATACGGAGGACATTACGACAACGCAGGGATTTACGCCTTTCAACTACATGTCTGAAGACCAGCGGTTTGCCGGGCGTCGGCCCGATGTGCTGACATTTCAGACCGATGTACTGACCGAGGATATGACGCTGGGTGGCGAAATAATGGCCAAGTTGAAAGTGAGCACGACCGGTACTGATGCCGACTGGGTTGTCAAACTCATCGACGTGTACCCGGCCAACGAACCAAATCATCCGTACATGCCCAACAAAAACATCACCCTGGGTAACTACCAGCAGATGGTTCGTTCGGAAGCGATGCGGAGCCGGTTCCGCAACTCATTCGAGAAGCCGGAACCCTTTAAGCCGGGCGAAATAACCGACGTGAACTTTCGGTTGCAGGATGTTCTTCACACCTTCAAAAAGGGGCATCGGGTCATGATTCAGGTGCAAAGTACCTGGTTCCCGCTCATCGACCGGAACCCGCAGAAATACGTGGACAACATTTACAAAGCTGATGCTGCTGATTTTCAGAAAGCGACGCATCGCGTGTATGACAACTCGGTGATCGAGGTTCAGGTACTGAAATAGAAACCAGTTGTTCGCTTATACGGTTGTAATAGAATTGATAAACTCCTAACGCATTACACGCATGAAAGCCATCTGGAACGGCGAAACCATCGCCGAAAGTAACGACACGGTCGTTGTTGAAAACAACCATTATTTCCCGAAAGACTCGGTCAATGCGGAATTTCTGACCGATAGTGCAACGCATTCGACCTGTCCATGGAAAGGCCTGGCCTCGTATTATTCACTAACGGTCGATGGGAAAACCAATACTGACGCTGCCTGGTATTATCCCGAACCGAAGCCAGCCGCCAGCGAAATCAAAAACCGGGTGGCCTTCTGGAAAGGCGTACAGGTTGTCGAATGATCGAGGTCCGCAAGCTGACAAAACGTTTTGATTCGCATACGGCCGTTCAGGATGTGTCGCTTACAGTTGGCCAAGGAGAAACACTCGTGCTGCTCGGCACGAGTGGATGCGGCAAAACGACGACACTTAAAATGATCAATCGCCTGATTGAACCCTCAAGTGGTTCTATTCACGTCGATGGTCTGGACGTTCAGCAGCAACCCGGTCCTGAATTACGGAGACGAATTGGCTACGTGATTCAGGATGGCGGTCTGTTTCCCCACTATACGGTTGCCGATGCCATTGCCACCGTTCCGAAACTGCTCGGCTGGGAGCCCGCTCGAATTCAGGCCCGAATTCGTGAACTGATGGACAAACTTCAACTGCCCACGACTTTGCTTATGCGCTATCCGGCTGAACTGAGTGGCGGGCAGCGGCAGCGTGTTGGACTGGCACGAGCGCTGGCCGTTCATCCACCCGTCGTGCTGATGGACGAGCCATTTGGCGCCCTGGACCCCTTTACCCGAAAACACGTTCGGCGGGAACTGTTCGGCCTGAGCGAACTACGTGAAACGACGGTGGTCCTGGTAACGCACGATGTGAGTGAGGCCCTCGAATTGGCCGACCGCATTGCCCTCATGGACAAAGGCCATATTGTGCAGATTGGCCCGCCAGACGAATTACTGACCAATCCGGCTACTGATTTCGTGCGCGATTTCCTGGATGACAAACCCCACCGGCTGCATGACTGACTTCTTCGCTTTTGTTCGTGATCATGCCGATAAATTACTGGAACAGACGCTAACGCACATCGGGCTGACGTTCGTTTCATTGCTGGTTGCCTTGTTGATTGGCGTGCCGCTCGGTATTCTTATTTCCCGCCAAACGCGGCTGGCCAGTGGCGTATTGGGCGTGGCGGGCGTGTTGCAGACGGTGCCCAGTGTCGCCTTGCTGGGGTTCCTGATTCCGGTGCTCGGCATTGGGGTTGGCCCGGCTCTCGTAGCTTTGTTTCTTTATGCCTTATTGCCCATCATCCGAAATACGTACGTGGGCATCACTGAAGTGAGCCCATTGATAAAGGAGGCCGCAATGGGAGTCGGCATGACCCGAAATCAGGTCCTGACCAAAGTAGAGTTGCCGCTGGCGCTGCCCATTATTTTCGCTGGTGTGCGAACCGCAACGGTCATTAATGTAGGCGTGGCCACGCTGGCGGCTTATGTAGCTGCGGGTGGGCTGGGTGAATTTATTTTTAGCGGGATCGCCCTCAGTAATGTCAACATGATGCTGGCCGGAGCTATTCCGGCTGCTTTGCTGGCCGTTGGCTTTGATTTTGGACTGGCCCGCCTGCAGCATTTATCCGCCAAAAAACTCCGCGTTGGGGCGCTGGCGTTTGTGGTTTTGGTACCGTTCCTATCAGCGTTTTATCTGCTGCCGGGTCGGCAGGATAAGTTGGTTGCGGGCTTTGCACACGAATTTTATGGGCGCGCCGACGGTTATCCGGGCTTGCAGAAAACCTATGGCCTGCACCTGCGCCCCCGGCTTATCGATCAGAACCTGATGTACGAAGCTATCCGGCGGGAGCAGGTCGATATTATCAGTGGCTACTCCACCGATGGCCGGATCAAAGCTTTCGATTTGCTGGTTCTAACGGATACCAAACACGCTTTTCCGCCCTACGAGGCAGCTCCGGTTGTTCGGCAGGCGACCCTCAAACGTTATTCCGAACTGGGTCCAACGCTGAATCTGCTGGCCGGAAAACTGACGGATTCAGTCATGACCGCCCTGAATTATGAGGTCGATTATAAAAAGGAATCGCCCGAACTGGTTGCTCGCGCTTTTCTTAAGCGAACAGGTTTATACAAAGACCCGAAACTAGCAGTTGAATCGCCTGACGGGCGTACGGAAACGGTCGTTCTGGGATCAAAGGTGTTTACGGAACAATACATTCTGGCAGAAATTTATCGGCAACTTATTGAGGGGCAAACGCGGCTGCGGGTCGTTACCAAAACGGGCCTGGGTGGTACGCAAATTTGCTTTGATGCCCTGCGAACGGGTGCTATTGATTTCTATCCCGAATATACCGGCACGGGTTTGCTGGTTGTGTTGCAGCCCCCGGCGGCAACGCTGACAAAACTGACGATGCAGTCGGATTCGGTCTATCGCTTCTGCCGACAACAATTTCGGGCGAAGTACCAGCTCGACTGGTTGACGCCCCTGGGATTCAGCAACAGTTACTGTCTGATGATGCGCCGGAGTCAGGCCCGCCAAGACGGTATCCAGTCAATTGAGGATCTGGTTAGGTATTTAGGGGCAAAGTAGCAGGCCACCTGATTCATGTTTGTTTTCATTTAGCCGAAAGCTGGCTTCAGCTTTTGAACCCTAATTTCGGTATATCTTCTCGCTTAACTCCTTTGTTCGTCTATGACCTTATCTCGCTTGTTGGCTTGTATTATTCTATTGACGCTGCCCTTGACGGCTATTTGTGCCAAAGTCGACACACTCGATGTGCCCAGCGCTGCCATGAACCGAACGCTTCGGACGGCCGTTGTGCTGCCCGAGCGGTACAAAAAAATCAGGCAGCCGCTGCCTGTGCTGTACCTGCTTCATGGGGGAAGTGGTAGCTTTCGGGACTGGCTCACCAAAACGCCGGACAAAACCCTGTTGCAACGGCTGGCCGATCAATACAACCTGATCATTGTGACGCCGGATGGCGATCCGACCAGCTATTATTTTGATAGCCCATTGGTCAATAGTAGTCAGTTTGAGACATTTATCTCGAAAGAACTGATCGATAAAATTGATAATACCTATCGAACCATCCGCGACAAAAAAGGCCGGATTATCGCGGGTTTGTCGATGGGTGGCCACGGAGCCATGTTTATCTCGAGCCGTCACCCAGATTTATACGCTGCTGCTGGAAGCATGAGTGGTGTCATGAACATCAACACGGCAACCTGGAAAGTACCTGCTGATTTTGCCAAGTCGAGGTCCGATAATTTTGTGAAGCTATTAGGACCAGCCAAAGACGGTGATGCGCCTTATCCGGGTTATACGATGGTGACGCTTGCCGACAAGCTAAAGGAAAATAATTTGCCGCTAATTTTCGACATCGGGGTAGATGATTTTCTGATTGACACCAATCGTGACCTACACCGCCGACTCATGGAGAATAAAACGCCACATGATTATACGGAGCGGCCCGGCGCTCATACCTGGGACTATTGGGGAAACGCCTTGCCCTACCAACTGCTGTTTTTCAGCAAGGTCCTACAGACAAATGGGTCTCTGGTTAGTAAGTAAAGACCCATTGGCACTGGGTTAATTGATCTTAACCTATAGCTTCAGTTGTGGGTATACGTAAAAAAGACCTCGTCTCAATAACCGTTTCAACGGTTTAAGTAGCCCGAAAACCGTTGAAACGGTTGTTTATTTAAGAGGCTGTCTTTGACTTAACCCATAGCTAAAGCCTGTGGGCCGATAATGTCAAATCGTTGATTCATTTAACTTAATTAATTCTGGCGTTACCTATATAAACCATAAAAAAAGCCCGGCTATGCGTACATGGCCGGGCTACTTATTTGCAGAGACGTTTACCGATTGGTGTATGCCGTATTTGCGTCATCGTCCAAATCAATTGAACGATTTGCCTGATTTGTCTGGGTCAACGGGTCTGTAGACGTCAGGTTCTCAACCTCTACATCCGTACTTCGAACGGTATCCCGGACGGTTTCAACACGTTCGTTCACCTCTTTGCCGACCGATATTTCTTCAACGACGTTGGCCGTTTTCGAAACAACGGGGACTTCGGCATGCTCGATCAGTTCAATGCTGCCTTCCTGAAAAGCATTCAGGTCATCGGCTGTAGCCGGGCGATTGACGGGCGTCCGTTGCACACGCACACGCTCTTCACGTAGGCGCAGGCTTTCTTCCACGGGCCGTTCAATGATCCGGCTGCGAACCCGAACGCCACCGCGCTCAATTTCCCGTTTGCCTACTTCCAGATTTTCTTCGATGACTTTTATGGTCTGATCAGCATTGGTATCCGTTACTGGTAGACGATCCGTTGTGTTCGTCAGATCGTCAGTGACACCATAACCTGTGCCCGTAGCGCCTATTCCGGTAGTCGCTGCACCTGTGCTGGCTGCATTGTAGTCAACGCTATTGGGTGTGTTGCTGGTTTGGTTATAGTTCGAGTATCCATATTCGGCCGCCCGCTCATCCACGTCAACAGCTCCGTATTCGTCGAGCAGATCGGCGGCCCGTTCGGCGTCATCCGATGATTGAGCATGAACCGTTACAATGGAGCCCCGGCTGGCTACATGCGAATACTTGCGCGAATCATCTGAGTCACTACCAAACAGCGAGCTGAAGAAGCCACCAATTCCACTGTTGTTATCATCGTCATCGTCCCGATCAACTCGGGTGGTCGTGCTGTCTGTGTAGTTCGACGCTGTCTGAGCTGACAAGTCGATGCTGTCACGAGAGAAACCGTTGCTTACTAGTTGGTCTACGGCGCGTTGCGCATCTGATGCGTCATCGAATACACCGATTACTGTTTGTTGTGCCATTGTTCTGTGGTTTTGTTGAGTTTAAGTATGTACTATAATTAAGTGGTAATGCAAAGCTGGATAGTACGGTCACTCCGATTGTTTATCCGGAGCGATGGGTATTCGTTCAATTACGATGTTCTCTTTTCGGAGAGTGACTTCCTGCGATCGGTGTTCATGCACCTGGTGTTTCGTTACGTAGACTTCCTCGACTAACAAGATTTTTTTCTGGGTAACGATTACTTCCTGGAGGACCGGGATAATCATTGTATCGCCTTCGTAGCGAACGCTCGGGGGCGTTTCTACATACTGATTTCGGGCGACCCGTTCAACCGTAATTTCTTCCCGGCTGGTCGGTAGATTGACAACCTGCCGATCTTCACTCACTCGTTTGGTTATGTGAACCACGCCCGTTTCGATCACCTGTTTATCAATCTGCACCTGCTCCTGGATGACATCAAACCGATGGGTTTGCTCTGTCCAGGCCGTTGCTGATGAGGGCAGAATCTGGTTAGGTACTTGAGTTGAATCAGCTTCGTAGTTCATGCCATGTTAAAGAGAAGAAAGGCAAATTTTGTTTAAAATATTTGTCCTATGTATTTTATGGGATTTACTGCTATGAAAGTAGCTTCTCCTTTATGGGGCAGTATGTGGCTGATAATGAATTAGTTGATTTTGCCTCGTGTAATAGGTTGAGCACCTATAAGTTATTTATCTCCCATGTATGAGCTGTAATGATCACAATTAGGTAATAGTACCCTTTCCCATGGTAAGCAGGTTTTTTTCATTGATTTATTGCCAACGAAGTTAGGTAGTGGGAGGTATGTTTGTGAGAGTGCAAGGAAAGCTGGTGTCATTAATCGTCGGTGTTTTCCGGCGCTTATTTAAGTCAAATTAAGACGATGAACGACGATAGGCAATCACGCAGCAATAGACTAAATGTTAATAAAGCTGATGGCCTTACCAATCAGACAACCAGGGTTCCTGGCTTTGTCAACGTTTTCTGTTTATTCAATCCTTAGTTATTGCAGGCGCAGGGAAAGTGAATGAGTTTGCCCAACTGGCTATTTACTTTAGCTCTGGCACCGGACGATTTAGGAATGAAAACGATATGACCCGTAACCGGTATCTGTGTTTCGGCAATCGGTTGCCCATACCGGGCGTAAAATGCCTTTACGCAGGATTCCGGGATCAGATCAGTGCATAGATTTATGCCTGCAAAATCATTTAACGTATAAAAACGATCGAAAAATGCCCACTGCGCTTTGGTGAAGCAGGCCGTAAGGTGTTTTGCCTTTACAAAATCGGGCATCTCGGCATGTTCGAGTAGTTGTGGCCAGCCAGCCTTCAGAAACGGTTGAATTTGTGCGTCATGAAGTCGACCGAAATATTGACCGATCGTCTTTTTTCCATGAAACCGTTTATACGTATACAGCATACTGGTTGTACTATAAAGAGGGCAAAGACCGTTCACTCCGCCTACACCGTTGCCGCCAACCACACAAAAGGGCCAGTCCAAGATGGCCGCTCCTGGCTGCTGTTGAATTTGCTTCATATAAGGCGCAAACGATGCCGGGAAATAGTAGGGTTGCCAGGTATACCGATACTGAAACACCGTACTTGCTTCGACCAGGCCAATGAGCAGGAGTGGTATCCAGACGGAAGAGGGCAATCTGGTTGGCAGATATAACGCAAAAATAGCCGCCATAACCGGGTAAATAAGGGTAACGCGTGATGGATGACGATTGAACCGGCACCAGGGAAAAATCTGTAACGAAGGTATACGGATCGGGTGATAAACGAAGTGTATAATAAAGAAAACGGCCAATGGCAAATAGGCCCACCGAACGGCTCGTGGTGTGTGCCAAAAACCAAGAGTCGCCAGACCCAGTAGGAGCCAGCCCGGACTACCGGCTCCATATCCTTCCGGCATGTCATGAAAGGGATTGTGCATGGCATAATCTGCCAAATGGAAACCTGGAAAATAAGGCTGCAGGAGTCGTAAAGGATGCATCCAGCCATGCCCGCCACTAAACGGATCGGCAAATGTGAAGACAGATGCCTGCCGTAGTATATCGAGTAAAATAGGCACATAAAAAAGAGCCAGACAACAGGACACCAACAGTAGAGCCGTTGAATATACAGGATGCCAGTTAGTTCGCCAGGCTGTTAACGTCTGATGCAGTACGGCCGTTATTCTCTCCGGTTGCCGGTAAGCTCTATAGATCGTCAGCCCAGTTATGAACAAGGTACTGATGGTAAACGAACTTAGAGCGTAACCCAGCACATAGCCCAGGTCAAGGCCCAGGCATAAGGTGAGTAGAAGCAACTTCAGCAAGACCATAGTCAGGGGAATATGCTCATAAAGAACGACTCGCCGAACCAGTAAAAAATCCGTAATGAAACTTAACACTGTCCAGTGAATGAGGCTATAGGCAAAGTGACCGGGATACTTGTTTAGGGCGTAAAAATTGAGGAACGTAACGATAAAGCCCGCTAGCCAGGCCCGTCTGTTGCCATAATCCGCGCGTAGCAAAAGATATGTCCCTACGCTGGTTATCAATAGGCTCAGCAGATAATACAGGTTGAGCCAGGGGCCTAAACCGAAAAGCCGGTAACCTGCTGCATACCAGCTATTCGACTCAAGTGCCCACCCCTGAAAGGCATGGTTGGTTCCATACGGAAAAAACGTTTGATTACTGACTAGACTGAGATGGGGCAGGGGCGTAAATGAAAGATTCTCAAGGAAATAATACCCCATATATTCCCACTGATCCGTATCGCCGGGTAAGGTCTCGGCCAGAGGCCCCGAAAAGTTTCGGACGAAGAAGAGGCCATACAACAGGGTAAGCACTATAAAAAGGCCTATACCAATTTTTCTGTCGGATAGTAAGGGCGGGAATTGACTAAATACAGTAGAGTTAGCGTATAAACGATGCATTAAGTTAGAGAAGAGGATATGGAGACGAATATAGGTCAATATCTTAATCGGTAGCCAGTTTAACGGGTATCCTTCTACTAAGGAATGGAATAGTACTGTGACCGAGAACTACTGCACCTGGATTAACTTTACAGGAGTCATTGTTAGGGCTCTAAGTGGTTGATAATAAACTGCCTGTCTTTAAAAGGAAAACCGGTGCCCGCCATTTACGGTTATACTCATCAACCGCCATCTTTAACACCACCATGCACACTATTGAGTATATCCTGCTTGCCTATGCAATTGTTGTAACCGTAGCGTCATTCATTAATTTTATACGTCTGGATTATTGGTGGATCCGGATCTGGGATTTTCCTCATTTACAGCTTACAGTACTGGCCGCCATTGGGCTTGTCTGTTGGCTGGCAATCAATCACACACTCACGGGTTATTATAATCTCGTGCCCATTGGTCTGCTGGCAACCCTGTGCTATCAGGGATGGCTCATTTACCCGTTTACGCCCCTACACAAGAAACAGGTCGTTCGGGTCGCTAGCCGAACCAGCATCGATGAGTCCGATGATAACACGATTCGATTGCTGGTGGCCAACGTACTGATGGATAATTCCCGAACAGCCCACGTTGTGAATCTGGTAAATAAACACAAACCCGATGTGCTTCTGCTGCTGGAAGCCGACCAGAAATGGCAGGATGCATTAGCGCCGGTAGCACCCGATTATCCCCATCAGGTATTACATCCGCTGGAAAATACGTATGGTATGTTGCTCTACTCGCGCTTACCGATTCGTCACCATGAGCTACGTTTCCTGATTCAGGATGACATCCCATCGGTCTACGCTCAACTGGAATTACCCTCCACCCAAGTCATAAACTTCTATGGCGTTCATCCCATGCCACCCAGCCCCACGGAACATTACCGGTCAACGGAGCGGGATGCTGAATTGCTGCTGGTGGGCAAAGAGGCCCGAAAAAGAGGGGGCGCTACTATTATTGCCGGTGATCTGAACGATGTGGCCTGGTCGCACACGACCCGTCTGTTTCAACGGGTGAGTGGTTTACTTGATCCCCGCATTGGCCGGGGACTGTACAATACATTTCATGCCTGGTATTTCTTTCTGCGCTGGCCGCTCGACCACGTTTTTGTCTCGACTCATTTTCAGTTACAGAAAATTTTGCGCCTGCCCAACGGCGGGTCTGACCATTTCCCTATGTTTATTTCCTTAACCTATGTATCTGAACCGGAGCAGGCACAGGAAGAAGTACCAGAGCCTGAGAAAGATGATCTGGAAGAGGCACATGAAAAAATAGCTGAAGCAAAGGAAAGTTAATCGAATCTGAACGAATAGCTATATACGCAAGAGATTATATAGCAAAAAATACGGGCAACCCATATCAGGTTGCCCGTATGCAATACTCAATTAATCAGGAGAATTCCAGAGGTTGTTCACTGGAAACCGTCAGCTGAGCGGCCAGGTCTGTCAACCGGTTCTGCATCATATTCTTCAGCGCCTGCCACCCTGTATTCCATCGCCGAATTACATTTACTTCCCGTACTTCGGCAGGCTCTTTGGGCTGGTTCGGCTGTTCATAATATTCGGGCATTCGAGCCGTCATCTGGCTGACAATCGCTTCGATAGAGCCATTCAGGATCAAGTCAGCATCGGCTTTTGCCAACTGAATAAGCGCACGACACATCGACGCTGTGTAAAAGGCGCAGTCAATATCCTGGTGACGAACGGGTACGCCATCATGCAGACGCTGAAGTTTTACGCCCCCATCTTCAAGCCTGTCCGAGGCCGGTGCCTGATCGGCAGGCTGCGGAAAAACAGCATCTATTTTCTGCTTGAATTTATCCCACCAGGGCGGTCGCTGTCCCGGATTGAGGGTGTCACAGAAAATGATCCGTTGGGGTAGTGAAGGTAATTCCGGATCCATAACCAGCAGAGCGGCTCCCAGGTGGCGGTCGTCGGCAGCATGTCGTCGTTGAATCACGAAACAATGTGGCTGGGTGGCCCCTTCTTCGTTCAACTGCTCTGTCATGGCTTTAACAGACCGTAAGGAATCGTCCATATAACCTTCCGTAATCACATGAACCGGCAGTTCAAAGTCAGAAGGCACCATGGCTTCCCAACGCAACTGATGCGCCAGAATGGTTAGGGCGGTGCTATCGGTACGGCGGGTTCCAAAATAGACGCCTATATCTTCTCGGGGTGGCTCGCCATTCGTATCGGTTGGCTGAATGGTGTCGCCATACGTACCCTGCCGACTGAGCGGACTGTAGCGAAAAGGCACCTCCAGGTGTTCGCGCTGGGCGGCTATGTTGTAAATACGCTTCTCAAACTGAGCCAGTAGCGGCTCATACGCGTCATTCTGAAAGTAAACTTCGTCGATAGGTCGAAGCAAATGGCGGGATATATGCTCCTGTTCGAGCAATCGCTCGAAGGCATCCTCCCGGTGTTTAAAGAAGCTGCGCAGAGCGCCTTGCTCCACAAATTCCTCTGTATCGCCTTCGCCCTCCAGACTCTTGGTCGATACGGTACCCTGCTCAATCCAATCGCGCAGAAACTGCTTAACGGCCAGATCGAAACCATGATTGGCCGCTTCGGCCTGCTCTCTGGTGTAGTTGTTTTGATGAATTTTTACTCTGCTGATGGGATCAAAGAATGTCCCAGCGGTTTTGTTCATTGATTGATGTATAGTGTTAAAGAGTGGTAAGATGACGCATCTGTTTTCCAGCCGCTAGATACGTTTGCTATTTACGAGCTAAAGTAGCGATTTTTAGGGAGGTTACCAACGCGCTGATCTGTGTAGAAATAACATTGACGGCCCGGCGAGAAGTTTCCACCGCAGAATCTATTTTCAGGGTGTTTGACTGTTCTATGTATAGCAGAGTGATCAGCCTCAATAGCCTGGCTATCAGGAGCAGTAAAATAGTTTATATGTTTAGCTTTTATACAGGTCACGTCAAGGACGCTTCCCGGCCGTTGAACAGGAGGACACATCAAGTCTTCGCCCGGAATCTTTACAAATTTCCTTACCCAACATAAATGACTGTAGTAACTGAATCATTTTGGCTTTGGCAGTTTCTGGGCCGTCTGCACCCGCTGATGGTCCATTTCCCCGTAAGCTTGTTGTGTATTGCCTTACTGCTAGAGGTCATCGGCTGGTTTCGAAAATCAACGGACTGGCAGCCGGGTATTAGGGCGCTGGTCTGGATTGGTACTGTCAGCGCAATTGTGGCGGCTTCGCTGGGCCTGCTTCTCGTGAATCAGGACGATTATGGCGGAGATACCGTTACCATTCACCAGTGGTCAGGGCTGGCAACCATGGTGCTGGCCATAGCGACAGTCGTTGCGCTTCGGAGCGGACGGGTGCCGCTATACCGAAGTTTGCTGGTTGTTACGGTCGTTGGGGTTAGTCTGGCGGGCCACTACGGGGCTATGCTCACCCACGGCGACGACTACCTGACCAGTGTGCTACCTTCCCGCCATAAACCGGCCAGTCCAGCTCAAGGCGAATCAACAGTTACTTTTGCCACGGCCACTACCGGGCAGCCTTTAGACGAGAAGCAGATTGGCGAACTGAACCTGGAAGTCCGGTCTATTCTGGCCCACAACTGCTACAGTTGTCATAGTGCGACCAAAATTAAAGGCGGTTTGCGCCTGGACAAGAAAGAGTTTGTTCTGAAAGGTGGGGAAGATGGGACTATTCTGGAAGCTGGTCACCCCGAAAAGAGCGATCTGATTCGGCGTATCAAACTTCCCGCTGGTCATGAAGACGCCATGCCCACCAAAGGCAAACGCCTGACCGAGCACGACATTGCGCTGCTCGAGTACTGGATTCAGCAGGGCGCTCCCTGGCCGAGTGGAGCCGAAAAAAGTATTTATCGGGTAGCGGCTCTGGAACCCCGGCTACCCGCCCTGCCCGAAGCAGTCAATGGACTGACGAATCCGGTCGACCTCTTTGTCAACGTTTATTTCCAGCAACATAACCTTTCCTGGAAAGGTGTCGTAGACAATCGAACATACATCCGTCGGGTATATCTGGATGTCGTGGGGTTGTTGCCTACGCCCCAGCAGATCAACGCGTTTGAAGCCGACCCGCGCCCAGCTAAACGCGAGGTGCTGGTCAACGAGCTACTGAATCGGAATGCCGACTATGCCCAGCATTGGTTGACATTCTGGAATGATGCCCTTCGCAATGATTATACCGGTACAGGCTACATAACCGGGGGGCGTTTCGACATCACCAATTGGCTATACACCTCGCTGAAAGTCAATAAACCCTATAACCAGTTTGTGCGGGAACTCGTCAGCCCAACGAAGGAATCGGAAGGGTTCATCAAAGGCATCAAATGGCGCGGCACGATCAATTCGAGCCAGCGGACAGAGATGCAGGCGGCCCAAAATGTATCGCAGGTGCTGCTTGGGTTGAATTTAAAATGCGCGTCGTGCCACGATAGTTTTATCAGCGACTGGAAACTGGCTGATGCCTACGCCTTTGCCAATGTGTTTGCCGATACGACGCTGGAAATCAACCGCTGCGACAAGCCGACCGGAAAGATGGCCGGAACAAAGATCATTTTCGAGAAGCTCGGGACGATCAATGGCAAAGCAACTACCAAAGAGCGACTTCGGGAACTGGCCGATTTCATGGTGAATCCTAAAGATGGTCGGTTGTACCGTACGGTTGTCAACCGCATTTGGGCGCAGGTGATGGGCCGGGGCCTTATCGAACCCGTCGATGTGATGGACAACGACCCCTGGAGTCAGGATTTGCTGGACTGGCTGGCGGCTGATTTTGTGGCCAATGGCTATGATATAAAGAAATTGATGGCAACCATTCTGACGTCCAGAACCTATCAGCTTCCGTCGGTTGGTCTCAAGGATGCCGATTTGATTACGTCGCCCAAATTTGTTTTTCAGGGTATGGTTCGCCGTCGGCTTACGGCCGAGCAGTTTGCCGATGCCGTGAGTCTGGCCTTTAGCCCGGTGTATATCGACACATCCATTGTTGAGAAGTCATTTCCCAAGAAGATCAAGAAAGAGGTACCATTTCCACGGGCCGCCCTGGTCAAAAATGATCCGTTCCTGACAGCGCTGGGCCGACCCAACCGCGAGACCGTGAGTACCAGCCGATCGTCGCAGGCCAACCTGTTGCAGGCACTGGAACTGACCAACGGCGAGCAATTCAACGACGCCCTCAAGCGAGGAGCCCAGCAGTGGAAAGCGTTGTATCCAACGTCGGATGAGCTGGTCAAAAATCTGTATTGGAAAGCCCTGGGCCGTGAGCCCAAACCGAAGGAACTGGCCATTGCTCAGAAAATTGTTGGTAAAAATCCCAGCACCGAAGGCATTCAGGATTTGGTCTGGGCCATTAGCCTGCACCCTGAATTTCAATTGATTTACTAGTGGTGGATGATGCGGGGTTTTGAGAAACCGACATCCCGATAATGCCGGGAAAATCGTACAGTAAATAGGGATAAATAATACCTTATAACTGCCTGATGGACAGCGGTTGGGCATAGGAGAGCAATAGATGGTTTTGACAGAGCAAGATGATGAGAAGCAACTGGAACAGACGGGAGTTTTTGCAAAAAACAAGTGCGGCCACTATGGCGGCTTTGGCGGCAGGCGCTCCCATGTCGAGCCTGCTGTCAGGCTGTAGTCGAACGCTGAAACCGGGCCAGACAACCGGCACCGCCGACACGGTGATTCTGCTTTGGATGGCGGGTGGCATGGCCCATACCGAAACCTTTGACCCCAAACGCTACACGCCTTTCGAGAAAGGGATGGAAGGCAAGCGGGTGTTAAGTACGTTCAAGTCGATTCCTACCGTGCTGGATGGCATTAACTTCTCCGAAGGGCTCCAATCCATTGGCCGCGTGATGGATAAGGGAGCGCTCATCCGCTCGTATGTAGCCGCCGATATGGGGCATATTTTGCATTCGCGCCATCAGTACCACTGGCACACGTGTTACGAACCGCCCCAAACGGTAGCGGCCCCACATCTGGGTTCCTGGATCGCCAAAGAGTTAGGTCCTAAGAATCCGGTAATTCCCGCCTTTGTCGATATTGGCCAGCGGTTCACTGTGGGCGAAGCCGAGGAGCTGAAGGCCTTCCATACCGCTGGTTTTTTGGGCAATGAATACGGGCCGTTCTTCATTCCCGACCCAAGTCAGGGACTGGAAAGCGTTCGGCCGCCCGTTGGGATGGACGCCAAACGATTCGAACGGCGAAACCAACTCTATAATGACCTGATCAGCAGCGGGCCGATGGGCGAATACGGCAGCGATTATCAGAAAGAGTCCCTCAAACGGTCGATGGAGCAGGCGTACAGGCTGCTCAACTCCCCCGAAGCAAAAGCTTTCGATCTGAGCAAAGAGCCCAAAGCCAGTTACGATATTTACAACACCGGAAAATTTGGCCTTGGCTGTTTGTTGGCCCGCCGACTCACCGAACAAGGCGCCCGCTTTATTAGCGTCACAACGGAATACGAACCCTTCAAGGGCTGGGATACACACGAAAATGGGCACACACGTCTGGAAGATATGAAGAAACAGATCGATGGACCAGTGGCTCAACTGATCAAAGACCTGGATCAATCGGGTCATCTGGATCGCACGATCGTTATTCTGGCCAGCGAGTTTAGCCGGGATATGATGGTGGAAGGACGACCGGGTGCCAAAGTGCAGGAGCAGGTTGAACAGCCAGACGTTCTTTCCGATCTCAAATTTTACGGCATGCACCGTCATTTTACCGATGGCTGCTCCATCCTCATGTTTGGTGGCGGAGTCAAGAAGGGTTTTGTATACGGAAAAACTGCCGATGAGCGCCCCTGCAAAACCATCGAAAATCCGGTGCGTATCGAAGGGATTCACCAAACGATTTATCACGCGCTTGGCATCGCGCCAGATACGCACTATGAAGTAGAAAAACGCCCATTCTATTCCACGCCCGACGGCCTGGGGAAAGCGGTTCTGGACTTGCTGGCCTGATAGCGCGAACGTTTTCGTTCGTGCTAATTATTCTTCGGCCTATGGCCGATTTATGGGCAACTAATTTCTTCCGGCCAGAGGCCGGTAGCTAGTCAGCACGAACGAAGACGTTCGCGCTATCAGGGTCGCGCTATCTTTAGCTACCGGATAGGGTACGTTGTACCTTTCCTAAAAGACCAATACGGCAACTGCCTGGTCTGTTACAGAGCCTACGTTCACAGCTATTGACGAAGTGCCTTAATTTGGGCGTCTATGCCGGCGGCTTTCGCTTTGGCTTCATTGAGCGGCAAGCCTGTTTTCATTCCCGGCCGGTCGTGTCCGGCCGTGGTTAACCAGGCATCTTTCATGATGTTCTGGCGTTCGGTTACCAGCGTAATAAGTTGTGCTGCATTCTGAATAGGCCCAATGGCGGCTGCCAGGTTGGGTGCCTTTGCCACGGCTTTTTCGCCTAGACCCAGCAAGATGCTTCGGGCCATAATCCAGTGTCCAACCGCACCTGGATGAACACCGTCTTCGGCCAGGGCAAACCCATCAATCGCAAAGCTGGAATCGACCTTTCTGTGGGCTTCCAGATACTGCTTCATGGGATAGTGAATATCGATGACGTCCCATGATTGGGCGGCTTTTTGCGCCAATAACCAATCGGCATAGCGGTCCAGGACAGCCGCGTAGCCCGGATGACCACCTTTCAGTTCGTCGAATAGGGGGGGCGTCAGATGAATGAGTTTGGCTCCTGATTTGACCACTTCCTGATGCAGCCAGTTCAGGCCATCTTTGAACTTTTGAAACCGGCCCTCGTCAAAAGGCAAATAAATGCCGTCGTTCATGCCGTAGCAGGCAAAAACCAGATCTGGCTTGGTGAGGGCCAGCACCCTGGCGAGTCGTGTGTGTAGATCGGGGCGAGGAAATTGCCCACCTGCATGGCCCTGTTCCGACAGACCGGAAACGGTTTCACTCGGCAAGCCAACGTTAATGAATTCAAGGGCTTGTTGTGGGTAATGCGTCGTGAAATAGGCGTCGATGTCGACAACGTAAGCGCCCGCGTAGGTGATGCTATTGCCGATGAAAACAACCCGACGGACATTGGCCGGAAACGGAGACTGGGCGTAACACCAGCTGCTTAACTGGCTGATTAGAAGGAGGGAGAGGAGGGTACGCATACGCATCGCTAAGCGGCTGGTGGGCATAGTAGTTGAGTTTGTCTAACGCAAGTGGAGTGTGTATGGATACCGAAAAGCTACTTCTGATAAACCCGTACGTAGTCTACCACAAACTGTCTCGGAAAAGTAGTTGCCGCTGGATCACCTCCGTTATCGCCCCCAATAGCTAGGTTCAGAAGCAGATAATGAGGCTGCCGGAACGGATTCGTGTCCGTGCCATCCTGATTGATCGTTTCGGTTAAGGCAATTGTGTTGAGCAGTTGATCGTCGACATACAGGCTGATCGCTTTTTCGTCCCAATCCATACGCCAAATGTGAAACTTGGTCGGCCAGTCCGGGTCGTTAAACGTATTGATGGGCTTTTTTACACTACTCCATTTTGCCGTATATCGCTTACTGGTTGCCCAGGCCACATTGGCCAGCAGCATGTTCCGGTAGTATTCCATAATGTCGATTTCGCCGTTCGATGGCCACTCACCCGCCACGCCGAGCGTCCAGAAAGCAGGCCATAGTCCCGGATGGGTATCAATGCGGGCTTTCATATCAAACCGCCCGTATTGCCACTGGTGCAGGCCGTTCGTTGTCAGGCTGGAAGCTGTATAATCTATAGAGGGTCGATTGGTTTTCCAATTTGTGCTATTGGCCTGATAAGTCGGGTTGGGCCGCTTCTCCCGACGGCCTTCAATAATAAGCAGTCCATTTTCGCAACGGGCGTTGTCAGGCTGATACCACTGAAGTTCATTATTTCGGACAAACCCCTTTTCGAACGTCCAGTTTTTGGGATCTGGCGGCCCATCGGCCGTAAACTCATCGGCCCAAACCAGCTTCCAGGCTGTACTTGATTGGGTAACCGACTCCGATGCCCTGGATGATTGAGCAAATCCGTACTTGCTTATGACTAGTATAAGCAGGAAAATGAACGGGTAGATGAGGACAAGCCGACTTGTCCTGACTCGCTTTGCCGACGTGAAGAGCGGATCTTTCATGTAGGGCAAAGGTGAATTTATCTCCGATACTACTCACCATAGATAGGGCCTTACAGCGCTGTTCTTACCAGTATTCATTGCCTACTCATCATCGTCGTCGTCATCATCTTCATCCACTTTTTTTCCTAATCGGACGAAGGCGCCCCGGCGGGGAGCGGGCATGATACTTTTGGGCCCCCGTACCGTTTGCCAGACAATCTCACTGAAAACAAGGTCGTCGATGTCGTCGGGATGAGACAAGTTGAACTGGGAAGACCGTCTTGAATTTGAGTTGACCGCCACGTTTTTTTCGTTGACGTCGACCCCGGGAGTCTGCGCTACATACGGACTTGAATTGGCCGTTTTAGCAAAGCAGCGCCACATAGGCGTGGCTGCGGCATCGTACTGGCTCATGGGTTTCAAGCCTAAAATCAATTCCATCGTGCGCAGTAAGCCAGAGGTCGAATACATGGTATGATCTACATAACCACGCTTCACGAATCCCCCGGCCAGAAAGGCGATGGACCGGTGAGCATCCACATGATCCGGTCCGTTCTGAGCATCATCCTCCAGAATAAATACGACCGATTCGTTCCAGATCGGGCTTTTGGACAAATGTTCGACAAAGCGGCCAACGGCCAGATCATTGTCGGCTACGGCGGCTTCAGGCGTGGGCAACCCAACCCGCGCGCCCGATGTATGGTCGTTTCCGAAGCGCACCGTGTTCAGTCTCGGTAAGGCTCCGGCCGCCAGCAGCCGATCGAAGTCTTTTTCCCAGACTTCCTCCCGTTGTATGTCCTGATAGGCGAGGTTGAACCCCTTGAAGTCGGGGCAGTTATGGCCTTCCAGAGTCTTAATGTTGGGCTTCTCATCCACAAACCAGCCGTAGCTGCGGAAGGAGATGCCCGCCCGTTGGCAGTGATCCCAAATGAATCCATCGCGCGGGTGGGCAATTTCTTTCTGGCCCTCATAATCATACGTACCCCCGCGACCACCGTAGCTGGTTACCCAGTTTTTCTCGACATAATCGTTCGCGTAAGCCGCCGACGACCAGTTGTGCCCGTCGGCGCTGACTTCGGCATCGACGTAGAAGTTATCCAGCAGCACAAACTGCCTGGCCAGGGCATGCTGGTTGGGCGTTACTTTTTGAGGGAACAGGCAAAGGGCCGGATCGCCGTTGCCTTCGGGCATGTCGCCCAAAACCTGATCGTAGGTCCGGTTTTCCTTGATGATGTAAAACACGTACTTGATGGGTGACCGTGACGACGGACCATTTCCACCAACGCGCATTGGAATTGGGTTACCCGGTTCTCCTTCGGCCCGTTGTTCCTTGCTTTTGGTATAGGGTGTATTGGCATAGACCAACCGCGAATAGGCAGCTAGCACCTCGGTTGTCGGTACGTCGATAATGGAGAGCGTTCCTTTGAATAAGCCGGCGATGTACTGAACCGGCCCTGCGTTTGCCTGAGGATTTGGGCCGACTTGCTGCGATGTTCGCGAGCGTACTGGGTTGGGTCCTCTCGGATTCGCCTTCGACGAGAAGCCTTTTCCGTTGGTAACCAGAATTTTCGAGCCAATAACCTTGACCGACGTTGGATACCAGCCCGTTGGGATAAATCCGCTGGAATGGCTGTGGCCTTTTCGGGTTATATCGAATACGGCCAGGCAGTTGTTGTCGGCGTTAGCGATGTAAAGGGTATTTTCGTCGTCGCTCAGGGCCAGCCCATTGGGTGTAGTGCCGATGGGTGCGTTCGGAAAAAGCGAGGTGGTGAGCGTTTCAATCACCTGCCGTTTGGCCACATCGATCAGTGCTACGGTATTATCATTCCCATTGGCCACAAACAGGTAGTGGCCATCGTGGGTAAGCAACAGGTCATTGGGGTTTTTATAGGTAGCAATTTTAGCTGTTATGGTCAGCGTATTCGTATTGATCACCAGCACGCTGGCCCCGCCCCAGAGCGAGACAAACAATTCGTTTTTATCGGGAGATAGCAAACACGTATAAGCTGCTTTGCCCAAGTTTACCCGGTTGAGCGTTTTTTTTGTCTGCGTGTCTGTAACGTACAGCGCACTATCTTCTTTGGTGACGACGTAAATCCGGTTTTTGGCATCGTCGATGCACAAACCCGTTGGTGATACTTTCACGGGCCAGGGTTTGGCCAGCACAATGGGTTCATCGGGTACTAATTGTCCGTTATCGATCGTATAAACCAGGATTTTATTGTCATTTCCGCCCGATGCGTACAGCCGTTTTTCGTCGGCGCTAAACGCCAGACCCAGGTAAGCTTTCCCCACTTTCGCCGTATCCAGCACCTGTTGTGTTTGGGCGTCAAGCAAGGTAATGCTCTGTGTACTCTGCCCATTATTAGTGACCGCCAGGTATTTTTTAGACGGAGAAACGACCAGGTTTAGCGGCAAATCGTCCAGATTGACACTTTGCCCCGGCGGTGTCAGGGCCCAGCCATTGGGCAATTGAACACGAGCCGCGGCCAATTTCTGATACATAGCGGCTTCATCAGCCGAGCTGCCTGTGCTACCCGTTCGATGACAACTGATAATCAGGCAAGAAAGAAGAAAAAAGCTTACTACAGCAAGAAGCGTTGTCCGTTGTATCATACAAGCGATACCTGTTAATGTTCGGGTAAAATAACTGTGTTTTTGGCAGATTCTACTGATTGGCAGCGCGATTGGTTGATTAAATGATTGTTAACGAACTCGCTTCACCGATGGACATGAGCCCCAGCCAATGTGCGTTTCGGTTCTGTGCCAAACCGACCGGTCGGGTCGTTGTGGCAAATTCATTCGTCAGGAATAAACCGATGTCTATCCGGTTTATTCTGCCCTTTGTCCACTTTTGATTTCGGGTTCGCGCTGCTGTCTACACCTTTGTTTCACTTAAAGCAATGCCATGAAATCGAACGCTATACTTATTGCCACAACTCTACTTGCTGCCAGTTTACTTACACCCGCCAGGGCCCAGTTTCCGGGCATGGGGGGCGCCACGCAACCAAAAGCGTTGCCCGGTACTGCCGGAGATCAGAGTCCGAAGGGAAGTGCCAAACTAACGGGGTCCGTTGTTGATTCGACGCAGGCCAAAGCCGTTGAATTTGCCAGCGTTGCCCTGATCAATAAAGCCACGGGAAAAACAGTAGATGGAACAGTAGCCGATGAGAAGGGTAAATTCGTTCTATCGAAACTGGTTGCCGGTGAGTACCGAATGCTTGTCACGTTCGTCGGTTTCCGAAATAAAATGATCGATAACGTGGTGCTGGCCAATGGGCAGTCGCTGGATCTGGGCGTTATTAAACTTAGTTCAAGTGTTAAAACGCTTGAAGAAGTAACCGTAACGGGACAGGCGGCTCTGATCGAAGAGAAAGTAGATCGGCTGGTCTACAACGCCGATAAGGATATTACGGCCAAGGGTGGAGATGCTACCGATATTCTGCGGAAAGTACCGCTGCTGACGGTGGATCTCGATGGCAACGTTTCGCTGCGGGGTAGTTCCAACATTCGGGTACTCATCAACAATAAGCCCAGTACCATTGTGGCCAGTAGCGTTGCCGATGCCCTGAAGCAAATTCCCGCCGATCAGATCAAAACGGTGGAGGTCATTACCAGCCCGTCGGCTAAATATGATGCTGAAGGATCGGGGGGAATCATCAACATCATTACCAAAAAGAACAGCTTGCAGGGCCTTAACCTGAACGTAGACGCAGGAGTAGGTAACCGGGGTTCGATGCTGTCGTTAAATGGTAGTTACCGGAAGGGCAAGGCCGGTTTTACGCTCGGTGGTTTCGGGCGGGCGATGTACAACACGATTACAAAGACCAACCTCGATCAAACCAGTCAGGTAAACGGGGTAACGACCCTGACCCGACAGTCGGGCGATGGGACCAGCAATGGCTTATTCGGGCAATATAACCTGGGTTTTGACTATGATCTGGCTAAAAATCAAAGCCTGACGGCCGGCGTTCGGTATGGCGTACGGAATATGCTCAGTCAGCAGGATCTGGTTACGCAACTGTTCACCAACGGCACGCCTGGGTCGGGTTCAAACCGGGATGTGAGTACTAAAAATCTCTCGGGAACGGTCGATGCCAATGTCGATTATCTGCACACGTTCAAGCCCCAGCAGGAATGGAGTATTTCGACGCTCTACAGCCGTAACGATCTGACGAACAACTTCGATGCTAATCTGCTGAATGGGGTGGGTGCGCTGACCGGGCGGCAGCAAAACCTGAATAAGAACGTGAACCAGGAGTTTACGCTGCAAACGGATTACCAGACGCCGATCAAGAAAAATCAGCTGATCGAGTTTGGCGCCAAAGGCATTATCCGGCAGGTTAACAGCGATTACCGCTACTTGCTGGCTGGCCCAACGGGTGAATTTACAACCGAAAAAAATGGGACGCAGGGGGCGCTGCTTTATCATCAGAATATTGCCGCTGCTTATAGCTCATATACGTATACGACCAAAAAACGGTATACCCTAAAAGGCGGCTTGCGCTACGAGCATACCTTTATCGATGCCAGCACCGAACAGGATGGGACGCTTGGTATTGGAAATTATGGGGTGCTGGTGCCGAGCATCAATGCGTCGAAATCGTTTAAAGGAACAACGCTGAAACTGGGCTACAACCGCCGGATCCAGCGGCCCGGATTGCAGCAACTGAACCCAAACTTTAACACGGCCAATCCTCAGAACATCACGATTGGCAATCCGTCTCTGCGTCCTGAATTAACCAACAACTTCGAACTGGGCGTGAGTAAAACGATCAAGAAGACATTCATCAACGCCACCTTCTTTGGCCGCTCGACCAACAATGCCATCACGCAGGTTCGGCAACCATCCGACACGCTGGTAGGTGCCATTGTCACGACGTATCAGAACATTGGCCGCCAGTATACGTATGGGACAAACACCTTTGCCAACGTGGCCGTAACCTCGAAAATCAACGTGGGCCTATTCCTGAACGTGTTTTACACCAGCTTAACCGGACAGGTAACCAACGCGGATGGTGTGTCGGAAAGTCTGACCAATACGGGATTCAACTTGAGTGGAGGAACGTTTGCTTCGGCACAGTTCAGCAACGGATGGGGCGCTCAGGCCTTCGGATTTCTGCAGGGTTCACAGGTGCAGTTACAGGGAACCCAGGGCGGGTTTGGATTCTATACGGTTGGCGTCAAGAAAGATTTCAAGAGCAAGAAAGGAAGCGTGGGCATAGCCGCCGAAAACTTCCTCTCCAACCGGTTCAATATCCACACGGTCCTGAACTCTCCGCAGTTCAGTCAGGTGAACGATGTGTATTTATACAACCGGGGCGTTCGCCTGACGTTTACGTATAAAATTGGGAAAATGACGATGGATGCGCCCCGTAAAAAGGCAAAATCGGTCAACAATGATGACGTCAAGAGTGACGGTGGTGGCCAGGCACCAGCAGGCGGCACGTCTTCTGGTGGCGGAACCCCCCGATAGTAAGGGCTAAATCGATAAGCCTACTTTATTCTGATTAAAACACCGAGTTGTTATTTAAGTGCTTATTTTTCTGAAAAATTACACGAACTAACCGTTCCAATTCCCGAATGAAAACTACCAGACTCCTGGCCGTTGCCATGGCCGCTCTCGTATCCGCAGGTGCTTATGCCCAAACGGCCGACGAAATCATTGACAAACACGTTACTGCCCTGGGGGGCATGGACAAACTGAAAGGCGTATCCACCCTGGTTACCGAACGGTCGCTTTCCGTACAGGGCATGGAGATACCGAGCAAAACAACGATCGTGGTGGGTAAGGCCATGCGTTCCGAATCGTCGGTAATGGGTAATTCCATGATCCAGGTCGTTAATGGGACAACCGGCTGGATGCTTCGTCCGACAATGATGCAGGGCACGGGTGAGCCCGAGGATATGCCAGCCGATCAGCTCAAACAGCAGATGGGTCAGCTTGATCCGTTTGGTCCGTTGGTCAACTACAAAGAAAAAGGTAACAAAGTTGATTTGGTCGGAAAAGAAAAGGTGGACGGCAAGGACGCTTACCACCTGAAAGTAACGACAAAAGAGGGCCAAACCGTCGACGAGTATATTGATGCGAGCACGTATCTGGTCAGCAAAGTCAAAATGGTTATGAACGGGCAGGAAGGTGAAATGGGCTTTTCTGATTATAAAGACGTAGAAGGCATTAAATTTCCCAACACTATGGAAATTGCCAATCCACAAATGGGCACCCTGACGATGGTGACAACCAAGCTTACGATCAATCCGAAAGTAGACGAGGCTATCTTCAAAAAGCCAGCAAAATAAGGCTCGTCCAGCTTTTTTGTTCATAGCCGAAAGCCACTCAGAACCGAGTGGCTTTCGGCATTTAAAATCAAGCTCAAACTGGGTGTTTTTTGTCATTCTGACAACGGAGGAGCCTTAAACTTCTCCGTTGGTCAGCGTTAAGATTCCTTTGTCTGAATGGTAAAAAATGTACTTACAAACTGTCCAGCTTCACCAGTTTCACCGTTCGCTGCTCACCCGTTTTATACTGGATGGAGAGCAAATAATAACCCGTCGATACATATTGGCCAAACTGAATGAGTTGGTCCCGCCGGATGCCTTCCAGACGAAAATATTCGCGCCCCAGCATATCTGTGAGCCGAAGGGAGCTAATATCCGCTTCGGCGACGAACGAAAACTCATGACTGGTTGGATTGGGGTAAACCGCATGTTTTGTACTGGTCTGCGGCTCTGCCGCTGTAACGATGGCTGCCGTGGAGTCGACCACCGTGGTATCGGCCACCGTGGAGTCGGCCGCCGTTAGTTGCCGAGCCAACAGGCTGACGATGGCCCTGTCGTCTTCACCATCGTTGGTGCCAGAGTCTGGCGTACTGTCGGGATCGGCGTAGGTGGAGGCCGTTACCTGAGCCGCCACATCGAAACTCCCGGCGGCTGTCACTTTCATGCGGAACACCAGGGTGGTGTCGGTGAGGAGTTTCTGAACGGTTCCCCGTAACAGGCTGTCGCTATGCGGTAAATTTAGCTGGTTGACCAGCACCAGAGAAGCCGGTAGCCGACAAGTCCACTGCACCTGGCTGGCTGTTTTATTGCGACTTGTCGATTCATTATGCAGGGAAAGCGAGAACGAGACCACATCGCCTACTTTGAGCGACGTACGGTCTGCTTTCAGGCTCAAGCTAACATCGACCGGCGGGAGCGAATCTCTTAACAGGACCGCCGAGGAAAATGGTTTTAACAAGATCTGTCGGGCATAATACCGGTTTTTGATATCCCGGAACGGACTGCTTAGTGTAACCAGACTGTCTTTTAAGGTCGGGTTGTAAACAAGCCTGATCAGTTCATTGGGGTCTACAGAATCAATACTTGTCTCCTGAAGCGAGATATTATCCAGCCAAACCGACTGATTGTCTTCCTGTAGTTGAACCGTCAGTAAAGCGTTGGTTTCACTGGCAAGCGCCGTAAGGGCCAGTTCATAGCTCTTCTTAGTTGGTTCTACCAGCAACTCATACCGGCGGCTCAAATCCTGATAGGGGCTATTTTGCTGGCGAATAAAAACGACGATTTTCTTCAGAACCGGCGACCGGGCTTCCAGCCGAAGCAAATACGCTTTCGATTTGGTGATGGGCTGAATATTTTTGTAGGCCAGCACATACGAATCCGCATGGCCGGAAGATGTGGAAAACCCCAACTGCAAGCTACCCCCGTCGAGAAGTCCAGTATTGGTCCAGCTAGCCTGCCCATTGTTGTAGGGGCTCCATGTTGTCCAGCCTTCGTTCGTGGAAGCAAAGGAATTAGCCAGAAGGTTTGTCGTGTTCAGGCTTTTCATCCGGTAATCCTTATAGGTTAAAGGGCTACTTTTAGACGTAAGGTCTTGATTGAACTGAGCTTGCCATTGCGCCAAGTTTAAATCATTGACAACCGTTCGATTATAAACGGCCCGTATTGTAAACGCATCGTTGAATGGACGGACATAATAATTTTGCGTCATCTGGCCAAAGCTGCTTAAATCGTTTGCCCCCGAAATATACCCTGCCACCGGCTGAGTAGCGGTCCTGGCAACCAGACTATTTTGACTCAGAATATTGTTGCGCGGGAGGCAGGGCGCATCGTAATTATAGAGGATAAGTTGGCCAACCGTATTATTAAAGCAGGTGTTCCGGCTCAAATTCACATGGTTGACAGCATGCAGGTAGATACCCAGTCCATGACAATCGCTGATGGTATTGTCATTCATGGTAACCGATTCAACGCAATCGTCCAGAAATACACCGTGTGCGCCACTATAGTCCGTTGCTGAGAGAGGGCCAAACGTACCGATTCCTTTCTGAATAATATTCGACTGAATCTGAATGTTGTGCAACGGTAACTGGGCTCCATTCCAGAGGTAAATGCCACCGCCATCACTCTTTGTCATGCAGAAATTGCTGATCAGATTTTGTCGGATTGTGCTGTTGCTAAATACCGACAAGCCAATATACCCGACACTATCGATTACATTATTTTCGATAAGTGTGTTTTGGGTAGCAAAGGATTGAAAGCCCGTAAACTGGCCATCACCACTTTTTCCCCGATTGGGCAAAACACCAATATTCCGAAGCGTATTTTTTCGGAACGTAACGTTTTGATAAGCACCAATATAAACCCCATTGTTATTCACATGGGCAATCGTGTTATTCTCAACAAGAAGGTTGTTGCCAGATCCAGTAAACACCAGGCCATTCTCGCCAGCTCTGGTAACATCATTATTGGTCAAAACAAGATTGGATACTGAATTCGCGTATACGTTTTCATGTCTTGCTTGCGTAATGTTGAGGCTGCTGATCGTTATAAAAGCCGAGTTGGAAATATCGATGGCTCGGTCATAGGCGGTTGCCATGACCGTCTCCGTATTGGGATTGCCGCTGTCTGCATAGAGCAGAATCGTATGAGTAGCCGGGTTGTAATACCATTCGCCGGCTTGGTCGAGCGTGGCCGGGTGGTTCTGAATCAGGAAGCCCCAGTTATCGGTAAGGCTGTACGTCGAAGAATTGTTAAGAGTAAGCGTATTGCTATTTTGTTGCGTTATCGTGGCCCGGTCAATGATCCAGTAAGTTGGAAAAAGCACGACTTCTGCACCAGTCCAGTTCGTTGTCAAGGCTTCTTGACTGGTCAGCTGAGTGGCTCCCGTATGACTCTGTACGGTCAGATAACCACGATTTGGGGCGTCTGGATTAGGATAGCGCCCCAATGGGAGCGGCAATCCATTTTTGTACACGCCGGTTACCTGATCTCCGCAGTTAGGGCACGGCGCCTGCCACCGATTGTTACCCAGATTGACCCAATTTTTTACCGGAACGGCCCCTGTGAGCGTCGGCTTTGCTCCTTGCCCATAGGCCCCAACAAAGAGAGGTTTACTGGATAGCCCGGAGTTTTTAAGCACTAAGGTTCCACTGAATGTATCGCCCCGGCGAAATAGAACGGAGTCGCCTGCCTGTAAATTTAACTGGTTAACCCGGTTCAGACTTCGGAAAGGAGAAGTAACAGAACGACCATCGTTAGCATCATTACCTAAGTTGGCTACATAGTAGGTTGATTGAGCCAAACTGACCGATAACTGAGTAGTTATAGCAGATATAGTTAAATAGTAAGTTAATCTTTTCTTTAATGTTGAGTACATTTTCTTCGTTAGAAGAATAAGATAGGTAAGTATATCCTATTCGATTAAAGCGGTGTGAACGAGTATTAATAAATTAACAAACAAGTAGAATAGGTAATTATAACGCCCTATGCACTTTACAATAGCAACCAGTAAATAGACCTGATGCCCTTGTTTATATAATTTTATAATGATGAATAAATGTAAGAAGATATTCTATTTATTATCCTTATATTACTAATTTGTTAACCGCTTAATAAATTAAAATTTTACGGATTTAACTTACATATAGGTTTAACCCAAAAAACAGGCACTAATAACCAGGTTGGATTGGTTATTAGTGCCTGTTTTTTGGGTTAAATACACGCAATCTAATGGCTCAAATCGAAGGCCAGGGGGCTAAAAAAGGCGCTTCTCCAGATGAGCTGATATAGAATAAGTGGTGAGGAATGCCTCAGTTTGAATGAGAAGGAAGCCGAACAGCTTCCAGCCAATAGCGTCTGAACGTATAAAAACAATTTAGCCATTGGTGGTAAGTAACCGGCTTAACAATATAGGAAGCTATGCTCAGCGCATATGACTTTTCAATGTCTTTACTATCCTCCGAATTGCTTAGAATAACTACCGGTAACTGACGAAAAACAGAATGACCTTTTATTGATTCCAATAATGAAAAGCCATCTTCCCGACGAGGTAAATATAAGTCAGTTAACACCAAGCGTGGTAACTGTTTTTCCGTTGATAAACAGTTTTCCAAATAATGCAATACCTGTACATTGTTGTTCATCCATAAGGGCTCTACTTCCGGAAAGCACTGAGCGAGTGCAGAGCGGATAATAAGCCATTGATCGGCGTTATCCTCAACGACTAAAATCGGAATTCTAGGTAATTTTCGACGTTTCGTAGTAGGTAACTTTGTCATATAGGCTAGAATAATTGCTTGGAGAACGTACTTATACCAAATATACTCACTAAGTGAGCAGCCATCTATTTAATAAGACGGATTTTCTATTCTATTTACTAGATACTTATCGTACGCATTTATTTTTTTAAGTAAGTACTTTTTAGTATACGAATAAATTTATTATATATAGTCGATATGCCTTGAACTTTCTTGTGTTCTTTAACCTGATATCAAATCAGATTAAGAATTGATTCCAGATTATATTGGTAAAGGTAAATTTTAGAAATAGTTCTACGTTACTCGTATGACACCCCTTAATAAGCTCTAGCAGGCTATTCATGGTATCAGATGTAAAGAAGTAGGTTAATCATTTTTCTAAATTGATAACTTAG
The DNA here is from genome assembly GCF_054776595.1 of Spirosoma horti. Taxonomy (NCBI): domain Bacteria; kingdom Pseudomonadati; phylum Bacteroidota; class Cytophagia; order Cytophagales; family Cytophagaceae; genus Spirosoma; species Spirosoma horti. Next base: position 117,839 of record NZ_BAAHBQ010000005.1, read on the forward strand.
TTAGACGAGCGAATAAGCTTGCTTTAACTGGTTAATTTTTTTTGCGTAATCAGAGCACTGCGAAATGCTGCGTGCAGGTAACTTATATACTGGTTATTATAGAAATAAAAAATGGATTGTAAAAATTGGTGAAATTCTCTTGATAAGTATTGCATCCTGATATAAGTATATACATAGTGCAGGCGTATCTGGATGTCAGCAACGACAGATTATAAATTGATAATATATAGGTAATTTTATTAGGAAGTATCTACTTTTTGGTATGTGTTTATGATGATAAATATTAATCAGCTTATAAAACTGTACCACTTGTTTTGTTCATATCGTCCGGAAAAGCTTACTAAAAGAGAAATACCTATATGATAAGTGGTGAAAAATAAGGTTCTATAAGTAAAGATGTTAGGTGCGAAAAGCAGACATTCTACTATCAATACAGAATATGGTAACCCAAAATCACAGAATTTATAAGAATCGAAAAATTGTATCTATACCATTTATTAATAGTACAAAACTTACACGTACAGAATTAACAATTTAAGATTTTTGTGAAAAGCAAAAAACAATAGTTTACTTTACTCCAAGTTAGTAAATTATTATGTGTTACTGAAAAAACGTTATGCGAACCTTGATTGACGCTATCGAGCATGAAAAATGGACTGTTAACGAGTGGAGTGTGCAATTTATACTATCAGAGAAACAACTGCATTTAATAAAGAAGTTATCACCTGTTGAGGACTGGTATGAAAATCAGTTGGTTATAGATGACTGGATGGTTAAACTGGAAGTTTGTTTCTATAATGTCGAAAAGTATTATGAATCATTCGGTTGCCTTCCTCAATACGGTGATCGACTTTCCGACGAAGATTTGGGCTTAATGATACAGGAAAGAGCTATTGATGGAACATCAAAAACCATCACATTTGTCTTGTCAAGTTAGGATAAGCTGTTTGTCGTTTTAAACTTTAAAAGAGTTTATTGACTTTAATCGTTAATTAGTGAGGTAACGGTCTTTTGGGGCGTTCAAATCCCAAGCTTGGTAGTAAGTAAAGGATTGTAGTAGCCACTTGGTTTGGATTTAAAAAATTGACCGGATGGCTGCTTTACGTAAATGGGCAAATAACATTAAGCGTGTCGAGATTATCTGACGGTTTGATTAAGACTTTAGACGATCGGTATTCTGGTGTTTCATCGAATATTCTTCGTTGTGCTTATGATTCAATGAAGATTAGTTAAATGATTCATATTATTTTTCACTTAATAATAAGCGCTAATTGATGGTCATTGAGTAACTTGGGGACACGTTATCAATGACATCTTATGCCCATCACGCAATCTCTGGATACGATCAAAACCAATTTCAATCGCGCTAAATTACTAATCGTCGAAGATAACCCAGATCATTGGTTGATTATGAAAAAGGCTATGGATCAATGCCTTAGCGAGGTAGCTCCAGTACTGGCAAACAGTGCCCAACAAGCAATGACGATGCTTGACGAATGGCATTCGCAGGAGTGGGATGCACCAAAACTGATCTTGCTGGACTTGTATTTGCCAGAACGTACCGATGGCTGGGCACTGCTCCGGAAAATTAAAAGCATGCCTTCACCCTGTAATCAAATTCCTGTTATTATCCTGAGTGGGTCAAATGACTCTACCGATATAGCTGATTCTTACCAGTTTGGTAGTTCTTCCTACATTGTGAAACCCAAAGATTTCTCAGGCTGGCTAACCTATTTTAAAGAGCTTCGTATCTACTGGTGGGAAACCGTCACGCTTCCTCCCTTACAATTTTTGCTTTAAGCCAGTTTTGCCAAGGGTGATTTGCCCGTGAACTAGCTGGTTATTACGTGCATAACCGCTAGTTGTTCACAGAAACTACAAACGGGTAAGCCACCCACTGGCCCAAACAAACTTACTTCACTTCGCTAACGGTGGCTGTTTTTGCGGCACCCGGCAAAGCCGCCGTTAGTAGCCAGAACTGGCAAACCCGCTCAATCGTCTGGGCAAAGGTGATGTACCCATCCTGCAGGGAGATGACAGAGTTCGCCTGCCGCCGATACCCATCCGTAACTAAACTATCTGTTGGCGAAACCAGCAGAATAATGGGTAATCGACACAACTGTGGATGCTGTTTGAGCTTTTGCAATGTGTGCAAACGTTCTAACGTTGTGGTACGGGCATCCAATATCAACAGAGCTGGGTACTCTTCTTCCGAAACCCCTGCCAATAAATCGGGTAAATGATTTGCCTGATCAGTCGTATGAAACCGGTAGCCTGGCCATTTTTTCTCGATCATCTGTCCTACCAGCAATGCGCTGGGCTCATCATCCGATACGAGTAATATAGATTTTTCTGGTATCGCTACCTCCGGAGCCGGAACCTTGGACGGAACATTGCCGCCTGAATAGTCTACAGTACTCTTACTGGAAATGGGGGAGATGCGATACGCCAAGGCATCGACCACTTGGTTCCAGCGCCGACGGCTAACGGGAAACGAAAGTCCATTATTTAAATGGATCTCACCAGCCATTTTCTGGCGGGGTGGCTGATGTAAACTTTTTACATACTCCGGATTAATGAGGACTGTTTTGTGAGCCCGAATAAATCCGGGTAGTTCGCACTCCAGGTAACTGATTGGTTTTGCCAGTAATTTTTTTTCACCATTCCGAAAGTGAAGCCAACAATAATTATTAGCCCCCGATAAATGGGTTATAAGTTCTGGATACTGTAAGGCAGGTTTAATGACGCTCATAACAACAATATATTGAGATACGTACTCGCTTTGCTTAAGGTGTTTTTAGTATAAAGATGTATTCATATAGTTTTGGTAGATAATGAAAGTGTACGTGTCCATTAACGTATCATGCTTGTGAATAAATAATCACACAGAAGGAGATCGAACGTCGACAAAGCGGATCGCTTCGATAGTCAAATGACTACTGTTTGCCGATTTATCAAAGATTTCTGCCCGTTTACTTAAGTCAGGAACCCTGGATGGGGAATAAACGTACGGCTAAGCTGCGTGTTCATTCCCCATTCTACATCTAGAGATAACAAGGTAGGGTTCACAACGTATAATTTAATGAGCTAGCGGTCATAATCCTTAGCCTGGGGATTGAAACTCGTCCAGCCAGTTGTCCAGTTGTCCGTACCGAAAGCTCCTCGGTAGGTTACGGGTGTGAAGAACGAATCGGCCAGTTTGCCCCCCGTTACGGCACCCGTTAGCAAGGGAGAGCCCGTTTGTGGCAAAAAGTTGGGTGCGCTCAAACTGAAATTTTCGCCCGGTAGCAACAGCGATGCCAAATCTGATGTTTGAATGACCTGATTAGAACGCCCACTGGCCGTGAAGTAGGCCGTAGTCTGATCGGTCGTAACCGCTCCTGCGCCGACCACGGGTGTCAACACATTAGCTAGTACAATACCTTTCAGGTCCAGCGCACCGCTGGTCAGGTTGGCCTGCGCGCCCGTTGCGGACCCGGCTAGGTGCAGCCCTTCCGGATAGCCATAAACCAGAGAGTTGTAAATATTGATCGCGGTGTTGCGTTGCAGATACATACCGGCCTGATAAAGCCCTGTCGTTGGCGTTGTGCTAAAGGCAAAGTTGCTTATGTTGGCGAATGTTGGTGCGGTTTGGGTATACCCGTTAATGGCAACAACCGGTGTAACATCGGTGGCATCCGTTGCCTGATAACCCTCTGCTTCGAACCCGTTGGATCCAGTTGAGGCACCCACGGCCGGATCGCGCAGCGATACGCCAAACTGGGTATTCCCGACAAAGCCCCAGTCAATGCTCCAGTCATCGTCCGTGGTGCGGTAGGCAACCAGATTTTTCACTTTGGCCGTGCCCCCAAACCAGGCAAATGCGTCGCTGCCGCTATACGAAACCTGAACGTGGTCGATGACCGTACCTGTACCGACACCGATCAGCGTTAAGCCCGCAAGCCGCGTTGCTGGGGTAGTCGGCTGAACGGCGCCAGCGTACTCGATGCGCACATATTGCAAGGTGCCGGAATTATCGAAGGGTTCGCCATAGGCTTCTACCGTACCGCGGATACCGTTAGGATATGTAGCTGTTTTTAGCTGGTTTACCGGTGCCTTACCCTCCAGAACCAGTCCGCCCCAGTCGCCGGCTGCCCGCTGGCCAGCCGCTTTTGCCGAGGTAAAGACAATGGGCGCTGCGGCTGTGCCGGGTGCAATGATCTTCCCGCGCCGTTCAACGACAAGCGCACCGGCATGATTGGTCCCCGTCGGATCCAGTTCGGGTCCCGATCCCTTAATAACCGTTCCTGGCTCGATCGTCAATGTAAAGTCGGCCGGAACATAAACCATTCCCCGAAGCTGATAGACCGTATCCTTTTTCCAGGTCACATTCGCAAAAAGCGTTCCCTGCACTTCTTTCACGGGCTTCGTTGTCGGAATAGCCACCGTAAACGTGGCCTGGCTCTGAGCTGTTTGCCCACCAGTCGTTACGGAGACCGGGCCGTTCGCTGCGCCCGTTGGCACAACAACGACCAGCTGGGTCGGTGAGGCCGATACAATCGTGGCGGTTACGCCCCCGATGGTGACCGTGTTGCTGGCTGGATCCGTACTGAAATTTGTGCCCGTAATGACAATGGTACTACCCACCGGGGCCGTTGCCGGGCTAATGGTGGTTATCGTAGTGGTAGCAGGCTGCGGCTGCGGATCATCGGTCGTTTCTTTCTTACAGGAAATGATAACCACCATCAGGGCAACCAGCAGGAGTAACCCGGTCGAAAATTGTTTAACCTGTTTCATAGCACGTTGTTATTAGTTAAAAAGTGGTTGCTGAGAAATGAACATCGGTCAGGAGCGGAGCCTGCACTCTAAGAGACGATGTCCCGCAATGTCAATCGGTAATTCACGAATGATCTGGACTTTGCCGGTTTTGATAAAATCTTCGATCTGATACGTACTGCTTTCGTCGACAACATAGAAGTGAGAAACGTTGCTCAGGTTGAAGTCCTGCTTCGGTATGATATCGTATACATGGTATTTTTCCCGAACTGATTTCAGAATTTTATGCTCGACCGTTGCGCTCAATATGTTTGGTTCTCGTGCTGCGGTTTCCCAATCCAGCAGGTAGCGAACTTTGGTCGTTTTATCGTGGAACCAGATGGGTAAAAAGTAATCGGCCGTTTCTACGAAAACCGGATAGTGTTTGTCCAGTTGGGGCAGGTAGCTCAGGACGTTGCTGGGGAAAATAATCACCTTCCGATTTTGGTAAAACATAAACACGGCCAGCAAACCCGTATAAATCGGCAGAAGTCGGACTGATAGTGCCAACCTGCCCCATGAAAACGACCACCGGCTCTGGAAAAAGTAGAAGGCATAGACCAGTTGGTACACCATCAGCAGGTGGCTTGGCCATAAATACCGGCTGATGAATACCGAGCGGAAGAAAACCGAAATGGCCACCGTAATGCCGATGGTAAACAGGTACACAAAGCCAGCCATCAGGTAAAGCATAAAGGCCTGGTCGCGGACAAGCGTCTGAAAACGGTTGGTTCTCAGGCGGGGTAAGGCAATGTATAGCCACAGCCCAACAACAAGAAAGAAGCGGAAAATCGGCAGCCATTGGAAAAGTGAATGACGCTCCAAGCTGGAGGATATCGTGGGCACCAGTTCACCAACAATGGTAAAGAAAGAAGAAGCCGTCGGCAGGGGAATCCAAGAGTGCGGTTTCCCAGCTTCGCTCTGAATCGCAAAACTGGGGTACCAGCTCAGCAGCCAGATAGCCAGCACCAGCATGTGAACGCCCAGTACCAGCAAGTAGCGTCGATCTTTTGACCAGATAAACAGGATAGCGAAAAAAGCCCCCGACGCCGTTGCATAAAATAGGCCAAAGCTGTGGGTGAACAGCATCAGCAAACCTAGCAGGCCAAACGAAAGTAACAGCTTGAACTGACCCGGTGCGTTGGTCAGCCGTTGAAGCACGACAAAATATCCGAAACTGATGAGCAGAAAAAGCGAATACGTCCGGATTTGAGTCGAAAGCATGATGTTTAAATACGTCAGGCTAAGAATCATTGTAATCAGGACGAAATTCGTAACGGCAGTGCCAATCAGGGTGGTTGTATACCGATAAAACAGTGCGCAGGTAAGGGCAAAAAGGACAATCGACACCGACCGCAAGAATTGCGGATCTAAACTGACCGCATGCCCAATGAGCCAGTAGACATTCGCGAAGAGGGGGGGATTGGCGTCCATACCACTCACAACCGCATCGTTCATGTGAGCAACCGATGGGTCCGAAATCAATAAGTAACTCAGCACCTCATCCATCCACAGCCATTTTTCTTTGAAAAACAACGAGGTAATCAGGCTGACGGAGACGACAAGCAGCAGGGCAATACTTAGTAATCGAGTTTCTTGTTTTTGCTGTTTCATGTACGTCACAGGAAATAAATAAGCGGCTTACTTTACAGGTTACCCCAAATTCTAGCTTTTATAAGCAGAATCCAGACTTAACTGGCTGTGAGTCGAAGGGGCGCGTTCGGCCGTTTGTGGATTGGTCTGATAAGCGGGATAGAGAGCCAGAAACTGATCAGCAATGTGCTCGACGGGGAAGCGTGTTTTTACCACCCGAATGGCATTTGCTGAACATTGCTCATACAGGGCAGTATCAGACAACAGGGTATCGACGGCACCAACCATCTCCTCAATCTTCGTCACATCGACCAGCAATCCGCCATCTTCCACTACCCAGGCAACGGCCCCACTGTTTTTTCCAGCCACCACCGGCACGCCATAACTCATGGCTTCGGCGAGCACCATGCCAAACGATTCTTCGAGTGATGCGTGCAGCAGCAGCGAGCTTTGCGATACTTTTTCCAGTACCTCAACATAAGGCGTCATCCCATGAAGGACTACGTTTGGAATTTGATGCTCCCGGCAAAAAGCTTCGGCTTCGGCACCGGGTTCAAAGGCCGTTCCAAAAGCCCAAAGCACGGCGTTTCGATGGATCTGCTGAATTCCTTTGAACGCCAGCAGCGCATTTTTGCTGTTCTTTCGATCGTCCCAGCCGTTCACCACCATGCTGATGACCGGTGTTTCTGGGGTAGATCTCGTACTTGGTTTGGCAGGCATCGGCACGGGATTGGGCACTACCGTAACCGGAGCAGACGTCCACTTTTGCACCGTTGCTGCCATGTAGGGCGATACAGCCGTAAAGCGTTGGCCTTTCCGAAAAACGTAACGGGCCAGCAACAGATGAAAAAAGCGGTTCAACGTACGGACGTAATTGAAAATGATACGGGCATTGTCATGAACCGTAATCACCGCATCCGGTGTGTAAGCCAGGGCCGCCAGGGCATACTCATAAGTCCAATGAGCATGAACGACATCCGGTTTGTAGTGCCGGAGAACGGCCAGTAACTGAGCCCGTTCGAAGCTGAAAAAGTCGGCTGTCCGACCGGGTCGTTTGCCATTGGGCCGAAAGGTATGTTTCCGTCTGGGCACAATGACATACGTCAGTTGTTGATCTTCGTACACAAAAGGCGGTTCATCATCGGGCAGTTTATCATCCTGTGTAATGGCCAGCACTTTATAACCACGCCCAAGATATTCTTTGATCAGGTTGCTAATCAGGGGCGCGCCAGCCTGCCCTTTTGGATACGAGCCCAGTTGTTGCCGTGCGTTTTCTGACAACAGATCATCGGTTGCAATGGAGCCTAAAATGCTGATATACATTGGACTGCTTTCGTTTAGTTGGGTTGATAGATACATGCTCGATAGGCTGTACGACCGGAGTCGCTAAGGGCGGGTACAGTCAGTCAATAAAATTGCTCATAGCAAAGGCCAGACCGACACCCTGTTCAAGGAGCGGATTGTAATATTTCTGGATAATGCGATTGATTTTCAGTTCCCATTTCTGCTGTTGCGCAAACCGGAAGGCGTTCAGGCCCATCTCCATCCGTTTGGTTTCGTTGTGGTACATCCACGTAATGGCTTTTGCCAGGTTAAAGGCTACGGTATCCGGGTCAGTGACAGGCACCCGAATTCCCGTGTTGTCATTCACTAACTCGGCTTGTCCGTGTAGGTCGAGGGTGACTACCGGAAGCGAATAGCCCATGGCTTCCATCAGTTGCGCCGGGCCCGTATCGCGCAGGCTGGTGAACAGAAAAACATCCGCTTTGCGGTAGTATTCCTTTACCTGGTCGTAGCTCACTTTACCAACCCAGTTTACCCGGTTCTCCAGCTTGTATTTAGCGATGTATTCGGGAACAAACTGTCCCATCTCGCCATCGCCAACAATTGTCAATCGAATGGGCAGTTGCGGGTCTACGTGGCTAAAGCCATGTAGCGAAAGCTCCAATGCTTTGCGCGGCATCAGGCGACCAACCCAGACCAGCTCCAGCGAATTATGGGTGGGCCGATGAATAGGCTCTTCCGGAATAAAGTGTTTGCCAACGCCCCCGAATTCCTTTTCAACCTGTTTAGTACGGCCCAGGGAATGAATCATCCGACGGGTGTCCTCATTCCAGGCCAGTACATAATCAGCGTACCGGACCGATTGGTAACAGCCGGGGTTAAAGCGAAGCATAAGGTCACTAACCCGCGATCGCATGCGTTCTTTCACCCAGTTATCTTTAAAATAATGGCGCATTGTTCTGGGAGCTTCCTGTCCACCACCAACGGGTCCATAGATAAATGGGATTTTGAGTTTATACATGAAACTTCCCAGTTGAAGGCTCGTATAACTAACATGATGCACTAAATTAAACCGGCTCTCCCTATGCAGTTTCAGGGCAACCCGCATGGCTGTCCATTGCCATAAAATGTAATGGAAGTACATCCCCAACAGGCCGAAAGAATAAGGCTTGTCGATCCATTTGGGCAAGGTGACGTACACAAACGTCAGGTTTGGGTATTGGTTATGGGCTAGTTTCTGTTCAATCTGGCGTTTGCCAACGTCACGGGTCAGGCATACGACCTGATAGCCCTGTTGGCTGATTAAGGATGAATAAAACCACCCATTCCCTTCTTCAGATCCAAGATCTGGAATACAGGCATAAGCGGAAACCAATACTTTTTTCATAACGGGAGCAGGAAGAGGAATACGAGTCAATTTCACCAGAAATAAAGGCCGGTACTAGGCTGAACGATAGGGCCGGTTTGCGTCATTCAGATAAAGGTTTATGTTTCAAATGCTCGGCCAGTAACAGCGCGTGAGCAACAATGGTCAAGGTTGGATTGGCGTGTCCGCCGGTCGGAAATACGGAAGAACCCGCTACATATAAATTGTCTAAGCCATACACTTTGGCATCTTTATCCACAACACCCGTTTTAGGATCATCCGACATTCGGGTGGTTCCGATATGGTGTGATGCGGAGTTGAATGCCTTGATCCGTTCCTGCATATAGGTACGGAGACCTGTTTCGCTATACCGTATTTCGCCTAGATCCTTGCTGGTAAACGTATTTACAAAGAGGGTATGCGCTTTCACGATCGAGTCGATATCAGCATCCAGAAAAGCAAGTTTAACCTCCGCTCTGGGAACGCCGAACGTATCCGTCTGCGAGTCAGATAAACAAACCCGGCTCTCGCGGTTGGGTGCCTGTTCCGTCTGGAAATACAAGCCCCAATAATCGTTTCGTTTTGATGGAAGCAGAAAGGGCAACCGCCGTTTAGCCATTCGCTTCAGGCTAAGCTGGATCAGGTCAGGCACTTCAAGCAACCCGTTTTTGGCAATATTGACCGAATGCTCCCGGAGGGCAGGCATCAGCTGTCTGGCCTTACTGATCGACCGGTTCACTGACTTCTGACCCAGTATCGAAAGCATTGACTTGGCAACGAACCGCGAAGAGAACAGAACGTCGCGGTGTCCGTTTGTGGTGTTGGCGTGGTAAAGGAAAAAGATGCTGTTCAGTAGTTTATTGGCTTCCTGAACGGGCTCGGGAAACCACCAGCGTCGGCGGCAGTAAACCCCACCGGCATCGCGTTCAAATTCCGCCATAAGCTTCTGTTTGTCCCGCAGTTTCACTTCAGCATAAATGCCGCTGAGATGGACCATGTAGTAGCGGCCTACATTGTCATTTTGATTACCAAGACCAGTAGGGAATCGATCGTTTTTCGAACTTAACAACAAGCGGGCATTTTCGATACCACCGGTGGCCAGCACAAACCGACGGGCCTGAACGGATAGTCGGGTGCCGCCCATGGATACATCTACATGACTCACCCGGCCCGCATTATCCTGTGTTTGGAGCGAAAGCACGTGGGCATCCATCAATACCTGGATGTTTTTACTATTCTCCAGCGTTCCCTGATAGACTTTGCCAAAATGTACAGGGGGGCTCCAACGCTCCAGGGGATAGGAAATTAATTCCTCTGAATCTAACCCTTCCAGGATTTCCCGTCTACTATCCGGAAACGCTTTCTGGGCATCGAATTCAAAACGGCCAATCTGGCACAGGTCGGCAGCTTTATAATAATAGGGCAGTAGGTCGTCATAGGTGATGGGCCACTGGCCATCAGGTACCCAGGAGCGGGTTTTAAAATCAATGGGTTCGAACGGAATGCAACGCCCGCCCCAGGCCGATGAGGTACCCCCAAACTGGCGTCGGCGGTTTTCTTCCAGCGGCTCATGAGAGCCCGCCGGAAAGACACCGCCCCGGTATAGGTCCTGATTGGCGATGGTTTCTGTCCAGCTTCCGCCCGTCAGCAGTATGACGGAGAGGGGCGAGCCATCCAGGCTCAGGGCCATGGATATAGCCGCCGGACCACTGCCAATTATGCAAATATCAGCATCGAACTTTTGTCCTGGCTGGAACGTGTTCTTGGTGACGATCATGACAGGAGTTGGTTTAATCTCGATAACGAGGGTTGCAACGCAGCGACATAGCCCAATGAGGCTATGTTGTGTGCCAAATGCGTCAGATTGCTGGTGCCAAATAGCACGGTGTGCACTTTCTTATCCGCCAGTAAGGAGGCTAGTAAGAACTGAGGTAATGACATATTGGCCAGTCCATCCAATTGATGGATAGCCGTTTCGTGCTGGGTAAATTTTTCCTGGAGCGCTTTATACGGGCTTAACGCCTGGTTGCCAATCACCGGAATGTTATGTTTCCGACAGAGATCCAGGATCGGGTAAGTCCCGTCTGCCTGCCAGGCCGTAGCCGTTTGCACGAGCTGAACCTGCCCGCTGCGAATGCCTTCTTCCACCACCCGGTAATCATTGGAGGACACGCCGGTATAGCGGGCTAGTCCCTGCTGCCTTATTCTGGCCAGCCCATCCCAGGAGTCGGCATCGGCAATGTCACTCCAGGTTGGCTCGTGCAATAGTAGTGCGTCTGCGGCTTCAACCTGCAGGCGTTTATTGCTTTTCTGAACACTCTCGATCAGGTAAGCGGCCGTGTAGTTGCTTTTTGCGCCCGCTCGCTGCTTTATCTTTTTGCCGATCTGGTTGAGGGGCGAGAGCCAGCCAGGGGTGTGCACGCAGGGGAGCCCTGCTTTTGTGACAACAAAAAAAGGAAGGCCGGTTGCTCTTAGGGTTTTGGCAATCAGCCGTTCGGAATCGCCCGAGCCGTAAAAATCGGCCGTATCAATCAGGTTAACGCCTTGCTCAGACGCTAAGCGAAGGAAACCGGCAAAAAAGTCTGAGGAAAGCCGACTTCCCAGTGATGCAGCCCGACTTGTTCCAATCCCTAAGGATGACAGTTGATCTAGGGTAATCATGTTGAGAAGTTTTTACACGTATAATCGTTGAGTCAGTAATGCGTAGCGAAATTCGTTACCCTCGCCTGAAAGCAGGCGAACAGGCAACCGGCTTCGCTAACACGGCCGGATATAATTCGTCAATGAAGGTTCTGATTTTGGTTTCCCACAACTGCGACTGAGCAAACGAATAACCTGCCTGTCCCATCGCCAGCCGCTCTTCGGGATGCGCATACATCCACTCGATGGCTCGTGCCAGATCTGAAACGACCTGTTCTTCATTGGTGACCGGCACGCGCAATCCCGTGTTATCGTTGACCAGTTCGGCCTGTCCGTGCAAGTCCAGTGTAACCACTGGTAGCGAGTAAGCCATGGCTTCCAGCAACTGGTGTGGACAGGAGTCGCGCAGGCTCGTGAAGAAAAATACATCCGACTGCTCGTAGTAATTCTTTACCTCTTGGAACGTTACATGACCAACCCAGTTTACCCGGTTACTGACGCCATATTGCTCGATGTACTGCGGAACAAATTCCGCCATTTCGCCTTTTCCGCCTACAATGGTCAGCGTGATGGGAATGGCCGGATCAACTTTTCCGAGGGCCTGAATGGTTAGTTCCAGAGCTTTACGGGGTAATAAGCGACCTGTCCATAACAATTTCAGCGTGCTGTCGGGATAGTGTTCGATTGGTTTTTCTGGCAAAAACGTCGAATTAAGTCCCGCATCCCATATCCGGTCGATGGGTAGGTTCGGGCGTAGTTTTCGGGCCAGAGCATAGGTGTCCAGATTCGTGACAACCAACCGGTCGGCTGTTTGTACGGATTTGAAAAAGCCGGGGTTGGTGTACTGAAGCAAGGTGCCAACCCAGTCGCGCAGCCATTCCCGCGTCCAGTAGGTGCCAAAATACCGTTTCATGTTTTTAGGTGCCCGCTGTCCGCCACCCACCGGCCCGAAAATAAACGGTTTGCGTAGTTTGTACAGGAAGCTACCCAGCTGAATGCTGCCGTAGGTAACGTGATGTACAATATCGAAGTTGTGCTGCTGATCCAGTTGCCGGGCTAGTTTCATAGCGCTCCATTGCCAGTAGATGTAATGGAAATACATACCGATCAGGTTGGAATCGCAGAACTTATCGACCCAGGCAGGCAGCCGCACATAGTGTACCATCAGGTTCGGAAACAGGCCGCTGTCCAGAATCGAATCGATAGCGACTTCACCGTCCTTTTTTGTCAGGCAATGCACTTCCAGTTCATTCAGGCTTAGTGTGGTTGCATACGTCCAGCCCGTCCCCTCTTCGGAGCCGTGGTTGGGCAGGCAGGCGTAGGCCGATAGAAGCACTTTTTTCATAGCCTTATAGCGATTTCATAATTCGAACTTTACGTAGTAAAAAACCCGTACAAATTCGACCAACGTCGAAGCAGAAATAGAGCGCTTTTGTCTTGGAATGGTCAATGGCGAAGTTGTAACGAACGCGCAGGTTGGTCGGCGATTTGATCGACGTAAAGCCGTCGATGAACTCTTTCAGCGTTATTTTGCGCTCAACCTGAATACCCGTTGCTTTCACAAACTCATAGACTACGCTGGGCACGTTGACAATCAGCCGATACCCTGCCTTGCGCGCCCGCACCGAAAACTCGATGTCGGACATGTAATGGATATATTTCTTCGAATCAAACAGCCCGATTTTGTCAAATACTTCCATTGGAATCAGCGTTCCCCGACCGGGCAACGAGTGCGATTCCACATAGGACGTACGCGCTGACAATTCACGGTAACTGTTATGATAGTCTTCCGATAAGTGTCGGCCACCAGCTGTGTACAGTTCAAAGGCCGCCCCGGCATACTCCAGTTTTTCGGGATTGTCACTATCGACGCTGACCGATCCAATCAGGCAAGGCTTGTGTTTTCGATACCCGTCCAGCATGGTTTGCAGGTAGTCGGGTGCCACTCGGGTGTCGTCATTGAGGGTTAGCACAAAACTCTCCTGCCGTTTATCCTGGTGTTTTTGGGCATAGCGAATACCCCAGTTGGTGGCTTCTGTCCACCATAAATTCCCATCGCCCTTCAACACAACCACCTCCGGAAATTCCTGGCTGATCATGATGTCGGTTCCGTCGGTCGACCCATCATCGACCACGATAATCTGAAAGTTTCGGTACGTCTGAACAAACAGACACGCCAGGCATTGCCGGGTAAACTCTAAGCGGTTGTGGACAGGGATAACGATACTGATCATAAGACTTCCTGAATTTTAGTCGGTGCAAAGGGGTGAAGGGACGTATCCGATGACTCGGTGATGTCCACTGTGATGTACTCATCGGCATAATCTTCATCCGGACGTTTGAGGGCGTAGTACATCGCCAGGCCAACGAAACCCCAGAAAAAAACGGGCAACTGATACGAAACGCCGTAGACCAGACCACTGACGATGAAACCGAACAGCACGGTCTGTTCGATGGTGAAGGTCTTGTTCCGGCGATACATGATCAGTAAGGTGCCGAGGATAATGAGCAGGTTAATGGCCAGACCAACCGCGCCGTAATTGTACAACATGTCGATGTACTGCGAGTGAATGATGGTTCCCTTCTCGGGGAAGTCCTCATTCACCATAATTTCGCCCCGGTCGTAGCCTTCATAGCGCCAGCCCAGCAAGGGTTTATCGGGAATCTGGCTTAAATAATATTCTGACTGCTCGAGCCGCCAGCTTCCGGTATTGTCTTCTTTTGGGTCGAGGATGCCGCCGAGGTTTTCCAGGATGGCGTTTACTTTGTTACCCGGCATCATGGCCAGGGCCGGGGCCAGCAAAATGAGCAATACCACAAACGTACCCAGCGTGCGGCCCATGGGGAAGCCACTCGATGGCAGCTTGCCGACCATCGACAGGCCTCCTACGACGCCAATCGCCACAATAGCGGCCGAAATGACGGAACGGTGCAACAGAAAAACGATTAAAGCGAAACTAAACAAGGTCAGCAGCAGATCGGGGATTTTACGATCTTTCAGATACATCATCAGGTAATACAGGCACGGAATAACCAGATACAGGGCCTCGTTTGAGGTTACTGTTCGGCTCTCGGAGGTGAGGTTGTAGCTAAAAATCTGGCCCAGAAATAACTGGTTAATGACATAAAAGGCGAAGATGATGTAAACTGCGTACTTAAGTTTGAATGGCTCTGCCTGGGTAGCTACTACATAAGCTAGCAATGCCAAGCCACAATAGGCGAAGCGCTTAATAACGAAGTACGAGTACACAAACTGCCCGTATTCATACTTCGATTCCAGAACCAAGCCAATAACGCCCAGGCCCAGCAACCAGGCTACTGTTTTGAAAAGCGGGGGTTGCCAGAAGTAACAAACGATCAGGGCTAGAATACCGATCAGCGTTGTTCCGCTAACGGCTTTGTCCAGCAAGGGATTGAGCGAATTTCCCCCATAAATGAGGGCGCTCATTCCGAAGAGGAGCATGAAAAGTACGAGTCTATATATCCAGGTTATCATACTGTCAGGGCCGTTGATTCGTGGGTGAAACTTGCTTCCTGTCGATTCATGACGTCCCGGTAGAAAGCAAGGTGTTTGTCGATCATGATGTCCATGCGGAATCGCTCACGGGCGTACTGCATTTGCTGATCCGCCAACCGTTGTCTGGCGTCCGGATGCTGGTAGCGCAGAATGGCCTCGGCCAGTTCAGACGCGGTTGCTTTGGCTGGCAGCAGCCCCGGTTTCTGGCTGTCGAATTGTTCGGGAATACCTCCCGTTGCCAGAGCCAGCACGGGCGTTCCGGCCGAAATGGCCTCGGTGATGGTGTATCCCCAGGATTCGTTAGCGGCCGTATGCACATACAGGCTGGCTTGTTGCAGGAAGCTTGTCACATCTGCCTGGAAACCCAGGAAGGAGACAAAACCCGCCAGGCCTTTTTCCTGCACGAGTGCTTCCCATTCGTTTCGTTTGGGGCCATCGCCCAACAGTTGGATTTGAAAATTAGTGTATCCCTGCTTTCGTAACTCGTCGGCAGCGTCAATGAGCAACCGTTGGTTTTTGCGGGTTTCAATAGTGCCAATATTGACAATCGTTAGCAGGCCTTCATTCCGCCGGGGCAACACGGGTGGAAACGTAACGCCATTATGAATGACGGTACAGATGGCCTGCTTCGGGCGTAAAAAAGCGGAGGTGCGTTTTGTATACCCGGAGACCGTAATGAAGGCGTCCTGCTGTTTGAAGAGGTAGGTGAACCAGTCGGTCAAACGTTGGCTAGTCCAGGCGTTGAGGTTATAAGCTTCCTGATATTCGGCTATTGGGTTGTCGTTGAAGTGGCAGGTAGCGATCACCCGTACCTTGCGGGATAAACCGATGGCGGCTGCCGCCCCGGACGTCGTATCCTGCGCATGAACAATGTCGACTGAATGGGCCCCTTTTAACCGAACCGACGCCCACACACTAACGAAATTTTCCAGTTCCAGACAAAGCACACTGCTGTTTTGTCCCAACAAAGCCGCTATTCGCCGTAAGACACCAAAGGTTTTTTTTACAAGGAATGGCGCATCGGCGGGGGTTATGAGCTCGACAGAGTCCACCCGGCCCGGCAATTGTGCCAACAAGCGATTGTAATGCGCTGTGACACCCGTGCGGGAGGTTTGAGTGGCCGTTGAAACGAGTAAAACTCTCATACTGAACAGGTCTTGTTAGTGGGCTGGCTAGGTTATTTATTCAATAATCGGTACAGTTTCAGGGTAAGAATATTGCCTGGTTTCTTACGGAAATTATTGAACAGGCTATCGAAAGCCGCTTCGCTGTAGAGCAGAAAATTATACAGCTTGTTATTATGGCTGGTTACCGCTTGCCCTAGTGTAGACCGGATGGACCACCGCAGAAAAACGAGTTTACCGTATTTGTCGCCGTGAATATTCTGGAATACCCGGCGCTGATTGCGTACGGCGTAGTATTGCTTCCAGGCACCCGGCCAGGGGATACCATCCCGATCGAAGGAAGGCGGGTGATAAAATTTGGAACGGGGTACGGTTACTACAGGATACCCCATTTTCTGGACGCGGGTCATGTATTCCACTTCGTCGCCCCAGATGAATAATTTCTTGTCGGGCAGGCCAACGTTTTTAACCACCTCAGCACTAATCAGTGTACCGTTGAAAAAGAAGGCGACACCATAGACCAGATCAAAGGGCGACATATCGGCCACTTTGCGGTAGCTGCGGTTGGGGCGGTCTACGTAAAAAGCCAATTCGCTATGATCCTTATTACTGACCGAAACGCAGTTCTTAATGCAGGGGCCAATGTTGGGCGCGGTCATCAGGGTTTCCAGCGCATCTGGCGCAGCCAGACAATCGTCGTCCATGCACCAGAGCCAGTCGTATCCGGCCTTGTAAGCCGTATCGATACCGGTGGCAAACCCACCCGCTCCGCCCAGATTTGGCTGAGTGGTGATCTGAAGACCGGTTTGCTCGGCCAGCCATTCGTCGGTCCCGTCTGTACTGCCATTGTTGATGACAAAGATGGCATCAAGCGGGTGCGATTGCGCCTGCAGACTAACGATGCATTTTTTCAGGTCTTCGAGCCTGTTATAGGTCACAACCACGGCGGCTACTGTTGCCATTGTCAATTCGATCGTTTAAAAAGTGTGGCTAATCGGGTCTGCGTAAACTGAACAGCCTCCTTAAAATAAGCCAGTTGAATGACTTGTATGCCCTGATTGCGCAGGTAGAGATACATGGACAGGGCAATGAAGGCTTCGGCCGTTACCCAGGCATAAGCCGCTCCGACAAAACCCATCTTCTGAATCATCACCGCGTTGACCACCAGGCCAACGACAGAACCAAGAGCGGTTATCCGGAAGAACGCTTTATCCATGCGCAGATTGAGCATCGTATGCATGCCCAGCAGATTACTGATCCCGATCATAATGGGAAGCAGCGAAACAATCCGTAACACCGGAATGGCGTCCTGAAACGTAGCTCCGTAGAATAAGGTAATGAACACCGGAGCAACCAGCCATAACCCCAGCGAGACCAGAACCATGCAGGTCATCAGGGGAAAAAATGTCATTCGAACAACGTGCAGGCCATTCGCCCGGCTAGCGCCGAAAGCACTGGCAACAATGGGGAAGAAGGCCTGATTCAGCCCCATCGTAACGAAGGAGCGGGAGATACTTTCGAGCCGGGTGCCCGCCGAAAAAATACCCACATCGTAAGCATTGCTGAGCAAACCCAGCAGGAAAACCGTCGACCCGGCGTATAGGGTGATCATCACCGACGAGAAAAACAGGGTGCTGTCTTCCCGGAACCGATTGATCAACTGGCTAACCGTTGGCCAGGTAAATGTTAGTTTAAAGCGTCGTATGGCTACGGTAATGGCAATAACACTGACGACTACCTGCGCTATACTGACAGACAGGTTCTGGTAGAAATAGTCCTCAGGTCGTCGAATGAGCAGGAACACTGCCAGGGTGAACAACACCTTGACAACCAGATTAAAAATGGCCACCCGTCCTAAGTCTTCCATGGCCTGGTATAGCCATACCGGAAACAGAACGATACCAATACAGGTGATGTAGGTGCAGGTATGCAGCACAATGTGCGACCGGAACTCGGGCGTGAACCACGTGATGCCCATGAAGATCAGTGTCGATAGTACCCACAACAGGGCTTTCCCGGCAATGACCTCGCTGAACGCCCTATTCACCAGCACTTTATTCGTTCGGTTAGCCGCAATAGTTCGAACGGCGGCCATATCGAAACCGTAATTGATCAACAGCGTAAAGTAGGCCACGTAAGCCTGCGAAAAATTCAGCAGGCCCAGGCGTTCCGGCCCAATGATGCGAACGACATAGGGTACGGTCAGCAGCGGCAACAGCATATTGGCCACGTGAACGCTGAACAGCGACGCTACATTAATAGCAAATCGCTTCAGAACCGGTTTCGATAACGCCTTTGGCTTCGGGCTATCCGAATCTAGGGCGACTGAATCCAGTACGGTCACGTCGGCTATATCGACAGTGGCTGCCTGCTTGCTTACCATACTCTGTTTGTTGGTTAAAGAGCTCAATTCGTGGCTATTCCAAAATAAACGTACTCCAGGGGTTCGTCGCCGGTGGCTTCGAGCCGATGAGGCACCCCCGCCGGAATCCTGACAAAAACACCGTGTTCCAGCGGAATCTGCTGATCGGCAACGACATAAATTCCCTCACCTTTCAGGAAAAAGAAGCACTCTTCCATGGTTGCGTGGGCGTGCAGCTCGCAATAATCTGCCTTCGTAAAGGTGCCATAGGCTACCTGCGTTACATTCGTTGGCGTATCACTATTCCGGAGGAAAACCTGCTTTGCACCCTGAGCATGAGCGGTAAGCTCGCGCTCAAGGTGCGTAAGGGAGGCCGTAATCCGTTCCATTAGGCTTCTACAGGTTCGAGTACTTTTTTCTGGATCTGTTCCGAAATCCAGTCGTAGGTTTTCTCAACACCTTTCCGCAGGGGAGTCGAGGGAGCCCAACCTAGTTTCTCGGTGATCAGGTGGTTGTCGGAGTTACGACCCCGCACACCCAATGGACCCGGAATGTTGTTGATGGACAGACTCTTGCCCGAAATGTCGATCACCATTTTGGCGAAGTCATTGAGCGAGATCATTTCTTCCGAACCGATGTTCACAGGTCCCGAAAAATCAGAACTCATCAACCGGCGGATCCCTTCAACACATTCGTCTACGATCAGGAATGAACGGGTTTGTTTGCCATCGCCCCAGATCTCGATCGAGCCACCATCTTCGGCCATCGCCACTTTGCGGCAAACGGCAGCAGGTGCTTTTTCACGACCACCATCCCAGGTGCCCATTGGACCGAAGATGTTGTGGAACCGGGCAATGCGGGCCTCGATACCATGATTCTTCTGGTAGGCCAGGAACAGCCGCTCCGAGAAGAGTTTCTCCCAACCGTATTCGCTGTCTGGATTGGCCGGATAAGCCGACTCTTCCGAGCATTTTGGGTTGTTGGGGTCCATCTGGTTATGCTCAGGATACATACAGGCTGACGACGAATAGAAGATTCGCTTCACGCCTTTGTTCTTGGCAGCTTCGAGAACGTTCAGGTTGCAGAGCACCGAATTGTGCATGATGGCGGCATCGTTTGTACCCGTAAAGACAAAGCCTGCCCCGCCCATATCAGCCGCTAACTGGTAGATCTCGTCCAGATCTGACGTGATTACTTCGTCGGCTACTTCCGGGTTTCTTAAATCGCCGATAACGAACTCATCGGCGTTGGTGTTGCCGTATTCGTTTTCTTTTACATCGACTCCACGAACCCAGTATCCTTCAGATTTGAGTCGATTAACAAGGTGACCACCAATGAAGCCACCTGCACCACAGACGAGCGCTTTTTTCATAATTGTTGATTCGCCGAAGCGGTTGATTGTTTAACGGGTGAGAAAAATTCTTTCACATTAAGGAATATAAAAAGAGGAACGATTTCCAAGTATCTCTTATAGAGCCGTTTGGGCTCTGCCATCAGCCGGAAGAGCCACTCCAGCGACATCCGTTGCATCCAACTGGGCGCCTGTTTAACCCGATCCGTGTGGAAGTCGAAGGCGGCTCCGACTGTCACAATGAAGTTGACATCGACCCATTGGGCCAGCCGCCGGGCGAAGCGTTCCTGCTTGGGTGTACTCAGACCAATCCAGACGATATTGGCTCCCGAACGATTTATCTGATCGCCCAATGTCTGAAATTCCTGATCCGACATTTCCCGGAAAGGCGGACAAAATGTGCCGGCCACCTGGTAGTTGCCAAACTTTTGGCCAACGGCTTTCTTCAGTTCCTCGGCCACGCCCTCCTGACCGCCACACAGGAAGTGCCTGATCGACTTGTCGGCGCTGTTTTCAAACACATATTTGAAAAAGTCGGGGCCGTAGCAACGGGTCATTTGTTTGGCTCCTTTGAGTTTGCCAACCCAGACGCCGGGCATGCCGTCGGGCAGATTCCAGTAAAATGAATCGAGTACCGACTTAAACTCCGGCTCTTTGAAGGCCGTTACCAGGCCGTGGGCGCCGGTAGCACTCACGCATTTGTTTTGCCGAATGGCGGTTGGCTGACACTGCTCAATGATGTCCTGAACCGCCGAGGGCAGACCGGCATCATAGAGCTGGACTTGTAGGACTTTTGTCATGGTGATGGACTATTTACGCGTTAAGGGTATTGTGCTCTACCAGGCGTTTTTGTTGCCTTTAATGGCGGCCTGTACGGTCCACCAGCAGATTTTAGCATCCAGCCGGGTCGACTGGCGACGGATGTACAGATGGTCGTAGCGCACCCGGACTTTCATTTTATAGAGCTCGGCTGTTTCGCCACGGGCCCCTCTGGCCTGCGCCAGTCCGGTAATGCCGGGCCGAACGGTATAGCGTTCCTTGTAGCCGGGTAGTGTGTGCCAATGCTGGGCATCGAGCGGAATGGGGTGCGGACGCGGCCCCACAATGCTCATGTGACCCGCCAGTACGTTCAGAAACTGGGGCATCTCGTCTAGATTCGTTTTGCGCAGAAACTTTCCGATGCGCGTAACGCGCATATCGTGTCGGGTGGCCTGATGAAATTCGGCGTTCCGGTCGTAGGTCATGGTTCGAAATTTCAGGCACGGGAATACCCGGCCATTTCGCCCGGTGCGGGACTGCACAAAAATGGCTGGTCCTGGCGAGGTCAATTTGATCAATAGAGCAAGTATAGGTATCAGCCAAATGAGAATGGCAGCCACTACGATACTGGCAATGAGTAGGTCAAATCCTCGCTTTTTGATGCCCCTGAGCACGCGCTTCGTTGTATAAGGCCTGGCCTCATCGTCGTAGCTAAGATATAAATGAAACGTTTTTCCGTTGGTAGAAGCCTGCATGATCGTGTCTATTTACAGGTATGGATGAAAAGTTGCCTTGGGTATCATCCGAAGTAAGACCGCCTTAATGGCGTCAATGGTCTTACCGGTACGAGTAACTGTTCTTATAGCCATTGTTGAAGTGATACCCATGACCACTTCCTACGGCGTTAAGTATGATGCGCATGTTCTGGAAGCGCTGCTCGCGGTGGAGCATGTCCAGAATTTTCAGGCTGTCTTTCGGCGTCACCCCATGACGGACTACGAACAGGGTAGCGTCGGAATAAGGAGCAATGGCCTGCGCGTCGGTGACGATACCAATTGGGGGGGCATCGATGATCACATACCGGAACTTCTCGCGCAATTCACCAATCAACTGTTTCAGATTAGGCCCACTCAGGAGTTCTGATGGATCTGGAGGCAGGGGGCCGCTTGGGATAATGAAGTAATTCGGATAACCCGGAACAGGCTTCAGAATATCGGCTAATGTAGCTTCTCCGTTCAGGTACGTACTGATCCCAACTGAATTGTCGATGTCGAACAGTTGGTGCAGACGTGGCAAACGCATATCCATTTCCAGAATGACGGTTGGCTGTTTGAGTAAGGCCATACTCGCGCCCAGGTTCATGGAAATAAATGACTTGCCCTCACCACTGATGCTGGAGGTGAACAACAGCACCTGGCTCTCGTCCATATCGCCTTTGCCAATGTAGAGGTTAGTGCGAATGGTCCGAATCTGCTCGGCAATCACCGATCGGTTGTTTGGTCCAACGATCAGCACATCGCGTTGCCGCTTGTTCATCACTTCGCCCAGAATGGGTACCTGAGTAACATCCTCCACATCGCCCCGGCGCGATACTTTGGTGTTTAAGGCTCCCTTGCCTGCAATGGCCGCTGTTGGTACCAACAGCCCTATGAGTCCGAAGAGGGCATAGATAACGATACCAACAGGCTTCACAGGACTCAGGCTGCTTTTGGCCGCGTCGATTGTCCGGCTGTCTGAAATGGCAGCGGCAAACGTAACAGCCATTTCCTCGCGCTTCTGAAGAAGGTACGTATAGAGGTTGTTTTTGATGGTCTGCTGACGAGTAATGTCCATCAGCGCACGTTCCTGTTTAGGAACGGTCTTGATCACATTTTCCAGTTTTTCGTTCTTCGCCACATACTGTTCTTTCGAACTGGTCAGCATGGATTTCATTGTCCGAATGTTCTGGTCAATGTTGTGTTTGGTATTTTTGATCTGGTTATCCAGCGATTGTAGCCTTGGGTTTGCGTCTCCGCTTGTCTGCTGTATTTCGTCGCGTTGTAGTTCGAGTTGCGAGAGCTTGTCGATTTGATTCAGCAGAACCGGATCATTGATACCTACCGTGGCTGGTGTGCTGCCTCGTTTGTCCGATTGTGTGCTGATAAAATTTTCCAGATCGTTAAGCACCGCCAACTGAATGTTTACCTGGTTGAGCTGGGCGTCATTTTGTTGCGTTGTCTGCAGAAACGATTGCGCCTGAGCGCCCAGATCGGTAATCCCCATCGTCGATTTGTATTGCTCCACATTACGCTCGACCGAAGACAACTCGCCCGACACCATACGAAGCCGGTTTTCCACGAATTTAAGGGTATTGGACGCTACCTTATTTTTATCGGCAATGGCCGCCTGATTGTACTCGTTGATCAGGCTATTCAGTACGGCCTCTCCTTTCTCCGGAACGGCATCTTCGAGAGTAAGGTGGATAACCGTCGACGTTTTGCTGGTTGGCTCGGTTTTCAGTTTATCCAGATACATACCAACGGCAGCCGCCTGGGGCATAGCTTGAATGGTTATGGGTTCGCTTTTGCTACTGACGTCTTTCCTTGTCAATACACGAATTTGGCCATAGGGAGTCTTCAGGCGCTGATTGAGCGGATACGTTTTGTCGTTGATCCGCACCGTTTCCGCATTCACGAACGACAGCGCCAGGGGAGTTTTGTACAGACTCGGGTCGGCTTCCTCAACAAGTAGCCAGACGGGTGAATCGGCATAGATCTCCCGTTTTCCGAATTTCGTTTTCCGAAAATACTGGCTGTCCAGGTGGAGGTTCGCAACGACCCGATCCATCAGGGTAGATGAATGCAGCACTTCGAGCTCATTTTCGACCACCTTTTTAGGCGAGTATACTTCCAGTTCTTTCAGGGGGTTATCCTGACCACTTCCCCTCTTTTCATCCTGAAGCAACAGGCTGGCCTGGATCTTGTAGATAGGCTGTTTGTAAAGTAGGTATACATAAGCGCCCGCCAGGGCCAACCCTACCGATAAAACAAACCAGGGCCAGTAGCGGAGGTATGGCAGTATATGTGTCCTGAGCACCGAACTGCCTGAATCGACAACCTGGTAGGAAACATATGAATTAGATGACCGTGAATTCATAAATAAAGAAAATTACGTTGAGAGTGATGACAGTTATGAGTAATTCCGGTTAACGCCGGGTCGCAATAATCGCTATCAGAGACAGAATACCGGTAACCACGGGGGTAAGTTGGTAGGCTCTGTCAACACTGGTTACGCGGGCTTTTCCTGGCTCTATGTAAACGACATCATTGGGGTGAAGCGAATAATAGGGCGAGCGAAAGGCATCCCGTCGGGTAAGGTCAAGACGGGCAAAGATGCGTTTTGTCCCTTCTTCCCGAATGACAAGAACATTGTCGCGACGACCGTAGATGGTCAGGTCGCCAGCCAGTCCTAAGGCTTCCGGCAAGGTTATTTGTTCATTTGGAATGGTGAATAAAGCCGGGCGG
The DNA here is from genome assembly GCF_054776595.1 of Spirosoma horti. Taxonomy (NCBI): domain Bacteria; kingdom Pseudomonadati; phylum Bacteroidota; class Cytophagia; order Cytophagales; family Cytophagaceae; genus Spirosoma; species Spirosoma horti. Next base: position 142,132 of record NZ_BAAHBQ010000005.1, read on the forward strand.
GTTACCTCGCCGAGTACTGAAATTCTAAAATTCAGGTTTCGGACATTAACCGTTGGTTCTTTTAGATAACTTTTGAGTTTACTGGTAATGAGTTCACTTGCTTTGGTATTGGTCAGCCCAAGTACACTCAACTGGCCAATAAGCGGTAGTTTAATGGTACCGTCGTCGGCTACGGGATAGCCAACCGTACGGGCCAGAGGGTTAGCGGTGGCGGTCACAGCAGTGGCCTCGGCCATAGAAACGGGGTTAAAATAGGCAGATGCTTCAGCGTTGAGGCTGCTTACCTGAACGGATAAGACATCGCCTTTTTTGATAGTTGGAATGAACGGCTCGGCTATGTTTACAGTATCATCATTTAGGGTAGCGCCCTGGAAGTAAACCAGCTTTTTGGCCGATGTACAGCCTTCCAGCGATGCTACAGACAGGGTAATAGCTAATACGCTTATCCAATGGGCTAGGTGTGGTGTAAGAATCTTTTTACTCATTCGTGCGTATGGCTTGGTATTCCTGGTTCGTATAGTGAATGGGTGAAAACTGACTTAACAATCGTTAATCGTTCGTACGTCTTTTCAGTAGTACTATACTTTTGGTATGTTGATTTGACTGATAATCAGATTTTACTGCTCTACGGCTTTCTAGTAAAAGAGGCTTGGAGCGTGTACTGCTAGAGTACTAAGAAGATGGGTGCACGGTGGAGCACATAACGGATAAACTTGACGTTCGCCGTTGTACTATTATAACTCGAAAGTAGAATGTTGATTTCTGAAGACAAAGGATTACTGAATTCACGACCTTCTTAGGCTTGTAAACAAATATTTTAAATTGATTATTAGTTTACTCTAGTCGGTAACAACTTGGGTAGGTTATTACGTCTGGAGTAATAATGATATGGGATTTATATCATGTATTCTATAAAACAAGCAAGTAATACCTGTTAAGAAATTAACTCTGCATTTTGCCTGTTTATGGGAATAGTTATACCATTGATGGGAATTTTTAAAAAACAACTCTAGCGCTTTATAAATACTGATTTGTATTATTACCAGATGTTGCATGTGTTACTTTTTTCATAAGTGGAGTTGACTCGGCCTATCCAGGACAGGATGCTTCGCTGGATCGTAGATCAGGCCTATTCTGGTGAGTAAAAGCAAACTGCCCATCAGCAGTTGATCGCTGATGGGCAGAATAAAGAATGGGTAGCCAAGACGATTCTAACTAGCCATAAGCAGGTATGAGATCGTTGATTTATCGGCTAAAAGCCGCTTTTAGGGAATTAAGTTGCCAGCCGCGTCGTAATTCATGGATGCCTTGCAACTAGCGCCTAACACAGCATCATAGGGCTTTCCGCCCACTCCCTGGATCAGTTTATTACCCGTTAGTACGTTGTTCGTTGCTTTGCTGCCATACGCTAAAAATGTAGCCTGATTGACCGCGTTTGTTTTGTTCGAAATGGTATTGTTCGAGAACGTGTTATTCGGGGAGTTATCACAAACGATTGCTTTGGTAGCCGAACTCTCGATCACATTTTCGGTGAACGTGCCACCCGCCGTTGACGAAAACAACTCGATCATTCCCGTCATTCTGAATGTGTTCTTCGTGAACTGAACGGCTCCTCCATTAAAGAGCTGGATGCCTCCTGTGCATAAACCAACTGTTGAGTTACCACTAATAATCATGCCGCCAACGATCGAGCCATTACCACCTCCGTCGTTGGACCCTTCAAGGAATTTGTCGAATACGCCTTCAAATTTGTTATTCGTAATCGTCACATGCTGAGCCGCCCCGGCAATTTCAATCCCGAACAGACTGCAGTTTTTGATGTAATTGTTGTCCACCGTAAGTTGGTCCAGCGGGCCAGACAACGAGATACCAAAGTGGCAATTGTAGAACGTATTGCCACTCACATTGATGTTTTTTCCCGCATAAACGTTGAAATTGTCATGGTTGAAAATTTCACACGCCATGCGTTTCGCCTGCACGGTGTTATTGCGAACGATGATGTTGGAGGCCGTTCGTCCGGCCTGAATTTTTAGCGTCAGCCAGTTGGTACTGTCTTTGGCCGCGCTGTCGTCTCCGCTACAGTTCTGGATCGTTAGGTTAGAAACGGATGGACCATCAATTGAAATGGTACCATAATTGCCAATTTCCTGCGAGGATACAACCCAGCTTAGGCCATCAATCAAGACATTGTCCAACGATGCATTGGGGGTTGTTGCGCTGACAAGAGCGCCCAAAGAAACGTGGGACTTTGGCAGTCGGATAATTGCTTTACCTGGATTAGCCCGTAAGGTCAAATTACTCCTCAAGTTGGCATTAGTGGTCTGGGTATAGGTGCCATCCGGAATGGTGATGTCGTCCGTAGCATTTATGGCTACCTGCAATTCAGGCCCGATGTCGTCGTCGGATTCGGTGATGCCGAACCAAAACCCGTTGGCCGACCCCGAGAACTCCCGTTTGTAGCGGTATCCTTTTATCGTAACCAGTGTCAGCCCCATGTTGTCAGTACTGGTATGATCGGTCTGATCCAGTTTGAATACGCCCTCTTTGCCCGCATCCGTGATCTGGATGCGAGTAGGAACCGAACTGCCCGAAAAGGCTCTTAGCTGGGCAATCGTTAGCGCGTCCTGCCGCTCAACGATGGTGTCCGGTTCGGGGTCAGATGGTTTGCAATGGGCAAGGATGGTGAACGAAGCGACCAGCATCACGCATTTGAAAAAAGCTGAATATGTCATTACGATGAGCGATCTAGAGATAAACACGGTAAAAAAACGCCCCGATAAACACGATCGGGGCGGGTAAAACTGGATCAACGCATGCCAGCAAGCGTTTTCAATCGATTAAAAATCCGAATGGGAACGCTGTATCGACGCAGCGTCTGTTGCTGATAATATTCCGTAGACTGAACGATTCTGGGCAGCGTAAAGACCCGTTGTGTCCCATCGTCCAGTTGGGTTTTGTAGCGGTTGTAAATATTCGTGTGGGTAGCTTCTTCGCCAAAACCGATATTTTCCACTTTCGAAATAGTTGGATATACGGTTAAGCCATTGTTTTTGAACCGGTTAAAGCAAAAGCGGATGTCCCAGGCATCTGCGCGCCCTTCCATCTGGTCGCGGAGCATACCCAACAGGTCGGAGCCGCCCTGCATGAACAGGCGCTGTTCGGCTTTGTCCTGTGTAAAGGCCGGGTAGTCGGCCATATCCCAATCAATCGACTGCCAGCGATCGGCCCAGGTAGCCCATCCCCAGGGGCTATGGCGGGGAATAAAATAGGCATCTGATTCATGATTTGCCGGTTTCTGAAACGGGAACGTGTAACCTGCAACGGAGTAAACCCGCTTATTTTTGGCATACTGTTGCAAGCCCTGGTTCATGAAATCCAGGAAATTAGGCGACGTTATTAGATCATCTTCGACAATGATGGCGGTGGGGTATTTGGCCAACACCTGAGAAATGCCCCGAATAACCGAATCGGCACACCCAATGTTGGTTTCCGCGTAGTCTCGATGAATGCTTTTGAAGCCTGAAATTGCATCCAGAAGTTGACGAACCTCCGCCACTTTTGGGGCATCTGCCGGGCGCTTTGGCGCATCGGCAAAAATGTACAGATCACTTTCCGAAGCTAAATAGTTGGCTTCAAGAGCCTGGATAGTTGCCTTTAGTTCATCGGGACGCTTGTAGGCAAATAGAATTACCGGTGCATTCATATAATAAAACGATTGAGTAGACTAAGTTTTTGTTGGCGCCACAAAGCCGGTTCGTTGGAATATGCTGAGTGAATTAAGACCTGTTCGCACGTCAGTGGCATTGCCTATCAGAAAAGAATCTGCTTATGTATCGAATAAGTACGTGTAAAGGGCCGGTCAATCGCCATTGGGTGGCAGGCCCAAACGTGACTGGCTAACGGGTAATCACCTGATCGATCCAGGGACATTGTGCCCGCTCTGTTAGCTGCACGTTGCCATCGGGGTGGGCGTTATTCAGGTAAGGGTAGAAACTGGTAGCTTATCTAGTTTGGGAGGAGCATCAGCCGGGAAGCGATGCGCCTGTTCAGGTTGCTTGCCAGTATATCTACTATAAAACTAGAGGGGGAGTTTTCTTAAACAAAAAGCAGATGCCTATACGAATAAAGACAGGAATAAATTAAAGTGATAGCTGTATGTACGTATCGTTTGTAATGGCGATAATTTATTTATTTATAGCTCTATATAGTAACAATAATATAAAATCAGCTTGATTTAAAATAGTACTATTCTTAGTTATACCAGCTAAGAAATTAACTCTGTTTTCTGCGTAGGTGGTTCCTGTTTTCTGGGTAGAGTGCTTAATTTCGTGTACGAATTCAAGGTTGTCGTTAGGAACGATAAACGAATAACTAGTTTGCAAATAAAGATGAAATGAGTTAGGCATTAGCTGGAGCCTAACTTCAGAAATGAAAGTCGATCTGGTCTATGTCAGACCTCTTCGGACGGTGATCGATGTTCGTTTGTTAGTGAAAGCTGAGCAGCCGTATACTCCAGGCGATCTCGCGAAACAGGGATGAGCGTACTATCGGCTAACCGGATCCAGCCGGATCGACCTTTTTTTTGACTGAACTCCTGAACATAAGCAGGATTTATAATGGCCGAACGATGAACCCGAACAAAGTCCAGGTTTTTCTCGAACCAGTGAAGTGATTGGGTAATTAATTTAATGGAACCGTCCTGAAAATGAACTCGTGTATAATTGGCATCTCCTTCCAGCCACATAATAGATTGAATGAATACAGCTGGCGAGTGGCCAACTAATTGAATAGTTTTCATAGAGTGTTTGTTGAGTTGGTTTATATACGTACTGACTTTACGTTCGGTTTTTAAACAAATCGCAGAAATCGCTCAGAACACTATAGCCTACTCGTCTGATTCTAAGACGGAATTTTACTCATTTCAAGCCAGTTTATTCATGTGTTTATCGACTAATTTACTATTCGGTGTACAGAAATAAGGAATAATCCTATTGCTGAATTATTTGTTGTATGTCTGACTATCAGTATACTAAGGTCAATTTAATCCACACAAATACATATGCCTATTCAACAGTCTGTTCAGGCGCTCATTCGAGCCGACGACTTCCACGATAAGGCGTTTAGCTTCACAGTAGAATCGGTAGTAGAAGACTTGCCCTCCAGCCACAAAGATCTGGTCGTGACAGTATCGGATGGGTATTATATGACCACGTCGCTAACCAGCCAACCTCGTAGGGAGCAAACCTTTGAGCATATACAACAAGCTAACCGACAATGGGTTGCCAGCGGCACCATTATCTTAGCGTATACCGGGGGCTATCCTGAAAATGGTGTATTGACGATCCAGAATCCGGTGGAAGAACCGGTGGTTTTACCAATTCAGGCCACAGCAGCGGTGACCAGAAACCCTGAGCTGACGATCAGCCAGTCCGCGCTTTCGTTTAGGCAGACAGCGAGCGATAAACCAGCATATCTGTTATTGACTATTACGCAGCCATTGATCGATACGCCCATTACGCTTACAACCGATGCGTCGGCATATTTTCAACTGGCCAGCGATAGCCGTCCTTATTTTGGTTCTACCTTAACGGTAGAATCATCGGCCTCGAAGTTCCATGTGCATATCCGGTATGCTTCCACTGAGCGAGGCTTGCACAAGGGACAATTGACGATTCAGGCGCCTTATGACTGTAAGACGGTTGCCCTTCAGGGAAGGCGGACGGGGTGGTTGTCCATAAGGCCCAGGCTTAGTGCATCCGTCGATCAGCCAAAACGGGAATTGCCCAAAACCGAAAGTCGATCGGCAAGTTGGATCATCCTAGCCCTACTCGCCGGTGTGAGTGGATTAGGGTATATGGGATATACCCATAAGTGCCAGCTTTTTCCTGGCCTCTGCCCTGATTCGACTTCAAGGGTAACGGTGGTCAAGGCGCCAGTACCGTTGCCAGACGAATCAGCATCTTCCAGGAGTTTACCAAACCATGAAGACGAAGGAGCGTATTATCCGGAAAAGGCTCAGAAAAATTTAACCCAGGTGATTGATTCATTATCCCGCCTGCGGCAGTCATTTTCAGTTGATAAATCGGATGCAGGACGGGCCGAGGACGCATCGGAAGAGCCGACCGCTTCTGTTCGCCCAACTATTCGCCGTCGGGAAAGGAAAAAAAAAGCTACTGATCAGCCGAAAGAGCACAAGCGGCCAAAACCTGCGTCGGTAAATGACGAAAGCGAACTGGAAAAAGCGCTCAATAAGCAGCTTTGACTGTTAAATTCTGTCTACACAACCGGCATCGGGCTACTGCTTACTACCGCAGTAGCCCGATGCCGGTTGTATGGAGGAGACTTAGGAACTGAAGAAAAGCTTCCTGCTGGATGGAGTAGCTTAACCTACCGTAGTCAACACTACAGCGTTAACAAGGCCCCATTTTTATCAAAATTATTGTAGAACCTGTAGGTTGCCCCGTTTCCGGCCCCAATCAAGCTCCCGGAACTTCTCACAATGGTGTTATTGTAAAAAGCATTATTGGTTGCCGTTCTGCCGTTCACAATAATTATCAGCCAGCTATTGTTCACATTTTCATTGCTTATATAATTACCGGCGAATGTCAGATTAGCCACATCATTGATCTGGATGACCTTATTCTCCATCGTACTAATAAGTCTGTTATTAACAAACTGGGCATTATTTGTTGCGCCTGATAAATCTAATAGGCCAGTCATGGTCAGGAAGTTGTTTTCCATGAACATATTGTAGCCATTACGGACCTGCCATTTTCCCACGCATGTACCTACGGTCGCGTTGTCATAAATATGCATACCAGGGCTGCTGATGGTTCCATCGCCATCGTTCTCCCAGTTTCCGGCAAAAAGCGAAATAAATCGCCCCTCAAACTGATTGTTCCCTAAACGGGCGTTGTGTAGCCAACCGGCAAATTCAATGCCATAAGTCGGGCAGTCTTTCAGGTAATTATTGCTGACATCGACACCGTCGAATGAGCCAGCAACGGATATGCCGAAGCCGCAATTCTCGAATCGGTTGTTTGTTACATTGATACCTTTGCCGAGATAAGGAACAGGCTGACGCTGACTGATAAACTCGGCACCCATCCGCGCCCCCTTAGCATAGTTATTGGTGATAACGATATTGTCGGTTACTTTTCCGGGCTGTACTTTCAGAAAAAACCAGTTTACGTTAGCCGTTGGCGACGTATGAACGCTGCGGCAGTTTTGAACGGTCAGGTGTTTTACCGAAGGTCCATCAATAGTAATGGGGCCATATGAGCCTTCTACACGGGCTGTTGAGGCAACGAGCCAGTTTATCCCATCAATGGTAACATTCTCCAGGTTCTGTTCCTGCCAGTAGTTCTGAAAAGAAATGTATTCATTACCCGTCAGTTTCAGCGTCGCTTTACCCGGATTACCCTTTATGGTTACATTGCTTCGGAGAATTACTTTCGTGAGCTGATTGTATTCTCCATCCGGAATAACTACCATTTCCGTCGAATTGACTGCATTCTGAAGTTCGGGGCCAATATCGTTGTCAGCCGGTGTGATGTTGAACCAGGCGGCACTGGCCACTCCGGCATGCACACGTTTATAGCGAAGACCATTGGCCGTAACCAGGGTGACCCCTGTGCTATCCCTGCTTTGCTTATCCTTGGTATCCAGCGCGAAAACGCCTTCCTTATCCGGGTCTGACAGGTAAACGCTGTCTGGAGTGGCGCTACTTCTAAGCCCCCTTAGCTGCTCCATCGACATGTTTGTGAGTGAGGAAGATATGTTCGCTGTTTTCAGAGCAGCAGTAGAATATGGTTGTACATCTGAGCGATTACAGCCCATTAGGAAGAGGGGTGTAGCTACGGCTACTACACCACCCCAACGTACTAAATTGACGACCGGTTGTAATCTTCAGTAACCACTTACACAGCGTGTTGTCAAGACTGCGGCAGACGCATTCGGCAACTATGGTTTTATTCGGCAGAAAGGTGTAATTAGCGCAATGCTTCGGCTAATTTTGTGCCATCAAAATTGGACGTATGGTTCCGGTCAACGAACGCCTAATGCAGTAGGTAACGATTTGAAGGCAATAATAAATGGAGTTTCATCAACAGCTTTTTGACCAGAATTCAGCCCTTGTGGATCAATGGCCCCGCCACGAGTTTGAGCAGTGTACATTCAGAAACCTTGATTTATCAAAAGTTGTACTCGCCAATGCCAGCTTTACGAACTGCCGTTTCGAAACGTGTAATCTGGCAATGGCCGTATTGGAAGGGACTAAGCTAGACGATGTCGTATTTAGTAACTGCATCTTAAGCTCGCTCAATTTCGGGCATTGCAGCAGCTTTGGTTTTCATGTCGATTTTCAGGAGTGCCGCCTGGATTACGCCAGTTTTTTGAGCCGTAATCTTAAGAAAACCCACTTTGTAGATTGTTCGCTGAAAGAAGCCCGCTTTATGAGTTGCGACCTGAGTGGAGCGATATTTAAAAATTGTAACCTGGAACTAACCCAATTTGCCAACAACACGCTGACGCAGGTAGATTTCTCTACGTCTTACAACCTGACGCTGGATCCCGATGGCAATAAGCTGAAAAAGACAAAGTTCTCGCTTCACAGCTTGCCAGGTTTATTGACGAAGTACGATATCGTTATTGGTTAGCTATTTCTTACTGATATACTTATTGCCTTTCACATAGAATCGATAAGGCAGATCGGCGCCATGCGTCAGGCCAATGCGAGTGGTCGTCACCATATCGAAATCATGCAGAACGGGGCCACGAACTGAAATAGCTCCGGTCGTTAGCGACGAGAAGTTATGCTCGCTTCGACTGATACCCAGCGCAATGGTGAGTTTACCCGGCCCGTTGGCCAGATTACGTTCTCCATCGGCTGTTGTGGGATCAATGGTGTTGTTGCGGTATCGGGCGAAACCCGTTTTGAAGGCTTCATTGCGTCGGAGCCCCATCAACTCGAGACCTTCTGTGGGTTCGAGGGCACGAATCAGGACGGCTTCGCCAACGCCCTCTGGCCCCGCCACGACGTTAATGCAGTTGTAATGATTGTAGATTTGATAGACGTAGAGCGTGCCTGCCGGACCAAACATAGCCGCATTGCGGGGCGTTTGTCGACGGTAAGCATGGCAGGCCGGATCATCGGTCAGGTAAGCTTCTGTTTCAACGATAATTCCGGCCGTTGTGCCTTCGTCGGCGGATTCATGCACCAATTCGCAACCGAGCAGAAGCTGGGCTAGGGTTAGCGTATCGTGGTTTTGGTAGAAATCAAGAGGAAGTTTAGGCATATAAACTAGATCACATTCATGGTCTGTTCCTTAATTTTCTCCAGCTCATCTTTCATTTGCACCACAAACCGTTGAATGGAGGAGTCATTGGCTTTTGAGCCGATGGTATTGATCTCACGGCCAATTTCCTGCGAAATAAAGTTAAGTTTTTTGCCGTTGGCCTCTTCCGTTGCCAGTACTTCCAGAAAGTAGCTCAGGTGATTGTTTAACCGGACTTTCTCTTCCGAGATGTCGAACTTCTCTACGTAATAGACTAATTCCTGCTCAAAACGGTTTTGATCGAAGGATTCACTGTCGAGTAACTCGCGTACCGAATTCCGCATCCGGTCGCGCACCGCCGGAATACGCCGAACGTCATGTTCCTCAATATCAGCCAGTCGGTCGGTAATGATCTGGATGTACTCCTGAAACTTACTTTCCAGAACGGCTCCATCCTGCTTACGGAAGCCATCGCACCGATGAATCGCTTCCTTCACGGCCGCCAGCACCGTTTCCCAGTCGGACGAGTCGGCGGTGGTGTCGTTCGACTCGGTAAGATAAGCATTGGGCTGTTGCAGGGCCAGTTGCAGGACATCGCTATCCGGTATGCTCATCAGCATCGTGTTGGCGGTTTCTTTAAGATCCGAAACGTAGGCCAGCACCAACGGCCGGTTAATCGTAACGCCGGGCCGAACCGCATTGACCCGCGTCAGATTGAGCGAAAGTTCAACTTTCCCCCGCTCTAATTGCTGCGTCAGTAAGGCCCGAAGTTCAATTTCCTTGTCGGAAAACTGGCGGGGCATTCGGCAATAGATATCCAGAAACTTAGAGTTCAGCGTTTTAACTTCCGCTGTTACCGACAGGCCACCAGCCTCCACCGTTGCGTTGCCGAAGCCGGTCATTGATTTAAGCATAATTTATTGTTTATGGTTTTCAGTTTTCTGCTTACGGTTGACTGGCGGGTCAATAACTTTTTGCGTTAGCCAACCGCAAACAGAAAACCGTAAACTACTTTAGTGCGCCTGCTTCCAGTTCTAAAAATTCTTTTCGATTCCGGGCCACGTCGATGGCCGTGTAAATAGCCTGTAGCATGGAGGTTTCGTCTGCCATATCCTTACCTGCAATGTCGTAGGCAGTACCATGATCGGGCGATGTTCGAACAGCAGGCATGCCTGCCGTAAAGTTGACGCCTTCTTCGAAGGCAATCGCTTTAAATGGGATCAGGCCCTGGTCGTGATACATGGCCAGTACTGCATCGAATTTTGCGTAAGCCCGTGTGCCAAAGAAACCATCGGCAGGGTAGGGCCCAAACACCAGCTGGCCTTTGTTGCGCCATTCAGCAATGAGGGGTTTTATAATCTCATTCTCCTCCGTACCCAGCAATCCTTCTTCGCCTGCATGGGGGTTTAGGCCCAGTACGGCAATTTTCGGTTTTTCGATGCCAAAATCCTGCTTCAGCGACTGCATCATCAGGGTTAGTTTTTGAGCAATCCGTTCGCGGGTAACATTCTGGCGAACGCGGCCCAGCGGTACGTGGCCCGTTACAACGCCCACGCGCAGGGTCTGGCTTACCAAAAACATCAGGTTGTCCGTTACCCCAAATTCTTCGGCCAGGTATTCGGTATGACCCGGAAACTTAAACTCTTCCGACTGAATATTATTTTTGTTGATAGGGGCGGTTACCAGCGCATCCAGTTTCCCCGCTTTAAGGTCATCAACGGCACGTTGCAAACACGCCAGTGCCGCTTGTCCAGCTTCGGGAGTTACCTGACCGGGCTGAATTTCCTGGTTTTGATCGGGCCAACAGGTAATAACATTAGTGAGCTTGTGGCTGATCTGCCCTACTGTCTGGGCACCGTTCAGGTTCCAGTCTTTCAGATTCAGCAAGTTACGGTATCGGTTCAGAATCCGCATGGAGCCGTAAATGACGGGCGTGCAGATTTTTTGTAACCGGTTGTACTGCAGCGCTTTCAGAATCACTTCGGGACCTATGCCATTGAAGTCGCCGAGCGAAATGCCAATTACCAACCGATCATCGCGCCCCGCGTTTTCGGCAAGCTGGCTCGATTGGTCAGTATCCTCGCGCGGTTCAGAATTCATGAACCCGGTATCGCGCTGGCTACTCCGGTTGTCGGTTGCCGGGCGATTCCGATTGGGCTGGGCATCATCACGTTGCCGGTTTTCAGCTGATCGGGGAGTGTTTGCTGGCTGACCTTCGCGCTGCTGTTTAGGCCGTTGATTGTTCGGCCGTTGGCCTCGTTCTGGCCGGTCAGTCGATGCAGGAACAACGGCTGGCGTTGCCCCCGAAGCAGCCGGTCGTTCGTCGCGGTTCTGGCGGTTGTTCTGATTGCGCGGCTCGTTTGTACGTGGTTCGCCATTGCGTGGTTCGCCATTGCGATTATCACGTTGGTTCTGAGCGCCATTGCGTTGTTGGCCATCGCGTGGTCCGCCATCGCGGTTCCGTTCAGGGCGTTGTCCGCTGTTCCGTTGCTCATTCGTACGTGGTTCGCCATTGCGATTTTCGCGTGTTGGCGTTTCCTGTCGGTTATCTACAGCCTGACTACCCGCCTGCTGCGGAGTTGTTGGGTCGGTCTCACCCGCTTGCTTATTAGGTAGCCGATTGTCTGGAGTGGACTCATCAGACACATTCGTCCGGTGTGGGTTCGATTCTTCGGATTGGCGTTGTTCCATGCACTTTTTGTAGTTTCGCCAAGAGTTAGCAAATAGTGAAAAATGTAGAATGAAACGTGATGAATAAACGGAATAAACAAAACACGTGTTTATTCGTCACTTTTCATTCTACATTTTTCATTGTAATTGCCTGCAAGTTACGAAAACCCCACAGATGTCCCAGAATCAACTGTCTATTCTCATTGCCGACGAAATGCACCCGTCACTTTTTGCCCTGCTTGATGGGGCTGGCTTTCGGTACGATTACCAGCCCAAAATCACGCGGGCTGACTTATTAACCACATTAGCACCCTACGAAGGACTGATCATTCGAAGCAAAACCACGATAGATGAAGACGTGCTGGCTCAGGCACCCAACCTTCAGTTTATTGGCCGGGCCGGTGCCGGACTCGATTTAATTGATCTGGCGGCCGTCGAACGGCGGGGAATCCGGGTGTTTCACGCGGGCGAAGGCAACCGCGACGCCGTTGCCGAACATATGGTTGGAATGTTACTGGGTTTGCTGGCCAATATTCTGAAAGCTGACCGGGAAGTACGCCAGGGTATCTGGGACCGCGAAGGGAATCGGGGCTACGAACTTGGGGGCCTGACCGTAGGCCTTATTGGTTATGGGAATAACGGCCGTGCAACAGCCCGTCGGCTGAGTGGTTTCGGCTGCCGGGTGCTGGCCTACGACAAATTCCTGACCAACTACGGAGACACCTTTGCCGAGGAAGCCACACTGGCGAAAATCTGTGCCGAAGCGGATGTATTGAGCCTGCACATCCCGCTAACCGACGAAACCCGAAGGCTAATCGACGACGCGTTTATTGATCAGTTTGGCAAGCCTTTCTACCTGGTTAATATTGCACGGGGCGAAATTGCCTCTCTCTCGGCGGTAGTGCGTGGGCTGGAGACCGGTAAAATTCGGGGTGCCTGTCTGGATGTGCTGGAAAACGAGAAGCTAGCCAAACTTACGCCCGAACAGCAACGCTCGTTCGACTACCTTCGTCAGTCAGACCGGGTTGTCCTGACCCCGCACATTGCTGGCTGGACCCACGAGAGCTATGTTCGGATCAACGAAGTGCTGGTCAAACAGATATGCATGTAGAGACGCATACTTGCGTCTCAGACGCGTCAGCAATTTTACGTGTTTGAATAGTTTTTATTTATATGAACTGTTGCTGACGCGAATGAGCCGCAAGTATGCGGCTCTACCTAGTTACGGTAAAACTGGCACTGGTACAACTGGTGCCAGCTGCGTTCGTCAGGCAGATCTGGCCCGTTGTTGCGCCGGTTGGCACCGTCACGCGAAGGGTGGCGCCTTCGACAACAAATTTGGCAGCAGCTGATGCGCCATTGCCAAACCGAACTTCCTGAACGGTAGCTATATTCTGACCCGTTAAAATTAGGTCGTCGCCAACCTTCCCGGACTTTGGCGTAAAATCTACGTTTGAAATTAGCCGAAGTACGGTGAAGGCAGCCGTGGTGGTTGCCTCATTGGTCAGGTTTATTACGCGCAGAGGGCCCGTTTGGGCATCGGCAGGGACCGTTACCCAGCGTTCGGATTCTTCGTTTTTACCACCATCGACCGCAGCCGTAGCGGAGCCAGCGAAAAGAATCTGGGCGTCCTTCAAAAAGTCACCTCGTAAGACTACGCGTTCACCAGGCCGGGCCATAAGCGGGATCACATCCGAAACAATCGCTTTTTGAACAATAACCAGGGGGGCCGATGCTGTGCCCGCGCGGCTGGTAACGGTAACAGAACCACTAACTGCCGTTGTTGGAATACCAACCAACAGGTCCATACCTTCATTTCGGCTGGTTATGGGCACTGGAATGCCACTGATACTGACGGCCGTGATGCGGTAAAGGTTTCTGCCCGATACGGTAAGTGTTTTGCCCCGGAGCTGTCGCGCTGGTGTCAGGACGAGATTGGAAGGGGCTACATAAAAGAAGAATGGATCGGTGGCCGTTGTCGTTCCGCCAATCCCACTTGCCGATACCGACACTTGCGCCGACGCCGGTAATGCCGGTACAACGGCCTCTATTTGGGCGTCACTAAGGATACGGAATGTGGCGGGTACGTTCCCAATCAACACCGACGTCAATTGACTCATATTACGGCCTTCAATCACTAGTTTATCACCCGCAATACCATCCTGAGCCTGAAGGTGTGTAATGAATGGGGCTTGGAAGATCTTTACCGAATCGGTACTGGTGGCGACTAATGTTTCGAAAACCTGCACCGTTACCCGACCGGATGTGGCCGTAGCCGGAATGATGGTACGAATTTCGGTATCCTTGATCGTTGTCAGGGTTTTGTCGGTCGTGAGGCCATTGATACTCACAATGCCATCGGTGAAGTTTTTGCCCTGAATGACCAGCTCCGCCCCGGGCTTTGTGTTCAGGGGACTTACGCTGGTAATCTGGGGTGTTCCGGTAACAATAAATCGATTGGTAACACCGCCCCCGATGGTTTCGATCGTTAGTGGCTGAGGTCCGCGTGCTACGGTGGCGGGTACGGAAAAGGTAATCTTTTTCGCAGAGCTGTCTTGTACTACCGCATCAATATTGTCAAAACGGACCCGTTTTATCTGATTCAGGTAATCGCCGGTTACGGTAATAAGCTGCCCCTGAAGGCCGTTGGCTGGCGTAATCGCCGTTATAATTGGGGGTGGTTGCTGAACCGTAAAGGGCAGTGGGTCAGACGTGCCCTCCTGGGTTTGAACCCTAACCTGCGTTTTTCCGGGTGCAACACGAGGCACCGTTACCTGAATTGTGGTCTCGTCGTGACTGCCAATAGGGGCCGACATGGCACCGGCTCCTACACCAAATGTAACGGTTGGCTCATTGCCAAACTGATAGCCCGTCAGGGTCAGTCCCTGATCTACGTAAGCCTGGGGCGCCGACAGCTTGATAAGTTCCGGCGGGCTGTGCTGAACGCGGCAACTGGTTAATCCAATAAGTGTACTAAAGAAAAAGAAAAGTAATGTTCTTGATTTCATAAACGGCAAACGGAGCTTGTTCTCCTGGGCATAATTGGTAAAATTAGTCAATTTGACTGTCCAAAAACCATTTCCTTCGAAAGCCTGTTAGAACAATGTAACAGTGAATAATGCAAGATGAAGAATAACTCGTTATTCATTACTATCATCTATTCGTAAACAAATGAGCTACCGCAGCCTGAAAGCATCAAAATTATTAGCAATCACTACGCTTGGCGAACTCAAAGCCGCCGGGTATGAAACCCGCTCAATCAAACAGGAACTGCGGGACAATTTAATCGACCGAATTAAGGAAAAGGAAGTGGTTTTTCCGGGTATATGGGGTTATGAAGATACGGTTATTCCGGATGTAGAGCGCGCCATTCTTTCCATGCACCATATTAATTTATTGGGGTTGCGTGGGCAGGCTAAAACACGGATTGCTCGCCTGATGGTCA
Organism: Spirosoma horti; assembly: GCF_054776595.1. NCBI lineage: Bacteria > Pseudomonadati > Bacteroidota > Cytophagia > Cytophagales > Cytophagaceae > Spirosoma > Spirosoma horti. The sequence continues at coordinate 157,522 of NZ_BAAHBQ010000005.1, forward strand.
ATCTGTTGGATGAGTATATTCCGGTGGTGGCCGGGTCAGAACTGAACGATGACCCGCTTCTGCCCCTTTCCCGCTTTGCCGTCGATCTGATCGCTGAGAAAGGCGACCAGACACCCATCACGTGGTTGCACCGGAATGATCGGTATACTGAAAAACTCGCGACGCCCGATGTATCGGTTGCCGACCTGATCGGGGATGTGGATCCCATCAAAGCCGCTACGCTTAAACTGCCTTACTCCGACGAACGGACCATTCACTACGGGCTAATTCCTCGATCACACCGTTGTATTTTTGTGATCAATGAGCTACCTGATCTCCAGGCCCGTATTCAGGTATCTTTGTTCAACATTTTACAGGAGGGCGACATTCAGATACGTGGGTTTAAACTTCGCTTGCCGCTCGATATCCAGTTCGTCTTTACGGCCAACCCGGAAGATTACACCAATCGTGGCAGTATCGTAACACCTCTGAAAGACCGGATTGACTCCCAGATTGTGACCCACTATCCGAAATCGATCGAAATCGGGAAGAAAATCACCATGCAGGAAGCCGTCGTAAAAACCGAGCAGAAAGGCATGGTGAAAACCAATGATCTGATTACTGATCTGATCGAGCAGATCGCTCTGGAAGCCCGTGAAAGTGAATACGTTGATTCGAAAAGTGGCGTATCGGCCCGGATGACGATTTCGGCTTACGAGAACCTGCTTTCCTCGGCTGAACGGCGGGCACTGATCAACGGCGAAAAAGAAACGTATGTGCGCATTGCCGATCTCTACGGTGTCGTACCTGCCATCTGTGGAAAGGTAGAACTGGTCTATGAAGGTGAGGTAGAAGGGCCGGTGATTGTGGCGCAGAACCTGATCGGTAAAGCCATTCGGAATCAGTTTTTAGGGTATTTCCCGAACCCTGAAAAAGCTAAGAAAGACAAGCGGGGTAATCCTTACAAGAAAATCACGGATTGGTTCGGTGATGGTAATGTGATGGATTTCCTCAACGAAATGACCAACCGTGATTACGAAGCTCGGTTGCGTACCATTGATGGTCTCGACGATTTGGTTGACCAATTCCATCCGCGTTTGAGCAAAACGGAAAAGCTGTTCATGATGGAGTTCGCTCTGCATGGACTGGCCGAACACTCACTAGTGGGTAAAAAGGCATTGGATACAGGCCTGTCATTCAAGGATTTGCTTGGCTCAATGTTCAACCCCGGCACCAGTTTTGGTGAAGAGGAAGAAGAGGATGACGATGACGATGACGATCGGTTCTAAACCGATTGCTGGCTATAGGTAATCAAGAGGATAAAAAAGGACGGGTATCTTATCAGGCAGTTGCTGGTAAGATACCCGTCCTTTTTTTTATCGGAAATAAACGTAGAGCTACTGCTTTACTCGACAACGACCGCCGTGCCGTTGGCGCTGACCATGAGCATGGCGCCGTTGCCGCCAATGGTCTGGTAGTCCAGATCAACGCCGATGATGGCCGTAGCACCCAGGCGGGTGGCCTGCTCAATCATTTCTTTGAGGGCTATACTTTTTGCTTCCCGTAGGGCCTGAACATAGGCCCCCGAATGACCGCCGACGACATCCTTGATCGTGGTAAAAAAATCTTTAACGAGATTGGCGCCAATAATGGCCTCACCGTTGACCAGACCCACATATTTGGTGATACGTTTGCCTTCAATGTTAGAGGTAGTCGTTACGAGCATAAGAAGAGGGTATAAAGTAACAGGCTGTTCGGCCCTAGCGGTTGTAAAGTTATACAGTTGTTCGTTTCAACATGCATCAGATATCATTTTAGCACCGGTACTTATTTTCAGGTCCTTGGCCCGGAATCGTTGCCTGGTTCATACCAGAAGGCCTGGAACGTCATTGGTTTGCCAGGAAGGTGACTTGGTTCTAATCCTTGACCACCACTGAATAGATCGCGTACCATTGTATCGAAGAACTGTCTTTCTTTGTAGGCCAGAGTATGGCATGACCTAGTTAATCAACTTTTACAACCAGAAGCAAATGAAAGACCTCCGTTTATCCCGCTTATTCGCCTGGGCACTACTTATCGCCATTCCAGTGTGGTTTGGTAGTTGCTCAAAAGATGACAACCCGATTATTACCGATACACCCACGGTTGAAGGAAGCTACAAAATCAGCACCTTGACTATTGATCCTAAGGCCCTGGGGTTGTATACCGACTTGATAGCAGGCTCTAAGCTGTTCTTTAATAACACAACTTGCCTGAACGATCTTACCATTACGTTTAAGACCGGTGGGGAAGCAACCACTGATAACCCCGCAGCATGCCAAACGATTCCTGTTCCGGTTAGCACGTTTACCGGCATCGATGCCACCAGTAAATGGAGCCTGAGTGGTAACCAACTGACGGTGACCAAAAGTGATGGGACTAAAACGGCTTATACCGTTCTGAGCACAGGGTCTACGATGAAACTGCAATGGCAAGGTACCTTGAACTATCCTACGCCTAGTCCTACCATTTACACGTACACCATGGAATTGAAGAAACAATAAGAACGTAAATCAGCGCTTTTCGAGGACCGGCTCACGAGTGAGCCGGTTTTTTTATGAACTAGTCAGACAACGCTGAAGTCAATTCATCGGCCAACAAATACACTTCACTCAGTAAATACGACCGTTCACACAGTAAGTTACTTAACGCGCTGAATGGCTCCAATAGATTTGTAATAACTTAAAAACAAATCAATTGGATACTTTTATGAAAACGATGAATATCGCCCGGATCATGGCCTGGGCACTAGTAGTAGCCATGCCGCTATGGTTCGGAAGCTGTAAAAAAGGTAGTGACGATGTCGTAACGCCAACAACATCATCCGTACAGGGTAGCTGGAAAATATCCGGTTATAAGATTGACCCCGGTATTGATATTTCGGGAAATGGCCAGAAAGTCAACGATATGCTGGTCATTTTGCGGTCATTGCCCAACGGGCTTGGGAATGATGCCGTGGAGTGCCTGACCACTTCCGTGATTACGTTCAACGCCAATGGGAAAGTTAGCGGAACAGCAGGATCTAAATGCTCGACTACGACGGACATGAACCCCGTTGAGGAAAATTCAAGCTGGAAATTAGATGGCAACAAATTGACCCTGACCAGCGGATCTGATGTGACTGTCTATGATACGGTAATCAGTGGTAACACCCTGAAACTTTCCGGGCAAGAAATGGAGGATTATGACGGTGACGGCAAAGATGAGACCTATACAATTACATTGGAACTAACGAAGGTTTAACAAAACGTTGATGCCTAACGAACGACTCACTAGACAATAAGTCGTTCGTTAGGCGCCTTCCACGCATTCATGTAGGGTAGCAATGTAACGATCAAGATACGTCGCTATATCCTTCGATTTATATTGCAAAATGTAGCGTGGATGGTCGAGGGTAAGAATGCGGTCGAAGAAACCCTGTTGCTCATTGAGTCGACGCAAATACGTTTCATTTTTGCGACCCAGACACACCGCTACTCGCCTGTTGCAACCAAAGTCAATCTGGGTACGAACCGTTTCGGTGATGGCGGTCCATAGTGCTTCGGTGGTTTTGCGGTCGTCGTAAAAGTTGTAATTTTTTGGGCCACCCAGTTTTCCATCTCGGGCAGGTCCATTTTTGGTGAGGGCCAACGGAAACAGCGATGTCAGAAAAAACTGGCTGTAAAATGCCTTCGCCCCACCGAAGGCGTCAACAACCTGGTAAATAAATCGACTCGATAGTTCGGGTGTGTCGCGCAGGTCGTTAGCAATGCCGCAGTACCGGCGCAGATTCTGGGGCGTCGTGAACGAAATTCCTGTTACACCCGCTCCAAATCGACCTGGATTAATGCCCAGCACAAACACCCGAGGAGCGGTGTCTGCAAAGAAATTTGTGTAAAACTCATCGACAATGGCCCGAACCTCCGGTTGCGGATACGGGTTCAAAACACCAATATCCGGCGGAAGATTGGCGGGTTTTTCCAGAGAGTTATAGTAAGCAATGGCTTTACTGGCGAAAGTGGTCATTTATACGAAGAGTATGTACATTAAACTAACGAACCGCCCCTATTCGTTTTTTGTATCTTTTATTTGGATGGGGCGGCTTAACCAGCAGACGTATAAAAAATGAGTGGCGTGTAGCATCGGGTTCTCCGATGCTACACGCCACTCATTTTTTCAGTTATTACTTGATATTCTTGCGACGGTTCCGCTGAAAATCTTCGAACATCATGTTGCCTAATCCCTGCAGACCGCTGTAATATGCCCGGCCGTTGTTCACTTTCGTAAACTCCTGCACAAACTGTTTCAGGTAGGGGTCGGAGGCAATCATAAAGGTCGTAATCGGGATCTCCAGCCGACGGGCCTGTGCGGCCAGGGTCAGCGTTTTGCTAACGACCTTCCGGTCGAGTCCGAACGAGTTCTTGTAGTATTTGATGCCTTCTTTCAAACAGGTCGGTTTGCCGTCGGTGATCATGAAGATCTGCTTGTTTTTGTTCTTGCGCCGACGCAGTAAATCCATCGCCAGTTCCAAACCCGCTACGGTATTGGTATGGTAAGGGCCAACTTCCAGATAAGGCAGGTCTTTGGCCTGAATCTGCCAGGCATCGTTGCCAAACACTACAATATCGAGGGTGTCTTTCGGATACTTGATTTTGATCAGTTCAACCAGCGCAAGCGCCACTTTTTTGGCGGGTGTAATCCGGTCTTCGCCATACAGAATCATGGAGTGGCTGATGTCGATCATCAGCACGGTAGAGGTCTGCGTTTTCTGCTCTTTCTGCGTCACTTCCAGATCGCGTTCCATGAGCGTAAAATCTTCTACGCCACTGTTAATCTGGGCGTTGCGGATGGATTCGGTCATGGAAATCTGTTCCAGGGAGTCGCCAAACTGATACGTGCGAATGTCGCTGCTCAGCTCGTCGCCGGTGCCGGTATAAGGCGTCTGGTGATTGCCGCCTGATTTGGAGCGCTCAAGTTTACCAAATATTTCTTCGAGGGCGCTCCGGCGAATCGTCTGTTCGCTTTTTGGCGTCATCACAATTTTTCCTTCCTGATTGTCTTCTGTCAGGTAGCCTTTTTCTTTCAGGTCATCGAAGAAATTACCAATGCCGTATTTGTCATCGGTGAGACCATACTGGCGATCGAGCTGGCTCATCCAGGACATGGCCTGCTCGACATCCCCGGAGGTCAAGAGCAGCAACTGCTGGAAGATGTTCAGCAACTGGTCGAATTTGCTGCCTTCTTTTTGTTCGGGTGGTACATAATCAGAAAATTGAAAGCCTTTCATAGGTAAAGTGGTTTGCTATCGGGTGAACGGCTTGGAACGCCTAAGTTGATACTCTTTCTTCGCGGTGGTCGTGCCCTCTGTCATTAATGCGTAAGCCATCGGCGTATTGTCAGAACAGCGCGTTTCGCGGATTTGTTCGGTCTGTTCAGCCTAGCTTATAAGGCAACGTCAATACGTAGTTCGATAGCCTGAAACCGGTTCATCCATGTACTATATTGGCACTGGGTTCAGCTTGTTAAACGAATAGTCCCAAAAGACCGTACAGAATGATGGATATAAATAAAAAACAATTGGCAATAGAGGGCGGGCCAAAATCCGTGAGCAAGATTTTCCCCTGGCCCATCTACGACGAAGCCGACGTTCAGGCGGTGGCCGGTGTGGTGCGGAGTGGCCAATGGGGAAATCCCGACTGTGCCGATGACGTGGCCCGCTTTGAGCAGGAGTTTGCTGCCTATTGTGGTAGCAAATATGCCGTGACCTGCGTAAACGGTTCGGTATCGCTACGGCTGGCTTTAATTGCCGCTGGCCTACGACCCGGCGATGAAGTCATCGTGCCGCCTTACACGTTCATTGCAACGGCCTCGGTCGTACTGGAAATAAATGCCGTGCCCGTCTTCGTTGATATTGATCCGCAAACTTATAACCTCGATCCGGCCCGAATCGAAGCCGCCATTACGGAGAAGACAAGGGCGATCATTCCGGTTCATTTTGCCGGTTTGGCCTGCGACATGGAGGCTATTCTGGACATTGCTAAACGGCACAACCTGCGGGTGATCGAAGATGCGGCCCATGCACACGGAGCCGAGTACAAAGGCCGCAAACTTGGCTCTATCGGCGACGCAGGCAGCTTTAGTTTCCAGTCATCCAAAAACCTCACCAGTGGCGAAGGAGGAATTGTCATTACTAACGATGAGGCCCTGTATGAAACGATGAATTCGCTCCGGAATGTGGGTCGTTTGCCGGGTGGCCAATGGTATGACCATTTCAATCCTGGCTGCAACTACCGGATCACGCAACTCCAGGCGGTGCTTCTTTCCGAGCAGTTGAAACGACTGGATGAGCAGACGATTACCCGCAACGAAAATGGCCTTTATCTCGATAGCCTGCTGGCCGATATTGACGGCGTTACACCCCTGAGCCGGGGAACGGTAGCGATTCGGCATTGCTATCACCTGTATATCTTCAAGTATGATCGAACCAAATTCGGCCAGCTACCCAGGAACGAATTTGTTGCCATGCTCTCGGCAGAAGGAGTTCCCTGTTCGGCGGGCTATCCGCATCCGTTGTATAAACAGCCCGTGTTTCAGCAGAAAAACTTTATGTGTTACGCCATCCCCAAATCGGTCGATTATACGCAGGTGTATTGCCCGGAAGCTGAGCGGGCCTGCCGCGACGAAGCCGTGTGGATTTTTCAACAGGCCATGCTGGGTAGCCGGGCCGATATGGAGTCGTTTGCCCGGGCGATTCAGAAAATTCAGGCGGCTGTCGGTCATTGACGGCGTCCGGGTTTAAACATCAGGTTTTCGGTAAGTTAAGTCTACTTGCCTGCCAGGTACCGATTTCGGTATTCGAGGGGCGTGCAGCCTTTTACCTGCCGGAATTGCCGGGCAATGTTTTTGCTGTCGTTCAGGCCGAGTTCCAGGGCAATCTCAAAAACCGTCAAGTCTGTTTCCAGCAGCTTTTTCGAGAACTTCTCCATGCGTAGATTCTGAATATACTTGTAAATGGGGTAACCGATCTCGTGCTGAAACCGCATCTCCAGCGACCGTCTCGATAAGGGTACTTGTTTGACCAGAACATCGACTTGAAGATTTTTGTCTATGTTCTGATGGATGTACTTCAGCGAAGTGGCAATGAAATCGTCATGGGTCGCGTAGATGTCGGTCGACTGGCGGGTGATGACCTGTGTGGGTTTGACGATGATGTCATAAAAAGAGGCCGTTTCTTTCCGGATCATGCGGTCGAGCAGGCGGGCTGCATCATAGCCACCTTTCTCGGCATCCTGCGCAATGCTTGACAGGGGAGGGTCCGACAGCTCACAAATCATTTCATCATTATCGACTCCCAAAACGGCTACCTCTTCGGGAATGCGAATTCCCGAATGTCGGCAGGCTTCGGTAATATGCTGTCCCAGGCGGTCATCGCAAGCCATGATGGCAACCGGCCTGGGTAACGATAGTAGCCACTGGCTCAGCGAGCTGGGCTTATAATACCACAATTCGGACTCGTTGGCCCGTGCATTTTTATTCTCAAAATAATGAACTTCATAGCCCGCTCTGGAAATACGTTCCTCGAATCCTTCCGCTCGTTCCCGAGACCAGACGATGTCGGTGAATCCATAAAAGGCAAAGTTTTTAAAGCCTTTTTTTAGGAAATAGTCAGCGGCAATGGCGCCTGTTTCGTGGTGAGCCCCTGTTATGTTGGGAATTTCGGTGAACCGTTCCTTAAAGTCCTGCGCAATGAGCGGAATGCCCGCCTGCACGATTTTGCCGATGTTTTCATCGTTGTATAGTTGTCCGATAATACCGTCGGCCTCCCATTCGAGCGCCCAGTTCAAGATGCCGTCAATGCCCATCGTTTCCCGGTGGAAGAGCGGCATCCGACAAAAAATCCAGGGGCCATGCTCCCGCGAGTACTTCGTGATGCCTTTCAACAGGCTTTTGCTGTATTCCTCCGCGAAGTCGATCAACAGAATAATCTTGTGCATAGGGAAAGAGCGAATGAGCGAATGAGGAAACGAGTGAAAACCACCGGGAAGTTGCGCGATTGCGTCAGGCGGCTCCTTCACTCATAAACTCTGTCGCTCTTTAGTTTGATTATTGCGTTGGTAATCAATGGTTTAGCCCAGAGGCCGATGCTGAAAATATAGCCCAAAGTAAATAACAAAACCAGCATCGCCCAGCGAAGCCCGACTAGTTCGGCCAGGCCGCCAATGATCAGAGGCACCAGCGCCCCCCCAACGATACCTGTACACAGGATACCCGAAAATGTACCGTGATGTCGAGGCATGGAATTAAGCGCGAGCGAGAAAATAATCGACCACATGACGGAGGCAAAAAAGCCAGTGGCCGGAAATGCATACAGGGCCACGTCTTTTGTGCCAAACAGCCCGGCCAGTAAGGCAATGATGGCACCTAATGTAAACAGGATAAGCACGTAGCGGCTGTCTGCCAGCTTTAACAGAACAAGGCCCAGCACGCAGCCTACCGTCATCAGTCCCCAGAAAGCAGCCACCACTTGAGCCCCGGTAGTGGCCGGGTCAACACCATGATAGAGTTGGAGAAAGGTTGAGATCCAGTTGGCAATGCCCTGTTCTGTACCGACATACGCAAAAATTCCCGCGAAAAAGAGAAGTACGGTTTTATTGTTCACTAATTCCGTCAGCGTGGTGCCCACTTCTATCTTTTCGTCATCCTTAAGCTCCACGGTCGGGAAGTTGATCAGAGCCACCACCACAATCATCAGGAGTGTCGTGAGGGCGAACACCCAGTATAACGATACCCATTCGAGATGAACAGGAACCAGCCGGTTGAGCAGGGCAATGGGAAGGCTGGTGTTCGTTGTGTGAAGGTTAACGACAAAATAACTGTATAAAAAAGGACTGATAAACGAAGCGGCTCCGGAGAAAAGTTGCGCCAGTACCGAATTGAATGCAAAATGAGCTTCGCCACCCGCCACCCGCAACAGCGGATTGATGACGACCTGTAATATAGCCATCCCTACACCAATGGAGAACAGGGAGACCAGCGCGACTGAAAAACGGGGAAGCAGCGCAACCAGCAGCGCACCCAGAAACGCCAGAAAAAAAGCCCCAAGCAACACCCGCTTTTCCCGGTATTTTTCGACTAGTAAGCCCGCCGGTACCGACACACCGTAGGCGACAAAAAAAGCAAACGGCAGAAAACCCGCCAGGCCAATGCTCAGATGAAAACTGTCGACCAGGTCGGGAATGATGGGCCCCAGAATGTTGGTCAGGAACGAAATGACAAAGAAAACGAGTAGAATCAGGACAACAATCAGGGTGTTACGGTTCATAATTAGTTCTTAGGAGCTTCCGGCTGTTAAAATAAAAGAAGGCTTTTTTCATTCGTAAACCGTTCGGGTAAACGTCCCTTACGTGCGCTCGCGTTGGTCGACTAGAGCCGCAGCGCCCAGGAGAGCGATGCCTTCTTTTTCTGATTGGAAAATTTTCAACCGTTTCAGGGTCATCGGATAGGCAAAATCCTGCATGCTCTCCAGCATCCCGGCTTTGAAGAAAGGGTACGCTTTGGCAATGGAGCCGCCTAATACAATAACTTCCGGATCATAGGCATACAGGACCGCTTTGATGGCCCAGCCAAAGTGATGGCCAAATTCGAGCCATAGTTGCCGCGCCTTTTGGTCACCCAGTTGAGCCGCCTGGCTGGCTTCCAGGGCGGTTGTTCCGTGAACCGCCTTGAAAAATTCGGCAGAGGCATAATACTCGAAATTTTTGTCCCGGTAAGGCAGTAAGCCGATTTCGCCCGCGCCACAATTTGAGCCCGCAAAAAGTTGATTGTTCATGATAATTCCCGAGCCGAGTCCGGTGCCAATAGACATGCCAACCACCGAATGGTAGGATTTCGCCTGCCCAAACTGATGCTCGCCCAGGGTGAAACAATTCACATCATTGTTGACAAATACGGGAACGGCGAACTCTGCCTCCAGAATGTCGCGCAACGCTACCTCTTTCCAGGAGGGGATATTGGCGACATTATAAACGATGCCCCGGCCCACATCGACCACCGATGGAACGCCAATGCCGATGCTGCTTACCGACGAGTCCGCCAGGGGACGAATCAGTCCAATTAGTTGTGATAAGGTAGAGGAAAGTGATTCTTTTTGGTGCAACAGCCCACTCTTCTGGTGGACAATTGATCCATTCTGCACAAGCCCGGCCCGCACGTTCGTCCCGCCTAAGTCGACCCCAATAGTCATTTGATGCATTCAGTTTTTAGTGTGTTCGCCTGGTCTATACGATACGCTTCGCCTGGGGCATTACGGAACCTTCAGGACAACCGACCTGCTCGATCTGCCCGATGCATCGAAGCTTTTTAGTGTCAACGTGCCTGCAACCTTCACCGGCCCCGCATACAAGGTGGACTGAGCCGTGGGCTCCGTTCCATTGGTCGTATACCGAATGGCAAGGCCAGGCAGTTCTACATTGGCTTTAAGCATCCCTTTTTCAATAAGGGCACCAGGCAGCGGTAACCGGTAGGTATAGCCGCCGTTGATTGTCGCCAGCCGGGGTAAGTCTTTCTGAGCCAGGGTATTGGCAAATACATTCCAGCCCATACGCATCGATTTTTCGCGCGCCTGCTTATTCTCGATCGTTTCCCAGGGTCGTTCTGCTGCCCAGGCACTTTCGGCGAAGCCCAGCAGTTTGGGCAGGATGTCGTATTCGGCCATGGCGCGGCCCTTAACCGTTTCGCTCCAGAGCTGGGCTTCTACACCCCGGATGTTTTTGCGGGCTTCGGGTTTCATAGGCTCCAGGCCCGCGTAAGTTAAGGGTTTTCCCATCGACGTTTTATAGGTTGTCTTGACCATATCGAAGGGCGCAAATGCCCAGTTGTTGCGCGTATCGACATAACCCGCCCAGTACAGACCCGGCTCCTGCGGATCGTTGGTATAGGCCATATCGAAGTAAAAGTTCGACACGTTGCATAACACCACGGGATAACCCGCATTCGCCATCCGATTGCCCAGATCCATATCGAACAGATTGTTCCATACATACGGAACTACGCCCTGGCCAACAAATTCAGGGTTCAGGACTAATTTCCCGTCAGCGGCTTTGGTCAATACGGCTTCTTCCCAGCCATGTATTTCCAGGTTACGCTTTTTGAGTCGCTTGACGAGGTTCCGAAAGAAGTAGGTCTGCAGATTCTTGGGATCTTTGATCGTTGGATTAGCGCTTAACACCCTGGCCGCTACGGGCGATTTTGTCCAGGCACCTTCGGGTACTTCATCCCCACCCGTATGCAGAACATCCATCGGTAGACCGGCTGCTCTATACATCTTCGTAAGCTCATCGATCACTTTTTCGCAGAAATGATAGGTGGACTCCTGCCCAACGCTCACTACGTTATCGGTATAGCCCTGTGCCGACAGATACACTGATTTGTCATCGGGGTCGATCAACCGGTATTCTCTGGCTTCTTTCTCTTTTCCTTCTTTCATCAACCGTTCGTAGCGGGCCTCCATGGCTTTGATGGCCGCTCGGGCGTGGCCCGGTAAATTGATTTCAGGAATTACTTTAATATGGCGTTCAGTGGCGTACTTCAGGATGTCAATAAAATCGGCTTTTGTATAATACCCACTGCCGTATTTGCCTTCGTCATACGCCCTGGGGCCTGAGCCATAAGCCGGATGCAGCACGGGCGTTTCTTTTCCCGACGTATGGGCTCGTTGGGCACCCACTTGAGTCAGCTCGGGCAATCCATCGATTTCGAGTCGCCAGCCCTCGTCTTCTGTCGTGTAGAACAGGAACGTATTGATTTTATAAATGGCCAGCAGATCGAGTAATCGCAGGATGGTTTCTTTCGTCTGGAAGTTCCGGCTAACATCCAGATGCATTCCCCGGAAGGCAAAGCGGGGGGCATCCTCGATCTGCACATAGCGGACGGCAACAGTAGCCGCAGGCTTCAAGTAGCTTGTGGTCGGAAGGAGGGCCAGCAAACTCTGAACGCCATAGAAAACCCCCGCTGCGTCGTTACCGGTAATGAGCACCCCGTTTCCGTCGATGCCTAATCGGTACGCTTCGCTGGCAACGCCCTTAACGCTGACGTTGCCCTTTTTTAGTGATATGCAGGGTCCTTTCGGCGCTCCGGTGCTTACGGAGAAATTGCTGCCAGTCAATGGTTTTAACTTCCGGCTCAGGTAGTTCGCTTCACGTTCGAGGCCTTTGTCCGTGTAAATCGGTAATGACGAATTAAGGGTTAATGTGCCCGTACCGGGCGTCAGTTTGACCGGCGACGGAATGATTTGTTGAAGGTTATCGGCGGGAAGCAAAGACGCTGTCAGATTGGTCTGATAGGTATGCTCGGGTGTAAATAGCGGCTCGCTATCGATTTTGCCCCGCAGCATTTGCTCTCGTCGGGTAAAGGGTGTAACGCTATAGTTGGCTACCTGTACGATGCGCTCTTCCTGGCCATCTTTCGAATAAAAAACAAAATAAAGCCCCATTGGCGCATCCGTCAGCTTATTGACGGCTTCTGTTCCTTCATACCGAATTTGGATAGTCGCACCTGGTTTCAGAGTAAAGCCTGGGTTAGGGGTGAGTTTATACCAGTCGCCATTGATATGGTGGACGGTGGCAGGCTGAGGGGTCAACGTTGGAATGAGCGGCCGGGGAGACATGTTGAAAAACAAGGCCCAATTGGCATCGGTCAGTGGGGTGCTACTGCCATTAGTGAGGCTGAAGCGGGCTTCGAAGCCCGTGTCTATTTTTGTAAAATTGCTGACGAGTTCCCAGCCAACGGCGATCTGTTTGGCCTCATCCGAAGTGGGTGTGCTGCCTGATCGACAGCCATTCATACAAACGCTGATCGACAGGATGAGGATGGTAAAAAAAGCAGATCGCATAAATCCTTAGGTTAAGTATCCTTAGTAATACTCAAATCAGTACTAAAGATACCATTGCCGGAAGCGGCTTTTTTTGCATGTTGATGCTGACGCAACCGGGCTCCCGCTCGCTGTATGTGAACTGGCTCAAACCCGTAGAAACGTCTTTTTCTTGTATAAGAAATAAAGGAACGCCCACTTTACGGCAAGGTAGCCCAGGACGCCCAGCACGGCGGCTACCCATCCTGATGAAAGACGGTTGATCAATCCGCCAAAGAAAAAGTGGGATGCGTAGGCGAAGTCGATGAACTCGTCGGCCACATAGATCAGGATGGAGTTCATGCCGATAACCGTAAAGAAAAACGTCCAGCCTTTGATGCCCTTGACGTCGATGATCCAGTAAAAGATACTGAGTAAACTCAGGCTCAGACCGCCGGTAACCAGCACAAACGAGCTGGTCCACAGGTTTTTGTTGATCGGGAAGACAAAATTCCAGAGTACGCCAAGCAGGACAAAGAGGGCGCCTGCTCCCAGTAGGTATAGCGCTTTCTGACGACCTGTTTTATGGTTCGTTTTTAGAAATGAGCCGGCGAAAATGCCCAGCAGCGCGTTGCCAATGGCTGGGATGGTCGAGAACAGGCCTTCCGGATCATGCATCGTTTTGTAGAGATGGCCCGGTACCACCATGCGATCAATATAGCTGGCCAGATTACAGTCCATGGTTAGCACACCCGCTCCGCAGCCCGGCACAGGTATCAGCGCCAGAGCGGTCCAGTAACCCAATAAAATCCCGACAAACACGAGGTATTGTGTGCGTGGTCTGACATACAGAAAAATCAACTGAGCAGACATGCCCGCCAGCCCGATACGCCCCAGAACACTCGGGAAACGGGTATCCTGAATTGCTTTGACAAATAGCCCATTGTTATAAATAATGCCTAACAAAACCAGAACAAGCCCACGGGAAATAATCTTGCGGGCAATCTGCGCCTTTTCATCGCCTTTTTCCAACCGCGACCCTATTGAAAACGGCGTGGATACGCCCGCCAGAAACACAAACAACGGGAAAATCAGATCATAGGCCCGGAAGCCATTCCAGTCGGGGTGGGTAAACTGATCGGCGATGAGCACAGCCCAGGCCCAGCCGGTTGTTTTGGCCAGAACCTGAAAAATCTCTTCACCACCCATAATCCAGAACATATCGAATCCCCGCAAGGTATCGAGCGAGAGAAGGCGCTTCACGGGAGCAGGCTGGAGTACAACAGGGTCAACAGACGATGTAGGCATTACAGACATAGGGTTCGGCGAGTAGCAGGCGTATGGATCGATCCGGTGTCGAAGCAGGGATAGTAGCTTGTCTGGATATAAGCGATTTTCGTGGCGTCTATGAGTTCGTTTGATTCTGTGACCGCCAGCGCTAAGGGTTGGCCTGTTGCTTTCGGGCTTTGTAGTTCTGAAAGCGATTCTGGTATTCCTGTAGCTGTTCGGGCTTGATCTTCTGCTGGTATTCGGCGGGTAGATCCAGGCGCTCAGGCAGGAGTGCCGGTGCCTGATCGAGCAGTGTATTCTGCCCGTTCCTGTTCTTCGTCAGGATGAATGAGTCGTATTTTTGCCCGGTTACGGTAAAGGACTGATACGCTAATTTGTCGCCATCGATTGACACGGTTTGATAAAGTTGCGTGTTTGAGCCCGCCCGATCCATCCAATCCTGCAAACCAATATCATACATCTTCGGGCCGCTCACCGATACCACATAAATGGGCCCGTCCGGATGTTTCCGGCTTTTTCCCAGAGGCATATTCAGGCCACGGCCATAGGTATGATCATGCCCCTGCAAGACGAGGTCGACGCCGTATTTTTTGTAAATGGGCTCCATTTTCAGCCGCCATTCGTCGTTGTCGCGGCCCTGCTTGGTTGAATAAATCGGGTGATGATGAACGACGATCGTCCAGCGGTTTGGGTTCTGGCCCAACACCCGAACGAGCCAGTCTGCCTGGGTGGTTAAAACGGCCGAGTCGAGCAGGGCGGCTTGTGAATCCAGGGAAATAAACCGTGTTCCCTGATAATCGAAGAAATACGCCGTTTCTTCGAGGCCCTTCGGCCCGTTTTCGGGCAATACGAAAGAGGGCCGCCAGTGCTTCGACACCCGACCTTTGCCCTGTTCATCCTTAAAATATTCATGATTGCCGGGTGTGGCCAGCGTGGGCACCATGCCATTGATCCAGCCGCCTGCTTCGAACCACTCGGCCCATTGCCAGTCGGCATTTGAAGTAGTAATTAAATCGCCCGCATGGACCATCAGATTCACCGTTGGCAATGTCGAGTAAGCGCCCCGTATGGCCCGTGACCAGAGCGAGCGAATGTCATTCTGGGCATCACCGAAATACAAAAAAGAAAACGGAGCGGGTTTGTCCTGAGCGGTTTTGAAATGAAACCATTCGCTCCAGTAGGTGCCATCACCAACGCGATAACTATACTGCGTGCCGGGTTTCAGGTTTTTGAAATGGACGGAATGGTAGCGGACCTGTTTTTCGTCCATCACTGCTGTTTCACTGATAGCCGGAACAAGGGTCGCGTTCCTGACAAAATCAGGCGAAGGATCCGCTTCAGCAATAGCGCCAACGGCGTTCGTAACCGTCGAATCGGTGCGCCAGTTTACCGACTGCGAGGTTGCGGGTTCACCCTGCCAGCCCAATATGAGCCGGTCGGGATAAGAAGTGGCAGGGTATGGTTTATGAAGCTGCGCTTGGGCAGATGAGATGGGGAGGGCAGCAAAAAGAAAAAAGAAAAGTAATTTCATACGGTTTGAGTGCCTTGGGCATTATTTTGTGGACTGAGCCAGGGTTTTATACACATGGATGACATAATCGGTTTGGATGACGTCAATGCCTGCGTGAGCTGCTTTTCGGTACTGTTCGGGCGAATCCAGCGGGCCTAATAAATCAGAAAAAGCCTTGATTCCCCGTTCGTGAATTTGCTGGATGAGCGTTTCGTTAACCGCCAGCCAGTTTAAATCAAAAGCGTATGGACTAAGCTTGTTGATTTTGTCGGGCATTTCTTCTGCCTTCCGTAACGAAGGCATCAGCCGGGCCGTTGGGGCCACTTGTTTCAGCGCCAGCAAAACGTCATCGGAGCCATAGAAAACAGCATTTTTTAGCAGCCCATATGTTTGTAATGTGTTGACTAAAGGCGCTGGCGCTACTGCTTTACAATCGACGTACAGGTTTGTGGGAGTCGGATGAGTTGCGTTCCAGTGAGCAACCAACTGACAAACTTCGGCCAGGGTCGGGATTTGTTCGGTCTGGAAACGATCGGCAAATCCCTTGCCCGCCGATAGTGTTTTCAGGGCCGACAGGGGCTGATCGTTGACCGGACCGGTGCCTGTCGTTGTGCGGTTCAAACTGCCATCGTGCAAAATAATCAACTGGCCATCCTGCGTTGTTCGAACATCGATTTCAATATAATCAACTTGCATCTTCAGTACTTCCCGAAAGGTAGCGAGCGTATTTTCGGGCGCCAGCTGCGAGCTTCCCCGGTGAGCAGAAACGCCCGTTGGGTAGCGAGTTGCCATACTCGTGCGGTACTGGTTGATGGAGTCGGCAACGGAACCCGACTTATCCATTGATTGGCCAGCGACCAGGTTCGTGGTGATCAGCCCTAAAAACAGAAGGCCGAGCGACCAGGCTTGTGCCGGTTGTTTATTCGTCATGTATGTGGCGCGTTTTTTCGGTTGGGTCGGGCCCGCCGGTCGGATAGCCTTTGGCTATACCGTTTCTGTCGATCCAAGGCATTTGCCAGAGTTGTTTTGACCTCGTTGTCGTTTTCGACGCCAACGAGGGTTGATCCCTTGCCTTTACCAGCGATTTGAAGACAACTATAATTTAGTACGGCGTACGGCAAGATTCAGGCTAGTCTGGCCAGACGTTATTTCGACAAATAGCAAAGTCACTTCCCGGCCGGGGCACTGATCACGCCCAGATACCGGCCCATCCAATAGGGTAG
This sequence comes from Spirosoma horti, assembly GCF_054776595.1. Classification (NCBI taxonomy): domain Bacteria; kingdom Pseudomonadati; phylum Bacteroidota; class Cytophagia; order Cytophagales; family Cytophagaceae; genus Spirosoma; species Spirosoma horti. The sequence goes on from NZ_BAAHBQ010000005.1 coordinate 174,389, forward strand.
GAGCCAGATGTCGCCCGCACTGTGTTCGGAAGTACCGCTATTGCCCTTGGAACGATCCAGCGTAAATCTATTGCCGTTGTGGCGCTGAATGGGCGTTTCGTCGGGCGGAAGTACTTCCTGGGTGGTTTGATTCCGGAAATTCGGAGCTATGGTTGTAATGTCTTTTCGGTGACTGTTCTGGATGGACCAGTCGATCATATCGAGCGGATATTCCTGCAAATACCAGACCGCTTCGGGAAGGTCGACGTTTTTTGCGCCGGTCATTGCCGCGAATATATTCCAGGCCCCGTCTTTTTCCGGCCGCTCAGCCTGCCAATGGTCCAGAATGGCCGCTTTGTATTTGGCCTTCAAGTCCTCATCGAATGCGTAGCGGTATAGTCCCCAGTAGCCAACGAAATACATCTCATCGTCAGAGTGGTTCCAGCCATCCGACATGTGTTTGCTGTGCTCGTCGGCATCTTCGGGCGCTTTTCCGATGATCTGCATCGGCCGCATCAGGTTCTCTAAATAACCTTGTTTTTGGAGTAATTCGAGCGCTTTCTTTTTATACTTTTCTTTTTTGGTGAAATGATAGGCCGTTTGCAGCATGGCCGTCAGGTTCGAGGAATTTAGCTTCCGATCGCCCACGTTGACTGGAAAGGCATTTACGTACTCCGGATTCCATTTGCCCCACATCGTCGGCTTGCCGTCAAAGTCGATCAGGTACAGGTTGTGCGACAGGATATGGCTCATGACCGTATCGATGAGCGTAATGGCCCGGCGTTGAAGGCTTTTGTCGTCGACCAACTCGGCCATCGCTCCGAAAGCGAAAATATGGCCAATGATTTCGTCGCTACTGGTGGTGGATTTCCAGTCCCAGCCAGCCTGTGGCGAATGCTGCCAGCGCTCCGGGTCCGACAACTGATCGATGTAACCCGCCCGCTCGAAGGAACGAGCCGGGAAGCCCGGTACCGGATTGATGGTATATAATCGCTCCATGGCGTCGAGCGATTCACGGCAATTTTGGAGCGCTTCCTTGTCTTTGGTGACCGCGTAGCGGAAAATTTCTCCGCCCAGATACATGGATGTCCAGAGGCCATCGTTATCAGAATCAGCCAGATAGCCCGTAGCCAGATTGCCTTTTTCCATACGGTCGAGCGAGGCATTGAAGCCGTTTCGAATGTGTCGGCTTCGAACCTGATCTTCATAGAAAACCGCTTTGTCGTAGAGTGTCATCGACTTAAAACAGATTTTGCTCAGGCCCGCCGTGGTCAGGATCAAAACCGAATTTTTCGGACCTTCCGTGATCGCTGTTACCTGGTTGCCTGGTAGCCAGCGTTCGCCGTTGTAGTAATCGTATTTGCCATCGGGGCGCAGCGAAAAAGCGCCTTTTGTGGTACCGAACCAAACTTTACCGTTTATGGCAGCCACGGCGGTGATGTCAGTCCAGGGGAGCTTCTGGTGAATGGAACCGAGTTGTTTTTTGCTCACCGCATCGACTTCGATATACCCATCGTTGGTGCCAATTAGTACCTTCTGGGCGGGTGTCAGGGCAAAAGCGGTGAATCCCGAACCGCCAAGCACTTTGGTTAGGTTGAAATCTGCCCCCGAGAGAGTATAGAGCGACTTCTTGCCGAGTATCCAGAACAGGTTCGTTGCCGGTTGGAAATGAGCGCTAATCACTTCATCGGATGGGAGCGCCCCTTTCCAAAGCAGCCTGCTATCCCTGACAAGCTGTAGCGCACGACCATCGGAAACGAGAAAGGTGTGGTCGGGTGTTCCAGTAAAGATCGTTGCCTGCGGAAGCTGGTGTTCCGCCTGTAATTTTCCTGCCCAGGCATTACTCACCACGGCCTTTTGACTCAGGTAAACGAGTTGCTGATTCTGTGAGCCGATCGCCTGTAGCTTCATGTCTTTCATGAACCGGTACGTCTGATCGGGTAATAAGGCACCCGGATGCAGAAATTCACCGTTGGCGGGGTGTAGCAGCCCTTCGGACGAGAATACCTGAATGATTCCGTTTCGGTCGCAGGCGACGCCGGTGAGGCTGGTCGTTGGTTTATCGACATAGTATTTGATACTGTAGTCCTGCTGGAATGGTTTATCCTGATAGACGCTCTGGGCGCTGAGCCGCTGGTTGCCCAGAACGAGAAAAGCCAGTAGACTGCCAGCTAATCGGGTATAACGGAGGGGTGTGATCATGAAAGAGAACAGGTTATATAGGCGGTTTTAACGCGCGGGTGTCGCTGGGTTATCTTTACTTGGTAAGGCGTTGCGGATCAACGACGACATACTTGATTGATTTGTCATTTTTCCCGACGCCATGATGCGAGTACGTCATATGCAGCAAGCCATCGGACGTTTGAATGAGAGAGGGATACGAATAATTGCCCTGCCCCGGCTGATGCGCTTCAATGCGGGTTTTCCATTTCCAGGTTTTTCCTTCATCATCGGATAAAAACAAACTCAGCCGATAGCGGCCATCCGCCAGATCATTACCCAGAAAGGCCCATCGACCATCGTTCAGCACCAGCAGTTCAACACTGGCGGTATTGGGGATGTCTGTTTTTGCCGTGGCTGCCCAGCTTTCGCCCTGATCGGTCGACTGGCTGATATGCACCCGGGTGGGTTCGTCGCCACTGTCGCGCATGAAGGCGACAATCGTTCCGTCTTTCCGGCGGGCCAGCGCTGGTTGAATGGGTCCTCTGCCCACAACGGGCAGGCTGGGCCGCCAGCTAGCGCCGTCGTCGTCTGAAATGGCCATGAGTGAGAAATTGAAGCCGTCGGAATAGAGGGGGAGGAGGATTCGGCCTTTTTCGAGCAGCAAGGGTTTGATTCGGGTCATCCAGCCTATGCTACGTTTTCCGGCATCACGACTGGCCTGCAAAATCAGGTCGTCATATTTGGGCGCATACCCTGCCCACCCAGTGGTGCTGGGTGGTAGCTCTTTAAACTTTGCAGCTACTTCCAGCGCAAAACCGTCACCGGGTTTGAGCAAGATATTGTCCTGCCAGTTCCAGACGGGTGGCCCACTTTTAGTATAATCGGTTGAGGTCTTGTAGCAAAGTATGGAATATTCCCACTGGTTGGCCTGAACGGCAATCCAGACCAGAAATAATTTGCCCTGGCTGTTCAGAAAAATGACGGGATTGCAATCGGGAATGGTGGGCGTATCGGCCATCAGGAACGGTTCGCTCCAGGTTTTTTGCCCTTTTCGTAAACGAGCTCCCATGATTTTGACATCGTCGGCAGTTCGTTCGCCACTACCATAAAACCAGACCGCCAGAAAATCACCGTTGGGCAGGCTGACAAGGCTACTGCCGTGTACGTGTTTTTCCTGAGCCGGGAAAATCAGCATTTCACGGACAATGGCAGCATTGGGCACCTGTGCGACAAGGGATCTTGTGACCAGGAGGAGAGCTGTCAGCAGGAGAACGATTCTTTTCATTGGTGTTTCATTCATGAGTGGGCTATACGCATGATTCTCTATTTAGCCTGCTTTCGTCGCGTCATTACCTCCCGCCAAGTGGTGAGTATAATGCGTTCTTTGCGGAGATAGGCTGCCAATTCGGGGTCCATCATAGAAAGCATATCGCCATAGCGGGAGCCGCCCGACGATGAAATTTGAGTAAACTCCTCCGACGCATCGGTACTGTGGATGATGAACATGGCAAGGCCGGGCTCCATGCGGGTCAGGGCATCTTTGAACTGCGCGGTTTTATACTTACCCCAGGCTTCCGGCGTTACGTCGGTGGTGGCGGGCTTCCAGTTTCCACTGATTGTGTGCAGATCATCGAGCACAGGCAGGCCTGCTTTCCAGATCATGTCGCCTACCGCTTTTGCTTTTTTCAGGCTTTCCGGCAAGGGTAGTTGGGTACCTTCTTGCCATTTGCCTTCGGCCTTGAGCTGTTTAATGAGGGGATAATTTGTGCATTCGATCAGCAGCTTGTTGTTTCCACCCGGAAACATTACCGGAATACCATAGGCGATGCCCACCCTGATATAACGTTCGAGGTAGGATTCGTTGGCGAAGAGCGTTCCCATGTGCGAGTCGAGGTGAGTGGGTTTAAGCCCCATCGCCACGGCCCGGTCGATCTGTGCTTTCATTTCCAGTTCGACCTCGTCGGCGGTAGCGTGCTTGATAACGTCGGGCACATCGGGCCAGAAAGCACCTTCGGGGTCTGTCAGGCCGGGCACCTGTTTGCTGCCTGCCAGCGGACTCCAGCGGTAGTTTTTCCATTCAGACGTCAGGGTCAGGTGAATGCCTGCGTCGATTCCCTTTTTCAGCGCATAATTCACAAAACTTGCCGACCAGGGGCAGGGCATCATGATACTTGTGGAGGTGGCCGTTCCCTGCTCCAGCGATTTGATAGTGCCCTGATTGGAAGGGTACGACATACCGGCATCGTCTACGTGGAAAATAACCACTTTCGAACCCTTCGGCCAGCCTAATTTCTCGGCATAGGTCTGGGCGATTAGTGTGCCGATCGTGCTGCAAAGAAGAACAGATAGAAGCAGGATGCGGGTCATATTGTCAGGGTTTCAGGTACTTCTTGGTTAGCCTCAATCATAGACTTGTATCGGTTTATGGATTCCAGGCCAGCGCATAAGGGTATACGTATATTGGCTAGGGATAGCTCATTGACCGGACGCCCATCCGGCACGAGCGGGCCAACAAAGGGCACATCTGTGCACTGAGAATGGGGCTGTCCGTTCTGTTGCCGGGGTACGCTTCTGGTCGAACCTCGTGTGCAGCGTGTTTCTGATATACGCTGCGGATGGTGTATCGGGCTATTCGGGGATTGATAAATTTCGTGAACAAGGACAACCTGGCGGTTGCCGGCGGGGTATTTCGGGACGATCTGGGTGCCTAAAAAAGGTACGTTAACCCAACATTATGCCTCTTTTGGCCAACGCAGGCTACTTTTTTATAAACGGCTGATAGTGTGGCCGTAACGATAGAGACTCCTTCCGGAATATTACCCCTGAATGAAATTTGAGTGATTTGCGCAAATTGAAGGCAATTTTACGCAATAAGCGAAAACGAAATGAGATCGGCTCGTCTATATTTGTTGAGTCTACCGGGTATAAACAAAATATTATTTTGAATAATGTACTCCCATAGACTAAATGAAAACTAAAAAGGTTAATTAGCGGAAAATAATTTTGTTTCGGTAGTTCAGAATCCTGTTCTGCTGTTTTCTGGAATAGTTTATAAAAGTTTTGCGATTAATTCAATTTATAGCTTTTTGATAGACCCATGCGAGGAGTAAACTGTATGGAGTCTGGTTAAACAGCTTGGTAGTACGCGCACTGATTTTTGCTCTCTTTTTGCCCAGCTTTCCACCTTAACTTTTTATACGCATGGCTCATCTCTCCGAAACCATTATTCACCAGGCCATACAGGGTGATAAGGTCGCTTTTGCTGAAGTCTATCAGCATTACCGTACACCCGCCCTCAAGTTCAGTATCACGCTCCTGAAAGATAAAGAGGAGGCTGAAAATATGGTCCATGACGTATTCATAAAAATCTGGGACAAACGGTCCCTTATCAACCCTGAGCTTAATTTCAGTTCCTATCTGTTCACCTGCCTTCGGAACATGATATTCGATTACCTGAAGCAACTGGAAAAGAGCCAGTTACTTCGGCAACGGTATATGGAACGGATGGAGCGAACAACGGAAGAGGATCAGGAGGCTATTGAAACTCGCTGCCGGGTACTGCATACAGCCATCAATGCGCTGTCTGAAAAACGTAAACTGATCCTCCTGCTTAATGTAGAAGGGGGGAAGTCCTATCAGGAAATAGCGGAGTCATTACGGATTTCCAAGAATACCGTTAAAAACCAGCTTGTTAAGGCAAAACAGCTGCTGCGGGAACGGGTCGATCTCGCTGACTAAGCAGTGGTCGTTTGTTTCCTGATTTAAAGAAAATAAGATAGACGAATAGTCTCTTTTTTAGCCTTGCCAGTACTATGTGTAAACTGCCTGAACACAAGGAGAATGGAAAGGCAAAGCATCACCTATCTTATTGAGCAATTAATCCGCCAGAAGCTGTCAAAAGAAGAAGTTGACGAATTGCTGGCTAGTCTGCATTATCCGGCAATGAGACAGGCCTACTCCGACATACTCGAAGCCTATTTCACGGAATTACTGAATCAACACGAATATCAGCCAGAACCTGGTAAACAACCGGAGTAAGCAAGCGCCGACCAACTCCACAAACGTGTAGGGCCTACTGATTAACCTTTGTATTTGATTTATTGACCATCTCATAACTGAACACGCATGAAACCAATTTCTACTTTTCAGTTGATTCTGAAGCATTCGCTGGCTATCGCTGTCGTAGTTGGCGTATGCTTTGCACACGCGTTGGCTAAGGGAACGCCCAAGCGAAATCCGGCCAAAATCATAACGGGGACGGTTACGCTGGCCACCAATAATCAGCCGATTGCCGGGGCCAACATCCTGATCAAAGGCACACAGACCGGATCGGTTACCGATCAGAAGGGGAACTACTCGATTTCTGTAAACAGCAACACGGCGATTCTTGTATTCTCGTTTATCGGACATAAAACGCAGGAAATTACGGTAGGTAATCAGTCCGTTATTAATGTCGAACTGGTTGAAAATAGCGAGGTACTGGGCGAAGTCCTCGTTACAGCTGCGCTGGGTATCAAGCGGGAAGCTCGCTCATTGGGGTATTCGATAGGCGAAGTTCAGGGAAAAGACCTGAGCCGGATAGCCCAGGAAAACGTCCTGAATTCGCTGGCCGGTCGTGTGCCGGGTGTTCAGATCAATTCGACAGGACCGTCCGGTTCGTCGGTGAGCATGATTATTCGGGGTGCTAAATCGTTGAACACGGATAACCAGCCCTTGTTTGTGGTCGATGGCGTTCCGATAGCCAACTCGCTGAACAACGTAAGCCAGATTGGTAACGACAATCGTGTCGATTATGGTAACGCCATTTCGGATATCAACCCCGATGATGTGGAGAGCATATCTATCCTGAAAGGGCCTAGTGCAGCGGCCTTATATGGCTCTCGGGCGGGGAATGGCGTGGTGCTGATTACAACAAAAAGTGGATCAAAATCGCAGAAAATGACGGTGTCGGTCACATCGAATACCGTATTTGATCAGCCATACAAGTATCTGAAAACCTCGAACCAGTTTGCTACTGGTATTCTTCCCTTTACACCCAACAACAACCCGTATCCGGGCGGAATTCTGCAAATCGATGAAAGCTCGTCGGGTGGGGTCGGCCCTGAACTCGACAAAGGCTATAACGCCATTCAGTGGAACAGCCCGGTCGGGCCGGATGGCAAGCCGATACCAACGCCCCTTGTTTCGCACCCTAACAATATCCGGGATTTTGTGAGAACGGGCATTACCAGTACCAATGGCGTATCGATCGCCAATAATTCCGATAAAATCACTTACCGGCTTTCCTATTCCAATATGAGCAGCCGGGGTATTGTTCCCAATTCAGATCTGTTCAAAAACACCCTGGCCATCAGCACGACGGCCCGGGTAAACAGCAAATTTACGCTGAGCACAAACCTGGATTTTAGCCGGAACAATTCCAACAACCGGCCCGCTGGCGAACGGGGAACAAACCCGCTGCAATGGGCCTACGGCGTTGGATCACATATCGACATCAATGACCTGCGGGACTACTGGGTTCCGGGTAAAGAGGGCCTGCAACAAAAGTCTCAAAGTATCGGCAACTATAATAACCCGTACTTCCTGGCCTATGAAGTGAACAACAGTTATGTCCGGGACCGGGTATTTGGCAACCTGCGGGCCGAATGGCAGATTACACCGGAGATCAAATTGATGGGCCGCTATGCACTGGACACGTATTCTGAACAACGGGAAACGAAAATCGCCAAAAGCTATACCGGCGAACCCAACGGGGCCTATGGGCTGATTAACCTGAAACGCTATGAGCGTAATGCCGACTTTCTGGCCACGTATACCAAACGATTCAACGCGCTGAGCGTAGTCGTATCGGCCGGGGGAAACAATCGCTACTCGCAGTCGACGGATATAAGCACCAGCAGTAAAAATGGCGCAGGACTGATTATTCCGGGTCTCTATACCATTCAGAATATTGCTCCCAACAACCTCCAGTATAACAATTACCTCTATAAAAAGGCAATTTACAGCGTCTACGGAACCGCTAATTTCGGCTTTAAGGACATGATTTATCTGGACCTGACAGCCCGTAATGACTGGTCAAGTACGCTACCGGTCAACAATCGGTCGTATTTCTATCCATCGGCTTCTCTAAGCTTATTGGTCAACGAAATGATCCACATGCCGGGCACGGTCGATCTGTTTAAAGTGCGGGCTGGCGTAGCGCAGGTAGGCAATGATGCTAATCCCTACAGCCTCTATCCGACGCTGGGTGATGCTGGTGCCTGGAATGGTGTAACCCGCCTGAATAAATCAGGCAGTATTCTGCTGCCCAACCTGAAGCCCGAGATTGCAACGTCCTATGAAGTGGGCATCGACTACAACATGTTCCGGAACCGGCTCCGGTTTTCGGGAACGTATTATACCTCGGACAACCGAAACCAGATTCTTCCCTCGCAGATTGCACCGTCTTCTGGCTTTACAACCAAAAATATCAATGCGGGGCTGCTCGAAAGCCGGGGTGTCGAACTCTCGCTGGGAGGCACCATCGTCGACAAAGGCGGTCTACGCTGGGACTTGACAACCAACTTTACCAAGAACACGACACGCATTAAGGAACTGGCCGATGGTATACCCTACTACACCTTATGGACCGATGCCAAAGGGGGCGCCTGGACCTATGTAGGCGACAAGGTTGGTGATATTTATGATGCGGCCGTTATTACCGTAACCGACCAGAAATCACCCTATTATGGATATCCAATTCTGGACAACGATGGTTCCTGGCAGAGCACAAGCGCGACCAACACAAAGAATAAAATCGGGAACTTCAACCCGAACTTCATGCTGGGTGCTCAGAGCTCCCTATCCTACAAAGGCTTCACGCTGAACGTGTCTCTCGATTGGCGGGCTGGTGGTAATTTCGTATCGCAAACGTACCGCTACATGGAATCCGATCTGCGTTCGCAGCGGTTCCTGGATAACCTGATCAACCCGGGCGGGCGGACCGGTGATGCGCTCCGTAACTGGCTGGTCGAGAACCAGGATCAGTACATCAAAATTCATGATAATTTCTTCCCGATCGTGGGTGGGCCAACGGCTGCTTATGGCGGGTTCCCCTTTGAATTCGGCGGAAAGACCTATGCCTATGGTGTATTCAACCCCGGCGTTATTGCCCAGTATGATTCGCAGGGCAATATCACGGGCTATACGGAAAACCTGGGTGGAGCGGGCACCAAAATCGTTCCTTACGGTGATAACTACCCCTGGAGCTTTACCCGGGCGGCTACCTTCGATGCCTCCTTCGTGAAGCTGCGGGAAATTTCGCTGGGGTATGATATTCCGGCAAGATTCGTCAAATCGATTGGTTTACAGAACGCTACGTTCTCGGTATATAGCCGTAACATCATTCTGTGGACAGCGGCTAAAATCAACGTAGATCCCGAAATGGCCTTCCAGCCACAGGCAAGTCCACAAGCCGGTACGCAGTTTAAGCAAGGTATCGAGCGCTATAACGTAACACCCTGGACTATCCCGGTTGGTTTCAAACTTGGTCTCACGTTCTAAGCACGACAAAACATATTCTGCCATGACTATTTTCAAAAAGAATACGGTCCTTCCCATTCTGTTTCTCTCGCTTTTATTTTCCTGTAAAGACCTCACCGATCTGAACGTAAACCCCAATGGCGTTCAGCCCGAAACGGTGAACCCGAACCTGGTGCTGCCGACTGTACTGACAGAAACGGGCAAAGCCTTCGTCAACTTAGGTTTTCAGAATATTGCCGGCGTGGTGCAGCATACGCAGAAAGACGCCTGGTTTAGTGAGCACAATGATTATGACTGGGGGGGCGATCAGAGCTGGACGGCTTATTATGATCTGCTCCGCAACAATGACCTGCTCTATCAGCGTGCGGTTACGCTGGACATGCCATTCCAGCAAGGTGTGGCGTTGGTGATGAAATCGATGATCTTCGGCCTGATAACCGACTTATGGGGAGATGCGCCTTATACCGAAGCCTTAAAAGGAGAGTCGGGAGGTATTGCGCCGAAATATGATAGCCAGGATGTTATTTATGCCGGTATTCTGGCTGACCTGGATAAGGCCAGCACCTTGCTCTCGAAACCCAAAGCGTCGTACGGCAGTATTGTCGAAAGTGCGGATGTGTATTACGCGGGTGATCCGGCTAAATGGCAAAAACTGGCCAATTCACTCAAGCTTCGGTATTACATGCGCATTTCGGCCAAACAACCCGAAGTGGCTAAGGCAGGCATCGAGAAAATCGTAGCCAATCCAGCGCAATATCCCATCATCGACGATGCATCTGCCGATGCAACGATGGCTTTTGTGGGTAATAATTCGGGCGATGCCTGGCCATCCAATACGGTGTTCGACATCAGTGGCAGCAACTACCGCCGGATCAAAATGTGTTCGACCCTGCTCAAGCCCATGCAGGCAACCAGCGATCCACGGCTGGCACTGTGGGCCAAAAAGGTAGAGATTCCATTGGCTGTCGATGCAACGCTGCCAGTTGGTACGGATAAAATCGTGAATGGCGTTCGGTATTTATCGCCGGATAAAGTGGGAACGACTCAAATTGATACAGACCCGAACTATGTTGGTCTGCCGCCCAGTGTTTCTCAGCTTCCTTCTGGCTACAACTTCAACCCAACGCCGGGCCAGACATCCTACAATCCGCACGTTTCCTACCTCAATGAACTCTACATGCAGGCTAAAGGAACCTTGCTGAAAGCCCGGTTGGTATCGGCCGCTGAAGTACATTTTATTCTGGCCGAGGCCGCCCAGAAAGGATGGGCAGCCGGCGATGCCAAAACGCATTATGAAGCGGGCGTTAAAGCCTCGCTTACGGCCTGGGGACTGGCCAGCAGCTACACGGCATTTATTGCGCAGAAAGGAGTCGCCTATGACGCAACGCTGGCGCAGGTCATTGGCCAGAAGTGGATTGCGAGCTGGACGAACGCTACCGAATCCTGGTTCGATTATCGCCGGACGGGTTTGCCAGCCTTAGCAACTGGTTACGCGGCTAAACGGAAAGCCTTGCCGCTTCGGTTCTATTACATGCGGGATGAATTGAACCTCAACAAGACCAATTCGACTGCGGCTATGGACAAACTGGAGGTGACGGCCAACTCGCAGTCTGATGGTAAAAACAGTGCCTGGTCAAAACCATGGCTGGTTCAGGGTACCGGTAAGCCCTGGTAACGAGCGTGTCATTGGTGTACGGTTGGCTGATCACTCCAGCGAAGCCTGTCAATAGGGTCAAGCCTGTTGGCTGTAAGCCGCACGGGTGTCGGAGAAAATACCACCGGAATGCACATGAACGAAGCTGCTTGCCGAATTTTTAAAGCTGATGAATAGACCGAACGTAGCGCGGACAGGATGTCCGCGCTACACATGAATTTAACCTCAGATACAAAAATGAAATCCTATTTCCTGAAAACCCTTGCCTTTCTTGGCCTTATCAGTGTCAGTACGCTTTTTTCATTTAATGCCTTAAAACCAACTGATGGCATTACACCCTCAACGGCGTTGGAAAGTTACCTGCATAATGGCGATAAAACGTTTAAGTGGGAAGTAAAAGACACCTACACCTATGGCGACATTACGGCCTACGAAGTCCTGTTGACTTCCCAGAAATGGCGGGAACATACCTGGAAGCACCAACTGACTGTACTCGTCCCGAAGGAAATCAAACACGATGGGGCGCTGCTGTTTATTACGGGTGGATCAGTTAAAGAAGGCGAACCTAACTGGAACAAACGGGAGGACGGATTCAATCGGGCAATCAGTACGCTGGCTACCAAAAACAACGCCATTGCAGCCGTACTACGCCAGACACCCAACCAGCCGTTATACGGGAACCTCACCGAAGATGCCTTGATTTCGTATACCCTACATCAGTTTAAACAAGACGGTGACTATTCCTGGCCGTTGCTGTTTCCGATGGTAAAAAGTGCCGTTCGGGCGATGGATGCGGTACAGGCGCTGGCCAACGAAACGCTTCACAAAGAGGTGAATCGCTTTGTGGTATCGGGGGCCTCCAAGCGCGGCTGGACCACGTGGCTGACGGGAGCGAGTGATAAACGGGTGACGGCCATTGCCCCGATGGTAATCGATATCCTGAACATGCCCGTCAACCTGGATTATCAGATGAAGGTCTGGAATAAGTATAGCGAACAGATCGATGATTACGTGAAAATTGGTATTCCGCAGAGTGCTCATACTAAAGAGGGCGCTGCCATCAATGAAATGATTGATCCTTATTCGTACCGTAAAAAATTAACCATGCCCAAAATGCTTTTCATGGGCACAAATGACGAGTATTGGACTGTCGATGCCGTCAAGCATTATATCGGTCAGATTCCGGGCGAGAATTACATTCATTATGTTCCCAACGTTGGTCATGACCTGGGCGACAAACGACAGGCACTGGAAGCGCTGAACGCCTTCTTCGGAAACACCTTAGCCCGGCAACCTTACCCAGCCTGTCAATGGCGTGTGTCGACCACCAAGAAAGGCGTAGATGTCACCATGAAAGCAACGTCCGATAAACTCGAAAATGTTACGGTCTGGTCAGCGAATTCGACAGATATGATATTTCAGGATGAGAAATGGGAAGGTAAAAGCCTGGGCATCAAGAATAAAGCCACGTTTTCTGTAAATGAAGTGTACCCGGCATCGGGTTTCCGGGCCTTTTACGTCGATTTGACCTATAAAGCGCCAACGGGCGGTACCTACACCGAAAGTACGCGGATGTTTGTGACAGATAACGACGAGATTTTTCTGAAATAAATAAATTAACTTGTTGGTCATTAGCCTACTGCTGCGCTCACCATTGGTAGCAGTAGTAGGCTTTTCTTTGGCTGAAGGGCACGCAGACGGATAGCCCTACAGTTGTGCGAGCAGGTACAGCACCGCCATTCGCACAGCAACCCCGTTTTCAACCTGATCCAGGATGATCGAGTGCGACGAATCGGCCGCATCCGACGTAAGCTCGACGCCCCGATTGATGGGGCCGGGGTGCATGAGTACAATGGGGCGATCCAGTTCGTCGAGCATCTGCTTGGAAATACCGAAGTAAAGAGAATACTCGCGCAGAGACGGGAAATATTTGATTTGCTGCCGCTCTAGCTGAATACGCAATACGTTGGCCACATCGCACCAGGCCAGCGCCTGCCGAACATCGTGCCCTACTTTTACGCCCAGTGCTTCAATGTGTTTGGGAATGAGTGTCTTAGGGCCACACACCATGACCTCTGCGCCCTGTTTTTGCAAACAAAAAATATTAGATAAGGCCACACGAGAGTGGGTAATATCACCAATGATGGCCACCCGTTTTCCGGCTACATCACCTAATTTTTCGCGAATGGAAAAGGAGTCCAGCAGGGCCTGAGTAGGATGCTCGTGGGTGCCATCGCCTGCATTGACCACATTGGCCTTAATGTGTTTGGTGAGGTAATGAGGAGCGCCGGGACTGCTGTGGCGCATCACGACCATATCGACCTTCATGGCCAGAATGTTATTGACCGTATCGAGTAGGGTTTCGCCTTTTTTGACGGAGCTGCCCGACGCCGAAAAATTCACAACATCGGCCGACAGGCGCTTTTCGGCCAGCTCGAACGAGAGCCGGGTGCGGGTCGAGTTTTCAAAAAAAACGTTGGCGATGGTCACATCGCGCAGCGAGGGGACTTTCTTGATGGGGCGGTTAATAACTTCTTTAAATTGCCCGGCCGTATCCAGAATTAATTGAATGTCAGATTCGGTCAGGTCTTTGATACCCACCAAATGGCGGACACTTAGGGAAGTTCGATGGGTCGATGGGGCCATGAGAGCAGTATACCTATAAATTGGGCAAAGATAGAAAGATCGACACTAGTCGGTTATCGATTCCATCAGAATTTATAGGCTTTCTCGAATGGCTTACTGGCTAAAGAACGCCTGATGATCCGCTAATCAGTTGGTAATTAGTGGCTAACTGCGTCAAGACGGGTGTCATATACGCCCTAGCGTTTGGCAAAGGGGAACAACGCCGATTCGGTATGAGACTGGGCCATAAGCTTGCTGAGGTACCTGACCTTGTCGGGAAATTTGGCCGCTATGTCATGCGTCTCGGCGGGGTCTTTCGAGAGGTCATACAGTTCGATAGGGCCGTTGGGATTACTGGATGCCTGTAACCGTACGGCTTTCCAGTTTCCCTGCCGGACAGCCTGTTTGCCCCCGTCCTCATGAAATTCCCAATAGAGGTAATCGTGTGTTCTCTGCGGGCTTTTACCCGTCAGTGAGGGCACAAACGAGATGCCGTCAAGTTTAGGGGGTATTTTGGCACCGGCCAGCTCGGCAAAGGTGGGTAGCAAATCCCAGAAGGCACCCACAAAATCGCTTTGTGTAGCAGGCTTGATGACGCCGGGCCAGCGGGCAATAAATGGTTCCCGAATACCACCTTCGTAAAGATCCCGTTTAACTCCGCGAAAGCCGCCACTGCTGTTGAAAAAGACAGGATCACCACCGCCTTCTTTGTGTGGGCCATTGTCACTCGAGAAGATAACGAGCGTATTTTTATCAAGCCCTTTTGCTTTTAACTTAGCCAGAATCTGGCCTACATACTTATCCAGCCGAGCTACCAGTGCCGCATAGGCCGCATGGGGGTGGCTTTGCGAAGCATAACCTCCCGTTTTTGCGTTAGGACCGTAATTGGCACCGGCATACGGGGTTTCGGCAAATTTCCCTTTATAGTAGGCAAACAGACTATCGGTAGGCGGAACCAGCTCCGCATGAGGCAGGGTATAGGGCAGAAACAGAAAGAAGGGCTGGTTGCTTTTGCGGTTATCCAGGTATTTCAGCGCCTTTTTCTGGATCATATCGGGCGCAAACTCATTCGTTTGCGTCAGATTTTTGTTGGTGGCCAGGACCACCTTTTTGTCATTATCCCAGAGGTGATTGGGGTAAGAGCGGTGTGCCAGAGCCTGACAGTTATAGCCGTAGAATTGGTCGAAACCCTGTTTTGTCGGGTCACCTTCCGAACAGACAGGTCCCAGTCCCCACTTGCCAAACGCGGCTGTCGCGTATCCGGCTTTTTTTAGAAGTTCTGCCATGGTCACCACTGAGTCGGCAAGGGGTTGCTGGCCTTCGGGTTGTACTTCTTTATTACCCCGAATATACGTATGGCCTGTGTGTTGCCCCGTCATGAGCGACGACCGGGAGGGCGCGCAAACTGAAGTGCCCGCATAGAACTGCCTGAACTGAATACCTTCGGCCGCCATTCGGTCGAGGGTGGGAGTTTTGATCAGATTTTGCCCATTGATACCTACATCTCCGAATCCCAGATCATCTGCGAGGATGAAAATGATATTTGGGCGGATGGCTTTAGGCGGCTGTGCTTGTATCCGACAGGAAACGAGAAGCAGTAAGCATACGATAATTTTAGTCATGTTGTTGAGGAAGCATTGGGAACTCGATACGCGTATTCCTGAATACTAAAGGCCGTAAAGAACAAGTTATACGGCTTATGCATACCATTTTTTACGTGCCCGTGTTTTGTCGGTAGACAAAACGTCTGATTTATAGGGGTAAACTCGCTAAATCAGACGTTTGCATGGCCTCTGCATCTAAGTACTTAGCGCGGGCTGCGTCCTTATGGCCGCTCCGCGTGAGTCCGGTCGCTGCCTCGTTGGTCCGGTTGTTGCCGACCCGGACGGGCACCGGCTCGCCCCGCCTGCGCTCCATTCATCCCGTTGGGCTTCCCCGATGAACGAGCATTGCTGATGCGGTTAGTTGCCTGGTTGTGCCTGGGATGGTTGTTGATGACAAAATACTTGGTATCCCGACTATCGCGGATGGTTGCTGATCATACCGGCCCCTGAAAGCAGAAGTCGGCGTTTGGGCCGTCGAATCGGCGTTAGTTATTCTACAATCACGCATCCATACCCTGGCACTAGTAGCCGGTCGCCGGTGAACGAACTGCCAGGGATGGTCTCAAAAATAACACAGCGACACCAGGACTCGTCCGGCGAAAAGACGACTTCAATGGGCTTTTTGGTAAGGTTGTGGACCACTAATACGAGTGGGCCATCAGCGGTAGAGGCCTGCCGCACAAACGCAATGATGCCTTTCTGGCGGATACCGGTGGGTAAAAGCCGACTGAGGTTGTCCGTTAAAACCGGATGGTTGTTTCGGTAGTGAATCAGGCGTTTGTAATGCGAGAAAAGTGAATCCGGATCGGTTTGTTGCTGCGCCAGTGGCCGTACGGTCTGGCTGGTGCTGTACTTGCCCCGTCGCCAGCGGGTGCGCTGCGTATCGTTGGTGCGAATGTCCCACAGGAAGGGTTCGCGGATGGTCTCGTCGGGTTTCATGCCCAGCATACCGATCTCTTCGCCATAATAGAGATAAGGCAGGCCCGGGAGGGTAAGCAACAGATTAGCCGCTACTTTCAGGTGAGTAATATTGCCTTTCAGCATACTGCCAATGCGGTTCTGGTCATGATTGGACAGAAGCAGCGCATCAATAAATTGTGGATTGACCTTGCTGAATGTTTTGTGAACATACGACAGAAATTCAACCAGATCCTCGGTGTCATCTTCCTGCCGAACGATTTCGGTTAACATCAGTTGCAGGTCAAAATTGAAGTTGGCTTTCAAGCCCCGAAAATACGGCGCAATGCGTTCGGGGCGGGTCCATACTTCTCCCACCGTGTAGGCACCTGGCTTTGCCGTTTCGACCACGCGACCGAACTCCTGCCAGAACTCATGGTTTTTGGGCTCTTCCGATTCCCGGTAAAGGTGCCGGGCGGCATCGAGCCGGAAGCCATCGACCCCCACATCGGTAAGCCAAAAACGGGCAATGGAAAAGACTTCTTCGCGCAGCGGACGGTAGTCGAAGTTCAGGTCGGGCATGCCGCTCCAGAACATGCCATAGTATTGCTCAGGGTAGGTCGCTCCTTTTACGGAATGCCAGGGATTTTTCTCGCCCGAATCGGCCGTAATATCGCGGGTGGCCAGCTTACGTCGTTTAATTTCATCGGGTCGTAACCACTTGTAATAGTGCCAGTAGGGATTGTCGGGTCCTTTGGCTGCTTCCTGGAACCAGGGGTGATGGATACTGGTATGGTGCAGGACCAGGTCGATAACAACGGCTATGTCCCGCTGATGAGCTTCGGCAATAAGTCGCCTGAAATCGGCCATCGTGCCGTATTCCGGATCAATGCCGTAGTAGTCCGTGACATCGTATTTATGGTAGGTTGGCGAGGGGCTAATGGGCATAAGCCAGATGGCTGAGACGCCGAGGTCTTTCAGGTAATCAAGCTTGCTGGTAACGCCGTTGAGGTCACCGATGCCGTCGCCATTCGAGTCTGCGAAGGAACGAACGAAAATTTCGTAATGAACACCCGAATGGCCCGTATGAAGTTGGTTGGCAGATAACGGGTTAATCGACGCGTTGGTCTGCGGGGTGTTTATGCCAGAAAAATCAGATTGCATTCAAAGAAGGATTGCTACTCACTACCAAACGGAGAAAGTTACCGATGAGTTTATCGATTGTTTATCAACTGTACCCTGCACGACCGGGGGCGATGTGGTGTAAGCTGCCACCGTGGTTACACGGCATACGCTTTCAAGGCCTGATACACCCGATGTGTGGGTAATCCCATCACGGTGTAAAAGGACCCTTCGAGCCGCTCGATACCCACCAGGCCCACGAAATCCTGGGCGCCATACGACCCGGCTTTATCGAAGGGTTTACATTCGCGGATGTAATACGTAATCTCATCGTCGGTGAGGGATGAAAACTGTACGATGGTTTCGTCCGTAAAGGAGTATAATTGCGGATCGCCGTTGGGGTCCGGTGCCAGAATCGCAACGCCCGTACGAACGCGGTGAGTATTTCCGGAAAGAGCGCGCAGCATTCGGCGGGCTTCGGCCTCATCCTGTGGTTTGTTCAGGATCTGATTGCCCAGGATAACAACCGTATCGGCACAAAGGACAATTCGAGCCGGGGTCTGGTTGTCGGATAGGTCGGTCAGAAACTGCTCTGCTTTCTGCCGGGCCAGGTATTCCGCGACTGCATCGACAGGCATCGTTGCGGGAAATAACTCATCGGTTGTGCGTGTCTCGATGGTAAAGGAAAAGCCCGCATCCATCATGAGTTGTTTCCGGCGGGGCGACCCCGATGCCAGAATTAAAGGGTAACGTAAGGTTAACACGAATAAACGAACGATTAATTATGAACGATAGGGATGAGTGAGTCGTGAGTATGGGTATGCATCGGGTAAATTTCACACTATATTCGTAGATCATCAGGCTGATAACCCATCAGGTATCATTTATAATTCACCTTTAACATACATTCACTTGCTTATCCGATCTGCAACCCTTGCTGATGCTGCCCGGCTTACCAATCTATCAGCCGTAACCATGCGTGAGGCTTTTGGGCCGCCCCACAACCCGACCGAACTTGTTGAGGAGTATATTGCCTCGGCCATTACACAGCCGATCTTGGAGGCTGAGTTGCTGGATGCCCGATCAACTTTTTTTCTGATGGTTTTGCCCGATGGCACACCAATTGGGTATGCAAAATTAAGGAAGCATACGCCACCAAGACGCATGAAACAGCGTAATGCTGTAGAGATTCAGCGAATTTATTTATTGCAGTCGCAGATAGGGCAGGGGCAGGGTCGAGCGTTATTACAGTATTGTATTGACTGGGCCAGCGCACAAGGATACAAGGCCGTATGGCTGGGGGTGTGGGAGCGAAATTACCGGGCAAGAGCATTTTACGAAAAGATGGGCTTTGAACCGTTTGGCTTCCATTATTTTCAGTTTGGCCCCGAACGACAACGGGACTTATGGCTTCAAAAGCGGTTGGAAGCTGAAGGGGCCTGTTCTGTCGGCGGTGTTCATTAAACTATTTGTCCCGGCTATGTTCTAACTGCCGCTTGTATGACTACGTAAGTAAAACGGATAAGTAAGGAGCCGTATAGTTAGTAAGTTTATTGGTACTATTGCCAGGTAATCGTTTACTGGAAACCGCATAAGGCACCCGTATGAAGCAATGAAGAAACAGTATCTGTCCATGTATATATCGTTCCTGCGCCATTCGTTGGTGTGGTTGGTATGCATTGTCGGATACTCAGCCAGTGCAGTTGCGCAGACGGATAGCAGCCAGCGGAAAATAAGTCCCAAACAAGTACCCTCCACACCAACCAGTCAGATCAAAGCAGATACCCTAACGCCTAAACCAATTCAACAGGGCTACCCGGATTCGTTGGCGATCATTCGCTCGGTGACGGCGGACAGCGTACTGATGCTGCGCGACAGCGTTTTTTACAGTAAACTGAAAACAAAGATGTATAAGCACCGGCTGACCCGGCAATTATACGACGCCATATTCCAGGATGTTTACAATAGCCGGACGGCAACGGGAGAGGTTAATCAGATCGAGGTAAATCCCTTCCGAATTTTTGAAGGCAAAATCATTGGGGATATCTATATCCGGAGGCTTGGCGTATTTGGCCAGACCGTATATGACACCCTGCGCAAGCCGGCCAACTGGGTTGAGCGAACGGGGAATCGCCTGCACTTTAACACTCGTGAGCACGTTATTCGGAACTCTTACCTGCTTTTTCAGCAGGGCGATGTGCTTGATCCGAATGTGTTGCGCGATAACGAACGATTACTGCGGACGACGTCGATCTTCCACGATGCACGTATTCTGGTCCTGCCACGGGCTGGCAGTAAGCAGTTTGTGGATGTCTATGTCATTACACAGGATGTCTGGTCGCTGTTGCCCAATGGGGGCTTTGGTGGGTTAACCAACTTCAGCGTTGGATTCGACCAGCTTAATTTCCGGGGATTAGGTCACCACCTTTTTGCACAGGTGGCTTATTCAGGCACCGACCCCCGGCAAAAATTGGAATACCAGTCCCGCTATACGGTTCCCTTCATTGGCAAAACCTTCCTGACGGCCGAAGCTGATTTGTTGTATCTGCGTGATTTGAAACAAGTCGCCATAAAGCTCTATCGTCCTTTTCTGACGCCCGACATGAAGTATGCCGGAGCCATCGAATTGAACCATACCCAGATCAATAATCGGCTGGTTACCCGCAATGACAGTGTGCTGCTGGTGCCACTTGGTTATAATTATTCCGACATCTGGATTGGCCGTTCGTTTCGTTTATTTTACAAACGGCGCGAATCGGACGAAAAAGGCCGTTCGCGCCTTATTGTGGCTTTGCGCAATACGCGTTACACCTATAGTCGTCGCCCCGACGTAACCGCCGATACGAACCAGATCTATCAGGATAGCCGCACGACCCTGTTTAGTGTGGGTTATTCCCGCCGTAAATACGTGCGCGATGTATTAATTTATGGCTTCGGCCGCACGGAAGACGTGCCCATTGGAGAAACCGTGGCTGGTATTGCGGGCTATGATAATGCAGAATTGGGCAGACGACTGTATGTGGGCCTGAATTTTTCACAGGGTAAATACGTCCGGCACCTGGGATACCTATATGGATTGGTCAATGTCGGTGGCTACATTCGTAATAGCCACATTGAGCAGGGCGTTTTTTCGTTTGAATCGAACTATTTCAGTCCGTTGTTGAAAACGAAATGGGGCAACATGCGTCATTTTTTCAATACCCGTTTCACTACCGGTATCAATCGATTCAGTAACGAATACATTACGCTGGGGAGTAGTGGTGGGGGCCTTAATACCGATGGGATAGGCATTAACAGCGATGCCTTGCGAGGCACTAAGCGCTGGCTTATCAATTACGAAAATATCCTGTTCTCCCGGCTGAACCTGATTGGTTTTCGGGTTGCTTTTATTACGTTCGTTAACCTTGGCCTGGCTAGCTTTCCCGAACGGCCTTTGTTTAGCGGCCCGCTCTATCAGGGCTATGGCATTGGATTTCGTCTGCGGAATGAAAACCTGACCTTCAATAGTTTCCAGATTAGATTGACCTACTACCCTAACATTCCGGGCAATACGATCCCCTTCCGGCAGGCATTTGAAGGCATTCCAACCTTGAAATTGCGTGATTTTGATCTATCGGCTCCGCAGATTGTACCTTACCGATAAAAATAAATGCATATAATGTAGAAACATTAAATACAATTACACTATCTTTGTGGCATGTCAATAGAAACAGACATTAAGCAGAGTGCGCCATTCAAATCATCCTATCAGCGGGTGATTGTGAATTTGATTTATACAACTAACTGGCTTGCTGATAACCAGACACGGCTTTTGAAGCCATTTAAGTTGACGATACAGCAATACAACGTATTACGAATTTTGCGCGGCCAGTTCCCAAATCCCATAAAGGTGTCTGATATTACGGAGCGAATGCTCGATAAAATGTCGAACGCATCAAGGTTGGTGGATAAACTGGTTCTTAAAAAATTAGTACTGCGTACGGAGTGCCCGAGTGACCGACGTGCCGTAGACGTCGTCATTACAGAGAAGGGACTGGAGTTGCTAAAGCAGCTGGATGCCCTTCAGGGCGAATGGGACGCCTTATTGCATGATAAGCTTTCGGTTGATGAAGCCACGGCACTCAGTCATCTGCTCGACCGGCTTCGTGCTTAATTTATCTGATAGAGTTTTTTGTTTTTTTTTACTTGTATTTACTAATCACTATTTTACTGCAGACCAATGAAAAAAGTTACAATGATCGCTGCACTGCTGTTCGCTTCAGTAGGCGCTTTTGCTCAAAACTGGACGCTTGACAAAGCCCACTCTAACCTGGCCTTCACGGTAACACACATGATGTTGTCTGAAGTGGATGGCAAATTTCAGGATTTCGATGTTAAAATGACCTCGTCGAAACCTGATTTTACCGATGCTCAAATCGACTTGACCGCCGATGTGAACAGCGTTAACACGAACCAGGAAAAACGTGATGGCCACCTGAAAAGCGCTGATTTCTTCGATGCCGCCAAATACCCAACGCTGGCGTTCAAAAGTAAGTCGATCAGCAAAGTATCCGGCAACAAATACAAACTGATGGGCGACCTGACCATGCACGGTGTTACGAAGCCTGTAACGCTCGACGCGGTTATTACCGGTCCTGTTACCAACCCACAAAACAAGAAAACCCTGGCTGGTTTTAAAGTAACGGGTGAAGTAAAACGTGCTGACTTTACGCTGGGATCAGTTCCTGCAGCCGTTGTTAGCGACGAAATTACGATCCGCGCTAGTGGAGAACTTGTTAAAGCTAACTAAGTTAGCCCGACGTATAGAAATCCCTGCTATCCAACGGTAGCAGGGATTTTTTTATGTAACGTGGTGGTGCAGTGTAACCGTAACGCGGACATCCTGCCCGCATTACATTACATAAATGCCGGAAAGTCGTCCAGAAATTGAATAGCAGCCGTTGTATGATCGATACCACAACAGTAGTGGGTCAGTCCATTGGAAATGACTAGGTAAGGCGCTTTGTGCACGTGATTGTAGCGGGCAATCTGATCGAATACCGACTGGGTCAGGGGAATATGAGGAGCCTTGCACTCAACGACCAGGAACGGCTGCCCCTGTCGGTCGAAAACAACGACATCTGTACGCTTCTGGGTCTGGTTAAGGATCAACCCACCTTCGGCGCGAATAAGCGCTTTTGGGTAAGCGTAGTGGGTTAACAATAAATTAACAATATGTTGCCGAACCCACTCTTCGGGTGATAGCCGAACGTACTTCCGGCGTAATGAATCGAAAATATAGGGTTTCCCTTCGACTTGTTTAATTTTACAATCAAAAGGAGGGAGGTTCAGCGCAACCATGCTTCAAATATACAAAGAGCGAAAGGGTGAAAGAGCGAAAGACGGAATAAAAAACGATCAATCCTTCTTCTGACACAGGTTGAAAGGCTCCGCTTTTGGGCGGGACGGCCCCTGTCATCCGATTTCACTGGTTCGTTCGTTTACGCTTTCACTGATTAAAAATGAAGACAAAAGAAGAAATCGTTTTAAACTGGCTGCCTCGCTATACGGGCACGCCTATCGAGCAATTTGGCGAATACATTCTGCTGACCAACTTCATCAATTACGTCGAGCTCTTCGCCAAGAAGTTCGACGTCGAAATTTTCGGTATGGGGCGGGCCATGCAAACCGCGACTGCCAACAATATTACAATCATCAACTTCGGGATGGGTAGCGCCATGGCTGCTACGGTCATGGATCTGCTCTCGGCAGTTGACCCTAAGGCGGTGTTGTTTCTGGGTAAATGTGGTGGATTGAAAAAAACACAGATTGGTGATCTGGTTCTTCCCATTGCGGCCATTCGGGGTGAGGGAACCAGCAACGATTACATGCGTCCCGAAATTCCGGCATTGCCCTCGTTCCGGTTGCAGCGCGCGGTCTCATCGACCATCAAACGCTACGAAATGGATTACTGGACGGGCACGGT
The DNA here is from genome assembly GCF_054776595.1 of Spirosoma horti. NCBI lineage: Bacteria > Pseudomonadati > Bacteroidota > Cytophagia > Cytophagales > Cytophagaceae > Spirosoma > Spirosoma horti. The sequence goes on from NZ_BAAHBQ010000005.1 coordinate 197,919, forward strand.
ATATACCACCAATCGGCGAATATGGGAGCACGACGAGAAGTTTAAAGATTACCTGCGCGAAATCCGGACGATGGCTATCGATATGGAGACGGCGACTATTTTTACCGTTGGCTTTGTCAATTCAATTCCGCACGGTGCCCTGTTGCTGGTATCCGACAATCCATTGGTGCCCGAGGGTGTGAAGACAGAGGAAAGTGATAAACGTGTGACGGGCCAGTTCGTCAATGTCCACCTCGACATTGGGATCGATGCCCTGCTTGAACTCGAATCCTCCGGCGATTCGGTTAAGCACCTGCGGTTTGAGTAACTGTTTTCTTATAAAACACCGGATTAAAACCCGGCGCAGTGTGTCTGAGGTCTTCTCTGCGTCGGGTTTTAATCCGGTGTTTCATAAGGGAAGAAGGCACAAAAGCCCTATGCATGCCCTTAATTACAGTAGTCACTAATCACTTTGTAGGCTGGACTGTAGCCTAGTTCACCGGCTTTGGATAAGTCGAGGCAACCACCGTTTTCGTCGCCAAGGCTGTGTTTGATGAGGCCACGCACATAATAAACTTCAGCATAGCGCGGGTTTAGTTTGATGGCACTGTTGCAATCGGTGAGCGCTCCTTTCTGGTCGCCCTGAGCCGACTTAATCATGCCCCGACTAAAATACGCTTCGGCATAGGCCGGGCTAAGCTCTATGGCTTTGTTAAGGTCAAGAATAGCCGCTTTGGGCTCACCCTGCTTGTTTTTGCTAATACCGCGGCTAAAGTACGCTTCGGCCCGTTCGCTACCCAACTCGTTGATTTTGCTGCGCTCCTGAACAACGTTGCGGAGATTATCCAGAATAGCATGCGTCATTCGGCCTGTATAAACCACCTTGGTGTCCACATTGACGTTGTTGATTTCAATAGCCTGATTAAAGTCCGTAATGGCTCCTTTCTGGTCACCCAGTTTGCTTCGGCAAAAACCCCGGCCATAATAAGCCCGGTAGTTCTCACCCTTGAGTGAAATGGCCCGGTCATAATCGCCAAGTGCCGCTTTATAGTCGTCCAGTTTGCTTTTGGCAAAGCCCCAGTAAAAATAAGATTCGGCATCTTCAGGACTTAATTCGATCGCTTTGTTCAGATCGACTACGGCCCCGGCAAAATCATTTAGCTCCACTTTCGATACTCCCCGACCGGCGTAGGCCTGTGGCCGTTTAGGTGTTATTTCCACCACTTTCGTAAAGTCAGCGACGCTGCTTACATAATCTTCCAGATTTTGTTTGGTCACTGCCCGTGTGTAATAGGCCTGGGCATTGGTTGGCTCTAACTCAATTGTTTTAGAGAAATCGGCTAGTGCACCCCGGTATTGGTCGATGCGGCTACGGCTGACACCCCGGTTGTAGTAGGCTTGTGGGTCGTCGGGGTTGAGCTCAATAGCGCGGCTGTAATCCAGCAAAGCGCCCCGGTGGTCGTCCTGGCGGCTTTTGCTCACGCCCCGGCTCAGGTAAGCCAACGCATCTTTCCCATTCAGATCAATGGCTTTGTCATAATCCAGAATCGCGCCCCGGTGATCTTTTAAATTGGCTTTAGCTAAACCCCGATTATAGTAACTCGCTGAGTTTTCGGGGTTCATCGTAATGGCCATGCTAAACGCCTGTAGAGCCCCTGTAAAATCATTCGATTTGCTTTTTGTAATTCCGCTATCGAAGAAGTCGACGGCTGATTGTTGGGCGTGGGTAACAAAGGAAGAACTGGCACACAAAAGCAGTGTGAGCAGCGGCAGTAGATGTCGCTTCATAAACAAAGTAGTAAGTTATGGTGAGTACATGCTTGGCTAAGCCCGATAAAATTAGCCGTTTGTTACCGATCCACCAAGTTATTAATATACTAAAGTGTAGTGTTTTACTAGAATAGGTTAATTATCTGGGCCATTAGTGGATCTGGTCACACCAATAACAGAATTGTCTGCGTCTGGTTGCCCCGTGTAATGAGCGTAATGATGAAGAACCAGCCATTTTAACTGGCTAAATAAATAGTTATTTACCGTTATAGGACATTATGTCATCATTTGTCGGTTCTAGTTGATTGAAATCAGACAAAATGACACTTCTTTGCGTAGTTATTGGATTGGTACATCATTTGAGTAAGGATGTTTGTGTTTGACAATAAACAACCTACTAAAACAGATAAGACAATGGCAACCTTAGTTCGATATAACAACTTTCCTACCTTCTTCAACCCATTCTATGGCCGTCCCGTTATCAACCGGTATCAAAATACGACGCCTAACGTGCCAGCCGTAAACGTTAAAGAAACAGAAGCTGGTTTTCAACTTGAACTGGCCGCTCCCGGTCTGAAAAAAGAAGATTTGAAAATCAACGTAGAAAATAACAAGTTGACGATTGCGTATCAATCAGAAGCGAAAACTGAAGAAACCGCTGGGAAATTTACCCGGCAGGAGTTTGGTTTCACTTCGTTCGAACGCAGCTTCCGCTTACCCAAAACGGTAAATGCTGACGCGATCAAAGCCGCTTATACCGACGGTATCCTCACGGTGGAATTACCAAAAGTTGAGGTAAAAGAAGAGAAATTAGTGAAAGAAATTGCCGTTGCTTAATCGCACTCGGTAGAATTCGAAACGCCCGCTCCACTTGGTGCGGGCGTTTTTGTTTGGTTACAGTTGGTAACGGCTGTTTTATCGTACCAGGTTCATAAACGCTTCCAGCTTTTGTTCATCCAACTGGCCGTTGGTGCGAACACCACTGCAAATATCGAGGCCAAAGGGTTGTACGGATTCAATGGCCTGGCGAACATTTCCGGAATTCAGGCCCCCCGCCAAAAACACAGGTACGGGCGATTGTTCGACAATCTGGCGGCTCAATTGCCAGTTATGCACGCGTCCGGTGCCGCCTAATTCTTTAATGGCCAGCGTTGGATTGCCCGAGTCGAGCAGCAACGCATCGGCCCCAAATTGAACCGCCTGCAAGGCTTCATCGATGTTTCGCTCATCGAGTACATGAATGACTTGAACCAGCTTGATGGCTGGTAAGGCCGCGTGAAGCTGGGCATACGTGTCGGGCGCTACGGCATCGACGAGTTGAATGGTATTGGCGCCCACCCAAAGCTGATGAGCCATGATTGCGTCGACAGTGGTCTCGCTGGTAAGCATGAACGTAGCCAGCGGTGGGGGTGTAGCCGCCACAATCTCGGCAGCCCGTTCATCGCCTACGACGCCGGGGCCACTGGGCATCTGGCCCACTAAACCCAGCGCGTCGGCACCCAGCCGGGTAGCCAGCCGGGCTTCGTCCAAACTGCTGATGCAGCAAATTTTCACCCTTGTTCGGAACGGAGATTGCATCATTTTGGGTTGCTTATTAAAACTCAGGCGGTAAATATACTATACGCCGACAATAGAATGGCTCAGCAGTCCACAGTAGATACCTTCGCATCACTTCGCATTCCTGAATTTCGGTATTTCGTGATGAACAGTTTTCTGATCACGGCCACCTTGTTGATTCAGGAGGTTATTCTGGGTTACGAATTATACAAACTCACCCACGATCCGTTGATGCTGGGTTTGGTTGGTCTGGCCGAAGCCATCCCCTTTATTGCGCTATCGTTGTTTGGCGGTCACCTTGCCGACCGGCGGGATAAGAAACAGATTCTACTCTGGAGCCTACTGGTTATTTTGCTCGGCTCGGTTATTCTGTATCTGGTCTTTCAACCCTCTGTTGCGGCCGGGTTATCACAAACCGCCCGGTTAGCGACCATTTATGGGGTTCTGATGCTGATTGGTACGGCAAAAGGGTTTTACTCGCCAGCCAGTTCGTCAATAAAACCCTTTTTAGTACCGCGCGAACTCTATGCCAACTCAGCTACGTGGAGCAGTTCATTCTGGCAGGCAGGGGCCATTGTCGGGCCGGGTTTGGCTGGTTTTCTGTACAGTTGGGTTGGGTTCGACAATAGCCTGATTGTGGTCATTGTCCTGCTGGCGGTCTGTTTTTTGCTGATTACACTCATCGAACGGAAGCCAACACCTGTTTCCGATGCGCCGGTATTGAGTCTGCGGGAGAGTTTGACGGAAGGTTTTCGCTTTGTCTTCAAGACCCAGATTGTCCTCTACGCGATCTCGCTCGATCTGTTTTCGGTGTTGTTTGGGGGCGTCGTGGCCATCCTGCCCGTTTTTGCCGAAGACATTCTGAAAGTAGGGGCCGAAGGCTTAGGGTTTTTACGGGCTGCTCCATCCATTGGCGCTTTGCTGACCATGGCCTACATGACGAAACATCCGCCCACCCACAACGCCTGGCGCAATATGCTTCTTTCAGTGGCGGGTTTTGGTATAGCGACTATCGTATTTTCGCTATCAACGAATTTTTATCTGTCGCTGATCATGCTTGCCTTAACGGGCGCTTTCGACAGTGTCAGTGTTATCATTCGTCAAACGATCCTTCAGATTTTCCCACCTGATCACATGCGTGGGCGGGTGGCCGCCGTGAACGGTATTTTCGTGAGCTCATCCAACGAAATCGGTGCCTTTGAGTCGGGGTTACTGGCCCGTTTGCTGGGTACGGTTCCTTCAGTTATGCTCGGTGGCGTGGTCACGCTGATCGTCGTAACCTACGTATACGCCAAATCGAAAGCGCTATTTTCTGTTCGATTGAGCTGATCGAACAAACATTCGCCCGGCTATCCTCCGTTTTCGGGTAGTCGGGCGAATGTGGGCAATAGCAAGTTTCTTACTACGCGTAGGCAGGCGACCTGTTGTAATTCCTAATAAATGCGTCGATGTCTATCGGCTCATTGAGTAGAACGCGGGCGTTAAAGACCTCCCAGAACAATTCATCGGAGAGTTGGTAATCTCGTTGCAGCCGAAGCATATCGCGGGTGCTTTCTTTAAGCTGAGCGACCGGCGTTTGCACGTCAAAAGAGTGGAATTGAGCAGTTTCCATAGCCTTGTGTTAGTAATGTGCGAGTTTTGTAAACACCCTCTCTATCTGATTGTTTTTACATAAACGAGTCTCTTTTTCGGGCCGGTTAGAATAGTTATATTTTGTCTTTTAGCCATGCGCCGTAGAGCTACTTTCAACCCGGCATGGTACAATAATATTTTTTTGAAAAACTTTAATCATCTGACAATCAGGACAATTATGAAACATATCAACCTATTTGTATTACTAACAGCCGTTAGTGTAAGTCTGCTGGCGCTGACGCCACCCGTTAAGCCAAAACCGATGAAATTGGTAAAGGCTTGGGAAACCGATACTACCTTACGCACACCCGAATCGGTGCTATATGACGGAAATAACACCTTATACGTAGCCAATATCGATGGAAAACCCGGTGACCTCGACGGCAGTGGTTTTATTTCCAAAGTGACGCTCGACGGTAAAATTGAGAACCTGCGCTGGACATCGGGCCTGAACGCACCCAAAGGCATGGGGCTCTATAAAAATCGCCTTTACGTAACCGATGTGTACCGACTGGTCTGCATCAATACGGAAAACGGACAGGCCGAAAAGACCTGGGATGCCGTTGGGAAAGGTGGTTTTCTAAACGATGTAACTGTCGCTAAAGATGGTACGGTGTATGTATCAGACAACCAGAACGATAAAATTTATCGTCTGAAAGATGAAAAATGGGAAGTCTGGATGGAAGGTGAACAACTCAACAAACCTAATGGCGTGCTGGCCGTTGGTAAAGATAAACTGATGATTGGCAGCACCAAGATCGGCGCGTTGCGATCCGTGGATCTGGCGACGAAAACAATGACGACCCTGGCCGATGGCATGGCCGCTACCGATGGGATCGTCGCTGAAGGGAAAGGCAATTTTTTCGTTTCGGACTGGAACGGCCAGATTTTTCACGTCGGCGCCGATGGCACCAAAGTACAGTTGCTCGATACCCGCGAGCAAAAAATCAATGCCGCCGATATCGATTATGTGGCTAATAAAAAGCTGCTGATCGTGCCGACCTTCTACAAAAATTCGCTGGTGGCTTACCGGGTCGAATAACGTAACGTAGAGCCGCAAGTATGCGGCTCATTCGCGTCAGCAATTTGCAATAGTAAGGTAACACCAGGTTTCAACCCGGTGTTACCTTATTAATAAGAAATGACGCATTTACTCATCGTCATCCTGAAAGTCCTCATCGTCCTCTGATTGATCGTAGGTAATGATTTCTGCCAGGCCCTGTATGGCCTGATCGATCGCATCCATGACTTCAGTCAGGCGTTTCTGGCTTCGTGCGTCCTGCTCATTGACGCCCACAACGGTCAATACCTCGAAGGATAAGCGGGATAGTTCGCCACCAATGCGCCGTAAATCGTTTCGTGTTTGTTCGGGTAATTCATTCATCGCATCTTTTATTATCCCAGCAATTGTCTGGTGGCTAATTCAGCTTTTTCAGCTCCAAAACCCGCTATGGCCTGTTTCATGGCGTCCTGAATCAGGTTGTTGCCCAGATTGCCAATGCTCCCTTCGTGCGTATGGTGAAGGGTTCGGGGTGGTTCATACGTATGTTCGGCAATTTCTTTGCCGACAGTTCGGTAAGCTTCCCGGAACGGTACACCCTGCAGTACCAACTCGTTTACCCGCTCCACACTGAACAATAAATCGTATTTCGGATCGTCCAGCAGGTTGGGCTTCACCTGGAGGTGCTCAAGCATAAAGTCGGTGATTTCCAGGCAATCGATGAGTTCGTCAAACGCAGGCATCAGAATTTCTTTCAGCAGTTGCATATCGCGATGATAGCCAGAAGGCAGGTTGCTCATGACCAGCGTTACTTCCATGGGTAGGGCTTTCATCCGGTTAGTTTTAGCCCGTAAAAGCTCGGCTACATCCGGGTTTTTCTTGTGCGGCATAATGCTGCTACCCGTCGTGAGGGCATCCGGGAGAATCAGGAAGCCAAAATTCTGACTGTTATACAGGCAAATATCCATTGCCATCCGCGACAGGGTTGCGGCTATGGCAGCTAGCGCCGTAAGGGCTGTTTGTTCTGTTTTTCCACGGCTCATTTGGGCGTACACAACGTTGACGTGCATCCCTTCAAAGCCCAGCAATTCGGTGGTGAGCGTGCGGTTGAGGGGAAACGATGACCCATAACCGGCTCCCGAACCAAGTGGATTCCGGTTCGCCAGCCGGTAGGCCGTTTGCAGGGTCAGCATATCGTCGGCAAGGGCTTCGGCGTAGGCCCCAAACCACAGGCCGAACGACGAAGGCATGGCGATTTGCAGATGCGTGTAACCCGGCAGAAGATCGTTTTTGTGCTGTTCTGACCGACTGATCAGGCGATCAAACACAATCTGAACGGCTTCGGCAACGCGCCAGAGCCGGTCGCGGGTGAAGAGTTTTAAATCGACCAGCACCTGATCATTGCGTGACCGACCCGAGTGAATTTTTTTGCCAACATCGCCCAGTGCCCGTGTCAGTATTAGTTCAACCTGCGAGTGTACATCCTCCACACCGTCTTCAATTACAAACTGTCCAGCCTGAATGGTTTGATGGATTTTCCTTAATTCAGCCGTCAGCAGACCCAGTTCATCGGCAGAAAGCAGGCCAATGGTTTCGAGCATTTGCGCGTGAGCGAGGTTGCCCAGTACATCGAAAGGAGCGAGGTATAAGTCCATTTCACGGTCGCGACCGACGGTGAAGCGTTCAATCTGTTCGGCGGTACTGACGCCTTCTTTTTGCCAGAGTTTCAAGGCTTACGGAGTGAAAGAGTGAATGAGTGAAAGAGCGAATGGTACTTGAGCAGGCCCGTCTGGCTCTTTCGCTCTTTTATTCTCGTGCAAAGTTCGCAAAGAAAATTGGGGAGACAACCCCTTACCTGACTGAATCGGTTGCTGGGATAGCTGCTTGGGCATTCTTTCGGGCTATTATACCCAGCCACCAAAAGCCACTCGCCGACACCAGACTGATAGCGGCCACAACGAGCCAGTGTACTGAAAAACCAAAATGGGCCACAATCTGCGACCCCAGGGCGGGTGACAGCGTTTGTGCCAGGGCACCACTCATGGAGGCCAGCGCCAGATATTGTCCACGCGTGGCCGGACTGGAGCGCCCAACCGTAAACGATTGAATGAAAGGCACCGCCAGCATCTCGCTCAAGGTGCCAACCAGAATAAAAACCAGCGCAACAGCCATGTGGGAAACGGGTAGCCATTGATGTAGGGAGAGTAAGCCATAGGCAAGGCTGGTCAAACCAACTCCGGTGACAATCAGGCTTATTTTTGAACGTTGCTGCTGTTCGAGGCTATAAACCAGCGCCATTTCTACGCACACGATGACCAGGCCGTTCAGGGCCATTAGGCTCCCAATCGTGCTTTCTTTCATCTGCATAACCTCCTTGAAAAATAAGGGCACAATGGAAAATAATTGCATAAAAGCCATCAGGTAGAGGCAGGAGCAAATAACGAAAGCAATAAACCAGGTATCCCGGTAAGGCGACTGGCTTTTTGTCAGAACAACGGTGTTCTCGCCTTGCTGATCGTTGGTTGCCGGGATGCTGGCGGGAACGGGCAAACAGAGCCAGAGAACAACGCCCGCTGCTAAGCAGGTCAGGCCGTCGGTCCAGAAAAGAAGGTTATAACTGATGCCCGCTATCCAGCCGCCCAGACCGCCACCGACAGACCAGCCCAGGTTAATGGCCAGCCGATTGAGAGAAAATGCCCGTGTACGGGTTTCTGTATCGGAATAATAGGCAATAGCCGCCTGATTAGCCGGTCGGAACGCATCGCCGAAGAGTGTAAATACAAACACGCTGGCGCAAAGAGCGGTGAAGTCCGTGACGAACTGAAGGCCGAGCAAAGCCATTCCGCCAAATAACAGACTGACTAACTGTACGTAATAAAAACCAAACCGGTCGGTAAGTCGGCCGCCGAGGAAGGTGCCCACAAAAGCCCCCAATCCATAAATGGCCATGACAATACCCGCATCCTGAACGGAATACCGTAGGTGCTGGGTGAGGTAAAGCGTCATGAACGGCAAAACCATCGTGCCGCAACGGTTGATGAGCATGACGCCCGCCAATAGCCAAACGGAGGGCGACAGGCCCTTGTAAGCACGTTGATACAGGTGTAAGGTGCGCTGAAGCATGGCGCGAAGGTACGTGAAACCAGCCCCGAAATAGCGGCAACTTTACCAGAAACTACAGGCGTTAGCGGGACTTTCGACGTGCATCGGCTTCTTCGCCCGGTGCAACAAATATTTTTTTGTCCGTAATCAGGGGGCGGTGTTCTTCCAGAAAAGTTTTGAGCAATCGGATTTCTTCCAACTGTTTGTCAATGGGGTGCGTAAGCGTATAACTTTCCACATACACTTCAGTCGGGCCGCCCGGTTGAAACTCCGTAATGACGTATTCCATCAGCTTGATACCCTTGCGCTTGAGGGCATGCAGATAGAGGTTCTGGTGGTTGTGCTGGAAGCGGCCAGCCTGGTAAGAAGCTGTCGTTTTTAAATCGACCGCTTTGAATTTGCCGATCAGATCGACGTAGCCATAAAAGAGCACGTCATCAATTTCCCATTGGCAATACACCTGCGTATCGACAATAGGGCGGGGGAGCAGCTTGCGGACTTTTTTGATGACCTCCGGATCAAATCGGTCTTCGTTGGTGCCTTTAACAACGGCATCCTCAAACGAAACACCCCGTTCCTGCGCTGCGGTAGTGGGCGTGGGTACCCGATTGATTGAGTCAATCAGTTCCTGGGCAGAGAGGTTTCCACCACGTACGTACCGAGCGAAGACATTCAGCAGAGAAGGGTAAAAGCGGTAATTGATCATTGATGTACGGTTTGTCGATACGGTGGCCCGTCGTAACGGTTGACTCAACAATGCCCCGAAAAGGGTAAACCGTAAACCGGCTACTTAGTTTTTTACCACCAGCAGTACACCCCCTATAATCAGCATGACACCCAACAGGCGCCAGCCATTAGCCGGGTGTAGCTGGAAACCAAGCAGGCCATAATGGTCAAGGATGATGGCGGCTATCAATTGTCCGGCTACGCTTAGACTAACCAGGTTTGCGGTCCCAATTTTTGGCACACTGACAATCACGGTAATCATATAAACGGCCCCCATCACGCCACCCATCCATTTCCACCAGCTTACCTGTTTGATAGCGTCGAGCGAGGGTGTTGACGAGCCGGATGCGGCAAAAAGAAGGAGTAAGGCCACAAAGCCAGAACCGAACGAAATAGCCGCTGCCAGAATCGGGCTGGCCATGGCCTGTCTCAAATTTGCATTCACACCGGCCTGTACGGTAATGGCCAGTCCAACCAGAAAGGCAAAGAGAATATAGATGTAATTCATGGCGCAAAGGTAACCAACGCCAAAGCGTAGCCTTCCCCCTGATCAACTTTTCTAATGAATTGGCTTCTTTGTCAGCAAGAATGCATTTTGTAGATTGCCAGATATTCCTAACCTAAACAGCCTCAACTACATATGTTTATCATCTCGCACTATCCGCTGGCAGTTGTCGTCTGCTTTCTGACCATGCTTTGTTGGGGCTCCTGGGCCAACACCCAAAAATTAACGACGCAGTCTGTTCCAACTACTATTTTTTATCGGGATTATACATACGGTATTCTGATTCTGAGCCTGTTACTGGCCTTTACATTAGGTAGCTTCGGTGCGGCAGGCCGGTCATTTCTGGTGGATGTCAATCAGGCTGATGGACAAAATATTCTATATGCGTTGATCGGTGGGTTCGTTTTCAATATAGCCAACATGCTGATCGTGATCGGTATCGAACTGGCCGGCTTATCGGTGGCAATGCCGGTTGGTATCGGGCTGGCGCTGATTCTGGGCGTAGTCGTTAATTATATTTTGTCGCCAATCGGTAATTTAGGCTTGTTGCTGGCTGGCGTTTTTGCCATTTTTTTAGCGATCGTATTCAGTGCATTAGCCTACCGGTCCAAAGCCATGACAGACGCATCCGTGAGCACAAAAGGAATTGTGGTTTCGCTGGTGGGTGGTTTTCTGATGAGTTTCTTTTTCTATTTCGTCGCACGGGCCATGGCGCCTGATTTTGCCCATCCGGGGCCGGGCCTCCTGACGCCCTACACCGCTTTGGTTCTGTTTGCAATCGGCGTTGTTTGTAGCACACCGTTGTTTTTGCCGGTTCTGCGTCGGTTTGCCAGCAAGCCAGCCGATGGCGAAATTCACTACAGTGACGTGAGCCGCCGAAACCACCGAATTGGTATGCTGGGGGGCATGGTCTGGTGTCTGGGTATGGCATCAAGTCTGTTGGCTTCTGGCGAAGCGGGTTACGCTATTAGCTATGGATTGGGGCAGGGTGCTACTATTATTGCGGTGCTATGGGGTGTATTTATCTGGAATGAGTTTCGGGGAGCCCCCACAGTCTCTAGTCGTTACCTGACACTGATGGGCCTGTTTTACGTGATGGGGCTGGCGCTGATTATATACGCAAAATGAGTTTTTGGCCTTAGTGGCTCTGGTCGTATCGACAAATACGCTTGCCTATTTTTCTGCATAAAGAACGGCTTGCTGCAACGGAATGAGGGTAAGCCGTGTATAGATTATGGGCTGCGGTTGCCGGGTGACGCCTGCTTGTCGACAAAAAATAGCTGTGAGCAGAAGCAACCGTTGATGCGAAGAACAGCTCATGGATAAAATGGCCATCTTTGCGCCACAGGAAGTCTGTTCGTAGAAAACCAATTAATAAGTACCCAATTTCAATTCCCTATGCGTAAGTTATTCGCTCTATTGTTCGCCCTGGTTTCATTTGCCGCAAGTGCTCAAACTGCTCAACCTGACACACTGACTAAAACCAAGCCACCCGTTAAGTCAACCAGACCAGCAAAGCCATTCAAAGTAACTATTGCCGGGGGCTATGCCGCATCTGCCGATGTACCGGGCAATACAAACGCCGATCTTAGTAAGGCCGGATTTGTGTACAGCGTTGAGCCACAATATGAACTGACCAGAAATTTGGAAGTTGGCGTTCGTTTAGAGCAGGCATTTATCCAGCGTCCGGAGGTTCTTGACAACAATATCTCCCTGGCCACGAAGGCAAAATCTATTTTGTCTGCGTCTTTGACCGCCAATTACGTTTTGAATACGAGCACAGGCTTAAAGCCTTATATAGGCCTTGGCGCTGGTTTTTATTATGCTGAATCCAGCCAGCAATCCTACCAATTATCAGGTACCAGCTCTGTTGTATCATACCCGTTGCCAACGACAACAGCCTTTGGCGGACTGGGCAGAGTAGGCGTTAAATACGGTCTTGTGCACGTTGAAGCGAACTACAACCTGATCAGCGACACCAGTATTACCAACGCGGCCAGCCGACTCACATTAACGGCCAATAACTCGTACTTTAGTGTTAAAGCGGGCCTTACAATTGGCGGTTCCCGCTAAACGGGTGATTTGCGCGGACTCTAGCCACATCGGGTAGTTAAATAAGCTTTGAAGCGAATCCTATCAGCCCACCGCCAAAGCGGTGGGCTGATAGGATTCGCTTCGATGGTTAATTTGTTCAACTTAATCAACGCGGTATGGCTAAAAAGACCCTATTGATCAAGCAGAAGCAGAAACTGTTCGGCTGCGTGCCCTGTGTGTGGGAGAGCTATTTTTTGCTTGATCAGGTCTTTATCAAGCACCGTTAAGCCTGGATAGTGGGCATCGCGGGCTTGCTGTTCCCAACTTAATGGATAGTCAATTGTGCCGACCATGCCGCGTTTTTCATGATAAAAATGATCTTCTGCCCAGACCAGATAAGGGTAATTCAGGCTTGAGGTCTCGGCAAATTTCTTGCCCACTACGTGTTCATGGGTATAGGCCCACCAGCACAACGACGAATAGCTGTCATATTGCCTGGGAATATGATAAGGGTCGGGTAAGTTGAGTGACTTAAGGCCATACTTGAGCCATTTCGTCTGATAAACGGGGTGGTCAGCATCGTCAGATTTGCCAATAATGTAGTCTTCTTTTTCAAAACGCTTCACCGAATCCAGCGCCATTTTCACCACCGGGTGAGTTTTATCGGCTACCAGCGAAACCAGAAACAGCACCTCGCCCGGATTATCAGCTTCCGTTATGCCGTGGTTATTGCGGTCGAACGGGTCGCGGATGGCCATGATCCAGTCATGAATCAGCGGCAGGTTACGGGTCTGCCGCAACACCATAGCCATCAGTGCCGCATCGCGATACCAGGGTTTCTGATAAACCAGAAAATTGGGCACTGGGCGGCCGTGGAGTATGTTTATGAGAATTTCCTGATGCAATACCCGGAGCACGGAACCGAACCGGCTGGTCGTGAAGGACGGTAGCGTCAATCGACTGCGGGTGCCCGGAATCAGTTTGGGGCGCTTGTTTGGCTGAAGAAGCCATACGCCCGCTTCATCTTCCCGAATCTGAATCGTTTGGCCATCCGTCAGGATCAGGTGAACCAGATACGCTGGCGGAACAATGATTTCCTGCTTTACCTGCCACTGCTCCTCAATATTACCGGTCAGCGCATTCAGGAGACGCCCATTGCGATAAATCAACTTGAGCCGGTCGCCCATACCGAACAGAAAAAAGTGCAGATTAGGGAGTTCGCGGTGGTTTGGATGCTCCTGCCGAAGTAGTGCCAACTGCTGGCGGTAGGCTTCTAGCTCGCCCATTGGGTTTGCATGCAGGCTGGGCGGTACAGGTTTCTGCGCCGAAGCGGATACCGTCAGAAAAAAGAAAAACAGGCAGGTCTTGACATCCATATGCTTGTTTACCGTAAAATCAATCCAGTGGAAGGACAGCCGGAACGCGGTTACCGTTCGTTGCACCGTTGTACCTACTCTAGTCTCAATGGCTATGGAGCTATGCACCCACAACTAGTTTGCGTATTTAGTTAAATAAATGCGTTTCTGAATAAACATTTACGTATTGTATCGTTTTTATTTATACGCTATCTCATAGACACAATGTAGACTAGTTATAGTTTTATAAGTAGTACGTATGATTATAGTGTAATTTAGTGTTAAGATTCTCGGCGTTTTCGTTTGCCTGCCCTGTCGATTACGTTTTTTTAGCAACGGGCTATTACTCAATGATTCCATCAACGATTGATCTTATAAACTGCGAACAGGAGCCAATCCATATTCTTGGTCATATCCAGTCTTACGGCTACCTGATCGCTGTAGAGCCCGATACGTATTCGATTGTTCATGCCAGTGCCAACATTGTCGATCTCGTTGGTACGGAGGCTGCCCAACTGCTGGGCCAGTCGATCGATACGGTATTGGCAGGTACGAATCTGCCCATCAGTACCCTGGCTGAAATTCTGAACGTAGGCCAGCGAAACGATTCATGGGAAACTATGAATCCAAACCGCTTAACCCTGAACGGGAAAGCCTGGAATCTGATTATTCATCAGCATAAAGAGCTCATTTTGCTGGAGTGGGAACCGGTAAACAACGATCATAACCAGCTAACCAACCAGCAGTTGATCTCACAGGCCCTGACCGAGGTGCAGTCCAGCCGAACGCTGGATGAGTTGCTGCAAAATACCGCCCGTCGGGTCAAAACGATTATCGGTTTCGATCGCGTAATGGTTTATCGTTTCGGAGACGACTGGCATGGACAGGTTATAGCCGAAGAAAAAGAAGACGATCTGGAGCCTTTTCTGGGACTGTATTATCCGGCATCGGATATTCCAAAGCAGGCCAGGGAGTTGTATAAAGTCAATCTGGTGCGACTGATTGCCGATGCAGGCAGTGTGCCGTCGCCTATTCTTTCCAGACCTGGCTGGCCCGCCAGTCAGCCGCTCGATTTAACACATTCGGTACTACGGGCCGTATCGCCGGTGCATATCGAATACCTCAAAAATATGGGCGTGCAGGCATCCATGAGTATTTCGCTACTCTACCGGGGCGAACTATGGGGCCTGATTTCGTGCCATAATCGCACTCCTCATTTTGTGGACTACCAGGCACGGCAGGCCGCCAAATTTGTTAGTCAATTGCTATCGGCGGCTCTGGAGTTTCGGAAAGATAAGGAAGACTTAACGAACCTGCAGCAATATCAACAGACGGGCCGTGAGTTGCACCAGCAGTTGCTTCTGAACGACGATGTGGTGCGGGCGCTGACCAAACTACCCGTAACGGCCCTGGATATAACGAGCGCTACCGGAGCCGCGCTTATTTTCAACAATAAGGTACATCGGCTTGGTAAAACACCTGATGATCAGCAAATCCGGGCATTGGCCGAGTGGATGGGCACAACAGGGACAGAATCGTTTTTACAAACTAGCCAACTGCCTTCGCTGTATCCACCAGCCGAACAATTCCGGGCTGTAGGAGCGGGGTTGTTGACCATTGTCCTGTCGCGCGAATTGAACGAATACCTGTTCTGGTTCAAACCCGAACGCGTTGAACAGGTTACCTGGGCCGGAAATCCCGACAAGGCCGTTACCGTCAATGAGGAGGGACTGCGTCGCCTTAGTCCGCGTAAAAGTTTTGCTGCCTGGACCGAAATTGTGCGGAACACCTCTGAACCGTGGAGCGAAGCTGAACTGTCTGTTGTGGTGAAACTGCGGGAAGATATTTTGCAGATCGTAACAAGGCAGGCCAATGAAATTCGCTTGCTCAACCAGCGCTTACAGTTGGCTTACGAAGAATTGGATGCCTTCAGTTATACGGTGTCGCACGATTTGCGTACGCCCTTATCGTCTATCCGGTGTTATGCTGAAATTCTGCTCGAAGAGTATGGCGAGGGTTTTTCGCCCGATGCGCAAGCGCTGTTTCAGAAAGTCATCGACTCCACCGACCGGATGCGTCGATTGATTCGGCATATTCTGTTTTACTCCCGGATGGGCCGTTCGGAACTGGATACACAACCGATCGATATGCGCCAGTTGCTGGAAGGTATTCGGGAGGAGATTCTGATCATGTCGAAAGACCGTTCGTTACGCATCGACATTGGCGATACGCCATCAATTACGGCTGACCCGACGATGGCCCTGCAATTGTTTACCAACCTGATTAGTAACGCAGCTAAATATACACAACTGGCTGCAGAAGGATGGGTAAAAATAAAGGGTACGCAAACCGGTAGCGAAGTCATTTATTCCGTTGAGGACAACGGGGTTGGGTTCGACATGAAGCAGGCCGGTAAAATATTTGACTTATTCAAACGGCTGGAAAATGCCCGTTCCTTCGAAGGCACCGGGGTCGGGCTGGCTATTGTCAAGCGGATCATCAACCGGCATCAAGGGAAAATCTGGTTTCACAGCGAGCCAAACCAAGGCACCACGTTTTTTGTTTCGTTTCCACTAAACGCTGCTGAATAACAAGCTTATGGTCGATGTACTCTATGTTGAAGATAATCCGAACGATGCGGATATTTTCAGTCGCCTGATACGAAAACTAGACCGGCCTATTACCTATGCCGTTATTAACAGTGGTTCAGAAGCCATTGAATATTTGGCAGGAATAGGGCGGTATGAGCAGCAGCGGACTGTTTTGCCCAAATTGGTACTGATGGACCTGAACCTGGGTGGAGTAAGTGGCTTTGAGGTGATTGAGCAAGCGCGGGCTATCGACCGAACGCGGCATATACCCATTGTTGCGTTCAGCACATCCGATAACCCGAACGATATTAAGTCAGCTTATGACGCGGGTATCAATGCGTATGTTGTAAAACCAGGAAGCTATCAGGAAACAGGCGACGTGCTCAAGAAACTGTGCGATTTCTGGCTGGGAAATAATACTCGAACGGATTATAAATGACAAACTTACTGGCGCGCTTAAGGGAAGAAACCCGGCCTCTGCATGAGCAAACCGAGCAACTTTTTTACACCGAAGCGCTGCGAAACGGGACGCTCTCAGTTACTGAATACAGCCATCTCTTACGCACTCATCTGGTCTTTCATCAGGCACTGGAAACCGCCATTGATCGTAACCACGAGTTTTTTCACGATTATGAGCCAGAGGTCCGCCGGAAAACACCCTGGTTGTTGGCCGATCTGGCACACCTACCGGAAGTACTACCCGTGCCGATGCCCGAACTTTTTGACGCCTGGTCGCCCGTTTCATTACTGGGTGCTGCGTATGTTGGCGAAGGCTCTATGCTGGGTGGAACGGTGATTTGTCGTCTGTTACAGCAAAATGAAGCCATCAGGCCCTTTATGGCTCAGGGGCGGTTTTACCAGGGATATGGCTCGGCTTTAGGAAGCAACTGGAAAAATTTCGGTGTTTTCCTGACTAAGCAGGGTACCTTACACGCCGATGCAGTGGTGGCTGCGGCTGACGAAACCTTCAAAGCCTACCAATCCATTTTTCTGGCTACCCGACCAGAGGTATTAAGCGGGGTCGCGTAATTAAGCCGTAGCGAGTAAGAAAACTTTAAACGTTGAACCCTGCCCGTCCTGACTGCTTACGTCAATGGCTCCCCCGTGACTTTCAGCCACCCGCTGGCAAATTGCCAGGCCAATGCCTGTACCGCTGTAGATAGCCGGGTTGTGCAGCCGCTGGAATGGCGTGAAAATGCGGTCTTTGTAGCGCTCGTCGAAGCCAATGCCATTGTCGCTGACCGTAATCAGCCAGAACGGTTGGTCGGCCTGGTCGGTTAGTCGAGGGGGGAGTTCATCGGGGTTTGCCAGACGAGAACGAATCTGAATGAACGGCGACACGTCGGGGCGGCCAAACTTGAGCGCATTGGTAATCAGATTCTGGAAAAGCTGCCGGAGCCGTGATGCATTGCCGGATACGTTGGGTAGAGAAGAGACATCGACGGTGGCATGTTTCTCGGCGATCGTCATTTCCAGATCGGTCGTAACATCCTGCAACACATTGGTAAGCGGAATGACCGTAAACGACTCGCGCTGTGTACTGAGCTGAGAGTACAGTAGCAGGTCTTTGATGAGAAGTTGCATTCGCTGGGCCGATTTCTGAATCCGCCGGACCATATCGCGCTCGCCATCAGAGAGGCTATCCATAAACTGGTTTTGCAGGATGTCGCTGAACGCCTGAATGCGTCGGAGGGGCTCCTGCAAGTCGTGCGATGCAATGTGAGCAAACTGCTGGAGGCTTTCATTAGAGCGTTGTAGCTCCTCATTGGCTTCCTTAAGCTCCTTCTCCTGTTGTTTGGCGGCTAAGTCGGCCTGCTTCCGTTCCGTAATGTTATTATACGTTACGACCACACCATTCGCGCCCTGTTTAACCGCCGACACTTCGAACCAGCCTTCAAGGCCAAACTCATCGCGGTAATATTGGCTGCTTTGTTCCGGTTCACCTGTTTCGACAACCCGCGCATACAGATCGAAGAACCCATTTTCTTTATTGCCGGGAAAGACTGTGAGCAATTTGCGGCCAATGATTTGATCGGGTGTCATAAAATTGCTTTTGATGACCGCTGCATTGGCGGTATCCATCATAAAATCAACGATCGTATTGGTCTCGTCGCGCAGGGCGGTCATGGCAATAATGCTATTGATCGAAGCATCCAGTGTGGTGCGTAACTGATGGGCCTGTTGCTCCAGCGTGCGTGTTTGCTGATCAACACGTTGTTTCAGCAGGGTTTCATTTTCTTTGTCGGATGTAACATCGATGACGGTGCCAATGAATTGATAAACAACGCCCTGGTCATTAAGGAACGTCTGTCCGTTGGCCCGAATCCAGCGCAGTTGGCCGTCGTTGACACCTATTGTCCGATACTCATAATCAAAGCGTCCCGAACTGTCTGGTTGCAGAACGGCCTGAATGGCCCGGTCCGTTGCCTCCCGATCATCTGGATGCAGGGCCTGTAAAAACATACTGTAATCGACCGCTGCTGTTGCCGGCAGGCCGAAGAGTTCTTTGGTCCGATCGGACCAGATCAGCTCGTCGGTCAGCAATCGGTATTCCCAGGTGCCCATCCGGGCCGCTTCGAGTGATAAACGAAAGCTGGTTTCAACGATCCTGGAGTGCAGTTCGATCTGCTTTCGGTCGGTAACGTCAACCAGTACGCCAGATAAGGTAAGGGGCTGATGATCGGTCGTATAGGTACCCTGACCGCGGGCAAGTACCCACTTCGTCTGGCCTCGGAGGCTAATACGATACTCGGCTTCGTAGGTGTTGCCCGAACGAATGGCTTCGTCAATGAGGCTCATCACTCGCTGTTGATCCTCCGGATGAATCGACGTTGTGAAAGCACTCAACGGAAGGCCGTCGATGTTGTCACGTTCATTGACATCGAACAAACGCAGAAGATTCAAATCCCCGGATACTTTATCGGTGCCGATATCCCAGAACCAGGTGGCGATCATGCCAATGCTCAGGGCTGTTTGCAACTGGTCGTATGAACGTCGGAGTAACGTTTCTTCGGCAGTTACTGACGGTGTAAAGTGAGCAGCAACAGGCTGATTCATGCGGTAAGGCTAGCGAAAAAAGGGTGCCAGAACCCTGTTAACGATATTATAGCGGATTCCTGTATTTTGGCGTAAGGTCAATAGCTGGTTTTCTTGCCAAAACAATAATAAGGCCAAAGACGATAAAATTGTTTTATAACCGGATAAGGTATTCGTCTACGAGCTTTTGTCGTCGGTCTTTTTCCTGCCTGCTCGTCGTTGTCCGGATTGCCTGTTATTTGGTAAGTCGGGCTGCCGGGTTGGTCGCTCTTTCCGGCGGGCAGCCTGCCTTTCCTGTAAGGCTTCAATTTTGTCTTCGTGGATGTCTTCGGCCTCTTCGACCGAGTGTGACTCGGATAGATTCGTTTCGGTTTTTGCCCTTTCAACGAGTTTGCCGAAAAACTGGTGCAGTGCATGTAGTTCGGCTTCGGTCAGATCTTCGACATTCAACAGGCGATTACTGGCTTTGGTATTCACCGCAATCAGTTCGTTGAGTTTGAGCTGCATGGCCATGGAATCTTTATTCTGCGACTTCTGGATCAGGAAAACCATCAGAAACGTAATGATGGTCGTGCCTGTGTTGATGACGAGTTGCCATGTATCCGAATAGCCAAAAATAGGGCCGGTGATAACCCAGATAACAATTGTGGCCAGAGCCAGCAGGAACGCCGTTGAGGAGCCTGTGGCCTGCGTGGCTTTGGACGCGAATTTCTCGAAGTGTCTGGTGAATGAATTCGTATTCATGATCTTGGTAAGTAATTTAACGAGGTTCTGGTCCGTGAGTGTTCTGAACGACAAATAAGATGTAGGCTTTATTTCTGCTCGTTGCGGGCATCGTTTGTTCGGCCCAGTTTTTTGAGCAGATCAGCATAAGTGGTTTCGTATTCCGGCGTTCGATATAACGCAATCGACCGTTCGACCCACGTCAGTGCCGGGTTCCAGTCGGCGGGTGATGTACCCAGTGCCAAATACGTACTGGCAATTTCATGAAGTGAATACGCGACTTTCCACGACATAGGTTTGCTCATCATCTGCGTGTCGTTCAGCTGGGTATTGATTCTATTTCTGAGGGAGTCAGGTAACGAAGCCATCATATTCTTCATTCGGACAGCGCTTGCCGAATCCGTTTTCTGTACCTCACCGACTGATTGGCTCATCAGCTGGTTCTGCACGACAGGCTCAGCGATTGCCCGGTATTTCACAAAATTTTTGGTTGCTTTATAAAATTTCAGCCGATAGGTGGTGGCAGCTTCCTGTTTCTGAGCATCCGACCGTACCATAAATGGATTTGCCGCGGCCGCATTTCGCTCACTGTTGGTAATTACCGTTTCCAGAAGAGCTTCGTTATTGGTGGCGCAGGCCCGTATGAACTCGTTGTCGAGTACGCGGTCAATGGCTCCGCTACTAGCCCGCGCCAGACTTTGTTTCGTGAGATCAGACGATAACAGAGAGGGGCGATTTTTGATCAGGTAGTCAAACGCCTTTGTGTCGGATGATTGAAGCGCATCGGCTACCAAGGCTGTGGTTTCGGTGGTTGTCCGTTCCGATTCGGGCAGGGCGTCCAGGTAAGCATCCAGCACATCATGGGTGGGACGGTTGAGCGATTGCCGGGTTTTCAGGTAACGTTTCAGGAAGTCCGGGTCTCGTTTGCCATTCGCATAATCTTTGTCTCCTTTGGCGAGGGTTATTTTCAATTGATGAGTGGCCAAGACAAGATCGGCCTGATCCATCATCGCGTTAACTCCTCCATAGCCCACCGATCGGTGAACGAGCCCACCGTCTGGCGTTATATACAGCGCCGTCGGGTAGCTGGCTACCGCATATTGTTTCGCAATGGTGATGCCTTCCCCTTGTTCGGCATCCAGCTGATAGTTAATGAAATGGACATTGAATTTGGCGCCTACCCGGGTATTGGGAAAGGCTTCCTTCGCCATTCGCTTGCAGGGAGGGCACCAAGTCGTAAATACATCCAGAAAAATGGGTTTGTTCTGGCGTTTCGCTTCGGTCAGCACTTCTTTCCAGGACCCTTTAAAAAATGTGATGCCTGGTGGCTCGTTGGTCGGGATGGCCCCCGCCCGACCCAACATGCCAACGCTCACAACCATCATGAGACCCAATGACAGCCTTAACCCTAGTGATTTCATTCAAGCAAGTTATTTCCTGAGGGGAAAGATAACGCTTTTAAGCAGAAGGGTAACGGACGTTTCGGGTTAACGCAAAGAAGTTATGCTCTATCCGGCGAACATTGTTTCAACAAACAGGAGGCCATTAAACAACGGTCTCCTGCGTTTCTAAACTAGCCATGTCATCTTTTCTGAGTGGATTTCGCTGGGTAGAAGTAGGCCGAGAGTAATCGCTGGCGACTACTGTCATGTAGGCATCTTCGATATAGCCAGCCATAAAGGCTGCATCATAGCGCTCCCGGCTAAGGTGATAAGCTTGTTCAGCTACTTTCTCTCGCAGTTGATGATCCGTATGGAGCCGTTCTATCGCGTTGGCTAATTGCCTGGGCTGCTGCGGATCGATCAAAAGGCCATTGACACCGTCCTGCACTAATTCTTTCGACCCATCTACATGCGTCGCGATGACCGCTTTGCCCATGGCCATTGCCTCGATCAAGCCAATGGGCTGGCCTTCCCAGTGAGAAGGCAGGCAATAAATATCACTGGCATTGAGTACGTCGGCAACGTCGAGCCGAAAACCATCGCGGACAACGCGTTTCTGAAGCCCATTCTGGTCAATAGTGTTCAGCACATCCTGGTCCAGATCGCCCTGGCCAATCAAGAGCAGCGTAATATCCTGATGTTGATCGGCCACGTATTTGAACGCCTTTAGCATCGTAATCGGATCTTTCTGTACCGTCATGCGGGCCATAAAAACGACAACTGTATGGCTGGCGGGTATATTATAGGGCGTCCGAACATCCTTGAACGGTTGATTCCGACGGAAGCGCGTCATGTCAATTCCGTTAAAAATTACGCTCGACTGAAAGCCTTTAATCAGTTGCTGGCCCGTCTTGTGGTTAGAATCCGATACAGTGATGGTTAAGTGAGACCAGCGGGTCAGCTTACGTTCGGCGATGATCCGGGCCGTTCGTACCAGAAACGATTGATCCGAATGAAACGACCAGCCGTGTACGGTATAAATGACGGGAATCGTGCACTGTTTAGCCGCCCAGATGATGTTCATGTTTGCCCGGGTGCCGTGGGCGTGTATCAGGTCGATTTTCTCGTCCAGCAACAACGCTTTTACCTGTTTCCAGACGTGGAAATTGAACGGGCTTTTTCCTTCGATGACGTGAGTGGCTATCCCGCTTTCTCTAAGCTTATCGACCATGGGGCCGGGCGTGAACGACAGGACAATTGGTTCAAATTGTTCCTTGTTTAAAAAGTGTACTAAATTGAGCACATGACTTTCACCTCCGCCAATTTGCCCCTGACGAATGGCTAGAAGTACTTTTATTCTGGTGGTCATATTTATGGGTAGCTCTATGTGCCAGGCCGGTGGTAAAGCGAATAGGGTTCGTTTGCTAATCGGCTGATACACGCAATGGTTTAACTATTAGACTGTATACTTTCTTTTTCGTCAGTTTTTGTTTTCTGACCTGGCAGGGTGAATTTTTACGTGTATTACCTGTTTATGCTTTCGTAGATATATGAAGTAAATTTAAGTTGATAGTAGTCTCTTATATGTTCTTTTTAAGCTTTCCTGGTTACTATGATTGAGACAGAGCGTTTAGTACTTGACAAATTTTCTATTGATGATGCTTCCTTTGTTTTCGAACTGCTCAATATGCCTTCGTGGATTCAATTCATTGGCGACAGGGGCGTTCGAACGCTAACGGATGCGCAGAGCTATATTTCGGATGGAGCCCTTAACAGTTATAAACAGCATGGGTTTGGGCCATACCTGGTAAAACTAAAGACCAATGGGCAGCCCATTGGTCTCTGTGGTTTATTTAAGCGTGATATGCTGAACGACCCTGACATCGGATTTGCGTTTCTGCCCAACTACGCTGGTAAAGGGTATGGATTCGAATCGGCTACGGCGGTAATGAAATACGCGCAGGACATTCTGGGACTGACGCGCATCGTGGGAATCACACTGCCTGCCAATCTATATTCGATTCGCCTTCTCGAAAAATTAGGCCTTCGTTTCGAGCGTACCATTAGCGTTAGGGCCGATAGCGAAGAGAGTCTGTTGTTTGGTCCACCACCGGCTGAGCTATAGCTTTTTCAGGGCTTCCTCCCATTTTGTGAAGGCTTTTCGATAAGTCGTATGCCGGTCCAGATCAGGTTGGAACGTACGGCCAAAAGCCACTCGCTCGGCAGCTTCATCAAGCGTTTTTACGACGCCCGTTGCCTTTAGCGTGAGCAGGATAGCGCCCATTGAGCCGCTTTCGTTGCTGGCGTTGAGCCGAACCGGAATACCGGCCATAT
The DNA here is from genome assembly GCF_054776595.1 of Spirosoma horti. Taxonomy (NCBI): domain Bacteria; kingdom Pseudomonadati; phylum Bacteroidota; class Cytophagia; order Cytophagales; family Cytophagaceae; genus Spirosoma; species Spirosoma horti. The sequence goes on from NZ_BAAHBQ010000005.1 coordinate 221,645, forward strand.
CAGCCAGCATTTGCACCCATAGATCCGACTGGGCAAAGCCGCCATTGGCGTGGATAACCCGGGCGGGTCCGGTATGGTCTGTTAATAATTCATTTATGCTGAGTAGGTTGAAAAGAACACCTTCCAGGGCCGCCCGAACAAAATGGGCCCGCGTATGGAGCCAGTCTACCTGCACATAAGCCCCCCGTACCGACGCATTCCAGAGGGGGGCGCGTTCGCCCTGAAGATAGGGAAGAAACAACAGCCCGTCAGAGCCGGGCGGAACCGTTGCGGCTTCGGTTAAAACGGCATCTGTATCCTGTTGAGTGAGCTTTTCGGTTACCCATTCCAGCACGTTACCACCATTATTGGTCGGTCCGCCAACCACATAATAGCCTTCATCGAGGTAGTAGCAAAACAAACGGGCTTCGGCATCACGCAGTGGTTTGCGAACGGTTTGCCGGATGGCCCCACTCGTGCCAATCGTGAGTGTGGCTGTCCCTTTTTTGATCGCGCCCGCGCCCAGGTTGGCCAGGCACCCATCCGATGCGCCGATCAGCAGCGAAATGCCAGCTGGCAAGCCCGTATCGGTCGTTTCTGGACGGGGCTGATACGGTCGCTGGTGGGTTGTGGCAACCGGTGTCGATAACTGATCGGCCCGAACACCGGCAAACTTCATGGCCAGTGCGCTCCAGTCGCGTTTACTCTCATTGAAAAGCCCCGTGGCGGTGGCAATGGAAAAATCGACTTCAAATTCACCCGTTAATTTGTGCCATAAAAACTCTTTGATCGACCCGAAGTGGGCCGTCCGGCGCAGTACACGCGGATCATTTTCACGCATCCAGGCCAACTTACAAAGCGGAATCATGGGATGAAGGGGCGTGCCCGTTTCGGCATAAATCGCTTTCCCCAGATCGGCCTGGGTGCTTCGTAAGGTGTTGGCCTGTTCTTCGGCCCGGTTGTCGGACCAAAGAATGGCATTGCCCAGTGGCGATCCGTCGGCATCCATGGGCAGCAGACTGTGCATAGCCGTGCAGAAGGCGACGTGCGTAATGGCGTGACCGGCCTGCGTTAGCTCCTTGTTCACTTCAGTAATGACCTGAATGAAAGCCGACCAAATCTCGACGGGGTCCTGTTCGGCATAGCCGTGCTGAGGGGCGAGGGTCGTAAGCGAGACAGACGCGTGGGCCAGAATCTGGCTCAGGTCCGATGGCATAGCCAGTGCTTTTATATTGGTAGTGCCGACATCAACGCCAACGAAACAATCCATAAGGTAGGAAATCAAAAAAGTCAGACACGACGTTTTAAAAACCTATAAGGGCCGCCGGAGCGGTTTCTAAAACCTTATAGGTTTAAACAGGAAGAGCACTACTAGTCAGGCAACTTGTAAAAAGATACAGCATTCGCCCCGAAAACTTTTGCCCGAACCTCCTCGCCCCAATTGCTGACGTATTCGTCAACCAACGTTTTCACTTGCGTGTAATTGGCGGCTACCAGACAGACCGGCCAGTCGGAGCCGAACATGATCCGGTCAGGACCAAAAGTCTCGAAGATGACATCCATGTAGGGGAAGAAATCTTTTTTACTCCAGTCCAGCCAGTCACCTTCGGTAACCATGCCCGATAGTTTACAGGAAACATGTTTGTTTTTGGCAATCTCCGCCATGAAATTCGACCAGCGGCTAATCTCCCGTTTCTTGATGTAGGGTTTGGCCAAATGGTCGATCACAAAAGAAACTTCAGGAACGCTTCGTACCAGATGCAGGGCGGCCTTCAGTTGCGTTGGGTAGATCAGAATGTCGTAGGTCAGCCCAAAGCTGGCGAGCTGACGAATGCCCTCCACTACGGCCGGCCGCGTCAGGAAATCATCCGGCTCGGCCTGGGCTACGTGCCGATACCCCTTAATCTCGGGGTATTGCGACAACGCCTGTAAGCGGTCGGGCAGTTGCGCTGACTGCAAATCGACCCAGCCTACGACGCCTTTAATGATGTCGTAGGCTTGCGCCATGCGAACCAGAAAGATCGTTTCGGCCTCCGATTGCGATGCCTGAACCGCTACGCAGCCGTCTATGCCATTTTGTTGCAGAATTGGCTCCAGGTCGGCAGGCAGGAAATCCCGTCGAAGGGTAGCCATGTCATCCGTAATCCAGCTATCCCGCACCGGATCAAAATGCCAGAAATGTTGGTGAGCATCAATTGTCATAACCGGGATTTAATTGATTGGAATGATTTTCATGATTGCCAAGGAATCATGAAAATCTATAAAATCACACAAATCGTGGTTCAGACGAATGCTACTGCGGTTTGTTTCTGCTCACCCAGCCCCTCGATGCCTAACTCAACTACGTCGCCGGGTTTGAGGTAACGCTGGGGTTTCAGGCCCAGGCCGACGCCGGCTGGCGTACCCGTCGAAATAACATCACCGGGCAGCAGCGTCATGAACTGACTGATATAACTGACCAGCGTCGGTACGTTGAAAATCATATCGTCGGTGTTGGAGTTCTGTAATTCTTCCCCATTGATCTTGAGCCACAGATTCAGCGCGTTTGGATTGGGTACTTCCTCGGTCGTAACCAGGTAAGGCCCCAGGGGCGCGAAGGTATCGGCACTTTTGCCTTTCACCCATTGCCCGCCCCGTTCCAGTTGCCAGGCGCGTTCGCTGTAGTCGTTGTGCAGCGCATAGCCCGCAATGTAGTCCATAGCGTCGTCCAGTTCGACATAGCTGGCCCGTTTGCCAATGATGATGGCCAGTTCGACTTCCCAGTCCGTTTTTTCGGACCGTTTCGGGATCACTACGTTGTCATTCGGTCCGCAAAGGGCCGTTGTCGATTTGAAGAATAAAATAGGCTCTGCCGGGCTGGGCGCATTCGTCTCTGCTGCATGTTTGGCATAGTTCAGGCCAACGCAAACGATTTTTGAGGGGCGCTTCACACAGGGGCCAAAGCGTGTATCGGTCGACACTTCGGGACAATTTTGGGCATGCGCCGAAAGCCAGTGGGTAAGTCGTTCGGGGCCGTTGGTGGCAAAGAACGATTCGTCGTAATCTTCGCCAAAGTGGGTGACGTCAATGTGCTGGCCAGTGGGTAATACAACACCAGGATGTTCGTGATCGGGCGAGCCGAAGCGGAAGAGTTTCATGCAGGAGAGAGATTCTTTGAACGAAAAGTAGATTAGGCCGCAAGTTTAACCATTCTGGTTAAAACGTGGCCCATACGATGAAAAGTAAACGGGATCAGGATTAATTATTCAGCCGGATAAAACCGCCATCCAGCGGATAGTCGCAGCCGGTCGTGAAACCGGCTTCGTCGGAACATAAATACAGCGCCAATGCGCCTACTTCGTTGGGTTCGGCCATACGGCCTATGGGCTGCGTTTTCGACAATTTTTCGAACATTTCGGCTTCCTGACCCGGATAGGTTTTGGCCAGAAACCCATCGACGAACGGCGTATGGACCCGCGCGGGCGAAATGCAGTTACACCGGATATTGTCGCTCAGGTAATCTTTCGCCACCGATAACGTCATGGTCAGCACGGCCCCTTTGCTCATGGAATAAGCGAACCGGTCCGGAATGCCCACCGAGGCCGCTACCGAGGCCATATTCAAAATTACCCCACCGCCATTGGCCTTCATGTGCGGAATGGTAGCATACAGGCAGTTATAGACGCCCTTGATGTTGATGCGGAAAATCCGGTCGAAGTCCGCTTCTTCCGTCGTGTCGGCCTTGCCAATGTGGGCGACTCCCGCGTTGTTGACTAGAATGTGAATGGGCGATTGCTGAGCAATTTTCCCAACCAAGTCGACCACCTGCGCCTGGTTCGACACATCGATCGTATGCGCCTGTGCTTGTCCGCCGGTTGCGGTAATGTCGTTAGCAACCTGCTGGGCCAGGTCTCCATTGATTTCCAGAATATGCACGCTGGCACCCGCCTGGGCAAACGCCTGAGAAATAGCCAGTCCGATACCGCTGGCCCCGCCTGTAACAAGCGCCGTTTTATTTTTGAGAGAGAACATAAAGAAAATGATTCAAAGACTGAATGATTGAATGATTGAATAGTCTACGGACAGCTTAGTCAATCATTCAGTCATTCAAAATTATAGTGAAACGCCCCGTTTCCAGGGAATGAAATCGTCCTGACCCAGCCGTTCTGCCTGGGTAATCTCTTCACCCGACGCCAGCCGGATAATGTACTCGAGCATGGCGTGGGCGTTTTGTTCGATGCTTTGCTCGCCATCAATAACGGGGCCACTATCGAAGTCGATCACATCGGGCATCCGGTTTTTGAGAATCGTATTGGTCGAAACCTTCACGACGGGGCAAACGGGGTTGCCGGTCGGTGTGCCGAGTCCCGTTGTGAAAACGATAACATTGGTGCCTGATCCGGCCATACCCGTTGTGGCTTCAACGTCGTTGCCCGGCGTGCAGAGCAAGCTAAGGCCGGGAGCGGTGGCTGGTTCGGCATAGTCCAGCACATCGGCGACGGGTGCGGTGCCTCCTTTTTTAGCCGCCCCGGCCGATTTGATGGCATCCGTAATCAGGCCATCTTTGATATTGCCCGGTGATGGATTCATGTCAAATCCGGATCCGGCAGCTTCGGCCTGCGCCGAGTAATCGCCCATTAGCGTAATGAACTTTTGCGCTTTGGCGGTATCGTCCGTGCGGTTGATCAATTCCTGCTCCACCCCGTTGAGTTCGGGAAATTCGGCCAGAACCGTTTTACCACCTAAGGTCACAATGATGTCGGAGAGCTGACCGAGGGCGGGGTTGGCCGAAATGCCGGAAAATCCGTCGGAACCACCACATTTCAATCCAACCGTTAAGGCACTGAGGGGGGCGGGCTTCCGTTCGAGTTTATTGACTTCGACCAAACCAAGAAATGTCTCTTTTACGGCCTGCGACATCAGCGCATATTCCGTACCGGCCTGTTGTTCAAATAAAAGCAGCGGTTTGTTGAATTTCGGATTTTGCCGTTTGATCTCGGCTGAAATCATATCGACCTGCAAATGCTGACAACCTAAACTAAGCACCGTGGCCCCGGCCACATTGGGATTGTTGATGAACCCCGCCAATAACGAGCACAGATAGCCTGAGTCCTGCCGGGTGCCGCCACAACCCATTTCGTGGGTCAGGAATTTAATGCCATCGATGTGGTTGAAGGGGCGATTTTGCTGGTGGTGAATGGTTTTAATCTGCGACTCGTCGACGAAGGGCTGCATTTTTTTTGCAATATCCATTTCACCGGCTTTGTAAAGACTCAGCAGTTCATGCACCTGCGTTCGGTAGGTGTCGGGTTGCGCATAGCCCAGCTCGCGCTCAAAGGCATCTTTGAGAATGAGAACATTCCGGTTTTCGCAGAAGACCAGGGGCACAACCAGCCAATAGTTGCGCGTTCCAACGCTGCCGTCGGCCCGGTGGTACCCCATAAACGTCCGATCGGCCCAGGCCGAAACATTGGGTGGTTGCCAGGCGTAGGGTTGTTTTTTATCGAGCCCATAGCGGTCGGCGTCATGCTTCAGATTAAACGTCGTGATGGGTTCCCCCCGGCGAATGGCTTGAGTAGCTTTGCCGACTAATACACCATACATGGTAATTGGATCGCCGGGTTGCCGATCTTCGGTTACAAATTTGTGCTTGGCGCCAACGGCATAGGGTAAATCATAAACCGTATTATCGAACTCAATTCGTTCTCCGGCATCCAGATTTCGCAAGGCAACAATGACGTTATCGGCAGGATGAACTTTTAATACACGGGCAGGCATCTGAGAATAAAGAAGTTATAATTCGGTAAGTCGAAATGGACATAAATATACCACCTCCGGCAAAAACTTTGGTCAACTCTGTTGCGAATGTGGCGGCCAATGCCAAGTTTTGACACTTGAATTCCTACCTTAATCATGCCCCCATCGTTGTCTACTACCCAAACCGGCTTTGCCACCGGCCATGCGTGGCCTGGTCGTCTGATGTCCATGGATGCCTATCGGGGCTTTGTGATGACACTGATGGCAGCCGAAATGCTGCAATTCGAGAAACTACACGAAGCGTTTCCCAATAGTATTTTTTGGGCCTTTCTGGCTCATCATCAGAGCCATGTTGCGTGGGCGGGCTGTTCGCTTCACGACCTTATTCAGCCGTCGTTCTCGTTTCTGGTCGGGGTGGCGCTGCCGTATTCGATGGCCAGCCGGGCTGAGCTGGGACATTCGGCTACCGCGCAATTTGGGCGGGCGCTACGTCGGTCACTGATCCTGATTTTGCTGGGGATTTTTTTGCGATCAACGCACGCCAGCCAAACCAACTTTACGTTTGAAGACACCCTGACGCAAATCGGCCTTGGCTATCCCTTCCTGTTTTTGCTGGGAAAGGCAAACGCCCGAACTGTCTGGATAGCACTGATTGCCATTCTGGTCGGCTATTGGCTGGCCTTTGTTCTCTACCCCGCACCCGGTGCTGATTTCCCGTATGCATCTGTCGGCGTTCCGGCCGACTGGCCGGAGCAGTATAGCGGGCTGATGGCTCATTTCAACAAAAACAGCAACCTGGCCTGGGCGTTCGATACCTGGTTTCTCAATCTGTTTCCCCGCGAAAAGCCGTTTCTGTTCAACGGGGGCGGGTATGCCACGCTCAGTTTCATTCCAACGTTAGCTACCATGTTGCTGGGTCTGGTGGCTGGTCGGTGGCTGCGGTCGGGGATAGCACCGCGCGAGCTCGTGAAGCGGTTTCTGATCGCTGGGGCCATTGGCTTGGCCGCTGGCCTTATCCTGCATGTTTTGGGCATTTGTCCGATTGTGAAGCGCATTTGGACCCCCGCCTGGGTGCTGTTCAGCGGGGGCTGGTGTTTCTGGCTGCTTGCTCTCTTCTATGCGGTTATCGATGTGGCCAATAAGCGAAGTTGGGCCTTTCCTCTCATCGTTGTCGGCATGAATTCCATTGCCATTTATTGCCTGGTGCACTTGATTGACCGGTTCATTATTACGTCGCTTTACACCCATTTGGGACAGGGGCCTTTTCGGATACTTGGGCCAGCCTATGAACAACTACTGGTGGGTCTGGTCACATTAGGCATCTTTTACCTCATTCTTCGGTGGATGTACCGTCGGAAACTCTTTATTCGTATTTAACCCCATGCTCAGCGCTAATATTCTGAATCTGTTCGATCAGACAATTTTTTACGGTACGATCTCGGTTGAAAATGGTCGTATTGCCCAGATAGATCGGTTAGGTGCTGAACGCCCCGGCGAACCGTATGTGTTGCCGGGCTTTGTGGATGCACATGTCCACGTAGAAAGCTCGTTGCTGACACCTCCGCAGTTTGCGAGGCTGGCAGTGGTGCATGGCACGGTCGCAACCGTCTCGGACCCGCACGAGATCGGGAATGTGTTAGGCGTTGCGGGCGTCAATTACATGGTTGAGGAAGGCCGTCGCGTGCCGTTTAAGTTTATGTTCGGGGCCCCTTCGTGCGTGCCTGCCACGCCCTTTGAGACTGCGGGTGCAACGATCAGCGCCCAGGATGTCAGAGCTTTACTGGCCATGAAAGAAATTGGATACCTGGCCGAGGTGATGAACTTTCCGGGCGTGCTGCACGAAGACCCCGACATGATGGCGAAGATTGCCCTGGCCAAAGCGTTCAATAAACCTGTCGATGGCCATGCCCCCGGCCTGACTGGCGATGATGCACAGCGGTACATAGATGCCGATATCAGCACCGATCATGAATGTTTTACCTACGAGGAAGGGCTGGACAAGGCGCAGCGGGGCATGAATATTCTGATTCGGGAGGGGAGCGCGGCTCGTAATTTCGAAGCGCTCATCCCGCTGCTGGCCGAGTTCCCAACGCAGATCATGTTCTGTTCGGATGACAAGCACCCCGATACCCTGGCCGAAGGGCACATCAACCAACTGGTGGTGCGGGCGTTGGGAAAAGGCCATTCGCTTTGGCAGGTCTTACGGGCGGCTTGCCTGAATCCGGTGCTTCATTATCGGTTACCGGTGGGGCTTTTGCGCGAAGGCGACCCCGCCGACTACATTTTGGTTGCTGATTTGAGCGAATTTCGCGTACAGCAAACCGTCATTAACGGGGAGATTGTCGCCCAGAATGGTCAGTCGATGATCCCGGATTTGCGAAGTGAGCATGTCAATCAATTTAGCTGCTCGCCCAAAACTCCAGCCGACTTTGCGGTAGAAGCTGATCTATCAAAAGGGGAGACCCTCATTCGGGTCATCGAAGCGCTTGATGGACAGCTCATTACGAATGAATTACAGGAGGAGGCTCGAATCGAGAATGGGCAAATCGTACCCGACACGGCCCGTGATCTCCTTAAACTGGTTGTGGTTAATCGGTACCAGAATGCGCCCCCGGCGGTCGCCTTCATTAAAAATGTGGGGCTGAAACAGGGCGCTATCGCGTCATCTGTTGGACATGATTCGCATAATATTACGGCCGTTGGCTGCGATGATGAGAGTATATGCCGGGCGGTCAATCTGGTCATTGAGGCAAAGGGAGGCTTATCGGCCGTAGGAGGAAGTCGTGAACATGAAGCAGGCGAATCTATGCTGTTGCAGCTACCGGTGGCGGGACTGATGACCGATGCGGATGGGTATGAAGTAGCCGATCAGTATACAGCTCTGGACCAGTTTGCCAAGCACGTGTTGGGAAGCACTCTGGCAGCTCCTTTTATGACCCTGTCCTTTATGGCGCTACTTGTTATTCCTTCGCTAAAACTAAGTGATAAAGGATTATTTGATGGGCAAACGTTTCAATTTACCCCTCTTCAAATAGTTAAATAGCCCCATTAAAAAATTTTATTTGCTAACTGTTTTAAATTCTATTTTTTATGGGTACGTTTACACTCCTCAAGGCTATTCCTAACCTTAATCTCTCACATCCCGACTATGGCTCGCTCACGCTCCCAAACCGGCCCCGACGACGAAACCCTCTGGAATCAGTTTCGCGGTGGCGATGAAAATGCGTTTGCCCGATTGTACCAAAATTATGTTCAAACTCTCTACCACTACTGCGCCCACTTTGCTACTGACCGCGCCTTAATCAAAGATTGCATCCACGACCTATTTGTTGAATTGTGGAAACACCGTACGACCATTGGCCCAACAACCTCCGTACGTTTTTACCTGATGGCCTCCATCAAACGCAAACTGGTTCGGCACTTAACGGCTGAGCAGAAGCTAGTTAGTCAGGACGATATGATCAATGGCCGGCGTGTTGGCGATACGTTGCCTGGTGCTGATCCATCGCACGAAAACCTGTTGATTGCCCACGAGGAAGATTCGTTTATGACGGATTGCCTGCATCAGGCCCTCGACAAACTTCCCCGCCGTCAGCGTGAAGCTGTTCACCTTCGGTATTTTCAGAACATGAGCAATGAGGAAATTTCGTCGCTCATGGAAATCAATATCCAATCCGTTTATAACCTGATCTTTGGTGCCATGAGTAACCTCAAGCGTTATGTCACGCTTGAAAATGTGTCACTCTGACGCCGTATAACCCTGAACTTTTCTAATCCCGATCGCTGCCCGCCAGTTGTCGGGATTTTTCTTTGTCATCTTTCGAGAGCTGACCGGAGCTTACTCACCCGCCAACCCCTGGCTAAGCAAGTCAATATGCCAGGGCCACTATAACGGGGTTTATAACCGGATTCTGTCTTGTAAAGACTCCGCGGTTCGGGTAACTTCGCTGAATGAATACAGACTCAACGCCCTTACCTGAGCGGGTTCGTCCCCGCGTTCTCGATGATGTAATTGGTCAACGCAAACTCATTGGTCCGTCGGGTGCTCTCCGGCGAGCCGTAGAATCCGGGCGTTTGCCCTCCATGATTTTGTGGGGGCCGCCGGGCGTCGGCAAAACAACGCTGGCGTTACTACTGGCCGAGGCTGTTAAACGCCCTTTCATTGCGCTGAGCGCTATCAATTCAGGCGTTAAGGAAATTCGGGAGGTGTTGAGTCGTCCCGGTGGCCTGTTTTCACCGGTGGTATTCATTGATGAAATTCACCGATTCAACAAAAGCCAGCAGGACGCCCTGCTCGGAGCTGTCGAAAAAGGGCAGATTACCCTTATCGGTGCCACCACTGAAAACCCTTCTTTCGAGGTAAACAGCGCCCTGTTGTCACGTTGCCAGGTTTACATATTGGAAGGACTCAATCGGGAGGAGTTGATTCAACTGATCGACCGGGCCATTGCGCAGGATACGTTCCTCCAATCGAAACAAATTACGGTCGAATCCTACGATGCACTCTTACGGCTGTCGGGTGGCGATGGGCGTAAACTGCTTAATCTACTGGAACTAGTGGCTTCGGCGCACGTGTCTGCCGACCCGTTGATCATTACCGATGAGGGTGTAACCGCCGTTGCGCAACAGAATATTGCTCGCTATGATAAATCGGGCGAGCAGCATTACGATATTATCTCTGCCTTTATCAAATCTCTGCGTGGCTCGGATCCAAACGCGGCCTTATATTGGATGGCCCGCATGATCGTGGCTGGTGAAGACCCCGTCTTTATTGCCCGCCGGATGCTGATCATGGCCTCCGAAGATATTGGTAACGCCAATCCCACAGCCCTGATTATGGCGTCGGAAGCGGTGCAGGCCATTCGGGCGATTGGTATGCCGGAAGGCCGGATCATTCTATCGCAGGTGGCGGTGTATCTGGCAACGTCGCCCAAGAGTAATGCGAGTTATGTGGCCATCAACGAGGCCATTGCGCTGGCTGAACAAACCGCACACTTACCCGTACCCCTGCATTTGCGAAACGCCCCGACAAAATTGATGAAAGAGATTGGCTACGGGAAGGAGTATCAATATGCCCACGGCTACGAAGGCAACTTTGCCCTCCAGAACTTCCTGCCTGATGAGTTGAAAGGGCGCAAACTTTATGATCCCGGCCATAATGCCCGTGAAGCCGAGATACGCCGGAGTTTACAGAAATGGTGGGGTGACTGGTATGGGTATTAGGAAAATGTTGGCGTAAAACGCGTACCCCATAAGAGGCTTTCCTTTTACCAGGCCCTATTTTAAGAAGCTGACGAGTGATCAGGGTAAAGGATAAGCACTATCGCGAACCAGAACCGCTACCGTAACTCCCTCTGGAGTAGCTTCGACAACAAACTGATCGAGGGTGACGCCGTGGGTCTGGAAAATGGATAACATCGGTAGTAAATCCAGATAAGGCCCCACTGAAGATATTCTGAAAAGATGCGTGTTATCATCCGGAATTAGATTGTGTACTTTCACATACGCATCCGCTAGATCACCAAAAATGGCGGCATAGGTGTCAATCATAAAACCAGAATGGTAGGTTGTAAATTTTGATAAAAGTAAATGATCTATTAAGTAAACTATAGCTGTGGTATATAAATAGTGTTAATATCTTTTATCTGGGAATCTTGACTAATTTTCCAACCAGAATCGTACGATAGGGGTCTAGCTATTGGCTGGGTTTAATTTTCTACACCAGAGCCAACATACGATGACTGCTAAATTAAGTTCGCTACTAGGTTTTGTACTGTGGATATCCTTGGCAAGTTGCAGTCCCAAAGATCCTCTGCCTATGGATACTTGGTCCCAGGGTAGCATTCAACTGGCACCCGATCCACAGGGCTTTCGCTTGAGTGGCCTCTGCTGCGCTTACGTGATCCTTCCAAAAATCGAACTCAGTAAAAAGAAGCAGTTTTCCGTTAAAGCCGATTTTTTTACATTCAACGGGGCTGGCTTCGCCAGTGTACCAGCCATCGTGAAGGGTGAATTATCGAACGATGGCAATACATTGACAATCAGTTATTCAATGAATTCGGTTGTAACTACGTATGCGTTACGGCCAGGGCCTGCTACGGTTGCGTCTACTTGCGGTTGCTTATAATAAGCAAAGGTCGCAACCTCGAAATCACCACCGTACCTGACCGTCGCCCACAACGATCCATTTTTCAGTTACCAGCTTTTCGAGGGCGAATGGCCCACGAGCGTGGAGTTTTTGGGTCGAGATGCCAATTTCGGCACCGAGGCCAAAGACGCCACCGTCGGTAAACCGAGTGGAAGCATTCGCGTAAACGGCAGCCGCATCGACCTCGAACAGGAACCGATCAATGTGCGCCTGATTCTGCGACAAAATGGCTTCCGAATGGCGTGAAGAATACGTTTGTAAGTGAGACAGCGCTTCGTCCAGATCCGCTACCACTTTTACGGCACATTTATAGTCTAAGAACTCACGGCCGAAATCTTCTTGCTGAGCGTGCTGTAGATTCGTGTAACCCACTTTTTCGAAAATTGGATAAGCCGTTTCATCGGCGAAAACTTCAACGTTCCATTTGGCAAAGTCGGCAGTTAACATGGGTAGAAACCGGCCGGCGATGGTTTCATCGACCAGAACACAATCAAGCGAATTACAGACCGATGGCCGGGAAACGCGGGCGTTGACAACAATGGCAACGGCTTTGTCCAGATCGGCACTTTCCTCAACGTATGTGTGGCAGACACCGGCGCCCGTTTCAATGGTTGGCACCAGCGAGTTTTTACGGACAAACTGAATGAGCGACTCCGAGCCGCGCGGAATAATAATGTCGACGTAGCGCGTGGCCGTCAGCAGTTCATTCACCACAGCCCGGTCGGGGGGGAGCAGCGTAACGGCGGCTTTCGGTACATCAAATTCAACCAACACTTGCTGAATCAGACTGATCAGGTACCGATTGGAATAGTCGGCTTCTTTACCGCCTTTCAGAACGCAGGCATTTCCTGACCGCAGACATACCGATGCCACATCGACGGTTACATTCGGACGCGCTTCGTAAATAACCCCAACCACACCCAATGGTACGGTAATTTTCTTTAGCTGAAGCCCCTGCTCGATACTACGTTCCAGCACGACCTCACCCGCCGGATCGGGCAAAACCGCTACCTGACGCAAACTTGCTAACAGGTCGGCCACGCGGGCTGCTGTCAGCTTCAGGCGGTCATACTTTGGATCAGACGTTGGCATCCGGTCGAGGTCTTTCTGGTTTTCAGCCAGAATTTCAACGGTGTTTTCGGTCAGCACATCGGCCAATCGGTTGAGCATGTCCGTTTTTTGAGCCGGGCTAAGCCGCCGAACAATGGCTGCGGCCTGTTGAGTGGCCTGGAGAAGGGGTGTAATGGGGGTCATGATTCCAAGTTCGTGAGCTGATTGTTGATGTAGGTAAGCACCTCTGTCAGCGTGATATCAATGCTATCAGTTACAATTTCTGTGCCTTTCCGATAATCGTGTTTATGATCAGGGAAAGAAGCTAATTTGGGGAAATGTGGAACGTTATCCCAACGTATCAACCATGTGTTGTCAGCTTTTTGCCATTGAAAGGCATATTTTCTGGTAGACTCATCCAAGTACTCTTTCGTGAACAGAAGAGAGCCATCCGTCAATACAAGCCGCAATTTTAATAATGTCGCATCGTCAATATCGTAATAATCTAGCACGTCGAAGTAGAGAATAAGGGGATGGTCTCTTATCCAATCTAAAAATCCAGGCATGATAAGAACACTAATAATGGATTGACCAGGCTAGTCAATAAGTTCGATGTTGCCGTTTTTTATGTCCTGAATTTTTACATTCAAACGAAGTAGAAATTCATGAGCCGCTTTCCAATCTATGTAGTCGTCCCATTCTTCATAAACCTCTTTTTCCGCAGTTTCAAAACGCTTTTCAAATAGCTCCAGTGGCATACCATATTTACGTTCAAACATAGTTATGGTTGACTGAAAGCGATGTTTTTTTGACAGATAGTCAAACATAATCCACTGCTGCACCGATTGTTTCGTTACCTGTACCATATCGAATTGCGTTTCACTGTAAAGGTGCTCAAGAAGAATGAGCTACAAAAGTACAATATCATTTGCATTGGCAACCTCAACGTTTTGCTGATTAAGCTGTTGCGCCAGTGTTTCCGACGAAATTCGGGCGCGGGCTACGGCCACCGTTGTTTGATCTTCGGCAATTATTTCAACCATTTCGCCCGTTGCAAACTCGCCAACAATCGTTTTGACCCCTACGGCCAGCAAACTCCGTCGCTGCTGCAAAGCCCGAACAGCACCCGCATCAATCTGAACACGACCAACGGCCAGACTGCCACTGCCAAGCCACCGGTTTCGGGCAGAGAGAGCCGTGGTCTGTGGTGTAAATTCGGTACCAATTTCACGGCGTAACGCCCGGCTAATACTATCCGGTTCACTCAACCCGAAAATAACGACCCGAATGCCCATGCGCGTCGCCAGTTTGGCAAACGTTAGCTTAGAGGCCATACCGCCTAATCCCAGTGATGATTTATCGGTTCGGACAACACCGAATACGCGTTCATCAAAGTTAGATACCTGCCTGATTATTTGGTTGTTAGCGTCCAGTAGCCCTCCTACGGATGTACAAAGCATCAGGGCTTCGGCCCCAAAACCGATCGCAATGAGGGTGGCCAGTTCGTCGTTGTCCGAAAACTTGAGTTCGCGGTTACTGACCACATCGTTTTCGTTGGCAATTGGAATCAGGTCATTGGCCCAGAGTTCTTCATACGTCTGCTTTAATTGCAGAAACTGATCCCGATTGGCAAAGTGATGACGTTCGCACAGGCTCTGGGCAATAGAAATGCCATAAATGGAGAAGAATCGGGAATATTGATTGAGCAACAGTAAGTTACCAACCGCTGCTGCGGCTTTTCGTTGCGTAATGTCGCCCCGATATTCCCGAATCAATGCTTTTCCGGCGCCAACAGCCCCCGATGATACCAACACAATTCGATAATAGGGATGCAGGGCGGCCACCTGCCGGGCAATGTCTACCATTACGGGTTCGTTCGGCTCGCCATTGGGTTTGGTAATGGACGCCGTACCAAATTTCAGTACAAGAACGGGCTTTGTCATGGCGGCAAAGATACGGACCAATGCCGCATCACCGCGCTACTCATCTGGCTGGGTTTTTCTTAATCGCGGGTAACGGGTCCACAAAACGGGCTTTCTGGCGCAGTGCCGCCTTAAGCTGTTTCAGATAGTCGGCTTTAGGAATCTCAATGGCGCCATACCGGCGCACATTGTCGTTGATAAATTGGGTATCGAGTAGGGTAAAGTGTTGTTGGCGAAGAATCAGAATCAGGTGATGGAAGGCCACTTTGGAGGCATTACTTACCCGATTGAACATGGATTCGCCGAAAAAAGCACTGCCCAACGCCACGCCATAGAGGCCGCCTACTAACCTGTCGTCTATATACGTTTCTACACTGTGCGCGAGCCCCATCTGGTGCAATTCCGTGTAGGCGTCAATGATTTCCTCCGAAATCCAAACGCTGTCATCGTCGGAGCGGGGTATCGCACAAAAGCGCATCACGTCATTAAACGCGGTGTTGATGCGAACCTCGAATTGATTGCGATTAAGAACCGGACGAAGCGATTTAGCTGGTTTATACGTGGCCAGCGGGATAATGGCACGGGGGTCTGGCGCGTACCAGTAAAGCGTACCGTCGGCGTCGGCCATAGGAAAAATACCGTTAATATAGCCGTAAACGAGATCGTCGGCGGTTAGCTTATCCATTAAATCAAGTGGATGTATATTGAGCAAAGATAGAACATTCAGAGACTATTTTGATAGCCATGGAGGACGGCCAATAAGGGGCTAAAGCACCTGGAGCCCGTCAGGACGACTACCATAAAATGTATATACGTACATGATGTAGTGCGAATTGATCATTTGGCTAATATATTGCTTCCCGATTAGCATACATTTACCCACCACCTATGTTCACTTTCCTGTTTAACCGGCACGTCCTGCTGACGGTTGTCTTTGCCTTTGTTGGGCTATCCATTGGGGTTGCCCAAAAGGCGAAAGAAAAAGACCCTGCCCCAGCCATTAAATTTGGCCAGATTAATCCCGACCAATTTCTCAACACCACCACAGACTCTACCGCTGAAGCCGTGATGCTTTACGACTACGGAGAGGTCACCTTTGATAATAACAGTGGTAATCTCTGGCTGGTATCTCATTACCACATCAGATTGCAGATACGAAAAAAATCAGCCTATGACCGGGCCACCATCGAACTGATGGCGCGTCGTGGAAAAGCGGGACAGCACGAAATGATTACCGATTTCGAGGGCTACACCTATAATCTTGTCGATGGGAACGTGTCGATTGACCAACTGAGTAAAACGGGGCATTTTACTGAACGGGCTTCCGATCAGTTCTGGATCGAAAAATACACCCTGCCCAATGTGCGGGAGGGATCTATTATTGACTATCGGTATACCTTGCGCACACCATTCAGTATTAGTTATAATCCTAAAACATGGCGATTTCAGCAGAGCATACCCGTCAACTGGAGTGAATACCGCATCACTATACCTGACTATTTCTATTACAAAATATTGCAGAATGGGTATATCCCTCTTATGGTCAATACTCGTAAAACGACCACAGTAGACCTGTTGCCTGGCCAGGGGTCCGTATCGGCATCCGCTTATCGATTTGCTATGGGCAATGTTCCGGCGTTTCGTAATGAGGCCTATATCACCACTGACGACGATTACCTGGCCAAGATTGAGTTTGAACTGGCCAGCTATCAGTTGCCGGGAGCTGGTAGCGTCATAACGACTAATATTTCGGTGGGCTGGGAGGCCATGGATAAAACCCTACTTGGCGACGCTGACTTTGGTGGGCAATTTAAACGGGCAGCTTTCCTGCGCGACAAAGCCAAAGTATTGGTTAGTCAGTATCCCGACACGCTGGGCCGCATCACGGCCGCCTATGACTTTATCCGTCAGACCATTAAGTGGAACCAGGAAGCTGCGCTCTGGTCACGCAATATCAAAAAAGTATTTGACGAGAAGAAAGGCGATGCGGCCGATATCAACCTGATGCTGATCGCTTTGCTGCGGGAGATGGATATTGACGCCAATCCGGTTATTCTGAGTACCCGCTCTCACGGACGGATCAACGAAATATATGCCTTATTAAAAAAATTCAATTACGTAGTTGCGCATGTTTCCGTTGGTGGGAAAGACTTATTACTTGATGCCACTGACGTGTATCTGGCCCCCGGCATGTTGCCCATCCATTGTTTGAACGGAACCGGCCGGCTTGTGCATCCAACGAAGTCCCGGTTTATATCGCTGATGCCTGTGGAACGAGACATCGATGTTCATACCGGTTCGTATACGCTCGACAGCGATGGCGACGTGTCTGGCACACTTGTTCTTTCGCATGGGGGCTACAGTGCCTGGCAAAGCCGCAAACAGTTCAGTGTTGAGGGAAAGACGAAATACCTTGAAAGTGTTCAGAAGAAACGGACGGCCTGGCAGATTGAAAAAGCCGATTTTTCGGGGGCTGATGAAAAGAGCAAATCATTTAATGAAACGTACACGATTACAATACCCGAAGCCTGTTCCAGAGCCGGAGACCGACTTTATTTCCGCCCGATGCTGACCGAAGCCCATGGCAATAGCCCGTTTAAGGAAATGGAACGGCTCTATCCAGTTGATTTTGGGGTACTGATCGATGATACATTCTCGGCTACCTATACCTTGCCAAAAGGATTTCAGATAGAGGAAATGCCTAAATCGATCTCGATGGTTTTACCCGAAAACGGCGGCCGTTTTATGTATCAGGTGGTCGTTAATGCAGATAATCAGCTTCAGGTAATAAGCCGTATTCTACTGCGTAAAACGCAGTTTTTAGCCGACGAATATGGGCCCTTGCGGGAGTTGTTCAGCCGGATTGTGGCAAAACACGCCGAGCAGGTTGTTTTGAAACGGATCGATGTAGCAGAGAAAAAATAAGCGCGTAATGAAAAAACATCTTTTATTGCTGCTGTTCATAAGTCAAATTGCGCAGGCTCAGGTTGAATATCAGTCTGGGTCGCTGCCCTCGGCTTTGAAAGAAAATGCCCATGCTGTTGTGCGCAGGCATGAAACGACGTTTACCGTCAAGTCGATAGGGGAGGCTACCCAACGGATTCACACTGTGGTGACGGTGCTGGATGAGCGGGGCGACGATCAGGCCAAAAAAGTAGTCGGATATGATAAACTCTCGAAAGTGACTAATCTGGAAGGCGCTTTGTATGATGCTGACGGCAAATTGATCAAGAAGCTCAAGAAAGCAGACATTGACGATAACAGTACCTATACGGATTACAACCTCTTTGATGATCAGCGAATAAAAGTGGCATCGTTTCCAAAACAGCCATCTTACCCCTACACGGTCGACTTTCTGGTGGAAACGACGGAGCGAAACCTGATGTTTTATCCGACCTGGCTACCCCAGGACGAGGAGCACCTGGCTGTTGAACAGGCTATATTTACGATCGTCATGCCACCGGGTTTAGCACTTCGCTACAAAGAAGTGAATCTGCCAACGCCGGTTGCGTTGACCCCGTTGGCCGACGGAGGGAAATCGTATGTCTGGAAAGTAACGGATCGACCGGCTGTGGAGTTTGAACCGTTGTCGCCCCCGGCGCGGGAGCAGCTACCGATTGTGTACACGGCGCCGATCGATTTTGATGTTCAGGACTACAAAGGTCATTTAACGACTTGGAAGGATGTAGGCCAGTTCTATCACACACTGAATACAGGTCGTGATCGCATTCCCGAAGAACTGCGACAACGCGTGCTGGAATTGACAAAAAACGAAACGAGTACCTTCAGGAAAGTACAGACCGTGTATAAGTTCGTTCAGGATCAGACGCGGTACATCAGCATTCAGCTTGGCATTGGGGGCTGGCAAACCATTGAGGCCGAAAAGGTAGCGGTCAGTAAATATGGCGACTGTAAAGCGCTCACCAATTATACGCAGGCTTTGTTGAAGGCAATTGGGGTTACGGCTTATCCGGCACTGGTGCGGGCGGGCGATAATGAACCTGACCTGCTGGCCGATTTTCCGAGCTTTCAGTTTAACCACGTCATTCTATGCGTGGCCGATAAGCGCGATACCCTCTTTCTGGAATGTACAGACGGACATAACCCGGCGGGCTATGTTGGTGATTTCACCGGAAACCGACATGTACTCCTTATTCAGCCCGACGGTGGTCGATTGATTAAAACACCGGCTTATCGTCCGGAAAATAACCTTCAGCAGCGACGAATTGCGATTACCCTGACCGAACAGGGCGATGCAACTGCGGATGTACGAACACGTTACACAGGTCTTCAGCAAGATGACTATGCCAGCGTACTGCATCGGTTGAGCCATAATGATCAGCGTACCTGGCTCCTTAAACGTATCCACATTCCGGCGTTCGAGCTAAACACGTTCGCGTATCAGGAACAGAGCGGGACCGTACCGGTTGTTATTGAAACGCTGGGGCTAACGGTGCGCCGTTTGGCAACAACCAGCGGAACGAGGCTCTTCCTGCCCCTGAATCTGATGTCTGCCCTATCACAGGCAACGCCCCAATTACAACCCCGCCGGGCAGCAATTGAGTTAGGAGCGAACTACAATTATGAAGACAGCGATACCATTACGTACCAGATTCCGAAAGGGTATGCACCCGAATATACCATACCACCGGTTGAGATTGAGTCAAAATTTGGACGATATACGGCACAACTGACAGTAAATGGTGACCGGATGACCTATATTCGTCAAATAACGATGCATGGAGGTCGTTTTTTGCCTGCTGCTTATACCGACTGGGTCGACTTCCGGAAGAAGGTTGCCAAAGCCGACCGGGCACAAATGGTGTTCGTTAAACTTAATTAAACCAAACCCTTTGCCCATTGTCGAAGGTTTATAGGAAAACGATTTAACTGGTAAACATGAAAAAGAGCCTTGCGTTCATAGTAGTAGCACTCCCGCTATTGTTCAGCCAATGCGGTGTTAATAAACAGATTTCACAAGCTAAAACCCTAGGTGACTGCCGCTATACAATTGCGTCGGCGGATAGTATCTATCTGGCTGGCATCGATGTTCGGCAGTTAAAGAAGCTGGAAGATATCAATCCCGCGCGTTACCCACGACTGGCCACGGGCCTGCTCACCCGCAATGTGCCGCTGGATGCCCGCCTGAACATTGACATTACTAACCCAACCAACAAAGTGGCGGGTATCAATCAACTGGAATACCGGATTCTGCTTGCTGGCCAGGAGCTGTTCAATGGGTTTCTGAATCAGCGGATTGAAGTTCAGCCCGGTGGTGGACGAACACGCGTGCCGGTTCGCCTGAATACAAATGCGTATCAGTTATTGACTGACAGCAAAACGCGCGATGCGTTCACGCAACTGGTGCAGAATTTGTCGGGGGCCAGCGGTACGCAACCGTCTAAACTGACGATCCGGATCAAACCAACGCTGGATTTGCTGGGTAAGCAGGTTAACTACCCGGGTTACATTACGATTGATCAGGATGTAACGAACAAAATTTTGATGGGAAACTAAGGAGCGCAGACTTTTGTGGCGCCTTATTCAGTAGCATTTGGGTGGCCCCGGCTTTTCAAGCTGGGGCTATTTTATTGGCTGACTTTTTTGAAAACGTAGTTTATAAAATTGACTAATTAACGATCCAATGCGCTATTTTTTCCTCTCCTGTCTATTCGTTGGTTCTATGCTGACGAGTTGGGCTCAATCAAACCAAATTCAGCTTACGCACGATGAAGCCCAGAAGAAGGTAACGGTCACCGTAGACGGGAAGCCCTTTACCGCTTATATTTATCCGGGCCCAACCGTTTTGAAGAAACCTGTTTTATATCCAATACTGTCCGCTGGTGGCAATTTCATAACGCGCGGCTGGCCGCTGGACCCTCGTCCCGGTGAACGCATTGACCATCCGCACCATGTGGGCATGTGGTTCAATTATGGCGACGTAAACGGGCATGATTTCTGGAACAACTCCATCGAAATAGGACCTGAGCACAAAGGCCCTTTTGGCACCATTGTCCATACAGGGGTAAAATCCATGAAAAATGGTAAAGATAAAGCAGAACTGGTCGTTACAGCCGACTGGCTCGACAAAGATGGAAAAGTGATGCTCCAGGAAACGACGACTTATCAGTTCGGGGCAGGTGCTGACAAGCGGGTTATTGACCGGATTACAACCTTAAAGGCCGCCGACAAAGAAGTGATTTTCAAGGATAATAAAGAAGGGCTGATTGCCCTGCGCCTTGCCCGCCAGCTCGAACAGCCGTCAACCAAACCAGAGGTTTTTACCGACGCACAAGGAGTAGCCACTAAAGTACCTGTTCTGGACAACGCCGGAGTAACGGGCATGTATCGCACCAGCGAAGGCGTGGAGGGCGACGCTGTCTGGGGGACTCGTGCGCCATGGACCAAACTCACTGGCACAGTTGGCAACGAAACCGTCTCACTGGTATTGATAGATAATCCCAATAATATTGGCTACCCAACCTACTGGCACGCCAGAGGTTACGGCCTGTTTGCCGCCAATCCGCTGGGCCCATCTGTTTTTAGTAATGGAAAGGCTCCTGCTATGAATTATACACTACCGGCCAGGCAATCGGTTACGTTTCGCTATCGACTACTGATTCAATCCGGCAACTTATCGGATGTCGCGTTAAAGCAGTTGATGAAGTAATTGAAGCAGTTGACAACGTAATTGGTCCCCAAATAATGCGTTACTTATATTTGGCATATTATTTGATTGAGGGTGACCAAGTACACCAAATCGTACTGCTCGTATGACCCGACTCAAATTTTGTAACTTTATCTTGTTAAAATATACATTCCTTGTTGCCGGTACTTTTTTATCAGGCCTGCTCCATGCTCAGCCTCATACGGCAATTAACAGCAAATCAACCGTTTATTCCCCGTCGAGGAAAGGGGCCGATGGACTTCAGACCATAGAGAACGGACAAATCAGAGTCGGGGTCAACCCCAACTATGGTGGCGCTATTACGTACCTGGCCTTTCTCGATAATCATGGCGGACTGGTGAGCACGACTAACATGGTCAATAATCCTGACCTTGGCCGTCAAGTGCAGATTGCGCTTTATAGTGGTCCTGCTAATTACTCGGAGAAATCAACCACAGGCTGGTCCAATCTTGGCTGGAACCCGATTCAGGCTGGCGATTCTCATGGAAATCCATCCCAGGTAGTCACGCTCGAAAAGCAGCCGGATCAGTTATACGTCAAAACGATTCCTAAACAGTTCGGCTTAAATAATGAACCAGGTGAAGCCACAATCGAGCACTGGATCCGTCTGGAGGGAAATGTGGTGAAAGTTCATGCTAAAGTCGTTATGAACCGTTCCGACAAAACACAGTATGAGGCTCGCCAGCAGGAGTTTCCCTGTGCTTATCTGAATGGAGATTACCACAATATGTGGTTTTACAAGGATAATTCGCCTTACACAAACGGGTCGCTGCATCTGGAACGTATACAGCCGCCAAGTACGACTATTTTTGGTGATGTGTTTCCAACAGAACCCTGGATGGCTTCTGTAAATGACAACGGGTATGGCGTCGGTTTGTATGTAAAGGATAATTACGAATGGAAGAGAGGTTACTTTGGAAGTGACCTCGGCGGGGATGAATACAGCCAGGTTGCTTCCTACATTGCGGCTACGAATCGGGTAATTCTGGATTACAATACGGTTTATGAATGGGACTATGAGTTAATTGTCGGCCATCTGAACGAGATTCGGTCGTATGTATATAATAAACCCCGGTTAGCCGCTGGGCCTAATTATAGGTTCGATAACTCCCGCAAGGAATGGTACTATCGCCATGCGCAGGATACCGGGTTGCCGATCAATGGTAAGCTCCATGTCAATTTGAATGATGCCGAAAATAACATTGGCATATCGTCACCCTATGGTTTCTGGAGTGGGCGGGCAAACCCCAAACTGTATCTGCGGGCAGCATTCAAGACGCAGAATGACAAAATTCGGTTTAGATGGCGTCGGAGCGAAGATCAAACCATATTCGGTACCGGAGACAGGTTTATGGATTTCCCAATTATCAATGATGGAGCGTTTCATACGTATGAAATAAACCTTAGCAGTAATGATAACTGGCTTGAACATAGCATTGGGCAGATTGAATTTGCCACGATTCCTGAAGGGCCAAAGATTGATGGCTGGGCAGAGTTTGAATGGCTGGCAACTTCCCAGAATGGCCCTACTGACCAGCCCACCATTGACCCACCGATCATCGATAAACCGGTAGTCATCCAAGCGCCTTGTGAGCCTGGCTGTGCACCCATTACCATGAAACGCCTGACGTATGTCCGTGCAAAATAGAAGACTACAGGCTATCTGACCAAAAACAAAGCCGGTGGAAATTTCCACCGGCTTTGTTTTTGGTCACCTTCGTCTTGACGATATCAATTCAAATGTACCAGTGCTGACCGATACACACGCCCTTCAAGCGATTCCAGCCATGAGCGGAGTATGGTATTCTCCGTGGTTGCCCGACCAAGTTCGCTATCAATTTGCCGTAACAGGAAAAATAACTGGTGCACATGCATCCACTGCTCCGCTAATTGATTCTCTTGTTGTGTCGTTTTTTTCTGTTGACGGGCTTCTTTGGTGAGTTGCCGCAGACTCATTTTAAGATGATAACGTAGCATAATCAAGCGGCTGGCCATCGGCAAATCGCTGGGATTTCGTTCCATATGCGAAATACTCTTAGCCAGCATGTTATTCCGTTGCTGAAGCTGATCAGATACAATCATCCAGGCATGTTCAGCTTGAAGTGAACCATAAGTGATAGTTGTCATAGAAATTAAGTACGTATACGGTTTATTAACAAATATACTAAGGATGCAGTTGATTTTGCTAGTTAAACTACCGCTTTGGCAAATAAATATTATGCTTTTTATCGTCTGGCCAATTATTCGATAGACGTCTACAAAAAGGAGGCTTTTCGCCGGAACAAGACCCCGCCTAGTCCGGCAGTTTATAAATGGATTGGTGCATGTCGTTTATCGTTTGGGGTTTGAAGTTTGCCGGTAAACCTCGAACTTATGCCCCCGAACGTCATTTCATGCTATGGACCCTATCTACCGTGCACTCATCGTTTGCACGAATCATACAGATTATCCGACAAAGCCGCATAAAACGGGGCTGTGGTTAAGTGAAGCGACACATTTCTATGATGAGTTGGCGGGCCGTAACCTGCCCTACGATATTGCCAGCCCAAACGGTGGACAAGTACCGATTGATGAGAAGAGCATTGATCGCCGTGATGCTATAAACGAAAAATGGTATCATGACCCCACATTTCGAGCTAAACTAGAGAGCTCGATCCGTATCGATGATGTAAATCCGGCGCTATATCAGATTATTTACTTTACGGGTGGCCATGGCACCATGTGGGATTTTCCCAATAACCCGGCTTTGCAAACGATTACACGTCAGATTTATGAAAAGGGAGGTATGGTGGCCGCTGTGTGTCACGGTGTGAGCGCCCTGCTGAATGTAACGTTGTCGGATGGTTCACTTCTGATTGATAATAAGCAGCTGACGGGATTTTCCAATATGGAAGAGAAGCTTGTCCGGTTAGATGAAGAAGTGCCCTTTCTACTGGAAGATTTACTTCGGCAAAAAAAAGCGATCTACAGTAAAAGCTTAATTCCCTTTCTGCCTTATATAGAAGTCGATGAACGGCTGGTAACCGGGCAAAACCCGCTTTCGGCCCGGAAGGTCGGCCGAAAAGTGCTGGAGGAGATGTATGAGAAATAGCGCACAACGGCCGTCTGGTCATTAGCCGTTGTGCGCTATTTAATTAAACCACGGCATGCGGAAATACGTCCCGAAGTGGCTTCAATTCCTGATCTTTTTCAGAAACAATCGGATTTGTAACTCCCCAGTTTATATTCAGGTCCGGGTCGTTCCAGATAATGCCTGACTCGGCGGCTTTATTATAAATATTCGTGCATTTATAACTAAAAATACTGTCTTCCAGGGCAACGAAACCATGGGCAAAGCCTTCTGGTATATAGGCCATATTACCAATTTTGGCATCCAGTAAGAAGGTTTCATATTGCCCGAAGGTAGGGGAGTCGGGCCGTAAATCCACCGCCACATCCAAAACTTGCCCCGTAATTACCCGAACTAATTTACCTTGTGCAAATGGCTCGTTTTGCATGTGCAGCCCCCTCAGAACGCCTTTAACGGAAAAGGATTGATTGTCCTGCACGAAGTCCATCGGTAAGCCCATCGACACGAAAAGTGGCTTGTTGTATGACTCGAAAAAATGGCCGCGTTCGTCTTCAAATACGCGTGGAGTTAACTCAATCAAACCCTCAATGGCTGTTTGCCGAACGTGCATAATCCAGATGTGTTACGTAATGGTAGTTCTCTTATGGGCAAATTTATGAAACTGGTACCATAAGTTGTACTTTTGGGCAGAATCATTTTAGCCTCTGGCCGGGCGTTTGAGCATGACCTATTCGGAATTAAGCGAACAGATTTTTCAAAAACAGTCTTATTTGTGTGTTGGATTAGACACGGACCCCCGTAAACTTCCTTCGCATCTACGAACAGAAGCTGATCCTGTTTTTACCTTCAATAAAGCCATCATTGACGCAACCGCCGATGTAACGGTTGCCTACAAACCAAATATTGCTTTCTACGAAGCGCAGGGACCGGCTGGCTGGGAAAGCCTGCAAAAGACACTGGACTACATCCCCAAAACCTGCTTTACTATTGCCGATGCTAAACGGGGTGATATTGGCAACACATCCGATTTGTATGCCCGTACTTTTTTCGATTCGACAGCCGCTGGCCTATCTTTCGATTCTGTTACGGTGGCCCCCTATATGGGCCATGATTCTGTGCTTCCTTTTTTAGCCTACCCAGAAAAATGGGTTATTCTATTGGCATTAACATCGAACTCAGGTAGTGCCGATTTTCAGCGTCAGCAAATACAAAGTGGGCCACTGAGTGGTCAAACGTTATTTGAAGCAGTTATCCGTACGGCCCAGACCTGGGCTACCCCCGAACAACTGATGTTTGTTGTAGGAGCTACGCAAACGGATGAACTGGAACACATTCGCAAACTGGCGCCCGATAACTTTCTGTTGGTACCCGGTGTTGGCGCACAGGGAGGCAGTCTGGCTGATGTGTCACGGCTGGGTTTAACAAAATCAGGTGGGTTGCTGGTGAATGCGTCAAGAAGTATTCTGTATGCCTCCAATGGAGCCGACTTTGCCCAACAGGCCAGTAATGAAGCGAAGCAATTGCAACAGGAAATGGCGGCTCATCTGGCTGCATTAGTGTAGTTACTACTAATAAATAGCTATAGCGGATTTCATTTAAGCACCATTTTCATAAATTGTGTTTATATTGATTGCTCAATCGGGGTGCGTTAGTGCCTGCTAGCTATTTTCCTGTGCCTGAAGCTTTTCTGTATTTTATCTGGCAATATCAATATTTCTCCAGAAACAGCCTGACAACCACCGACGGTGAGGTTGTGCAGGTGCTGCATACGGGCTTTCGAAATCATAATGCCGGACCGGATTTTATAAATGCCCGTCTGCTCATTGCCGATGTTGAGTGGGTCGGTACCGTTGAAATGCATATCCGGACATCCGACTGGCTGGCGCATCGCCACCAGCATGACCGGGCATACGATAACGTTATTCTGCATGTTGTCTGGCAGGATGATCGAATGGCAAACAACCATCGTGTAGATAGAACTGATGGGATGCCATTGCCTACGCTAGAGCTCAGGCCGCTGACCGATCCTGCACTACTAACGCGCTATCAGACGCTTAGCGAATCGCCAGATGTTATTCCCTGCGCCGGGCAGTTCAAGGCCGTATCGCCATTGCGGCTTACATCCATGCTGGACAAAGCCATGATGCAACGGCTGGAACGCAAGGCCGCTGGCGTTCAGGAAATCGTTAAAGAAACAAACGGTGATTGGGAAGAAACGGCTTATAGAGTGCTGGCCGCCAATATGGGCTTCAAAATTAATACGGATCCTATGGCGCAACTGAGCCAGGCGTTGCCCTTGAAAGCGATACTCAAGCACCGGGATGCTGTGTTGCAAGCCGAAGCGATGCTGTTTGGTACGGCTGGCTTATTGCCTGTCGATGAACCGGATGAGTATGTCGTGGCCTTACAGCGGGAATACCGATTTCTATCGGCTAAATATAGCCTTACCGATAAGCAGCTAATGCCGCATGCCTGGAAATGGGGGCGACTCCGGCCCGCTAATTTTCCAACACTCCGCTTAGCCCAGTTTGCCCGCTTACTGACCAAGCAGGGTAGCTTATTTTCACTTTTTGTGGGAACAACGGAGGTAGATCGGTTAGTGAAATCCCTGCAAATTACACCCTCCGATTATTGGCAGACGCACTACCGGTTCGGTAAGCAAACGGAAAAAGGGGCGTCTGCACTGGGTCAGCAGGCCGCTGAAAACATTGTGATCAACACGGTTGTTCCGTTGTTGGCGGCTTATGCACATCACCGGGGGCAACCCGCCTACATTGACCGGGCCATAACATTGCTCGAACAATTACCTCCCGAAAAAAACCACCTGACCGAAAATTGGGAAACCCTTGGACTGGGAATTCGTACAGCGTTCGATTCGCAGGCGGCTATTGAACTTTATAACGAGTTCTGCTCCCAAAAAAAATGCCTGAGTTGCCAGGTCGGTGCAGCGTTGGTGAAGGAATGATAAATGATGAGTGATAAATGCCTTAAAAAGAGTCATCATTTATCACTCATCATTTATCAGTCAAAATTTAGCTGGTTACCACGTCTTGTTTGGCGGCATCCCAGGTTACGCGCTTGCCGGTATGCAGGGCCGTTGTGGCCATGATGTTGGCAACCGAGTGATTGAAACCGACCCGTGCCGGTGCGTTGGGCTCCTTGCGACTACGAACACAACCCATCCAGTTCAGCATGTGAAGCGAGGTCATCGGATCGCCACCCGTATTGGCCGACGTTTCCATTTTAGCCGCTTCACCAAGCGACATGGTTGGCAGAAGATTCGCCTGCATATTCATGTCCTTGGCGTATTTAGCTTCCAGACCACCTTCGGGCGAGATTTTGTTCGTATCCAGGTTAATCATGCCGCCGTTTGAGTAATAATATTCCTTCACACCACCCGCTTCATTGTTCATCCGGGAGGAATACAGCACCTGAAAGCCTTTGGTTTTATCGTTGTCCGGGCCATAATCAAAGACAGCGGTGAATGTGTCGGCATTTACGCGCCCATCTTTCCAGCTATATACGCCACCATTGGCCACTACCGAACGGGGATGATCCAAGCCACTGAACCAGTGAACGGTGTCAATCTGGTGTGACATCCACTGACCGGGAATACCGGACGAGTAAGGATAGAACAAGCGGAACTCCAGGTATTTACGAGGGTCCCACGCTGTTTTCGGACGGTTCATCTGGTAACGATCCCAGTCGGTATCTTCCTTCCGGATTTCAGATACTAACTTGGGCCGACGCCAGCGACCGGGCTGGTTGACATTCCAGGTCATTTCAACCATGGTGATGTCGCCGAATTTTCCTGATTTAATGAAATCATTGGCCGAGTGGTAATTAGGAGCCGACCGGCGTTGCGAGCCAACCTGCACAATCCGCTTTGAACTTTCAACGGCTTTAACCGCCTTCCGGGCATCGTCCAGGGATTCGGCGAAGGGCTTTTCGCAATAGGCATCACGGCCCGATTCAACCGCAGCTACACAATGTAGCGCGTGCTGAAAATCGGCGGTACTGATGATCACGGCATCGACATCCTTCCGGTCGAGGAGTTCGTCGTTGTTGCGGGCTTTGAAAAACGAATCATCGTTCCAGCCTTTACCTTTCAAATATTGTTCGGCCTCATCGCGACGGCGGCTCCAGATGTCCGATACGCCGACGAAGGCAAAATTCTGTGCCTTGGCGTGCTCCATAAAAGCGGGTGCCAGCGACTGACGGAAACGGTCAGAGAAACCAATGATACCAACCCGAACGCGGTCGTTCGAGCCGAGAATACGGGCGTAGCTGCCCGCTGAGAAGCTCATGCCGAGCCCGGCAAGGGCAGATTTTTTTATAAACTCACGACGATTTTCCATATGATATACAAAGCCGGTAACAGAAAACACCAGACAATTGATAAAGGCATTTAAGCCGAAAGTCTAATGGCTGTTAGTCAGCTTCCTGGTTAAAGAGTTTTTATTTTTATATTTCGGAATGATACCTGATTGCCGTGGTCCTGCAGAAGGATATGTCCCTTCGGGGCTTCACCAAAACGGCCATTGGCGTTGTATTCGGGAGCTTTGTATTTGCTCATCGCTACTAATTGCCGGAATTTTTCGCTGCCGCGTTCGTAATCTACTACTTTCTTGCCGTTGAGCCAATGCTCTACATGCTGGCCTTTCGAGACGACACGCCCCGTGTTCCATTCACCGATGGGGTTGGCTTTTTTACTGCTTGCCGGAATCAGGTCATATAGGGACCCAACGGTTCGGTTGCCGTCCCGGCCCAGTTTGGCATCCGGGTGCTTATCGTCGTCCAACACCTGAAACTCAAGGCCAAAGGCCGAGCCCTTTGGTTTTGGACTTTGCTCCGCCACAAAATACTTAACCCCACTGTTGGCGCCTTCAGTCAGTTTAAAGTCGAACATCAGGTCGAAATCGCTGTATTCACCATCGGTAACGATATCGCCAAAACTTTGTGATTCCGATCCGTCCGATTTCTGAATGGTCAGCAGCCCATCGGCAACGTTCCAGCCTTTGGCAGGAAAGGCATCTTTATAGGCACCCCGCCAGCCATTAGTTGTTTTACCGTCGAATAATAATTTCCAGCCGTCTTTCTTTTCCTGTGCACTTAGCGTGTTAGGGGCCTGTGGCTTTTCGGCAGCAATCAGGCTAAGGGCCAAAAGACCAAAAATGAACGATTTTTTCATAGACGTTTGCTTTGTGGCAAGCTAGCTTTCACAAAGGATAATGTAGGGTTTTAGTTAAGTAATCTTTATTGATCTGAGCGCATTGAGCGGCAGTCTTGTCTTTTTCCGGTATACCATCCAGTTCGATGATCCCCCATCCCTTGAACTTAATCTCGTCCAGGGCTTTAAACACCGCCGGAACATCGACATTTCCCCGGCCTAACTCGACAAATTTATACGCTTTTGGGTTATCAGGCTTGTCGGGGAGAGGAGACATCGTATCTTTTAAATGAAGGGCATAAATGATGTCTTTATACTGTTTTACCGCTTTCTCCGGTAATCCGCCCCCTTGTTTATAATGGGCAATGTCGAGTTCTAATTTTACGAATTCAGGATTCATGGCCTGCACAATCACCTCCACTTCTTCGGGCGTTTCACCGAGTTGGCTCATGTGGTTGTGATACGTTGCCTGCACGCCCAAATCGGCGGTTTGTTTGCCGATTTCGTTCATAACCGTTGCCAGCCGTTTCAATTCCTCGGTCGTTGGGAGCCGATCTTTAGGCCGGGCTGAGTTGGTTAATTGAATGGCCGAACCACCCAACGCCTTCACGAAACTGGCGTGGGCCACGTGCATGTCAATGGTACTCTGTTCTTTGGCCGGGTCGATCTCAACGTTGCCACTCGAAAACATAGCCAGGGCCAGGTGATGCTGATCGAGCAGCGCTTTTAATTCCGACGGCCTGGCTTTGTAAGGGCCAAAAGCATTGGCACGAAGCTGAATTCCGCGATAGCCAAGTGCCGATATGTCGGTGATTGCCTGAGCATCGTTACCTCCCCAGGTGATGGCCGAGTAGGCAATTTTCATACCGGAAGGTTTGGCGTTACCGGCCAATAGCCGATTCATACCCGTTAGTAAAGTTAAGCCCGAAACACCAGCTGTTGTCAAAAACTGCCGTCGATTTACCGTTTCCAGCATAGTCATAAGGGTAAATAATCAGATGCAACGGCTAGTCAGCTAACTGATTGTTAATTAATCGTTTTACGTAAAAATCATTTAAAGAAGCGCTGGGACACTCATTTCTACTGAGGTAAACGAGCGACAGCGTGAAGGAGCGGCCCGCCGTAGCGGTGAAAATTGCTTACGCCTGTTTTCGCCATTATGGCGGACCGCTCTTTTACTGTGTCGTTCGTTCACTCACTAGTATCCTGGATTCTGGGGAAACCCTGCGCTACCATCAGCCGCTTTCTCCGTCCGGTCAATCTGGGTTTGCGGAATTGGTCGAAGGTTATTCGTCTCTTTTACGTTTACGGCACCCTGTGGGTTGTAGAGTTTAACGCGCTCCACCAGATTTCCCCAACGTTTTAAATCCATCCAGCGCATCTGTTCACCCATTAATTCCCGACCGCGTTCTTCCATCAAGAAGTCCATCGTCGCATTAGCCGGCGTGATTTCCATCGCTGCTTCTTTGCCGGGCCAGGCTGCCCGCCGACGCACTGCATTGAGAGCCGTGGCTGCTTCTGTCGTTTTTCCTAACTTAATCTGAGCTTCGGCCAATATCAGGTATGTTTCGGCTAAGCGGAACGCCAGATAGTCGCGGCTACCAGGCTCATACGTTTTGTCTGGACGAAGGGGGTCGAAAAACTTTTGAAGTGGCAAAAACAAAGTTTCCGTATAAGCACTGGGCACCAGAACCTGATAGGGTTTTTTTGCCCGTTCAGCCAGCGGCATTTCGTAACCAGGAATAAAAATGGCCGTGTCACCCGCTTTGAACGTAACGGTTGACTTGGATTTATCGAAGGCCGTGTTAAATGTTCCCGGATTGTTGCTTAACCAGGTATCCCGGAACGACTTCTTATACCGTGAATCATTGACGCGATCCTTAAAAACTGTTTCTAAAGCATAGGTTGTTGGGCGTAAGCGCCTAAAAGGGCGGCCATAAAAAATGTCCCGAACCATACCGGCCTGCGTATCATACTGCATACCGAAAAATAAGTGAAGGTTATTACCCCCAGTATTTCCCCCCGAACTGGCTAACGGAGATGAGGCAGCATTAGTCAGCGGATCAGATGTATACTGAACCGCGAAAACTACTTCATCATTAATTTCGCCTGCTCCCTGCGCAAACACACTCGCAAAATCGGGCAATAATTTAAACCCATAGTTAGCAATCACATTCTGAGCATAGGTAGCGGCTTTGGCATAATCGTCGGCTGCTTTCGCTGACGATGTTGCTTTTGTCAGGTACACTCGAGCCAGCAGATGTTCGGCAGCCGCTTTTGTCGCACGGCCATAGTCGGAAGATCTGGCTTTGTTTTCCAGATCCGGCAACGCCGATTCGAGATCAGCCACAATAGCTTTATAAATATCGGCTTCGGTGGCCCGACTGGTTTTTTTTGTCGGTCCCAACGTTTCCGTTAAGCGTAAGTCTACACCTCCCCACTGTTGTACCAGAATAAAGTAATAGTGTGCACGAAGAAACTTAACTTCCGCTACCCGCTGCTTTTTTAGCGCGTCACTAATTCCCGTTGCTGCTGGTGCTCGTTCGATAACCGCATTGCATGTGTTGATGCCTCGGTAAAGCTCTTCCCAAACACCCTGTAGAATATCGACAAAACTATTTAGCTGGGTATCATAGAAATGGAAGCCTTTGTAACTCCCGTCAGAACCGGTCGTATACAAATCCGTACCGAACTCTGTCATCGTCAGGCCCTGTTGCGTTGCATAGAAACTTCGTAGTGGAGCATAAGAAGCTCTGGTAGCATCCTCGAAACCCTTTGGCGTGTTGATATAATCATTCCCGATACTGGAAATGACTTTCTCTTCCAGTACGTCTTTACAAGATTGACTAACCAGCATAAACGCTAGTATGCCAAGCATACAAACTGATTTTTTTATATGTATACGGTTCATTTTTTTTAGCAATTAAAAGTTGTGTCAAACAGCTACCTCCAGTATGATTAAAATTTAACGTTTAAGCCAAAGGTCGTTATCCGGGTAGCAGGCGTAACATTATTATTGATCGTGCCATCTGCTGTTTCTGGATCGACACCATTGTATTTCGACCGATACGTCGAGAAGATGAACGGCTGCTGAATACTGGTAAAGACACGTAGCGATTGCATACCCAACTTCTGAGTTAACTTTGACGAGAAAGTATACCCGAAATTGATGTTACGGACTTTCACGAATGTACCATCGAAGTAAAATAAGGCGGAATTATTGACAGGAAATTCCTGGTTATGATTGGGTCGAGGAAATTCGTTGGTCGGGTTATTAGGCGTCCAGTAATCTACTTTAATTTGATTATATCGACCGGCCAACTGATTGTTATCCCGGTGGAATCCGCTCAGAATTGTTTGACCAAAACGTCCATACACGAAGAACGATAGATCGAATCCTTTGTAATTAAAGCGGTTGGTAATGCCAGCACTGAAGTTGGGAATATCTGAACCCAGGAAGACACGGTCATCGGCTGTAATTTTGCCGTCTTTGTTGGTATCCTGTATTTTAATTTGCCCAACTGCACTTTGGTATGATTTAGCTGCATCGGCTTCGCTGGTCTGCCAAATACCTGCCTTCTTGTAATCAAAATAAGCAGTCAATGGTTTGCCAATAAACCACTTGTTGCCTAGGTCATCAACGGCACCGTTGTAGAGGGAAATAATGGCTTCGTTATTCTTGGTGAAGGCGAAATCCGTTGTCCATTTAAACCCACCTTTTGAGTTAACGTTTACCGTCGACAAACTAAGTTCAACCCCCCGGTTGCGGGTTTCGCCGACGTTTTTTGTAACGGCGTTAAAGCCAATAGACTGCGGTAATTGGTCCGACAGTAGCAGGTCGGTTGTATTGGTCTGATAGAATTCGATCGAACCGGCTACCCGTCCTCGCCATAGGCTAAAGTCTATACCAATGTTCGATGAGGTCGACGTTTCCCATTTCAAATCAGGATTACCAATCGTACTAGGCCGATACCCATAAGCTGCCGTGTTGTTCCAGGCATATACAGTACGGCTCAGCAGCCCCTGCGTTTGATAAGGCACCACCCCCTGGTTTCCTACAGAACCCCGGCTAACCCGTAACTTCAATTGATCAAGCCAGGACACATTTTTCAGGAAGTCCTCGTTGTTGATGTTCCAGGCCAAAGCGATACCTGGAAAGTTACCGTATTTAGTGTTTTCACCAAAACGGCTCGAACCATCCCGACGAATCGTTACGGTTACCAGGTATTTATCCTTGTAGTCATAGTTAATACGACCCATAAACGAGTTGAGCGTCCACTGAATTAAATTGCTCCCGACGCCCAACACCAGACTGGCATTCCCTACATTGTTATATTGCTGTGTTTCGGCCGGAACACCTTGTACGGATAGGTTGCTGTATTCAAAATTATCCCGTTGAATGGATTGTAGTGCCGTTATTCCTACATTATGATTGCCAAACGTCTTGTTATACGTCAGGATGTTTTCCAGTGTATAATTGAATCCAAACTGATTGTTGTTGGACGCCGTTGGGTCACCACCCTTCCGGTCGTTCGTCTGAGAACCAGTAAAGCGACCTGCCCGCGAAACGGAAAAATCAGGACCAAAATTAACCCGGTATTTTAAGCCGTCGATAATGTTGGCTTCGGCATAAATACTGTTGAAAATCCGGTATTTTTTGATTTGATCTACCTGAGCACCCGGCACAATTTCTGCCAATGGATTAGTCAGCAAGGCATCGTTGGTCGGCGAGAAGATGATGTTCCCGTTATCGTCATAGGGCCTGCCAAGTGGGTTTTGCGAAAGTGTGAAACCGTATGGATTAAGGTTGGCTCCGTTTCGAACGCTATACATCATATATGAAGAGATACCGACTTTGATCACCTTATTGATTTGATGATCAATATTGGCCCGCAATGAATAACGCGAGTAATCTAGACCAGGATTAATGCCTTTGTCAAGAAAATAGCCAGCGGAAATATAGAACTGTGTTTTTTCGGTTCCGCCCTGAATGCCAAGTGAGTGATTTTGCTGAAACCCCTGCCTTAGGATTAATGACTGATAATCGGTGTTCCGATTGGCGGCAATACCGGCGGCTACCGCAGGGTCTCCTCCTAATGGGGCAACGTGGGCGTCTGCATAGGCGTCCGCTACCCCTGTTGGTACCGGCTTTCCATTGGCGTCATTATACTCATTGGTAGACCGATAAGCTTCCCGTACGTATTCGGCAAATTCTGGGCCATTGAACAGATGAACTTTGTCTAACGGATCTGTAACACCCGCGTAGGCATCATAGCTGATTGTCGTCTTTCCGTTGTTATTGCCCCGTTTGGTCGTTACCAGTACGACACCGTTAGCACCTCTGGCTCCGTAAATTGCGGTTGCCGTAGCATCTTTTAGGATTTCCAGCGAGGCAACATCGTTTGGATTCAGGTCTTCGTAACCACCCGAGGTAAAATCGAATGGACGAGTGCCTAACAGTTCATTTCTATCGCCGGTAAGCGGAATGCCATCGACAACGTATAGCGGGTTGTTGCCAGCATTGAACGAACGACGGCCCCGAATCCGGATCGTCGGTGTCGAGCCTGGTTTACTCCCGGATTGCGCTACATCTACACCTGCGACACGGCCCTGCATCGCCTGACCTATGTTGGTAATGGGTTGCTCGGTGATTTGCTTCGCCGAAACTGATGAGATAGCCCCGGTTGTCTGACTCTTTTTCAGCGAGCCATAACCTACCACTACCACTTCGTTGAGCGCGCGGGTATCGGCCTGAATGGTTATCGTAACGGTAGACCGATTGCCAACAGTAACTTCTTGAGAGACAAAGCCTACCGATGAAAATACGAGTACGGCCTGTTCATTGGGTATGTTTATTTTGTAGTCGCCATTGGCGTCCGTAGTCGTGCCACGGGTCGTACCTTTTACCGCCACATTGACGCCCGGCAACCCGGTATTATCGTCAGACGACAGCACTTTACCCGTTATGGCGCGCTCCTGTTTGGGGCTTGTAAGGGTCGTGTTAAGGCGCGCCGGGGGCGCGCTGAACGCTGGTTGGCCAGTCAGCACGAGTGCCGTCAGACCAAGCAGAGGAAGCCACGCCAGGCGTGGTGGTTGGGTAATAGTTGTCTGCATGTTAGATTAGATTAGTGTAAAGGTTATTGACTATGGTAAGATCCTGGCCGGACCAGCCGCCACCTCGATTGCTTCACCCGGGTTGAGCTGAATAGGCCCCTGGTGCTTTACCAGCAAGTTGACTTGCCCTGAGGTTAGGGCTACGTATGTACCATTAGGACGTTGCCGTACCCGAAAGATGGTGCCAAGCGCTTCAATCGTAAGGCCACCCGTATGAACTCTGAACAGGCGAGCCGACGAGGTGTCACTCCGGTGGGTTATCGCGAAATCCGCTTCTCCGTCCAGCCAGACTGCTCTTGGCGTTTCATCCCCCCATCTCCGGGCATACCGGACGCTGCTATTGGGGTAAAGCGTCATGGTCGAGTTATCGGGCAGGCGAATCTGGCGGGTTTGACCAGCCGGTGCATTGATGCTCCAAACCGATTGGTTGGGTCCATACTGCATCCAGAGCGCCCAGCCAATCAGGGCGATCACACCCGATGCGGCCAGGGCCGTTCTGATAAAATACCACCAGCCAGCAACGACCCGTACGTCGGGTTGCAACGGGCGAACATCCTCCATGGTCTGGAGTGATTCGCGAATCCGGCCCCATACCGATGAAACGTCATCCGTTGACAGGCCTGGCAGGTAGGGGAGGCTACCCGTCCGAATCAATTCACGTGCTGTCTCAACCGTCTCTTCCTGATGGGGATGATTCAAGAGCCACATGTGCCAATACGAGGCTACCTCTTCGTCGTTCGGGTATTTCACCCAACGGACAAACAGGTCGTCGAGGGCGAACTCCTCAGCGCTGTAGGCAGAATATGACTTGTTAGACACGGTATGTAACAGTTTCGTGTAAGTCAAAGCGCCAGGCGTAAGGGTTTCTACTTATTACAGTAAGTCTTTAGGCATTGAAGAAAAGTTGGTTAGAGGTTATAAAAGATATGGACTATTTAATGATTAGGGTAGGTTTGCCGAAACCGTAGTTTCTTCAACACTATCGTAAGCTTGTAAATAATAGTAGATAATAGAAAGAAAAAACAAACTTTTTTTTATGCAAGCGTTGCCGGGAACGTTCCCGGACAGGAACACTAGGGGATTTTATTGTAAAAAACGTAGTTCATCGAACATGCTCCGCCCCTACAGGCTAAATGGCTAACAAGAAAGAAGTTGGATCAACATTGTATTTATTTAATATGTATTCTATCAGGATCGCTTATTTTTATATACTATACGGGGCTATCTGAATTAGTTTACGGCGCTTCCACGAACTGCTTTCACGTTTATGCCTATCTATTTACTATAAATTAATTGCCTTTGGCTGATTTATAAGTAACCGCAGCCGTTTGTAGTCTAACCATTGTTGTCTTTATCGGTTATGTATTCATCGTATGATGAAAAGAAACAGGCAACCTTGGCGGATAACTCTTCAATGCTTTGTGCAGCTCACCTGTACAGGTCTTTTTTTGTTCTTCACTCTTTGGCATGTACATGCCG
Source organism: Spirosoma horti (assembly GCF_054776595.1). Lineage (NCBI taxonomy): Bacteria > Pseudomonadati > Bacteroidota > Cytophagia > Cytophagales > Cytophagaceae > Spirosoma > Spirosoma horti. Next base: position 259,001 of record NZ_BAAHBQ010000005.1, read on the forward strand.
GAGCGGTGTGGCAACCGCTGGAAAAAAACGCCGATACAACGGGTGTTCAGGTAGCGCAACCTAAATCGTTGACGTTTACGGCATCTACTGATCAGCGCTTTTTCTTTTTTAAGGATACCCGTAGCGAAGACAACCGCCGGGTGCCGGTTAGTGTATATGGGATAAGGGCTGGTTTTTTGTTTCCGTCAAAACGAGATAGACCGGCTCTCGCGGGAGGTCGATCCGCCAGTTTTAAGGCGGGGGCTGGCTTTTATTTTCTTAATCAGCATATCGACAGGCCAGGTCTGTTGCCCAATACATCGGAGTCTGTTACGCGCCGTCTGCGCATTGCCACCGTCTATTATGAGCGTTATCTGTTCCGCCGGAAAGCCTTTGAAGTGAGTATGCCTATTGAACTGGGGTATGGCCATTCCAGATATGAAGTTAACGACGATCTGGCTGGTAAAAATGAAGTAGCGAGGGGTGTTTTTTTGCCATTGGGCGTAGGTGTATCGGCAGCCTATCAGTTTCCTCTGGTGCCTTGGTTACGACCCTTGCACTGGTTTGGCCTCAATGTGCTGACAGGCTACCGATTCATTCTAAAACGGGATATTCCCGAAAGTCAAATCAATTATACCGGACTTTATTTGTCCGTTGGACCATCGTTTTTTCTCGAAAACCTGACCGCCGATGTTAAGCGCTGGCGGCAGAAACGAAAGAAGAACCGATAAACCCGGCACGCCAGTTTATTCTGAAACGGGAATGCTTTCTTCCCAGCAAATGCTCACCGCCTGCTCAATGTCGGGATGCAGGCTGATAGCTACCGGACACGAGTGAGCAATGGCTTCAAGCCGGGTACGGGTTGCCTCATCGGGTAACGCATTGGTCTGTAGGGTCAGGTCAACGTCAATGCGGGCGATGCGCCGGGGTGGCTGGCTGGTCATAATTTTGGTTACGTCCAGCTTGCTTCCCTTTAGCTCGATACCGTCCCGTCGGGCAAAAATGGCCATCGTTGTAATGATACAGGTGCCCAGTGCATTTGCCACCAGATCGGTAGGCGAGAAGGCTTCGCCCCGGCCCTGGTTATCGGTGGGCGCATCGGTATTGATGTGAGTGCCCGATTGCAGATGGACGCATTCGGTGCGTAACTCGCCTAGGTAGTCAATATGAATTGTGGCCATAAAAGGGTAACTAATGGATTTATATGTGTTCAGTCGCTGATAAAAACCAGTTACTGCTCGCTGTCTGGTGCGGTCAGAGAACCCTGACGCTAACCAGACTTGCGACCTGCAAACTTACAACTTATAGTTTTTGCCGCTTCCTGATTTATAAACGTAAACATATAGATGAACGGGTAGTTACGCTAATACTTTGGTTTGAAGTTGTTAACAACAGCAAAAAATAGTATTTTTATTTCAGGATTTTACGACGATGAGAACTATATACGTATTGACTGGTTTTTTGCTATGCACCTCGCTGTTATGGGGGCCGCGAGCCGTAGCGCAAAAAGCTGATGTTGAAGAGGATAATTACAAAACGATAACCACGTTTGGCATCACAACAAATACAAACTCGGGTATTGTTGGCGGCTTCGCATTCAGGCAGTCCAAGCAGCTCTCTAATTCGCTGTTCGGTATGCCGCAGTATCGGTATCTCAGTGTCGAACTGGTGAACGTAAAACACCCCAAAGAACTTCGGTCTTCTATCAATAATATTGGCTCCGGTTATCTGGATGGGAAAGAGAACTATCTATTTGTTCTGCGGCCTTCCTATGGTCGGGAGGTGAAGCTGTTTCAGCGTAGCGCCGATGAAGGCATTGCCATTAGCGGCATTCTGGCTGCGGGTCCATCGCTGGGTATCGTTAAGCCCTATTATCTTGAAGTTTCTTACGGGAACCAGACCCGAACGGTACCGGCCTCACAGGTTAATGGATTTGCTACCTCCGCCGGCGAAACCGTTACGGGAGCAGGGGGCTTTTTTCAGGGAATTGGTGAATCGAAGCTGACCGTTGGCTTAAACCTGAAAGCGGCTCTTAGTTTTGAACTGAGCGCTTTTCGAAACAATACTACAGGCGTCGAAATCGGTTTTCTGGCCGAGGCTTTCCCCAACAAAATCGTTATCATTCCCAATCCCGATCCGACAGGCAAACGGGAAGATGGAAACCGTAGCTTCTTCACCTCGGGGTACATCACCTTATTTTTTGGTAGTAAAAAATAGAGAGACAAACGGGAAAGGGCGTCTGGCGTGACGCCGTCACCTTCGCTGCCTTGAATTCCGTTTGCGTACTCAGTCCCGGTTGGTGAACTTTACGTCCGAAAAACGAATTTTGCTGGAAAGGATTGAGGTGACATGATTGAACTACCCGTAATACCCTCCGAACAACAACGTAACCGGGCGGGCGTACCGAAACGTCCCGACTGGCTTCGCGTGAAACTGCCCATTGGCCCCGAATATGCAAAAGTTCGTAAGCTGGTGGATGAACATAAACTCCATACAATTTGCGAGAGCGGCAACTGCCCAAACATGGGTGAGTGCTGGGGAGCCGGTACGGCCACGTTTATGATTTTAGGGAACGTATGTACCCGAAGTTGTACGTTTTGCGCTGTAGCCACGGGCCGTCCAAATGAATATGATACCGATGAGCCTCGTCGCGTAGCCGAAGCGATTGTGCTGATGAAGGTCAAGCATGCGGTCCTTACATCGGTCAACCGGGATGAATTAAAAGACCGGGGTGCCGAAATCTGGTACCAAACGGTACGACTGATCAAAGAAGCATCGCCCGCAACGACTATCGAAACGTTGATTCCTGACACAAAAGGAAACTGGGAAGCCCTCGAACGGATGATTTCAGCAGGCCAGGAAGTTGTTTCCCATAATATGGAAACCGTTGAGCGGCTTTATCGGCGTGTTCGGCCACAAGCTCGTTACGAGCGTAGCCTGGAGCAGATCCGTCGTACGAAAGAATACGGACAACGGACAAAATCGGGCATTATGCTCGGTTTGGGCGAAACCTACGATGAACTGGTGAAGGCAATGGATGATCTGGCGGCAAACGGACTCGATATTTTAACCTTGGGCCAGTACCTGCAGCCAACCAAAATGCACCACGAAGTCATTGAATGGATTCATCCCGAAACATTTGCTAAATACCGGGAAGAAGGATTGAAACGTGGCTTGAAATACGTGGAGGCCGGTCCATTGGTACGGTCGAGTTACCATGCCGAAAAGCATGTCAACGTATAAAAAGAGATAAGTAGCTAATGAGCAATAATGGGACTCAGCTACGCACCGTTTTCATGACTTCGTAAACAATTAAGTTTATTCTAGACTTAGAGAAGAGAGTCCGGGCCCTGGGTTCGGACTTTTTCTTTGCCGCATGAAAAAATACGACTTCATCATTGCCGGGGGCGGGATGGCGGGTTTGAGTCTGGCCTATTACCTGAGTCAGTCACCGCTACGCGACCGAAGCATTTTAATTCTGGATCGAGAAGCTAAAAACAGCAACGACCGCACCTGGTGTTTTTGGGAGCCAAAGAATACGCCTTCCCGTTCGGAAGGTGAGCCGGGAAGGGCATCCCGATTGACTCACTTTGACCCCATACTGTTTCGCACCTGGGATACGGTCAGCTTTCACGGGACAACCTATGCCGGGCCTATCGAAATGGGCGCCTATCAGTACAAGATGCTCCGGGGTGTAGATTTCTACGAGTTCGTACAACAGGAGCTGGCCAAACACCCTACTATCGAATGGAAGCAGGCAACTATTAACCGCCTAAAAGATACACCACAGGGTGGATTCGTCATTGCCGATGATGAGCCATATATGGCTGATTATGTGTTTGATAGTACATTTCTGTTGAAGCTGGACCAGCCCGAAAATCACAATTTATTACAACATTTTAAAGGGTGGGTGATTCAGACTGAGCATGCGTGTTTTGATCCTCAACGTCCCGAAATTATGGATTTTCGGGTGAAGCAGCATGGTGATTGTCGGTTCCTATACGTGTTGCCGTTCGATGAACGAACGGCACTGGTTGAGTTTACCCTCTTTAACGAAAAACTGCTTACCGACGGCGAGTATGAAGTCGAGCTACGACATTACATCGACCAATACCTACGGGCGGGTGCTTACGAAATCAGCGAAACCGAATACGGTGTAATTCCAATGTCGGATGAATCCGCTCCCGAAAATCCATCTGAGCATATCGTTCGAATTGGCACATCGGGGGGGTATACCAAAGCGTCAACGGGCTACACATTCCACCGGACGCAACGGTATTTACAGACGATTGTCCAAAATTTGGTAAAAACGGGCAAGCCCCATCGGCCTGCTCCCTGGTTAGCCCGCCGATTTAAACTATATGACAGTATTTTTCTCAATGTACTGGAGAAGCATCGCCACCCGGCCGATGACATTTTTACGCGGGTATACACGGAGAATCCTGGACGAGTCTTCACGTTCCTGGATGAAGAGACCAGTTTTATGGATGAACTACGGTTGTTTGCGACGATGCCATTTAGGCCCTTTCTCAGCGCTTTTTTTGATGTACTACGCCGAAAGATAGTCGGATAAGACCATCCGAAACCGATAGCGACTTGCCCCCTACACAGAAACTCGTAGCTTTGCACTTTCTAACCAAGTTCTATAGATAGCGCAATGCCTTATCTCTTTACTTCCGAGTCTGTTTCCGAGGGCCATCCCGATAAAGTTGCCGACCAAATCTCTGATGCATTGATTGATAATTTTCTGGCCTTTGATCCGTCCAGTAAAGTAGCCTGCGAAACGCTCGTTACCACAGGTCAGGTCGTACTGGCTGGCGAAATCAAGACGGATACGTATCTGGACGTTCAGAAGATTACGCGTGATGTCATTCGTAAAATTGGTTATACCAAGAGCGAATACATGTTTGAGGCCAACTCATGCGGTATTTTCTCGGCCCTTCACGACCAATCGGCTGACATCAATCAGGGTGTTGATCGTAAGGTGGAGAATCCCGATTTCGAGACGCTGGCCAATGCGCAGGGCGCGGGCGATCAGGGTATGATGTTCGGCTATGCAACCAACGAAACGGATAATTACATGCCCTTGCCGCTGGATCTGGCCCACGCCATTCTGCGGGAAATGTCACAAATCCGCAACAACGAGCTTGACTTGATGCCTTACCTTCGGCCGGATGCCAAGTCGCAGGTGACGATTGAGTATTCGGACGACGATCAGCCAATTCGTATCGATACGATTGTGGTGTCGACGCAGCACGATGATTTCGCCGACGACGAAACGATGCTCGCGAAAATCAAGAATGACATTATCAATATTGTTATTCCACGCGTGAAAGCCGCTCAGAAGGCGGAACTTCATGGCTTGTTCACCGATAACATTACGTATTACATCAACCCAACGGGTAAGTTCGTCATTGGTGGTCCTCACGGGGATACCGGTCTAACAGGCCGTAAGATCATTGTCGATACCTACGGTGGTAAAGGTGCTCACGGCGGTGGTGCCTTCTCCGGAAAAGATCCGTCCAAAGTAGACCGTTCGGCAGCCTATGCTACCCGGCACATCGCCAAGAACCTGGTCGCTGCCGGTCTTTGCGACCAGGTGCTGGTACAGGTTTCTTATGCCATTGGCGTTGCCAAGCCTTGTGGTTTATACGTGAATACGTATGGCACATCGAAAGTAGACATACACGATGGCGAGATTGCCGAAAAAGTGGCTGCCATTTTCGATATGCGTCCGTATGCCATTGAGCAACGGCTTAAACTTCGTAACCCAATCTATTCGGAAACGGCCGCTTATGGGCACATGGGCCGTAAGAATGAAATCGTGAAGAAGACATTCGGCTCGAACGGGCAAACCAAAGAAGTCGAAGTCGAATTGTTTACCTGGGAGAAACTGGACTTCGTTGATCAGGTAAAAGCTGAATTTGGATTGTAGGGCACCGTTCTAATCGCGTCATAAACAGAAAAGCCACTCTTATGGGAGTGGCTTTTCTGTTTTGCATAAAGTTATACTCGTTTATAACTCATCGGTCTCATAGACCTCATCTTCATCTTCTACCTGCGTTTTAGCTTCTGTAATGGCAGGACTGGAAATATCATTACGTTTTTGTTTAAACCGAACAAGCTTATCTTTCAGCACATCCATCACACGGTCCGTTGCGCTTTCGAAGCTCTTGTCATGTTCTTTGACAAACAGTTCTTTGCCTGGCAACATCAGCCTGACTTCCACTACCTTCTCTTTAACCTTGTTGGAGTCGGCTCCATCTAGCCTTAGAAACACCTCTCCGCCAATAATATGGTCATGAAATGTGTCCAACTTATCGAGTTTCGCCTGGATAAAATCTAACAGGCTTTGATCGGCCGTAAACTTAACGGCATTAATTTGTAGTCTCATCGTGTCGTTTTTAAGGTGAATTAATCAGAACATCAATGGATTAACTAAGGTTGGCTTTATCGGTCACAAAGTCAATAGCATCTATGAAAGATACAAGCGTGTTTCACGGTCAATATGCACTTTACGAGTTAAATGATTGAGGTATGTATACTTTTTGTTACGCGTGGAACGGTTTCATCGTAAAGTTCTTCGAAAAGTATAATTGGCTGGTTACGCTAAAACAGCCCGAATAGCCTGGTTGGGCCGCAATGTGATCAATGGCTTCGGAATAATGCGCTGATTATTGACGGCTTTAGGCCTAAAACGGCGGACGAACATTGCCAACAGGATTTGCATCTCCATCAGCGCAAACTGATTACCGATGCATAAACGTGGCCCTCCGCCAAAAGGCAAATAAGCGTACGAGTGCAGGCTTTCTTTTGGCCCACCCGGCGCAAATCGGTCAGGGTCGAACCGATCAGGAACAGGCCAGTTGTTCGGGTCGCGGTGCAGAAGGTAGGGACAGACCAAAGCCGTATCGCCCGCCGGAATCGTATACGGGCCTATATGATCGTCCTGGTGTGCCCGTCGGCTCATAATCCAGGCGGGTGGATAAAGCCGCAGAGATTCCTGGACAACCTGCATCGTGTAGGTCAATGCACGAAAGGCTTCAGGTGCTGGTGTTCGGGCATCACCCAGAACGGATTGGCTTTCGGCCTTAAGCCGGGCCAAGACGTCAGGGTGTTTGGTGAGGAGGTGGATCGTCCAGGCCATCGAAACCGCCGTGGTTTCGTGACCGGCCGAAAAAATGGTTACCGATTCATCCCGCAGCTGCTGATTCGACATGCGCTCACCCGTTTCTTCATCTTCGGCGCTGAGCAGCATCCCCAATAAATCATCGCGTTCGTCGGGGGCTTTTCGTCGTTCATCGATAAGCCCGAAAATAAACGAATCGACCTGCATCCGGGCCCGTTTAGAGCGTTGATTATCGGGCGTTGGCCAGGCGTAGGGCAACCGGAGCGGGGACAACATCCGCTTGTTCGCCAGGTAATTGAGCGTGTCCAGCGCGTTGGAAAGGCCGTCGAGTTTACCGTTGGTATCAGATCCGAACAGCGTTTTGCAGACAATGCGCATGGTTACGTCCATAAAGGCCTGCGAGACATTGACCGGCTCGTTCAGGGTATGGCCATTAAGCTCATCAAGCCAGTCGGCCGTTTCCGAAATCATGGTCTGGGTCAGCGCGGCCAGTTTCTGTCGATGGAAGGCCGGTTGCGCCAATCGACGTTGCCTGCGCCAAAAATCGCCGTCACTGGTAAGCAGGCCATTTCCCAGGAAGATTTTGAGGATTTCGAACGCCGGTGAACGGCCATAATTCCGGTGGTTTTCCTGCAGAACGTGTTTGGCATCTTCGGGCTGCAAAACCAGATACTGATTCCGACCGCCGATGCGTAGGTGAACCATACGGTCATGGTTTCGCTGCAACGTATCCAGGGTGCCTAGCGGATTCCGAAGAAAGGCCAGCGTGTTGCCCAGGAAGGGCAAACCAGGGTGCAGGGGAACGGGTTGAGTGGGGTTAGCAATTGTTTCCATTCAGAAAAGCTGGCCTGAATCTGGCTCCGGCCGACAATAAAGATACGAACGACCGCACAGAATCACTAGGCGTAGTCAATAGCCATCGGCGTCACTTCGGCCAGGACGTCGTCGATGGTTTATGAATGGTTGACAATATATCTATTGCTAACCTGTATGACAATAGATGTATTGTCAAAACTGTACTCGTAATTTTCTCCTCGTGCTCATTTATCTTTACGTATTAAACCTGTACCCTCATGAACATTACCGGTGATGCTAAAGCTGCCCGTACCTACGATGCCATCGTGATTGGCTCGGGAATCAGTGGCGGCTGGGCGGCTAAAGAACTTTGCGAAAAAGGGTTGAAAACGCTCGTGCTCGAACGCGGACGCGATGTGAAACACATTGTCGACTACCCAACGGCAACGCTCAATCCGTGGGAGTTCCCGCACCGGAACCGGATGTCGGACGCGTTCGATAAAGAGAATCCGATTGCTACCAAATGCTACGCCCTGGATGAAGGGACGCAGCAGTTTTTTGTCAAAGATGCCGAGCACCCGTATGTACAGGAAAAACCGTTCGACTGGATTCGGGGCTATCAGGTTGGGGGTAAATCGTTGATCTGGGCGCGGCAAACGCAGCGGTGGAGTAAGTTTGATTTCGAAGCCAACGCCCGCGATGGGGCCGCCATCGACTGGCCCATTCGGTATGAAGATATTGCGCCATGGTATAGCCACGTGGAAAAATTTGTGGGTATCAGCGGCAACAAAGACGGGCTGGAAACCCTGCCCGACGGCGAGTTTTTAAAACCCTGGCAACTGAATTGTGTAGAGAAACACATTCAGAAACGCGTTGCCGAAAGCTACAAAGACCGCCATGTGATCATTGGCCGCTGTGCGCATCTGACGGAACCGAAACAAATTCATTATGATCAGGGACGGGCGCAGTGCCAGGCGCGGCATTTGTGTTACCGGGGCTGCCCCTATGGTGGGTATTTTAGTAGCAATTCGTCCACCATTCCGTGGGCTGCCAAAACGGGTAAGTTAACCCTCCGGCCCGATTCGGTCGTGCATTCGATTATATATGAGGAAGGAAAAGGCGGGAAGGCTGGTAAGGCAACTGGCGTTCGCGTCATCGATACGCATACCAAACAGATGACCGAATATTACGCCCGGATTATCTTCGTCAATGCGGCCTGTCTGAACACGAACCTGATTCTTCTCAATTCCACCTCCCGTCGATTCCCGAACGGACTCGGGAACGATAGTGGTGCGCTGGGTCGCTATGTGGCGTTTCACAACTATCGGGGCAACATCGTGGCCGATTATGAAGGTTTCGACGATGGCTATTACTATGGTCGGCGGCCAACAACGGCCTTTATGCCCAATTTTAGAAACGTTCGGAAGCAGGAAATGGACTTCCAGCGGGGATACATGGTGGCGTTTAGTGCGGCTCGCGGCAATTGGCAGCGCGGAACCGGGCAGGATGATTTCGGAGCCAATTTCAAAGATAAACTAAGTGACCCCGGTGCCTGGCACGTATTCATGATGATGCAGGCCGAAACCGTGCCACGTTATGAAAATCAGGTTCGGCTCAGCACCGACCAGAAAGATCCCTGGGGGATTCCGCAACTCGTGACGAACATTGGCTACACCGACAACGATCTGAAGGTCATGAAGGATTTTCTGGAACAGGGATCGGAGATGCTGGACAAGGCGGGGTGTAAGCACATTAAACCTTATGACGATCACCGCAACCCCGGCCTCGACATTCACGAGATGGGCGGAGTACGGATGGGCCGCGACCCCAAAACCTCATTACTCAATGCGCATAATCAGCTTCACAGTGTGAAAAATGTGTTCGTAACGGACGGTGCAGCCATGACCTCAACCGGTACCCAGAACCCGTCGATCACCTTTATGGCGCTAACGGCCCGAGCTGTAAACTTTGCGGTAGGCGAAATGAAGAAGGCAAACTTATAAGAGACGAAAGCTGAAAACTTACTCAGGAATTAAAGCATACTGATCGATCGTATTGCCGGTTTTCCGACTTTCTGATGTTCGTTCCAGTTTCAGGGACGACCCGTCTGGCTCTGTCAGAATGTTGTATTCGATAAGGCCGCCCGTATTGGTGGGTTTGGGGTTGAGGTTAGCTAAAATCAATCGCTTGTTGTCGGTCGAAACGGACCAGGTGCCGGTTACGAGCCGCCCATCCACATCTTTCAGACTGACTTTATCGGGGCGACTCAGGTCGAGCCTGAAATTGATGTAGCCTGGTTTAATGTTCGTGGTAGACCCCAACGTAAACACCAGCCGATCTGCTTCGTTGACCGTATTGGCTTTCCAGACCTTGCCCAGCAAATCCGTGATCGGCTTGACCGGTTTGGGTTGGCAACTGCCGAGACTCAGCAGCAGAAAAAGAAGAAACAGGTTGGTTTTCATGGAATTAAGATTCGTTTGGTGAGCGAACGCCCGTCGGCTACGATGGAAATGATGTAGATACCTGTCGGCAAGCGATCGAGGGCATAGTGCCAGGCATCGGCCGGATTCACTTTGCGGGTGTCGGTCAGGACCGGTTGACCCGTTGCGGTCATAAGCTGAATGGTGGCCCGCATGGATGAAAACCAGTTGGTAACGACGTGCAGATCCTGTTGATTCATGTAGAGTGTGGTGTGAGTCGCTAATTCGTCTTCTACGGCAATGATCACCTCTTCGATTCGAGCACTGGCTACATTTGAATAGCCCGAATTGCCCGCCATATTCACTGCCCGAATGCGGTAGTAATAGGTTGTAAACTCCTGCAGGCCCATATCCAGGTAACTGGTCTGGCTCGCCGGTTGCTGCTTGATCTCAGCAAAGCCGGATGTCGGGTTTGTCGAGCGTTCGATGACCACCGTAACGGCTGAAGGGCTCAACGCTGACCAGTTCAGCCGAATCTGATCATAATCAGATACCTGCGCCGTCAGGTTCGTCGGGACTGCTGGTGGGGCCAGGGGCGTGGTGGCGCAGGCCGCATCGCTGTAGGCCGACGGGCCAGCCGCGTTTTTGGCCCTGATCCGGTAGCAATACGGCCGGTTATCCGTCAAGTTCTTGTCTTCGTAGCTTGTCGTATTGGCGGGCAAATCGGCAATTTTTTCAAATGTACCCGTGGCGCTGGCACCGCGCTCAAGCTCAAACCCGCTTTCGTTGCCCGACAGGTCGGCCCAGGCCAGATTGATTTGTGTAGGCGATACGGCCGTAGCCGTCAACCGGGCGGGTGGAGCCGGTGGTACATCAGGCGTGGTAGCGTCCGCCACATTGCTGGTCGGCCCCTGTCCACTTGCGTTGGTAGCCCTGATCCGATAATAGTAGTGGGTATTGACGGTCAGATTGTTATCAGTGTAGCTGGTGGCCGTGCCCCCGACCGTGGTAAGGGATGTCCAGCCAGTGGTGCCGTCCGGGCTTCGCTCAATAAGAATGGTCGCTGCATTGGGAATCGCACTCCAGGTCAGGCTAATCTGCGTCGTCGACGTAGCCGTGGCTTTGAGGTCCTGTGCCGCAGTGGGCGGACCAACCGGTGTCGTCGCATCGGCGACGTTGGAATTAGCCGACGGGCCTGCGGCATTGATAGCCCGCACCCGGTAGAAATAATGCGTCTGGGGCTGAACACTTTTGTCTTCGTAGCTCGTCGCATTAGGGCCCAGGTCCGCCAGTTTACTCCAGCCATCCGTCCCGTTCGGGCTGCGCTCCAGTTGAAACCCACTTTCGTTACCCGACAGATCGGCCCAGCTTAGGTTGATCTGGTTGTAGGAAACGGCCGTGGCGTCCAGTCGCGCTGGTGCCGCCGGTGGAACATCGGGCGTGATGGCGTTGGCCACGTTACTGAAGGGACCTGGAGTGCCATTGACAACGGCCCGAACCCGGTAGTAATAACGGGTATTCGGTGTCAACCCCGGATCGTCGTAGCTGACGGCATTGCCAGCCGGATCGGCCACTTTATTCCAGCCGTCGTTGCCATTGGGACTCCGTTCGAGTTGGTAGCTTGTGGCGCCCGACACACCCGCCCAGATCAGGTTGATCTGGGTTGTCGAGGTCGCGGTGGCGACCAGGTTTTGGGGAGCGCCTACGGGCGGTGCCTGTGTCGTCGCGCATTGGCTATCCGTGTAGTCGCTGGCACCGATGCTGTTTACGGCCCGAATCCGGTAGCAATATTGGTTGCTGGCTCGTAAACCCTGATCGCTGAAGGTCACTGTATTTGGCCCTAACGTCTGAATGGTCGAAAATTGAGCACCGGGGCTATCGGCACGCTGAAGTTCAAAGTTCGCTTCATTATCCGACAGATCGGCCCAGGTCAGGTTAAGCTGCGACGATGACACCGCTGTAGCCGTTAGCCGGGCTGGTGCTCTGGGGGCACTTTGCCGGGTGGTGGCACAAGCCGTACTGGAATAATCGTGCCCGCTTTCGGAGATGCGGTAACAGTATTCGGTGTTGCTGCTCAGGTTGTTGTCCGTAAATTCACCACCATCGGCCAGCGTGGTAGCCACCTGGCGCCAATCGCCCGACTGGCCCGTTCGGCGTTCGATGCCAATACCGGATTCTTTGCCGTAGCGATCCCAGGTCAGTTTAATGGAACTACTGCTCAGCGCGTTTGCCTGTAGATTTTTGACATTGGTCGGAGACAGGGGTGGGGTAGCACAAATGGGCGCTGTAAACTCGGACACGACGCTGCCGCTCTGGGACCTGACCCGATAACAATACGGCTGACCACCGCTTACACTACCGTCGGTAAACGTTGGCGCACGACTGTAGGTCACGGTTTGCAACAATGTAAACGTACCGCCCGAGCTGGTTCCCCGTTCAATCCGGTAGTCGGTGGGGGCGCTCCCCGACCCATTGTTCCAGGTCAACTTAATGCTGTTGCTGTTCTGCGGAATTACGGTGAGGCCTGTTGGGGTTCCGGGTGGTTCGGGTGGGGTGCTGATGGTAAATTCGTTCGAGACGGCCGTTGCTCCGGTCGGAAAAATGACCCGAACGCGATAGGTGCCGCCCCCGACGCTATTGTCCGTATAGGTAGTAACATTAGCGCCAACTTCACCGATTTTGGTGAAACTGGTGAAGTTGTTTCGCTCGATCTCGAACCTGGTTTCGTTGGTCGAATTGTCTTTCCAGGTCAGCACGACCCGGTTATACGCGGGTGCCGTACCGGTTAGACCCGTCGGCGCGTTGGACTGGGCAAACACACGAGTGGCTACCAACATCGCCAAACTCAGTAGTAAATAGGGCAGGGGTAGTTTCATGGCTATTTGATATCAATTTTCACCCGGTTCGAGAGGCCAGACTCGCGCCCGTCCTGATAGACTACTTTAATCGCGTATTCGTACTGGCCTTTCTGAATGGCTTTGTCGGTAAAGGTTTGCTCGCGGTTAACGGCATCGTATGAGCGCAGGAGCTTAGCCTCATTTGATCGATAAATGATAAAACGGGCATATTGATCGGGATGCTTCCAGCTTAAGATGATGGTCTTACCATCGGTCCCTACCTGTACGCTGAGCTGCTTAACCGGACGGGGTGCCATTTGTAAGGTATTCGTATTAAGCGGGAACGATTCGGCAGATCGTAGGCCAGCTGAATCAACGGCTACCAGCATGTAGCTGTATGGCGTGTTCGGCTTTACCTGTTGATCCACATAACTGTTCAGTTTTGGCGTCAGCTTGCTGATCTGATGCCAGGTCTCGGTACTGGCTCCACGCCGGAACAAGAGCTGTTCCCGTACGTCCTCGCTGATGCTGGCTACCCACCGCAAGGCAATAGCGGTGTCACTGGCGACGTAGTCGCTGATGACGGGGCTGGCAGGGGCAATTTTGTCGGGCCTGGCCAATTCCAGGATATCGGACGGAGGGCTGGGGTTGTAGTTTTTATCGTAGGCTACAACCCGGTAATATAGCTTTTTCGTTAAGGTAGTTAGCGTGGTGCGGTCATCGAAAACACTGGTTGGTAGATAACTACTGGTGCGGTTGGTAAACACATGGTCGACCTGATTCGCCATGAGCACGGCATAGCCCAGGATGTCCGGTTCTTTGTTGGGGTCCCAAACTATCCGCACGAAGCCTGTTGTATCAATGTATCCCTGCAAATTTTTAGGCTTGGCCGGACCGGTCACGTCCTTGAACGTACAGTAAGCCGCCATCGACGGGTTCGAGTTTTTCGCCGTGTCGATTGCCATCACCTTGTAGAACGTTTTCTCGTAAGGGTTCGCCGTTTCGTCGACATATTCACGCACTGTTTTCCCCAACACCTGTTTTGTCAGCGGAATCAATGGCTTGCTTTCGTCGTTTCCCCGCGCAATAACATACCCGGCAAAATCGGGTGACAGGCTGGGTTGTTCCCAGGTAATGCGGACTTTACTGCCGCCCAGGTGTTTGGCCTGCACATTTCTGACCCCAACAGGCGGAGTTAAGTCGACACCCTGCGCGGTCAGTACAGGCGATGGGATACTGCGCTCAGCAAAGGGCGAGATACCCACAACCCGGTACTGGTACTTGATGTAGTTCTGTTTCAGCGAATCGACGTAGCTATACAGTGTCTGTTCCGACTGAATAGGTGCCTGCGTGTAAGGCAGCCGATTTAGTCGCCGGAATGTTCGTCCGCCATCGGCTGAACGTTCGATGTAATAGGCCGAGAACAGTTCGTCGGTAACCTGCCGATCCCAGCTAAGTTTGATGGCCCGGTCTTGTTGTTCGGCCCGAACAATTGGCATGGGTGGTCGGCTATACGTGCCGGTATTACTGACCAGTACTTTTTGCTCATCGACGGATAACAGCTTGCCGTTGTAGCGCGGGGTGAGGTAATAAAAATACTGTACGCCTTTTTTGACGGCCCGGTCCACATAGCCCAATCCCATGCCTGTTGCATGACGCACGTTTTCATCGGCCAGCAGTAGCAGAAACATCAGTTGAAAATCGTCCTGACTTTTCTGCTGCATCAGCTTGTCGAGTGTAACCGGATCGTTGGCCGACTGGAGTACACTGCTTTTGCCGTAAATCAATTGGGCGCAGGCAGCCGCCAGGCTATCGGTACGTGAAACCCGTTGTTTCCATTCGTCGAGCGTCCAGGCCTTTATATCTTTCTGGAAATCGACCTGTAGCCGACCATTGGCGCCCAGGCTCCGGCGAGTCAGGATATACCCTCCGCTGCGATTGATTTCGCGGTATAGAATAACGTTGTGCGGTGCCCACCGAACCACAACCGAATCGCCAAAGGACCGACCGATCATGGATAGCTCGAAATAGGTATCGGATTTAGCAACTGTTGTTTGCGTGGAAGGACGGGTCGTAGCTGGCGTAGTTGTGCCCTGGGCTCGCAGACCAGAGCCCCACATACTGAAGAGTAAAATGAGAAGTGTGACGAATACCTTCATGATCGAGTTTCTAAAAAGAGCCTGGCAATTAATGAATAGGGGTTGGTGGGGCGGGCGTGCCAGATGATTGACCGGACGTATTTCCCGATGATGAACTGGGCTGAACAACAATGACTCCATTGGTGCCGCCGGGAACCGTTACTACCCCTACACCTGAAAAATCATTACTGACTGTTTTCGCCAAATCCAGTGCAAAAGATGACGGAAATGGCTGAAGACCATTTTTGAACGCGTATTCATCGACGTAGCGGTCGCCGGTGCCGTCTTTCATCGTTACGTCGGAAGCGAGTGTAGCACCAGGCAATTGCTTGAGGTAGAAGCCAATAACAGAACCCGGTTTAGTCAGTTGCCAATAATTGCCGCCTTTAACACTAGTGAACGTTTTGAAGAGCTTATCCACCTGCGCGCTGTTAGGGACTGAGCCTGTTGAAGCCGCCGAACTTCCTAGCGCGGCTCCTACACTAGATCCTACACTAGACACGGCCTGACCTATAGCGCCCACTGTCTCGGTTTGTTTAACTACACTTAGCACCAGGGCCACACAGTCTTTGGCCGTATCACGAATCCGGTCTTTCCCCCGGCTGGGATCGCTGCCCTGAGAAGACATATACGCCATATTCGGATCGTATTGTGTGATAGACACTTCACCCGATGCAACGGCAGCATTCTGTAATCGGCCAGAAAAGAAATAATTGCGGTAGTCCTCATTCAGGGAGATAAAATCTTCTGTGTAGAAATCCAGATTCAACGATGTGCTGATGCTCTTCATAAACTTCTCCCGGCCTGCCTGGCTCATACTTTTGGGCTGACCGGTTTGCGTCCCAACGGCCATATGATACTCATAGGTCAGGCTACTGGCCAGGCTTATGAGTTTATCAATCAGTGCTTTGCGCTGCGGGTAAGCTCCATTGAGTGTACTGAGCAGTACATCGATGTTGTCTTCCAGCCGTTCGACATAGGCTTTATACACGGGCACGTTCAGAAACATCATGCCGTATTTCCCGGGAGAGCTGGCGAATGCCTGTCCGGCCAAGGCCATTGACGCCGATTTTTTGTCGACATTATCCGTTGTGATGACGGTATTGGCAGCCTTCGTCATATCCTGCTGGGTCATCTTCATTGAATACTGAGCCTGGCATACCGACGGGTTCATTAGGTTCCCGATCAGAAAAAGTAGCCCGGCAATGGCGTAAAAACGGCGTAAGTTTTTTGCTTTCATTAGTTCTGCGTGATGCCTTTCAGGCTATTTTTTGAGATTGGGGACTGCGCATTGTCGAAACCACCCTGATTGAAGAGTACGACCTGCCGCATCAGCTGATCATAATTGACAGTAGGGGCAGCGGTGTTGTCAGCGGTTTTGAACAGAATATTGCCATCACCCAACTGGTAGTTCGACAAACCGTTGATCAGGCTGACCATTGGTTTTACGAAGTCGGCAAACCAGGGATTCGTTGAATCCAGTACTTTTTGCAGCACCAGCGGAGGCAACACGCTGCCGTTAGGCAGTTTTTTCCAAAGCAGCTCGTAGCTATCGAAACCCTCAGGGCTCTGAATCGGAATGGTGTAGGCTTCGATATCACTCGTCCGAACGGTTTTCTGTTCTGCTGTCAGGAATGGGCTGGCTTTCAGCTTTTCGGCTAGTGTATTATACTGGCTGGTCTGGAAAAAGTAGGTATAAACCGGCTGCTCCAGCTGCGTTTTTACGTCTACTTCTTCGTCGCTTTTTCCCTTGCCCAGCTTGATATCTGCCATCGTTCCAACCGATTGCCCAGTTACTTTTGCGCCGATGGCGTTCCCCTGCTGGCTGTTCTCTTTCTGTACCGTCTGGTCGACGTAAGCCGCATTATAACCTTGTGCCAACCCATTGACAGAGGCTACTTTATTGCTCATCAAGCCTGTGCCGGGCCCAGGGCCTGGTTTAGATGACACTGTAACAGCGTTACCGAAGCCATATTCGGCTTTCTCCCCGCCCAGATACGTGTCTTCCAGTTCTTTTCTAATTTTACCTTTCTGCTGAGCAATGATTTTTTTCTGTTCGGCCACCAGCGCGTCGGTTGGTTCGCGGAAGATCTCAATTCGGTACAGGGTTTTCTTTTGCAGAAAATTAATTGGAATCCCGAAGCGCAACAGCTTCCCGTCGAATTTGACACTGTTGTTCGTCCAAACGCTGCCAGGGTCTTTCTTGTCGAACTTATTGCCTTTCAGAGCCGTATAGCGCACACTAAGCCGGTAATACTTGTCGCTCTGAATCTTATCGAGGCAGCAGCCGAAATTACTTGACAGTTCAACGTAGCCGAAAATCCCGCCGTCGCCAATGGTGAAATACCGTTGCCCTTCGAACGGATAGGAATAGGCGACCGATGGAACCGCTCCCTCCTGGCTAAGCGAACTGACACACTCGCCCGTTGTAAAAGTGTACGATTTCGTCTCCGCAACCAGTTGCTTCTTGTAGTAGTAAGGGTCGTACTGGTTGGTACCTGTGTTCAATAACTTGACACCCACCGTCAGCGATACGCTGAGCTTGGCATTAGGCGGTAGGGTAGCATCGCGGAAAAACGTTATGTTGAAGTTTCCACCGCCGTCGGGGTCATTACCGAACCGTAGCCGACCACTGTTATCGAGCGAACAGTTTGGGTTTGTACTACTGGCCTGCAACTGCGTTGTGACAAACGGATTGGTGGCTGTACCACTCGTAAAATCCAGCCGGAACGTGCGGAAGCTCGCAACAGGCTGTCTCGATAGAGAGTCAACATCATTGATCTGAATCAGTGTCCGAACGGGGTAGCTAAATTCGGCGTAGTAAGGCGAAATAACCGATACATTCTTGCTGTTGTTTTCGGGAGTCATGCCCGCAATGATGGGCAGGTCCGCGAACGGATTAGGCTGCTCGAAGGCTGGTTTACACT
Organism: Spirosoma horti; assembly: GCF_054776595.1. NCBI lineage: Bacteria > Pseudomonadati > Bacteroidota > Cytophagia > Cytophagales > Cytophagaceae > Spirosoma > Spirosoma horti. Next base: position 277,226 of record NZ_BAAHBQ010000005.1, read on the forward strand.
GCTCATCTTTGTTATACCACATCTCGAAGGTAGTACTGCCCTTGATGCGTCCGCCCAGCGCCCGGTAGCGTAGCAAAATGCTCCCGTGTATCCAGATCGGGTTTACCATGCCGCCTTCAAGCAAGGCGGCCGCCTGCACCTTGAGGAGTTCCAGATAGCCCGAATAAATCCAGATGTCGATGTTGATACCGAGCGTCAGCGCCAGATCGGCATACATCTGTCCGTTGGCATACCAGCCATTGATGCCCGGTATCTGTCCACTGCTACAGGGAGCGGTTATTTTTTGCAGGGCCAGATCGAAGCCGAACGCTGCGTGAAACTTGGCTTCGAAGGGGCCAAATTCAAACTTGTCGTCGGTAACAAACCCTGATCCGAAAGCGAGTGCGTCGGTCCCGGCTAAATGAACACCTTTGTAGCCTAGTGCCTCCAGATCAGCCGCCGACATACCCCAGGGTGGTGGTGGTAATGTCGTGACTCCATCTGGTTTTAGATTGTGATACATCACAAAATAGGACCCAAACGTGAGTGACCCTAAACTTTTTACTTTGATAGCCAGCTTTATCCGTTCCGAATTAGCGAAACAGTCATCGGCATTGCCGCAGGGTGTTGCATCGGGCAGACCAATGAAAAAGTACCAGTTGCCGGGTTTCTCTTTGCTGTAATCCTGCTTTGGATCCGGATTGCCCAGCGACGACGGGAAGGAAACGTGTAAACCCAAATCACCTTTCCCATCAACACTGAATGGCCCACCACCCGGTTGATAATGCATATTAAGCCCAAACTTGCTGTCGAAGTAGCCTTTGTCAAAATTGACATCGATAAAGCCAATGCCTGTGGCCAGTGCCTTATCGGGTTCAGGACCAAACAGGGCGGCATTCAGGTCTAATCGTAAATCGCTCAAATGAAAACCGTTCTCGGTACTTACGGTGGCCGCCATTACGCCATTCATATCGAAGAGGTCTTTGGTTTGCATCGTTACTTCGACCGCTACTTCAAACCCGTCGTGTTTCTGGCTGGGGGTGAATTTGACCGGAGCACCCACTTTTGGCTTGCCCTTCTCATCGGTCTGGGTTTCCTTGATCATGTTGTGGAAGGCGCCCCCACCGAAAGCAGCCAGGGTTAGCGGAGTGCCCGGAATCGGAACGGGGGCAGGCAGGTCGGCCTTGCCCCCCACTTGCCAGTATCGAAAGCCATTGACTCGCCCAAAATAGCCGCCTACCGAAAAGCCCGCACCCAATAGCTTGACGTTCAGATCGCCCTTGAAACCAGTACCGTAAGGAGCTTCATTGTCGAAAAAGTCCGCTGTGCCGTCGATGCGCATGAAGCTCAGATTTCCGTGAATACCCACCGAATCGACGCCCACTTTGTCTAAGCCCCAGTCGGGACGCTTATTGGCGCCGAAGCCGATTTTAAACCGGACATAGGGCGTAATGGCCGCATGGATGTTCCCCTCCATCAGCGTAATGTCGCCCGTGAATTTGAAATCGTATTGGCTGGCCTGGCCCTTTACTTTATCCAGACTAACGCTCTTGATCGTAACCGGAAAGCCCTCGTCGTCGGCAGCGGCAAGTAGCGCCTTCTGGGGCGATGCAAAGGAGGAATTAATGGAGCCGGAGGTGAAATAGCTGGTCCCATCGGCGGGCGAACTTTGCAGTTTCATGCCCATGATGGTCATGCCCGGCGATACGATTTTGGCATCTATACTCAGCTTGGCATTGAGCGTAACCGAAGCATTGAATGCCCCGTCTTTGTTGCCCTGATTGCCGACCTTAATTTCGGTACCGTCGAGCACCGACAGCTTAGCCGCCCATAAGGCAACTTTAGCCTCCTCTTTCGGTGGAACAATGAGGAACTGATACGTTAAAGCACCATTGGCTTTATCGTCTTTGGAAAGCGTGCAGGTATACGGCCAGATCGACGATTTTTCCATTTGCTTCTCGTCGGTGTATTTAAAGATGGGCATTACAACCCGCCCGGCCAGTCGCGCATTCTTAAACTGACTCATCAGCAGGTTAAACTTCAACGTATCGGCTGAGCAATACCAGCCATCCAGCGATCCGTCGCCCAGCGAGATAACGGGTGTGGCCATAAAGGCACCCGTAAAGCCATTGTCATCGCAGATCAGGTTTTCGACGGACACTGTTGACGGCTTGCCCTGATTGAGCGACTTCAGAACTGTTGTCGTCACGTTCAACTTGGGGAAAAACAAGCCTTTCCACTCGGCTCCCGGTTTCTGTCCAGCCTGCGGATAATCATCCGGTAACTTGGCCGTGTATTCATCTGGCAACTCCGACTGATCGTAAATACCGGGCTTGCCATCCATCGAAAAGATGAAATCGCGGGAGAGTTTATCGACGTAGAAGTCAGGGAATTCGACTGTAGTGGTCCAGTCGTTCAAATCGGCCTTGGGGGAGTCGTAGACCAGAGTAACTGCCAGCTCTTTATCCTTGTTTATGCCGTTGGCTTCTTTCAGGCCAGGCGGTTTCAGATCGGCGACAATATGGAACGTTTTAAAGTCCCAATTATTCAGGTTGACGTTCGTAATCTTCTTGAAATCAAGATTATTTGCCGACTTGTTATTGACGTCTGTTGTAGCTCCTTTCAGCGTCAATAACGTAGACAGGGGCATATCCAGTCCCAGATAAAGTGTCATGTCGCCACAGATAGGTTTATCTGGACTCATGCATACTTTAGTTGCACTCAGCGGAACACCCCCAAATTGTGCGCTTGCGACTTTAAACCAGGTAACGGCGTCGAAATAGGCCTGAGCAGGCTCAAACACAACATTGGTAATGGCCACATCCACGTTTGCTGTATACACGCCCAGCGGCATTTCCCAACCGATACTGTTCTTCGAATTGGTGATACTTTCCTTGACCTGATCTTTAATGGCGCTCAGTTTTTTGCTGATCTCACTTACATCAGCTGGTTTCAGGTCCAGTGCGCTGAAGTCAGGCTTGTCGTAACCGGGTAGCAAACCGGCATTCTGTTGTAGTAACCCACGGACTTTACCGGCAATGACTTGCCCCGCCGGGTTGCATTGTACCTTGCTAAGCGATACCCGCAGCTTGATATAGCCCCCACCCGCGTACGGGAGTTGTACGGTACCTGTCCCATTAATTTTCTGTTCTGCGTCCAACTGTATGCCCGCCAGATCGACCGTAAACCCAGCGACAGTCAATTGTTTTTTGGTAAGGACAGTCTGGTTATCGGCTACGCTTCCTTCTGTACTCGACGGTGGTATTTTGCAATTACAGTTCGCTATTTTAAGCTCGTAGGGTGTTGACGGAGCGGGTATTTTGTCGGCTATGGCTGTAGCACCCGCCGGGGGAGTATCCTGCGCATCCAAACCGGGAATGGGTAATACAGGCAACGCGGGCGTCTGCACTAATTCAAGCCCTGGTTTTTTGGCCAGAACGGGCAGCCCCGTTCCATACGTAAATGAGCAAACCGGACTCTTGCCATCGTTCAGAAAGTTGAGCTTCCGGGAGCGGTCGATGGCCTGCACCCGCCAGGCATACCGCTTGCCCACCACCAGGGGCGGCTGCGTGGGGCCATACAAAAACGTACTCGTCCGCAGGTTCTGAACCTCGACCCCTGACCTGGGCAAGGCTACGGCATCGATAAACACATTCGGGTCGACCCCCGTTTGGGGCAACTCGACAATCCGAAGCGTGTAATCCACCTGCGCGGGCGAAACACCCGCCGGGGGCGTCCAGGTGAAGACAACGGCCTGCGGAGTCGTTGCCGTCACTTCGGCATCGCAAAGGGGCGAAATAAGAATGGGCGGCTCAACCGAACGGACCACGATCGGGGCCGAGCAGCCCAGCGGAAACTCGGCCGACAGCGGTTGCCCGAAGGCCGTTACGGCGGTGTTAGTTGGGGTTTCGTTATAGGCCCGCACGCAAAGCTGATAAGTGCCGTCGGGCAGGGGAAAACCACGGGCCAGCAAATTTTTGTCAATCCCCGTCACCTCAATCTGGTTGAGGTCGAAGAGTCCTTCCAGATCGTTTCGGCTTAGCAAGGTCTGGCCGGGCGGTACGGTCAGGGGTCTTGGCGGACGATAGTTGGGCGAGGTACGAATCTCGATCCCATTGTCGCCGGTCAACTGCCCCGACAGGCGGATCTGGTAGGTGCTTCGGCTGGTGTTGATCAGGAACACCCGCACCTGCTGGCCCGCGCCGGGATAGTCCTGCAAATAGGCGCTATAGGGAGGCAGCACACTGACCTGAATTTGCAACGGGAAGGTTTGGGCAAAGGCCGTTCTAACCGACAAAGTTGCCAGGATCATCGCCAGGGCCATCAGGATTTTTGGTGCCCTTGGCGTACCCTTGGCGCTGTTGCGGATAAGAAACGTCGTCACCAGTAGAAAATGTCTAAAAAGAGATACCATAGCCGAGATTGCCTCTTAGTTCGTTGAATGTCTGTTCCTGAATGCCCGTATTTGAGTTCAGGTAATTGAGAGATACCGTGAGCGTCTGCCGTTTCGCCACCTGATAGCCGCCACTGACGGATACCGTCATGACTTTTCCCGTTATGCCGGCTTGTTGGTTGACCAGATAGCTGGCATTGGCCGATGTGGTTAGTTTTTTCTCGAAGAAGGACTGGGTTGCACCCAGCGTTGGTCCGAAGAACCGAACCGTTCGGTTCGTATCACCGACCGCAATTGGTAGCTGCGTCTGGGTGTAGGACAGCATCCCATTGAAGCCCCAGCCCGTGGTGGTTTGCTGATAGAAGTAGCCCAGATTCAGGTTGATATTGTTGTTTTCGGTCTGGCTGGCGGTGTTGGCGTTCAGATCACTTAGTTTCTGGTAGGTTGTGGTGAGGGTAAACACCTGCAGCACATCTTCTTTCTGGAGCGTATAGCGTGTATTTACGGTCGCGGAGAGATTGTTCTGTGCCAGCCGGATGGTGTCGATAAGTGGGCGAAAACCAGCCTGCTGACTGATGCCGTAGTTGGATAGCTGGACATCGATGCCAAAGGCCGTTGCTGGATTGTAGGAAACAACCAGCGAGCCAATTTTTCGACCGGTACGAGCACTTTTGTTATTGGCCAGATTGTCGTACTGAATGCCGTAACTGCCTGATAACCGGAGTTTTCCGTCCATTAGGGTCAGGTTAGGGGCAATGGCGTAACTTTCTATATCACTTTGGAAATAGTAGGCTCCCATCGTCTGAAAATTGGGGTCGATGCGTTTGTATTGCAGTTTGATACCTGCATTCTGGACCCGATAGCCGACGGCGGCCTGGGTTGCCTGGGTGAGCTGGGTAGCCAGTCGGGGTGTTATGAGTCTGCCGAAAAAGCGCGTGACGGGGTTACTCCCTTCTGCCGATACCAGACTGCTCCGAACGTCGCGGGTGTAGGCGCTAACGGCGCCGTCTAGTTCAACGGTAATGTGTTTGACGATCAGTAGCCGGGTTGTCAGGCCCACGACCAGATTCTCGGCGGGCGTAACGGTCTGCGAGACGGACTGTGGAGCCGATACGATCGAGGTCGAATCATCTTTGGCCCGCAGCATGATCAGGTCGACATAATTAGCGGGTTTTCCGTAGCCCACCTTTACGGCGTAGCCCGTTCGGCCATAAGCCGGAATAATATCGGGTTCGGCCAGATTCGTGGAGATGGCTTTATTGAACCGGCCATAGACCGCGCCCAATCGAAGTTTGCCGGGATTCAACTCAACGCCACCGCCCAGAAATGTGTGGCCCGCCAGCGTGAACGGGGAGAAGGATACGTTTCGGTAACCAGCGTGTACGGTTGCCCATTTGTAGGTAGGCGACACGCCAAACTGGTTGAACGGCTGCCGGAAACTACTTCCCTGATTACCCAGCACCGCCGAAAAGGGAAGCGAAATGCCACCGGGTAAGGCGACCGTTACCGAGCCGCTTACCCCGAACGGGGAGGGTTGGTTGCGGGCCGCAATCCCACTGGCCGTGTAGAAGCCCGCATACGCGTTCAGCCCACCTGACACCTTAACTGGGGAAGCTTTTCCCGTTGGTGGATTCGTTTGCGCCTGAGCGGAGCAGATCAACCAAAATCCGTAAAAGAAAAGTAGTATACGTGCACGCATTCCTGACACAGCTTTGACTCGACTAACTTGTGTCAAAACTACTGACAGACCCTGCGCGCATCAATCGGATAAATGTATGATAGGGAAACTACGCGTTCAGTTAACTTGCTGATAATTAGGGGCTTTATTTTTAGTCTTTGTATTACCTGTTGGCGTTTAATACGTAGAAGTACGGTGTCGCCTATCGACTTATGAGCGTTTCAATCCTTCTTCTCGTGGATTAGCCTCTGGAATTAGAGCCCCCCGTTACGAATCAGAAACGGCACGTTGTTTCAATCCTTCTTCTTGTGGATTAGCCTCTGGAATACTATAAGCCTTGGAGTATGCATTTGCAACTCTATTGTTTCAATCCTTCTTCTCGTGGATTAGCCTCTGGAATTTGCGGTCGGGCAACAAAAAGGATTTAGGCATATCCGAGTTTCAATCCTTCTTCTCGTGGATTAGCCTCTGGAATTAAGAAAGAAGCAGATCCATTTGATGACTTTTTAGGGTTTCAATCCTTCTTCTCGTGGATTAGCCTCTGGAATGCCGCTAATCTTCATGATCACCACTGCTGGCTTCAAGTTTCAATCCTTCTTCTCGTGGATTAGCCTCTGGAATAATCACGCCACAGCCGGGCGATAATATGTATGCATTGTTTCAATCCTTCTTCTCGTGGATTAGCCTCTGGAATGAGATGCTCCTGATCTGGGTCTTTGGTTCGGTGTGGCGTTTCAATCCTTCTTCTCGTGGATTAGCCTCTGGAATATCTCTACGCCGACCGCATTGGCCTGGATGTAAGGAGTTTCAATCCTTCTTCTCGTGGATTAGCCTCTGGAATGCGTCGGTGTGTATAAAGGGCTCACGGACAGGGAAATAGGTCCTTTTTTTGGGCCCTCTTTTTTTGTTGTTCGCAGGTCAAAGTACATAAGAAATGGGTAATTTTTATAAACTTTCCGTAAATGCAATCCGCTGATAACTAGTGAGTTATTGGCCGTTTTGGGCTTCATTAAAATATGTTGCCACCCGGACTCAGCTTATTTGATGCAAATATTGCGATACGTGCAAGTTACACAACGCGCTTTCACCCTGGTAGCCTTCGGGTAAAAATTACGGTCGATAATCGTAAAAATTGCTTCGGCTGCCCGTTTTATCGCTAGTGTATCCGATTCCGTAACCGGGATTTCAATCACTCGGTTATTACTACGGGTGTATACAATAAACCCTCGGTCAACCGGTCGGCCGAAGTTCGCTTCGATGAGCCAGGCGTAGCAATACAACTGCGTTCGATACGTATCATAGACCTTGTCTTTATACTCCGCAAACTTATAATCCAGCGGTGCCATCGTCCCGTCGCCGAAACCAAGCACCTCGTCAACTACACCACGGATCAACTCATTGGTTAAATACTGATCCGTGTGCTTCTCCGTGACCGGCGCACCGGGACGACCCAGCCGCTTGCGGAGGTAGTCTTTATTGCGCTCCAGCCGCTCGTCATGCAGATTACGCCCGCGCATAACTTTATAATTCTTCTCCTCATACTGCGGAATCGCCAGCACGTACTCGAAATACGTAAACCGGGGACAAAACAAATATTCAATAAGGTGCGATGGCGTGAGGGTCATGGGAAGGAGTTAAAAAAACAACGCTCTGATTTCATCGGTGACTAGTTTCTTGTCAAAGGCCTGCCCCAAGAGGGCCGTTTGCTGTAATTCGCCCCGGCTCATCGGGAAAATATAGACCTTGTCGGTCTCCTCGTCGATCAGCTCTTCCAGTTGCAGTTGCAGGGTGTCTTTCTGATTCTGCGTCAGCGTGCCCAGAAAACACGAGAACTGAACCCGGTATAAACCCGCCTGCTGACAGCGTTTAGCCGCTTTTGTGCGCGCCTTATTGTTCACAATATCGTAGAGAACCCAAATAATCATAGCTTGACGAGGTCGGGCAGGCCGCCCGTTTTACCGATGAGTTCATTCGCGAACTGATGTGCGTCGAGTTGCATACAATGGCTGCGAACCAGATTCCGACCCCGGTAGCGAATGGGGTCATTATCCATAGCCTCGTTAAAGGCATTCACCAGCAACGCTTTCCCCTCGGCGTTCAATGAATACCCGCTAACGGATCGGTTCCGCTCCGGCGTTCCGCCCGATGTGGTTGCTCCGGATGGTCCCGGCGCTCTCACGCCCGACACGTCACTGACGTGCGATTTATTGACTTTTTTTGCCGTAAACAACTGAAACACCACCTCATCGGTCCAGCCCCGATACGGTTCGATGAAGTCATACACCATGCTCAACTGGTTGTAGTCATCACGGTGCAGAAACCCTACATACGGATCGAGCCCAGCCATCATCAGCGTTTTTTCCACCTTTCCGTACAGCATGCCGTAGCCATAATTCAAAAATGCATTGAACGCATCCTGGGCGGGTCGGCTGCTACGGCCATTGAACTGGTATTCTTTGGGCAATACATAACTGAGCGTCTCGAAATAGAGCCGACCCGCCGTTCCTTCCAATCCCCGCAGGGTGTCCGCTACATCGGCTACGCGGGCGGTTGGCCCATCGGCCGACGCGAGTGTGCTGATCGACAAGGCCAGCGCTTCCATTCGAGTTAGTTTGTCGTCCAGATAATCGGTATGCTGTGGGCGGTGTTTCTTCATACTTCGCATAAGCCCCGTCTGGTTATCGAGTTTCGCCAGCAGCCAGCCCCGCACCCACCGTAATCCTTCAGCCCCAAGGCTAGCCTCCAGCTGCCGCTTTCTGATTTTAGTCGTACTGCCCAGCTTGGCGTGCCACACCCGCCCGATGGGGTCGCCCTGCTGCTCGATAAACACAATATCGACGTTATGCCGCATCGCCAGCCGCACGGCATCGGTACTGAGCGAAGTGCCCGTTGCCAGCAGGATATGGGTTACCTTCTCGGCCGAATAGGTCGCGCTGATGAGTTTGCCATCCTCGCCCTTCCGCCGAACGTCGAACATGGCGTCTTTGACGTGTAGGTAGGTTCCGTAGGTGCTGATGTGGAGTTGCATGTACCAAAGAGTGAAAGAGTGAATGAGTATAAGAGCGAGTGAGCGGCTAAGAGTACAGGTATGTACCAGCCACTCGTTCGCTCATTCACTCGTTCGCTCGTTGAATTGTCCCGAATCCCCTCGACACGGCTTTGCCCAGGCCAATGCCGTCCGGGAGGATAACATTGGCCAGAAAGCCACCCGTGAACGCGATCATCGTCTGGTTCTTGAATTGGGTGTTCCGTTCGTCCACCGACAGCCGCACCATGATGCGCTCGTGGGGTTGCAGCCACAGGCCAAACTCGCGGAATAAGGCCAGAAGCTGGCTGGTCAATACCCGTTTGAGCTGGGCCTGCTGTTCCGCTTCGGAATACTGGCGGTAATCGCGGTAATTGGTCTGGTTGAGGGCCATCCAAAGCGTTTCGAACCGGTATTCGATCAGGTCGTCCGCCAGACCGATGGGCACTTGCGCATGGCGGATGTGCTTGCTCAACACCGGGAACGTCTCACGTTCGATCTGTACTTCCCGAATTTGCAGGAACAGTTGGGTCAGCAGAGTAGCGCCTTCGCCCAGCCCTACCAGCGTCGGTATATGGCCGAGCACCTTATACTGCACCAGCGGATAGGCGTACCGAAACTTTACGGCTGTGGTTTCGTCGGCCCCGGCTTCGCTTTCCAGGTGATTATGCAGCAGGGGCGAATGTTCTTTAAACAACTCCCCAAAATACCCCCGAAGCTTATGGGCATCACGGGTCCGCAACGCGATTTCGGGAAAGGTAACGGTGGTGATGGAGACAAGGGTTTGGTGAAGAGTTGGCATAGTGGTTAAAAGAAGTTGGTTAGTGGTTGAGCAATGGGAACGTACCCGGTATTATTGCGGAAATCATCAAAGGCATAGGTATAGCAAGAAGATGGGGCTTTCTGATACGATACATAGAAGAAATGCTCTTTTTCGCCATCAAAAACAATCTGCTTGGCTTTCACCCCACCCTTTTCATAGGGTAGCGGAACGTTCACGACATACTCATAGAACCTCGCTTTTATAAGCGCAAACTCTCGCTTCCGTTCATAAGGCTTTAAGTCCTTCTTTTCACTAATCACAACGTACTGTTGCCAGAGGTTTTCAGCTTCGTCGTTAAGCTGCACATAAACTGATTCGGTATCCCGTTCTTCTACAAACTGAAATTCACCAACTTTCTTAAAATCTAGTGCCTGTAGAGCAGTCAGTTCGGGCGATACCAACACGTCAGCCTGCTTTTTTACTTCATTGAAGTAGGCTTCTATCAAGTCCAGATAGCCATGTTCGTCAACTTCGGTGATATGCTTCAATACGTTGCCGGTTTTTACCAACAGATCACCACCATACACCATACCACTGGCTCGCTTCATCTCAGCAATAGCATACAAATACACCTCGCTGATTACACCCTTTTCGTTGTACCGATTGGCCCGGCCAGCAGCCTGAATGATTGAATCAAGCGGAGCCATCGCCCGAAATACGGTGTGTACCGATACGTCGACACCAGCCTCGATCAGTTGGGTCGAAATAATGACCTGCTGTTTCGACCCTGTGTAATTCTTAATCCGATCAATAATCCGTTTACGCTCAAAAGGTGTGATCAGGGTCGTGAGGTAATACACATCTACCGTTTCAGGGTCCAGCGCATTCGCCACTTTTTTAAAGCACTCTAAGGTTGCGTTCTTCGTATTTAAGATGACCAGTACATTTTTGTCCCGGTGATCAGCACAATAGGTGATAACGTCCTGCGTAAACTCACTGAAGCTAACTTCCTGATTCGTTCGATTGATGAGCTTTGTTCGGTTAAACAGATCGTTTCGGAAGTAAGAGCGGTAGTTGGGCACTAATTCAGTAATCTCTTCATCAGGCTTAAAAATCAACGGTTGCGTAGCCGACATTAAGATGAAGTAACAATTGTAGCGTTGGCCAAGGGTTATAAACGCCTGTCGGATCAGCGGCCATAGTTCGTACTTAATCTGCTGAATCTCATCCAGAATAATAACCGAGTTAGCGAGATTAGATAGTTTAAGCAATTTCGTTTTGTCATTGGAAAAGAGCGATTCCAGTAACTGAACGAACGTCGTCACGACAATGCCCGATTGCCATGTTTCAATCAAAAACTGACTTTTATCCTGATCCAGTACATCATCACCCGTTTTATAAGCAGGTTCTGCCAAATGGTGATGTTTGAGTAGAATATCCGACGATGGGTTATCAAAGACATCTTCAAATACACTGAAGTTCTGGTCGATAATTGACGTGAACGGAATGGTAATAACGAGACGACCAGCCAGCAAACCTAGCTTTTGCTGCATAGCCAGCCCAACAGCTAGGGAGGTCAATGTTTTGCCTAAACCGGTAGGCAACGTGATCGAATACAGATGCTGGTTTGCCAAAAATATTCGGTCCAGATTAGCCAGTGTTTCATGATAAGCCTGATTTTTTAGCCCATCCAGCGCCGTTCTTGGCGAATCGAATCCACGACGTTTTCGGTAACTTTCCAGCGCGGAAAGTGATGGCCGTTCTGCGCCCTGTCCGGTAATTCCTCTTAAGATTACATCTGACTTATCGGAAAGAAGCAGCGTTCCGTAGAACAACTGATGCCAGTAGTAGTACCGATTTTTGGCATCGGGCGGTAAGCTATCATAATCACCAAGATCAAAGAAATCCAGTTCAAAATCGCCGTATTCATCGCCGTATTTCTTCTGCTGAATATACCGCTTGAACGGCTGCCAGTCGAATCTAAAATTCACTACAGCCATCAACTTATCCAGAATTTCCTGAATCAGCGGCTCATCATCAAAAACATCAATCTGTTTGCATAAAATTTCGACTTTCGATTCGAGAGATAACTCTTCCCTAAAATCATTCAAATTTCCATGATGTCGCTTTACCGCCGTAAACACCAGATAGGGGAGCAGTTGGCGATCAATACTTGTCAACTCGAATGGTAGCAGGTATTGTGTGACAACTTGTTTAGCCAGCAACGATGACAATAGAGCGTGTTCCTTGGGGCCAATACGCTCGTGATTAGAAGTCAAAAGATAATGCTGAAAATATCTCGTTCCTTTAGCTATGTCGTGGCACACCCCGGCCAAATAGCCTAGATCAGCGATTAACCCGTGTGGCAAATCAAAGTTGGTTACCCGACTTTGCAACAGTAGACGGCATGAGTCGGCCACGTTTTTCGTGTGGTCAATGAGCGGAACGCCGGGGTGTGAGTATAGCATCAGAGAAATAGAATATTGCCAAAATCAGGTGTTTCAAACCACTCATTTGCCTGAACCATGACCGAACCGCCATCGGCGTTGACAAGCACCTCACCATAACGCTTTACCACTCGGTCGCGACTCAGTTCAATCGGCATCGTTTCCACATAGTAGTGCGTCGTCTGGTCAAACTCAATGGGGGGCGTGGTGGTCAGTAGCGACAGATTCACGGCCGATTGTATAGGTACGTACCCAGCCGTAGCGGTACATACGCTACCCCGTGTAACATGCACGTCCTGAAGGTTTGCTGTAAACTGGCTCAATCCTAAATAGGGCGTGAAATAGTGCGAACGGGTAATCAACCGATCGGCTAACCGATCGAACAGAACCTCGTCTTTGAGCCGGACAAATACCCGAAAAGCCGGATTCTTGAGAAGCTCAAACTCGATCTGGGTACGTCCACTTTTGCGAATCTCATAAAACGAATTGCCCGTATCCAGCAGGTTAAAGCCAATGTTCACTTTTTTAACGGGTGCAAGTAACTGGACGGCCAACTGACAAGCGTCGGCACCGAAAAGCTCCTGAACAGGTAAGGCATTGTCAGTGAATCGACCGGGAGCCGTTTCCCGTTCAACGCCCAACACGGCCCCTAACACACCGGTCAAGGCCGTTCGGGTAGGAATTGGGTATGTGAGCGGTGACGTAGTGGTGTTGAACTTGCGAAAATGACCGTATTCGCCCGACAACTCAAAGACGATCAGGCGGTTGTCGTTCATAGCGCAAGAAGTCCGTTAGTGAGTGGTTGCGACGTTTTCAGCCGAGGGTCTATCCGTACCGTTACGCTACTGATTTTGTCTTTTTGGGAAACAAGTTCAGCCATAAGAACCGACACATCGAGCGTATAGTCATCGGTACTACGCAGTTGCATTTCGTTCTTTTCTGTAATCAGTTTCAGCCGTTGCCGTAATCCACCGATGTAGTACGGTTCGTTGTATTCAACGGTGATTAGTAGCAGAGGAGTTTGTCCAAACTTAGAACGTGAAATCAGGTTTTTAGTACCCTCCCAGATTCCTTCCAGCAACAATGATTTGTCATCATCGGTCATTTGCGAATAAGCAGCCGCTTTCTCGTTGATGATGCCGTTGAAGCCAATCAGAGCGTAAGGCACTTTATATTCCGTACGGAATGTTGCCTGCCCCTTGCCGTCACCTGAAGCAAAGGCACCCGTGCCCTGTTCTGTTACGATGTCAGTCTTATTGAGCGATTTCCCCATCTGAAACTGAGTTGGGCCAACCAGCGTAATTGAGTCTTTGTCGAGAGGTAGAACACCGCCAAACGTTCGTACGTCAATGCATTGATCTAGAACCGTCTGCTTACTTTCCTGAAAAGCCTTGGCCCGGCGTTTTCCGTCCGAAACGAACGTCTTGCCTTTGTCTTCATACGTGGTTTCGCGCACAAAGATGTCTTTCCCATCAGTGCCGTTATAGCCTTTATATTCATACCAGTAATCCCGAATAGTACGCTTCAGGCGAACATCCGAAACGAGTATTCTATTTTCTTCGGAGTCGTACCGAGGCCGATTTTCATTCAACGGATCGCCGTTAGGATTAGCGTTTTCCGTTTCGTAAAGGAATAGGATCTCCGTGCGCTTGGATAGGGGTGTTGCCATGTTAGTTAGTGGAATTAGGGGTGTTGGTTTGTTGGGCTTCGGTGCGGAATCGGCTGGCCATTTCCATGCCTGCCACGAAATAAAAAGAGAGTTCGTTGTTGGAAATGGTGGGCAGCTTGTAGCTATTCAGAATGAAATACTCGCTTATGATCTGACTCAATGAATCGTATCGTTTGCCGTAATCTCTGTATTGAGCCAGCTTGGCTAAGGCTTCGATATAAATACCTTTCAGCGTCTCGGGGTTGAGGTTATACCCTTTCAATTTCTTCTCAAAAGGCGTACCTCCATCCAGCTCACGACGTTGAATGTTAAGAAGTAAGCGTACCAATACACCTACAGCAAACACCCCAACTTTGTAATTGTCATCCAAAAAATGGGGATTGTCAGCAACGAATTGTTTGAACGTAGTTTCGTCGAAGGCACGGCCAAATTTTTCGTCAGCCTTCTCGACACTGGTTTCTTCTGGAATCATATTTGGTTGGGGATTAGTGGTTATTAACTGCAACTGCGATAGGTAATTCAGTAAATAGTGCGCTTTCAATACGGTAAGATTTACGGGCTCAACGTACCCGTCTGAAGTCTGAGCTTTGTTATAGTTGGCCCGTATTACCGCCATGAATCGACTGTAGAGCGTTTGCCGGTTGATAGGTCGCCCAACGAACACATCATTCACAATTCCGAAGAAATCATCTTCGTAGAATTGTTTGAACAGGCCAAATGAGAAGGTCAGATTTTGCGGCTCATTCTTGATTCGATACGAATTTTTATAGATAGGCTGCCGGTTAACGATTTCGGGTACGGTCGAGAATAACGTGCGAAACCGTGACGGGACGATCTCTTCTAACAAAAGCTTGATTTTGATCGCTTTAGTCGTTGGGTTTTCCTCGAAAAACAGCAGGTTCAGAGTGAAGTAGTTATCCTCTTTGCCAATCTCCTGCATGATTCGGTCTTCAACCCGTTTCTCTTTGGAAGCCTCAGACAATTGAAATTCAAGCTCAGTGATTAGCTTAAGTGCTTTCTCTAATCCGCCTTTGTCGGGACTCAAAACGGTTTTCGGAATGGCGTAATAACTGGTGCCATAGAAGTACTTTTTCAGTTTCTGCGCGACGTACTTTTGGCCATACTCAAAATCAAGTGAGCAGTCAGAGCAGATAGGATAGTTTTTCCAGTTGTTATGCTGGCTAAAGAACCCACTGACCATACCCGGCTTGTCAACCGTGGCATATTTGAAGGGCGATGCGAAACCGTGTAGCAAAGGCTTATTTTGCAGACAGATCGAACAAAGCTGGTTAGCTCCCTGCGAAATCACATTGTATTTCTCGGATTTACCCGACGTACCATGCAACAGAACCTGTTGTTGAAAAATGGGAAAGTCAGCCAGGTACTTACGCTCTCCATCGAACTCGAAACAAAAACTCAACCCGGATGCCTGCTGCCGCTTCTTATCCATCAGGGCATACGCATTTTGTAAGGCCAGCAGAATCGTGTCATAGTCAGTTGTCAGCCGATCTTGCAAAGCCAGCAACATGCCTAAGTCGTATTGATAGTTATAAACCCGACATAATGTAATGGCTTTCTTGACCTGATTACTAACCAGCGTGTTGAGCTTCTTCGCTAAATCGCCCGCTTTCGTCGTGAATGTTACATCCCCACCATTAGCAGCTCCCTTTCGGTATACGTACTTCTGATACGATGTTTCATTCGCTTTCTCTGTATCAACTCCCTCGAAGCGGCACACAAGTTGACTCTCTTCGGTAGTGAATGAGAATACCGCTAGCAGGACATCATAATTCACCCCTGATCCGGGAAACATATTTTCCACGTACAACTGATACGGCTCAGCTTGTCCGCTCTTCTGTAAGGCTAGCCGCCCAATGGCAGCAACTGCTTTATCCTGCATATGAGAAAGGGTTTCTTCTCGCGATTTTCCAGCTAATAAAGACAACCGAGAGAAAGTGAGTGACTGGCTAGAGAAAAAACCTGTTACATACTTCACATCGATTGTGATCGAGGAAAGTACAAACGATACAACTCGGACACCCCAGTTGGTAGTCCGAAAAATCGAGAGATGAGCAGTCATGACGTATGAGAACATCTGGCTGCATAGCCTTGCAGTCTGGCTGTAAGGACTTAAATTTGCGGTAAACCATAAAACACTTGTTTGTGGTGAATACTTCCAGGAAGCGAGTCGATCTTTGGCGAGACCCCGACTCGTTTTCCTTTTTTAGGCTTTGCCCGCTCTCAAAGGCTTGATTTCAATTCCTCTTAGATGGATCTATATGTAGAGATGAAATACATCAATATCATATAATTTTACAAGCTTTAGAAAGTGGTCTAAAGGAGAAAACAAAACCTACTTCACAAATATCAACTAATCTTCTCCAAGTATCCAAGCAAATGATCTTATTTATTTTGTTTTGAGCAAAGTAATTCTCGAAAAGTGACACAGCTTGTCACAAAACCTTTTTCTGTTGTACATTCGTTATAGCCCAGTACAACTATGACTACGAACAACACACCCACTATCCTGGAGACCCCCGACGCATTCATTGTCAATGGCGTCACCGTGCCTAAAATGAAGTGGGGGCAGATGAACGCATATGACCCGGCGCTGATCAAAGCCATTGGTGCCGATTTGTTCTTTCAGCTGGTCGCCCCAAAAAAGCCTACTCCCATTCTCGACCTTGGCTTTTCCGACGCCGAATGGGCCGATATGGAAGACCAAATCCGGCATGACCAATGATCTTCGACACAAACCTGATTCTACACCATGTCCGTAAGCAACCAATAAAGAAATTCCCAAACTCATAAGATTCATCCTTCAACTACTATGACCATACTCCAAATTCCGGTTCCTGAAACCACAGCCTTACGCTTTCAGGCCCTGTCGGAGCAACAACAAACGTTCGTCTCGCAACTAGTAGCTGACTGTTTAGCGGAACCCACCAGTTTATCCGATGTAATGGACTATATCAGTTTTAAAGCTACCCAGCGCGGGTTGACACCCGGCATTCTACAGAGTTTACTAGACGAGGAATGAAATTCATTTTTGATACCAATACCCTCGTTAGTGCTGCTTTATCTGCTCAGTCTACTCCGCGGCAGGCATTCGATACAGCTCTTCGCCGGGGCGAATTACTCACGTCCGAGAGCTGTTTGGCGGAACTGAATCAGGTATTGCACCGGCCAAAATTTGCCCGGTACCTGAAGCCGTTTGAGGCTGATTTATTCATTAACCAATACAGCCTTACAACTACATCCATCAACATCACTAGCTCGCTTACCGATTGTAGAGACCAGAAAGACAATAAATTTCTTGAATTGGCTGTAGACGGGGAAGCTGCATGTATCATAACTGGTGATCAGGATTTGTTGGTTTTGCATCCCTACCATAGCATCCCTATTCTTACGCCTACCGATTTTCTAAATTGGATAAGTATTCAATAAAGTTGTCACCAACAAAACTCCCCAACCCGTCCCCGCAAATACGCCCGAAACGCTTCGGGCTCCTCAACGCACACCTGTCCAGGAATCCCCAACACAAACCGCCCAAGGCCAATCCAACTATTTACAGTCCCCCTATATACGTACTGGAACGTTTGATCAGTCGGGCAATGGGCCAGATCAGGGCGGGTGAGTGGATGCTCTTCTCTTAATAGGTGATACGCCTGATAGGTGAGTCGAAGCGAGACTTTTTTCGGTTCGCCCGGCCAGTCGAAAGGGTCCGTAAGGACTTCGGCAGGTGGGCTTGTCTGTGAAGATGCCAGCAGCACAACATCTTCGATGCGCTGCGTCTTGAAGGTTTTCGTGGTCCCGGACTCAGGTTCGTAGGCGGTTAGGCGGGTGTAATTTTCCGAGAAGCTGTAGGGCTCCACCAGCCGGTCACGAATGGAATTGCTATTGACGGAATGGTACTGCAGTAAGCAAACCTGCCGCCGGTCGCGGATAGCTTCGGCCAGCCGGGTTACCACCTGGCTTTGGTGCTGATCGACCAGGTCGTTGGCGAGGGGTAACAGGGTTGAGTGGTTATAGATTTTCTGACGAAGCGGGGCCAGTAAAGGGTGGGTGTTGGAGATAGTTGCCAGAGCCTCCTGCAACAGTTGGGCTTCTTCTTCCGTGAAGTCGGCCTGGTGTCGGCGCTCATCTTCGAAGAGATAAAAGCGGGGTGGCCGCTGGCCTTCTTTGTCGATGATAAATCCGGCTTCTTCCAGGGCAGTCATGAAACGCCGGGCGTGGCGCGGATCACATTCGAGGATCTGCGCCAGTTGCGCAAGGGATTTGCCAGGCCGTTGTTTTAACAGCCGGATTAGCTTGAGGGTACGCGTTAAGGTTTGCTGGGCTGCCATGTGTGGGTAGACAAGCACCCAATTACGGAAAATACAATAAAAAAATAAAATAAGTATACTTATTAAAAATTCTCTGTCAGGCTTACTACTGTCGGTTTAAGTACGTTCATGGCTTTATTGGTCGATAGAAATTCGCTGTCACCCATCAATTGATTGTAGGCTTTCTCCTGCGCCGGCGTTCGGGAGGCAGGTGGCCCGAGCGTGATGGACTGGAACGTCTTTTCGGGTACCCGGGCCAGTTTTCCGCCCTGCCAGTCCGACACCTGACCACCGTAGTCCCAGGCAAATCCCCAAAGTTTGAACGGTTTGCCGTTTCGGCTTTGCAGCTCATTCAGCGTCGTGCCAATGCGTAAGCCATCAGCCGTTGTCCAGCGGGCAGGGGACAGATGCTTAATAGGAAGTCCTTCATCGTCAACTAATTGGGGTCGAATAAACACGGTTTCGGGTTTGGTTCGTTTTTCATCGGTATAGATAACCTGTACTTCATCGAATGTGCCCTTATACAGCGTCGTACCGATAAGCTCGGCCCCTTCAGCGCCATAGATCGTATCGCCCACGGTTACGACCGACGGGCCCAGTAATGTCAGTAAATCGGCTTCGGAAGTCGTCGGGTTAATGGGGCCAACCCGCTCGCCCGGTATGATCAGAAAATCGTTGGCGACGGCTGCTGCCCGATCCTGGTCAGCTCCTTTTTTGGGTGCAGTCGTGGTAAGGGAATCAGGCTGGTCACTGCGCTCCGATTGGCTATTGGTTGATGAGCGGGATTGACAGCCCGATAGCGCAACGGTTAGTAGAAGCAAGAACAAACGAGCAGAGGGCATGGCTGTTTACGGGCAACGGAAATGGACAGGAAGGTTCGGATAGGCGGTTAAAGAGCTACAGGTAGCCCCTTAAGGCGTGGCTGGTTCGCCGGTGATGAGGGGATTGATGTCGATCCAGGCTTCTGACTTGTCGCGCATGGTAAACTCCGTTGAAAACTTGAACTTGGTCGTGGTTACATCATTTTCGATATATACCTCGCGGGGACCGATCATCAGGCCATCTTTTTTGCCATACAGCCACTCCAGATCAAAGGTGATAACAGACTTGTCGTTCAGGCCCGCTGGCATCGTTATCGCCGACAATGCGGTTGAAATCTGATCAGACTGCAAACAGGACGTAACCTTGCAGGTACGGATCTGATACCCTTTATCAACCGGGAAAGCCGGTTTGTTGCGCCGGGTAAAATACGCTTTGACCGTGTAGGTTATCAGTCCCGACTGTCCGGCGGGAGCTGATTTTTTAGCCTTGGTAAACGGCAATAGCGTCGGTTTTGGTTGCCCGTTTACGGGTTTTACCGTTCCGAGCAGCGAGCCATCGTTCCCATAAAACTCCAGTTTGTCGAACGAAAACTCGCAGGCATAGGGGCGGTCTTTTCCGCTTGTTAGCTTGCAGGCTAGATTAAGCGGAGGAATCTTTTGTTTGGGATTAAACTTGATCGTTGTGCTGTGCGGGCTGGTGAGTGTGGCTGAAAAAGGCGGTTGAGCCTGCGCCGTGAAGGGCAGCGTGAGCCCCAGTAATACCCGAATTAAGTGCATTTTCATTGGCTGAACGGCTAAATGTGGGCAATCGATGGTGACGCGAAAACGTAAAAAAAACGGGTGGCCTGGTTAGGCGACACAACCGTACAAACGCAACAGTCAGTCATTTGAACAGCCCTGTTTTGAGGGCCTTCGCTACGGCTTCTGACTTGGAGTTGACATGCAATTTCTCGTAAATATTGACAATGTGCGTGCGTACCGTCCCCATGCTCATGGTACAATGGTGCGCGATGAGTTTATAGCTATCGCCTTCCACCAGGCGCTGTAATACCTCTTTCTCTTTATCCGTCAGCATAAATGCATCGGCTCGTGACGATGAACTGATTGGCTGGCGAAAGGCTTCCAGGACTTTGAACGCAATGGAGGGCGTCATCGCGGCTCCACCACTCATCACTTCCCGAATGGCATCAATGATTTTGTCGGCGGGTGTTTTCTTCAGCAGATAGCCCACGGCCCCCGCCGAGATCGCGGCAAAAATGCGGTCAACGTCTTCAAAAACGGTGAGCATCAGAATTTTAGGCCGCGTTGTCTGCTCCCGAATGAGCTTGACGGCTTCAATGCCGGTGCGGCCGGGCATGTCGATGTCCATCAAAATGACATCTGGCTGGTTATAGAGTACCTCTTCGACCGCCGTGAGCGCGTTGGGGTATTTTCCCGTAACGATCAGGTCGTCGGTAGCATCGAAGACCAGCGCCAGCGTTTCGCGCAGGGAGTCATTATCATCAAAAATAGAAATACGGATCATACGCTATAGGGTCTCTACCGGTACCTTGAATGTTCCATTCGTAACGACGACTTCGCGTTTTTGCTGGCTGTTATACGTCTTCATAGAAAAGGTGCCTTCAAGGTTACTTCCGTCAAACTTCGTTACGGTAACGGAGCCCGTTCGGCCGTCCCGGATGGTGTAATTTGTGTTTGTCTTTACGTCGATATAGCTGCCCGTGCTGCCGGTTTTGCTAATGTCGACAAGTGCCATTGTGCCTGGACCACTGAATTTTTCCAGCGTAAACCCGGTCATATGGACGTTGTTATAGCCTACCAGCGTTAAATCTTTGGTCACTTTATTATACGTTGAGGTGGCCTGGTCCGACGTGAACGATTGGCCATCAATCTGGGCGGTCATGATGCCCGTACTGGCCGGTGTAACCGGGGTATCTTCTTTCTTGCTGCACGAGATCGAGAGGGCGATCAGACCAAGCATAAAGCCAATGTTGAGCGTTTTCATAAGATAGCTGCTTTACATCAGAAGGCTATCCGGGCAGGTCACTTGACCGTCGGGCCTTGTCTGACAAAAGTAGCGGGTCTGCTGATGCCCGTAAATCGGATAAATGTATGAGGCTCATTGCGAGACGACTAACTGCAGGCGGGTTCCCTGGCCAGGTGTCGACTGTACCGCGAGTATACCACCCATGGCTCTGGCCCGCTCCTGCATACTCTGCTGCCCGGTCCGACTACTCGGCTGGGCGGTGTCGAAGCCCCGGCCGTTGTCTTCAATGACCACGCTGAGCCGGTCTTTCTGGTGCTCAAACCGCATGGTAGCGCGGGTGGCTTCCGAATATTTAATCAGGTTGTTGATGGCTTCCTTGCCAATCAGATAGAGGTTTCGGCGTACTTCCATGGAAATGGGCAGGACGTCCAGCGCGGGGTCGGCTACGAGCGAGAACCGAATATTTTTCGACTCCATCAGTGGCTGGGCATACTCCTGCAACCGAATGGCAATTCGGTGCAGGGAATCATTGCCGGGGTTGATGGTCCAGATAATTTCGTCCATAGCCTCCAGAATCTGGCGGGCATCGGTATTGATTTTCTGGATCGCCCGTCCAACCGATTCGGGGCGGTTCTGGGCGATCAGGCCATTCACCATGCCACTCAACAGCGAGATGCTGCTGAGCGTGCTGCCTACTTCATCGTGCAAATCGTGGGCAATTTGTTTCCGCAGGGCCTGGGCTTCTTCGAGTCGGCGCAGGCGGGCCCGGTTCAATAGCCAAGCCGATACGGCCGCCCCCAGCAGGAGGATCAGCACACCGCCGATGAGTAACCCATTGGTTTGTAATCGTTTGTTGATCAGTTCTTCTTCCCGAATCTGAGCCTGCTGCCGGAGCAATTTTATCTGCGCTTCTTTTTGCTCGGTTTTGTAGTGAGCCACCAGCCGTTGCACTTCAGCACTGGTCCGAATGGAGGTTATCGAGTCGGTATGCTGATTTCTTTCCAGTTGAAAGACATAGGCTTGCTGGAAATTTTTCATGCCGCCATACAGATCGGCCAGGCCTTGCGTGTAGTTGTCGATTTGCTCTTTGTTGTCCCGTTCTCTGGCCAGTTGAAGCGCTTTTTTCATGTACGTTTCAGCGGGCGTGTATTGTTTCAGCTCTTCATATATCTGCCCTAGGTTAAAGTAAGCCGTGGCCATAGCGCTTTTGCTTTCCTGTTTTTGGCCAATAGCCAGCGATCGTTTCACAAAGGGAATGCCTTCTTTGGGGCGTTTCGACAATTTCAGCACCAGGCCAATATTGACCAGAATGTCGGCCTGAAGCAACTCGAATTTTATTTCCTGAGCGTGTTTTAGGGCTTGTTTGTAGGTGGGGAGGGATTTGTCGTACTGCTTCAGGTTATCGTAGCAAATGCCGATGTTGTTTTCAATGATGGCCAGGCCACTGATGTTTTTGGTAGCCTTCATAATGGGCAGCGCCTGTTGATAGTACTGGAGGGCTTCATGGGGTTTATTCAGCTCCCGGAGCGCGTTGCCAATGCCGCCGTAGGTCGTGGCAATCCGTGGCTGCACATTATACTGTTCCTGGAGCCGCAGGGAACGGAGTTCCATCGCCACTACTTTGTCGTACTGCCTCAATTTGCTCAAAGCCGCAGCCACGTTGGATATGGCCCCGCAAATGAATCGGGGGTTGAGTTTGTAGCTTTCGGCTGTTGTCAGGGCTTTCTGGAAATACTCCAGCGCCTGTTGCGGCCGATCCGTCAGGTAGTAAATGGAGGCCCGATTAGTGTATGCTTTTGCCAGCCCCAGGCCATATTGCAGCTTTGTGGCCAGCTGTTCCGATACCCGCAGGACCGAATCGGCTCGGATGTAGTTGGGGTTGTCTGTTGAGTGAAGCTCCCGGCCCATGACGTTCAGCGCCCGGACGTAGTTGGTATCCTGCGTAGTATGATTCTTCAGGTAGATCGTTACGGAGTCGAGGGTTTGCGGCACCTGTGCTCTAACGGTACATGCTAGTGTTACTAAACAGCAGAAATAAACAAGCAAATAGATGTTTTTCATCAGTCACAGAGTTTAATGCTAATTAGTAATTTATTCAGAATCAATCATAAATGGTTTAGCATACGGTCATTTATAGTATAGGTCAACCCGTGTAAGATTACAGCCATATGTGGCGGGTTCTTATTTGTTGACACCACATACGGTAAAAATCCGGCACTTCCGCTTTTACTAGCGTGACAGAAAGCCTTTAGAGCTCTGTTTACCAACGGTATTTCTCCAGTAATCCTGATCAATGATGTACACGAAAACCATTCTCTTTGCGCTTGTCGCTTGTTTAGGCAGTATGCTAACCACCAAGACCCTGGCACAGGGTAAAGAGCAAGCGGCTGTAGCCCAGGCTGTTCAGCAATTGCGGCAGCTTATGATTGACCCCGACAAAGCGAAACTCGAGTCGCTGGCTTCCGATGACTTGAGTTATGGCCATTCGACGGGAAAAATAGAAGATAAGAAAGCCTTTATCGAAGCTCTTACCAGCGGGTCGTCGGACTTCAAAACGATTGACTTGACGGACGAAACCATTACCGTGGTCGACAACACCGCCATGGTACGGCATAAACTCATGGCCGAAACGGCCAACGATGGCAAACCCGGTCAGGCCAAACTGGCGGTTTTGCTGGTCTGGGTGAAGCAGAAAGGAAACTGGAAGCTACTGGCTCGGCAGGCCGTGAAAATATAAGCGTTGCCTGCGTTTGGGATTTCACAAAAGCGAGGGCTATGCCTCCACAGCCCTCGCTTTTTGTGAAACCGGCGAAACCATAAACAAGCCCACCAGATTCTGGTGGGCTTGTTTGATTATAACCTATGATAAATTTATTAAAAGTAAAACGATATGGCTGGCCGACTCTCCTGAACTCACCTGCCTGATTCCCGGTTGAGTCTGTCCATCATTTTTTCTGCGTCAATTGCAGCGAGCTGTCGTTGATCTCAAACGTTTTATTTTTCAGTAATTTAATCACTTCGGCACCTGCCAGCAATGCCGGACCATAGCCGTGGGCTGCATAGACGTTAATGGGCCGGTAGTAATAAAACGCCGGGTCGAATCCCATACCCGTACCCACACAAACGCCCTCGATCTGGCCATTCGGCGTCACTTTTGTCGATACAGCGTTCCAGCCAAGCAGGGTGGCCGGGGCATAGGCCAGTGGATCGAGCCAGCCCTGGTTAATGGCGTGCGCAAACGCATATACGTAAATGGCTGTGGCCGATGTTTCCAGATAGGAATCAGGTCGGTCAAGCAGCTGGTGCCAGAACCCGGAACCCGATTGCTGAGCCGCCAGCCCTTTGGCATGTGCTTTGAGCAAGTCCAGAATCGCCGGTCGGCCGGGGTGATTGGTGGGTAACGCATCCAGTAGTTCAACCGCTGTCAGAATGCCCCAGCCGTTGGCCCGCGCCCAGTGAAACTCAGGGTGAACACCCATGCCCTCCACCCAGCCGTGCATATACAGCCCTTTCTGCTGGTTGAACATCCGTTTCGAAAATTGAGTCACTTGTTTTACTGCTTCGTCATAATAGGTCTGATCGCCGGTGAGTTTCCCCATCTGCGCCAGTGCCGGAACACTCATGAACAGGTCATCGAGCCAGAGCGTATTGGGCTGTGGCCGATTGCGGGCCAGCGTGCCATCGGCCAGCCGAAATTCTTTTGTCTGAATGTAGTTGATGTAATTGTCGATCAGGGGGCGCATGTTCGCCTTGACGCCCCCGGCGCGGCTGGCCTTGATCATGGCGGCACACATGGCCCCGGCATCATCGAGGGCGTGGGGCGCCATCACCGACCGCATGGGTGTATTGGCCTTTGGATCGGCTGTTACCTGCGCCCGGAAGTATGGAACCTGCTCGGCGATGAACTGAAGTCGTTTATTCGTGTAATCGGCGTACCGACCATCGCCGGTGGCTTCTGTAGCGAGCAGCATCCCGGCATACGTAACGCCCCATTCGTAGCTGATCAACCGAAAATCGCCGGGCTTGAAGATTGCATTGGGGTTGAAGGGACCACCGGGTGTTAGTTCTTTTTTGGTTTCTTTATCAATGAGCTGTGTAGGCGTGTTGGCGTCCAGATACGTGTAAATCCGGTTCAGAACACCTGTTACATCAGTTATTTTAGGCTGGCCATAAGGAACCGGATAGTCGGGTTGGAGCAGGTGCAGGGGCGTTGTCGAATCATTGGCTTTGGGCGCACCCGGTTGGGCGTGTAGGGTGAGGCCAGCCGTAAGTCCCGCCAGAAGCAGACCCAACGGGCGTGTGATGGAAGGAAAGACAGAAATGTAAGTTGGCATGATCGTACTGGTAGGCGATAGGAACAGAATCGAGAGATAGGAAGCACAGTGAGCCAGCTAATCCGCCGGGCGACTGTGATTTAGGTAGCAAAGATTACACCAGGTAAATTATCCTCTACCATGCACCCACCTGTGCCGGTTAAATTTTGCCGAAGAACACCCAAAACTTTAAGATGGCCACTTGGGTTGTTTTCCTGAACGACTTACCTCGTCAGGTTCTTACATTATTGATTTATTCATGGCAGACAATAACAAAACCGCGCTCATTACAGGTGGCTCAAAAGGTATCGGCTACGGCGTTGCCGAGGTGCTTAT
The DNA here is from genome assembly GCF_054776595.1 of Spirosoma horti. Lineage (NCBI taxonomy): Bacteria > Pseudomonadati > Bacteroidota > Cytophagia > Cytophagales > Cytophagaceae > Spirosoma > Spirosoma horti. The sequence continues at coordinate 302,962 of NZ_BAAHBQ010000005.1, forward strand.
TCGGGATGGTATTAAAGTGGCTATTACCAGCCGTTCATCGGTAGCGGCTGAATTAGCCGCAGCCAAACTAAATGAAATCAGGCCGGGATACGCGCTGGGTCTGGCGGCCGACGTCCGTGATCTGGCATCGCAGCAACAAGCTGTCGACACTATTTTACAACAATGGGGGCGTCTCGACTATGTGATTGCCAATGCGGGGGTAGGTCACTTTGCCTCAATTCAGGAACTTACCCCCGAGCTATGGCACGAAACCATCGACATTAACTTAACGGGTGTCTTCTATACGGCGAAGACGACACTGGCCGCGTTGAAAGAATCGCAAGGTTATTTTATCACGATCTCAAGTCTGGCAGGCACCAACTTCTTCGAAAAAGGAGCGGCCTATAATGCCAGTAAGTTTGGCCTGGTGGGTTTCTCCCAAGCCATTATGCTCGATTTACGCAGTGAAGGCATTAAAGTAACGACAATCATGCCCGGCTCGGTTGCTACCTATTTCAACGACCACGAGCCAAACCAGAAAGACGCCTGGAAAATACAGCCGGAAGACATCGGACAGATCGTCGCCGATCTGATTCACATGCCTGCCCGCACGCTCCCCAGCAAGATCGAAGTTCGCCCGACACGGCCGGGTGGAAAATAGGTTGTGAAGATGGCGCAAGGTTTAGGATGGCGCAAGGCTCGAGCCTTGTGCCTACTATTAGCCGGCCTCCGGCCGGTAATTGCACGAACTATAATTCGTCCAATCCGGTCAGAGGCCGGTCAGAGGCCGGTCAATAATAGACACAAGGCTTGAGCCTTGCGCCATTACTCAATCTTTTAGCAGCAGCCAGGCTTCTTCGTTGCCTTGCTGAACGGCTAGATCCAGGGCGGTCAGGCCGCGCTTATCCTGAATGTATTTGTTGGCACCCGCATCCAGCATCAGTTTTACCAGCGCGTTGCGGCCAAATAAGGTGGCAAACATCAGGGCTGTACCACCATTACCGTTTTGGATATTTAGGTCGGCCCCCTGTTCAATCAGCAGTTGGGCAATTTCGGGATAGCCTTTAAAACAAACGCCCATCAGGGCCGTGTTGCCACTCAGATCCTGTGCATTGACATCGGCATTCGCGCCTAACAATGTTTTGGTGGCGTCTATGTGCCCATCGTAGGCCGCTATGATTAAAGGCGTGAAACCTTTGCCATCCTGTATGTTTACATTGACCTGTTCGTCAATTAATTTCTTGATGTAAGCCGTATCCCCCTTACGGGCAGCATCAAAGAGCAGGTCTTCGGGGCGATATGAGTAAAAAGACATAGACAAGTGCAATTGAGTACGTCGAAATTGACGGTACCAGATAAGTAAACAAAGGAACACGGATTGTTTGTTTTAAAAAATAGGTGCTCCCTATTTACAGCCCATCAACCTCAGGAAACGATACCCACCCATTGCTGCCGCACGAGTCCATTTATTGTCTGGTTGCCTGAATTGCCTGTCCGTCCCGAATTTCTTCGGAGGCTTTCTTCACAATGGTTGTTCCGGCGGGTAGATCGCCGAACACCTCGACCAGACTATCGACGACGTTGCCTTTCTGAACCGATACCCATTGGGCCCGGTTGTCGTTCACTTTGATAACGAACATTTTCTCGCTCGAACTCACCACCGAGGTAGTTGGAACAAACATGGTTTTGCCCGATCTCGTGACGGGCATCATCACCTCGGCATACATGCCCGATTTAAGTTCGTGCGATGCGTTGGCCACATCGAACTCGGCCATCATAGCCCGGTTCGCTTCCACCAGACTTTCGGCCGAACGGGCCAGCTTAGCGTTGAAATGCCGGTCGGGCATGGCGTTTACGGTGAATGAAACGGCACTCTTGTTTTGTAGCTGGTTGGCAAACGTTTCGGGAATGGCAACCGTCAGGCGTAGGGTGCGACTGTCTTCCAGCACGAACAGGGGTTTGCCACTGTCACCCGCACCGACCAGCGCGCCGGGGCTGATGTTCCGTTCAATGACCATGCCATCGAAAGGAGCGGTGATGGTCAGGTATTGCCGAAGTTCCGTTTTGGCCTGGTAGTTGGAGCGGGCGGCCTGCACCGTTCCCTTCGCCACGGCCACCATAGCACTATCGGCCTGCATTTTGGCCAGCGCCTGATCCAATTCATTGGCCGATACGGCACCCTCCATTTTGGCCGTCTGCACCAACCGATTGTAGGTTAGTCGGCTGGCGCGGGCGCGCGTCGTTTGTTCCACCAGCGTAGCCTCCTGCGCCTGAACCTGCGCCTGTGCCTGACTAAGTTCTGAAATGACTTCGGGGGCGTCGAGCCGGGCCAATACTTGTCCTTTATGCACCGTTGTTCCCCGGTCGACGGCGATTTCGCGCACAAAACCTTTCACTTTGGCGTACATGTTCACCCGGTTCCAGGGTTTCAGTTCACCCGGCAGCGTAACCCGGTTGCTGGGTTGCAGGGCTTGTACCGTCGTTACTTCAACCCGCTGTATCTCAGGTTCTTTTGGGGCAGCCGTCTTGTTGTCGCTGCTGGCCGACGAACAGGCCGCAAAGCCAGCCGCAAGAGAGGTTGTTCCGATCAGATATAAGAGCAGTTTCATGTAATTCATGCGTTATTTAGTGATGACAAACTCGGGACTCGCCTGGTCGCGTAGCGACTGGATGTTTATAGCATTCGTCTCTAAAGGGCCCTGCAGGCGTGCCGTAGGTACGCGACTTTTAGAGGTGGTTGCGTACCTACGGCACGCCTGTTGACTCAGAATCGCCTGTTGCTACCAACATTTCGTGCCTACGGCACTTACGTTGACAGGCGCACTTGACTCATTTTGTTCCATACTGGTTGACGGGCTATACGCCAGGGCTCAGCTCGTGGTGGTAGAATTTGCTCTCTGGATCTTCCGGGTCCAGCGACACCGATTGGGTGGTCGCTTTGGTCTGGAATTGAGTGAATACACAGGGCAAAATCAGCAGCGCGGCCAGCGTCGAGGCAATCAAGCCGCCAATAACGGCCTGACCAAGCGGAGCAATCTGATCGCCCCCTTCGCCAAGGCCCGATGCCATCGGCACCATACCGGCAATCATGGCAATACTGGTCATCAGAATCGGACGAATCCGGCTATTAGCCGCCAGCACGACGGCTTTGCGCGTGTCGCCAATTTCCAGACGTAGGTTCTCGGCATTGGTGACCATTAGGATGGCGTTGGCTACCGATACACCCACCGACATGATCAGACCCATATACGATTGCAGATTGAGTGTAGCGCCACAGGCCAGCAACATAAGCAGGGCTCCGGCTACCACCGCCGGGATGGCCGCCAGAATCACCAGCGACAGCTTAAAGGACTGGTAGTTAGCGGCCAGTAGCAAGAAAATAATCACAATGGCAACCAGCAAACCCGTTTGCAGACTGCTCAGGGTATCAGTCAGGAGGCTGGTTTGCCCACCCAATTCGACCAGAACGCCACGGGGCGGTTCGCCCGCTTCTTTGATGGCCTGCTGAACGGCTTTTTGTGCCGTACCCAGATCTTTATTTTGCAAATTGGCCGTGATCGTGACGAGCCGGTTTGGCCCTGCGCGGTCATATTCGCCCGGCGCGGTTCCTTCCGAAAACGTAGCCACATCGGATAGAAGCGGATGCATTTCACCGCTTTTCAGCGGGATATTGCCAATGTCGCTGGCGCTGCTCATCTGATACTCGGGAATCTGAACCTGCACCTGATACGCCAGTCCTTTCGATTCATCGAGCCACAGGTTTTTATCCGTAAACCGACTGGACGAGGTGGCTGCCACCATCGATCGGGCCACCTGCGTCGAGGTAACGCCCAACTGGCCCGCCCGCTCGCGGTTCATCGTCACTTTCAGGATGGGGTAGGCCAAGGGTTGAGCAATCTGAACGTCGCGCAAAAAGTCGATCTTCGTCATCCGCTCCCGAATCTTGTTGGCAAACCGGCCGGCTTCACTCAGGTCTTTGGCCGCTACTGTCACTTCGATGGGCGTTGATGCGCCCTGGCTCATGATCTTCTCCGTCAGCTCGATGGGTTCGAAGGAAATGTTAGCCGCTGGTAACGCCTTTGCAATGCGGGCCCGAAGGTCTTCTTTCAGGTTGTCCATGTTCACGGGGTGTTCCTCTTTCAACGAAACCTGCAAAACAGCTTCGTGCGGACCACTGTTGAACACGAAAATGTTGGATGTACCATAGCTGGACGGAACTGTTCCCACGTAGGCGGAGGAGATCTCGACGTTGTCCGCACCAACGGCTTGCTTGATGATGTCGAGCACTTTTAACGTGGCTGTTTCGGTTCGTTCCACTCGTGTACCATCGGGAATTCGCAGCCGCATCTGAAACTGGTGACTATTGCCGTGGGGCAGAATATCGGTGCCAATAACCATGAAACAGATAACGATAATGGCCAGACTGCCCGCGAGATAGCCGCCCACGACCAGCTTCCTGCGGTTCAGGACCTTTTCGAGTACCGATGAATACCGTTGCTTAAACTTCTCGAAGCCAGTCGCCTTGGCCACCGGATGCGCGCCCTCCTCCAGGATGGCGTGGCGCTCCTGCGCATCGAGGGCCAGCGTGGGCGCTTCGTGCGGGGGATGGCTTTTGAGCAGCCAGTTTGCCAGCACGGGTACGAACGTTTGCGAAAGTAAGAAGGACGCAATCATGGCGAATCCAACGGATAGCGACAGGGGCAGGAACATGGAGCGTGGTACGCCACTCATCACGAAAGCCGGGGCAAATACGGCCAGAATGGCCAGCAGGATAAGGAACTCGGGAAAAACGATTTCCTTACAGGCATCCCAGATGGCAACCGCTTTGGGCTTGCCCGTCTCCAGATGCTGGTGAATGTTCTCGATCGTTACGGTGGCCTGGTCGACCAGAATCCCGATGGCCAGCGCCAAACCCGACAAGGTCATGATGTTGATCGTTTGTCCGCACAGGTTCAGCATGATTACGGCCGATAGAATCGAAATCGGGATCGTGACCACAACAATGATGACACTGCGCCAGTCGCGCAGAAACAGCAGCACCATTAAACCCGTCAGGACGGCACCTAAAATGCCTTCCGTAACGAGGCTTTTGAGGGCGTTGGTGACGTAAACCGACTGGTCGAATTCGTAGGAAATCTTGACATCTTCCGGTACGGCAGCCCGAAGGTCGGGCATGGCTTTCCGAATGTTGCTAACCACATCCAGCGTCGATGCATCCGACTTTTTAACCACCGGAATATAGACCGCCCGGCGGCCGTTTACCAGCGCATAACCCACCGTCACGTCGGCACCATCTTCAACCGTACCAATGTCCCGAACGAACACCGTCGGTCCGGAACCCACCCGAATGGGAATGTTCAGGAAATCTTCGGGCCGCTTCACCAGCGAGTTGACGGGCGTCATAAGCGCCTTTTCGCCAATGCGGATATTTCCGGCGGGTGAAGGCTGGTTGTTGATGACAATGGATTTGATAACCTCCTCCGGCGTAAGCTGGTAGCTGCGAACCAATTGCGGATTTACTTTGATAATGACCGTTCGCTGGTTACCGCCGAAGGGTGGGGGGCTGGATACGCCCGGAATTCGGGAGAACATCGGCCGCACCCGCGATGACGCATAGTCCTGAATTTCATTCAGGGAACGACTCGGACTTTCGAACACCAGCTGCCCTACCGGTACCGAACTGGCATCGAACCGAACCACCTGGGGCGGCACGGTTCCCTCTGGCATGTAGGCTTTGGCTCGCGAAACGTTGTTGGCCACCTCGGCCGCAGCCTGGGCCATATCCGTGCCGGGGTAGAATGAGAGTTTGATCAGCGATAAGCCCTGAATCGTTTTAACGTCGATGTCCCGAATGCCCGATACATACAGAAAGTGATCCTGATAGCGGGTCGCGATGAACCCATCCATTTGATCGGGCGCCATCCCTCCATACGGTTGCACGACGTAGATGGTGGGCAGATCGAGGCTCGGGAAAATATCCACCGGAATGGTGAAGAGCGACATCACCGAGAAGAACAGGAGACCCATGACCGCCACAACCACCGAAATCGGTTTTCTCAGCGCGGAACGAATGATGTTGTACATGATTAACTAGTTTACGGTATTCGGTATCCGGTTTATAGTTTGTGGTTTGTAATTAGTGGTTTGTCGTTGGCTGACGCAGGCGATGCTGACGCCGGTCCGCCGGTGCGGTCAGCCAACGACAAACCACAAACTACAAATCATAAACCTTACTTAACCTGATTCATAAATAGGGACAGATCGCCCTCGGCGGCCGCCTTCAGCAAAAGATACCGCCACACATTACTGGTGGCTACATAGCCATCGACTTCAGCACGATTGAGGGTTACGACACTCTGGAGCAATGTCGGCAAATCGGTCAAACCGCTCTGGTAACGCGAGTTGGCCTGATTATACGCCTGTTTGGCAGCCTGAAGCTGAACCGGGGCCTGACGAGCCTGTTCCAGCGCTACCTGATATTGTGTTTCGGCTTCCTGGTATTGTCGGGTGATTTGCAGGCGCTGGGTATTGAACAACTGCCGCGACCGTTCGACCAGAAACTGATCGGCGTGGTAGTCCTGCCGAACCCGCAGGATATTGGTCAGATTCCAGCGGGCCACAATCCCAACCAGGTAATTCCCGACCTGATAGCCCAGGCCGTTTGTTTGATTGGCCAGAAAGAGGTCGCCCTGGTTCGAAAAGCCTGATCCCCGGGCGTTCCCGACGCCCACAAATGAGATCGTTGGCATCCCGGAGCGTTGGGTGGCCAGACTCCGGGCCGCCGATAAGTTGATCTGGGACTGAAACAGGCGCAGCGTCGGGTTTTTGGGCGAGATGGAATCCGACAGGAAGTTTCCGTTGGGCAGATTTGTGTAAAAAAGCATGCTATCGACCTGCATGCTGGCTTGCAATTGCCCGGCAAGTTCGGAAAGCCGCAGCCGCTGAACCTGCTCCTGTTGCTGGCTGCCTAACAGGAGCAGCCGGGCCCGAACGGCCTCCGCCGTAGCCAGCGAACTATCGACGCCAGCCCGCATTCCCGACCGGACGCCCGCATCGACGACCCGTTTGAACGTTTGGGCCCGATCCAGGTTACTGCGTTGAATCTGAACCAGCTTCTGGTTGATAAGCAGGAGTAAATAGGCGTCGATCGTGCGGACCTGATGCTGGAAAATCTCATTTTCGTAATCGACCCGACTCCGTTGCAGATCCGCTTCCGCAACGGCTATATTGGCTTTGATCCGTCCGAAGTTGATGGCTCGCCACTCGATCACGGCACTGGTAAAGCTACCAAAACTAGCCTGTGAGATCGTCGTTGGCCGGACACCACCCGAGGTCGAGATGGCGGTGCCTTCGTTGGGGAAAAATGAGCCGTTCAGGCTGTTGCTGGTCGAGTAGGTGTACTGGTCCTGGACGATGAGCGAGGGTAATAGCTCAATCCGGCTGGCTTTTGTGCGTCGTTCCGCACTACTGACTTCGGCTTGTTTGGCTTTCAGGAACGGATACTGCCGAACGCTCTGGTCAACGATCTGATTGAGCGTCATCGTCTGGCCGTGTGCCTGAAAGGCGAACAGGCCCATGCCAAGCAGGAGTAAACGGCCCGCTTTTTTAGAATGGGACAGACGGGCCGGGAACCCTTTTGACGAATAACGAGTATGTGTCTTTTTCATTGACAACACCCAGTCGAACGAAGCTGACTTACGACAAGGTGTCTGCAAAACAAGGTGTCAATGTTGGAAACATTTGGGAAAACGGGCGTTTAACAACTGATTCGCCCAGTTTTTTAAACAAAATGATCTGGTTATGTAAAAAGCAGCAACGAATGCCAGATGAGTTGACCCAGCCATCTCCCAAATATTTCCAACATTGACGACTACTTTAGGGGTTTACTAGCTTGGGTGACGTCATGAAAGTATTGGTTGTTGAAGATGAACAGGGGCTGGCCGAAAGCATTACCGAGTACATGGTGAAGGATGGCTACATCTGCGAAATGGCCGCTACGTTTCAGGAGGCAGAAGAGAAGATACACTTATACACCTACGACTGTGTTATCGTCGATCTGACCTTGCCCGATGGCAATGGATTTCAGATAATCGAGACGCTTAAACGACTGATCGCGACTACGGGGGTCATCATTATATCGGCCCGTAATGCTCTGGAAGACAAACTGAAAGGGTTGGAAATTGGGTCGGATGATTACCTGACTAAGCCGTTTCACTTGTCGGAGCTCAACGCCCGGGTTAAGTCGTTGATGCGTCGACGGCAATTTGGCGGGCATACTGAAATTCGATTCCGGGAGATCGTTGTAGTGCCCCACACCCGGAATGTTTTCGTGACGGGACAGGCTACTCCGCTGTCGCGGAAAGAGTATGATTTATTGCTTTATTTCCTATCGAATGTGGATGTCGCCCTGACCAAAGCGTCGATTGCCGAACACCTCTGGGGCGACAACATCGACTCCGCCGATTCGTTCGATATGGTATATTCACACATTAAAAACCTGCGTCGCAAATTACTGGAAAAAGGGGCTGCCGACTACGTACAATCCATTTACGGCATCGGTTATAAATTCGGCCAATCGTGAAACTTCTCACTAAAACCAATCGAATTTACCTGGCGTTTTCGCTGGTCATCTATCTGCTGACGGCGGTTGCGTTTTACCAGATCATCCGGCTGGTTATTTACGATGAAGTCGAGAATCGGCTGCGGGTCGAGAAACGGGACTTCGAGACCTACGTTCGTGCGCACAATGCCTGGTCGAACATTCCTTATTTCGTTGAAAATAAGATCGAAGTGACACCCGTAACGGGGAAGGCTACCCATGGGGAAGACTTTTCGGATACGCTCATTCTGAATCGGTACGATCATGAGCTCATTCCCTTTCGCCAACTAACATTTTACCAGCCTATTCAGGGCATTGTGCATCGGGTCGAGATTCGAAAATCCCTCATCCAGACCTACCGGCTCATTGAAGTCATGACCGTGGCGATGATGCTTTTTCTGGGCCTGTTGCTGGTCGGTACGTTCTGGTTCCAGGGCAAACTGTCGGGGCGGCTCTGGCATCCTTTCTACGATACGTTGGCCCGGATCAAGGGCTTCGATTTAAGCAGTGGCACGTCGCTCGCACTGGACAAACCCCAGATAACCGAGTTTCGGGAGTTGAACGACGTGTTGCAGAAAATGGCCGACAAGATGCAGCAGGACTACCGGAGCCTGAAAGAATTTACCGAGAATGCATCCCACGAGATGCAAACGCCCCTGGCGCTCATCAATGCCAAGGTGGAGCAACTCATTCAGAGCGAACAGCTTACCGAAACGCAAACGCACTGGATCGAGAGTATCTATCAGGCTTCCCGGCGTATATCGCGCCTGAATCAGGGTTTGTTGCTGCTGGCTAAAATTGAAAATCGGCAATTCAATGATAGTCAAACGATTGATCTGGCTGACCTGCTGACCGAAAAATTAACGGATATGGAGGAGGTGCTATCGTTCAAAGAGTTGTCGGTGACTATGAAAGCAGTGAAGCCGTTCGAGGTGTTGTTGCCACCCGCCCTGGCCGATATTCTGGTGACGAATCTGGTCAATAACGCCATCAAACACAATCAGATCAATGGCCGGATCGAGTTGGTATCGACTGCTGATCAGTTGTGTCTGAGCAATACGGGCGGGCAGTTGACGTCATCGCCGGAGCGGCTGTTCGAACGGTTCAAGAAAGAAAGTACCGGACCCGATTCGGTGGGACTGGGCTTGTCCATTATCCGGCAGATCGGCGATAGTTATGGCCTTAAAATTGAGTATCAGGAAACGGAGGGTATTCACCAGTTTTGCCTGACCCGGTTGCCACTTTAGTCGGGTTGCGTTGGGAGCTTTTCCGATGAATTTCGGCGTTTTAATCGGTACGTAAGGCCAACGACCAGATTGTTTTTTCCTGTCGCCAACTGAGGAGTAAAAATGCCCTGATCGAAATTAGCTGCGTTGTAATTGGTCTGGTTTACCCAGCCCAACTGCAAAATCCACTGCTGGTCGAACTGATAGCCGACGCCCGCATACAGTCGGTTCCGCTCGAATGTGGGCCCGACCGGGTTGAGGAAAATCTCATCGTAGGCTGACAGGAAGGCCGTTTTCGCCGTGACCGTGTGGTTATTGAGCGGCACAAACATGTTGAGCCGGTAGCGAATCCGACTTCGGTAGGGCGTTGTTCCATCCCGAAAGGTGAACCAGCGCTGCTCAACCCGGTAGCGATGTTCAAACTTCAGCCGGGTTAGGTACTGGTTAATGATGAGCTGTTCCCAAAGTCGTTTTTCGGTGTTCAGTGGTCCGTCGGACAGCGCCTGATAATCATACGTCGCATAACGCCCACCGGCCACGGTCAGGGTGAAGTTTTTGTCAAGGTCGTAACTGACTCCCCCTTTCAATTCATTGTAAAAGAATTGGTTGAACACCCCATTGGCGCGGCCCTGTACTTCGGCGAAACCGCCCCATTTTTTCTCGCCAGCAGGCAACTGGACGGTGGCAATCAACCAGGTTCCCCAAGGCGATGAGGGAGTGAGCGATGTTTGAGCAAGACTACGGCTGACGGTACTTGATAAAAGTATAGTCAGAAAGGCAAAACGAAATCGAACGGGGATCACAACGGGTTACGTATAATAAATAGGGGTAAAATTACTCATCATTACGCTTATGTGAAACTAGGGGGTCAATCCTTAATAATTTGATAATCTATTGGTAGGGCCGATGTGTACTGGATGGGGTTGTGTTCACCGCAGTAAGCAGAACTACCTTTCACTCAAATCATGGGCTAAAAATCTGGTAAGCAGCGCGTAAGGCGAAAATTAATGAGCAACTTTGCTCCACTTGCTTCCTGTTGACTTCGGTATATCATTCATTTCTCCACCTATTGGTTTCCCTATGAACAGCCAACTTCTCTCACGAACTCTTTTGCTCCTCAGCCTGAATGGGCTGGCAGGTATGACGCAGGCCGGACCTGCGCCCAGGCCGACTGCTGTCCGGAAATACACCATCGAGCAGTTCATGAAGACTATTCGCTTTGGTGGATCCGATATTTCGCCCGATGAGCAGACGGTGCTCTACAGCAGCAATCAGGATGGTGTGTTTAATCTCTATGAAATCCCATTTAATGGAACTGGTCAGCCCAAACAGTTGACCGCGTCAAAAACGAACGCCATTTTTGCCATCGGCTATCTGCCCGACGGCCGGATATTGTACAGCAGCGATCAAGGCGGGAATGAGCTGAATCACATTTATTTGCGGGAAAAAGACGGGGCCGTAGCTGATCTGACCCCCGCCGAAAAAGCTAAATTCCAGTTTGCCGGATTAAGCCACGATCGTAAGAGTTTCTTCTATCAGTCGAACCAGCGCAACCGGGCGGCTTTCGATGTGTATGAAATGGACCTGGCAACTTTGAAGCCAACCTTGATTTTTGAGAATCCGGGTGGCTTTTTCCCCGGCGATGTATCGCCCGATAAACGCTACATCGCGCTGGCCAAAACCATTACGACGACCAACGGCGATGTGTTTCTATATGACACAAAAACCAAAGAAACCAACCTGCTCACCAAACACGAAGGCGAGGTAAACAATAGCCCGGAAGGCTTCACGCCCGACGGAAAAAAACTCCTGATTTCAACAGACGAAGGCAATGAATTTGCGTATGTAAAAGCGTATGACCTGGCCAGCGGGCAAAGCACCGTTCTCGACAAAGCAAATTGGGATATTTCCTCAGACTACCTGTCGTATCATGGTCGTTACCGCGTGCTATCGGTAAACAACGACGCCCGTACTGAGCTCAAAATTATTGATACGCGTACCAATCAGGCCATAAAATTACCTGCCTTGCCCGGTGGCGATGTTACTGGTGTGAACATTACCGACAGCGAAGGTCGGATGACGTTCTATGTGAACAGTTCTAATTCGCCCTCAACGCTTTATTCGTACGACTTCAAATCCGGGAAAGTTACACCCCTGGTGCGTGGCCTGAATCCTGAAATCGATGCCAGCGACCTGGTCGCTGGTGAAGTGGTGCGTTATAAGTCATTCGATGGGATGGAGGTACCTGCCTTGTTGTATAAACCCAAAGATGCCACCGCTGGCGACAAGCTTCCGGCCATTCTCTCGATTCATGGTGGGCCGGGTGGTCAGACACGCCTGACGTACTCGCCTTTGGTTCAATATCTGGTCAACAGCGGTTATGTGGTGCTGGCCGTCAACAACCGGGGTAGCTCGGGCTATGGCAAAACGTTTTATGCGGCCGACGACCGCAAACATGGCGATGCCGACCTGAAAGACTGTGTTGAATCGAAGAAACTGCTGGCTGCTACCGGGTATGTAGATCCTGCCCGAATCGGTATCATGGGCGGTTCCTACGGCGGTTACATGACGCTGGCTGGCCTGACTTTTACGCCCGACGATTTTGCCGTTGGTGTCGATATTTTCGGGGTGGCAAACTGGCTTCGTACCCTAAATAGTATGCCCGAATGGTGGGGACCCCAGCGCGATGCCATGTTCAAGGAAATTGGCCATCCCAAGACAGATTCGGTTGCCTTATACAACAAGTCGCCGTTGTTTCATACCCAACGCATCAAAAAACCACTATTGGTCATTCAGGGAGCCAATGACCCGCGCGTACTGAAAATTGAATCGGACGAGATTGTGGCTAACGTGAAGAAAAACGGCGTCCCCGTCGAGTATGTTACCTTCCCGGACGAAGGGCACGGGTTCGTGAAGAAAGAAAACGAAATCACCGCCTATAAAGCGGTGAAAGAATTCCTGGATAAATACCTGAAGAGCCCAAATGTGTTGAGGTAGCTGGTCATCAATGGCAGCTACTCGTTTTCGATAGCGTCGATAAGTTTCGTAAGCGTGCTACGCTGGGCAGGGGTAACGGCTTCCGAAAGGGCCGTTAGTTCTGCTTTCAGCGTTTGCCATGCCGGTAAACTGAGGACGATGGCATCGGCCTGAAACTCGACTTCATTGCCCCGGTCAGTTTGTGTGATGGGTAATGGTTCCAGAACAGTTCGGGCAAATTCCATACGAACCCGTTCTTTCACAAACGGAACCGGATCGAGGTTCGCGTCTTTTAAAATTTGCTTACTGTATACTTTTGTTTTCTTCCACCACATACGCGTATTGTCTTACGAGGTTTCCCTCAAGTCTCACAACTGATGGAGACTAAAATTAAACTGAACTATCGGGCTACCGCAGCGAATTCACATGCCGATAGAAAAATTTCACGCCAAGGAACGTGTAGAGCAGCAAAGCACCCGATTCGAGTACGGCTTCCAGATGATTTTGACCATAAATGCCACTTGAATAATCCTGAATCCAATCAATCAGTATAGCGCAGTAGCCAAAAAAGGCTGCTGATGCACCAATAAGTATGATTAGTAAAAAGAATGTCTTATTCATGTTGGTGAATCCGCAAGGGGCGTCAAAGTTAAGAATGTAATCGTAAAGCTTATGACTCCTAAATTTGTAAAGGGTTTAATCGGGGTGGATACTTTTTTTAATAATCTAGTATACGGTAAGAATTGAATAACAGATTTGATGCCAGAAACATTAAAATTGGCTTATTCATGCAAGATTAACGGATAAAGGCTGTAAACATATAATAATTCTGAGGGAATGGTTTGCCAACTTGTTGGCCGTATAGCTCAAGAGTATAATAATCCATACGTACTTTTGCCACATTATCTACTGTGTTTCTGCTATGATTGCTGTCATTCAGCGTGTTTCTCAGGCTTCTGTTACCATTGATAATCAGATAAAAGGTCAAATCGGGACGGGATTTCTTATTTTACTGGGCATTACGCACACCGATACCCGCGAGGATGTTGATTGGTTAAGCCGGAAAATTGTGGGTATGCGAATTTTTGGCGACGACGAAGGGAAGATGAATCTTGATCTGGCCGCTGTTGGTGGCGATATTCTATTGATCAGCCAGTTTACGTTACATGCCAGTACCAAAAAAGGAAACCGCCCCAGCTTTATCGAAGCCGCCCGGCCGGAGGTTGCTATACCGCTCTACGAAGCCATGATTGCTCAAGTATCGGCTGAGTTAGGCAAGCCCATTCAGACGGGCGAGTTTGGGGCCGATATGAAAGTGTCCCTGCTGAACGATGGCCCGGTAACTATTTTGATCGACTCAAAAGATCGGATTTAAGGTCATTTATGCCCAATATGTTACCGTTATCCGTTACTTTTACTAAAACCAGCCCCGACCAGCCGCAATGGTGAGCCGGTGAATTGCCGAATGGATTTTTTACCCTCCGATATAACTGCCTACGCCGATGCCCATACCTCGCCTGAGAGCGAGTTGCTGCGTCGGCTTAACCGCAATACCCACGCCCACGTGATGGCTCCCCGAATGCTGTCGGGGCATATACAGGGCCGTTTCCTGTCAATGATTTCGTGGATGATCCGGCCCCGGTATGTGCTTGAAATCGGTACCTACACGGGGTACTCGGCCCTTTGCCTGGCGGAAGGGCTGGCTGAGGGCGGGAAACTCATTACAATCGACCAGAACGAAGAACTGGAAGCGTTTGCCCGGTCCTACTGGCGGCAGTCACCGCTTAATGAGGCCATCGATTTTCGCCTTGGAACGGCAGCAGACATACTCCCAACCCTAACCCAAACGTTTGACTTGGTGTTCATCGACGCGGATAAACGGAACCTGTCGCTTTATTTTGATCTGATAATTGACAAACTACGTCCCGGCGGTTTTATCCTGGCCGACAATGTATTATGGTCTGGCAAGGTTGTTGACCCCGTAAAACCAACTGACCTGGATACCCTTGCTGTCCTGGCTTTTAACCAAAAAGTGCATACTGATCCGCGCGTAGAAAATGTGTTGTTGCCCATTCGGGATGGGATTATGCTACTTAGAAAACGGAACTGATTTACTGACAATGACAATGAATAAACTGACATCTTCCCTAACCCTTTTCCTCGTTCTGATCGGACTACACGTATCGGCCCAAACGACATCCATTCCAATCGTGCCGGAGCAGGTAACGTTTGCCGATATTTCGGTGCGGCTAAATCCCGATGCCCGACGTATTGTGCAACAGGACGTGAATGCTTTGCTGTCTAACCGGCAATACTGGACGGCTAAACTTGATCGGGTGGTGTTGTACTTTCCTATGATCGAATCCATTCTGATCGATGAAGATGTTCCGACCGATTTTAAATACCTGGCGGTTCAGGAAAGCTCACTTACGCCCGATGCCGTGTCTTCATCGACGGCTGTCGGCTACTGGCAGTTTAAACGGGAAACCGCTGTCGATAACGGGTTGCGCGTAGATGAAGAAATCGACGAACGAAAAAGCATTACCAGCTCTACACACGGAGCCGCCAAATACCTGAAAAAAAGCAATGGGCAGTTTAACAACTGGGTTGCTTCGCTATATTCCTATTACCTTGGTGCCGGTGGTATTACCAAACTGATTCCGCCTGATTGGGCCTACGCCCGCGAAGTAGCACTGGACGGTAACACAGATCGCTACATTCTGCGGTTCTTTGCCCATAAGGTAGCCATTGAAAGTGCCTTGAAGTTTCACCAGACGAGCAATCGGTTTGCGCTTATCGAATACCCGAACGGGGGCGGCAAAACCATGCGGTCCATTGCGGAGGAGCTGGGTGTCGATGAATTTGAACTTCGTAAATATAACCGCTGGGTGCTGGGTGATGGCGTGCCAACTGACAAAGTTTACGTCATGGCGGTTCCGGTAGCGAGTGATCAGATCAATGATGTTCGGCAGAAAATTGTCAATGTCGATTCGAAAAAAACACCTGAATTCGTTCAGAACGATGTTGGTTTTCCTGTGTTACGGCGTGTGACAACGGGAATGAGCAGCAAAAATGACCCGGTTCTGTATGAGATCAACGGCTTGCCGGGTATCCAGGCGCAGGCCGGTGATAATGCAGGTTCACTGGCACGGAAAGCCAAAATCAGTTTGTCGAGTTTCCTGCGGTATAATGACATGAGCGACCGCGATCCGGTACTGGTCAATGATGTTTATTATTTAGCCAAAAAACGCAAAAAAGCACTGGTGCCTTTTCATACCGTTCGCGAAGATGAAACAGCTCGGAGCATATCGCAACGCTACGGTCTTCGGCTGAAGAAATTGATGCGCTACAACCGCCTGGACCGGGTTCAAAAACTGGCTACCGGGCGCGTTATGTGGTTGCGCGAACGCCGACCCAACAACAAGCCAATCGAAATCATCAATTCGCCTACGGCACCCGTCTACGACCGCACGCCAACACCCCCGGCTCGTCAGGAGGTTGCATCGGTATCAACGGGTGGTGCCGCCCGGCCCGTTTCTGGTAGTGATGGTGTTCCACGTAATGCCTCGGAACGAAAAATGTACCAGCCTAAATTAGTCGGTGGCGGAGTAACACCAAACGATGGTACATCGGAACCGGCAACTCCCCAGCGGTCAGAGCCACAACGGCCGTCTATCCAGCCAGCGACGAGCCCCGCAGCCACAACCCGGCCGCCTGTGCCAACCAGCACCAATCGGTCAGAAAACAGTGACGGATCGCAGCGGGTTGTCATTGTCAGAACACCCGATGGGCCGGAGCCAACCAAAGCCGTACCGGTTGCCACGACGCCCGAGCGCGTCCAGGCGGACAGCAACCCTGTAACGACCGCACCGAGGCCGAAAGATACCTACGCAAGTACCCCACGTACGAAGCCAGCGCCGGTCGCCGACGTCGACATGGGTCGCCCTGATGTGGGCCGCCCCGAGACGGGTAAATATGAGGGACCGCGGGAGCAGCAGGCCGATGGTTCATTGACCATACCAACGAGTACACCAACGAAAGCACCACCTCGCCCGGCTCCACCCGTTGCGACCCGAACGGAAACTCGTCCGGAAGCTCCTGTTGCCACCCGAACGGAAACGAAAGACGTCCCGGAATCAGTTTCGACCCGCCCATCGACGGCTGCTGCCGTGAACCGATTGGCGACAACGCACTCCGTAGAACCAGGCCAGACGTATTACAGTATTTCTAAACTTTATGGGTTGACGGTTGACGAGCTACTGTCTATCAACAATCTGACCACTGCTGATAAACTCGAAGTTGGTCAAAAACTGGCCGTGAAACTTACCCCCGGCGGCCGGCTGGTGAAGCCATCGGTTACGGCTAAAACAACGTCGGCACCCGAGTCGGCGGTTACCTACCATACCGTAGCAAAGGGCGAAACCATGTTTCGGATTTCGCAGATCTACGGCGTCACCATCGAACAGATTCAAACATGGAATAACCTGACGGATCCGGGTGTCAAGGTGGGGCAGAAAATTAAGATTATGAAGCCTTAGTCGCCAGAATTACCGTGTCAATAAAAAAGCTGCCTCAGGACGGGGCAGCTTTTTTATTGACACGGCTTATTATAAAAATTTGTCAGTCAACTCGTATCTTTACATACATGATACTGATTGACAATACCTGCATTAGCGACGATGTCGCTGAAAAATTCTTTGTCTGTAACTTAGATAAATGCAAAGGTGCCTGTTGCGTTGAAGGCGATATGGGTGCACCGCTGGAGGGCGACGAACCGGCCATTCTGGACCGAATCTATGAAGATATTAAACCCTATTTATCGCCCGAAGGGATTCGTGTTATTGAACAGAAAGGCGGCTATGAATCCGACGAAGCGGGTGGGTTTGTAACGACGACTGTGGCCGGGCGGGAGTGTGTATACGCTACCTGGGACAATCGTGGCATTCTCAAATGTGGTATTGAAGAAGCCTACAATGATGGAAAGGTAGATTGGAAAAAACCCATCTCCTGCCATTTATACCCGATTCGTGTTACCAAATACGAGTCTTTTCATGCGTTGAACTATGATCGCTGGCCGATTTGCAGTCCCGCCTGTGGCCTGGGCGAACAATTGAACGTGCCTATCTACAAGTTTGTCCGGGAAGCGCTGGTGCGGGCCTATGGAGAAGAGTGGTATGGCCGTTTATCGAAAGCCATTGAAGAGAAAAGCGACGTTTAGCTTGTTGCGCTGTTTGTGTTTTTAAGCAGACCAGAAAAGAGCCGATTTGCCGGGAAGCTGCCTGTCAGTTTACCAGAATCGGCTCTCTTTTTGTATAGCCTGCATGGATAATCCACAAGCTATTTCGGCATAAAAGTGGCCCGCATCTCGCTTTGTGGAGAAGTTTGGCAATACTTAACGTATAGGGACGACCGTAGATGCCTGGGTGCCATACCGTACTCAGCAGGGCGTAACAATTCACTAAAAAAGCCGAAGTACATTTGGTAGGGACCATCCCAGAGGTAAAAATATAACTCCGAATGAATTTGGATTAAAAAAAGGTATATCTTCAATTAATAAATATAATTTGTACTCGAAACGACGCTATAAAGTTGATCTATTCTAGCTTTGGTAAATTAAGGACAGTGTAGGAAAAGTTATATGTATCGTATAAATTACTAGTTAAGCCACCTGTACATATAAAATTGCCAGTAGGTTCATCAGTGAAAATGGGCACCAACTTATCGTACTTATACCGGTGTATCACCTGGAACCTACCGAACCTGGACGATCATCGGCGATTTCCTAAGCAACTGATACCCAATAATCCAGAACGGCTGATGCCTTTGTCGTCGGGTTTGCCGTTGAGGGTAGGACCAGTAACGATCACGTATCAGCAAAAAGCTACTCAGCAACCGCTGGAGTCATTTCTCCAGCAGTCGGGTACGACCTCGTTTCTGGTCATTCATCAGCATAAGCTGGTCTACGAAAACTACTTCAACGGCTACACAGCCAACAGTGTAGTCACCTCTTTGTCGGTCACACACGCCCTGGTATCGGCATTGGTAGGTATCGCCTTGACGGAAGGTGCTTTGCCGGGTCTGGATAGTTTCGTTTTGCAGCAACTCCCCGAATTGGCCAGCCAGATTAGCCCAGCGTTGACAATCCGTCATTTACTCTGCATGAGCTCCGGTCTTTTGTATCGGGAAGGCAGGATGCCCTGGTCCGATGAGGCTCATATTGAGTACAGTTCTGATTTACGACAACAACTCCTCCAGTGCGAATCCATTGAACCGGCCGGTCGTCACTACCATTATAATAAGTATAACTTACTGTTGCTCGGGTGGTTATTGGAGAAGGCCACGGGAGTGTCTGTGCCCGATTACTGCTCGCAGAAACTATGGAGCCGGATGGGAACCGAGCAACCAGCTTCCTGGAATATCGACAGTCGTAGTTCTGGTTTCGCTAAGATGGATACGGGCTTTAACGCGACCGCCCGCGATTTTGCCCGATTGGGTTTGCTCTACCTGAACCAGGGTCGATTCGACAACCAGCAACTTATTCCGGAAACCTGGATCAGGCAGAGTACCAGTACACCCTTATTCGATGAAATTGCTGACCATCAGCGTTATATGGGCCGTAATAAGCCACCCCTCGGCCAATGGGTATCTAGTCCAATAGGCTACTATAAATACTTATGGTGGGGCTATCAGAACGGCCCTCACCAGGACCCCGATTTTTTTGCGCTGGGTGATCTGGGGCAATTTATCTATTGCAGCCCTCTGCATGAGACGGTCATCGTTCGTTTTGGGAAACGATGGGGAAACATCGACTGGTGGCCAGTTCTGTTCCGGCAGTTGATCGCAAAAATGAGCGAATAGGGGTGAATCACTGTAAGCAAAAAATAGTAAGGGAAGATTCAGGCCAACGTTTTTCTTCTGTATGCCTGTGTGCTTACTTTGCCGATCTGAACAACTGTTGGCAGATTATGCCTGAACAACGCGATTACTTTGAGGAAGTGTATGAGGTTGTCCGCCTGGTGCCTAAAGGCCGTGTGACAACCTACGGAACCATTGCCCGTTACCTGAGTCTGCGGGCCGGTGCCCGCATGGTGGGCTGGGCCATGAATGGGTGTCATAACCGCCCCGATGTACCTGCTCACCGGGTAGTCAATAGCGTAGGCGTACTGACGGGAAAACATTTTTTTGGCGGGCCAACCATCATGCAGCAACTGCTCGAAGATGAGGGCGTTCAGGTAGACAATGATCGGGTCGTTGACTTCAAAGCCCGTTTTTGGGACCCAATGGTCGAGCTAACCCTGTAGTCATTAAACGGGCTGTTCTTTAGACCGGACCGCGTGAGCCAGGGCATCAATAACAGCCTTTAGTTGCTGTACCAGAACAGGATCGGTCAGGTGGCCGTTGGCGTCTAGTTTTGTCTTGACGAACGGTACAAGGAGCGACGCTTTTTCGGGAAGTTGAGCCGTCAGAATCCCAAGGGTATACGACAGCGCGGCATGTGCCCGTGAACCACCTGTATCGGATGGCCCAGCGCTGATAACTCCAACGGGTTTATCGACAAATTCGCCCGATGAAGCCAGCCAGTCGAGCATATTTTTCAGACTACCGGGTATGCCATGAATGTACTCCGGCGTACAAAAAAGTACCGCATCCGCTTCCTGAAGCAATTGTCGAAGTTTATTGATCGACGCTGTTCTGTTTTCCTTATCACGTTCAGGGCTGAACGCGGGAATATCATCCAGCCCATCGTAGAGCGTGATGGTTACGTTTGCCGGGGCCAGCTCGGCAGCCGCGCGTAGGAGTGAGGTATTTGTTGATCCAGCTCGAAGACTGCCCGATATGGCGAGAATATGCATGGTGGTAGGTTGATATTTACCGCAACACCTTCGTGATCTCGTTTAGTTTCTCCATTTTCTGCACAAAATCACCTTTCAGTTGATTTCGAATGGCCGTCAGGTTATCCAAAGTTTCCTGTAAACTATCGGGTAAAATTTCTTCGAGCACTTCCCGGAACCGCTTGGCAAAGGTGGGCGACTTGCCGTTGGTGGATATCGCAATCTTTAGGTCTCCTTTCTTCACCACCGAACTTAGGTAAAAATCGCATAAATCGGGCGTATCGGCTACGTTGACAAGAATTCGTCTGGCTTTGCAGTCTTCCTGCACCAGCCGATTGACTGCTTTGTCATTTGTGCCAACAATAACCAGGTCTTTATCGGAAAGATAAATCGGGTGATAGGGCTCCCGAATGAGTTGCAGTTTTGGGTACTGACGCGCCATATCCCGGATTTCCTCGCGGATGTCGGAGGCCACCAGCGTAACCCTGGCTTCCGGCGAATTACCGAGTAAAGCCGTGAGTTTTTCCAGCCCCACATACCCTCCGCCAACGATAAGTACGTGCAGATTTTCAGCTTTGACAAAAATAGGGAAGAGGGTATTCATGGGAAACGGGTTGTAAATGGCGTAAAACAGAAAGTCGTAAGTCGCAGCAGGAGAAAGTCACGGGTGTCGGTAAAGGCATACAACCTTACGACAAACTTACGACTTCTAAACCTACTTTGACTTACGACTTTTACGACTTGAAACTCTTTTTGCTTAGAATTTGAATCCCAGGTTTACACCCAGAATTCGGCGCTTGCTGTTGCCACTAGCGATCACGTCAGCAAATCCATAATGGTACACAAAATCCAGCGTGATCGGACCTGCATCGAAGCCCAGGTTAGCCAGACCGTTTACTGTAGCAGCCTGAAAATCGGCATTGCCCAGATTAAAGTCGTTCTTATCCGTGCTAAGCGGAGTAGCGTATTCAGCACCTAATGCCAGACGTATACCCGATACACCCCGGTCTGATTGCGCTAACTTTACGCCGATGTAAGCTGGGATGTGCAGATAACGCTGATCGATATTGCCGATAATTTCACCAGCGTTAGCAGCCTGACCGTCACCAGCTTTGTAAAACTGCGAACTCGATGTCAGGTATTCAGCACCAATCTGACCATAAACCCGGCCACCGGCCCGTACCAGAAAGCCAAGCTGGTAACCCAACCGACCCGTTAAGCCTTGCCCAGTTGTGGTTTCACCCTCAAAGCGGGTTGAGTTGGCTCCGCCATATACACCAAACGTAAAGTGCTTATAGTTCTCGCGACGTTCCTGCCGTTCGCTGACGATCTGGTTGCGCTGACCATCTTCAAAACCTTCATCATAGGCTTTGCTCAAATCGCGTTCATCATACATGCGGTCATCCCGTCGGCTGTCGCCCCGCCGTTCTTCATAGCGGTTATTGTAGCGGGGTTCTTCTTCTTCCCGGCGGTTATATTCCCGTCGTTCGTCGAGCCGTTCTTCCATACGCCGGTCATCTCTACGCTCATCGCGCCGATACGAACGGTCATTGCGGTCGTACCGGTCATAGCGATCATCGTATGAGTTTTGTTGGGCAAATACGAGACTCGTACTGCATACCCCTGCTGCCAGGAGAACTGTTTTAGTTAATGTTTTCATAGTGTGACACGTTGAGTATTTGTTCCTACAACAGCCCACAGATGGGGAATGTTTGGTGAAATAAGGGATATGTTCGAAGGCTTATGGTATAAAAAAGCCGCCCTCGTTGGAAGGCGGCCTTGTTTATACACTGCGTATTCTTAGAACTTGAAACCAACGCTAGCGCTCAGGATACGACGCGCTGAACCATTGAAACCGGTCGACGTTACATTGCCGTTGGTTGGGTTCTTGATCGAATCGCTCAAGCCATAGTGGTAAGTCAGGTCGATCAGCAGGGGACCAATGTCGAAGCCCAGTTGGCCCAGACCATTGAAGGTACCGCTCTTGATTTCAGCATTGCTCAGATTAAACTGACCGCTGTTCGAGTTGATCCGGTTTGCATATTCTAAACCAACCTGCAACCGGATAGCCGAAATACCACGATCCGATTCAAGCAGTTTGTAACCAATGTACACGGGGATTTGAACGTACTGGATGTTGATCTGATCCTGAATCTGGCTGATCGTCTGGCCATCATTCCGCGTGAAGTAATTTGAGCTCGATGCGAAGTATTCAGCGCCCAGTTGACCAAATAAACGACCGCCACCCCGTACGAAGAAACCAGCCTGATAACCTAAACGACCTGAAATGTCACCACCGGTCGATTCACCCTTAAGTTTCGTCGAGTTCAACCCGGCGTAAATACCAAACACAAAGTTTTTGTAATCTTTAGTCGCTTTTACGCGCTCTGGACGGTCGTTGTCTACAGTGGTCGTCGTCGTGGTAACGTCGGTTGGCGTACTGTTGGTCGAGTACGTTGTGTTTGGCGTTGTCGAGTTGTTCGTGTTCATCGAGTTCGACGACATGTTGTTGGTCGAATTCGTGCTGTCAGTCGTTACAGGTGATGTATACGAAGAGTTCGTTGTTGCACCTGTTGTCGAGTAGGTGTTTGTTGTGGTTTGGGCATTTGCAAAGCCGATACCGCAAAGGCATACTGCCAAAAGTGAGAATTGCCGTTTCATAGCGATTTGTTTGATTTCGTTGAGTTATACAACAATGGGATGTAATCGTAATTACACCCCATTAACAGGCCGCAGTTGGGCAATGTTTTGAACTATTCTAATTTTTGAAAAAATTTAATTTCTCAGATGGGTAAAAAAAAAGCCCGTCATACTTTCATATTCCTATTCGGTACGCATCGCTTTGAAGGCGTTCATCAACCCGTTTGTGGAGCTATCATGTGAGCGAACGGGGGCGTCATCCTGAAGCTCGGGCAGAATGCGGCTGGCCAACTGTTTGCCCAGCTCGACACCCCACTGGTCGAAGCTGAAAATATCCCAAATAACGCCCTGAACGAAGATTTTATGCTCGTACATAGCAATCAGGCTACCCAGTGTCCGGGGCGTTAATTTCCTGAATAAAATAGAATTTGTTGGCCGGTTACCCGAGAACATTTTGAAGGGAGCCAGGAACTGAATTTCCTCTTCAGGCTTGCCCGATTTACGTAATTCGTCGGCGGCTTCCTGCTCCGTTTTGCCGTTCATGAGGGCTTCCGTCTGGGCAAAATAATTAGCCATTAAAATTTTATGATGTTCGCCAATGGGGCGTTGACTGATGGCCGGAGCCAGAAAATCGCATGGAATCAGCTTCGTTCCCTGATGGATCAATTGGTAGAAGGCGTGCTGGCCATTAGTACCCGGCTCTCCCCAGATTATCGGCCCTGTCTGGTAATCGACCGGATGGCCGTCGCGGTCAACCGATTTACCATTACTTTCCATGTCACCCTGCTGGAAATAAGCCGCGAACCGGTGCATGTATTGGTCGTAAGGCAGGATGGCTTGGGTTTGTGCCCCAAAAAAGTTATTGTACCAAATGCCCACCAAAGCCATAATAACGGGAATGTT
This sequence comes from Spirosoma horti, assembly GCF_054776595.1. NCBI lineage: Bacteria > Pseudomonadati > Bacteroidota > Cytophagia > Cytophagales > Cytophagaceae > Spirosoma > Spirosoma horti. Next base: position 327,117 of record NZ_BAAHBQ010000005.1, read on the forward strand.
TTGATCAATGGGCGTGTCGCGGAAATGCTCATCCATGGCATGAGCGCCCTCCAGCAACTCTTCAAATTTGTCGAAGCCTACGTACAAAGCAATGGAAAGGCCAATGGCTGACCAGAGCGAATACCGGCCACCCACCCAATCCCAGAAACCAAACATGTTGTCGGGATCGATCCCGAATTTTTCAACGTCTTTTTTGTTGGTCGACAGGGCCGCAAAATGTTTGGCAATGGCCGCTTCATCCTTAGCCGAATCCAGAAACCACTGCCGTGCCGTTTGGGCGTTGGTCATGGTTTCCTGCGTGGTGAAGGTTTTGGAGGCAACCAGGAACAGGGTCGTCTCGGGACGAACGGTCTGCAACGTTTCGTAGATATGAACGCCATCGACGTTGGAAACGAAATGAACGCGCAGTTTTTTGTCATCGGCGTAGGGTTTCAATGCTTCGGTTACCATAACGGGGCCAAGATCTGAACCGCCAATGCCAATATTTACCACATCCGTAATGGCTTCGCCGGTGTAGCCTTTCCACTCACCCGACCGAATCCGCTCTGTAAACGATTTCATGTGCGTCAGCACTTCATTTATGTCAGGCATTACATCCTGACCATCAACCAGAATAGGCGTGTTCGAGCGATTTCGCAGGGCAACGTGCAAAACGGCCCGGTCTTCGGTCCGGTTGATCTTGTCGCCCGAAAACATCTTACTGATGGCATCTTTCAGGCCCGCCTGTTCGGCAAGTTGTTCCAGCAAGCCAAGTGTTTCGGTGGTAATGCGGTTCTTGGAGAAGTCGAGCAGGATGTCCTCAAACTGGCGTGTGAAAGTGTTAAACCGGTCGGGATCCTGCGCAAACAAATCACGCATGTGCTGGTCTTTCAGGCTATCGTAATGGGCTTGAAGCTGGGTATAAGCCAGTAAACTGGTGAATCGATGATTAGCGAGCATAAGGGGTTGCTGGTTATAACGTTTACAAATATGGTTTTGGGCGTGCTGCGGCCTGAATCTCCACAGACTGTTTGCCCGTCAGCCAACGTTGCCATCCGGTCGGGAGGCTGGTGCCGCCACAAACTACGGAGTCAGGATACGCCGAACTCAAAAACCATAAACTGACTTGTCGGCGCGAATATCGGTAATCCCGGCAATCTTTTTTCGGCTATTTTTACGCGTTCTTTCCTAGGGAAAGGAGCTCATTATTGACATTTTATACTTCCTTAATGAATCAAAAACTTTTTTATTCGTTGGTGCTGGTCGTAACAGGGGCCTTGTTCTTTATCCCGTTTTTGGGGGGCGTTCGCCTTTTCGACTGGGACGAAATTAATTTTGCCGAGTGCGCCCGTGAAATGATTGCCTTAGGTGATTATCTGCACGTTCATATAGATTTCAAGCCATTTTACGAAAAGCCACCGTTGTTTTTCTGGTTTCAGGCGGCCATGATGAACCTCTTCGGCATCAATGAATTTTCGGCCCGGCTACCCAATGCCATTTGTGGTATTATCACGCTGGTTTATCTTTATCACCTCGGCCAAAAGCTACATGGCCATCGGTTTGGCTGGTTGTGGGCGCTGGCTTACCTGGGCTCCGTAACGCCCCATCTGTATTTTCGTTCGGGCATTATCGACCCCTTTTTCAACCTGTTTATTTTTGTCGGTTTAGTCAACCTGATCTTTGCGTCCTGGAAACGGGAACGCCTGGGTGGCGCCATGACGGTGCCCAAAAATGAGTGGTCCTACATTCTGATCGGTGGCCTGGTGCTGGGCCTGGGAATTATGACCAAAGGGCCGGTAGCCTACCTCATCGTGTGTCTGGTGTTGTTGGTTTACTGGATGTTGAGCCGATTTCGGTGGTTTATTTCTCCGATACAATTTCTGGCTTTTTCAGTGGCTGCGGCCTTCGTATCGCTGTCGTGGTATGGGCTGGATATTTTCCTGCACGGCCCGGAGTTGATGCGTAACTTTCTGGCGTATCAGTTCCGGCTGTTCAGCACACCCGATGCGGGTCACGTAGGCTTTCCTGCCTATCACGTCATTATTCTGCTAGTGGGTTGTTTTCCGGCATCCATCTTCGGCATCCGGGCCTTCGGGTCGCTGTTTATCGAGCGGAATTACCAGCGGGAGTTTCGCAAATGGATGCTCATTCTGTTCTGGGTCGTGCTGGTGCTGTTCAGCATTGTGCAGTCGAAAATCGTCCACTATTCATCCTTGTGTTATTTCCCCTTAACGTACTTTGCCGCCCTGACGCTGATGCAATTGGAGGAACGCAAAATTCAGTTCAACAACTGGATGCGGGCAGGCTTGCTTGTGGTTGGTGGTATTTACGTAACGGCCATTGTTGGCTTGCCCATTCTGGCGCATCGGATGGATATTGTCAAGTCGTATGCCGATCAGGATGCGTTTACGCAGGGTAATCTGGACGCCAAGGTGAACTGGACAGGCTGGGAAGTATTGCCAGGTATATGGTTGCTGGTCATACTGGTGCTGGCAATCATCTGGTTCAATCAGCGTGAGACAGCCCGTGCATCATTAACGCTTTTCGGGGGGATGGCTGTCTTCATTACCCTGACACTCTGGTTTTTTATTGGCCGGATCGAAGGAATTTCGCAGGACGCGGCCATGCGTTTTTTTGAACGATCCCAGGGGCAGAACGTCTATGTGCACACCTATGGGTACCATAGTTATGGTCCTTATTTCTACACCCGGAAACCGCCGGTCACGAATCCCAACTCTTATAATGACGAATGGCTTTTACGGGGTCGAATAGACAAAGATGTGTTGTTCATTCGCAAAGCCAGCGAGCAACCCACCCTGCTCGATTCATTACCTGATGTCCGGAAAACGGGTGAAGAAAACGGGTTTGTTTTCTATCAGCGAAAAGCAAAGTAAGCACTAATCATTAACTTGAACGAATCAAGAAGGGCTAGATTTAAACCGTTGGGGTCGCCAGCCAGTTATATCGGTATGACGACCCCAACGACTTTATCCTCTATATTGTTCTCCCGCATCTGGCTCCTTCGGGCGATACCCTTCATGTTGGTTTTTTGCCTGGCAGCCAGCCTTTTTGCCTGTAGTAAAAGTAGCCAGTCGGGTACGGGTTCTCAAAAAAAACTCCGGGTTTCCGTTGGAGAAATTAAAGAAATTTCGGTTCCAAGCCGCGGGGATAACTCAGTCGAGCTGATCGGTACATCAGACAATCAGGAAGTTGTGGAAGTTTCCCGGCAGCAACTTGCTCCCGCCGTCGACACCCTGAAACGGACGGGCGGTGGTCCGACAGTGTTTCAGATAAAAGGCGTTACGGTAGGGACGGCAAACGTTATTTTCTCCGCCAAACCAATGAATGCCACCGGAAGCGGACAGCCGCTTCGAACGTACGTTGTGCAGGTTGTGGCCAAGTAACACGGACAGGATCGGGGCGCCCGTGCGATCCGCGTTACATCAAGACCAATACGCAAATTTCTTTTTTGTAAAGATCGACTTGGGAATCATCGCATGAACCCCCAATGTCTGATCAACTACCTGACTAACTTCAAAATCGACGCCCGTGCTGGCAATGGACAGCGCTTCGTTGAAGGTAAAGCCCAACTCCTCCTTAATAAAGGCGCAGGCTTCTGAGAGGGCGTTTTTCATCGCTTTGTTCAGGTCTTTATCCAGGCCAACGGCAATAAAGTGGGTTGGCGTTTCGGCCCGTGGCTGTTTCAGCGTTTTGCCTTTGTGAACAATGAACTTGACGGTGAGGTTGAGAGCCGTTTCTATCGCTACGCCACTTACTTCACCATTGCCCTGTGCGCCATGACCGTCGCCCGTTGTGAACAGCCCGCCCGGCACTGAAACAGGTAGGTGCAACGTTGTGCCTTTGACCAAATGCTTGATATCCAGATTGCCCCCGAAAAACCCCGGTGGAATCGAACTTTGGCGACCCATATCGGCGGGTGGCGATAGCGCCATAACGCCCATAAATGGCTTAAGTGGAATGTCGACGCCTTCCTTCAACGAACCCGTTTTTCGTTTGGCATCGTACCGATAAACAAATGTTTCGCGGGTTTTAACCTCGTCGGGAATACCACCTCCACCCGGCCAGACGCTATTAACGCCAAAGCCCGCCGGAAAAGTCAGATCGAGGATTCGGATTTCGAGACTGTCGCCGGGCTGCGCGCCATCAATGTAAACGGGACCGGTGAGCATGTGCCCGCGAATGCCCGACGGCTCGGGTTTCACGGTTTTCATAATGGCAATGACTTCCTGAGCGTGCTGATCGAGAGGTAAGTTATTTTTGGTATAGAACTCTTCCGGGTTCGTCCGGCTCACGCCCGACGGATTGACGGTCTGAATTTCAACAATATCGCCATCGTTTACTTTATAGACCGGTGGCACATCTGCCCCGAAGTAGCCCCAGACCATATTTTCGGGTAACGAGCGAACAACATGATCGGGTTTTAGGGGAGCTTTAGCCGCAGCGTCGGTCGATAAGGTACTGCTGGATATTTTGGGATTGAGTACAGTTTCGGTAGCCAGACCGCCTGTTGAGAGAAGGGCCAGTCCATTTCGGCTGGTCTTTTGTAAAAAAGTACGTCGGGATGTTTTCATGAGGTTGTATCGGCCTGTTGAATGCGTGTAGTAAGATAGGAAATAGACCGGCAATTGGTGCGTACGTCTGCGATTCTGGCGGAATTATCGTACCTGCTCCTGAACAACCGGTTTATGTAGCCAGTTACGTTCCCGAATTAACCTGATTTTCCTGTGTCTGTGCCGCCTGTTTCAACTACTGCTTCGTCTTCTCCCAATAAGTGGATTATTCTGGGAACGATCATGTTTGGTACGTTCATGTCCACGCTCGACAGTAGCATTGTCAACATTGCTCTGCCCACCATCCGCCGGGAGCTGGGCGCTGGCGACAGCGTGGAGTGGATTGTGTTGTGTTACCTGCTGACAACGACCAGTACGCTCCTGATTATGGGCAAACTATCGGACTGGGTTGGCCGCCGGCAGTTATATATTACGGGTTTCTGCGTGTTCGTGCTCGGGTCGTTGCTGTGCGGGTTAGCCTGGGATCTTTGGTCGCTGGTGGGGTTTCGGGTGCTTCAGGGGATCGGCGCATCCATGATCTACGCCGTTGGCCCGGCTATAATCAGCGATACATTTGCTCCTCAGGAGCGGGGGCAGGCTTTAGGGCTGATGGGTTCCATCGTGGCGGCTGGTTCCAGCGCGGGGCCTGTGATCGGTGGTTTTTTGCTCGGTAAATTTGGCTGGTCAAGTATATTTTTTGTGAACGTTCCTATTGGCTTGCTGGCTATTTGGCGGGCGTGGACAATATTACCCGAAAGCCCTAAAGAAACGAATCAACGGTTCGATCTGGTTGGCGCGGGGCTCTTTCTGGTTGGGGTGACCACCTTACTCACCGGGCTGGACTTCGGACCGGAGCCTCGCTACGGCTGGGATAATACACTCGTTATTGGATTGCTGTCGGTTGGTGGTATTCTGCTGGTCCTTTTTTTGATCTGGGAAATGCGGGTCAGTGAGCCCATGCTACGACTCAGCCTATTTCGCATCCGGCCGTTTACAGCCGCTATTCTGGCCGCTTTCTGCGGATTCATCGCTTCGGGAGGAAATCTGTTCGTGATTCCTTTCTTTTTGCAGCAGATACTGGCCTTCAATCCTGAGCGGGCTGGGCTGGTTTTATTAGCGGGCCCATTAACACTCAGTGTCATTGCTCCCCTGGGTGGCTATCTTTCCAGTCGTATCAGTACCCGATGGTTATCCAGTTTTGGTCTACTGATTACGGCAATCGGCTATTTTGCCTTTTCTTTTCTGGATGCCAATTGGGCCTGGCAAGATGTTATCTGGCGAAGTGCGCTTGTGAGTCTGGGTTTTGGGTTATTTCAGTCGCCCAACAGCAGCAGTGCCCTTAATGCCGCCCCATTAGAGCAGCGCGGTATTGCCAGCAGCATGATTGCGTTTATGCGCAACCTAGGGTTTGTGGTTGGTATTGCGCTGGCCGCTGCGGTCTGGTATAGTACCCGCAATCGGTACGCACTGGCGCACGAAGTAACGCCCGAAGCCACAGCGGCTCAACTGCTGGGTATGCACTACGCCTATCTCACAATGGCAGGCCTGGTGCTGACCGGAGCCCTTATTTCGCTAACCCGTGGTAAGAGCACTCAACCTGCGGCTGTCACCACTACCGATGGGCAACCGGTGGATATGGCTGCTTAATCTTCGACTGGATGTCCGCAGAAGCTACTGAAAAGCTACAGACATCCAGTCGAAAGCAGGCTAGCGTTTTGGCCCTATCGAATCATAGATGACGACCTTTTCCCAGAGCGATGCATAGTTCTTGCGGAAATCATCGTGGATAGGGTGTTTCTGATACGCTTCTTCGTCGGCGGGGCTGTCGAAAAAACACAGCCATGAGTAGGCATAAGACCGTTCGATGACATCACGGTTCGTCGCTGCGGGAGTACCGATGTTGACCATTTTGATGGTAGGACATTTAGCCAGTTTGTTCAAGCCTTCCAACAGCTTGGCTTTATCTGCTTCATTACCAGGGTTTTTTAAGTAAAACAGCACGTGGTGGACAAATATTTCCTTTGGCGCATTTGTAACAGAGGGTAGCCCGGCCCCTAACCCGGCCGCAACACTTTTTTTGACAAAGCTTCTCCGCGATTGCTCTTTCATGTATTAATCTGGTTATTGGATTTACGACAAAACGATTCGTTTCGGAAGCAAAAATGCCAAACGATTTAGCTTTAGGCAAATTCGGCTGAAAATCAGTATGGAAAAGCAGTTCATAAGGTTATTCCGATCAAAGAATAGAGCTATTTAAGACTACAAACGAGCCCTATTCTATCCTTATACTAAACTTTTAGGCGTTTGGCCTGTCTATAGAATGAATTTGTTACCATTAATTGCCCTTTATTCACTCAAAAACTCAAGTTATGAAACGTATCGCATCGCTAATTTTTGTCACCGTCTGGCTACCGTTCATCAGCCAGGCTCAAACAAATACAAGTCCTAGCCTGATGCAGGCATTAATGCAGGCGGTTAGCTCAGCTACCGTTTCCGACGCTCAGGTGGCCGACCTATCGCGCCAGGCCATCAAAGAAATGGATGCCAAAAATCCCGTAGCTGCAGCCAATGACCCTTACACGCTACGACTCAATAAAATCGTTAGCCGTCACCAGACGATGGGCGGCCTACCGCTCAATTATAAAGTGTATAAGGTGACTGATGTTAATGCGTTTGCCACCGCTGATGGCAGCGTGCGTGTTTTCAAAGGCCTCATGGACATCATGACCGACAATGAGTTACTGGCTATCATGGGTCATGAAATTGGCCACGTAATCAACCATGATTCTAAAGATGCGATGAAAAGAGGCCTTCAACTGTCGGCTCTTCGCACGGGAATTGCGTCACGGTCGGGGACAGTCGGGAAAATTGCTCAGTCGCAATTGGGTGATGTGGCGGATTACCTGATAAGCGCCAAATTCAGTCGCCAGCAGGAAACCGAAGCAGACGATTACAGCTATGACTTCCTGAAGCGCAATGGATACAACGTGATGGCACTGGCTACCTCGTTTGAGAAACTGGCGAAGCTGGGCGGTGGGGCGCAGGGTGGCAAGCTAGCCTCGATCGTCTCGACCCACCCCGATAGCCAGAGCCGCGCTCAACGTGTTCGGGATCGCGCCCGGCGAGATGGCTTGTTGAAGTAACCGGATTCACGTTTTCGGCGGGTCTACCTTCCGTATTTCAGTAGCGCTAAGCGTAATGGTAAATTCGCGCCGATGGCTGTTCCAGCAATGAACGCGCTCGCCATACTGACTGATGACGGGTACTGGCCAGTCAATATCGGGGTTGGCGGCTTGTTGCTCTCTGGCAGCTTCCTCGTCGGCTAGCGTTACCCAGTCATTCACTTTAAACTCGTGTTTTGGCATAGGTTATTTTTGGCGATAATTAATTCAGTCCTCATCGAGATGTATGCTTTGGATTGCCTTGAAATCATCGGTTAAACTACCACTTTCCTAGCGGCTACCCGCGTTTATAGTTTCGATGCTTGTATTTTTCAGCGTTACCGTGCAAAGCTATCCAGAGTAATGAAGCGATGTAAATAAAAAAGCCCGGCCACTTTTCAGTAGCCGGGCTTCTCTCTATCTATAAATTACAGCTCAATCTCTGCGTCCAGATTCGTAAAGGCAATCTCACCGTCGCTATTGAGCTCCATCAGCACAACGGAGTCTTTTTTGACTTGACCCGAGAGGATGCTCTTCGAGAGTTCGTTGAGTACCCGGCGTTGCAACACGCGTTTCAGCGGACGGGCACCAAACTGTGGATCGAATCCTTCTTCACCCAGCTTGTCCAGCACTTCGTCGGTGGCATCGAGCTGGACGCCATTTTCGTTCAGGCGCTGCTTGATCTGACGGAACTGAATGTCCACAATCTTGCGAATGTTCGCTTTTGTCAGCGGCTCGAACATCACGATCTCGTCGATCCGGTTCAGGAATTCGGGGCGTATTGTTTGCCGTAACAACTCCAGAACGGCTGCTTTGGCTTCTTCCAAGACCAGCGAGTGGTTCCAGCCTTCATCCTCCGTAAATTTCTCCTGAATCAGGTGGCTGCCGATGTTGGAGGTCATGATGATGATCGTGTTCTTGAAGTTGGCGACACGGCCTTTGTTGTCCGTTAAGCGACCTTCGTCGAGCACTTGTAACAGGATGTTCCAGACATCGGGGTGTGCTTTTTCAATTTCGTCAAGCAGCACGACTGAATAGGGTTTCCGACGAACGGCTTCGGTCAATTGACCACCTTCATCGTAGCCCACATATCCCGGAGGGGCACCAATCAACCGGCTCACGGCGTGGCGTTCCTGGTACTCCGACATATCGATACGCACCAGCGCATTCTCATCGTTGAACAGGTATTCGGCCAGCGTTCGGGCCACTTCGGTTTTACCAACACCCGTGGTACCCAGGAAGATAAACGAGCCGATCGGCCGTTTGGGGTCCTGCATACCAGCCCGACTCCGACGAACGGCGTCGGCCACCACCTCAATGGCTTCGGCCTGACCGGCAACGCGTTTGCCCAGTTCTTTCTCCAGGTTGAGCAATTTCTCGCGGTCGCTTTGCAGCATTTTCGATATCGGAATGCCAGTCCATTTCGCGACTACTTCGGCAATATCGTCGGCGCTAACCTCTTCCTGCATCATTCGCTCGGAATTATCCTGGCTCGTTCCTTCTTTGGCGAGCGTGTTGAGCTTCGCTTCAATTTCCGGTATACGACCGTAGCGGATCTCGGCAACTTTACCATAATCGCCGGAACGTTCGGCCTGGTCAGCTTCAAAGCGAAGCTGGTCGAGTTGTTCTTTCAGCGTCCGGCCTTCGTTAACCGATTCTTTCTCCGACTCCCATTTGGCTTTCAGGCCGTTGCGTTGTTCGCTTAGGTCTTCGATCTGCTTGTTGAGCAGCGTTTCCTTCTCCTTGTCATTTTCACGCCGGATAGCCTCGCGCTCAATTTCCAACTGCATGATCCGGCGGTTCAGTTCATCGAGTTCTTCGGGAACCGAATCCATTTCCAGACGCAGTTTGGCGGCCGCTTCGTCCATCAGGTCAATGGCTTTATCGGGCAGAAAACGATCAGTTATGTAGCGTGTCGACAGCTCAACGGCGGCAATGACCGCATCGTCTTTGATCCGAACCCCATGGTGCAGTTCGTATTTTTCTTTGATACCGCGCAGAATCGAAATGGCATCGGCCATGTCCGGCTCGTCGACCATAACGGCCTGGAACCGGCGTTCGAGCGCCTTATCTTTCTCAATGTATTTCTGATACTCTTTCAGCGTGGTGGCCCCAATGGTGTGCAGTTCACCCCGCGACAGGGCTGGTTTCAGCAGGTTGGCTGCATCCATCGCGCCTTCGCCACCGGCACCCGCCCCAATTAGTGTGTGAATCTCGTCGATGAATAGAATAATCTGGCCATCGGAGTCCGTCACTTCCTTAATAACAGCCTTCAACCGTTCTTCAAACTCACCTTTGTATTTGGCACCCGCAATGAGCAGGCCCATATCGAGCGAGACGATAGTTTTGGTTTTCAGGTTTTCCGGAACGTCACCCGACACGATTCGTTGGGCCAGACCTTCGACGATGGCGGTTTTACCAACGCCCGGTTCGCCCAGCAAGATCGGGTTATTTTTGGTTCGGCGGCTCAAAATTTGCAGCACCCGCCGAATCTCTTCATCACGGCCAATGACCGGGTCAATCTTGCCCGTTCGGGCCCGTTCGTTCAGATTGACGCTGAACCGTTCCAGCGATTGATATTTAGCTTCTGCGTTCTGATCTTTCACCGAATTTCCTTTTCTAAGTTCGTTGATTGCCGCTTTCGTTTGTTTCTCATTGAAACCGGCATCTTTTAATAACGTTGCAATTTGGTCTTTACCGGCCATTAGTCCCAAAAACATCAGCTCGACACTCACAAATTCGTCGCCGAATTCTTTGGTATAACTGCTGGCTTTGGCCAGCGCAGCGGCCGTATCATTCGATAAGTACACGCTACCGTTTCCTCCCGAAACCTTAGGGTAGGTGGTCAGGATAGCCTCCAGGGCACTGCTGGTATTTTTTAAATTGATGGCTGTTTTCTTGGCAATGAAGCCAATAACGTTCTCATCTTCTGACAGTATTGCCTGAAGCAGGTGACCGGTTTCAATCCCTTGCTGGCCGTTGCCGAGGGCGATCTCCGACGCCTTCTGCACGACCTCCTGTGCTTTTATGGTGTAATTCTTAAAGTCCATGATGGTATAGGGTGGTTATCTCGTTCCGGTTAGCCGGTTCGACTTGATTGTTTACTAGATGACACTATACTAACAAATCACGGGCCGGGCTGGTTTTTCAGACATTTTGGCGGGAAAAGTGCGCTTTTTGATCAAATATGCGACATTATGTCGTTGCTTGGACTTACTAAAAGTAGGAAAGAAGAAACGAACTAACGCCCAAGTACAAAGGGATTGTTGGCGTTGCACGTCAATATGAATAGATAGTAAATCCTCTATCAGCCATCCTGTTAGGAGCCTACCAACAGTGAAAATTTAGATTAACCAATTTCTAAGCCACGTAGTGGCGACCTGTCAATAGCCAGTGCTATGAGCCTATATTTTCTAGCTCCGTTAGGAGCGGCCCGAAAACGCTGAATAGGCCGCACCTATGGCGTTATAACTGCAAGAGGCTAGGCGTGTGCTATTGACAGGTCGCCACTAAGTGGCTTAGAAACCGGGCATATAATATCAAACAAGTTCATCAGGTTGTTCTGTCTGATCATAAAATTCAAAGACATATTTTGGGTCATAGGGCACGTCAAACCTTTTAAGAAACATAAAATACTCCTCTCTAAATGAGTATTTTCGGTGATGCTGTTCTTGATTCAATACATACTGTATTACATCTTTAACCTGAGATTGACCGTAGATAAATGCACCGTAGCCTTCCTGCCAGGCAAACGGTAGTTTCCATCTTTTTTCTTTGATGAATTTTGATGAGGATGCTTTAACATCGCGTACTAAGTCTGAAAGTATAATGGTGGGAGTAAAGCCAATAAAGAGATGGACATGGTCTGGCATCGTATTTATCGCTAACAACTTTTGCCCCCGTTTCTGCACTACGCCGGTGATGAATTGCTGTAGTTCTTCTTTGTGACGTTTTGGAATTAAATTCTGACGACCTCGAACAGCGAAGACGATCTGCACATATGATTGAGTATATGTATTTGCCATTGCCTGACTAGTAAGTAAAGTCTGTGAGACGTCGTATTCAGCAAAAAGCATCAGAAAGAGGTCGAGTATAATTTATCCGGACGTAGTTATTGCTGGAAAAATAGTCTGATGATAAGAATGCTTTTTCAGTCCGGCTAGTAGCGTCCTGATAGCATACTTACACTTGGGGTCGAGTTTAACGAAAAAAGCCGCCCTACTTAGGCGGCTTTCGTATTAATCAAGCCCTTCGGCTTCAATCGGTTTCATTCGTTCCCTGGCAATGGCGGTACTGTGTGGCTCCCAGGTTTCGACAGGGTCAGCCAGTACTTCCGCTTCGTTATCGTGAACGACAATTCGGTCGTATTCGTGAAATTTACCTTTCGGTAGCCAATACGCAAGCAGGCCTGCGTAGGCAGCCGCCAGAATAGCACCCGTCCAGCCAACAACCGGCTCCTTTTTAAGCTGACGCGTAGCAATACCCCCAAATCCTGCTACAAACGGTAGCATGTACCAGGGGTCGTTGAGTCGACGGGCAATCAGGTAACCCGCTCCAGCCGTGGCCAAAAGAATACCGGCTGATATAGGCTCATCCCGTTCTTCGTCCGGCTCCCAGGCATTGACCGTCAGCAACGTGTTGGGCGTGCCCACCACCGTGGCTGTAGTAAGCCAGCCCGCATAAAGACTGACGGGAATGCGAAGGTACTTTTCGGGAGCAGGAACATCGGTTTTGCCAATTTCCAGGCTCTGATGCAGGGCCAGGGCCGCCGGTAAATTGAACTTCGTAACAAGATCAGAAATGACAATGCTCCGTGGATCGTTCTGCGAAAAGAAACGGCCAAAAATGGCGTTGAGCGTCCAGCTCGTCCACCACCAGGGTAATGCCTTCTCATAGCGCGGGTTATTCTCCTGTGACCGTAATGTCTGATGAACCATTAGGGCTGCCAGACCGGAGTAGACCGTAGACCATACGACGCCAAACGACCAGCCTGCCGGCACGATCATATTTTTCTCGAATACATTCTCGTATTCGACCGGTACGTCATACTCATATTCAGAGCCTCCCTGACCGGCTTCATGCCGTTCCTTACTCTGCTGCCGGGAGCGGCTGCTGGACGCTGTTGTATAGATTATGCTGCCAACGGCAAAAACAGCCGTTGCAATACGCCAAAACGATGAGTTTTTCATGATAAATTGAGCGGAAGTAAATGCACCGCAATCAGGTTTGAGAAACCTGATTGCGGTGGTTAGCTAATTTACGCAACGACTTCTTCTTGTAGATCTTCTTCCTTATCGGCGAGTTTCTGTGCTTTCTCTTTTGTCGTCTGATAAGCATCAACAACGCTACTTACGGCCGTATTCAATGCCGAAGACAGCGTGTCCGATAGCGAATCGCCTATTGATTTAGCCTTATATCGGTACCGGGCTTTCTGGAAGTCGCTGGTATTTTTATAGCCAATCGTCAGGGCGATACCCGCAATGACTGCGATACCGAATCCAATACCCCAGGCTAGTGATATAGAGGCCTCTTTTTCTTCGGGCTCCGGTTTTTGCGACATCTTGTCGCGCATCAGCGCGGCCAGTGTTTCTTGCGGGGCCACATAAGCCATAATCTCATACGATTTATTCTTGAAGCCACCGGGCACTATTTTAGGCTTACCCGCCATAAGCGCATCATAACCTGCTTGAGCCACCATGACGGGGTCCTGCAATTCGTCGGTTACTTTCGTGTTCTCGGCATCGGCTTTGTTGAAAAAATCCGTATCTGTCGCATTTGGCAAAAGGGCCGTAATGGTCACGTTGGTATCTTTCAACTCGTTTACCAGCGACTGGGTGAAGTTGTATACGTAGGCTTTAGTGCCTGCATAAACAGCCATCAACGGTGATGGTGTAATGGATAGGAGCGAGGCCAGATTCAGAATTCTACCTTCATTACGCGCCAGCATATCATATAAAAACAACTTCGTCATTTGTGTTAATGATAGCACGTTGAGGTGAATCATCGACTTTTCGCGCTCCCAATCGGTGTCGGTAGCAAACAGGCCATAAAGACCAACGCCCGCATCGTTGACCAGAACATTGACGGTGATGCCTTTGGCTTTTATCTGATCATACACATCTTGAGCGGCATCTTCCTGGGCCAGATCTTTATGAATGACCGTAATTTGCTGGGTGCCATAATTACTCTTAAAGACTTCGCCCAGCCGATCCAGTTTGTCGTCACTACGGCCTACTAAAACCAAGTTGTAGCCATCCTGTGCAAAGAGTTTGGCCAGTTCCTGACCGATTCCGCTGGAAGCCCCAGTGATAAGAGCAGTTTTTCCTGTTTCTGGATTCATACGTGTAATTAGTTAGTGGAGTTTACGCACCCTTATGGAACTGCAACCATCGAAAGTTGTTTCAACAGCCCATGTTTGACTATAGTCCAGTGTCTAAGTTTTTAACACAAAATGGCTTTATCGGACGTTCATAAGTCACAAATTGAGCCATTATGAAAACAGTTGTTGGTCTTCTGATTGTGTTTCTGGGGGTAGCTGCAGGCTGCTCCAGCTACCGGATCGTTAAAAATGAACAGGATAACTCCGCGAACTGGTCAACGTACCGAACGTTTGCGTTTATTGATACCAGCCGGATCGACCCAAATCCCGGCACGACCTATCAGGCAACGATGGAGCAGGTAAAGCGAGCTGTTGCGATGGAGATGGTTAACCGAGGGTATCAACAAGTGAGTGAAGGCTCCACATCAGGCCAGCCCGATTTGCTGGTAAATATTGGTACGGTTGTCAATGAAAAAACGCAGACGCGCCCAACCACCATCTATGAAGCTCCGCGCTATATTGGGCAGCGTCGGTATCACTGGCAAAGCCAGGAGGTACCGGTTGGTACGTATCGGGAAGGGACACTCAGTTTACACATCGTTGATTCCAGACGGGAGAATTTGCTTTGGGATGCTGCCGTATCGAGTATACTGAGCAAGAAAGGCGTGACGCCCGAACAGATCAATGAAGCGGTTGGTAAAGTATTTAGCAAATTTCCCGGAAAGGCGTCCTAGCTAAAACGGCTCCTCTGTTGCCAGAGGAGCCGTTTTTGTTTACCCGTATGTGTGTCATTTATTTCGAAACGACTTTCAGCATAATCTTGCGCATGGTAGGCTTCGGGGGACCTGCCGTATCGTTTTTTGCAACGCCTGTACCCTTTCCAATAGCGTCGATTCGCTGGAAGTTGATGCCGGATGTTACCAGTTGCTGTTTTATTATATTGACCCGTTTGAACGACAGGCTTTTATTGGTGAAACCGCCTTGCGCATCGTTCGCGTAGCCAACCAGCAATACCTGCAACTGGGGATAGGTTTTTAGT
Source organism: Spirosoma horti (assembly GCF_054776595.1). Lineage (NCBI taxonomy): Bacteria > Pseudomonadati > Bacteroidota > Cytophagia > Cytophagales > Cytophagaceae > Spirosoma > Spirosoma horti. The sequence continues at coordinate 342,186 of NZ_BAAHBQ010000005.1, forward strand.
AATGTAGCTAATTCGGTGACGGCTGCCTGGGAGCCGGGTGTCATCGACAACGACCCTGGCTGGAAAACGACACCCGTTAAGGGAAATACCCGCCCTTTGGGTAATGCTGCGTTACCCAGATAGGGCGTCATTTCCTGGGCCAGACTGCCGGTACCAGTAGCCGCAGCCAGACTTGTGCTGCCTGGTGTAGCTGACAGGGAAGCCGGAACGGCTGACGTTGATTTTGGTGCTGTTTTAGCGACCGGCTCTTTCGGCACAGCAAGCGACCGGGTCACGGTATCGGCTTGAAGCGTATCGGTTGAAACGGAGGCAACATCGGTCGAGTCTTGCCCGCCGTTCGAATATTTTTGGGTATTTTGATAGAGGTAATAACCACCAAAAGCAAGCGCTACGGCGATGAGCGCCCCAACGCCCCATTTGGTCAATGCCCCACTATCGTTATCCGAATCGTCAGTAAGGTCATAACTAATGGCCGGACGTGTGGCGGTAGGAACAGTCCGACCTGATGATTCGACCGCTGTGCGTCGGGCGGGTGTGGCCAATCCGGCTATCACCTGCTGAAGGCCAACTTTTTCAACCAGCCGGGGCATGAACTCTTCGGGAACATTATTGACCAGGGTCTCCCGCTCGGCAAAAAGGGCGGTGGCTAAGCCGTCGGCATCCAGTTTTTGATCCTTTACCTGTTTGCCAAGTACATGAAGAACAATAGTGGTTGTTAAGCCCAGCAATGAAATAGCGGATGAATTACGGATACCGGCATAGCTCGAAATCATGCTGCCGATCGAGCTTTTCATGGCGGGCAACAAATGGCTTATCACATCATTGCCCTGTGTAATGAGCGTGTTTGTATAAGCGGGATCCCGCAGAACCGTAACCAGACTATCGAGAGAAGCGCCGTCATAACGGCCCTTCTGGATATGGTTATATAACTGATTGACGCCAATCTCACTCGTTGTGCGTTTCATCAGTCCACCCATTATTGTATACACAAGGCCATCAACGGCTTTGCTGGTTTTTTCGATTGGCTCGTCGATGTAATCGGCAATACGCGACAAAACCTCCGGATTGAAAACAGTAGATAGATTGGCAAATAAATTCATAGAATAACGACTCGATCAGGCAAAAAATGGTGCTGTCTATTACCTCATACCCTAAAACGACGCTGAGCACCTTAGTATATTGACCCCGGGCTTAAAATTAGGTAAGGTTTGGCAAAGGTTACACATAGGGCGCTAATAAATTCCGCGTCTTAGCGCTTGGGCAGTCGCTCGATAACTTCCTGATATTCCGTTTCAACCGCCCGGAGCCGATCCTGACAAAAGGTGATCAGTTCCGTCGCTAACCGAATCTTTCCGGGTAACTCATCAAGGGGAACCTCCTCGTTTTCTATTTCGTAAACCAGCGTGCTGAGCTGGTCGTACGCTTCCTGGTAAGTCATTTGTTCTTGTCCGAAAAAAAATGATAGGACAGTCCGCAATAGCGAGGCTGCCGTTTAGGGTCTACAGACGCTTATGGTGCTTTTTGTAAACCAATGACTTTCGTTATGATGGTGCCATCACGCATTTGTACCTCAAGTGTTTCATCCAGTTGAACATCGGCGGATTGAGTTAAAATTCGCCCATTACGAAGCAACAGCGCATAGCCACGACGTAGTACATTTGACGGGTCCAGATGCCGTAAGGTAACTGCTTTCTCCGTAAGGTTTGTATGACATTCGCGGAAATATGTCTGTGAAACGAACCGAAGGCGCTCTGTTTCACGATCCAGATCCTCGCGGGCTGCCTGTAATGTATCGCGGGCAATCACGCGCAGGCGATCTCGTAATTGAAGGCAGGTTTCTTCGAACTGGCGGTTGTGTTCAACTAAAAAGCCAGCGGCTTTGGTGGGCGTTTTCACACTCTGGTGGCAAAGTAAATCGGTGATGCTTACGTTGCGCTCATGGCCGATACCCGCCAGAATCGGAATCGTGAATCCGGCCACTGTTTGCCCCATCAGATACGTATCAAATGAGCCGAAATCCAGTTGCGAGCCCCCCCCCCGCACAATAACAACGGCATCATACGGTATACCGCTGGTCTCAATACGGGCGAGCTGGCCACAAATAGCCCGTTCGGCACCCTGTCCCTGAACCTGCGTCAGGTATTCGTCCACGACAAAGTCATAGCCGAATGGATTCTGGGTAAGCTCATGGCGGAAGTCGCGCCAGCCATCCGAGTTAGGGGCCGTAATGAGTGCCACGCGTTGGATAACAGCCGGACGGGGGAGAAGCTGGTTGGCGGTTATGTATTGCCCGGCTTCGAGCCAAACCAGATCCGGGTGGTTCTTGACGAGCGTATCGAGTACGGTTTGCCGTTCTCGTTCGAGATTGCCCAGCGTATAGGACGGGTCAATTTTCAGAATCTCCAGCCGCAAGCCATATACCGGGCTAAAGCTCACCGATACCAGCAGCAGCAGTTGAATGTTTCGGGCAAACGCTATGCCTGTTGCCCGCTCAAAATCGCCGATGGCGTGGTAATTTTTTCGCCAGATAGCGGCATCGAGTTTAGCCAGTGTTTCCCGACCAGATCCGCCCGCCGTATCCCGCTCCACTAGCGTTAGAAAGCAGTAACCCCGGTCAGGATAGTTTTTTATATCGCTGGTTTCGGCCACGACCCACACAGCCTTTTGGCCGAACGCTTCGTCAACGACGGCTTCAAGCGTAAATGCTAAATCAGAAAGGCGAATGGGAGACATAACGGAATGAGTGAGTGACTGAGTGATTGAATAACTGGCACCCATAGTTATTCAATCACTCAATTACTCAGTTACTCAAAATTGATTTAAAGCCCTTCAAACTGGCGCAGGAAGCGCACATCGTTTTCGGTGTAGAGCCGCAGATCGTTCACTACATATTTCAACTGGGTGATGCGCTCAATCCCCATGCCGAAGGCAAAGCCCGTATACTCTTCCGGATCGATGCCACAGTTGGCAATCACTTGCGGATCAACCATGCCCGAACCGGCAATTTCGACCCAGCCTGTATGCTTGCAAATGTTACAGCCTTTGCCTCCGCAGATCTGACAGGATATGTCAATCTCGGCACTCGGCTCGGTAAATGGAAAGTAAGAAGGCCGGAAACGAATCTGGGTTCCGGGTTCAAACATCTCCTTCACAAAATGATAGAGCGTGTCTTTCAGGTCTTTGAAACCTACGTTGCGATCAATATAAATGCCTTCCACTTGGTGGAACATGCAGTGCGCCCGCGCCGAAATGGTTTCATTGCGGTATACCCGACCCGGCATGATGGACCGAATAGGAGGCTTCTGCCTTTCCATCAATCGAATCTGCACATTGGAGGTATGCGTACGAAGCAACATGTCCGAGGATGACCCTTCGGAGGTTTTCTCGACAAAGAACGTGTCCTGCATGTCGCGGGCCGGGTGATTGTCGGGAAAATTGAGGGCGCCAAAGTTGTACCAGTCCGACTCGATTTCGGGACCGTCGGCTACGTTGAAGCCAATGCGTTCGAAAATCTGAATAATTCGCTGCCGAACCAGGCTTAATGGATGCTGTGTGCCGGTTGGGTTCGGTATAGTTGGTAGGGTAAGGTCAACGGGAGGGGCGCTAATCGCCGAGGCCCGTTGCTCATCCATGAGTTGACTATATGTCTCAAACCGTTCCTGAGCCAGATTTTTTAGGCCGTTAAGCTCTTGCCCAACCGTCCGCCGGTCGGCTTGTGGAACGCTTTTAAGGCCTTCGAACAGCTCCGTAATAACACCTTTACGGCTTATGAATTTCATCCGGAACAGTTCCAGTTGCTCCGGTGTGTTGATGTCGAATTGCTTAATTTCCTGGTGTAGGTCTTTTACTTTATCCAGCATACGCTACGTGTTTCACTACTTGCTTTGACAAAGGTACGCAAAACTCAGGAGAGCAGGGGACCTCTAAAGCGGAGGAAAATCAATTGGGGTTTTTAATACACAATCCTTAACATATGTCTAAGTATAAAATTGCCTGAAGTGGCGTTCTCATTTGTTGATTAATCGGCAAATGGTTGCTGTATAATAAGGGGTTATCTAAAGGATATTAACCTTTAGAGGTGAGTTTTAATAACTAGGTCTGATTCTTGTAACTATAGTTAGTACGACAGAGGATATAGGGAGCCGTTTCGAACCCCGGAATAGTGCAATAAGTATCTGAACGTCAGCCTCTAACTATTAATACACAATCATCTCATAAAACGACTATGAACGCATTCGTTAACGACTCCCTCTTTGATAGTATGTCCAGACCTTTCCACAATAGTGTGGAAAAAATTGCCGATTCTACCTGTCTGCAGAAGCTACTCATCCCATTTTATGATCGGAAACGTACCGTATCTGTCGATGAAATCGTTCGCCTGGAAGGCTGTGGCAATTACACAAATTTCTTTTTAAAAGACGGGACAAAAATGCTGGTTTCCCGTACCTTAAAAGAATATGAAACATTACTTGATGGACAGGCGTTCGTTCGGGTGCACAAATCCTGTATTGTAAATCTGGGATTTGTTCGTAAGTTTTTTATCAAGAAAGAAGGTGAGCTTGAATTGACAGACGGTCAGCAAGTAAAAATTTCCCGCCGTCGGGCTCAGGTATTTGTTGACCGCATTCGCGATTTCCGGCCAGTTGCCGTGAGTTAATCAATTGAAGTGGATTTTCCCCAAAAAGTGGCCGTAAATAACACGCGCGCCCACTACGTAGTTTTACGCAATAGGTTGGGTAAATTCACTCGAACCTGTGCTCTAAAATTAACGTAATAGCCTGATCAGCAATTGGTTATCTTTATCGGATAGCCCTTGTTAATCAGGCTATTTTTTTTGAACCAGCTCTCATAAAGTAGTTTTGTTTCATCATAAACACTGAACCAAAACTATTCTCTACCATGGAAGCTTCGATTTTCTCCTCTGTACAACCACTGGCCGTTGTTCCACAATTTCCAAGCACTTACCAGCGTGGTACCCAACGCATTGCGCTACCTTATTTGAACCGTACAATTTTTATTTCAGTCGACGACATTCTGTGTTTACAGGGAGAGGGGAATTATACATTTCTGCATACCCGCGACCGAAAACGTTACCTGGTATCGAAAACCCTGAAAGAGTTCGAAAAAACGCTGGATAGCTCACTATTTCTGCGCATTCATAAATCATACATTGTTAATCTGGCCTACGTTCAGCGGAATATCTTTAATCGCGAACGGCAGGTACGGATGGCCGATGGCCGGGAAGTGGCAATTTCTCGTCGGCGCATGAAAGATATCACCCAACGACTGGCTCAATACTGGCTCAAGTTGTTGAACTAGACATTCATAAATAGGGCATACAATAAGGGGCTGACGCGCTGGTTTTACGTAGCACATCAGCCCCTTATTGTATGCCTTTTAAAAGCACTGTTTATTAAAACAGCCGGTAGGCCAGCGTAACCTGCCATGATTTCAGGCGTTGGCTAAATTTACCCTGGCTATCTTGAATTTGAGCAATATCGGAGAGATTACCTTCATACCGCACATCGAGGCCAAAGGATCCCAGATCAAGACCTCCGCCTACCTGATACCCGTAATAGGCTTTGGACCAGGCATCATTCAGACTGCCATTTGTGTATTGGCTCAACGCTTGCCCTAACTTCTGATTATCGTCGATCCGGAACGAAACGACCGGACCAGCCATCACCCGAATAGGTCCGCCTTTAATACCCAATAAAAGGGGCACATCGAAACTGGTCGTTGTCAACGTAGCGGTTTCTGTCTGTCCATTTCGAATAACGCTGAATTGTCCCGCACGGGTCGAGTAAAGTAATTCAGGTTGAATAAACAGGTTTTTGCCAAAGCGGGCATAAATACCAAATGACGTACCTGTTTTGCTGTTAAAGCTATCACTTAGGTTATTTCGAAAGGTCTGGCCATCAACACTTACGTTTGGTGAGCCATTGGGATTCGCGCTTGTGTTAATGAAATTGCCAAAGCTTAGCTTGGAAAGATTGACACCGCCTTTGATGCCAATTTGAAAACCACCCTGAGCAAACGACAGAGCAGGCAGAATTGTGAGTGATGCGAAAAGCAGGATTTTTTTCATTCTTGTTGGTAGAATAATGTACTTGTTAGTAAACGATAATTGAGCATGGACGGTACGAGACACCAACTAATTTCGAGCGAACGGCGTTCTATCAGTGCCGGGCAACCAGGGTAAAATGAGTCCTTTAAGCGATGTCTGCCAGTTGGATTATCTCGCGTTAAAAGGGTTTAATAGGCCCTGTAATTTCATTATAAACAAGTGTTGTCAAGGCGGTTCGTCGACAAGTTATATAGCACCAAATGGCCAAATTAAAAACTACTTTTTTCTGTCAAAATTGTGGGCACCAGTCTGGAAAATGGATGGGGCGCTGTCCGTCCTGTGGCGAGTGGAATAGTATTGTTGAGGAAGTCGTTCAGAAAGACGAGCCCGAAAAAGGCGGCTGGCGCAGTCCATCGTCCGGTCCGGGTGGGCTGAAAGTAGCGGCTAAACCGAAAGCACTTCACGCGATCAATTACGAAGAACAACCACGAATTTATACTGTCGATAGCGAACTGAATCGTGTATTGGGGGGCGGCATCGTGGCCGGGTCACTGGTCCTGATTGGCGGTGAGCCGGGTATCGGCAAGTCGACTCTGTTGCTGCAAATTGCCCTTAGCCTGTCGGGCATGCGTGTTCTGTACGTATCGGGTGAAGAAAGCGAACAGCAGATCAAGATGCGGGCCGAACGGCTGGATGCTCCCACCAGCGATTGCCACGTGATGACCGAAACGTCAACGCAGAATATCTTTCGGGTAGCCGAACATTTTGAGCCCGAAATTCTGATTATAGACTCCATTCAAACCATGCAGTCGTCGCTGGTGGAGTCCGGAGCGGGGAGCGTGTCGCAGGTACGTGAATGTGCGGCCGAGTTCATGAAATATGCCAAAGAAAGTGGCGTGCCGGTGTTTATGATTGGCCATATTACCAAAGAAGGAACGCTGGCGGGCCCGAAAGTGCTGGAGCATATGGTTGATACGGTACTGACCTTTGAAGGAGACCGCCATACGACTTACCGGATTTTACGGACCAACAAAAACCGGTTTGGGAGCACTGATGAACTGGGCATTTATGAAATGCTAGGCAGCGGGCTTCGGCAGGTCACGAACCCGTCTGAGATTCTGATCTCCCAGCGCGACGAAGCCCTGAGTGGCGTTACCATCGGGTCTATGCTGGAAGGAAACCGACCGCTGATGATCGAGAGCCAGGCGCTGGTAAGCGTCGCTACGTATGGCACGCCACAGCGCAGCAGCACTGGGTTCGACGCCAAGCGCTTGAACATGCTGCTAGCCGTTCTGGAAAAACGCGGTGGCTTTCGGCTTGGTCAGCAGGATGTATTCCTCAACATTGCCGGTGGCTTACGGGTTGAAGATCCTGCCATCGATCTGGCTGTTTGTGCGGCTATTGTATCTAGTTATGAAGACATTGCGATTCCACCCTCGGTGGCCTTTGCAGCCGAGATCGGGTTGGGGGGCGAGGTGCGTGCCGTAAGTCGCATCGAGTCCCGCATTGCTGAAGCCGAGAAGCTGGGGTTCAAGCAGATGTTCATCTCGAAGTATAATTTAAAAGGGCTGGACACTAAAGGGTACAAAATAAATATCAAGCCTGTATCGCGTCTGGACGAAGTATTTCAGGGCGTACTCATGTGAACATCAACACAGTCTACTCAACGAAAACGTGAGAAATAGAACTTTCTTTTTAACTATTCCCTGTCATTACAGTTCTATCTGCTGAATAGAATAACTCAACTAAAAGAAACCTTACGTTATGAGCTACATTAAAGCAGGAACGGATGCATCCGGGAATGATATTAAACTCTTTTATCAGGATTTAGGAACCAGTACCGGCGCTGCCGGGTCAACTGTTGTATTAATACACGGCTGGCCGTTGAGCCACGAAATGTGGGACTATCAATTGGCCGAATTGCCCGCACATGGCCTTCGGGTGGTTGCTTATGATCGTCGGGGCTTTGGAAAGTCGACCCAGACCTGGGACGGCTATGATTACGACACGCTGGCCGATGATCTGAAAGCGGTTCTCGACGAGCTGAACCTGCAGAATGTAACGTTAGTGGGTTTCTCGATGGGCGGGGGCGAAGTGGCCCGTTACATGAGTCGTTACGGTGGTGCCCGGGTTGCCAAAGTAGCCTTCGTGAGTGCAGTAACGCCTTATCTGCTCAAAACAGATGACAATCCGGACGGTGTTGATCAGGATGTATTCGATGAAATGGCCGAGAATATTCAGAAAGACCGGGCGGCCTTTCTGCAAACATTCAGCAAGCAGTTTTATGGGGTTAGTTTGCTCAGTCAGCCTGTTAGCCAGGCTCACCTGGATGGTGACTTTGCCCGCGCTTATGTGGCTTCTCACAAAGCTACGCTCGAATGCGCCAAGTCATTCTCGGCCACAGATTTTCGGGATGATTTAGCGCAGATTCAAGTGCCAGCGCTGGTTATTCATGGTGATTCCGACAAAACGGTACCCATCGAAGCATCGGGCGAACGGACTGCCAATGCGTTGCCAAACGCGCAATATATTGTTTATGATGGAGCTCCCCACGGCCTGTTCATGACGGAGAAAGATCGCTTAACGGCCGACCTGCTTGCTTTTATTCAGGAAGGCGTCGTTGTGCACGAGTCGGTTGGATCAACCACGTTGTACTAAGCCTAGTTTTTATGAAAAACAGCCTGCCTTTTAAAAGGGCAGGCTGTTTTTTTATAATTGCCGGTAGGTTTTCACGTAGGCCGATGGCGTCTGGCCAGTAATATCCTTGAACTGTCGGTTGAAGTTCGACAGCGTTCGAAAGCCACTCTCAAAGCTGATCTGCGTAATGTTCAGCTTTCCATCCATCAGTAATTTACAGGCATGCCCAATGCGCACCTCAGAGACAAACTCAGAAAAGGTTTTGTTGGCCCGTGTTTTAAAGTACCGGCAGAAAGCTGGCGATGTCATACCCGCCAGATCGGCAATGGTGTCCAGGCTGAGGTCATCCGGAAAATGCCCCAGAACATAGTCATGCACGAGCTGCATTCGATCGGTTTCGGTGGGCTTCACCGTGTTCGTATACCCCGGACTGGTTAAAAACCGGTAGTCGGTGGCCCGGGAAAGGTCATTTAACAACGCTAGCAGGCTGAGTACCCGATCAAAACCAACAGCCTGGGTAGTTAAATGACGAAGGGCCGTTTCAGCCCGGCTGCGTGTATGTTTCGTCCACTCAAGACCCTGCCGTGCCTGATCGAGCAACTGACGAATCGGTGCCATTTCCTGCTTGGCAAAAAAATCGTTGCCCAGAAAATCTTCCGTAAAGTAAACGACAATGCCCCGGGTTTTCAATTCTGACTGGCGATCAAAGTAAATCTGGTCACTTCGCCAGAGATGCGGCAGGTTTGGGCCCAGAAAAACCAGATCGCCAGGGCCAAATGGTTTGATGGAGTCCCCGATAAAGCGAGTTCCTGTACCTTCCTCCACCAAGAACAACTGGTATTGCGGGTGGAAGTGCCAGTTAGGGTCAAAGTGGGGCTCCACTAATTTTTTGACAATGAATGAAGCCGCGACAGGTTCAAGATCTTTACGAAGAGGCTGTTTCATTCAATAGTTGGTTTTTAACACAAATTACGGTCAATATTTGCAATGTATGCAAAAATAGAGTTGGAATTAGCCAATTAAGGCTAAACGGCGAAGATAAGGACTATTTATATTTGTTTGATTTTTTATGGAACGAATATGAATAAGGTAGGAATGAATATGTTCGTCTGGACAATGTCAATGGACGAAGAATTGACTGGAACATTCGCGTTCCTGAAAAGGAGTGGGTTCGATTTTGTCGAAATTCCAATCAACACACCGGGCAACATCGAGAAATGGATGCGCATTGGCCAACAGTTAAGCGAAGTGGGATTGGCCGTTCAGGCCTGTACGCTTTGTGGTCCGGAACATAATCTGATCAGTCCCGACGCATCGGTTCGCCAGGCCGGCATAACGCATCTGAAGCAAGTCATTGACTGCTGTGCCCTGGTGGGTGCGCAAATTCTAATGGGGCCTTTTTACGCGGGCTTCAATGTGTTTACGGGAAAGCCCGCGACGACCGACGAATGGAACTGGTCGGTGACCAGCATGCGCGAGGTAGCCGAATATGCCCAGTCGCAGAATGTTATCCTGGCCGCCGAATACCTGAACCGCTTTGAAACGTACCTGCTCACCTGCGCCGACGATCTGGTGCGGTATATAGAGGCCGTCGATCACCCAAACTGCCGGGCTGCCTTCGACACTTTCCATGCCAATATTGAGGAGAAAAATATGGGTGATGCCTTACGGACGTGTGCGCCGTATCTGGTTCATGTACAGATTTCAGAAAACGATCGTTCTACACCCGGCAAGGGCCATGTCAACTTTGACGATGTGTTTAGCGTGTTGAAAGAGATTAACTACGAAGGGCCAATTGCCATCGAAGCGTTTGGTCCGAATCCGCCCGAACTCGCAGCCGCCACGCATATTTTTCGGCCTATGTTCGAATCGCCCGAGCAACTGGCTGTTGATGGACTTGCTTTTATAAAGAACGAATCGGACCGCCGAAACGGAATGAAAGAGCGAACGAGCGAATTGCTCGCGTCGTAACTCTATTTTGTTCAGGCAGTCGGGTATCACTTCTACTTTCACTCGTTCACGCATTTACTCTTTCGCTTTTTACTAATGATTAATATCGCCATTGTCGGACTCGGATTTGGAGCCGAATTCATTCCCATTTATCAGCGGCATCCTAATGCCAACATGTATGCCATCTGTCAGCGCAACGTCGATAAACTAAACGAGATTGGCGATGCATATGGCATTTCGGCACGCTACAGTAACTACGACGAATTGCTGGCCGACCCAGCAATCGATGCTGTCCATATTAACTCGCCTATTCCTAACCATGCCGAGCAGAGCCTGAAAGCCTTGCGGGCCGGTAAACACGTGGCCTGTACGGTGCCCATGGCAACGACCGTGGAGGAGTGTATGGAAATCGTGAAAGCCTGTAAAGAGTCGGGCAAAAAATACATGATGATGGAGACCGTGGTCTACAGTCGCGAGTTTCTGTTTGTCAAAGAGTTATATGAGAAAGGGGAGCTGGGGAAAGTGCAGTTTCTGAAAGCCAGCCATCAGCAGGATATGGATGGATGGCCTGATTACTGGCCTGGTCTGCCTCCTATGCACTACGCAACGCACTGCGTAGGGCCTGTAGCGGGTTTACTCAAACTCGAAGCTGATTACGTGTCCTGTTTTGGCTCGGGTACGATTCGGGAGGAGTTGGCCAAAATCCATAACTCGCCGTTTGCGGTCGAGTCGGCCCATATTAAATTCAAGAACAGCGATTTGTCGGCTTATGTCTATCGGTCGCTGTTCGACGTGGCCCGGCAATACCGGGAAAGTTTTGAAGTGTATGGGGACAAAAAGTCGTTTGAGTGGCAGTTGATCGAAGATGAGCAACCCGTTATTCACACCGCTAAAAAGCCGGAGCCGGAAATTCCCGAGAAAGTTACCGTACCTGATTACGCCCGGTTGCTGCCTGCCGAAATTGCTGGCTTCACGACCAAAGGCGTGTATGATGCTGACGAACAGCAACATCTATCGTTTACACAGGGGGGCGGGCATGGTGGCTCACACCCGCACATGGTGCATGAGTTTGTATCGGCCATTATTGAAGACCGTGACCCATTTCCAAATGCAGCGCAGTCGGCCAACTGGACGAGTGTGGGTATTCTGGCCCACGAGTCCGCTTTACAGGGTGGAGCATTAATTAAGTTACCTGATTACACGATGTAGTACCGGCCTCATCGGCCGGTTATAATAGAAGCTATGAAAAAGATACTCACAGCAATTGGGGTAGTGCTGGTTCTTGCCCAATGTGCCCGCCAAACGGCGACGCAAACCGCTAGTCGGCAGGACCTGCTAAAGCCGCGCCGGACGGAAATCCTGTTCCTTGGCGACAACGGTCACCACCGACCCATCGAGCGGGTACCGCAATTGATGGCCGCGCTGGGTAGTAAGGGCATCAACATTACGTATACAGACAAATTAGAGGATCTGAATGCCGACAACCTCAACAAGTACGACGGTCTGCTGATTTTTGCCAACTGGGACAGCATCGGGAAGCCACAGGAAAAAGCGTTGCTCGATTATGTGGCCTCGGGGAAAGGGCTAATTCCCGTTCACTGTGCGTCGTACTGTTTTCGTAATTCGACGGAATACGTCGACAAGGTTGTGGGCGGTCAGTTCTGGCGGCATAAGATGGATACCATCCAAACCCATTTTACGCAGCCCAACAACCCAATCGTAGCGGGTTTGCCTTCATTCAAGGCCTACGACGAAACGTATCTACATAGCCATTTGCAGGCCGATAACAACGTATTGGCCGTTCGGGACATCAAAGCCGATCAGGCTTCGGATAAGCCGGGCGTCAAGGAAGAACCCTATACCTGGACACGGCAGTATGGCAAAGGACGTGTGTTCTACACCGCCTATGGCCATGATGAACGCACCTGGAGCCAGCCCGGATTTCAGCAGTTGCTGGAGCGCGGTATTTTGTGGGCGGTAGGCGACAATGTAAAAAAGAGCCACGATGATCTGAAGCCACAACCCTTCGCTTATAATGAAGCGAAACTGCCGAACTACGAAAAACGCCCTGGCCCACAGTTGCAACAGAAGCCGCTTTCGCCGGAAGAGTCGATGAAACACCTTCAGGTGCCGGTGGATTTTACGCTCGATTTGTTTGCCCACGAGCCCAACGTAATGCACCCGATTGCCATGGCCTGGGATGAACGTGGTCGGCTGTATGCGCTGGTTACAAAAGATTATCCCAACGAGCGCAAGCCCGAAGGCGGCTCCGATTACATTGTTATTTGCGAAGACACCGACAAAGATGGTAAGGCCGATAAGTTCACCAACTTCGCGGAAGGGCTGAGCATTCCAACCGGGATGGCTTTTGGTAATGGTGGGCTGTATGTGTCGCAGGCACCGCATATGTTGTTTTTGCAGGATACCAACGGCGATGATAAGGCCGATGTGAAGAAGATCGTTTTCACGGGTTTTGGTACGTACGACACCCATGCCGGGCCAAGTAATTTACATTATGGATTCGATAACTGGATTTGGGGTAGCGTAGGGTATGCAGGCTTTAAGGGTAAGGTCGGGGCCGACAGCGTCAAGTTCTCGCAGGGATTTTTCCGCTTCAAGCCTGATGGCTCTAAACTTGAATACGTGACCAGTACGTCGAACAATACCTGGGGTCTGGGTTTCTCGGAAACGGGCGATATTTTTGGGTCAACGGCCAACAACTCGCATGGCTGGTATATGGCCATTCCGAACCGGTACTACCATGGTGCCCCTCACATTCGCGAAAACGGCAGCCGCAGTACGGATACGCATAAAGACATGAAGCCCATTACCGAAAAAGTACGTCAGGTGGATGTATTTGGGGGCTTCACGGCTGCTGCCGGACATAACTTTTATACGGCCCGCGCTTTCCCGAAAAAGTACTGGAACAAAATTGCTTTCGTCGCTGAACCGACGGGCCACATCCTGCACCAGAACGTGATGCAGAAAACGGGCACTAATTTCGAAGATGCGGAAGGCTTTAACCTGGTGGCGGGTGCCGATGAGTGGTTTGCGCCCGTTTTTGCCGAAGTTGGGCCTGATGGTGCCGTTTGGGTCGTTGACTGGTATAGTTTCATTATTCAGCATAACCCAACACCCAAAGGGGCTAGCAATGGTTCGGGTAATGCGTATGACACACCCCTCCGTGATTTTACGCATGGTCGGATCTACCGCGTCGGGTATAAAAATGCACCAGTTTATACGCCAATGGCCCTAAGCAAGGATCGCCCGTCGGACCTGGTGGCTGCTCTGAAAAACACAAATATGTTCTGGCGGACAACGGCGCAGCGGTTGCTGATCGACCGGAATAATAAAGACGTAGTGCCCCAACTCATTGCGCTGGTGAATGATCAGTCCGTAGATGAAATTGGTATCAATCCGGCCGCTATTCATGCGCTATGGACTCTGCAAGGGTTAGGTGCCCTGGATGGCTCGAACAGTGCCGCGACGCAGGCGGCTACCGCAGCCCTGAAACACCAGGATGCGGGCGTTCGTAAAACGGCCATCCAGGTATTGCCACACACGCAGGAAACGGCTAGTACGTTGTTGAGGGCGGATTTGCTGAACGATAAAGAACCGCTGGTGGTGCTCAATACGGTACTGGCTCTGTCTGATTCACCACAAAGTGATGCGACCGAAAAGGCTATTCTTGCCCGTCTTGATAAAGCCACGGAGACAAATGATCGCTGGTTGCCCGATGCCTTCGCTTGTGCGTTGACAGGACAGAATGGCCAACTCATGAAAAAGTACATGGGACAACTGGCCCTGAACGCGCCGTCTCAACCAAAGCCTGCCCACGACATGAGCAGCCATTCGGCCAAGGGGCACGGCCCTAATGCGCCCGAGCAGCGAGCTGCCGTAACGCCCACAGGTAATCAGCCAGACTTAACGGTAGCGGCCATTCGGACAACACCCGAGTCGCCATCGGTTCGGGAAGGAGCCCGTATTTTTGTAGACGTTACCAACGCTGGGGGCGTTGCCATTCCGGCCGGAACCGTTATTCCAATGTCCGTTCGAATTGAAGGCCCGAAAGGCGATCTGGAAGGTGCCAAGATCAATTTTGTGAGCGTAACGCACGATACCGGTATCAAACCCGGTGAAACGGTAACCATCAGCAAGTCGAATAACGGCCCCTGGGTTGGCGACATGGGTGTGTTGTTCGAGCGGGCTGGCGACTATACGATCTCCGTTATGCTGGATCGGGAGAACGCCATTGCTGAAAGCAACGAACAAAATAATAACGCTACTCATACGCTTACCTACCGCGCTCCACAAAGCCTGAGTGCTTATGCACTGGAACGGGCCACGCGCAGCTATGCTTCCGTAGCCCCGATTGACTCGGTTGTTGCTCTGCTGCGGCAAAGCCAGAAACTGGGGTCTGCTCAGGGCGAAGCCATTATGAAAGGTGTTCTGGACGGCTGGAACATGAAGCAGACGGCTCAGGTTCGTGACGCAGACAAGACGTTTCTGGCCAGCCTGAGTAATACCGTGTCAACCGATAACCGCGAACGGCTGGGCCGCCTGTATGAAGTATGGGGCTTAACCAAAAGCGAACCCGTTGACCCCAACGTAGAAGTCGTTCGGATGAAAACGGTTCGTGAAGAAATGCGCTTCGATAAGAAAGAGTTTACGGTAACAGCCGGCAAACAAGTCGAAATCGTTTTGGAAAATCCCGATGCCATGCAGCATAATCTGGTCATTGGCAAACAAAAGAGCATGGAGATTATTGGAGCCGCTGCCGATAAGCTGATTATGGCCAAAGACGGTGCAGAAAAGAACTATGTTCCTTCTATAACGCAGGTCATTGCCGCTACGCCGTTGGTGAACCCGGACCAGACATACCGGCTTAAATTCACGGCACCTGCTACGCCCGGTGATTACCCATTTGTATGTACCTTCCCAGGCCACTGGCGGATGATGAATGGTGTCATGAAAGTGACAAAAGCATCAGTGGGAATAAGCGCTAAATAAAACAATCCGCATTGCTTAAAAAGGCAACGGGCAGCTATCGAGAGATAGCTGCCCGTTGCCTTTTTATAGGTCTGTCATCCGGGTGCCGCCGACCGTTTCAGGCGAGTGCCGGAGGGTGGGGTAAAATGGATGATGGAGGGATTTGAATGATAAATTCGCTGCCTTTTCCCTGTTCACTTTTTACCCAGACTGTCCAGTTATGCGATTGAATAATTCGCTGCACATAACTTAGTCCTAATCCGAAGCCTTTGACACTGGCCTGATTCCGGTCATGAACCCGGAAAAAGGGCTGAAAAATCTGGGTGATCAACTTCGCTGGAATGCCAACTCCTTCATCGCGGACAGCAATAGTCAGGCCATCGTGGTCGGCTCGGGTCCGGATCATGATCCGGGGCTGATCTGAACTGTATTTTACGGCATTGTCGAGCAGGTTGTACAGGACATTCGTTAGATGAAACCGGTCGGCCATAATGTATGAATCGGCGTCAAGTAATCTTAGCGTCAGGTATTCGCCATGGCGTTCGGCCACTGAGTGAAGAAGTTGATGAAGCTGGATTGGCTCCAGGTTGAGCGTTAGCGTATTGCGGTCAGCGCGAGCCAGTGTCAGCATCGTTTCAACCTGGTGTTGTAGCCGCTCGGTTTCTTCCCGGATAATGCGCACGTATTTTTCGGTTCGCTCGGGCTGATTGCGGGCAATGGGAGAGTCCAGGATATCGGTGGCCATTCGAATGGCGGCAATAGGCGTCTGGAATTCGTGAACAATTGAATGCAAAACTTCCGTTTGTATGACGGATCGCTGCCGTCTGCGCAACCACCACCATAATCCATAGCCTGCCAGTGTCTGTAGCGTTAAGACCAGGCCAAACAGGATAAGCCATTCGGATGATGGATTTCCTGCGGGATCGGTCGTTGACAGTGCCAGCCAGTTTTTAAACAGCCAGCCAGCCAGAAGTATCAATACAAGAGCGAAGATTGATAAAGGAACGGCAGTTGAACGATAAGGCATAAAGCCGTCTTAATTAGATTAATCGTCTAGTCAGGATTAAGTAAGGACTATTATCAAAAGCAGATATAGCCTATAGTAGACGAGGTCTCCTTGTAAATGTCACACTAAAATGCCTATAAAAATAATAGGCTACAACAAAAATGCCCGCGAAAAGCGGGCATTCAACAAATCGTGATCGTACTGAATGGGGCTAGGAATTTTCTTCCGAAGCTGCTACGGGTGCAGCAACCGTACTGGTCGCTTTAGCAGATGCGGGGCGGGTTGTTTTTGGGGCTGCTGGTTTTGCGGCCGTCGATTGGGTACGTGCTGGGCGGGAAGTTGGTTTAGGAGCAGGTGCTTTCGTTGCGGTGTCGACTGCTTCAGAAACCAACGCAACGGCTTTCTTGGCGGTACGCTTGGCGTTTTTCTCGGCCTTTTGAGCGTTCTTTTTTGCTTTAGACGCTTCTTTTTTTAATTTCTTTTCGCTCGACTTAACTGGCTTAGCGACCTTTTTCTCGGCCTTCTGCATCAGTTTAGCTAGTTTTTTGGCTAGTTTGTCCGCCGATTTCTCGATGGATTTCTTCATTTTTTTGGTAGCCTCACCCGCTTCGCTGAGTTTGGTTTCAATCGTACTGGCGATATCGGACGCCAGAGATTTGTGCTTGGTTTTTGCAGTTTTGTTTGCCATTTGACTTGAAAGAAAAAATTTACAAATAAATACGGTTTTTTTATGACAATCTAAAGCTCAATGTTAAGTTTTTGTTACATTTTCTGGAGGAAATCCCAACAAACGATTCCGGCTGTAACGGCAATATTCAGCGAATGCTTGGTGCCAAACTGGGGGATTTCGAGCACCAGATCAGCCAGTTGGACAATCTCCTCCTGAACGCCCGTTACCTCATTACCCAACACAAACGCATAGGGTTTGTTTGGCTCAGGAACAAAATCAGTCAGTGATGTACTGCCTTCGGCCTGCTCCACAGCCGCAATAAGCCAGCCATCAGCCTGGAGTTGTTTGACAAGTGTTACAACATCGGGGACATGTTGCCAGGCAACAGACTCCGTGGCACCAAGCGCCGTCTTGGTAATATCACGGTGGGGTGGTTGCCCCGTAATGCCACCGAGGTAAAGTTTCTGAGCACGAAACGCATCGGCCGTTCGAAAGACCGATCCCACATTGTTCAGGCTTCGGATGTCATCTAAAATGAGGCAGTACGGGAATTTTTCAACGTCTTTAAAGTCAGCAACCGACAGGCGGTTGAGTTCGTCGAGAGCGAGTTTGCGAGGGGGCATTGGGTAGCGTTAAATGGAAACTAGGCCGTAAAGAACGGAAGAAGCTCGAAAATAGTTAGTTTTGATAATAGTGATCTATAATTAGCTGAACTATCGGTATCTGCAAATGCCCATGCTGGTAAGTTGACGGACTTACAAATCAGCTTACTACGTTTATTTGATCAGGGGTTGAATTAGCCGCAGACATTAGAAGTGCGTCGCTTGTTAATGAATCATTTTTCAAGCCAACTTAAGGAAGAGGTAAGCCGCGCCGTAGAGGAAAAAGGCTATATTGAAGATGACTTTAACAGGATGCTGGTCGATGACAACTTCCCGATAGCCCAGACAACCCATCTTGTCCTTCACACATTAGCTGTAGCTCCGAACCAATTTTTGCTGAGCCTTTCTACCGGTGGGAGTTGATTGAGAGTGATCCGGATAACAATAAGTTTTCAGATTTTGCTATTCGTGTGAACGCCGATTATCTTATCAGCAATGATAGGGATTATGCCATTTTTGAGAGAATCAGTTTTCCTTCGTTAACGGCTATTCGCCTTCAGAAGTTTTTAGCATTACTACAAGGTGTCGCTCCCTAAGATGCCTTTGGCGGCTATCACCGTATTATGTCAGACTGAATTTTAGACAGGATAAACACTGGCTATAGGCATAGTTAGTCAGCGATAATTGCCTTATCTCTTTGCTTCCTGTCTCGCTTTTCCCCTGAAAAATCACTATTTTTGTTTACGACAATCCAACAAAAATCAGTGAAATCAGCCACCGCAGCAAAGCCACAAGTCAAGAAAAACGAAACGCCCCTCAACCGTCAATACAATCAGATTAAAGCCAAATACCCCGGCGCGCTGCTGCTTTTTCGGGTCGGTGATTTCTACGAAACCTTCGGTGAGGATGCCGTTCGGGCCAGCAAGATTCTAGGTATTACGCTGACTAAACGTAACAATGGTGGGTCGAATGAAGAACTGGCTGGCTTTCCCCATCACTCCCTTGATACGCACCTGCCTAAACTCGTTCGGGCGGGCGAACGCGTTGCCATTTGTGATCAGCTGGAAGATCCGTCGGTAGCTAAAGGAATCGTTCGGCGCGGGGTTACCGAATTGGTAACGCCCGGTGTGTCGTTCAATGACAATGTGCTCGATACCCGGCGTAATAATTACCTGGCTGCCGTCCATTTTGGCAAGACAGATGATACCTTCGGGATCTCATTCCTGGATATTTCAACGGGTGAATTTCTGGCATCGCAGGGGAATGCAGCCTACGTCGATAAGCTATTGCAAAGCTTCAATCCGTCGGAAGTGCTTTATTGCAAGCGCAACCGGCAGGAGTTCGGCAACCTGTTTGGCGATAAATTCCACACCTATACGCTCGAAGACTGGGCGTTTACGTATGACTTCGGCTACAACTTTCTAAAGCAGCATTTTCAGACTACTTCCCTCAAAGGCTTTGGTATCGACGGGTTGCCTGATGGCATCATCGCAGCCGGTGTCATTTTGCATTACCTGAACGAGACGGAGCACAAGGACCTTCAGCACATAACCCGCGTAACCCGGCTCGAAGAAGACCGGTATGTTTGGCTGGATCGATTCACGATCCGTAACCTCGAACTGACGGTTGCCCAGCAGGAGGGGGGAATTCCGTTGATTCAGATTCTCGACCAGACCGTTACGCCAATGGGTGCCCGGCTGCTTCGGAAGTGGCTCAATCTGCCGCTCAAGGAGAAAGCTCTGATCGACGAGCGACTCAACATGGTTGAACTTCTGGTCAACGACATCGACCTGGCCGATGCGATGGTAAATCATCTGCGGCAAATCGGTGATCTGGAGCGCCTGGTGTCGAAAGTGGCCGTTCGGCGGATAAGTCCGCGCGAGTTGCTTCAACTGAAACGGTCGTTGCAGCATGTATTGCCGATCAAAGAATTATTGATTACGGCGCTGAGCCAGAATGAATCGACCGGGCTACATGCAGGTTCTCTCAAAAAGTACGCCGATCAGTTGAATCCGGTTTCGTTCCTCCTCGATCGAATTGAAACCGAACTGCGGGAAGATCCACCGACCCTGTCCAACCAGGGCGGTATAATCAAGCCGGGCATTAACGCCGAGTTGGATGAACTGACGGCCATTGCCTATTCGGGGAAAGATTACCTGCTGCAATTGCAGGAGCGGGAAGTACAGCGGACGGGCATAAGCTCACTCAAAATAGCGTATAACAAAGTATTTGGGTATTACCTGGAGGTGACCCACGCGCACAAAAGCCGCGTACCTGAGGAGTGGATCCGGAAGCAAACGCTGGTCAATGCCGAACGTTACATCACGCCAGAACTCAAAGAATACGAAGATAAAATTCTGAATGCTGAGGAACAGATTTTCCAGATCGAAGCCCGGATGTTCAACGAAATGGTGATTGCCGCCGGCGAATATGTAGGCGCCATTCAGCAGAATGCCCGCGTGCTGTCGGTGCTGGATGTGCTGGCCTCGTTTGGCCGGGTTGCGGTAAAGAACAAATATGTACGCCCGTCGATCAACGAAAGCAAAGTGCTGAATATCAAAGACGGAAGGCACCCCGTAATTGAGCAACAGTTGCCCCCCGGCGAGCCTTATATTCCCAATGATATTTACCTGGACGACGAAACCCAGCAGATCATCATCATTACCGGGCCCAATATGGCCGGGAAATCGGCCCTGTTGCGGCAAACGGCTCTGATTGTTTTGATGGCGCAGTCGGGTAGTTTTGTGCCCGCATCGGTGGCTGAACTGGGGCTGGTCGACAAGATTTTTACGCGCGTAGGCGCTTCGGATAACCTCTCACGGGGCGAAAGTACGTTTATGGTCGAAATGACCGAAACGGCCAGTATTCTGAACAACCTGAGCGAACGGAGCCTGATTCTGATGGACGAGATCGGGCGTGGTACGAGTACGTACGATGGCGTTTCGATTGCCTGGTCCATTACCGAATACCTGCATAACAAAACAGATTGCCGCCCGAAGACGCTGTTTGCCACGCACTATCACGAATTAAATGATTTGGCAACGGATAACCCGCGCATCAAGAATTATAATGTGTCCGTGAAAGAACTGGGCAACAAAGTAATTTTCCTGCGTAAACTGAAAGAAGGCGGCTCGGAACATAGCTTTGGCATTCACGTAGCCCAGATGGCCGGTATGCCCGCTCAGATCGTTAGCCGGGCCAATGAGATCCTGAAGCAGCTGGAGTCGTCGCACCAGCGGGAGAATAACCGGGAAAAAATCCGGGAGGCTGTGCCTCAGGAGCGGGAACTGGCCCTGCGGATTATCGAGTCCGGCGATCCAAAATCCGAAGCGATCAAGGAGAAACTACGCGCCATCGACGTCAATCGCCTGACGCCCATTGAAGCCTTATTGAAACTGAATGAACTGCTTAAAATGGCAGAGTAAGTAAACTCAAGTAAACAACAATTAACTGAACATGGAACTTAAAGCATTAACTGCTCCGCTAACGGTACAGGAAATTGAATGGCGTGTGCAAAGCCAAACAAAAGATGGTCAGAAGATCATCGTCGTGCCGTACATCACCAATCGTTGCGTCATGCAGCGATTTGATGACCAGTTTGGCTGGGCGGGCTGGCAGAATGAAATCAAGGAAATTGATGGCGGCTTCCTGTGCACCATCACGGCCATTTTGCCGGGTGGAGAAATTGTTCGGAAAACGGACGGGGCCAGCCGCACCAGCGTTGAACCCGTTAAAGGCGGCATCAGTGATGCCATGAAACGCTGTGCCGTGCAGTTCGGGCTGGGTCGGGCGTTGTACGATTTCCCGAAAGTAATGATTGAAACAACGGACAAGTATATCCCCAATTGGGCTACGCCTTTGTTGGATAAAATGGTCGAGAAAATCAATTCGGGTGGTGCTGTGCGTGATGTCGTGGTGCTCAAACCCGAACACGCCAAACCAGCGGCAAAAGCGGTGTAGAATTAATGTGTGGTTTACCGTTTGTGGTTGCTGACGCGAAAGTGGCCCGTGTCCTCACGGGCCACTTTCGCGTCAGCAACCACAAACGTATCATTGTCGCGCGCCAGCAACCGTAAACCCTTACTTATTACCACTCCCAATCGCAGCGGGGGCGTTTCCACCTCCCAGGCCCTGGGAAATAACGAGCAACTTATCGCTCAGTGTCTGAATTGCTTTTTTGTAACGGGCCTCCAGATCGGGCAGGTTCGCCGTCGATTTCAGCGAAGCTTCGTAAAGCAGGCCCGGCAGCATCCAGGAGGCATAGCCACTATTCGGGTCCGACGATGCGTAAAGTGATTTATACCAGCCGCCAAAGGCATTTCCTTTTGGATCGATGAATGAACGCTCCAACAAGCGTAATTCCTTATTTAACTCCACCAGTTTATCCGTGCGACCGCTTTGCAGGTAGTTCTGCCGGGCCAGTTCGCAGGCGTCGGCATTCTTTTTCATATCGGCAACTGCATTGAGCAGTGGGTTAATCGAGTAGGTTGGCGCATATGCCTGAATGGCTTTTTCGGCGGCTTTCAGGTGAACGGCCAGATCGGTCGGGTAACGGGCCAGGTCATACGGCACCAGGTCGGCATTGGCCAACCGCATGGTCATGGTGCCGACAACCTGTTCCATCATCGGTCCCATTTTATAAGTTGGATCGGCGAATTTATCATAGAAATACAGATCGTCGTACTGCGAGTGATAAAGCGTTGGTCCCTCCATACCCGCGCTCAAGGACGGAATGCCGATGTGCATATACGGTGCAATATGGTCTGAACCGCCACCGAGATTACCAATGGTTGGCTCACCGACCACCAGCGCCGGAGCCGATGAACCCGTTACACGAGTCGGGTTTCCGGCGGCTTTATGACCCATCCAGTGCTGGTAAACCGTCTTGTTTGAGTCCGGATATTGAACCGACTGCGTGGCTTCAATGATGAGCTTCTTCATGGAAGGCGATGCGCTCGCGCCAAACGTCCGCCCCGACACGGCTGCGTCATAATTCATATACGCAACAGCCTTCTGCGAGAGTTCATCGCGAAACTGTTCGCTCCACTCGGCCGAACCGATTACCCCCGGCTCTTCGGCATCCCAATAGCACACTTTAATGGTGCGCCGGGGCCGCTGTCCGGCTTTGGCCAGTTTGCCCATTGTTTCGGTCATGCTGAGCAACATCGCTGTGCCCGAATTTGGGTCTGTGGCGCCATACGACCAGGCGTCATAGTGGCAACCGGCAATGATCCACTCGTCCGGGAATTCAGAACCTGTTAATGTACCCACCACCTGATAAATTCGTTGAATCGTTTTTTCCTGTTTCACCATTAACCGCACTTTCAGGGCGGGGCCGCCTTCGAGCCGGTATGTGTAGGGTAGGCCGCCCTGCCAGCCCGCCGGAACGGGTCGTACGCCCGCCATCCGCTTCAGGATTTCGGTGGCTGAGCCATAGGGGAGGGGCGTTACGGGGATTTTGTGCAGACCAACGGCGTTTTGATCAAGCCGTTTAGGCGTGTTCTTGGCATCCATTGGCAAAGCGGCTTCACCAGGAGTGAGCGGGTCGCCGGTGTAAGGTGTCGTCAGCAGAGAACCCCGCTGAATCACACTTTCGCTGTAGTAAGGACCTTCGGGAAAGGTAAGGCCCCGCATGTAGCCGCTATCGGCTGGGTCAGTAAAAATGATGACGCCTACGGCCCCATCTGCCTGCGCAAACTGCGCTTTATAACCCCGAAAATTGCCGCCATAGCGAGCCAGCACGATCTTGCCCTTGACCGAAATGCCCATGGCTTTCAGTTGCTCGAAATCTTCCTTTCGGCCGTAGTTGGCATACACGACCTCAGCGGTGGCATCGCCCGAACCCGACCAGGCATTATAGCCGGGCGTCAGGCGTGGGTCACTGCTGTATTTATCCTCTTTAAAGAGAAATTCCCGAATATTAAGCGGCTGACGAATGGGTTCGACCAGTTCGACGGCTATCTCACCGGGGCCTTTGGGTAATAATACATCGTGCGGGTAGATGTCTACCTGCCAGCCCGCCTTACGCATGGTTTCGGCAATGTAGTCGCGGACATGCTCATTCTCGACCGAGCCGGTCAGGTGGGGTACGCTACTTAGTTTTTCGAGGTGATTTTTAAACGCGGCCGATGATTGTTTGGCTTTGAACTCCGTTTCGAGCTTAACTTGAGCTGCCTGTCGGGCAGGGGCAAAGCCGCTAAGGGCCGGACTCGATTGAGCACGAGCCGCTACCACGCCAAATAGCATAGCAAGCGTCCCATAAGTGATTTTGAGTAAAGAGGGTTTTTGCATAAGAATCAGATTGTCTATTTCTCAAATATCGCTATTTACTACGGTTATATTTTGAAAAGGCAAACGAATAATGGGTACAAAAAAAGAGACGCCAATAGGCGTCTCCTGGAGAAATATAAATGAACGCCCATTCTTTAGGCAAAAAATAATGGCTTTCCACCCCTTTTATTGGCGCTAGGTTCCATTACTTTGGCATCGCAAAAATGGAGGAATCAATTTTAGGGTTGAACACCATGTTAGATAAGGTCATGGTTATGGGGCCCGGCATGGCAGGGTTGCTGAGTTCGATCGTAGAGGGTAATGTCAGTCCGTCGATCGTTTTGTAATTACCGTACTGCGATTTGACCTCACCGCTTTGGCCCTGTACACTAACGGTTGCCTTACTTCCCGCCAATTGGAACGTAGTCGCATCGACGTAGTAATTGACTACGCCTTCGGGTCTTGTCACTTTCAGATTGAACACATCTTTGTCGTTCAGTTTTTCCTTACCGACCAGTTCGACCGGATACTTTTTGTCCTTCGCCGTAGCTAGTTCCGTGCCAATAATATAAGTGTTGCCTTTCTGAATCTTGACCTGATCCTCGGGTAATGCCTGTGCTCCGGAGCCACCCGACATAGGGTTGATCGCCCAACCTTTATCTCCGTCAACGACCTGCGTGATTTGCTGCCCCATTGCCGATATATCCGTACGGGACGACTGGCCAACAATAGTCGTTGTTTTAGCGGTCATGTCCATACCCATGATGTTCATGCCCTGGTCGAATTGAACGGTTTTTACGGCGGCCACTTTATCGGCGCCCCCTAAGGCAGCAATGTTTTTGTCGATTACTTCGGTGGCAGTCTGCGCAAAGGATAGGGCTGGAATGGCCAAAAGGGCCACAAGATTAATGAGTTGCTTTTTCATACAAAGAGATTAGTCATATAGTTTGTAAAGATACTGAACCTACATATAAAACGTCGGTAGGGGCCATGATAGTTGAAACAGTCGAATTCATTTCTAGTCAATTGGCAATTTTCGGAGCTGGTTGGCTTGCAGGGCTGACGGGCGTTCGTTACCTTCATCGGCTTAAAACTTAACTACCTACTCTACGATGCTGTCAACGACCCGCGTCAAGCTTTCTATCATGATGTTCCTCCAGTTTTTTGTCTGGGGGGCCTGGTACGGTCAAGTAACGAAATATCTTGAAACGCAACTTCATGCTACTGGCACACAACAGGGAGCCGCTTTTGCGACTTTTTCTATTGCTATGCTCATTGCCCCTTTCTTCGTGGGAATGATCGCCGACCGTTATTTTGCGGCTCAGAAAGTTCTGGGCGTACTCAACCTGTTGGGAGCAGTTATTTTGTTTTATCTCATTCAAGTGAATGATGCCGATCAATTTTTCTGGGTGCTATTGGTCTATTGCTTAACGTTTGCCCCAACGCTGGCTTTGACATCATCCATCGCAATGCAGCAAATGACCAGTCCGGAAAAAGAGTTTCCGGGTATACGTGTGTTAGGCACGGTCTCCTGGATTGTTGTTACCAACATTGTCGGATATTACGGCTTTGGTGATAAAGTCACAATTTTTCAACTGTCAATGTATTCTGCGATTGTGCTGGGTATTTTCTCTTTCTTTCTGCCGGATACACCACCTAAAGCCACAACGTCAACATCGGTTTCTCAGATTTTAGGGCTGGATGCATTCAAGCTATTTAAGGATCGTTCGTTCGCCATCTTCTTCCTGTCGTCTGTGTTGATCTGCATTCCGCTGTCTTTCTATTATGCCATGGCTAATCCGTCGCTTACGGATGGGGGGATGCAGAACGTTGAAAATAAAATGTCGCTGGGACAGGCATCGGAAGTAATTTTCATGTTGCTCATTCCACTGGCATACACTCGATTGGGCGTTAAAAAAATGCTACTCGTCGGCTTGGTCGCCTGGATTATCCGCTTCATTTGTTTTGGCTACGGCGATGGTGGCTCCCGTGAATGGATGTTATTCCTGGCCATTATTCTACATGGAGTTTGTTACGATTTCTTCTTCGTAACGGGCCAGATTTATACTGACAATAAAGCGGGTGAAAAGATAAAGTCATCAGCGCAGGGACTGATTTCACTGGCTACTTACGGCATTGGCATGGGAATCGGGTCGTATCTCTCCGGGATTGTGAAAGATATGTTCAGAACGGGAGATAGTGTCAACTGGACCTATTTCTGGCTGGTACCGGCAGGTATTGCGGCTGCTGTCCTGATCGTATTTGTATTGTTGTTCACGGATAAGAAACGGATTGAGACAACCAAAGACGAGCTGGTTCCGGGAAGTTTGTAAGTGAATGGACACAATGCATACGACCAACGTAACTGGTCGTATGCATCGTCTATAACCGTACAGTATGAAAAAGAAACGGCGGATTACATTCTATACGGACCTGAATGGCCCCATGAGGATCAGATACGGGAGCAGGTTGCTATGACACCCGAGGAGCGGTGGCGGGTGTTCATCAAGCTACGTAGAATGTATTTTGGCTTAACGGGTGAACCGCCAAAATTGCCTAAACGTATCACACTTATGAGGCCACCATGGATGTAGAAAATCCGGAGTTCTTGGACTTCGTCGTGGCTGATGATATTTATTTCCTGCACATTAATGACCTTCGGGAAACCAAAGTACTGGCCCGTCGGACGAGAGATTTAAACGATATTCTGATGATCGACGAGATCATTGAGGAGGTAAAAAAACAGGATAGCTCACCCGAGTAAACCGGCCTCCTTTCCCATTTTTTATATGCAACTCATTTCCTACAACATAAACGGTATTCGTGCGGCTATTCGCAACGGCTTGATCGACTGGCTGGCTGAGCATCAATTCGATATCCTTTGCTTCCAGGAAGTCAAAGCCACAACGGATGTTGTCGACCTATCCGTTTTTGAGCAGTTAGGCTACCAATATCATTGGCATGCGGCCGAGAAGAAAGGCTATTCGGGCGTAGCGACGTTTTCGAAAATTGCCCCGACTAATGTCGTCCTAGGTTGCGGTCTGCCCGTCTATGACTGCGAAGGCCGTATTCTGCGGACCGATTTCGGCGATCTGACCTTGCTCAATTGCTATTTCCCATCCGGTACGACCGGCGAAGTCAGGCAGGGCGTTAAAATGGAGTTTCTGCGCGATTTTTACGAGTATGTACAGAAATTGCGGAAAGAACGGCCGAAGCTGATCGTCGTCGGCGATTACAACATTGCGCACACCGCCATTGACATTCACGACCCGGTTCGGAACAAGCACACGACGGGTTTTTTGCCCGAAGAGCGTGCCTGGATGGATGCCTGGTTTGGCAGCGGTATGACGGATGGCTTCCGTTACAAACACCCCGGTGAGGTAGCGTATAGCTGGTGGAGTTACCGGGCCGGTGCCCGGACCAGCAACAAAGGCTGGCGTATTGATTATGCGTCCCTAACCGATAACCTGCGCGACCAGCTCATAGACTGCACCATGCTACCCGACGCCGTCCACGCCGATCATTGCCCGGTGTGGTTATCAATGAGCGAATGAGTGAATTAACGATACCCGCTTTTCCACTCTTTTGCTCTTTTAACAATGTATTTTCTCATTTACAAACCCTACCTCATGCTGTCCCAGTTTAGCCGGGAAGGGGATAAGCAGACGCTGGCCGATCTGAATTTTGATTTCCCCACCGACGTCTATCCGGTTGGTCGACTCGATGCCGATAGTGAAGGGCTGTTGCTGCTGACAAACGATAAACAGCTGAACCATCGCCTACTGAACCCGAAGTTCAAACACAACCGGACTTATTACGTGCAGGTTGACGGGGCGTTGACGGATAAGGCCTGCCAGCAATTGTCGGAAGGCGTCACGATCTCGGTAGATGGAAAACCGTACCACACATTGCCTGCTACGGCTGTTGGTATTGATCTGCCAGAGCTGCCCGAACGGAATCCGCCAATTCGTTTCCGGGCCGCCATTCCAACCTCGTGGGTATCCATTTCCCTCCATGAAGGCAAGAACCGGCAGGTACGAAAAATGACAGCTGCCGTAGGTTTTCCCACCCTACGACTGGTGCGCTGGGCTATCGAAAGTCTCACGGCCGACGGTATGGTGCCCGGCCAGGTGCGCGAACTTAGCCGGGTAGAAGTGTTACAGGGCTTGCGCTTAAAGTAACCTGGACATCCTGTCCGGTTGAGCGAAATAAACTTAGCCGGACAGGATGTCCGGGTTACTTATAAGATGCCTTCATCAGCAAAGCTGAAATATGCTTTGTCCGTAAAAATCAGGTGGTCAAGAACCGGAATATCCAGAAGTCGCCCGGCTTCTTTTAGCTTTCTGGTCAGGTCTTTATCCGCTTGTGAAGGCTGTAAATTGCCTGATGGATGATTGTGAAACAAGATCATTGAAGACGCCAGATGCTCAATAGCTTGTTTGAAGATTACTTTAGGATCGGCTACAGTGCCCGAAACGCCCCCCGTGCTGATCAATACCGGCCGCATAATTTCATTGGCGCGGTTCATTAGTAAAATCCAGAATTCTTCGTGGGGCTTGTCGATCAGGTGCGGAATCATCTCGTTATACGCATCGCGCGAACACGTGACCTTCGCTCGCTGGGGCCGGTCCTGTTCTTTTCGCCGACGACCGAGTTCGAGCGCAGCGATGATGGTAATGGCTCGGGCTTCCCCAATTCCGCGAAACTTAGACAGGTCTTTGATGCTCAATTTAGCCAGATCGTTGAGGTTATTATTGACACTTTTGAGAATAATCCGGGCTACATCTACAGCTGTCAGGTCGACAGTTCCCGAGTTAAGCAGGATCGCAATCAATTCGGCTTCCGAGAGGGCGGCTTTGCCTTTGAGCATTAGTTTTTCGCGCGGGCGATCTTCTTCTGCCCAGCTTTGAATAGTGCCGGAGGATTCATAAGTCATACATCTAAGTCAGTTACGGTGCTGGTTTGGTGTACAAAATGCACAAAAAAAACCTTACCCACAAAAAGGTAAGGTTTCGTATGACTTAGCGTCCGCAAAAACGGGCATTGTCTGCTTTGCAAGTAGCTTGTTGACTATAACACGACAACAATAACTGCTTATTAAGCCTGAGCGGCTTTCAGACTATTTACCAAACGAGCCAGCTTCGACTTGTTGTTGGCTGCTTTATTCTTGTGAATGATGTTACGCTTAGCGAGTTTGTCTAAGGCAGACGAAACTGTTTTGTACAGTTCAACGGCCATGGCGTGGTCAGTTGTTGTACGAAGTTTCTTTACCATGTTCCGGGTGGTTACGTGCTGGTAACGGTTCAACAGACGCTTCTTGGCACTCGACCGGATTGCTTTTTTTGATGACTTGTGATTTGCCATTGGTATATAAAATGAGATCGTTGTCGCGATATGAGGGCGCAAAAATAAGAATTTCGGATGGAACAACCAACTGTTCCATCCGAAATTCTTTGATTTACTTGACCTTACTGACGAATATCGGCGTTGACAGTCAACGTTTTTTCCCAGATAACCTCATTCTGTTTGACGAACTGTTTGTAGGCCGCACTGTTCTCAAATGTTTTTATATCCGCTTCGGACTGAAACGTCAGGTAGTGTACTACGTCATAGTCTGCAACCGCCTGATTTGGCAAAATTGTCTTACCGGAGGTGTAACCAACGATCTGTGGAATTTCATGCTTTAAGGACGCAAAACCATTCATATGCTGCTCAACAGCTGCATTTTCAACCCCTTTTTTGAATTTAACACACACAACTTGCTGTTTCTGAGCTTTTCTAGCAGGTGAGTAGGCACCGTAGATTGTTAAAGCAAAAGCACACAGCAACACAACGATTAGGGTATATCCCTTTGATTTAGCATTCATGTTATTCGAGATTTGTTATTTTGACCAAATTTTGTTTTGATTTACATGGTGCTTTAATTGAATAGTTAAACAATTTAGCTTAATAGTACCATGTTTTGTCAAATGTACAAACGTTTTATTTGGTTGTTAGGTTTGATCAATCTTTTTTTCGGTGGAACAGGAGCCGCGGGACCTGCTGCCCATGAACGGGCAGACGATCAGGTGTCTGTAAGGCCAGTTTTACCAACAGAACAGACGCGCTTTCTGGCCAATCATCGCCCGAAGTGGGGCTTCTTTGCGCATCAGCAAATTAACCGACTGGCCGTGTTCACATTACCAGCGGAGATGATGCCTTTCTTCAAGAAGTACAGTAGCTTTTTGGCCGATAATGCCGTAAATCCTGACAAGCGCCGGTATGCCGTTGTCGGGGAGGCCCCTCGCCATTTTATCGACCTTGATGCGTATGCAGATACGTCGGCTGCAACATTGCCCCGATTTTATAAAGACGCCACCGCCCGCTATGGGGAAGATACGCTGGCCCTGCATGGCCTGGTCCCCTGGCAAATACAGTTAACAAAATACCAGCTCACAGAAGCATTCAAACAGCGAAATGTTCGGCGAATTCTGCGCGTAGCCGCTGATCTTGGCCATTATATTGCGGATGCCAATGTTCCCTTGCACACGACCCGCAACTACAACGGGCAATTGACCAGTCAGCAGGGGATACATGGGTTTTGGGAGTCGCGCCTGCCGGAATTATTCAGCACGGACTATGATTTTCTAACGGGGCAAGCGGAGTATGTGGAGTCGCCCCAAAAGGCCGCCTGGCGGGCGGTGTTCAGGGCTAATGCTGCCCTAGATTCGGTATTGCGGTTCGAAAAGCAGCTTACGGAAGAATTGGGCGAAACGCGCAAATATGGCTTCGAAGAGCGTAATGGAATCACCGCCAAAGTTTATTCGGCCGATTTCTCGCGGCAATATAGTGAACGGTTAAGTGGTCAGGTTGAACGCCAGATGCGGGCGTCGGTAAAAATGGTAGGCGATTTCTGGTACACCTGCTGGGTAGACGCCGGTCAGCCGGATTTGCGGGCTTTGGCCAGGTATCAGCTTACTGATCAGGAGCAGAAGGAAGAAGTCGAAGAGAAGAAAAGCTGGCTGAAACGACTGTTTTCAGCGAGGGAAGAGAATTGACCGAATCAGTGTGTTATCTCTGGAAATAAATGATTTTTCTGACCGACTATGATTTATTAGTCTGCTTCTATAAAAGCAAAATCATAGTTGGTCAGAAAAATCATTTATTTCCAGCGGGGACGCCCGTGCGGTTTAGATATTACACCGAGAGTTTCTTCATGTACTCGGCGTCGTTTTTCAAGCTAACCATGGGCGATTCGGCGTATTCTTCCTGTTCGACCAGGAAGTACTTAATGCCGCTATCCATAGCCACCCGCAACGTCTTTTTGAAGTCGACATTACCTTTGCCCAGGTCATTCTGAACAGGTTTGCCTTCTTTTACCGTGTAGTCTTTTATATGGCATAATTCGTACCGGTTGCCATACTTTTTAAGGTGATCAGCCGTATTTACGCCTGCCACATCGATCCAGCACAGGTCCAGCTCGAACATTACCTTTTTAGGGTCAGTGTTGGCCAGCAGATATTCCTGAGGGAGTTTGCCATCGAGCGGACGGAACGAGTAATCGTGGTTATGATAACCAAATTTAAGGCCCGCCTTGCTTACTTCTTCGCCGGCGGTATTGAACATGTCCGCTATTTTCTTCCAGTCGTCCCAGGTTTTCTGCGGACCAATGTAGGGACATAGTAAATAGGTTAGCCCCGCATCGTGAGCCATCTCAATGCTCTTCTTCAGGCCGTCGGGCTTCTCCATATCGCCCCGGAAATTGAAGTGCGTACTCACCATTTTTACGCCAAGGCCATCCAGAAACGACTTCATTTCTTTCGGTTCCAGGCCCCACAAAAAGCCCTGCGCTCCGCTGAAACTTTCGAACTGTTTGTAGCCCATGCTGGCCAACTGCGTCATGATTCCCTTTGGATCTTTGGGCAGCACATCACGGGCACTGTACAATTGAACGCCAAACGGGCTGATCAGTTTGGCCGGGGCGTTGGCCAGCAGGTTGGTTTGGCTGAGGGTAAGGGCGCCCGCCGTTAACAGGCCGGACTGTTTAAGAAAATTACGTCGTTGCATTGTTGGTAAAAGTTTGCGGGAATAAAACGTAAAGATGGCGTTGTTTTACATAAAATGAGTGATAAATGATGAATGATGAATTTGTTTTCGTTTGTGTCAATAATTCATCATTTATCATTCACCATTCATTGGCATCGTATCTTTGCGGCCTTTCCCGAAGATGAATGACGTTTTCCAAATTATATCTGCAAGCCGGACGCGATGAGGCCCTCCGGCGTTTCCACCCCTGGGTGTTCTCGCGAGCCATCAGCCGTTATGAAGGTGATCTAAACGATGGCGACGTCGTGGAAGTGTTTGACAGTAAGCAAAAATACCTGGCCACGGGTCATTACCACGACGGCAGTATTGCCGTGAGGGTGTTCTCCTTTGGGGCAACGGCTGGCGGACCCGTTACGCCTGATTTGCCCTATTGGACGAAAAAACTAGCCCATATTCGGAGCATTCGGCAGGTGATCGTGACCGGAGAAACCAACTGCTACCGACTTGTTCATGGCGAGGGCGATGGCTGTACGGGACTAATTCTCGATGTATATAATGGCGTCGTCGTGTTTCAGGCTCATTCGATTGGGATGCACCGCGAACGGGAAATCATTACCGAAGCCCTCAAAGCCGTTTTTGGTGATGAGCTCAAAGCCGTGTACGACAAAAGTGCCGATACGCTGCCCGACGAATACGGTGCTACGGTCACCAATAGTTACCTTTTTGGCCGAACACCCGTGCCGCATCCGGTAAAAGAAAATGGCAATACGTTTCTGATCGACTGGATCACGGGCCAGAAAACCGGCTTCTTTCTCGATCAGCGCGACAATCGGGCCTTGCTGGCGCAGTATGCTCAGAGTAAGAATGTACTGAATGCCTTCTGTTATTCGGGTGGGTTTTCGGTATATGCGCTCAAGGCGGGTGCTTATTCGGTTCATTCCGTGGATGTATCGCAGAAAGCAATTGACCTGACAAATCAGAACATTACGGCCAATTTCGCGGAGGGCGATGAGCGGCATCAGGCGTATGCCGACGATGTCATGCATTATTTGAAAAACCACGATGGGCAATATGACATTGTCGTTCTAGATCCGCCCGCTTATGCCAAAAGCCAGTCGGCGCGGCACCGGGCGGTTCAGGGATACAAACGGCTCAATGCCGAAGGATTGCGTCGGGTAGCGAAAGGAGGTCTGTTGTTTACCTTTTCGTGTTCGCAGGTAGTCGATCGGGAGTTGTTCTACAATACGATTGTGGCGGCTGCTATCGAAGCGGGCCGGCAGGTACGTGTGCTGCATCACCTGAGCCAGCCCGCCGATCACCCCGTTAGTTTATTTCACCCCGAAGGTGGGTATCTGAAAGGATTAGTCCTGTGGGTGGAGTAAAGACGACGAATGTAAACTGATCTCCCGGCATTTGCTTCTTCCATTTTCCTGTCCAGAAAGATACAATCTTAGTAGCTTTACATTAATTTTGGGTCTCAACCGCACTGGCGGTCTAGTGGCCCGGTGCTCCGGTGGCTCGGCCGGTCTAGATAACCCGATATACACATAGCTAATTATGGCTGAATTAATCAGAATGCCCAAGATGAGCGACACAATGACCGAAGGCGTCATTGCGGAGTGGCACAAAAAAGTGGGCGATAAAGTAAAATCCGGCGATGTACTGGCCGAAGTTGAAACCGATAAAGCCACCATGGACCTTGAAGCCTATGATGAAGGTACATTGCTGTATATCGGTGTTGAAAAAGGCGCATCGGTGCCGGTAGATGGCGTTCTGGCCGTAATCGGTGCCGATGGTGAAGATTATAAATCGCTCCTCAACGGCACAAGTGGAGGAAGCCAGGAGGCTGCGGTCCCCGCGGCTCCCAAGCCAGATCCTGCTCCGGCTCCTGCGGGTGCATCCAGCGCCGAAACCACGTCGACCTTACCGGATGCGAAAGCCGTTTCGGCCGCGCCAGCCGAGAACGTCAATGCGTCGATCATCCGGATGCCCAAAATGAGCGACACGATGACGGAAGGCACCATCGTCGCCTGGCACAAAAAAGAAGGCGATACAGTGAAATCAGGCGATGTGCTGGCTGAAGTCGAGACCGACAAAGCTACCATGGACCTCGAAGCCTACGAAGAGGGTACACTATTATATATAGGCGTTAAAGAAGGGTCGTCTGTTGCCGTCGATGACATTATTGCCGTTGTTGGCGAGAAAGGCGCGAACTTTAAAGTACTGCTGGACGGAGGCTCGGCTCCTGCACCGGCAGCTACCGGCGAAGGAGGAAGTGCAACGGCGGAACAAAATCCGCAAGCCAGCTTACCCGCCGATGCCGATTCCGATTTGTCCTATGCAGGTGGCGCAGGTGATAATGTCGAATCCAACGGACGCGTAAAAGCCTCGCCGTTAGCCAAGCGTATTGCCGAAGAGAAGGGAATCAACCTTGCTCAGGTTCAGGGGTCGGGCCCCGAAGGGCGCATTGTTAAAAGCGATGTCGAGTCGTTTGTGCCTGGTAAAGCAGCTCCGGCTGCTCAGCCAGCAACTCCGGCCGCTCAGCCTGCCGCACCTGCTCCACAACCGGCTGCTCCAACGCAGGCCGCACCCACACCAACGCCTGCTGCACCCGCCCCAACTGGTGACTACGAAGATGTACCAGTTAGCCAGATGCGCAAAACGATTGCCCGTCGGTTGAGTGAAAGTCTGTTCACGGCTCCGCACTTCTACCTGACCATGGAAATCAACATGGATAAGGCGATGGAATTGCGGGGTACGGTCAATGGACTGAGCCCGGTTAAAGTATCGTTCAACGATTTTGTGATCAAAGCAGCTGCCTTGGCGCTGAAGCAACACCCGAATGTGAACTCATCCTGGCTGGGTGATAAAATTCGTAAATACAAATACGTCAATATTGGTGTCGCTGTCGCTGTCGATGAGGGTCTTTTGGTACCCGTTGTTCGCAACGCGGATCAGAAAACGTTGTCGACCATTTCGGGCGAGGTAAAAGAACTGGCGGGAAAAGCTAAAGATAAGAAACTCCAGCCAAAGGATTGGGAAGGCAGCACGTTCTCGATTTCGAACCTCGGTATGTTCGGCATCGAAGAATTTACGGCCATCATCAACCCACCGGACTCCTGTATTCTGGCGGTTGGTGCTATCAAGCAAACGGTGAAGTTTGAGGGTGATGCAGCTGGCGTTCCGGTGGCTAAACCAACGAACGTTATGAAAGTGACGCTCTCCTGCGACCACCGCGTTGTGGATGGCGCAACGGGTTCGGCCTTCCTGCAGACGTTCAAACAACTGCTCGAAGATCCGATGCGGATGCTGGTGTAAGTTAGTTTATAGTTTGAGATTTACGGTTTGTGGTGAATATTCACCACAAACTTGTTCATAAAAAAGGGCGCTCCCAGTAGTTGGGAGCGCCCTTTTTTATGATAGAATCGGGTAACTTAGATAGCGGCTGGTTCCAGAGCGCCCTGAAGTTTTTGCTCCAGTACGTTTTTGGGAACGGCACCGATTACTTTATCGACCAACTGTCCGTTTTTGAAAATCATCAGGGTTGGAATGCTGCGGATACCGAATTTAGCGGGAACCTGGGCATTTTGATCCACGTCCATTTTGGCAACGATGGCTTTTCCTTCGTATTCACCGGCCAGTTGCTCAACAACGGGCCCGATCATTTTACAAGGACCACACCATTCGGCCCAGAAATCTACTAAAACAGGTTTGTCAGAATTTATAAGATCGTTGAAGTTCGCGTCGGTTGCTTCTACGGCATGTGTTCCTGCTGCCATGACTGAAATGAGTTTATTAGTTGAACTTGTTTCATGCACATAAACCGTTTTCAGGGCGTTTAGTTCCGGGTTATCTGCGCACCCGCTTTCCACTTCATTGACTTTTGTTCCGGCGCTTTAGCTGTCCGGACAGCTACGTCTGGCCTGGAACGGTACGTGTCTATCCGAATAGGGTCGTTCTGATTTCTAAAACAGAATTGAATTTCGCCGTGGGACCGTACCCTCACTATAGTACATAAGAAAAAAGGCATATGTGCGGTATCATTAGTTTGCCTAGTACACTATCCCATAAGAGTCGAAAGGCGCTTGTGTTTTATCAATCCTCAACGTGTCTAGCCGTCTATGATTACTGAAAATAAAATCGATTCGTCCAGTAAAATCCAGAAGCAAACCGCCAATGCATTAACCCGTTTACGAGAACAGATACCGCTTACGCTCAAGGCTTCGGCTAATGATATTCAGGATGTGATCTGCTTTATGCATTTACGCTGGAACTTTGTCTATCAGCGACCACAACATCTGCTGATCAGGGCAAGCCAGCAGTGGCGAATCTGGTACATTGAGGAACCTGTCTGGCATGATACACTTCATCTGGACATTCGATCCGTCGGCGACAATATTCGGGTCGTGGTGCCTCATCTACCCCACGGTATCGATCCTGAAACGGCTATCCGGCTGCAGCGGCAGTTGGTCAATCAATTGATCGAGCAGCAGCACATCGATGACTATGTCAGCTGGTATTATACGCCGATGGCCATGCAATTCACGGACCATCTTCGCCCAAAAGTAGTCGTATACGATTGTATGGATGAGTTAGCGGCTTTTAAAGGCGCGTCTCCCCAACTGCTTCATGAAGAAAAACGACTACTCAGTCTTGCCGATGTCGTCTTTACGGGCGGGTATAGTCTGTACGAGGCCAAACTCTCGCGGCACGAAAACGTCTTTGCCTTTCCAAGTTGCATCGATTATGAGCACTTTGAGAAAGCGCGTACCGGGCTCCCTGACCCGGAAGATCAGCGGCACATAACCGGTCCGCGTATTGGTTACAGTGGCGTGATCGACGAACGACTTGACCTTGACTTACTGAGAGAGCTGGCGCACCGCTTGCCCGATTGGCAGTTTATTATGCTGGGACCGGTTGTGAAAATAGATCCTGCAACGTTGCCGCAAGGGCCTAACGTTCATTACCTGGGCATGAAGTCATATGCCGAATTGCCCGCTTATTTCAGTAACTGGAATGCCGCTTTGATGCCGTTTGCGATCAACGAAGCAACGCGGTACATCAGCCCAACCAAAACACCTGAGTATCTGGCAGCCGGACTGCCCGTGGTATCGACCCCGATTCGGGACGTCAAGCGGACGTATGGTGGATGGGATCAGGTATTGATTGCTGATTCGGCAGCCGCTATCGAAAAATCGCTGGGTCAGATGATTCGGTACGCGTCCACATCAGACCGAACGGCGCTGGATACGTTCTTGCGGGAACAATCCTGGGATCGTACCTGGCAGCAAATGCAGAAACTATTGATCGGGCAGTTAAACTATGCCACTGTAAAATAGAGACAGACATCAGATCGAATAAGCCGGGCCGCTAGTGACCCGGCTTATTTGCTTCTTATACACCTGTGAGCAACGTTGATCTGACCCTACGGCTCGTTATAAAGAATAGGGATTACTCGAATTTGGTATGAAAAACTTACTGACGATAACCAGTTTAGGGCTTCTTATAATGGCCTGCGGAGGAAGCAATACGCCATCCAATGTGAATTCGCCCGGTCAGGAGAAAACGGCGAAAACAAAGGTGCTCGAAGCGGGCGCAACGGCTATACAGGCCAGAAAACCCGTCGATAAATTGACCATTTACCTCGACGGGTTTCACTTTTACAACGGCCATATGGCGGGACAAATGGAAGCCCATCATTACTGCACCAAACTGAATGAAGACCTGACCCAGTGCGTCATTTTCGATGGCAATGGCGATAGCGCCAAGATCATGGGTGTTGAGTATATCGTTTCCGAAAAACTATTCAAAACCTTACCCGCTGACGAGAAAAAGCTGTGGCACAGCCATCGGTACGAAGTTAGAAGTGGTTCCCTCATTGCGCCGGGGCTGCCCGATCTGGCCGAACACGAGCTGATGGAAACCATCGTCAGCACGTACGGAAAAACCTGGCATACCTGGCACACAGATCAGGATTTGACACTTCCCCTGGGCAGTCCGGCCCTGATGATGGGATTTCTGAAAGATGGTCAGCTCAATAAGCAATTGGAACAGGACCGCGACCGGCGGTTTGAGGTGTCGACGGCCGATAAGCGGAAAAACCGTGCCGATATTCCGGCACTACCCGTTCAGCCCGGTGCTGATGCCTGGCAAACGGGTGATGTCGTTCAACTACCCAACTTGACCAGGCATGCACACCACTAGGCTTACTCAACCGCTGTGCTTAGAGAAGTGCCTATGTTAGCTGAGGCTCAGGACCTCTGAACGGGTCTAGTTTGGTAATGACGGGCAGTTGGATAGGCTTTCCTGACTGCGCCGATTGATAGATCGCTTCCATAATCCGATGGTCCTGCAAGCCTTCTTCGCCGGGTGTAAACGGTTGTTTATTTTGCTGGATACAGTCTGAAAAATGGTCCATTTCGGTCGCAAACTGATCTTTCTCCATCAGGTACGTATGGTCGTTGTGCTCTGCCTGACCAACGGCAAAAGATTGCTGTAGCTGAAGCCCGTTATACGCAAAGGCATTCTCCAGATTCAACCAGCCTCGTTCGGACAGAACCCGGTACCATCGCGATTCGTGTGCATAGTAATCCGACGCGCAGTTCGCAATCACTCCGCTTGGAAAACGCATCTGCCAGGATACCAGCTCCTCCACCTCCCGGAATAATGGATTTCCGGGCGTACTATATTGATAAGCAAATACTTCCGTTGGCTCTTCGCCCAAAATAAACCGGGCCGTGTTGAGGCAATATAAGCCAATATCGGGTAATGAACCACCGCCTGCAAGCGCCCGAATGTGCCGCCAGTGATTTGGGTTGGCTTCTACCTGCGCATTATGCAGTTGCAGCATTTTGGGCGCACCATATTGCTTCTGCCGGACCAGCTCACGAACGTAGCGATTGTGTGGTTCGTACTGGATTCGGTACGCAACCATCAGTTTGCGACCCGCTTTGTTGCAGGCATCGATCATGGCCTGGGCTTCGGCCGAGGATGCCGCCATGGGTTTCTCACTCAGAATGTGTTTGCCTGCCTGGGCTCCCCGGATGGTGTACTCGGCATGCATTGCGTTTGGCAATACGATGTAAATCACCTGTACGTCGGGGTTGTCTTTGAGCTGGTCGTAGGTGTCGTAGCTGTAACAATTCTGGGGTTTGACACCATACTGCTGGGCTACTTTCTGGAGTTTCTCCGGGCTACCGCTCACCAGCGCCACCAGCTTCGATTTTCGACTCCAGCCGAAGGCGGGAAGAATGTTTTCCAGGGCCAGATGCCCCAAACCAACGACCGCGTAGCCCACGCGCGTATCGGGTGGCTGTGGGGATGGGGTAGGGGGCGACTGCCGGTCGGCATCTCCACGAATGGGCTCCAGCTTGATCGGATCATCTACTTTGGGCGGAATAAGGGCCGGGGGCGAAACGGGTTGAATGTGCGGTACCGTGTCGGCTTGAGCCAGCGCCGATGGGCCGCCACGACGGGTCAGATCATTGCGGCCGTAGGTTGTTAGCAGGCCACCTGTTGTGCCGACCGCCAGCGTCCTCCCCATTCGTTTAAGAAATTCCTGACGAGAGTGGGGCGACATCGATTCGTCAAGCATGGTTTTAACGAGCTGTGTAAAGCGATTCATAGGCACAGTTGAGTTGATT
This sequence comes from Spirosoma horti, assembly GCF_054776595.1. NCBI lineage: Bacteria > Pseudomonadati > Bacteroidota > Cytophagia > Cytophagales > Cytophagaceae > Spirosoma > Spirosoma horti. The sequence continues at coordinate 382,045 of NZ_BAAHBQ010000005.1, forward strand.
GATACCGGCCGATAAACCCCTGTATGGGCCGATAGTTGATTTACCCATGAAAAAGTGAGCCTAATTGCCTGCCTATGCTTCAGGGCTGCAAAATCGGGTCTGTTGCGGTTAAGGGCCACTGTCGTTGTGCACAGGCAGCCGGCTATCGCGTGCCAGTACCTCACTTTATGGCAGCGTCTGGCCGTTCGATCAATTTTCCTGACTAACGGGTTAACCCGCATTCGGCTATCTGGTAATGTAGAGTTAGTCAACAGTTTAGTTTAGACCTTCTGACGTATGATCAATCAATACAGGCTGACCGTGCACCATTGGTGGATGGTACTCATAGGGGTGATCGGTATGACGACGGGCCTTGTGGCACAACCCGCGCAGCCCCCGTTGATTCAGTGGCAACGAACCATCGAGAACGGAAACCTGACGACCACCTCGCCCATACGGGCCGCCAGAGCGCCGAGTGGGGGCTATGGCGTCTTATCCGTACGAAATCTGGCACTGCTTTCGGCAAAGGGTGCATTAGTCTGGAACAAAGAGATACCCGGTTCTTACGCGGATAGCGCTACGACCCGAATCGCCGTTCAGGAGACCATTTCACTTGCGTCTACCCCCGATGGTGGTTTTGCGGTGTTGGCCCAGGATGTCCAAAAACGGTACTATGTCGCGAAGCTGGACTCGGCGGGAAATCAGGCCTGGAGCCGAACCGTGGAACGACCGGAAGCAGGCTCGCCAGCGCGATTGACGCAAAATGTGCTATCCAGTACGCCCGATGGAGGCTTTATGCTCGTTGGGACCTATACGGATAAACTAGCGTATTTGACGATTACGAAGTTAAGTTCGGAAGGGTACATGACAGGGCGCTGGCGCATCAAGTTTCAGGGTTCGACGCAATCGGCGACGCCCCTCATCAATCGACTTTTGACCTTACCCAATCAGGGCTATCTGCTCGTTGGGCGGGCTATCGGAAGCGGGCTGGCCGAGAGCCAGGGAATCGCGTTGCAACTGGACGCACAGTATAAACTGATCTGGCAGCAACAGTATCCCAATCTACGGGATATTCAGGATGTGGTCACGAACATGGGCGTTGAAGGAACCTACACCGCCATTGGGACGGGCGCGGGGAACAACGGGCAAGCCATTACCATTGCGCCCGGCAAAGCAGGTGACGGCAGCTCATTGGCCTCCATGCCAGGGGTCGTATCGATTAGCTCGCTCGTCTACGACGGGGTCGGAAACCTGACCGTACTTGATGCCGCACCCGGCAATAGTGGGGATTTTCGCTTATCCAGCGGACGATTGCCTGCCACATTCCGCTGGACGAAAAGTTTCGGGGGCTCCGGAACGGACAGACCGACGGCTTTGCTGGCTACCGATGATGGCGGGTATCTGGCTGTGGGTACCACGACATCGACGGATGGCGATGTAACGGGCAAATCAACGAAAACAGTAGCTGCCTGGGTGCTTAAACTGGGTAACTCGCCCGAGGTAACAACGCTGCGGTTAGTCCCTCCCGTTTACGATTGTCAAACGGGCCGGATACGCCTGCATACGAGCGGGGGTGATGGCTCACCCGTTCGTTTCAGTGCAACGGGCGTCATTCTTGTCTCACCCACCGATAGTGTTGGCACGGTGGAGCAGGCGTTTCGCACGGATTCGAGCATCATTACGATACGGGCGAGCCAGCATGAACAGACGGTCAGTTACACGTTCAACGTGGGAGCCGCCTGCCCTTCTGATACGACTGGAGCCTCGCCTACTGACTCGCTACGGCTGGTTGCTCCTACATACAACTGCGAAACCGGGATAATTACCTTGCATGCGGCTGGAGGAGACAGCTCTCTCATTGAGTACGCTATCGAAGGCAGTACGGGCTGGACAATCAATCCTACGCAAGTCCTTCCGCCCGAGTTGCGGGATGCCAGGCTCATCAGGCTCATGGCCCGTCAGCACGGGAACGTAGTCACGTATTCGTTCGATAGTAAAGCAGAATGCGGCCGGGCACGGCTCGCTGCCCGTGAAGAAGCACCCTCCGGCCTGACGCTTGTTTTGAGGGGTAACCCCACCCATGATGCCGTAACAGTTGACATCAAGGGTGCCCAGGACCAGGCTTTGCGTATTCGCCTGGTCGACAGTCGCGGGCGGCTGGTGGAGGAGCGGACTATTGACCAGGCGGGTATCGACGAGCAACAAACCTTCGATCTCCGTCAGCAGCCAGCCGGTACACTGCTCTTGTCTGTGTCTGGCGATGGGCAAGTTCGGGCCGTAAAGGTCATCAAGCAATAAGGCCTTGACTGCTTACAGCTAGGGATTTAACTCAAGTTGTCAGATTCAGATGCCAGGGCGGTCGCGCTAGCGATCAGATGTTTGTATAAAAGGTGATTTCGCGCTAGGTATTGGTCGCGTAGCGGTACGGCACTAGCTGGTATGCCATGGGAAGCGTTCGACAATCCACTGCACTTAGTGGGCCAGTTGATCTTTAATACGGGCATCGACTATGTCGACGACTGGTCAGGTAAATTGTATTCTGACGCATGATCAGGGTATGTATGGGCGGACCAGTACGTTTTTCGCTTAGAAACTGGCGGACAGATTTAAAAAATAATAGCCGCCGTTGAAACCGAACTGAGTGGCGTTACGGCCATAAATGAACCGCCCAAATGACGAGTTATCCAATACGGCCGATCCGTATCGTTCCGGTGTTGGGGCATTGATGACCCGCAAAGGATCGGGGTAGACATTGAGCAGATTATTGGCACCCAGGGTCAAATTCAGGTTTTTTAGAACGCGATACGAAACGTTCAGGTCGGTAACGAAACGCGGGTTGAAAGTCTCGTCCAGAGCGGGGTTGATTGGGTCGTAGGATTCGACCGTGCCAAAGCGGGAGATGCGGAGAACCGCCCCGAACTTGCGTAGCCGGTAGTTGAACGTCAACTGAATTTTACTGCGCGGCTGAGCCGACGTAAGCCGGGCGCTGTCCTGCCGATTGAACAGAAAGTTGCCAAGCGTGACATCCGTCGGGAGATTGGCCGGGCGCTGAATTTCGCCAATCAGTTTGGTCTGGTTAAAATTGGCCGCCAGAGTTATATCGAGCGTGCCCGTATTGAGCCGTGGATTCGTTGCCAGCACAACATCAATACCCTGCGTTTGTGTGTTGACGGCATTGGCAAAAAATTGGGCGCTGTTTACGTCCGTTTGCCCGGCCCCATTCAGAATGTTGGCCACAATCAGGCCTGCGCCACTCGTGCCGCGCGAAAACTGGTTGCTATAAATGATCCGATTATTGATCCTGATGTGATAAGCATCTATGGTCAGGCTGACATTGCTGAGGGGGCGGGAGGTAACGCCGACACTGAAATTGACCGACCGCTCGGCACCCAGTGGCGGCACGCCAAATGCCTGGGCAATGGGGCTGTCGTTGCGGAACGTACCCGTTTGGCGGGGCTCCAGCCCCTGCCCGGTCGAGACGAAAACGGTGCTGATGGCACTAAAATACCGCTGGTGCAACGAGGGCGCCCGGAAGCCGTTGCTCACCGAACCGCGCAGGGAAAACGCTTCGCTGAACCGGTACCGGGCAGCCAGTTTTCCGGCCAAGTTTCCGCCAAAATCGGTGTAATATTCGTAACGCCCGGCGGCATTGAGAAGCAGCCGGTCGGTTACGTCCGATTCGACATCCACGTAGGCTCCGTATACATTTCGGCGGGCATTTACGGCATTGGAAGGCTGATAACCAGGAAACACCTGCGATCCACCAACCTGGCCCGACTGCGGGCTGAAGTTTAAATACGAAGCCGCTTCGCCGGGTTTGATTCGATACTGGTCATTGCGGTACGTTAACCCAGCCGCTACGTTAAACGAGGTTAGCCCTAACTGCTTGCCGAAATCTTTGGCGGCTCCCAGATCGGTGGTATTCTGGTAAAATGAGAGCGTACCGGCATAAAATGAGGTTGGGTTGTTCAGCGGCCCGAGGTAGGCCAGCGATGCATTGTTCGAATTGGTAACGTCGAAGCGAAACGAGTTGCCGCCATACACATTGCTGATATCCCAGCGCCAGCCTTTGGTTTCGCCATTGACACCCACCAGGAGTGACTGGTCATTGATGCTCGACTGAATATTGGGTAAAAAACCGTTCGGGTATAAGGCCGTGATGACCTGCGTTGTCTGGTAAGGATACCGATAAAAACCAGCCGCCAGGCCCCGGCGGTAATTCAGGCCACCCGTGGCGTAAAAGCTGGCCGATGTTCCCCGAATCGGTACACTTGCATTCAGGAAAAACCCCGCATTCTGGACCCGGGCATTACCTACTTGCAGGTTGTTCGACACATCGAACCCATTCTGACGAATCAGGGCCTGATCCTGCTGGTACAGCGCCTGCCGACGGGCAACATAAGCCGTAGCCGATTCGCCGGTTTGTTGCCCCGCGTTCCAGTTTACGTAGACTGGCCCCGTATAATCGCCGGCCCGGTTGGTGGCTCCCCGATGGCGGAACTCGCCCGTGAGGTTCAAAAAGCCCTTGTCGCCGAGCTTGAAGCCGTGGTTGATGCCGACTTGTGCCACCTGGCCGTCACCTTCATACTGCTGGCCGACCTGTGCATTGATGGTTGTGCCGGGCTGTGATTTAAGCCGCAGGTTGATAACCCCCGCAATGGCATCGGAGCCGTACTGCGAGGAAGCGCCATCCCGCAGCACCTCGATCCGCTCGATGGCTGACGAAGGGATGGCGTTGAGGTCGGTGCCAACTGAGCCGCGCCCAACGGTGCCATTCAGGTTGATCAATGCCTGATTGTGCCGCCGTTTGCCGTTGAGCAGCACCAGCACCTGATCGGGGCCAAGACCGCGCAGGGTGGCCGGGTCAACGTGATCGGTACCATCCGACACCGTTTGCCGGGATGAATTGAACGACGGAGCCACAAACGTTAATTGCTGCGTCAGGTCCACCTGGCCCGTGGCTACCAGATCACGTGATTGAATGACGTCGACCGGAGAAACCGTCTGGGTGCTGGACCGGGCCTGCGTCGAGCGTGAGCCAACGACGACGACCTCATTTAAACTAGCGAGGCTCTCAACCAGTCGCACATCGGCGTTGGCGTCGGTGCCAGCTGTGACCTGTACGGAAATGGTTTGGGTGGCATAGCCAACAAAACTAACGCGCAAGCTGTAGGTTCCTGGACCAAGGGCAAGCGAGTAGGTGCCATTGGCGTCGGTGATGGCACCCGTATTCTGGCCGGTCACCAGAATGGATACGCCGGGTAGGTTGGTCCCCGTCGTTGCATCCGTTACCCGGCCCCGAACCGTTTGTGCCAACGCGTATGCGCTCGTCAAAAGCCAAAGAAAAAGAAGTAGCGTCAGGCGCTGGTGTCTGTATAGTTTATGCATAGGGAATCACCCAGGGTAGCGTTTCTACCTCGCCGGGTGCGCCTTACTAACCAACTGGTTACGGGGTACTGTCATGGAAATGGAACGGGAAATGAGGAAACGGTGCCGGTGTTGAAGAATGCTTATTAAAGGGGTTATCCTGAATCATTAGCTAGTATTAAATAACTGCTGATTTTTTCATTCTCGCCGGATTTTAACCCGGCGAGAATGAAAAAAATAGTACAATTTCTGTGCTTATTTGAGGCAAGTCAATGATTCCGAAAGCAGGCCGTTCCCTAACCATCTGGTAACCGTACCAAACGATTTCTGCCAGGCGGAGTATAGTTATTCGTATTGTCAATCGTTTAACATCTGGTAAATCATGAACTCAACGACCACAGAAAGCTCATCTACTCAACAGGATCCGCTAACAAAGTACCCTCAGCCGCCTTATTCTGATGAGAAACAATCCGCCCCTGGCACCGAAGCCGAGATGCAGCCCAAGGCCGACCACGGCGAAACGTCGTACCGGGGTTCCGGGAAGATGGAAGGGCGTAAAGCACTTATCACGGGTGGAGATTCCGGCATTGGTCGGGCGGTGGCTATTGCCTTTGCCCGCGAAGGAGCCGACGTGCTGATTTCTTATTTGAACGAAGACGAAGATGCCCGTGAAACGGCTCGTTACGTAGAAGAGGCTGGCCGTAAGGCCGTATTGGTGCCTGGCGATATCCAGGATGAAGCGCATTGTAAGCAATTGATTCAACGGGCTGTCGCTGAGTTGGGCGGGCTCGATGTGCTGGTAAACAATGCCGCGTATCAGATGGCCCATGAGTCGTTGCAGGACATTTCGACGGAAGAACTCGACCGGACATTCCGGACAAATATTTTTGCGATGTTTCACCTATGCAAAGCTGCCGAAGAACACCTCAAACCGGGGAGCACGGTGGTGAATACCACGTCGGTCAATGCGTATAAGCCGAGCCCTCAATTGCTGGCGTATGCCGCTACCAAAGCCGCTATTCAGAACTTTACGGCCAACCTGGGTCAGGTCTGGGCCGAAAAAGGCATCCGGGTCAACTGCGTAGCGCCGGGACCCGTCTGGACTCCGCTCATCCCGTCGACGATGCCGCCCGAAAAAGTAAAAAACTTTGGACAGGATGTGCCGCTGAAACGGGCCGGGCAACCTGCCGAACTGGCACCCATTTATGTCTTACTGGCTTCTGATGATTCCAGTTACATGACAGGAAGCACGGTGCAGGTAACGGGCGGTTCACCAACGATTTAACATTGCTTAAGTAGGCCACAGCAATACAGTAGTTTATTTTTTATCCTGCTGACGGAGCCGGACGCCCGGCTCCGTCAGCAGGATAAAAAATAAACCAGTTGTAATCGACCACTTATTTTCCAACAAACGTATGGCACAAAAAGGCATTACGGATCAGGTTCAGCACGAAGCAAACGTCATTCAGGGAGAGGAAACGAAAGATAAGGTTTATGCCAGTCAGCAGACATTTCCTGACCAGGCCAGCGCCCAGGAAGCCTTCCGACATTCCGTTGAGAAATTGCTGAACGTGAATGGCTGGTCGGGCCTGTCCATGTTTACGGCTGATTTTGTTTTGCACGATCAGGCGGGTAAGCCCAAAGCGGGTGGCCCTCCGCAGGTCGGCGATTATATTCAAATACTATTGCCCGGCCCGATGCCCGAAAACTGGGTGCACATCGTTGACTTGGCTACAGACGAAAACCGGGTCGAGTTTACGGTTAAGCCCAGTAAAGATCCCCGAAACAGCCAATCCGACGAAGTGAAACACTTCTTTCATGTGGAGGCCAGCAGTACCTTTCGGGTCGAATTGTCGGGCAATACCATCACCGCATCCGAGATTGGGAAGCACGAAGGCATCAACAATGAGGGGCCAGAGGCTGGGGATCGCGCCCTGGTTAACACGCTGATTGCCGAAGGTGGCTGGCTATTTTACCAGAAACTTCAGTGGAAATTATTGACGGATTATTTAGTGAATCTATAGCTATCAAACAGAATCACTGACGGGCTCGATAAACACTTGCTTGATGCTGGGCTCGGCGGCCTGAATCGTTTGCCGAATACGGGCGACTCCCTGAATGAGGTCATCGGCTGACAGATTGGGCGTAAACGTAACCCGTTGAATAAGCACAATATCATTGACGCCCATTTGAAACGTAAGCGTTTGTTGGGCTTTCACCACAATCGGGTCGGCTTCTGTCAAGGCGACGGTTTGTTGCACAATCGCGGGGTCGGCTCCTTCGCCCATCAGTAAACTCTTGCTTTCGTGAGCCAGCAACAGCGCCACCGCCATGAGCAGGACGCCAATAAGAATAGACGCCAGCCCATCCAGATACGGATTGTTGAGCTGATGCCCCAGAAATACGCCCAGAAAGGCAATAATCAATCCCAATACATCGGAGCCGTCTTCAAATAAGACCACAAACGTAGATGGGTCTTTGCTGTCTTTAACGGCCGACCAGAATGGCTGATCGCCCCGTTGGGCATTGAAGGCCTTGAATGCGGTCACCAGCGATGCGCCATCCAGTACAAGCGCAACACCCAGCACGATGTAATTCCATTGCGGGTTTTCGATAGGTTCGGGGTGTTGTATATGCGTAATGCCTTCATAAAACGATACCCCGCCCCCCACGGCAAAAATGAGTAGCGAGACAATGTAAGACCAGAAATAAAGCTCGCGCCCATAACCAAAAGGCCGCTTATGATCGGCGGGCTTTTGGCTACGGTTCAGGCCTAATAGCAGCAGTATCTCGTTAAGGGTATCCACCAGTGAGTGAATCCCTTCCGACAGCATGGCCGAGCTGCCCGTTACGCCAGCGGCCACGAACTTGGTGAGGGCAATAGCCAGATTGGCCCCGAGGGCGGTATAAATTGCGGTTTTCGACGATGCCATACTGGTTCAACCGGTTTGAGGAACGGTATGTTTATGAGCGTCATCGGGCGTTGATTATCGGATTCGGTAGAGTAGGAGGTGAAGGGCGTCGGGCTGCCATTTCGTTTGCCAGCGCATCAGCGGTGGGGTCGCCTGTCAGCCGAAGTTCGGAGATAATCGCTTTGTAGTTAGTGTCGTCGCGGTTTTGGCTAAGTTTGGCTGCGCCCTGTATCGTGTCGATGGTCATCGAGAAGGCAACAAGGCCACGCATTTCTTTCCGTACATACCCCTCCGTCATGCTCTCGACCGATACGGGACAGGCTGATTTTGCCTCGTATTTGTCGACTTGCTGCCGTAAGAAATTCAGGGTTTCATCCTCCGTCAGGAGGCTTGCCCGGCCCGTAACCTGCACCGAAAGGTAGTTCCAGGTAGGCACATTGACGTGATCGTACCAGGACGAGGAAATATAACTGTGAGCCCCCGAAAATACGGCCAGCGAAGGCGTACTTCGAGCCAGAAGCTTCCCCTGCGGGTTGGCCTTTGCCAGATGTCCGACCAACGCAAATTGACCGTCGGCGGTGGGCATAAGCTCGATCGGCAGATGGGTGGCTACCGGAATTCCGTCGTCGCCGGTACTGACCAGTAAGGCGAATGAGTGGTTTCGGATAAACTGGAACAACGTGTCGCGGTCAGTTTCCTGAAAAGCTTTTGGGATATACATAATGAATAAGGTCTGTGATTTTATTTCCTGATACCAGCGATGCGATAAGGTAGGTCAGTACGGGTCAGGCGAGGTAATCAGGTAATGAACAATTCGACTGTCCTTCCTTGGGAATCGGTGCCAGCCGTACGGTTTGCAGGGGAATGACACCCGCCCAGGTCGGTAGCTCCTCATCTTCGGGCTCATCAATCGGACCACCCGAACGAACTTTGGCAGAGGCTTCGGCCAGCGAGAAAACGAGCACGGTGGTTTTACGCATTTCACTGTCTGTTGTGGGGCGCAGGTCATTCCAACGGCCCGGAATCAGGTGATCCGTGATGAGTGCCAATGCCTCCATACGCTCGGCTTCGTCGGTTACTTTCCGGGCATTGGCAAAAATTGTTACCGAGCGATAGTTGACCGAATGGTGAAACGCTGACTTGGCCAGCACCAATCCGTCCGTGAGCATGACCGAGATACAAACGGGATTCCCCTGCTCGATCATACGAATAAAATGACTCCCCACCGACCCGTGTATGTAAAGCTTGTCGTCTTTTCGGGCGTAGGCCGTCGGAATGGCCATTGGCTGTCCGTCAATCGAATAGCTGACGACACAGAACAGGGCTTCATCCAGGATGGGATTGATGGTTGCTTCGTCGTAATGGGCACGTTTGGCCGAACGACTGGGTGTTGTGCGGGCGGTTTGCATTGGCTTTCTTGTTTTTTATGTGACAAATGTCTTGCTTTAGTGGTCTATGTAAATCGTCCGGTTTTTATAAATAAACTAGTCCGGTTATGGTGCCTTTAAAATCCTTGATCCAACTCGATAAGGCATCGCCACTGCCTATTTTTGTGCAACTCAGCAATCAGTTGGGGCAACTGATCCGGGCAGGAACGTTGTTGCCAGGTCAACGGCTGCCCGGCACACGCCAACTGGCCAATCTGCTGGTGTTGAATCGCCAGACCGTGGTGGCTGCTTATGACGAAGGAATAGCACAGGGCTGGCTCGAAAGCCGCGCTGGTAGTGGAACCTATGTCGCGTCTCACCTGCCCGACGTAAAACCGCAACCCCTAATGACGGGTGATGAGCCCATCGTGAAAAACAGTGTAGCCAACGGGCAACCAGGCTATGACTTTGACAGACTTGACTTTCTGGTTCGGCCCGTGCTGACGATGCAGGCTGGTCTGCATCTGGACGATGGTTTTCCCGATATTCGGCTGGCACCGATGGACGAGTTGAGTCGGGCCTATCGATCCTATTTTCGGTGGGGAAATCCACAGAAGCACTTTGGCTATGGAGACACCAAAGGGCATTTGCTGCTTCGGGAACAGCTATCGCTGCATTTGAACGAAACCCGTGGCCTGCAAACGAGTCCTGATAATGTACTCATTACGCGGGGCAGTATTATGGGCCTGCACCTCGCCAGCCAGGTGCTGTTGCGGCCCGGCGACGTGGTCGTAACGGGCGAAACGACCTGGGCCGGTGCGACCATGAACTTCCGAAAAGCGGGGGCTACCGTACTGACTGTGCCCGTTGATGAACACGGCATCAACCTCGATAAGCTGGCTGATTCCTGCGAACAGCAGCCGATTCGCCTGGTGTTTGTAACGCCCCACCACCATTACCCCACAACGGTAACGCTTCACCCCAGTCGGCGTGTTCGGTTGCTGCAACTGGCTGAACAGTATGGATTTGTCATTCTGGAGGATGATTACGATTATGATTTTCACTACCTCAGCCGACCGATTTTGCCCTTGGCCAGCGCCGACCGCCGAGGCATGGTTGTATACGTCGGTTCACTGACTAAATCGGTGGCACCGGCCTTTCGAATTGGCTATGTGGTGGCCCCAACGGCGCTGATCGACGAGTTGGCCCGGTTTCGGCGCATCATTGACCGGCAAGGCGATCCGATGCTCGAATTTGCCCTTGGGCAGTTGTTCAAAACGGGTGATCTAAAGCGTCATTTTCGCAAAGCTTTGCGTACGTATCAGGCGCGTCGGGATCATTTTTGTGCGTTGCTGGCCAATGAGTTACCAAATGCAATTCAGTTTGCCAAACCGGATGGCGGGCTGGCCGTTTGGGCCCGTTTCGACCCGGCTATCGACATGGAAGCCCTGGCCACACGGGCCGCCCGGAAAGGGCTGACCTTGTCGAATGGGGTTTTCCATAACCCACCTGGTCAGCAGCTAAATGGAACGCGACTGGGCTTTGCGTCGAGTTCAGAAGAGGAACTGGAACGAAGCATTCAGGTACTGAAAAAAGTAGTTTACTGAGCAATGGAGGGACTACATCTTGTTTTCCTGTGCGCCCTTGATATACACGGCCGCATCGTCCGCCAGTAAAAACCGTTGTTCGACCAGTTTCTGCACCGACTTTCGGATGGCCTCCACGTAGCCCTGATGCGTTTGATAACGCTCCTGTATCGACAAGCGCGGGTCGTTGGTCAATAGTCGTTCGGCTTTGGTCGCCTTAAAGGGAATGTATTGACCTGCTCCTTCGCAACCGTCGTTCTCACCGTATTCGGACCGGCGCAATGCCCATCCAGTGGTGGTAGCAATGGGTACCGCAACGGAGGGCAACCGAATTCCAGCCACTTCATTGCCATCTTTATCGACCTTCGAAACGAAACTGACATAGCTGGGTCGCCCGGCGACAGTAGTTGGAAAGGCCGTTAAAATGCCCTGATCAGATGAGAGGCCAAAATCGAGCAGGAAGCGGGTGGTGACCAGGCCCGTGTAGGTCACGCCCGGAAGGGTAGGCCAGCCAAGCGCGTCCTGCGGCACCACCCCCGTTTGAGAGCCTGGTTGCGGTACGGCCACAACCGCCGTTTTGGTTGACTGCCGGGGTACCTGGCTGGCCGGTGGGGCTATACCGGTTGTCACCCAGGCATCCAGCGCCACAAAGAGGGCCCGCAAGGCCGGTTCGCCGTTGGTTGGGTTCTGGAATTGCTGACAGATGCCCTTACTGGTTTCATTACCTGTTCCGTGCTGTGCGCCGGATACGAGATAAAATCGAACGTTTTTGGGGTCCGGCAAATCCTGGCCCTTGCTGTCGGTATGCAACAGCGAAGCAGCTTTTACCCAATATTCGTTGGCGGAGTTGATTTCCATTACCTTCGGGCAGGTATTGCTGGCGGTGCACCACGCCAGACGCCCGGCGGTTTTTCCGGTAAGGGGGTCGGTCAGGATGGGGTAGGCGAAGGGGAAAACGCCTTCGGGGTACAAATGATTTTGGCGGTTTCGCTCCGTCCGCGATGGCTGGGCGAAGCGGTAGTTAAGGGCAATGCCACTGGCTCCGCCCAACCAGTTTTCAATGCCATCCAGCACCCGTCGGTTCTGCTCGTCGGCATTGAAACCCAGCGTCTGGAAATCATTGACATAGCGGGCAGGTTGCGAGACTGAATACGAAAACGTGTACTGAATGTCTTTGGCCAGTGGATTTCGATTGCCAAAATCATCGGTGGCCGCGTACCGCAGAAAGGAGACGAAATCGCGGGTAGCGGCAAAGCCTATCCCAGCCACAACGGGGTCTTTAGCGGTGTAATGGAACTCATAAATGGCACTTTGCCGGAAAGGCGTTCCGGCTGGTAACAACCGAATGGATTTATCGGTCGCGTATTCCCAGCCATCGGCCGGAATAATGGCAGGCTGATCACCTAACCGATCGCGCACCGTAAGTGTCGCTTTGGATTGATCCAGCGTGGCGGCTGGATACGCGAGCGAGTAGGTCAGTGAAGTTGCGTTGTCGAAGGAGATATATTCGTAGGACGGCCCGGTGATGGACGATCCGTCGGGGTTTCGGGCGATGGGTACGCTGATAGTGAGGTTGTTATTGGTCGGTGCTGCCGAAAAATCCCATCCGTTCCAGGCCAGGGTGTAGCCCCTGTTCATCAGGAAGCCCTCGCCGGCCTGGGCTGCGGTGGTTGGGTCGTTGCCGCCACTGCTTTTGTTGAACCCGCCAATGAGCTTGCCGCCCCGGTTATTTATTTCCAGAAAAAGTTTGTGGTTGCCCCTGCTGAGGTCGATGGGTTTAAGAATGTAAATATCCATTACATACGCTACCATACCGGTTGCATTACGCGGTGCCAGGGCAATATCCGTAATGAGTGCATTTTGCGGGCTGGTCGGGTCCAGCTCGCCATAGGCTTTGCCGCGCAGTTTTTCGTAAGCGCCCACGCGCCCAAACGCCTTACCCTCAAACGTGGGCGACTGAATGCTGGTGATCTCAATACGGATAATTCGCCCCTGAGCGGGCAACGCGAAGGCGATGATGAGAATCAGGGAGAAGCGTAAACGAGTGAGTGAAAAAGGCATTAGCGTATGGTTTGACTGATACTTGGTCAAAATAAAGAGTAAATCATTGACAGCTTTTACTGCTCCCGCTGCCACGCTCTATATTGGATGGGCATACAAACGGCGCAGGGCCGGTATCCTGCCTGAATGGCCTCGGCTTCATCCCGAAAAAAGACGCGGTTATCGACCTTCATGCGCTTGCCCGCGCGGCATGTCAGCAGGCCGTAAATTTTGCCGGGCCGATGGCCACCAAACCTGACCCGGCCCATACGCACAAGCCCCGTTAACGCTCGTAATCTGGAAAAGGGCGTTGGGCCCAGCTCGATGTGCCGAATCATGCGGCATCATGAAAGATCAACCCAATCGTAACGCGGTTTCCCGCCCTAACGTCGCTGACTCCATGCCGCATGGCCACACGGTAATGACCCCGTGCACTTTTGGCTGGTCTGAATTTGGTGGTAAAGAGCAGAATCTGCCCTTGCTCCGGTAGTAAAACAGTTGCTTTCGATTGCATTCGGGGACGTTGTTCGAGCAGAACGAACTCGCCACCCCTGTAATCCTTACCGGGTTGACTTAGAAATAAAACGGCCTGAAACGGGAAGTATAGTTCGCCATACATATCCTGATGGAGTGCGTTCCAGTCGCCCGGTCCGTATTTTAAAATCAGGGGTGTTGGGCGCGTCTGGCCCGCTCCGTGGCAGGTTTTGAGCCACTCGTCGAGGTCAGTTGGGTAACGCAGATTGATGCCGAGCTTAGCATGCCAGTCATTGGCTACCGGTGCTAACTCCCTGAATAACTGATGTCGAAGCGCGTCGATCGCGTGAGGCAATGGGTAATTGAAATACTTGTACTCGCCACTGCCGTATCCATGCTTCTGCATAACAATCGTTTTGCGGAACAAGTCTGGCGTATCGAACAGGTCGGCCATTTCCTGACATGCATCGGCCGATAGGACGGATGGCAACAGGGTAAATCCCGTTTCGGACAGAGTCTGTCGGTACAGGGGCCAGTCGAGGGTGGTCAAATTCATGGTCTAGCGCTTATTTATCGGTTTGGGCGGCTTCCCAGCCGAGCATGGCTTGTTTGCGGTCGACACCCCAGCGATACCCACCAAAAAGGCCCGTTTTTTTTATGACCCGGTGGCAGGGAATCAGATAGCCGATTGGGTTCGACCCAATCGCTGTTCCGACCGCCCGGGAGGCTGTGGGTTGCCCGATGTCAGTGGCAATCTGGTCGTAACTAACCAGTTGGCCCTCCGGGATTTTCAGCAGCGCTTCCCATACCTTGAGTTGAAATGTAGAGCCGCGCAGTAGAACGGGTAGCTTTGGCAACGACTGCGTGGTTTGTTCGCTGCCAACGGTTGATGCCGCCATTGACGGGAAGATCTGATCTGCCAACGGCTGTAGAGCCGCCGGATTGTTCTCATAGGATGCTTCGGGCCAGGCCGTTGTTAAGATGGCTTCGGGTTCTTCACCCGCGTTCAGGAAGTGCAGAAGGGCAATTTTTCCATTAATCGCGCCCAGCACATACTGGCCAAATGGACTCTCGAACAGCCCGTAGGCCAGCTTAAGGCCCGAGCCTGCCTGCTTAAATTGACCGGGTGTTACGCCTTCGATGGTTACAAACAGATCGTGTAACCGACCCGTCCCGGACAGGCCCGCTTCATAGGCCGCATCGGCCAAAGCCGCTCCGTTACGCAACCTTGTCTTGGCATGTTCGAGCGTCAGGTACTGGCTGAATTTCTTCGGGCTTACACCGGCCCATTCCGTAAATAACCGCTGGAAATGAAACTCGCTCAGATTCGCCTTTTCGGCCAGCTCACCCAGCGAAGGCTGCTGACGGAACGTAGCCGTTAATTGCTCAATAGCACGGGCGATTTGTTGATACGTATAGGGGCTGCTGTTGGTGTTCATGGTGTTTGTGTTGTTTGACCTGAACAAAGGTCGTAGGAAACAGCGTCGGGATAAACCCGATTCTTGCGGAGTTGGTGCGTATCACGGGTTGCTAACGTCACTTAAATCATTATAGGCCACTGACTTTTAATTACATCAGGCATAGTAATGGTTTTGTCGGCTACTCAGCATGGCCTTAAGAATCAACGGGCTAGTGAAGATAAACAGCTTTTTCGAGACTGGATACTAACCTATTTAATGAATTCGATTCGTTATCTTTGAGAAACATTGGTAACATCCCGTCGGGGTGTGCAAGGCCAGATAAGGCTCATCTGCGTATGAAAAAAGGGTTACTTCTTCTATTGTTTTTGGTCAGCACGCTGGTCGTAAATGGCCAAAAACGATTTGGTAATGAATGGATACAGGCGAGCCAGAAATACCTTAAATTATCCGTCAACCAGGCTGGTATTTATCGGGTTAGCTACGACGATATTAAGGCAGCCGATGCTTCGCTTCTCCTGGCAAACCCGATCAATTGGCAACTGTTTTTTAGAGGTCAGGAAATAGCCATTCGGGTTGTCGGTCAGCAGGATGGCGTGTTCGGTGCTCAGGATTATATTGAGTTTTATGGCGAAGGAAATGACGGTACCCAGGATTCCCTGCTTTACCGACCGCAGCAACGACTACACCCCTATCAAACCCTGTTCTCGGATAAGTCGGCTTACTTCCTGACCAGCGGTGCCACGGTGCCCGGTAAACGAATGCCCGAACTGAACACATCGTCGCAGGGCTCGTCGCCGGTTGCTTTTCACGTCGAAGAAACGGTGCAGGCGTTTACCAGTGAGTATACCTTCAATAACCTGAAAGGGCTGGAGCCTTACCTGCAGCAAAGCTACTTCGAGCCCGGCGAAGGCTGGTCGGGGCGTATTCTTACCCCTGATTCGGTAGGCATTGTTCAGATGAAATTGCCGGGACGAGTGTCGGCAAACTGGCCCATTTCGGTGCAGGGAATGATCAACGGCCGGGATAATACGATCCACCAGATACAGGTCCAACTCGATGCGGCAACAACGTCGTCGATAGCTCCTCTTTCGTTCACGGGCTTCGACAGCAAGACGTTTCAGGCAACCGTAAGGCCGGAGTCCATTCAGAACGATAAGCTTACGGTTCAGTTTAACGCGGCTAAAAACGGCTTTACCAACCATTATTCGATCACCTACCTGAAGGTTTCCTATCCGCAACTACTGGACATGGCCGGTCTGCCAACCAAAGTATTTCACCTGCCAGCCAACGGCAGTTCGACCGCACTCATGTCGGTGGCCAATGTACCCGCTGCATCGATTGTCTATGATGTTACGGACCGGGCTAACTGCCGTTTTCTAACGACACAAACCACCGGAGCGCAAACGCAGATTGTGGTCAGTGAAGCGGCCCGGAACCGGGACATACTCGTAACCAACCGCATCAATAAACCACTGGCTATTCAGTCGGTCAAGCTGTCGCCAGCTATTCCTAAAACAGCGGACTATCTTATTATCACACATGCATCGCTCCGGCAGTCGGCGGTTGCGTATGCCAGCTATCGGGCGTCGGCTCAAGGCGGAGGCTACAAGCCTTTTATCGTTGAGTCCGATTCGCTGTTCGACCAGTTCAATTATGGGGAGAAAAGCCCGTTGGCGCTTCGTCGTTTTGCGGATTATGTGCTGGCGAACACGGCCGTAAAAAACCTATTGCTGGTGGGGCGCGCAAATAGTTATCCCTATACAACCAAAACGGCAACGGATGACCTGGTGCCAACGGTTGGCTATCCCGGTTCCGATATTCTGATCACGTCCGGCCTGGGTAATTACCCGATCAATACGCCCTCTATCCCAACTGGCCGGATCAACGCGACTACCAATGAGCAGGTGCTGGCGTATCTGGAGAAAGTAAAACAACTCGAACAAGCAACGCCGAACGGACTCTGGCGGAAGCACATCGTGCACATTAGCGGGGGAAAAAGTGCGCCCGAAGCTGCGGGACTTCGGGAGGCATTGAAGGGCATCGGTACCATTTATAGCAATGGGCTTCTGGGCGGGCAAATCAGCTCGTTCAGCAAAAGTACACTCGACGAAGTAGAGCCGATCAACATCACTCCGCTGGTCAATGACGGGGTTAGTTTGATTACGTTTTTCGGGCATGCCGGACCCGCCGTCACGGACATGAATTTTGGCTTTGCTTCGCCCCCCGAAAATGGCTTTCGTAACCAGAATTACCCACTAATGATTTTCAATGGCTGTGGGGTGGGGGAGATATTCTCCAGTTTCAAAACCCTCTCGACAGACTGGCTGCTGGCTCCGCAAAAAGGCGCTGGGATTGTGCTGGCCCATACCTACTGGAGTTTTCAGCAACCCACCACTCGCTACCTGACAAAACTGTACAGCAGCTTGTATACCGATGCCAGCACGCTCAATGTGCCTTTCGGAAAAGTGCAGCAGCAACTGAATATGGCGCTGGAGAAAGAAGGCGTCGATCCCTACGATGTCTCGGTTATGTTGCAGATGCTCTTGCAGGGCGACCCCGCCATTAGCCTGTATCCGCTACCCAACCCCGATTTTACCATCGAGCCCAAAGGCATCTACATCCAGGCTAAAGTCGTTGGCAGTTCGCTTAAAAACAGCGATTCACTTCGGGTAGTTATTCCGCTGGCTAACCTTGGCAAATACGTGGCGGGGCAGGCGATTTCGCTGAGGGTGAAAAAGACGATCAATTCGGTAGCTACGACCAGTACAATTCGGTTCAACGCCTTCCGGTACCGCGACACACTGACGTATACGCTGGCTAAAGACGAGCGTTTGCAGAAAATAGAGGTGTCCATCGACCCCGATAATCAGGTTGTCGAGCTAAGTAAGACCAATAATAGCGCCACACTGGACATTGACTGGACACAGGCGCAGAGTAGCACCAGCTATCCGATTAATAGCTTACCAGACCGGATCAGCCCGGAAATCAACGTCTTTGTGGATGGGAAAATGAGGGAGAATCAGGCCGTGGTTGGGCTGCACCCAAGCCTGGACGTTTATGTTCTGGATGAGAATCCGCTCTCGCCAAAAGATACCAGTGCTGTGGATGTGTACCTGAAAAGTTGCGAAACCTGCACGCCCCAAAAGCTGGCGACGTCGTCCTTTTCGGTATCGGCGGTATCCGCAAACCAACTACAGATAACGACCAATTTATCGCTCGCAGCAGGCGGCCGCTATCAGCTCATCGTGTTTGGCAAAGATGCCGCCGGCAATCGTACGCAGCCGCCTTATACGCTTGCTATTGATGTATTAGCGGAAGACAAGCCAATTACGTTTGTGGCGTATCCGAACCCGGCAAGCACCTACGTAAAGTTCGAGTTAAACCTGAATGTGAAGGAGTTGCCGACAGAGTCCCGTTTATTAATCTACAATCAGGCGGGTGTGCCGGTCTTCGAGACTAATTTGCCCGTATCGACCGGAAAAAATTCGGTTCTCTGGCAGGGGACGGCGCCCGGCATGTACCTGTATTCGCTACGCTTAACGTATACAGATGGGCACACCGAACTGCATTCGGGCAAAGTTGTCTGGCAGCACTAAGGTACCCGGTTGCTCGCGATCAATACCCATTTTTGTCGTGTACCCGAGTCGATTTTGCCCTTGCCGATGCAATCGGGGGTTGACTGGCAATACGCCAGGGCTGCGTCTTCACGGTACACCAGCCCTACGTTCTGCGCATAGACCCGTTGGTATTTAGTTAAATTGATTAGCGTCGAATCGTTCGGCCCGACAACCGAAACGGTGTGATCGAACGTTAACTTACCCGCGGCAAATGGACGGCCAATGTTCTGGTATTGAAGCGTTAGCGTATCGGATGAGCCGTTATACGTATTGATATTCCAGGATGTAGTGGCGGAAACGGGGAAAAGTAAATTGATCGTCGGTACGTTGTTGTCCTGACTGACAACCTCCGAAAGGCTTTTATACACGGTGCGCGTGGCACTGATCTGCCAGTCATTTTGGGCTGATGGGCGGGTAGATTCTTCCAGTTGAAAAAATACCTGCCCATTTCGGGTAAATGAGCTGCCAATCTTTTGCTGAAGCTGAAAGGCCCGTGTGGTGGCGCCATTGGTGAGCGAATACGTCTCTTCGGTAACCTGATACACCCAGTAATCGCCGGTTTGAAGGGGATAATACGCCGAATCATCGGGAGCAGGATCGCTGTTCGTCTGGCAACCGCCTATGATGCCAAGTAAACCAAGAAGAATAAATACATTGTATAAACGACTGCTTTTACGCATGTTCAATTGACGAAGAGAATAGATTACCCAGTGGGGACACAGCCAGCGTTTTGACTGTACGTGATTTAATACGGATGCACGAAGATAGGTGGTTACGGGCTAAAATGTAACCTCAGGTCGGATCGAGAGTTAGTAGCCGGTTTAGTTAAGTAGGTGTTTGACGTTCGTGGGGTCAGCCGGGTCGCCGACCGTCCGCGGATGTGGTGCAATTCTTAAACCTGACCCCATGGTAAGCGACATTCGTTCGCTGGGCGACAACCGTGCAACATGAATTAAATTAGGTAGCTTTGGGAATATAGAAAACCAGGTTTTCTGTCTGGACGTGATACTATGAGTGGAATAGCAGGAGTTATCCGATTTGATGGACAGGAGGTGCCTGAAGTCGAAATTGCTGGAATGATCAAGTCGCTGGCCCATCGGGGCGAGGTCAGTCGTCAGGCTGTTGAGCGGGGGGTGTTGCTGTCCTTTGAGAGTACTCTTGAGATTAATTCGGTAACGGGAACACGTGCCGTAACTGATGCAGATCTATTTGTCAATGCGGAGCAAGACAACGTATTCACATCGATGTTTGCTCAGGATGGCCCCGATTCATTCAATGCTACAAATGCCGATTTTAGCGTTGCCCTGTGGATGGCCAGCCGCCAAACGCTTGTTTGCGCTCGTGACCCGCTGGGCATAAAGCCGTTTTATTATGTCCATCAGCCCGGCCGCTTTTTCGCCTTTGCCTCCGAAATAAAGGCGTTGCTGACCCTGCGGGAAGTTGCAGTAAAACCGAATGAAGGCAAGTTCAGGGAGTATCTGACCTGGACAACGAGTTACGTGCCTTATAGCAGAGAAACCTTTTACGAATCCATCTACAGTCTTTTGCCCGGTCATTACATCGAGGTAACTGCACAGGGTTTGGACCTTCGCCCTTTCTGGAAGATCAACCCGAACCTATACGGTGACCTGACTCGTCCTGAAGATTATTCGGAGCTATTTCACGACACGTTTACGGCGGCTATCGAACGGCGGATGACTGGGAAAAAACGGGTGGGCGCTCATTTGAGTGGTGGACTGGATTCGTCGTCGGTGAGTTCGGTGGCGCAGTCGCTGCTGGAAAAACAGCAGCGCCCCAGGCTGCATACGTTCAATATTGACACGGGACTGGCGTCTACGGATGAGTCTGAATACGTTCGGGCATTCATCAGTAAGTGGCAGCCGCAACACCATACCGTTCACCCGAAAGCGGATGTGCTGGAGTCCGTTCTGACAATTAATCAGTTGTTCGACCGGCCCGACCATTTCATTATTCCGTCCAGTTTTCACCTGGGTGTTTCGCAGGAAGCCCGTCAACTTGGCTGCGATATTCTGCTGACCGGGCATGACGGCGACAGTGTAATCGCCACTGGATTTGATTTCCTGGATCAATTGCTCGATGCCAGCGACTGGAACATGTTGCAGGCCGCCTGCCACCAGTACGTTGATCACCGATACCCACCAGATTTTGTTGCCAATCCGCCCCGGTTGCGAAATGATGAAGAATTTGAACGCTATGCGTTGAGTATCCTCGGAGCGAACCTGAAGAAACGGTTCCGGGAGCAGTCCTCTGGTGAATTTCTGAGCCAATTACGCCGGCAAAAACAAATTTTTGGCCTGTCGACGGCGGGAATTCTTGGCTACGCTGCCCGGCGGGTCAAGGCTAGACTGGCCCATCGGACACTACTCGATAATGCGTTTAGTGAGGACTTTAAACAGCGCGTTGCCCGCCGGGTACCCGTATCGACCGAGCCACTAACGACGGAGTTGAGTCAGGGCCGACCAGTTCCGGTAAATCAGATTTTGAATACGACCAATGTCATTTGTGCTGAGCAACTGAACCATATTGGTGCTCACTACGGCCATACATACTCCTTTCCTTTCTTCGATAAGCATGTTGTTGAAGCAGGGTTAGCAACGCCCCTGGAGGTTTGTTTCGATAAAGGGCGCGGCCGGGGTCTGATTCGAAATGGACTACATACCTTGATGCCTTCGGCCATTATAAACCGTTATACAAAAGCCAACTTTGTGGAATACGGCAATGTGTCGGCGCGACAACTGTATGAGGCTACCCACGAACAGTTTTCGTCCGCAGACCATCCCATTTGGGGCGTCATCGATCGGGCTGTTTTCGCTAAAATTGTGCGTGTGGTTTTCAACGCCAGGATACCCGTAAAGCAGAAAACCCGGTATAACTGGCTATTGAGCCGTATTATTTACCTGGCGCTCTGGCTGGGCTCATTTCCCCAAAAGGGTTGAGCCTGCATAGCTATCTGCGACGGCCTGGCAGAAACCGTAACAGAGACTGGGTGGCGCGAATGAAAAGGGTGATAAATCCGGCTTCTTTAGGGATGTAAATCAGGCGTTTGCCAACTCTGAACATACTGTATCTGAACACGCGGCTGGTAAGAAACGTAACACACGTTTTCAACTGCTTGCCAACGGACGTTTGTGCTTTGAGCAGTAGTGTCAATTGCGCTATAATAAGATAGCTGAATTCCCTGGGTTTTTCGGTTTCCCAGTTTTTTGCATAGGCTTCGGCAAGTGAACGGATTTTGGGTGTAGTCACCAGTTTCTGAACGGCCGGGGGCAATGGTAAATCCCAGATTTGCTGACACCAGTATAAGCCTGCCAGGAAAACTTCGTTAAACCCAAATCGGCTTAGTTCCTGCAGCAACCACGGCCAGTTCAGATCGGCCTTGACCAGCGTGAAATACAAATCATTGATGTAATAGAGTTGTTGCCAGATATTATTGACGCCATGATGCGTTGCCAGTAAGACGATTTTCCGTTCGGCCTCAAACGAGGGTTGCGCCTGCACATAAGCCAGGTCGAACAGCGCATAGCGCTGGTTGAAACCCATAATTTGCCAGTGCATGTCGATATCAAACTGGCTATCGTTGAAAAAAGGCTTAAATAAGCTTACTTCAAACAAATCGGAAAGAATCCGTTCCTCGCCCTGCCGCCATTGTAACTCTTGTTTTTCGGATAAATGATATTGGTGTTTTTGTAACAAGTCGATTGTGGCAAAGACATCGTTTGGTCTGATGAGTATGTCGATATCGCCACTGATGCGCAGGCCGCTGTCCGGATAAACGTGTTCGGCGAGGTATATTCCTTTGAGTGGCAGATGCTCGATTCCGTTGTCGGCCAGTAGCGCAGCAACACCATGATACTGATGCAGTTTTATCAGATTGTCGGTTGTCGTTACCTGGCAATCCTGCTTGAGAGCCGCAATGAAGGGCTTGGGAACCGTGTCTATCTGACGGAGCGACCGGTACAAAAAAGGCTTTAGCCGGTGCCGCTCGGCCAGGGTATACAGGCGGTTCCAGTCGATGGATTGCTGGCTGATGAAGTGAGTAATCTTGTCTCTTTTTTCGGCCGGTAGCTCTACCGAACAGGCCATTACAAGTAGTGTTACTTCAGGAGAAAGATCAACCGTCATATGGGGTATAGAAATGGTACTCAATTCCAGTCCAGGATGGGTTCGAATACCTGATTGGCCTGTTCGCCCAGGATAATTTTGTTTTTATAGACGACCCAGGCATGTGCCGAAAAATCCTGCTGTATGTTTTTGTGAACGCCAATGCATACGCGTACATCCGGGTGATTATGAAGCAGCCATTTTGCACTAAGCGCCTGTATCAGGCACGTGAAGCCGAGGGGAATCCGGTTACTCACTACCTGAATAGCCCAAACGGTATCGGTGAGTAATGCGCCGGACAGGGCTTCTGAAGGTTGAGCGGCCTTTCCGGTGGCCTTGAGGAATTTGTTGAAAGGAAAGAGGAGTAGCAGGCATTTGTAAGTGGCAAGCACCCCAAAGACCTTGACCAGCAGCCATTGTTTACGTCCGCTCAGGGATACGAATTTTGCTGCGCTATTCGCGGGCTTCGATAAGCTTTTCACGGAGTAGATTGTCTAGAAACAGCATTAACTCATTCTGGCAAACGGCGGGTTCTACATCAAACTCCTCCAGCAACTGCGCCTGAATCTCGTGAACCAGCAGGCTTTTTTTGTCCTGTAAAAGAGCCCAGATGAA
This sequence comes from Spirosoma horti, assembly GCF_054776595.1. NCBI lineage: Bacteria > Pseudomonadati > Bacteroidota > Cytophagia > Cytophagales > Cytophagaceae > Spirosoma > Spirosoma horti. Next base: position 405,545 of record NZ_BAAHBQ010000005.1, read on the forward strand.
TCCACCGACTTCATTCAGTTCATAATAATTGCCAGCCTCATAATTCAAAAGAATGGTTTCGTTGCCCAGTACAGAAGAGGACTGGTTTGGCAGTAAATGAACGCGTGTGTTAAGCGTAAAGGGCATAGGGATACGGACTAAATTAGATTTGAAGGTAATGAAAAGAGCTTGATTCGCCAAGATGCAGGCAAATCAAGCTCAAAGGTATGCTTAATTAAAAAATGAGGTATTGTTTTGGCCGTCGTCTGTGCTACAGCCGTTGGCCGACAACGGCTGCATTTTCTTTATGCTGTGGCAAATGAACCGAAGCCGTCTGTAGCTGACCCACTTTTTAACGTCAGTTTTTTAACACTACCCAGTGATTTTAGCTTGGGCGTTTTGTAGGCTTTTTTTGGCGTAGGAGCCGATATATGTACAGTCTTTGTAGTCATGAGACAAGAAAAGTAAATGTGGTGAAATGAGTAAGTTGACAGCCTTGCTTATTGAACAACGATGCGATGCTGACGCGTCTGTCCCCGCTCTTCCACGGTAAGTACATAAACACCAGCCGATAACTTACCCGTTGCTTTCAATAGCAGGTTGCCCGATTGAATACCCGTTTTCTGGAATGACATTGGGCGGCCATCGGCGCCAAAGAAACCAACCGTTGCTGTTTCGGGCTCATCCAGACGAAGCGTAAACTGACCATCACTCACCACCGGGTTAGGATATACCCCGTATGCTTCTTCCCGCAGGACAACAGACGCCACTGGGAAAACCGTCGTTTTACCGCTCAGATCCGTTTGGGTCAACCGGTAATAGCTGGTGCCTGAGTAGGGCGTCTGATCGATCAACTGGTAATTTTTCAGCGAATTGCTTGTGGCAGCCAGTTCGCTCACTTCACCTACGCGCTCAAAACGTTTGAGATCCTTGCTGCGTTCAACCAGGTAGCCTTTGTTGTTGGTTTCCAGCGATGTTGTCCAGGCTACGGCCACCGTACGATTTTCCTGCGCTTTCGCGGTGAAGGAAACCAGTGCTACGGGCAGAGGACCGGTAACAGTGATTGGTGTTGAGGCATTGTCATTTGTAGGATTATTGGTTCCTACAGCTGGACTGGTAGTTGCGTTAATGGTGATTTGAGCAGGGGCAGATGTTGGTTGTATCCCAATAACATTAACCGTTACTACAATATCGGCATTACCAATTACCCCCTGAGTACTGTTCAATGTAATAATTGTACCTACAGTAGGGCTATAAGTCCCAACGGTGGACGTAATATTGGCTGAAGTTGGATTGATTGTAACACCGGCGGTGGTAACGCCAATATTAGGTGGCAGGTTTATTGTCCAGGCTGTATTGCTTGTCACCGAGATAGGGGTAGTACTTCCATTCCCTATATTGACCGCCACTGTACCGGTAGAATTAGTAGAGAGCGGGTTTGGATTGACTGAGAAGCCGCCAACAGATGGGTCTTGGGCATAACACGCATACCAACTGCCAATGCTCATTAACGACATTAGTAAAAGTTTTCTGGTCATAATCGTCTTGTTTTTATTTAACTGGTTAAACTGATAGAAAAAGAGATTTGTTGGCGCTAAAAGTATATAAATTCACTCTTAGCGCCAACAAAAGGTTATAAAGCATTTATTATTCTTACAAAAATATTATTTACTGGGTTACTATCGTAGGTTTTTGTAACATCATCGTTAACATTGATCGTAATGTTAGATATACTTCCAGATGTCACTGCATTACGCTTGATACTAAAGCCAAGTACTGCTGTAGCCTTCCCTGCTATAAATTGCCCTGCATTGATCTTTAATGTTAGTTGGCGGTCCTGATTATTGTTAATAACTGTCCATTTTGTATTATCAACCGATACAGTGGAGCCACCAGTTACACTAGTAGTAGTTATTGTATTATCGTAAGCTATAGTATAACCAAGCGGAGCCGTGAGCGTAATCACTATATTGCCACTAGAGGTTGGCTGGCCGGTTAATTCTGTAATTTCTACAGCCATGTTTCTGATCGCATCACTACCCGTAGCCAAAAACCCATTCTGAGGCAATCGGATGATTGGGGTCAGATCAGGCATTGACTGACCAACCAGTACGTGCAGGGTTGCGCTGCCACAAACCGACGGTGTGCTGTTATCACAGGCCGTGTACGTTAAGTCGACAGGACCCGTTACACCCGGTGCTGGCGTGAAGGTGTAGCTACCCGTTGCCGTCAGCACCAGCGTTCCCGACGAGGTCGACGTGGTGCCCGGATTCGAAACCGTCAGTGTATTGCCCAGATCGTTCGTGAGTACATTACCTGTCGCTGGCGTAACGCCCGCCGTCGATACATAGTCGTCGTTGATGCTTACGTTAGCGGGAGCGCCCGGCGCTTTTACCGTAATGCTAACCGTTGCCGTTGCACAATTCGCCTGCGTTTCGCATACCTGATACGTTACAATATCCGTTCCGTAGTAACCCGCCGTTGGGGTGTATACCAGGTTGCCATTTCCGTCGATGCTGGCCGTGCCGTGCGCTGGTCCTGTGGTAATGGTAGGCGTACCTAAGACACCTCCAGGATTGCCCGGTCCATCGTTCACTTTTACATTGATGACCGTAGCTGCTGGCGTCGTTGGACTGCCCGTTACGGTCGCAAAATCAGGATTGGCAACCGGTGGGTTCGTCGTTACGGCCGGATCGAGTACCGTGATCGTCAATGTCTGCGTGGTGCAATAGGTGGGAGGAGCCGGTGCGCAGACCGGAACATTATACACATATACCCCTGGCATTGCACTGCTGAAGGTAAATGTACCATTGCTGTTTACCGTCAACGAGGGTGTCGAGCCGCCTGGCGAACTGGCTGGTGACGGCGCCGGTCCATAGGTAGCACCCACCGGAATCACATCGTTCGTTTTAACACTGCCTGTTACGGGTACACTCTTGTTGGTGACCACGAAGTCCGGGTTGGGATTGAACGGGTTGATCAAGATGTGCAGTGTCCCGTTGGCACTGGCTACAGGATTGCCATTATCAGTCGTCGTGTAGGAGAAATCAACCGGGCCGGTAGCACCTGCCACGGGCGTGAAGGTGTAGCTGCCTGTCGCTGTAACGATGAGCGTACCTTTCCCCGCGATGGTTGTGGTCTGAGCCGTAATCGTCTGCGTATTGCCTTCAGGATCGCTATCGTTGGTTTTTACGTTCCCGCTGGCCGCCAGCCCCTGATACGTACTGACGTAATCGTCGGCAGCTACGGTTGTGTTCGTGCTGCCTGGTGCCTTCACCGTAATGGTTACTGTGGCTGTAGCGCATAGGTTCGAGCCTGGTGTTTCACACACCTGATAGGTGAGTACATCCGTTCCGTAAAAATTAGCATTGGGTGTATAGATCACGTTGCCGCTGCCATCGACCGTTGCCGATCCGTTGGCAGGGGGCGTTGTAATGGTTGGATTGCCTAACGTACCACCTGCATTACCTGGGCCGTCGTTCGCTTTAACGTTGATCGTTACGGCCAATGGATTGCTGGCTGCGCCTGTGGTAGACACAACATCCGGGTTGGCCACTGGCTTGTTGGTATTGACCGTTGGGTCAAGCACCGTAATGGTCAGTGTTTGCGTCGCGCAGTCCGTTCCTGATAAACCTGATCCGCAAACGGGAACAGAATAGACATATACCCCCGGTGTTGCACTAACGAATGTGTAGGTGCCGTCGGAGTTAACCGTCAGGCTTGGCGAGGAGCCCGCTGGCTGGGTCGTCGACGCAGGCGCTGGGCCATAGGTTGTGCCTGCTGGTACGATATCGTTCGTTTTGACGCTGCCTGTAGCCGGAACGTTTTTGTTGGTCACAGCGAAGTCAGGGTTTGTATTCAAGGCGCAAACCAGCCCGCCACCTGTCGAGCTGCGCGTATCGACGAAGGCACCGAATACGTCAAGATTGCCACCCAATACACCCACACCAACCAGTGGCGCTACGGTTAACTGAATTTCATCAAATGGTCTGGTTGTAATAAAACCAACGTTGGCAGCCGTACTTGTCGAACCGAATAGAGTGATTGACAAGTCGAGCAGACTACCATTACCGGTCCTGCTTTCCTGGAGCACCCCATCGTTGTAGGTCGTAATCGTTAAGGCACCCAATAGGTCGGCCAGGACAAGACCTGACACTTTCCGAACCGAAAAGCCTGCAAACGTGCCGGTCGGATAGGTACTGATGGGGTCGAGCACGGCTATGGATGCATTTGTTCCTACCGATGCGGTGTTGGTGATCTTTGCAAAATCTGTTGCAGAGGCTGAAACAACATTCCAGGGGTCCTGAATAGTCGTTGCGGCTGCCACAAGTCCTGTAACGCCAGTACGGGCAGCATCGATAACAACCGGGAAGGTTGGATTACTCAGGTTATACGACGTGTTACAGACGATGGTTGCCGCGCAGGTCTTCTCAAATATCGCGCTATAGATATTGATCGTGCCTAAATTGACGCCCACTAAACTTGGGAATGTAATCTTCACTTCATCGTAAGGCACCGTAGCCACGATACCGACAACCTGGCGGGTTAAGCCATTCAGTAGAACCGTAGTTGCCCCCACAACGATGGCATTGCCGGTACCCGTCTGTACCAAGGCACCATTGTTATAAAGCGAGATCGTTGCCGAGCCCACAACCGCTGCCGATACCACCGAATTGGTTTGAATGTCAAAGCCCGCAAAACTGTTGACGGGATACGTATCCACCGCATTCGCCACGGCAAAGGTGGCACTGGTTGACACACCGGCTGTCAATACAACCGTGGCAAAGTTTGTCAGATCCGTGTCAATTACGTTTGCGGAGTTATTGATGGCACAGGCGACACAAGCGGCTCCCGGAAATCCGGTGTTGTTCCCATCGACATAAACCGGCGATACAGGAGCTACCAGGGGCGTCAATGTGTTCTGAGGAATCGTGTTGTCGGAACAGGCAACGCTTGGGCCAGCGCAAAACTTCTCAACCACGAAGCCATATACTCTTGTTTCTTCAATACCAGCCGCGACTAATTTGGTCACCGTTAGTCTTATCTCGTCAAAAGGTTTGTCAGACGCTGTCAGGAAACCAATGACCCGACGACCTAGACCTGATGTGATCGACGTGTTGGCCGACAGCAGGCTGGACCCCGATATTGTCTGGGCCAGTGTCCCATTGTTATACGTCGAGATGGAGATACCGCCAAGTGCGCCCAGGTTCAGCAGGGCGGGGCTCGCAATATCAATACCGGCAAATGAACCACCCGGGTATTCGTTGATTGCATTTTTGATTGAGAACGTTGCCGCTGATCCTACACCCGCCGTTAAGCTTATAGATGCATAGTCAGTCAAATCAGCGCTTACCGCATTGTCAACATTGGTGATGCTACCAAGATTTAGAAGACCACCAAAACCGGTATTATTCGGATTTACATATACGGGAACCGTAGGGCTGGTTAGTGTCGTGAGTACGTTACAGGCTAGTGCTGGTGCCGAATCGCAGAAGCGCTCAATCAGGGGTGCATACACACTGATCGTTCCTGCAACACCTCCATACTCAATGCGAACTCGGTCGAAAGGAGCCGTTGCAATTAAGCCAATCTTTGTTTTGCCACCCAGAATCCCAATGTCTGCCAGGTTAGTAAAGTCCTTTTTATCTACCTCGGTGTCACTACTACCCAGATACGTTTTGATCGTTACAGTTGCTGCCAGGCTGGTACTATTGATAATAAAACCAGCAAAGGTACCTGCAGCATACACATTGGCGCCGGTAGCGTTATTGTCTTTTACTTCTATATAGGCCGAAGTTCCAAGAGCAGCCAGAAAGGTCGTAGCCGTTGTAAAAGTAGGATCGTTATCAATCAGATTTCCCTTGTTAGCGAACTCGTCTACAATACCAAATTTACTTGAAGTAGCGGTGAGGTTGCTAAACGTTGGGCTTGTGAGCGCCACAACCGTGTTACATGTGGCACTGCCTGATTGGGCCAGGGCCTGTGGCGCTACAAATAGGGACAGGCAGAGAGGAAGCAATGCAAAGAGATTTAATAAAAAATCCCGGCATAAGCAGGTAGATTGTTTTCTCATAAAAGTTGAATTAACTGAAACTAAGTGGATGGAAAAGTAAGTAAACTCTATGTACTAAAAAGTAATATTTAGTTTATACATTTATAGGAAAAACTCTCTTATATAGGGTGTCTATGAGTTCTTTAGGCGGTTAAAAGTATTGTAAAGTTTCTTTTATTTTAAAAAATATCTGTTTTTCGGTAAAAATGAATTCATATGAATACTTTTTGTAACATCTAATCATTATTACGTTAACAAGTGATATCTATACGTAAATAGAAATATAAGTATTGGTATATAGAATGTATATTATTACACTAATTCGTATCTAATCCTCTTTTTGTAGAGCCCCATCTAAGCCACAATAGATTAATTGGGTATGGTAGCCGGTACACTCGTTTCAGTGTCGTTCGTTTTTTACACTACTCAGGGCTTTAAGTAGCGGTGTTCTGTAGCCGTTGGAGGAAGATGGTAAAAGGAAGAAGGGCAAACCAGCGGAGTAATTGGTCGAGCCTTACTATGTAGAACGAATTTCTGCCAGGCCCATTCTTTGAGAAGATAGATAAATTCTGGTTTATTGTATTTATAATCAACAGGTTACAGGTATTTTAAAAAACAATATCAAACCATTTATCCAACAACCTGTTTATAAATTACTCAACAAAGAGACACTACTCATGGATAAATTACAGAAGTTCGAGTTGATGAACAAGATCGTTCGTGAACTGGAAGACCTTCAGAATAGCCAAACGGCGCTTATCGAGAAAATCGGTAAGATTGAAGTAGACAACATGAACGGGCTAAATGACTCGTATCTGGAAAAAAACCTGGGCACCATGCACGGGAAAATTGCCGAGAACGTCGATTCAGTGACCGAAATCTTCGCCCACTTTGAAGCACAACGCGACGAGTACGGCGAGAAAAATAGTGCCGCCATTGCAGCCGCTGAAGCTGCGGCCGCTTTGGAAGCAATCAAGTAATACCCCTCCTTTTCTACGCAAAAAGCCGGACTGTTTGTCCGGCTTTTTGCGTTAGTAAATAGACTGCAAACGAACTCATCCTGAGCAATCAGGCAGAAAGGAAAGCGTTGACAAAGCTGACAACTCTGATGATCGGGTAACTCGTGGTCCTGGTTTTGCCAACGCTTTCTGCTTACCTGAACAAAAATCAGCCTCGATCATGTCGCGGTTAATAAATTAGTTTACTTGCCCGGAACGGTCCGTCGGCCGCTTGCAACAGTTTAGCGCGTAAACGCGCATTGTAGGTTGGGCGGTCGGCCAGGAATTTGCGAACCAGTTGCGCCGTTTCGGGCGTCTGGTAGCTGGACAGGGTTGCGCGGAGCCAGGATTCGGGGAAGAAGATATCGCCCGTTCGCTGAATTTCCTCCACCAGATCAAGACTTTTAGGCAGGTATTTGGCCGATGTCTCCGCCCGTAACGGATGATGCAGATACCCAAGAGCTGCTGTTACCCAAGCCTCGTGTTCGCGGTTATCGTCACTGGCAAGGGAAGCAAAAAACGCGTCGCGTTCCGCTACATTCGATGATAGAGCAGGCATCATAAACTCCAGGCGTTTCCGCCGGTCCGGGTTTTTAATGCGCGACAGTTGTTTTGTCAGAATGCCACCGACCGGATAATCGCGGACGGCCAGCGCAAGGGCCAGCGCCGTGTAATCATCTTCGGTAAGGGTAACGCCCGCGGGAGCTTTCTGCTCATTCCAGATCGTATAAAGCCGGTCGCGGGCTTCTGTACTCAGCGCAATCGACTGATACAGCCGAAACAACAGCTTCTTCTTTCCGGAGGCAGCTTCCTGTCCCATGGCTTTCCAGGCATCCTGCTCCACGGCCGCTGCCAGCGCAGGCCGATTTTCGGGTTTGGTTAATGTCCAGACAATGTCTGAAAGCTGACTGGTCAATAAGCGAAGATTCAGTTCTTCGGGTTCATTAGCCAGCAATGTCCGATAGGTGGTTGCCAACTGTGCCGGGGTTATACCCTGGCCCGAAAGCATGTTTTCGTATAGATTAATATAGGTCGAAGCCCGTGTTACCGGGTTTTTAAGCGTCGCCAGTTTTGGCAGCATCGCGGTATCGACCGGGAAGAGCCCATAGCCCTGTCCCGACGAATTGAACACCACAAACAATGGAGCGGGCTTGCCCACCGCTTCCGGGAGCGTTACTTGCGGCTGCGTCATATTTACGGTCAGTTCCTCCACATGATCGGGATAAACCAGGGCAATCTGAAATCCCTGTGGCCAAAGACGAACCGAACCATCCTCCGCCGTTTGTGAAATAACCAGGCGGCTGATTTTATCACCCTGCCTGTCGAGCTGATACCTGAACTTTGGTCGGCCGGTTTCGTTGACCCATACCCGATTCCAGGTTTGCAGATCGGCCGGTGTATGCGTATCCAGAATGCTGATCAGGTCAACCCAGCTCGCATTGCCGGACGTATATTTTTTGAGGTACTCGCGCAAGCCGTCCCGCAGGGCAGTTTTGCCCATCAACTGCTCCAACTGGCGCATCATAATAGGAGCCTTATGGTAAATGATCCCACCATAGAGTGAACCCGCTTCCTGCAAATTGGCCAATGGCTGGCCAATAGGATTAGCCCCTTCGGTACGATCCACGCCATAAGCCGCCGGATAATGATCCACCACAAATTGGAGGTCGTAGTTGGCCTCGGTGCGGTCCGATGCTTCGGTCGAGACCTCCATGATCTTGTCGGCAATGAAGTTGGCAAACACTTCTTTGAGCCAGACATCGTCGAACCAGCGCATGGTGACCAGATCGCCAAACCACATGTGGGCCGTTTCGTGGGCAATCACATGGGCGCGGGATAAACGTTGGTCGCGGGTGGCGCCATTGTCCAGAAATAAAGCCGATGAGCGGTAATCGATCGCCCCGACATGTTCCATACCGCCGTATTGAAAATCGGGCACTGCCACAAAGTCGAACTTCTGAAAAGGATACGGAATCTGAGTATACTCTTCCAAAAACGTCAGGGCATCGGCATGGAGTGAAAAGAGCAGGTCAGTGCTTAGGCGTAGCTTGGTCGAATCCGTTTCGCGATGGAGAAGTGTCATGGGGCGCCGGTTCAGGGTGCGGCTCACCGGCGTAAACTTGCCGGCCACGAACGAGAACAGATAGGTGGGAATAAGGTCTGATGTCAGAAAATTGACCGTTTTTCGGTCACCCACCACCGACGAGTCACGCACGGGTGCATTGGTCATGGCCTGCCAGGTGGACGGAATGGTTAGCGACACCTGGAACGTAGCTTTCAGATCGGGCTGATCGAAGCAGGGAAAAACCGTTCGGGCGCGGTCAGGAACGAGCAGCGTGTACAGGTATTCATCGTTGCGATTGAGGGATAAATTCCCCGCAGCAAACTGAATAGAAATCGTATTCTTTCCGGGCTTCAGGAAAGCAGTAGAAATAAGCAGATGTTCGCTCTCAAAGACAATCGGAATGCTGGCACCATTGGCCGAAACCGCCTGCAAATGAGTGCGTTCTTCTTTAAAGTCAAGTTGCAGTGCATTTTTGTCAGAGCCCGATGCTGTCCAGAAAAAAGTAATTGTTTCGGTGGATAGAATAGGCTGGTTTTTTTGCGTGGGAATGTCGAACTTTAATGCATACGCCAGTTGGCTGATTTGCTGCTTTCTGGCTTTGGCGAGTGTCTGCGATACGCCGGTTTCGACCAGGAAGGACTTTGCTGGTGAGGACCGATGACTGCACGACATCGTGAGTGAACTAAGGACGAGTAGCGTAAGGCCGTAACAAGTGATTTTTGAAAAGTTCCAGACCATTGAGGTAGGGGAGTTGATGGGCGTTTGTTGTTTCCGATTCCTGATAAAGTCAGGCCGTTGGTGACGCAGCAATCCCAACCGATCAACCGACAAACTGAAATTGGAAATGGGTTAACAACGTTGGGTCAAAAATAACGCACGTTATGAAACGGCACCTATCTTTTCTGTTATTACTGGCAATTATCGGTCGGGCGGTTCCGGGCTGGGCCAACTCGATTCTGATTCCCATGGATAATCAGCAGTCGAATCACCTCAAGGCATACGGTATTGCCTATAAGGCGCTGAAAGAAGATCTGGATGTCGACTGGTTACTGAATTACCGGGGCGGCAGTTTCATGATCAAACAGATTGCTTCTATTGAAACCGAATGCCGGGTGCGGGGCGTTTCGGTCGAAGTCATTTCGGATGCCAAAGCGGCTTCGATCAAACAGCAATTATCCGATCCCGATGTAAATATGAACGTGGTCACGCTTCAGAAAGCAGCCAAGATCATCGTTTACTCACCCATCAAAGTAAGTCCGGCCGAGTTTGAAAATACCGATGCCGTTTTGCTGGTACTGACCTACGCCGAAATTCCCTATGAAGTCGTTTACGACGAAGAAGTGCTGAAAGGCGATTTGCCCAAATATGACTGGCTACACCTGCACCATGAAGATTTTACGGGGCAATATGGGCGAAACATGCATCGGCAATCACTGACCGATATTAAGGTACAGGAAGATATTGCCCGAAAGTACGGTTACCCGAAAGTGTCGCAGATGAAGCTGGCTGTAGCCAAAGGCATCAAAGCATTCTGTGCGGGTGGGGGATATCTCTTCGCCATGTGTTCGGCCGCCGAAACGCTCGACATTGCGCTGGCTGCCGATGGCGTCGATATTGTGGGCAGCAGCTACGACGGCGACGACGTCGATCCGGATGCTCAGTCGAAACTTGATTTTAGCAAGACCTTTGCTTTTGGCAATTTCACCCTCGAAGGCGACAATGGCTACCGGGGATTCTCTACTTTCTCGGATATCAATTCGGCAGGTGGACGTGGGTTCGATCAGGCCAGCGGTTTTTTCGAACTGTTTAATTTCTCGGCCAAGTGGGATGTTATTCCGGCCATGCTCACCCAAAACCATGAGTCCATTATCAAGGAATTCTTCGGCCAGACAACCGCCTTCCGGAAATCAGCCGTTAAGCCCAGCTCACTGGTGATGGGTGAAGGCAAAACCTCCGATCGCTATATCTATGGTGAATCGGGTAAGGGCCAATGGACATTCTACGGCGGGCATGATCCCGAAGGGCTTCGGGGGGGGGGCGGCTTCCGTAATCCTACCGACCTGAATCTGCATCCTCACTCACCCGGCTATCGGCTTATTCTAAATAACGTTTTGTTCCCTTCGGCCCGAAAGAAGAAACGGAAAACGTAAGAGGTAACTGGATGGTTATGATTGATAAGATTAGGTTGACCAGAAATCACTGAGAATCTTAGCAATCATAACCATCTGCGTTCTATTAGCCAACTCAAAACGTCAGCACGATTTTTCCGGTTGTCCGGCGGCTCTCCAGCTTTTGATGGGCATCAGCGATTTGATCAGCAGGTAAAACCTCGCTCACGGAAATTTTTAGTTTGCCCGCGTCAATAAACTCATTAATGGTACGCAGGTCATCACCACTGGTGTGGACCAGAATACGCTCTGCGCGAATATCGGGGCGAATGGCCAGCACTTTATCCATAGCGCCATAGGCAATGGAAATCAACCGGCCGTTTGGTTTCAGGACTTTAGCCGAAGCCATGATGGTATCGGCACCGGCCGTATCGAAAACAAGGTCAATGTCGCTTACTGAATCCTCTACGCTGGTTTGGGTATAGTCGATGAACGCATCGGCTCCCAACGACCGAACGAAGGCTTCGTTTTTACCGGATGCGGTCCCGATTACATAAGCGCCCAGTGCTTTTGCCAGTTGGACGCCCAGGTGGCCAACGCCACCGGATGCTGCCTGAATCAAGACTTTCTCGCCCGATTTCAGTTGGCCATGTTCGGTCAGCGCCTGCCAGGCCGTAAGGACAGCCAGCGGAGCTGCGGCCGCTTCTTCAAACGATAGGGCTGCGGGTTTGAGCGCCAGGTGAGCAGCGGGAGCGGCTACGTATTCGGCGTATGCCTGGCCTGGTTTCGGGAAGTTGACCATGCCATACACGGCATCGCCGGGTTTGAATGTTGTCACGTCAGAACCGGCTTCAACCACCTCACCCGCCATGTCCCAGCCCAGCACAATGGGATGCGTATAGTCTTTTGAGTAGGGTGCGGCACCAGTACGGGTTTTGAAGTCGGCGGGATTCACCCCAAATGCCCTGACTTTAACCAGAACTTCATCGGCCCTGATGGCTGGAGTGGGTATATCCTGAACGGTAAAGTTTTCGGCACCACCCCAATCGCTTAATACAACGGCTTTCATACGTTTACGTTTTGTCTTTCTTTGCGTCTGAGTCAACAGGATCGTGTCCAAAAGAATTCACGTTTTAGCTCGGTAATAGCCTGAACTCACCCGTTGCTGCGTCGTACTCATATTGGCGGGGAATGCCCGTTGCCAACTCAACTTTCTCAATGTCTTCGGGGCTGATGTGTTCCAGATCCATCAGCAGGGCCCGCAGGCTGTTGCCATGGGCTACCACGAGTACTGGCTGGCCAGCCTGCAGATGAGGCAGAATTTTGCTCTGGAAGTAAGGAATAACCCGCGCGTAGGTATCGGCCAGGCTCTCGCCATTGGGGGGCTGATCGGTGTAACCACGTCGCCAGCGGAAAACCTGTTCAGCTCCGAAGCGCTCTTCGGCTTCGTGCTTGTTCATGCCCTGCAAATCGCCATACATGCGTTCATTGAGAGCCGCACTTTGTTCGACGGGCAAATCGGTCTGGCCAATTTCGGCCAGAATAATCGCCATTGTTTCAATGGCCCGTTGCAAAACCGACGTAAAGCCAATGGCAAAATTGGGCGGCTGTTTGGCCTTCAGTAAGATACCGGCTTCGCGGGCTTCGTGGCGGCCAAGATCAGTTAACGGGGTATTGGTGGAACCCGTAAAGCGATTTTCGGAGTTCCACTGGGATTGTCCATGCCGGACGATAACGAAAAGAGGCATAATAAGTTAAAACAGGCTGTATAGGGTAACTACTACTAGATTGGGCAAAGTGTTCAAGCCCAAAGTGGGTTGGTGTTTGCCCGATGATAGAAGCCTTGGTCTGATCGGCCTGTCTTAACAAAGGTAATAAACCAGGCTAGGGTAAATTGATTACTTCGGCAACGATATTGCTTTCTGCCAGCACTTCCTTGGCGTAGGAACGGTGCCCTCTGGGCGACATCAGATACAGTTTTCCTCCTTTTACGGCGGCTAACTGACTCAATAATTTTAATTTGGACAGCAAGTGCCGCGCTTCATCGCCACTGCTTTTCAATATCACCTCGAAGTACGACTCCTGATCGAATTGTTTTCCTGTTACGTCAGGAATGAACTGTTCGCTGTCTTGCTGACGACCGTAGGAGATGGGGGTTTGAAACCCTTCTGTATTGGCTTTGATGTCGTTGAACCCATGTACTCGCACCCAGTCAGCTACTTTCGGGATGTATGTTTGTTTGCTCATGAATAAGGTAATTTAATAGTCAATTAATTAGCGTCCAGCTACCGAGTTCGCCAACGCGGCATAAGCGCTTTTCATTAGATCAGGTTAAGCGAAAAAAAAGTCAGAACTTTTCCTTTCTGACAACTCCCGAATTTATTTCGGCTAAAAAAACACTGCGTGACGACTACACACTTGAATTAATAGGAGGCAAATCTGCCAGCGGTAATCCTGTCGTACGGGCAGCAATCGGGGTTTGGTACTCAAAAAAGGAGTATTAGATAGCAAACGCTGTCTGAATGGACGGCAAGATACGAAAGTATCCTGAGACAGTTCAGTAATAGTCACCCTGATCCATTCATCAGGTTCATCGGTAAACAGTGGGTTCAACGTTCTGCGTAGCCATAAAAAGAGAGTTATACCGATAAATCTAACCGTCTGTTTATAAAACGAAAGAAATTACCTTAAGCTTGTGTACTCTGAAAGAAACAAAAAAGCCGGTTGGCTGACCGGCTCTTGTGTAGGTGAAAAGTGGGTTGTTCAGTAGGTAGAGACTACGTTTATACGTTCTTCAATTGATTCGGGTAAACGTATGCTGGCAATTATAGCAGTGATACACACGGGTTGGAATGAAGAAAAGGATATACTTAAGAAAAAAGGAACGAGGCACCCGTTCCAGTGCATACGTACGCTGACAGGATGGGCAAGCGCGCTTGAATGTTAACCGATGCCCTTTTGAGGAGTTAAGTTGTGAATGAGCCTCTTTTTCAGATGCCTGATCAGATGTCGCGTAGAGTGAGTTCATGAGATAAAAAGAGATGAGGTTTTCGGTAACTAAGTTTGCAATTTTTTGTTTTAATAAACATTAAATATACTCAACGGTGGATTGTATAAGTATCGGGCAAGTCTCCCTTTGATTAATGAAAAAATAGCCTTTAGTGCCTAGGTAGCCCACTTTCGTTAACGTAAATAGCTTAAGTAGGCCGGTTTGGGCAACACGTGTATTTACTCAGAGCGTTGTTCCACCGGGTTGGTGTGTCAGGCAATAAAAAAGGCATAGCAGATAGAATCCACTATGCCTTTATATATGATTTACTTACTGCGGACTAATTGCCTGTTATTAATTTGGCTCAAGCGGGAGCTTTCTTCGTTTCAGCATATAGATGAATGTACTTTCTGACCCGGATTCGTTACCGATCACCTGAGTAGAAATCAATTCCCAGCCTTGTCTGACCATGAAGTTGAGTGCATCGATGGTTGAATTAAAGACCATGGGCTGCCGGTTGGGACCACTGATTTGTTGTCGGTTTAGTCCAGAGTTTAAATACCGTTGTCCATAGTCGATGACGATGTGCGCTTTGGACAACAGACTGGCATTGGAACCAATCAACTGGCAATAGGGCGTGTTTAGTGTATCAATTAGAACGCCGTCGACATAAACCTGACTAAAAGAAGCCTTGGCGGTTATCAAACCAAAGAATAGGGTGAGTAGAAAAACGGGTTTCATAGCGCACAAGCGGGTTACACCAGGTCAAAAGAGTCTACTTATCGACGAAAGGTTGTAACAGCTTCCTCATAAATACGAACGCCGGGTATTTCGCGAACGCCGTTGGCAATATCGGCTTTAATGGCTCCCTCATCGATGATCCAGTACCCATTAGGCACCTGATTTGGGTCGACGATGTTAAATGTCCACTTCATCTGTACCCCCTTGGGCTTGGCAACCAGGGCTACGTCAGGCATCAGCCAGGTTGTCTGACCCGACTCGGTCTGGGCCGTTTGCTGGGCGGCTTGGGCCTGCTGATGCTCCCGAACCCGCAGCACTTCCCGATTATAATGGTCGACCGCATCTTTCAGAGGCTGCATAGCGGCCAGAATAGGGGCCGTCATCTCTTTCTCAATCTCCATCCAGTCGTGTTTCTGTTTGTCGAGCTGACGGGTAATCTTCAGTCGTTCAGCTGCTACGAGCTTGATCAGCTCGTGCCCCTGGGCAACATGTTTAATAAGAGCTTCCTGCTGTTCGGGTGTACCGCAAACGGCGGGTTGCTGACGAAGAAAGGCGACATAGTCTGACAGGGACGACTGGAGCAGTTCGCGTCCGCTCGAATCCGTTAGAGATAGGCCGGTGGTGGGTTTGGGTTCAGTATCCATACCCCTAAAAGCAATCAGAGGGTATAAATGTTGGCAAAATCATATCTCTTTGTGTATAATTGTTACCTGTCAATGTTGCTGAACAGAGCATTGGTTATAAAATAAAACAGAAGGCGTACAACCAGTTATCTGTCGATAAGGTCTCCACTGAAAGAACACGACAATGCGGACGCATCTTTTTACATCAATCATTCTGATAGGCTGCACTATGTTGCCTTTGGTCAGTGTCGCACAAGCCGATTCAGCCACGCCTTTACTGAGGAAATCGCTGTGGCGAGTTGGCCTGTTCAACCTGGTCAGCCCTGGCTTCAGCCACGAGTTACGACTCACGCGCAAAGTATCCCTGCTCTCAGTGGTTAACCTGCGTACCGATCATATTAGTCGCAGCGAACAAAATAAGCCCACCATCCGGTATCGATCGATCACGGCCCAGGCCAGTCTGAGCGCTCGTTATTATTATAATTTGGACCTCCGTCTGGCTGCTGGCAGGAATGTTCAATACAACAGTGGCAACTACCTGAGCGTAGGCGCTTATTACAGGTCTCCTGTTGTTGCTGATTGGGGAGAACAGAGCCTTTACCGGAGTACTTACCCTCTCGGACTGGGTAATACGGTGAATGTGCGGGTCTTGTGGGGCATGCAACGACAGTTACCCCCTAAGCGCTTTTATTACGACTTGTCGGCGGGTCTTCAAGTCAACACGTACAAACCAGACAACCGTTTACACGGTTCATTTACAGCCCAACTGGCCATTGGTTATTGCTTAACTAAATGAGCCTGCCAGCTGTCGGCAGTAGCCATGATGTTCAGAATGAACGTTTTCCAGGATTAATTACCCAATGGAAACCCTGAAGGCGGTAGGCCTTGTCAGAAGGAGTCGTAGACTCAGGATTAAATCGATTGTGTTTCGCTAGAGTAGCCTTATGGATGGTAAGTAGAATACGCCTGAAAACGGGTTTGGGTAGTGACTCAACTGAACACACTGTTTGTTTACGGGCACGATGAAAACTAAACTCTTCTTTCTGGCCTGGCTCATGCTCACTCTGGGCAAATGGATAAACCCAGCTTTGGGGCAGAGTCGATTTTCAATATCTGTCAATGTTGCCCCCCTGTATGGGCACTCCGCGTTCAACGCTGTGCTTCCTTTTTCTACCGATCCTGCTTTTCCAACCACGTCAATAGCTTCGCGATCACATACTATAGGGTATTCATTTGGTCTGATGGGGCATTATGGCTTCTCTGCCAAATGGTCTGTATCCACTGGTATCTGGGCTACGTCCATCTTGTCGACAAAAGGCGATTTCAACGTTAATGATGACAACAGTACGATTAGCATTCACAACCCTCATCCCTTCCAGTATGGGTACAGGATACCGGTTCTCCTGAACTATCGGTGGACAGACAAACGCGTTTCTCCTTATCTTTCAGTAGGCACGTCAGCGAATTTTCGATCGACCTCTTATATCTACCTCAACGGGCAGGAAGTACCGATCAAGGAAGGTAAGGCCATTCGTAAGGGTCCATTGATGGTGGGTGCGGGGGCAATTTTTCAAGTCAGGGAACGCACGTCTCTAGTGGTTCAGCCCATGCTGGAATACAGCCTGAATGCAAAGCCGGACAATTACGATTACTCACGCTCTTATTCGCTAAGCGTACAGGCGCAATTCAGGTATCAGTTCTAGGTCGTTTGGTCTACGGGCTACGCTTATGATACATACGGATTTTCGCGCCATGACCAATTCGGACTTGTCGGAATCACGTCCTCTCAATGACGGATAAGCCGCCTGCTTTTGACCACTTAGCCAACCATCTTTGTAAAAAAACAGCTGGCCAAATGAGGAAATTAAAACTGCAGGTCCAAATAACGATCAACGGCTATATGGGAGGGCCAAACGGCGAAATGGATTTGACGTAAAGAAACCACCCCACTCAAACAAGCGGATGGGGGAGACCTGATCGCCTATGGCGGTGCGGGTTTCGTGTCAAGGCTGGTTAAACATGGCCTGATCGACGAGTATCATCTGTTTATCAACCCAACGGCCATTGGGAAGGGCATGCCGGTTTTCGGCGAGCGTAACGGTAAACAGCCGTTACGCTTCATCAAGTCCACGGCGTTTAGTTGCGGCATTGTTGTTCTTCACGATAAACACAACCGGTAAGCAAAGTGGATTAACCGGCCCGAATCGACCCTCTGGCAGCTCATTGCCTTAGCGATGGGTGAGTTGACAGAATAAAATCGCGCTCCATCAACCGTGTCAACGGGTTAATGAACTTATAGGCGAATGGGGAGGCTAACGGTATCGGTCTCGACTACATTGCTTTCGTTCAGGTTTCGATCCCGCATACGCAGTTGGAACTTAACAGGCCGCAGTTTGTACGCGCCCGTATATGGAAAGACCTGTTTATAGTCGATTGTACCAACTTGCGGTCGGGCCGGGCCGCTACCCAGATTGACGAAAAGCTTATTGTTGCCAGGTATATTGATCTCTTCAAACGTATTATTGACCAACTGAAACGTCCGGATCTGGTAGTTGCCCCAGGGCTGGTTGCCAAAGACAGTCTTAAGCCGCGTTGAATCCTGCGTGTTTTCGCCAAGGTCACCGTCGCCATCTGAAAAACTGATGGTAACGATTACCGAATCCCGTTTGGCCTGGCCAGCACTGGCCTGAAGCGTCGTTTTCTGAATTGCTTTGGCGGTAATGACGGGCGTAGGATTCTCCGTTGGCTCGTTTTTGGAGCAGGCCAGCAGCAGGCCCAGTAGTCCAATCAGCAGAAATGGTTTCATACTTGATCGTTGAGTGGTAAACGTAAATTATTTGATTTAACCTTCTGGAGGCCAATCACCCTGAAAGGGTTGCAATGAACGTCGGGTAAAAATCAACCAAACGGCTTAAAGCAGGCTTTTCAGGAATATCCATCGTAATAGGAGATATTGCCAACGAACTCTCAATGGTCAAGGTGCGCTTAACCAATAGCCTAAAATATGAAGAACATCGTTCTCGTTCTTTGGCTAAAAGCAGTTTGGTACATCGTTCATTCCCATTTAGTTTACCTTTTCCCCAAAGGCTCAATTATTTCATGCATGAAAGAACCTTTCAGGAGTTTCATTATATATTCGTCGGTGTACTGGTCGACATCTTTTATTCCCATTTCTGAAAGCAGATTTTTTGTCGCCCGCTTTTCAATATAAACATCATTGCTTTCCAGGTAATCATCGAGTGAATTAAACTCGCGCAATTCCGGAGCTAATATAAAGGGCTTTCCTTTATGGGCTTCTAAGGAATAGATTTTGCCCTTATCCGATCCGATTGCTGTTTTTGCGTGGTGAGGATAGGGAAACGTGGCACTTTTAAAATAGGTCAACACATCGTTGTGGAGATCTGAAATGGCGGGATGGTTCAGCATTTGTTTTCCTGTTGAACCTTCTTCTTCCAGCGCCAGCAAGGCCCTCGTTCTTAGTTCATTGAAGAGTTTTGTCGCGAATCGACCACAGTCATTTTCTACTTTGCCACCGAATAAAACGACGCCCAACTGTTTTTGCGTGTTGACCAGACAGGCAGGAACGTCCATATCCGGATGCATTTTTTTAAACTGCTTTTCTAAGCCAAATTGAAGCAATCGCTCAGGTTGTTGTTTAATCAACTCATCCCTTCGCTGGTAGATGGCTATTTGCAATTGGTAGCGCCAATTATCTAAATTAGTTTGATAGGTCCAGGCTTCTTCATTATGTTCCTTGAGTCTAAAGTCAAACGATTCATACACTTTGTTCGCTTTGTTAGAAACCTCAGTTAGCTGGAACATGCTTTTTGGGTCGGCTGTTTTCAGAAACTGGATCAATTGCTGCACGGCTTGTCTATCCTGTTGAGGTATGTACGTGAGAGCTGCTTCGGCCAGTGCGGCAAATGGCTTAACCGTATTACCTTCCTGTTTCCTTTTTTCGTTGATCGCCTGCTGCATCAATTCACCGGGAGATAGTTTATTGTGCCGACCAAGTGACTCATGCAGTTCGATTAATCTGTTGGTTTGACTTCGATGATCCTCGAAAGCAGGGTTATGCCCTCTGCCACCCGGTTGCTGCTTCTTTTTACTCTCGGAAGTCGTTAATGCTTGCATGGTAGGTTCATTTAGGTGTTTTTATGGCGCTCAGGTAGGCTATTGAGGTAGGTCAATGTAGGCTGGAATAGAGGCCAAACTCTATTCTACAATATACAAATCCAATGTTACTGGTTCAGTATACTACTTAACAAATGGTAGGTTTTATTTTACGTAGGCCAGCTTGACGCGCAAAACAGTCATCTACGTTGAGCAGCCGAAACGGTAAGAAAGGATAGCCATTCTTAAATCTATTTCCAAATTTGGCGGGGGCGTTTCATATGTTCGGGATCCGCGAAAATGGAAAGTTCCAAATTGCTAAAGGGCGGGGTCGATAAAGAAAAAAATGACCTTAAATGGGGATGTTTTTCCGAAACAGTCTCATTGTGACACTGTTTCACTTTAAAAGAAGTGCAAAAGTATAAGTATTGAACTTTTTGGATATATACATTAATATTCTCAGAGAAATAAATATTTAATGCTACTATTTTACGATTTATAATACGGTATAAAGTACTAGCATTCAGGGTTGTATATGTATGTTTATTTGATCGTAGTTATATAATATACAAAAGATTTCAACATAATCGTCTGATTTTCACTAACTATGGTCTTCCCTACACTCAATCTTATCTTAAATAAATGAGGCTTATAAAATTGTCGTTAAAGAATTTTAGAGGATACTCTCAGAAAGTAATAATACCAATTCATGAAAAACTTACAGGAATTACGGGTAAGAATGATGTTGGTAAGTCTACTATTCTTGAGGCATTAGATTTGTTTTTCGAAGGAGGAGAAATATCTTTAGATAAAGATGATTTTAATGTCCAATACCCTGATCTAGAAATTGAGATATCTTGTATTTTTGATGACATACCCGGACAAGTAATTATTGATGAAGCTAATAATACTTCATTGGCAGGCGAGTACTTACTTAATGCTAATGGAGAATTTGAGCTAATAAAAAAATTCAAACGTTCTGCTCTAAATAAACCTCAAGTATTTATTTTGGCTAATCATCCATCATGTGAAAATTATCTTGATTTGCACAGTCTAAAAATTAGCGAATTAAAAAAGAGGTCATCTGATGTTGGAATGGATAAAGGTCTTGTAGATGATGAGAGAAAAAGCTCAGATTGGAGAAAGGCACTTTGGAGTAATTGCCCAAGTCTTAAACTTAAGGAAACTGAGTTAGAGATTAGTAAATTTGCTGGTGACTCAAAAAGTATACAGGAAAAAATTACATCTCTTCTACCAATGTTTGCTTTATTTCGAGGGGATAGAGAAAGTAAAGATTCAGACCCTCATGCGAAGAATCCTCTTCAAGAGGCTGTTAAACATGCACAAAATGAATTGAAAGATCAAATTCAGCTTATTCAAGAACAGATCCAACAAAGGGTATTAGAACGGGCGCAAAATACTATTGAAAAATTAAAAGAGATGGATAGTAGTTTGGCAAGTTATTTAAATCCACGCTTTAAGTCACCACCTAAATGGACTTTTGATTTCTCAATTGATGACGAAGATAATATTCCAATAAATAAACGAGGTAGTGGAGTACGTAGATTGATTCTTCTGAATTTTTTCAGAGCGGAAGCAGAACGGCGGCTAGATAAATCTGATAGTCAAAGAGTTATATATGCTTTTGAAGAGCCTGAGACTTCACAACACCCTAAGTACCAGGAGATGCTTGTAAAGGCTTTATTACAAATTTCTGATAAACCTAACTGTCAGGTTATTTTGACTACTCATGTACCTGCTCTAGCTGGTCTTTTGCCAATTGATGGGTTAGTATTAGTTGAAAAAATTAATTCTGTACCAAATGCTTTGTTTGGTACAGATGATGTATTTGAAAAGATTTCAAATGCTCTTGGAGTATTTCCAGATACATTAAATATTGTTAAAGCTAAGGCTCTTATTTTACTTGAAGGACATTCTGATGTAACCTTTATTGGTCATATGTGCCAAAAATTGAAAGAAGGTGGGTATATTACTAATACGCTCGAAGAAGCTAAAATATTGCCATTAGTTATTGGTGGATGTGGTAATCTAAAACATTGGAAAGCAAAAAAATTAGCAGAACAGTTTGGTCTTCCTTGGGCAGTATTATTAGATTCAGATAAAGGAACGCAAGAAGAGGGTCAAAATTTAATTAAAATAAATGAATTGATTCAAGAAGGTAAAAAAGGATTTTTAACTAGAAAACGCGAACCTGAAAATTATTTGCATCCAGAAATCTTAGGCATAGAAGAAATTAAAGCTTTTTTTTCTGATACAGACGATGTTAAGGTGATAATTAATAGTCATTTGAGGATAGCTAAAGATGATGTTCTTGAAAAATGCTGGAAGAAAATGGAAGTACGCCATATTAGAGAGGCCGAATGCTATATTGATGAAGATGGAGTTGAAAGATATGAATTTACAGAAATGATCTCTGAACTTTTACAAATGGTAAACTAAAGTTCTAATTGGAAACGGCAGCATAATTATACTGCCGTTTCCAATTAGAACTTTAGTTATAAAATATCTCTCTCGCCACCTTTTTCTCATTAGCTTTGCCGTAGTACCGAACGTGTTTGGCGCTGGAATGACCAAGCATAGCGGCTACGCTTTCCTCTAAAACGCCTAACTCGTTTAACATGAGTTAGTAAACGTCTTTCGGGCAATCTTAACTGTGAGGCTTAATTTAATGCCAGCCATGTACTGAACCTGTTTCAGCCAAGCGTTATACTTTGCGTTTGAGATCTTCGGTAGGTTCTCCACTCCCTGGTATTTGTCGATGATGGCCAGGACGCTCTTTGAAAGGGGCACGACGGGGATAGGCTTGTTAATTAAAGACTCTAAGTCGGCATATTTGCCATAACCGAAAGTATTGGGTAAAAAAGCAGAAAACCCGCTGTATGGGCGGGTTTTGCAGGCTTGTAGTAAAGTATCTAGTGCACTCGTAGGGATTCGAACCCCAAACCTCCTGATCCGTAGTCAGGGTATTACCTTTAATGCTACTTCGTACTCTTTTGTAAAACCTCGTCAATTGCGCTGAAATGCATAAAAACCTACATTATTTTTCGTCCCATTGCTAGATATTACGGGAAACTGTATGCAAATTTGTATGCAACCGATTTAGCCCCCTGACTAATTTACTGCACGGCGATAGGAGGGAGCCCCAGTTTTATGAGCGCTACAGTCAACTTCTATTTCGATACCCGTAAGCAGAAAAAAGACGGTACCTACCCGGTTAAGCTGCGCGTAACTTATCAGCGTCAGCAACGGTACTATCCAACCGAAATAAGCCTGACCGATTCACAGTGGGAAAAGGTAGGCAAACCTAAGCCAAGGGAAGACTTCATTCGGGACACCAAGTCTTTACTGGACTCCTTCAGTAATCGGGCTGAGCGGGTAATTCGCAACCTACCTGTTTTTACATTCGATGATTTTGAAAAGCAATATGTAGGTACCGAGACTATAAGGACAGACAATGTCTTTGCTGCTTTTACTGAATATATCAGCCAACTGTCTGTCGAGGGCCGGGCCGGCACCGCCGACAGTTACCAGTGTGCTGCTAATGCGCTGCTGGACTACCACTCGCGTAAGGTCCCATTGGCGTTTAAGGAAATTACTCCGCAGTGGTTGAAAGGATTCGAGCAGTGGATGATAGGTAAGGGGCGATCCATTACCTCAGTGGGTATATACTTGCGAAGCTTGCGAACGATTTATAATCGGGCCGTCGAGGATGGTATAGTCGACCGGGATGGTTACCCATTCACTAAGCGCCGATACCAAATACCCACCGGGCGTAATGTTAAGAAAGCACTCACACTAGCCGATATAGAAAAGATTTATAATTACGCTGCTCATCCCATGAGTGCAGAGGATAAGGCTAAGGATCTATGGCTATTCTCATATCTCTGCAATGGCATGAACCCTAAAGATATATGTCGACTTACCTATCAGCAAATTGATGGTAATCAGCTCCGCTTTGTACGCGCTAAGACCGAACGGACAAAACGAGAGGTAAAGCCTATAACGGTAGCCTTAACTGAGGACACGCATCGAATTATAGACAAGTGGGGACAGAAGCCTGCTTCCGCCACCAAATATGTATTTAGTGTATTAACACCTGGCCTGAGTGCCGAGCGGGAAATGGCCCTTATCAAGCAGTTTGTCAAGACAACTAACAAGTACGTTAGACAGATTGCTGAAACGGTAGGCATCGATAAAGACGTAACGACCTACACCGCCCGACACTCCTTCAGTACGGTCTTAAAGCGATCCGGAGCGCCGATCGAGTTCATTAGTGAGAGTCTTGGCCATCAGGATATTCGTACAACGGAGAGTTACCTCGATAGCTTTGAGGATGATGTAAAGCGACAATATGCAAATGCATTGACTGGATTCAAAAAATAAACCATACCATGACTTATACAAAAAAAATTCCGGTAGTAGTTGATAAGCTGCTGAGGGAAGGGGGGGAATTTTGTCTAGTGTTGTTTGAAGAGAAATCCGGTAAGGCTGTTCATTATAACTTGCCTAACTCTGCGCTAGATCCCATGTTTAAACTTTACTATGATGCTATTGAAGCCCTGCCTGATAAAATGAAAATTAAGTTTCAGGATATCGTGGAAGAGATAAGCCCGTATCTCAAAAAAAAATATCTCATCAAACCTCGGTATGCCGGTTTCGTGGAATGGTTTTTAGAACATAAAAATGGTCCCTTTTTTACAGTTTATGCGCTCTTGAATAAAGAGTTAAGACAGACTCAGTTAACATTTGAACTTAATCAAGCTGAGTTCGAACGGCTGACAGACCCTGAATTAATAGATAGGGATCTAGGTGAATATTGTCAATGGCGGATGGAACGGTTAACTGAAGACTTGACAACTATTGATAAAAATGCTATCGAAAAGCTATTCACCAAGCATCATCAAAATACTTCTATAGGTCCAGATGACTACAGACAGGAACAACTTAGGCTGGAGTTGGAAAGCTGGAGAAGGAAATTTATTGCCGAAAAGAAAGCCATAAGAGGCAGTAAAACTAGTTGGTCATTTAGTGATGATGATGAGGAGGAGGATAGGGACATAGCCTTTATTGTTAAATCACTTGACTATTTAAAAGAAGATTTAGAAAAGCGCCTTGCTGCATCACTACGCAAAGAGGAACTCTTACATGCAGAGCTTAAAGACATCTCATCCGCTATTGATGACTCACCTTCTCTTTTTTCCCCCACTGCAAAACTACGGCGCACTTTAACTACAAATCGTCCTGTTGAATTAGCTCAATTCGAAGATAAAACCTTTGGTTCAGGGATGGAAGACTTGGCTATGTACTGGGATATTATCCACTATGAATCTTACCTTAAAGACATAATCGCCAGTATCAAAATAGTAGAGCACTCTGTTGACAAGGAAAATAAGACCTCGTCATCCTCAATAAAAGACCAACGGAGCCCTCAAATACTATCAATTCCCCCTTCTTCTCGTCAGGCACTGTACGAGGACCTTTTGGAGTATGTAGAAAGTGATGAGAATGGAGAATTTCCAGAACTATATGACCTTATATTTAAACAAATAGCTCCTAGTAAGCCAATCGTAGTTACCTGCGAAGTAGGAGAGTTCGGTACAACCTTTCGTGAAACTGGTGCAGCGCCAAAAGGATTGGCAAGCTTACTAAGCGAGCAGTTATCAAAATTGTTTGTTCGTAATACAGGCAAGACCATCGCTCCATTTGTCCCTGGGTTTTTGGTCAAAACCCTACGGCACACGCGGAAATCAAAATAAAAACGAGAATTCGATGTCCGTTTGATGTCCATTTCATGTCTACTGACCTTGAAACGGACATTATTTTCTTCGTCCCTTTGCCATCGGCTTACATAAACCAGCCGATGTATGACACTCGATTTTCATAAACTACAAAATGAAGTGAGCGAAACGCGCCAACTGGTGCAAACGCTCCTCGATCGACTTGATCAGTCGCCTCTATCCTCTCCCCCTGCCGACGAATTACTAACCGTCGGCCAAGCAGCCGAATTACTTAATCTGACCTCTGCTACCGTATACGGTATGGTCTATGAAAAGCGGATTCCATTCAGCAAACCCCCAGGTAGCAGCAAATTGATTTTTTTGCGCTCAGAGCTGATGCAATGGGTGAAGAATGGCCGTAAGGCAACCTCTGAAGAGCTGGAAGAGCAGGTACGTCAGCAAGTCGGTGCTCGTCTTAATCGCCGTAAAGAGTCAAAAGAGCGTAATAGTGGGAAAAGGTCATGACAGTTCAACTCTAGTTGAAAACAGCCGTGTACGCTTAACTAATTTGCTATGCCCCGCCCTGCTCGACATAACGCCGACTATTTCCCCCACAAAGCTAGTTTTCGAAACGACCGTCGAATCAGAGCCATACGTGCCCGTTTCGGTCCGGCTGGTTATGGACTTGTGCTGATGTTACTGGAAGCCATGACTGATGCAGATCACATTCAACTCAGTATGGATGAGTTGGAACTGGAATTATTATCTGGAGACTTCGGCGTTTCTGTCACAGATATCCACAGTTTGATACAGCTTGCCGAAAAAATAAGTCTTTTCGTTCGTAACGAAGTCGGTTTTCTGATATGCCCGGATTTGAATAAGGGACTGGAGCAGGTCTTTGAGAAGCGAAATCGGTCCCGGTTGGTGGCTCTAGAGGCAAAAGAGAAGGTAACTGCCACAGAAACTGATATTCCTGTCACAGAAACTACACAAAGTAAAGTAAAGGAAAGTAAAGTAAAAGATACTAAAGTATCTAATAAGCCGGATACGACAGAGTTCAATCGCTTCTGGGATCAATATGGCAAAAAGACAGGTAGCAAACCGGCTGCAATGAGGGAGTGGAACAAACTAGCCAGACCTGATCAGCAAGCCGCTTACGATGGCATTGACCGTTATCAGGCCTATCAACCGGACTCGCAATATCGGAAGGATCCGGAGCGCTACTTGAAACACAAATTGTGGGAAAGTGAATTCGAAGTGGCTCCCAGGCCAACGGGGCAGATTCCAACGGCCAGTTACGTTCCGATTCAACCGCAGACGAGCTCAACCGCTAATAAACCATATCGTGAACTGGTATGAATCACTCCGAGCAAGTAAACGAAATACTCAGAAGAAAAGACTATCGCAATCTGAACAGCCGGCGATTAAAGCCAACCCCTGATCTGACCTATGCTGCCCCTGTTTTAAGGCAGGATGATTTAGACGAAACAAAACTGATTCTCGAGTATGAACGGCAACTACAAATCAAGAAAAACCAGCGAGGCTACTGACATCAGCGTTAATATCCCTACTCTCTCAGATTCGGCGGCCGAACGAGCCCTGGTCGCTATGCTCCTGGATTCACCTAAACTGATGCCTGACGCTCGTGAGCGATTGGCCAGTGGAGAAGTACTGATGCATGAAGGCTATCGAATTCTGTTTGATACCTTATGCACGCTGTACGATGAGGGTAAGGTTATTAAGCTGGGTACAGTTCTGCAACGTATAAACGCGATTGGTACCCAGGCCAGACTGCTCGACATGGGAATTAGTCTGACAGGGCTTCCAGCGGAGGCTAAAACGTCTGAGTTTGTGGATACCTGTATGCACCTTCGGGATTTGTGGGTCAAACGGATGGCCATGGAGTCGGCCAGTGCAATCCTAGCCAGTGTTCAATCCGGCGATTCAGTCGGCCAGATCGTCGACATGCTGACCAGGGCCACAGATTCTGTTTCGGGTGGTTTATCCGTCGGCGCCGATCAGAGTCTGGCGGATATCATTCGGGAGTCCGTTACGTCGCTCGAATCGGCTATGAACAAGAAAGGTGGCCTCACGGGTATCAATACAGGTTTGGGCAAACTCAACCGGGTTTTGGGAGGCTGGCAGGATTCAGATATCGTCATGATCGCGGGTCGGCCGGGCATGGGCAAGAGTATAGCCGGCGTGTATCATGCGCTGGCTGCGGCCCGGGATGGCGTACCAGTAGCCTTTCTGTCTCTGGAAATGCCAGCTAAATCATTGATGAACCGCATCATTGCCAATGAGACCGGCATACCATATTCAAGAATCAAGCGAGGAACTGTCAGTCCGGCTGAAATGATGCAAATTCATGCCGCTATCGGTCGGATCGAGCGGTTGCCTATTCATTTTTACGATGATCATAACGCGGATGTGAATGATTTGTCGTACAAGCTTCTCCATTGGAAAAAACGGCATGGCATTGGTCTGGTCATTATCGATTACGTTCAGAAAATGACCGACCGCACCATTAAGTCGTCGGCGGAGTATGATATCCTCACCAGCGTGTCTAACAAGCTCCAGCGGCTCCGGAAGCGTCTGAACTGTCCTATTATCGAGTTGGCTCAGCTCAGCCGGGGTGTAGAGAATCGGCCAGGCAGCAAACGGGCGGGTATGGCGGATCTGCGCTCGACCGGTCAGTTTGAACAGGATGCTACGGTAATCATCATGCTCTACCGGGACGACTACTACAAAGACAAAGCCGCTCGGGATGCTGCAGAGGCCAATGGGGGATACTACGAAGAGCCCCTTTTTGACCAGCAACTTGAGTATGGCATTGTTAAAAGCCGGGATGGTGAAACGGGTACGGCTGTTTTCTGGGCTGAGGTGTCCACAAACCGAATTGCTGACGAAGCTCCTGCCCAAAGCGCACCTTTATTACAAGCAGTATATGTAAGCCTCTCTGTAGCTGAAAGCAGTGAAGAAACTGTCATTCTGGCCGGTCAGGAGGGTTTCTGATCGACAGATTATCCACTCGCCACATGTGTATATTACTGAATATCAATTGTTTGTCACTGTTGATCTGAAGGAAGATAGACGTCTACTCATTTTACTGATTCATTTTATAAACCTCTTAAAAATAAGACCATGACTTACATCAATCTCCGGCATATTGGCGAATTAGCCATTGAGGCACTGAGTAACTATCAACTAGCTGAAAGCTACTGTTACAATACCAGCAGCCAAACGGATCAGATTCCTGACGATATATTCGTCGTGCTGGCGAAAACGTACCGGCAAGCCCAAAACCTCCATACAAAACTGACCAGACTTCATCAGGTCTGTACGGATTTTATCGCTGAAAACTTTGACCCCTACATCGATGAACACGAAAAGTGGGCGGAGAATGAGGATCAGGTATTCAATCCGTTCGAGTGTCTGGAGCGGTGCTTTGACTGTGCCAGCGTCGAGGATCTGCCGGATCAAATTGAGCAGTATAGAGAGCTGCTCAGCTTATCGCATTCCTTTGGCGCCACTCAACAGATAAAAAACAAAGCCATTCAGGACACATTCGGTGATCTGCTCTGGTACTATGCGGCAACCGATACGGAAGGAGAAACGGTAATGATTTCTGAACGTGAGCTACCTGAATCGTTTCGCCATCAGCAAGCCGTTAAGCAGGAGATTTCCGACATACAGGTCGAATTTTGCCTGGACGGGTATAATGCATTTTATGAGCACGCGACAGGCCTGCTCAGTGCTTACAACGGTGGTGATGTACAGGCCTGTGCTCAGCGGATTTTATTACTTTACGCAAAAACAACCAAATGACGATGTTTCACTCAGCTTTACGCCAGGCCATCGCCAGAGCCTTTCCCGATCGATATAGTCTGTTTACCTGGAAACGACTGCTAACTGATTTTGTCGAGGTTCATTTGAAAGCCTTTCTGATACAGCGCGATTATTATGAGCAGCAACGCGCTCAGAATCGGGAGACCAGCTACCCGGCAATCAGTCCGGAATTGCAGCAAGCAGTTACCCTGCTGGCCAGACAAAAAAAGCACTCTTACGCATTTTTAGCGTTGACGCATCATCTGCTTCAACTCGAACTGGCCGCCCAGATGAAAGCAGCTGATCACTACCGGCAGCAGGCCGAGGGTCATGAGCAGGTTATGCACGGGTATCAACGACTGGCCAGCCAGGCCATTTCATCGCTCAACCAGGAAGACAATCTCTAAGATGAAGACACTACAAATCAGCGTTGCCCGCCTGTTTCCGGATGCTTACACCGCTGATAACTGGCCAGCGTTGTTGCCCCGCTTGATTGATCACCTGCTGGATAACTATCAGCAGCAGATCGAGAAGCACACGGAGGAGGTGGCACGCTGGCAGCTCAGTGATCAGTCGACGCCAAGGCCAAACTACCCGGTTCTACCGGCTGAGTATGGCCTAGCCTGTGAGCAGCAGGCGCTCCGGGAAGGGCTGAACTTTCGTGCGCTGGCCTGCTGTCTGTACAGCGCCAACAAACGAATTCAGTACTACCAGCAGAAAGCAAATTCAGGAGAAGGGGTTAATAAAAGTTAATATTTTGTCGGGTTACTTTATTAACCTAGATCCATTAATAAGTCCCATCATTTAGCACCGGACATTAAAACAAGTTGGTTGGGCTTATCACATCGCGTGAGACAGAAAGATCAATAACTTGTGATGGAGATCTTTAAAAACAAAGGTTTCTGTATCTTTATATTCTTCAACCAATCACTGGTTGACACTTTGGCGATGGGTCATGCCGCAACTGACCCGATGAGTACTTGGCCTAGTTCGGTCGTACAGAACCCATTCATCAAAAGTTTATTTTGGTAACCTCCGCTCAAGGGAGATAATTCGCTGCATTTTATGGAAGCCAATGACCAATCTGGGCCAATTAGCAAACCAGATCCGATGAGTCTGCTGACCGATCGGCAAAGGCGGTTCGTGTTAGCCTACAGTGAACATGGCAATGGGGCCCGGGCCGCGAGGGAAGCCGGTTATTCGGAAAAGAATGCCCATGTGGAAGCGGCTAAACAACTAAGAAAACCAGCAGTGAAAGCGGCCCTCTCAGCCTTTTTAGAAGAGCACAGCATGAGTGCCGGCGAAGCCATTGGCCGGTTGACTATATGGGCTCGGGGAAGTCTGGAACCCTTCATACGGTATCAGGAGGTCTATGAGCATAACATGCTTACGGGCATGCCGCTACTAGACCCGGATGGCCAGCCGATTAAGAGGGTGGAGGCCCGGTTAGATCTAACCTCCGATGAGGCTAAAGCCAATATTCACCTGTTGAAGAAGATCAAGCAGGGGCAGTACGGCTTGGAAATTGAACTCGCCGATCCAAAAGATGCGGTCGATAAGTTGATGCAAGTCCACGGCCGTTACAAAACTAAGATTGATTTATCCCTTCTATCAGATGAGCAAATCGATGATTTGTTGGAAAAGGCACTAAGTAAAATTTAATTATACCATGGACACTCATCGGCAGAATAAAAACCATAAGATACTAGCGTTACACGCCGCCATGAATGGCAATCCTCAGCCACTGCTGGAATTAAAAGCGAAGCAGGGAAGGGCTTATACTGAAGAGGAACTGGAGTGTAGACGATTGTACTTGGCTGAATTATCAAATCAGAAGATATCTCGCAAAGACGCTGTAAATTTCTTTGGTCGGTATGAGCCTGTTACTGATGCCAGCTTTTACCGGTTACCTAACGGATTGCTCCTATATTTCTGATTACTTTTCAGTAATCGCATCTTTGGTTGTCCGGTTCAG
The DNA here is from genome assembly GCF_054776595.1 of Spirosoma horti. Lineage (NCBI taxonomy): Bacteria > Pseudomonadati > Bacteroidota > Cytophagia > Cytophagales > Cytophagaceae > Spirosoma > Spirosoma horti. Next base: position 436,754 of record NZ_BAAHBQ010000005.1, read on the forward strand.
CTATTCTGGTGAAGCTGAGCATTGCACTGGCGGGCCAGTATCCGGGTGCGCTCTTCGGGTGACAGAGAAGCCAGGTACCGCTCGTTCTCCTGCTGGGCAAACATGCGGGCACCCGCGCTCTTGCCGGGTAGTGGGTAGCCGGAAGCGTCTAGGTACGGATTGGGTTTAGCCTGGTAAGCCATGAGAATAACATGATTGTCTATTTACTAAACAAGATATAGGGCTATTTCGTCCCAGTACACATTGCTGTAATCTATTGATTCAGGAAATCTTTGGTCCGCTCTGCCGCAACGAGCAGCATACTTTGGCCCGCCCGGTCGTACAAGGCAAACCATTCCTTAAGAGCTCATTCGCTCCCAGTAATTCATTTCTAATCGCTCATTCTCATGTCAGAAAGAGACCCTAATCTATTACCGGTGAACCTGTCAACCGGTACAACCACATTCGATGCCAATGGCCATACCTATCGTGTCGATCATACGATTGACCTCAGCGTCATCCGTGATCGCTACCTGGAGAAATACAGTCTGTACGCTACCCTTGGCCGGGATGCGAAAGCGATAGCGTTAGAGGCACGTCGGATTTATGATTTCCTGAATGAGTCCAAGATTGCTGATGCGGCCCTGACGGCAGATAATCTGATACGGGGCGCTGCGGACCTGCAAAGTCGTGAATCTCCCATTCTGTACATCTGCACCCTGTTTATCAACCGGGAGGATGAGGATCTTCGGGCCTATAGTCCGGAACTTGGTAAACAGAAGATCGACGACTGGGCGAAAGCCGGAATTACTAAGAATTTTTTTTTGAGCTGGGCGTTAGACTACCTAAAAATTACCGACGCTCACTTGAACGCACTCATAAGTCTGTCTTCGTTGAGCCTAAGACTCCCAGCGCTGGACGTACTCAATCAGGAGGTAGCAAGCCCACCACAGTCGGAAATCAGCTAGCCGAAAGGGATCTGTACTGGAACCAGCTGCTGCTGGGTCTGGCTGAAGGTCGTCCGGAAGGTGTAGCCGTACTGGAGCGTATGACGACCGTTGAATTTTATTACCTCTACAAAGCCGCTAAGGCAAGAAACGAGGCCATTGCAGCCTCTTATAAACAATAGTCTCATGCAGGAAATAGGTACTAAATATACGCTCGACCTTCAGCAGTTCTTTGTCCAGATGGACCAGGTATCTGACACACTGGGCAAGGTAGATGCCATCATCACTAAACAGGCCAGTAAGAATCCTTTGGCCGGAATGTCAGTCAGGCAGGCCGATTTCAATAAGGCACTGGGTCAGCAGGTCCAGATCTACCAACGCGTTGAGGCTGCTGCGGTTTCTTTCCGAAAGGAGCAAGAACGAGTTAAGCAGACGACCGCCGATATCAAAAAGAAACAGGACGAACTAGCTGCGGCGGATGCGTATGGAGATCTTAAAAAGCAGATCAGCCAGGTTGATGAGGCTATCGAAAAGAATATCAATAAACCGCTGAAAGAGGCTGATTCGTGGTGGGATAAACTAAAAGCGAAGTTTGCTAAAGGTCTGAGTATTCCAAAGGTCGATGTGCCTACCCGTGGCGGGGATGGCCGATTTCTGCCCGGTGCTGGATCAAACAAGGGTAATTCATCTAATTCTGGTGGAGGTCTGGGCAATGTAACCGAAGCCGTTATCGATCAGTTAGCGGACAGTACAGGCGTGCAGCTTTCAGGCGGTACATTGGCCGCAGCGGGAGCCGTGGCGGCCGCAACGGCAACTGTCATCAAGGGAACAAAGGAGTGGGCTGAATATGGTGAGAAGCTTAGCGAAGTCAGTGCGTTGACTGGGGCTACGGGTAAGAGCCTACAGTTCCTCGACGATCAGGCCCAGAAGATTGAAAAAGATACGGGTATCGCCGGCACAACTGTACTCGAAGCTTTTAAAAGCATTGCTGGTATCAAGCTTGAATTGCTGGAAAATAATGAGGCACTGGCTCAGACCACCAAGGAAGTAATCACCCTCTCCCAGGCATCAAAAGAAAGTCTCGACGATACGGCCCGGGCATTACTGGGTAGCTTATCCCAGTTCGAGGAGGGTGCTGATCAGGCGGCTCGCTTCTCGAACGTGCTGGCCGCAGGTGCCAAGCTGGGTAACTCCGAAATCAACGATACGGCGGAAGCCTTGAAGAATTCCGGTACTGCCATGAAAGCCGCCGGCCTCAGCTTTGAGCAGGGAAACGCGCTGCTTCAGATACTGGCGGGTAAGATGATCAAGGGCGGGGAGGCTGGTACGGCCCTTCGGAACGTACTGCTTAAGCTGGAAACTGATTCGGATAAGAACCTGCGGCCATCGATTGTTGGACTAAATACAGCTTTGGAGAATGCAGCTGAAAAGTACAATACGACTGCCAAGCAAGCCAAAATTTTTGGTACGGAAAATATTGTAGCGGCCAAACAGGTACTGGATGCCCGGGGAGAGGTAGCCAAGATGACCGAAACGCTTACCGGTACCAATGTGGCGTACGATCAGGCCAAAACTAATACCGATAATCTGGCCACTGATCTCAAAAAAGCGGGTACCTCGATTGATAGTTTCTTCCGGAATCTGGGACAAAGCAATGACGGTTTCCTGCGAGGTATGGTGCAGCGGTTTACCAACTTCGTTAACGATATCGGCTCTAAAACATCGGTGTTCAAAACGTTCATTAGTAGCTACGTCAATAATGAGCAGGATGGCCTATTGGGGGCTCTGTATACAGCTGGCAAAGATGCCAACAAACAGCGTCAGGCTAATCTGAATCAGGCCCGTCAGGATGCGCTAACAGGTGGAATCGTTACGGCTACTACGCAATCAGTCAACGATGATCTGACCATCCTTAAAAAAGTAAATAAAGATCGAGGGGATACTGAAGCGCAGGCCATCAAGGATGCTGCTGTAACCGTCAAAGCCCAGCGGGATAAGGCGTATTTCGATGCGGTAGCTGATCACGCCCGTCTGCGTAAACAACTGGAGCAGCAGATCAAGGATAACGTTCAGGATGAGGGTAAGCTGCGCAAACAGTTTCAGGAGTCCAGGGAGAAGATTCTGGCAGCCTCCACCGGTAAGAAGCTAGCCGACAGCAATCTGGCCAAAGTAAATAAGCAAGCGGCTGATCAGGCCAAGAATCTAGCGCAATTGCTCAATGAAGGGGCCACCGATGAACAGAAGAAAGCCGGGAAGAAAGCGCAGGATATTGAAAATGAGAATAACCGCCTGTTACTGGCTGCCAAAGAGGACTTTGCCAAAGAAGCCCAGAAGTTGGAATCCGACTATGGTAAGGAGCGACTGGAGGCCCTGCAGAAAGGCGGAGAAGCTTACATTAACGCCCGGGCCGATCTGGATCAGAAGGAGCTCAAGCAACAGCGCGATTTGATTGAGAAAAAGCTGCAACTGGCTAAGTCAAACAAAGTCGTCGAGGTGAACGGAAAACGTCAGGTAGTCGCTGATACCAGCATTACCCTGGAGAACTCGGCCCCGATGATTGCCCAGATCTTTGCCGACCGTCAGAAACAGATCGAGGACGAGCGGTCCCGTCAACTAGTTCTGTCCCGTATCCGTCAGGAGTATCAGTTACTGGAGCTGGCCAAAAAGTCCAATGAAAACGAATTACAGCTATTCGATAAGTTCTGGGAGGAAAAGCTAAAGATTGAAGAGCAAAATACCCTGGGCTATGATGCGCTTGTCAAACAGCGGAATGACGCCCGGGCAATTATAGCCGCTACCGGTACCCCCAAAGAGCTTGCTGAGTTCGAGAAGGCTTGGGAATTGATTCTGGCCAATGAGGAAAAAAACAGTGCGGTATATAAGGCCATGGTCGCTAAACGTAACCGGGACCGCAACACCCTGGCAGCGGATCTGATCCTGAAACAAAACAAAGATCAGGAAGCTATTGAAACGGCTTTCGCTGATACAAATCAGTTTGAAAAGAATCTGCGCGCGGATGATCCCTCACTCAATGCCGACGATATCACAACGATGCGGGAACAAAAGAAGCTGGCTGTCCGCATTCACTTTGGGGAGGAAACGATCAGGCTCCTCAGAGAACAGGGAGCGGCTGAAAACGCCCTGTTGATCACCCAGACCCAGGCGGCCGTCGACGGCTTGAAAAAACAGCAAACCGAACTGGCCAACAATACCCCTAAGAACCGGGACATCTTCGAACTGTTGGGTATTTCCAACGGAATGAATGATGTGCAGTTGAACTCACTCCGTGAAAGCTTCAAGTCAATTGGTGAGTCAATTCAGTCGACGACCCAGCTGATCATCGAGCAGTCTGATACGGTTATTCAAGCCCTGGATGCCCAGATCAGCGCCAAAGAGGAGCAGGTTTCCGTTGAAATGGAAAGGGATAAAGAAGGGTACGCCAACAATCTGGCTTTGCGCCGGGCGGAGCTCGATAATTTGAAGCGTCAGAAAGCAGAAGAGGAAGCTGTCAGACGCAAAGCGCTGGCTGTACAGCAGGCTATTGATGCCGCTACCGCCATTTCCAACTCAGCAGTAGCCATTAGCAACGGGATTAACTTCCTGACCACCTACGCAGCCAAATCAGCACAGCTGGGCCCGATTGCCGGACCGATCGCTTACTTCGCGGCCGTGGCCAGTATTCTGGCTTCGATTTTTGCGATCAAGCAGCAATTTAAAAACATTATCAAACTGCGGGACGGTGGCCGGATCCCCCTCAGTGGCCGTTCCCACGAGCAGGGCGGCCATCGGATTGAAGGTACTGACATTGAGGTTGAGCGGGGCGAGCACGTTACCAAGGCCAGTATGTCGGCTAAGTACGATACGGCACTGGAAGCCCTCAACCGGGATGATCCAAATGCAGCTGTGCGGGCAATCATGAGCCGAGTCGGAGTCGCATTACCTGATATGGTCATTCAGTACGTACAGAGCCCTAGTTTCAATAAAAATCAGTCGGCTCAGCAGGACTTCTCGTTAGTCAGGCAGGAATTACAGGAGCAAAAGGAGCTGACCAAAGAAGTTATCAAACATCTGGCATCAATGTCCGGCAAAAAAGACCGCACTATGTTAACACCAGGTATTTATGTAGAACAAGATGGCAGTCGCAAAAGCTTCGTCGATGAGCGGGATACATTGAGGAAAATGGGGGTAAAGCTTTAGTGGGAATGGTTTTAATCAGAAAACGGGTAGCGAGCTTCGCTACCCGTTTCTTTGTTATGTGTTCCAAGTTAACGGACTTTTTTCCGGGCTCGTTTCTGAATCAGCATGTCTTTAAGCTGAACCAGATTTGAATCCGTCAGCCGCTGTATGTCTGATTTACGGTATCTAACAATCTTCGGCCCGAAACTAAGCACTTTAATATTCATCCGATTGGGTCCGGTGGCCAGTACCTGAATCATTTTGCGGGCCGTATCCGGATCGACTGACCACAGGCTAGCAATCCAGTCAATACCGACAAACTTCTCAGACCGCAAAGCCTGCAATTCGCGATCTGCCTCAACAAGTCGGGCAGTCACCAATTCGTATCGATCAATTAATTCTTTGACCTGCTGCCCAGTAAGTACAACAATTGGCTCCATAACTTATTTTCGTTCAGACAAAGGTGCAGGTTGATTTACGAAAGCCTGATTGATATTATTCTTATCATTTCATTATGGATTTACTACAGGCATTTACCGAGCTACCGAACCTGGTTGCTGATTACAAAAAGGTAGCAGCAGAATTAGCGGCCACTCAACGTGAACTGGCGGCATTAAAAGAGGATAAATACGTGAATTGGGAATGGATATGTGAGTACTTCGGCGTTACTAAGAAAACTGGTTATATGATGTTGGCCAATGAGAAGGTGTTTGTACATGGCCGAAAGATCAAACGATTTAAGAAGTCAGATATCCTTCGATTTGCCGAGCGAAATAGCATAAAACTCAAAGAAATAGCGACCTAACAGATCTGTTTGATTGGAGTTGTGATACGATAAACTATCTGACTCTATATGGATTTACTTCAGGCCCTCAACGAGCTACCAAACCTAGTGGCTGATTACAAAAAGGTAGCGGCTCAACTGGCAGAAGCCCAAAAAGAATTAGCAGCTCTTAAGGAAGATCGATATGTAAGTTGGGATTGGATCGCCCAGTACTTTGATATCAGCAAAACAACGGCTCATTTGATGCTCGCAGAAGAGAAGATGTTTGTGCATGGCCGTCAGATTAAGCGATTCCGAAAATCAGCCATCATCAGATTTGCGGAACGCAATAGCATCAAGGTGAAAGACGTACACGTATAAACGGCAAAATGAATAATTAGCCGATAACCAACGGCAGAAACATATACACCATTTTTTATAGTAGTATATCATAAATATAAGTACTCTTTCCACGGTGCCATAGACATAAATAATGCCTGATCCTCTTTAAAGAACCAGGCATCTACACTAAAGTGATTGTTGATCATTCCTTCTCAATAGTAAACTCGGTCGATACAATGGTGTATAGCCGCTCCATCTGACCACAACGTTCAGCGACGTCGAGTAGGTTTTCGTAGTTAGATTTACGCTGAGCTCGGACATTGAACCCATAGTGGAGGTGCAGCCGATCATAGACCCGGTTCCAGACAACATAATAGACCGCCTGCGTGTGTTCGGCATACTGAGTGACCAACCGGGCAACTTTGGCACGGTAAGTTTCTACCGTCACCGGTAAGGGGTAAGCAGCCGGATCCGTCTGGAGTCGTAGTTGTTCGCGGTCCATGAGCTGACTGACCATCTTTTCTAAAGAAGCCAGTCGCCTAGCCATCTGTAGTTGGCCAGGTGACTGAGTCGCTTCACAATCCAGAAAGTACTGCCGGATCTCTTCACCCTTGGGCGTTCTGGCCAGCATGGACAAGCGTTTGGCAAAGTCAATCGTTAACCGGTAATCAACGGATGGCCTGCCTCCTTCCGAGGTTTTCGACATTGTGTCGGAAACCTCCCAATCGACTCCCTGCAACGCGTACGGATTGTTGACGATGTTCTTCTTGGCCCATCGGTTCCACTGCGATCCATCAAACCCCAGAAAGTCATAAAGCGCCCGGGCCGATTCTACCGGCAGGCCTTGCCCACCGGTAGAAACTGGAATCAGTACTGACATCGGAGCAGGAAATTAAGCAGGATGTTTGTTTCCCGTTCGTAGCGAGGCATCTGCGCCAGCTTGAGCCTCATCAGCGCATAGATCTGCTCTTTACGCTGAACGTGTACTGGTACTGGATCGCCGACGGTCATCAGAAGAAGGTTGTCATGTTTTACGGCTCCGAATGAACAGTTGACAAATTCCGGATTGACAAGGTGGCCCGAGTTAACCCGCCAGAAACCAGGCAGTTGATTCTGAAGGCGGGCTATGCTAATTGTTGCAGAGCAAGTTTCTCCACAACTTTTCAGTATTCGAGAGCGGGAATCTCTGCCTACCTCAATCCGAATAATTGAAGCAATAGGTATCAGTTGAACCGCATTCCCTGATCGAACCTCCAGGGTGGTTTGGGTTGATTTATTCATGACCCACCTCCCTTTCAAATTTTTCCCCCAACTTTTCTAAGAAGTCGGAATTATGTTCAAAATACAAAAACTCATCCTTGAGTTGTTTGACAAACGAAAGGTGTCTGACTAAATCCCGCACAACAAAGCGATTTTCGTTTACATCATTTTTTTCGTCGTGTAGCCAATCGGCTAACAACTTAGATATGAAATCACTACTATCTGGGGCATCTCGAAATTCACCAAGCAAATTCAGTACTAAAAATAATCCTTCGCGGGATTCGTAATCACTGGCAACCCATTTGAAAAAAGCCTCTTTTTGCTCGTTAGAGGGAGGGGTTAGTTTGTTAGGCTTATACATGGCTCACCTCCTTTGTTTCTTTAACTAGGTTGGTGAAAAACTCTACCTCATAAGCCTTTTCCGCTAATTCATTTAAAAAGCCAATAAGCCGAAAGGTTGAATGCAGGGCTTTGCGATTTTCATCGATTGTAAAATCAGTCTTAATCACCCAGTCGTAAAGAAATTTCTGAACTAGTTCAGCATTAGCCGAAGGAGAATGTACGCTCAAATAATCAATCACCAATTCATACAGATTTATGTTAGCAGTCTCAAGTGCTTCGACAGCGTCGTTTAATGAACTGGGATTAATTTTGATCTGATTTCGGCCCGTTTGTGTGGCTGAATTTGCCGTTGGGTCATTCGGGGTTGAGTTACTTTCCATTGACTTAGTAGATAGAGGTTTCCAAAACTGAGACTACACGCGCGATACTGGCAACTGATGACCGACTTTCAGTTCTATCTGACCACTCCGTATTATCCCGGCTAACAACAACCTCGTCTGCCGTAATGCTGACCACACGGCCCAAATAGTAAGCAAAGAATTTGGCCTTGACAGCCACCGCGACAACCTTACCGATCAGGCTATCATAGTTAGTAGGGCTCACCGGCACCGCAACGATTCGAGCACCTTCCTGTAGCTGAGGTGCCATACTGTCATCCAGTACTGAAATGATACCAGCCAGCTTTCGCTCTGAACAATTCAACTTTCCCTCGTCGAGCATACGATCAAGGATATACGCATTGTATGATCCTGACGTGACTGATGATTGTTGCTTCTGCGGAGCCAATGAACTGACCCGGACGTGCCGAACGCCTAAGAACCGTTTTGGTACCCACTGCAAATTCGACGCATGCGTCATCGGTTTACTTTTATCTTTGGGCTGAACCCACAGATAGCCGTTCGGATTTGGAATGAACGCCAGTGCCAGAGCTCGGTGAATGGACGGACGGACAGACTTGTTTCCGACCCTAACTCGGGTCATCAAAATTTCAAAGCCCTTGTTCATGTAGGTGCGCACTGGCTTGCCGGTCACGATGTGGCGCACTTTACCATCGATGGAAATCTCATAAAGCCATTCAAGGCCGGGAAACGGTTTCCAGGTATGGTCTATTACACCAGTGGCTGGATTGACATAAAGATCGCCTGGCTGAGAGGCAGCCGAAGAGGGCGTGTAGTTGACTGATTCAGCCAGCAGTGTTTGCCGCTTTTCAGTCGAAAAAAGCGTTTGACGGTCAATTTTAGCCGTTTGCTCAGTAAGGGTTGCATTCGTCCCCCTACCCACGTAGTTTTGCTCCGTGATCATTTGATGAAAGATTTAAATGGTTTCCATAAGGCCCCCTCGTTGCACCCTGAGAAAGTTCAAACGAGGGGGTTTACTGTTTTAAAGGACATCAGTTCCACCGGGCAACCTCATCGGCACTCTGCGGTTTCTTATGATATTCCTTAGGTTAAGACAATATTAAAGAATAAAAATGCGAAAAGCAACACAGTGTGTTGCTTTCTTTGTAAAGAGGCAATGAATATAGTTCCTTTGGCTGATATCGGTCATTTGTTGCCGGCCGCTAGCTGACTGCGTTTAACGTTTTCAAGTTCTACTGCTTCCTTTCTGCGCTCAAATAGATAATCAATTGCTCGCTCGACCACCTCACTGCCACTTTCGTTGAAAAGCGTTTTCAGTTCCTCAAGTTTAGGGAAGCTCTCGGGTGGAATTCTCAGTGATAGTGTCTGCTTTTTTGCCATTTCGAAGATGTTTCAGGTAAATATATATGATTTGCATAAAAGCAACACATTGCACGACAAGCATAGGATGTAATAATGTATGAGCTGAAAGCCATTAGAAACTATAAAGGGTGCTATTTGAAGTCGCACCCTTCACTTGTCTATATCCTGTTGAATCTGCTTGGGCAACAAACAAACCGTGTAACAGTAGATCATACGTGCCTACAATAGTTATGATCACTCGCTGCGATCGTGTCGCTACCAAAAGCATTATGTGCTACTTATTTCCTAGTATTATGTTACTCATTTATTTTCAGAGTACATGATAGTTTTGGTATTGTTGCTTATCGTGCCCTTTTGCTCTATACAGATGGTCAATATAGAATACCTTCGTGAAGTAAATTTTTAGATTTCGCCATCTTTGAGTTTACTTCTGCTCTATTATCATTTGTATTGAGTCAAGTCACTAGCAGCGAGTAATAGCATCAATAATAAACCCTTTCAACATGTTTGCAGCAATGGTTAGTCCAAATGATTCAATTCCTGTTTATACGGGCAAGTTTCAACTAGTTCTTAAAAACAAAATTGTTATAGTTAATGGTAGTTTGACATTCGAATGGTTTCCTAGCTCTGAAACCCGATTTAGTGGGGAAGTGATTGAGCAGTCATGGAGTATAATGGATATCTTCTATGATTTGATAGATGAAAGTTTTGGGACTGTATATGACATGCTCGTTGATGGTTTATCTGTAGGCAAAGCTTCATTCAATTTAATTAATGGCACAGAACCCATTTACCTAGAAGGAAGAATGGTGGGAATTAACGTTATTGGTGACAAAGCTATACCTGTTCAAAAAGTCAGCTTCGTCATTGCCAATTTAAAGGAGTTTCATGGAGAAGCCAATCAAATAAATTCTGACTCTTCTAATAATATTTTGCTTCTAGAAGATGAAAATTTTTCGATCATTTTAAGAAAACATCCACAATGTTCAGATAGAAGCCGTGCATTGACAAAAAAAGGCGGTTATTTCACTTTATACAATGGCGAAATTTCAAGTAGGAGAGCATCAATTACTTTTAAGGACGTAAATAAACCGCTATCTGCATTATCAATGTTTCTAAACTTTTTAAATGGAAGACGTTGCTCGCCTGTTTTCAGGCAGGGTATATTCGATAATGAAACAGTTTGGTGTGATTACACAAGTTATAATATTGATCAATTTAAAAAGGTCAAATCATGGACACCTGATGTGCTTTATGATCTCAATAAACTTTGGATTGATTTTAACGCTCTTTGGCAAGTCAAAGAGCACCGGCAGTTTTTGAACGATGTGTTGCACTGGTATACTGAAGCTAATATCCAATCAGGGTTGATCGATGGCGCAATAATTATGGCACAAACGGGGCTTGAGCTGATCTACAATTGGTTAATCGTCGAGCAAAAAAAGTTAATCATGGGAAATGATGCGGATAACATCTCCGCCTCCAACAAAATACGACTGTTGATTTCTTTGCTTAATGTAAGTAATGCATTGCCTACAACGCTAGTTAATTTAAAACAATATATGGACGAATCAGACAGCAATATTGCAGACGCACCAGAAGCATTCGTTCAGGTACGAAACGCTATTGTTCATTCACAAGCAGCGAAACGAAGTAAGGTTGCGGAGATGAGTAGCTTATTAAAATTTGAGGTATTACAGCTCGGCTTGTGGTACATTGAACTTTCACTATTGTACATTTTAAAGTACAAAGGCAAGTATATAAACAGATGTTATATTTATGAAAATGATTTTGGTAATGACGTACCTTGGGCTTAGAAAAGATAGATAGTGTATAATTTGAGTGCTTATTATTGCTAATAAATAGACTTCTTATAGTAGCTATACCCCAGTAGTTATACACAATATTTATATCCCCTCTTCATTTAGTGATCAGCAGTGACAATTGCTTCGATCAACATAGGTCTTGTTGCCGTTACTATTAATGTAATAGCAGCCGCCTTTAGGGCCAATGTAAAGTTGTTTCCCATTATAGATGCCGCACTTCGCATCGCCGGTACTGGGTGGTGTGCTCGTCGTAGTTGTTGGGGTTGTGGTCGTTCCACTACTTGGTGGAGTCGGAGTCGTAGTAGTCGGTGGTGTTACTGTAGCTGAGGTAGGCGGAGTCGTAGTGGTCACGGGTGGCGTCACAGTAGCAGTTGTCGGTGGCGTGGTGGTTGCCGAACTCGGTGGCGCTGTTGTAGTACTAGTAGGGGGCGTCGTAGTGGTTACCGTCGTTGGCGGAGTAACTACAGCATCAAGTTTATACTTCTTCGCTTTCAGTGCAGTCTGGGTAGACGTAGGCAGGCTTGACAAGAACGTATAATTCGTGGCTTTCTCAATATCGCTAATGGTTACAATATAATCTTCCCAGCCAGTCCGGACAGTTTGCGCATTGAGCATGTCGACGGCAATCACCTTGGACTGAGCATTGATTCGAGACAAGTCATTATCCCCTTCGGGTAAAACGACTATTATTTTCCAGCATTGGGTAGGTGGTTTTACTTTCCCCGTTGCCAGGACAGTTTTATACCCTTGTGATCCCGTCGCTCCAACCCCGTAGCCTCCGGCTGTAATATAGAGTTCATTGCCCTCCTCTACTAGTTGTCGGCAGTAAGACTCCAACTCCTGCCACACCCCCCGGTTCAGGGTTGGTGCCTGGGGAATCATATTGGTCATCAGAAAGGTAGCCGAGTTATTTACTTTGGTGTCAGTTCTATCACCACTGGGACATAGGTGGCCCCGATCAAAGCCATCAGCAGACGTATAGTCGGTGGGCTTCACCTGATAATAGCCGGTTGGTAAAGTTGCATCGGTTCGAAAGTCATCCTGCCGATCAATTTGGCCTAAATCACTTTCTTGGAGGTGCCAGCTGACCCAATTAGGCCGTCCCAGCAAGTTGTTGTAGGAAACAACGTATTGCTCCTTCACAAGGAGTAGATTATCTGTGTTATCAGGATTGGTTGTCGCTCGATTGGGATTGCCCATGAGCAGCGGTAAGCTTGTGCTACCATCCGAATATGTCGGCGTAGTGGGTACTACAGGGGCTGTTGGTGCTGGAGTTACGGACGTAGGTTGGTCTTTTTGGCAACCCAGTAAAATAGCAGCTACACTAAAAACGTATATAAGTTTTTTCAATGTTTAGTAATGGTTGGTGTGAGATGAAGGTAAAACTAAGCTTATCTTAAGACATGTCAAGATAAGTTAATAAGAACATGTCGTATATATCCAGTACTTATAAGCGCATAATGTTGGATTGTTAATGACCAGCGTCTCCGGAATGCCCACATGAGCCGATTTTCTTCAGAAATAGCTTAAATCTTGGCTACTATTCTGATTACGGAATAGTAGATTATTCTGAACACCCCCTTCGGAATACATTGGCGTAGGCAACGTGTTAATAACTAGAGCGTTACAAGAAAAGCGGTTTTTTCTACAATTTGTCCCCTAAAAACGGCTCTAGGACTATTGTATTTGGTCAACTATTCATGGCTGTTGCTGTTGAGATGAGAATGTATCTATAGAGAACACTGTAAAGTCACCAAAAAAAATGTAGATTCCGACCCGGCGAATCGATCTGCTGTATTTATTTAAATGCGAATCTGATTGCGAACTGATGCTTGCGATGAATATGTACAATCTTTAGAAAGGAGAGTTTTCGTGAGACCTTTGTTTGGGTGAATATACAATATTTGCCTCTATGGAGTAAGATAGCTGTCGTCCCCATTATTCACTCAAGCTATGAAAGATTTTGATTCAAACTTTCTTCCAAAGAATCCAGCCAAAAAGCATCACTACCTACCCGTGTTCTACTTAACTGGGTTCACCGATGAAGAGGGGTTATTTTGTGTTTACGATAAACTGGAAAAAGAGTTTCATGTAAGGCAACGCCCTGATAATTGGTTTTTCGTTAAGCACCTGAATAGCTATCGGCCTGATGGTAAGTTGCTTTTTACGCTCGAAGAGCCATACCATACCGAAATGGATTCGCAATCGGCTCCATCTTTGAGGAAAATAAAAGACGGTGATGGTAGTCAAGAGATTGATATACAAGATAAGATTCAGATCATCTTATTCTTCAGCATGCTCTTTTGGCGATCACCTTATTCAGATAAGTTGTTCCAAAAATTAGTCGAAACAGAAGGTTTGTCAAGTCGACACTTTAACTATATAACAGACGAAGCAGGTAATCCTCTGACCGACTCAGTCCTTTCCAAAATTCAAAGTGAAATATTGAGTAATGTCGACAATCTTCGTTTTTTCAAACAAACTGCGCCACTCTCACCAGCAGCCCTCCAGGAAGGTCTTAGATTATTTGAAAAGTGGAATCTGTTTTATTTACCAACCAGTTTTGAAGACACACTTATCGGTGACAGCCCATTCATAACTAATAATCCAGAGTTGCGTTTAGACCGAATATTCAACGAGCTAATTGTGCCCATTAGTAAGAATCGCATACTCGTTCTAGCTGATAAAGTGCCTGAATTTTACGACGGACATCTACATACGCTTATTAACACAAGCATTTTACATCAGTCACACAGACACGTTGCTTGTGCAAACGAAGCTTTTCTGCGTCATATTGTAGAAGGGTATGAGGAACTTAAACCGGAATTTCTAAATGTAGACTTAAATAAGGTTACGTATGATGTCATGCACAAACTCAATCAACATTAATTTAATAGTCGTCCCCATGTAGCCGACAATTTGAAGAAAGAACGGTATTCATTTCTGTTTCTTGAAGCGCCCAATTAGCGAAGCATATACATGAAAACTCTGTCGTCTCAACTTGGAGCGATTTATGAGATAATGCCTCTGCAAAAGAAACGCCCACCCCAAGCGAGGCAGGCGTTTACCGCTTTTCTTCTAACTGTATATTATGGCCGCACTAGCTTCAAACGCTGTTGCTGGCTGGCCGTGCTTACGTTCAGCAGCAACAGCCCCCGGCTCTGGCCTAGCGGCAGACTCACTAACTCAGTCTCACCCGCCTGCTCGATGCGCTGCTCATGGACGGTCCGGCCCTGCAAATCCACCAGCCGCACGTTGACCACCTGGCCTTCAGCGCCCCGAATCTCGATCTGAGCCTGACTACCCACCACCGGGTTACCCAACACCTTGGCCTGCAAAGCTAACATCGGCTCGGGCGCTCCTACCCGGGCCGGTGCCCCCGAGGGCGGCGTGCCAAAAATCAGCGTGTTGTTCAACAGCACGGTCACCCGGTTGTTCAGCCCCACCGGCCCATAAATGGGCGCGTACGAATAGTCATTGCCCTGATTCAACAAGCCAAAGTCCGAGCGCACCAACCGGAAGTCAATCACCCCTAAGCTGCTCAGAGGGCCCAGTTGTCGGGGGTTGCCCGGGAAGCTTAGCTCGAGATAGCTATCGGCTCCGTTGACCGGCGCGGGTAAGCGAACCACACGGGCCTGCACATTGCTGGCCCCCAAATCAGCATAATCCACGTACACATTGGCCGTCTGACCGTTATCAGAGGTAAAGTAGTAGCGCAGCTTCAGGCTCGAGACAGGCAGCGCTACGTTGCCCGTATTGCGCAGCTCCAGCCGGGTCTGGATCTGGGAGGTGATCCCTCCATCCTTGGCGGCCGAGTACACCTGCACGGCGGTCTGGGAGGCCACCGGGGTGGGCTCCTGGCCCCAGACGATCACGCCGTTCCGATAGGCGGTGATACGGGCGTTGGGCAGATAGTCCCGGTTAGGCTGGTAGGAGTAGTCGTCGGTTTCGTTGAAGTTGCTGCGGTCCTTCTTCAGTATGCCATTCTCAATGGGTCCCGAGTTGCCGTTGGCCGGCAGGCTGCCGCCCCCGGGGAAGCTGTACTCGACGTAGCCAAAGGCACCCTGCCGGGGTTGGGCCAGGGGAACATACTTCATGGTGACGGCTCCTAGCTGGGCGTAATAAAGCTGAAAGTCCGTGGGGGGTGAATTGCCTTCGGAGGTGAACCAGTAGCGGACCGTTAGCTCGCCGTAGGGCACGGGCTGCCCGCCGGCATTGGCCAGCTTGAGAAATGGCTTGATGATCTGGTCCTGGGTTTGACCGTAGTCTACGTCCTTGTGCAGCACGCTGAGCGTGGTGGGCACCACCGTGAGCTGGAAGTTGCCTGCCGGACTGGTGCAGCCGCCCTGGGTGCAGGTGGCCGTGTAGGTTTGGGTGCCGGTCATGGCTGTGGAGACGGTGAAGCTGCTGGCTGCGTTGCCGTTGGCCATGACCATACCCTCCGAGCAGCCCATCACCGTTAGGCTCACCGGCCCCACGTTCTGGGCGATGGTCAGGCTGCTCTGCCCGGCCGGGTAGCTATAGCCGCTCTGGGTCACCAGGGTGGGCGCCGAGGGCAGGGGCGTGCTGGTCACCGTGGTCGACCCGTTCATGGCTTGCTGACAGCTGGTGCTGGTAGCTAGCACGGTATAGCTACCAGTGGTCTGGGGACCGAAGCTCAGGGCGCTACCTGTGCCGGCCAGGGGCGAGCCCACCGGGTTACCATCACGTTGGAGCTGGTAGTTGACCCCCGACTCCGAGCCCGACAGGCCCACGCCAATGCCGTTGCTGCCGGTACAATAGGCGCCCCCCCCGGTCACGGCGTACACCATCGGCAGGGAATTGACCGTTAGGCTCGCCGTGGCCGTCGCCGAGCAGCCATTGCTGGCCGTAGCCGTCACCGAGTAGGCCCCGCTCACGCTAACCGAGAGGCTGGCGGTGGTGGTACCCGTACTCCAGCTGTAGGCATCCCCGCCCTGAGCCGTAAAGATCGCCGTTTGGCCCTGGCAGATGGTCTGGGAAGCCGGACTGATGCTCACACTAGGTGGCACGGGGCTGGTCAGCGTCACCGTCACACTATTGGTGCCCGTGCACCCAGCACTGCTCAGGCTGAAGCCGTAATAACTGCCGCCACTCAGCCCCGACAGCACGAAGCGGCTGTCGGCTACGGTGACGGTTTTGGTCTGCACGTCACTCAACTGGCTGGTGCGATAGCTCACCGAGTAGTCCCCCCCGGCCACATTGGTGGTAAAGCCGATTTGACCGTTGGGCGTATCGCAGCGGGAGGAAGATGACGTGCGCGCGTTATCCAGACTTAACGTCGGGGTGGGCAAGACGGTGAGCTGGCCCGCGGCCGTGGCTGAGCAACCATTACTAGCCCGGGTACCGGTGACCGAGTAGGAGCCGGGCGTGCTGGCGGCAGTACTGGCGGTGGTAGCCCCGGTACTCCAGGTGTAGGTATCGGCACCCGAGGCCGTGAAGGTCGCTGTCTGGCCCGAACAGATACTCTGACTGCTTGGCGTTACAACAACGGTAGGGGCCACCGTGTTACTGGTGACCGTCGTCGTGGCGATGGACGAGCAGCCTCCGGCCACCGCCACGGTCACACTGTAAGGACCACTCTGGCTGACCGTAGCGGTGGCCGGGTTGGCCGAATTGGCTTGAACGCCACCGCTGTAGGTATACGTGGCACCCGACGGTCCGCCGTTAGTTGTCAGCGTGACGCTGGTCCTGGCGCAGGTTAAGGGGCCGTTGTTGCTCAAGCTCGCGAAGAAGGGCTCACTGACTGTGATTTGTTGCGATGCGCACGCACCGGGGGTGACACAGCCCCCTTCCCCCCGGACGTAGTAAGTCGTCGTTGATCCTGGGCTTACTTGTATCGACGAACCGGTACCGGCCGGCGTGCCGCCGCAGCTCCCCGCATACCACTTCCAGTTACTCGCGTCGTTTAAGCTTCCACTCTGGATTCGTAAAATGGTGCTGGTTCCGGCACAGATAGCCGTTCGGGTGGTGGTAATCGTGGGTATGGTTGGGCCAAAGCAGGGGTCCTGAGCGTTTGCCCTGGTTAGGGTTAACAAAACGGTCAGCAGACTCAACCAAACGAGGGGCATCCCTGGGCCTAGCCGTCTAGGGCATAATGACGTCACGCTGCTAAGAAACCTATCATCCGGGTTCCTCGAAGTTAGTTTCGGTACAGTAGAAATGGTCATACAAACATTGGTAAAAAGGTAATTAATAAAAAGTGAAAATAGTACGAACAACAAGTTTTTTGCCGCTGGTAGAGCCCAATGGGAGTTAATAGCGGATGTACAGGATGTGGTAAAATAAAATGCCCCGTTTATCGCGGGGGCAAGATTAGGGGTTTTGCCAGCCAGGCAGTCGGAGATTTCGCCCAAAAACTCGGAGAATTGTTCCAACCGGGCGCAAAAGCGACTATTTTTTGGTTAAATCCCGGAATTAACCCGGATTCCTCGGCCAATACCTGGCCGAAGTAACCCGGGTCTAGCGTTGCCATGCGGGGTAACTAGTGGAATAAATCGGGCAATGATTTAGTGAACCAAGTACCCATTTGTACGACAATTGCCGTACATGTCGAGCCCGCAGTTAGACGCGGAAAACCCCGTAGCCCCGCTACTCTCTCTTGAAAATGGGTAAAGTATTACTTTAAGGAGAGGGGAATTGTGCAAGGACTGATTAGTGCCTGGACAGCGAAAATAAGGCGGGTTTACGGCCCCGACTGAAGGGTCCGAATTTTGGTTAGCAAGATGTGTTTTTATTACCACAAAAACCTCCTGAGCATCCGGATAAGTAGCCGACCGAAGTTGGGCAATGAGCAAAAGGGGAGCTAGATTTTATCCAAGTTTAAATACGGCTCAATATCGTATTAAGGGTTGCGTTTAAAACGCGCCCTCGGCACATATGGAGTGATTCAAAGGTCATATATTACCGTGGATAAAACACTCTATGGTGTATGCTAGGGGGTAGTTAACTAGTTACGAGCGATTTAGGCGAAAATCATTTTATTAACCTAGATTTCTTCTCAAAAATAGCTTTGGAATTACCGCACAACGCTAACGATGGCTGCTATCGTCAGGTGTTTGCTCAAGCGCGGAGTGATATTATTGGTTAATTTTCTAACTCTCACCACCTCTTATAGCCCTATTGTAAACAGATTTGCTAGCTACCCTTAAAAGAGACAAAAAAGCCTTCAAACGTAGCTTTCGGGCTAGCAATCGTATGATATACTATGCTGAACACCCCCCTACGGTATACATCGAAGTGGTTAACATGCTATAAGATAGAGAGTTGCAAAAAAAGAAGAATTTTTTACCTTTTAGCGTCTAAAAACGGGCCTTGGGACTACCGCATCGGGTGAATTGTCCTCCGCCATTGCTGTAAAAATTGACTACTGTCAGCTTATAATTATCAACGAGCGATGCCCGGGGCTACCGGCGGAAACCACCCCCGGTCATACTCCGTTTCTTACTACCCCCCCGTACTTTTGAGAATTTATTGGAAAATGGCTAAGGCATTAATTCGATACTAGACTTGAGTTGCTCTTTTAGTTTGTCCAATGCAGAGATATTGCCCTGCGAGAATTCTGCTAAACTGCTCTGGGCATACAAGTTGATTAAATTCCAAGCTGTAGTGTAAGGCGCCGGATCATTGGATGATTCAATAACGTCCTAAGCTTTGGTCTTGAAATCCTCGAAGGCGGCAGCAATATCATCATCAGGTATAAGCTGAGAGCAGGCTTCACCGGCCAACATGACAACACTTGATGGCCGCGTCATGATCACCAATTCACGCAGGTTACGCGTACTACTACGCGGCTTACAAATCCGTAGAAATCGCCCTGGAAAGCAGGATTTATGCGCTTGATAGGCTGTGAGGGGCCAGGCTACCTTTGTTCCCAACAAATCTAGACCCAATAGTAGCCGTGAAAACAATTCCTGTTTCAATAGCCAGTTCTCTTACTCTGCTTACCTTATTAACCGCCTGTCAACCAAATGCCGATGTGGGCAAAGACGGTAAAACGCTCGATGTAGCTGCTCTGGCCGACGATATTGAAGCCCGGATCAAACCCGACGTGATGGGTTACCAGATCGTCGTTTTTGCCGACGGATCGCTACGGGCCTCACGCGCCGGAGGCAATGCCCGCCAGCCAGCCGACGCTCCTGAACGTAAGATGGATGTGGGCGATAAAATCAATGTGGCCAGCGTAAGCAAAACTGTGACGGCTGCGGCTCTACTGCATGCCCTCAACGCCAAATCCATCAGCATCGATTCGCCCATGTGGTCATATCTGCCTAAACATTGGTCATTACATAGTAGTATTAAAACCGTTACATTTCGGCAACTCCTGGCCATGCGAAGTGGCTTTCCGCAGAATGTTCCCTCGGACTATGGGTCTTTAAAAGCGGCTATGGTCGTAGGGGCTACCTCACCCCGGTTGACGTTTGATTACCTGAACATGAACTTCGCTCTCATGCGGTTCCTGATTCCAAACGTAGCAGGTGGCTATTCCATAACGCCGATGCCGGCCAATGCATCCGTGCAGAAAATAAACGAAGTTGAGCAGAAACAGGCTCAGGAATACACCGATGCCTACATGGACTACTGCCAGCTCAATGTGTTCGATAAGATTGGACTGGCTCCTAATATGGCCTGTAAACCTACCGATGTGAACCCAGCCCTATGCTATAAATGGGCAGCCCCCAACGGAAAAGGAACAGATTGGGGTGATATGACCCTGACCAACGGCGAACGTGGCTGGAACATGTCGGCGCTGCAAATGGCGACGTTCATGAATGCACTGCACCATACCTACAAGATCCTGCCAAAAACCCTAGCCGACGCTATGCGCAGAGACACCTTGGGTTATGATAAGTCCAATATTAAGACTAACACGGGCCAGAAATACGTCATAAAAAACGGGGGATACCCAGCCTCGAACAATGCTGGAGAAGTAGGAGCGTGGCTGTTTGGATTCGAGAACGAAGTCTATGTAGCGGTACTGGTTAATTCCGATCAAAAGCCAGGCACGAGTGTATGGACTGATGTGGTTGCAGCCTTTGACGGGTGGTACAAGTAGTGTTTAAGGAACCCAGCTTTCTGGCCGTTCGATGAGAAAGGACCCTAGTTCTGCCAGTGGAACAGGCGCTGGAGTAGAGTTAAGTAACTGACTAGTCACTTCCCTTCAACTCAAAAGCCCGGTCGTATGGCGGCTGGGCTTTTTTGTTCTCGATGCGCTTGTGTCGGGCTTGTTTATGAGAGCATTAGAGAGCCTTCCGGCTGTAGGGTGCTTGGCTTTTCTAGATTAACCCCGAACTTTGGCCGTTTAATCTATCCACCATGCCCAAGCACTCTAAACACATCGACCGAACCAAACCCGTTGCTTATTTACAGGGCGATGGGAACTACACAACCTTGCACTATCCGGATGGTAAAACGGTGCTAGCCAGCACGACACTTAAAAAAGTTAGTGCCTGGTATCCACATATCATTCAGGTCCGAAAAGGTATAGCCATCAATCCCACCTATGTTGTCAGCTACAATCGATACAGCGCTAAAGGGCTGACGGTGCATCTGGAATTTGCGAACACACGTATAACTTTCGAAGCGTCGCGACGACGCGTTGCCAGTGTTGAAGAGGCAGTACTTTTGCTTGAATTAACCCCTTACTTTTAGGATTACACAGGTAGAGTAGTTACTGTTTTAGGGCACACACATTGAACTCAGAATTAAACTAACATATAAATCAACACAAGCAATAGAAATACAACCCCTAAAACAGCCAGTGTTGTTCTTTTTTTAAATCGGTTTACTTTTATGTCCAGCAGTTTGAGAAATCGGTAGGCCGCTTTTATGCCCTTTCTTTTGTAAACGCCAAGGGCTTCCATCGGGACGTTTTGTCCGGCCTGGTCAAGCTGCCCCGACTCATAATCGGCGTAAAATTTATCCTTCCTATCGCCGAAGGTGAGAGCGTTGAACTGGCTTTGATCTTCCTGCTGCCGTAGGTCTTCTTCTTCAGCATTCCACTTATTGCCACAGACCAAACATTGCCGGTCCCGGTTATCATGACCAAATAAATCAGTCAATACCTGGTCCTCCTTTTCCCGGGTGAGCGTTATGTCTTCAACAGGCATCGATGGCTTAATGCCGACCTCGACTACCTGATCGGACTCACACTTTGGGCAAATCACTAAATCACTCATTACGATCAACCAGATGGTTTGTTTTGATAGTTTACGGGGAAGGCTTTTAAGTCAGTAACTTAATCTATTGTTGACTCCAATAGAGCTGGCTTGATCTACAAATGAGTCAGGGCATCAATTCGATACTAGCCTTGGGTTGTACCTGCAGATCAGCACTAACTGATTGAATGGAATAGATCAGCCAAATGGGACATGGGAGCCATAATAACAAAAAGCCTACCACTAATCAGTAGCAGGCCTCCTAAGTCAATTCGATAAACGGCTCTAATCACTGCCTTCCACTTTAACTAGTTTGTTGTACAAGCCTAGTATCAAAAAGGGAGCCGCCCACTGGCCAATGAACAGGCTGCGATCCCGGTCACCCTTATATTGCATGTATAGCGAAGCGCCCATTGAACCCAAGGCTGCCCACAGGAACAAGTCAGAAGGCAACTTAGCCGTTTGTTGTTCAATCGTCTTAGCGACAGGTCCTTCTTTGTGCTCTGGATTTGGATTGTCTGGATTAGCCATAAGGTTATATCAAAGTTGAGAGATTACCCCTACAACAGAACGTTTGCCATAAGGTTTGACTAGATACAGTTTAGGCTAATCAAACCTGCTCCGCTGATTAATGATAAAGTGAATGCCTGGAAATGTATTAGTGTCCTAGTTTAAATATTCCCTCTCAGTTGACCGTCTCTTTTCTAGCAATCTATTGATTCGGGCTTCAATCTACAACTGTCTCAGCGCAGTAGCCTGGACGTATTGCGGGCGGGCTACTAGTCAATAGTTTATTTGCCCCTATGAACACTGAATGATGAATGTTTTATGATCATTGACCTTATATGGTATAATTTTTCAAAATATATTTAAAAATTATACCATTTGTTTGAAAATGTATCTATTTAATTTACTATCTGTCTTTATTGTGACTTAAAAGTCAGCTATAAATCGTACTGTGTTCATACATTATCTTAGAGCGGGTGTAATATCCATCATGATGAAGTGTTGGATAGTAGATAATGATTAATAACTTTTCCGCTAGCGGTAGGTAGGTAGCGTCTGACAATCAGACTATTTTCTGAGTTTAATACCATTTAGAGACCTCTATGTTCTGCAGAAGAAGAAAACCTAATCGTTGGCAACGGGCTGCCTTAGCCCGGACTAAGGCAGGCGGAGGTAAAGCCTCTCATCCTGCTAAATTCCCTGGCTTAAGGACCCAATCACCGCCACCATTAGCCACTATTATTAGAGATAAAACTCCTATTAGAGAAAAAACACCAGCGGAACTGCTAAAGGAATTAGCAACTCCAAAAGTCTTTGAGGGGCCAGATGTCGACGTTCAAAGGCTTAGTGATACTTTAGATAAAATGATTGATCAAAAGCCCGAGAAAGATAGATCAAAATATAATTCCTCTTGCGTAGGTGGAATAGTGTTAACTGAAATGGATGAAGGAGATAGCGTATATGACTTAATAAGCAAAGCCAGCCTTGTTAAGCTTGAGAGTAATGCTGTTAAAAATAGTAGTTATGACTTAGTGCAAAAAGCAGGCATTGAAAACGATATTATTATTAATACTTTGGCCACAATGGAAAAGGCTGGCCAGCTTGAGTATTTACAGAAGAGCGGAGTAATAAACGAAAACTGGAAGATAATTATTGAAGTCCATTATACCAAAGTGAGATTTCAAACTACCACTAATTTACACAAGGATACAATTGGGCAAACACTATTTGTTAATCTTAATTATGTAAATGATAAAGAGATTTCGGGTCCCGAGTATATTGTCAATCCGGCAAGCAGCGAAAAGTACGAAGCTCACATTGCCCGCAATTTGCCAACAGAATTTATCAGAGATCTAAGGAGAGCAAAAGAACTCCTTCCTATTCCGACTGAATTTGGTGCTACTAGAATTCCCAAATATGGCGTAGTTGCTTTTGTCGATGAAGCTATTCACCACAAGACACCCTCGGTCGAGCATCGTACGATCGAGCCTACAAAAATTGTTGAGGTATATGCTGATATCAACAAAGCTTACATTGATTACAACAAACAAAAATGGGGCTTGTGGCCATTTATTACATTCTTGGCTCATAAGTATCGAAGTAGATCTAACGAATGGTACAAAATATTTCAAAAAATTAACCGGTCGCCCACAGATAAATTTACTCGAGCCGAATTAGTTAAAGTTCTTCCAGAGCGTCAAATCGATTTGTTAATAGGTGGGGGCCCGAGATTTGAAGAGGAATTTGACAGCGCCAGCATTCCTGAATATCAGGAAATAGACAAAACTAAATCGAGGGTGCCGGTGAAAAGACCAGGGCAACCTGCTTTAAAGCGGCAGATGAGTAGGGACTTATTGAAAGGCTCATTACCTAAGCGAATGGCAAAAGATGAACATCGCAAATTTTTTCGTACCTGGGTACGAGCTGTGCCCCGCCGAGAAGCTGATTTGTCAAACAGAACTTTGCCGTCAGAGCATAAGTCGATATGACATATCTCATAATCGTACAATAACCATGTCTGACTTGACACCGGGTATGATGTAGGTAATACGCTTATTAAACCGTGTAGGAAGTGTATGATATGCAGGTGAAAACAAATCTTTTTATTTTTTCTGCCACCCTTGTTACTTCTGCAAAATCCTGCGTCTAACCTTTGTAATCGAAATCGCCCGGCTCCCTGAGTTGGGCATTTTTGTTTCGTAGCGGTCAATCTGGAGATGCGAAAACTGCTTATTAGCCAATTCTTGGGTGCGAATAGTACGAAAAGTCATACACTGCCTCAAGCTAGGCTAAACTCCATAATCTGCCTTTTTATAAATTTTATCCACAGGGCAGAAGAGTATCAGAGATTACGTTTCGAAAAAGGGGTATAGGGGGGGAGACCTATGGCTGAGGCAAAGCCCCTTTATGTGTTGATTTGAGTTAATTTAGTAAGTTAATTAACCCCCTCTGATGTGCTATCGGCAGGTGAGTAATTGTGAAGGGACTCGGCGAAGGGGTGTGTAGGGATGTTTGTGGGGTTATGCCTAGACTACAAAAATTGAAGAGAAATGGGAAAAAGTGCCTTTATAGGCTGATTTAAATTAAATGGGTTAACTAATACCCCTGCAATGTGGACTGACTTTGGCGGGTTTAAAACTAGGGTATTTCCATTACAAGGTCCCTACTAGTAGCTCCTGTTGTTACAATTATAACTCCTTATCCTGTACTTATTAACCACGCTTGGCGGCTACATGCGAACTTACTTTCGAGACCGCAGCCTGTAAATCATTCAAATTTGATGGTTTTTGCAAATGATCAGCCGCCCCTAGCCGCAGGGAGGCTTCCCGCTGTTGTTCATCTACCTCGGCCGATAGCATAATCAGACAGGCCTGCTGACAACTGGGGTGGAGTAATAAAGTACTCAACCATTTCATTTCCTCTCCATCGGGTATTACTCCATCCATCACTAAAGCTACTGGCGTATCCTTTCCTAGGCTGGTCGCCGAGAAATACGCACTGATGGAGTTAAACCAGTACAGTTCCAGATGCTGAGCCCATGAGCTAAAGCCATGTTGCCAGAATATGTAGTCATCTTCATCGGCATCCAGCAGGGCAACCCAGGGCTTTATCGTATTCATCGGAGGTAGTGTATTTAGTGTCGTAAAACAGCTACTTAGGATAAGCGCATTCGGAAGTCCTTTGTTCAGTGAACTAGTTAGTCGATAAGGTAACAAACAGAGCGCATGCTACCTAAATTCATTGTACTATTGTCTGATGAATGGCTGACAGGCTGATCATATAGAAGACTATTGAGATGTCCCCTTTTATCCATTGTAACCTTCAGCCTTACTGATGACCAAAAACTCCTACACCTGCGTCTTTGTGGCCGATGATGATGAAGACGACCGCTACTTGCTGAATAGTGCTTTCGCTAAGAATAGCCCCCAATGCCAGCTCGCCTTTGCTCACGATGGTCTGGCCTTACTAGAAGCCCTGGAACAAAGCGGATCGACACCTGAATTAATTATTCTGGATTTAAATATGCCCCGGCTTAACGGATTCGAGGCGCTAAAACAACTTCGGGAACACCCGCTTTACCAATCTACGCCCATTGTTATTCTGACCACATCTGATGAGGAGCAGGATCGACAACGAGCACAGGTACTTGGTGCCAGCGAGTTTATTACCAAGCCTATAAATGGAACATTACTGAGTCAATTAGTCATCCGGCTGCGGGGAGAGTGGCTGGTAGGTCGATGCTGTTAGACTTTGGCCGTTACTATAGTCAGTCATGCGTTTAACCTATGAAAACGGAATTGCCCAGCTTTCCGAGTTGGGCAATTCCGTTTCGTAGCGGTCCAGCTGTCACGAAGATAAACCCACTCTGAAAAGGCGTATCGGCATTAGCCTAACCGACCTGGACGAGGTCGTCAAAATCAGACGTAAACTTTTTAAGACAGATACCGAAGTGAAAAAAGGCTTGGTTGGAAGCCCAAATAGTATGATTAAGACCTTATCTGTAAGTTTTCAGGTGCTCTTCTTCAGGCAGTGGCTTCTTGGCAGGCCTGTTGGGGAGACCTGCTTCAAGTAGCTCGTGGACAATCAGTAAAAGGGAAGTCCACAAAAAGTCATAAATACGTATAAACATATAAAAATAGACAGTGAAACAAATAAAGGGTCACTACTTTCTTGACCACATTGTCTCAAATCTTATCAAACGCAAATACATTTAAATGAAAGCCATCATACATTAAGACGATGCTAGAAACAACCCGACGCCTTGCAATAGCTGGTAGAATACAAAATCAAGGGCATCGAAATCTGGCGTAGCTGGATCCGAAATAACCACCTTGGCGCTTCGCTTCTGACGGGTGGTGGTGCCTCCATCCATACGCCCAATACAGCCAAGAGCGAATTGAAATGGTTCAGGTGACCGATGGAAAAGCATTATCCGTGTCCCGCCGTCGATGGAAGGTGTTGCTAAAGACAAAACGGGATGAATAAGTATTCTTTAAAACAGCCAGACCTCAGTAAGATCTGGCTGTAGCTGACATGCATTATTATATTAACTCAATGCGATCGCTAAATAAGGTAGACTAGTCTCTACAGGCAATAATATTTATATGGTAAAAAACAGCCGTCGTCCATTGGACAGCGGCTGATATAAACATTTAAGTATCTAATGTAATTATAGAAACAAACGTTAGTATATATGTTTATATTTTATATAGCCCGTATACTTAACTACTCTGTTATGATTGGCGGGGCTTATTTTGTTATAACTCGGATGGTCCGTCAGCTACCTTCTTGACCAATTCACTCGACACCACTGCAACTGTACAGGTATCCGCCTTGATCTTGAGCTTTCCCGAAGAAGTCCAAGCTATCACCATTCCCGTGTAATAGCCCCGTTCATAGCCATTAATTAATCTGGTAATCCGCACCCGATCGCCCGGAGAAATGACCATTTTCATACCCAATTCATTTGCGTGTCAAGATTATTTCAATATACTACACTTGCAACATATATAACAAAAGTATAATATAGCGTCTTGTGCATATTTTTGACGCTATGATTGACAGGATAGATCACCTTGATGAAGGAGCGATGGTGAAGGTGACAGCCTCCACTAAATACCTGATTCCCTTCTTTTCTTCGCTCGTTCAGGGTGGCTTTCCCAGCCCGGCCGAAAGCTATCTGGACAAAGTCTGTGATCTCAATGATTTGTGCATCACCAGCCCCGAGGCTACCTATTTTGTGCGTGTCACCGGGGATAGTATGATCGGTGATCGGATCGAGCCAGGTGATGTGTTGATTGTGGATAGTTCTCGTACACCTTCCGATGGCAAGATTGTCATTGTGTGGTACGACGGTGGCCATGCAGTAAAACGAATCCGGTACGCGGATAAGTTAATTGTCCTGGAGTCATCGAATCCGAAGTATTTACCCATTTACGTGCATCCGGGAGAGAACTTCTCTATTGTGGGCGTAGTCACTTATAACCTGCAAAAGTTCTGATGATGCTAGGTTTAGTCGACGCCAATAACTTCTACGCCAGCTGCCAGCGTAGCTTTGATCCGAGCCTGATCGGCCGACCGGTGGTGGTACTCTCCAACAACGACGGCTGCGTGGTAGCCCGCTCGAACGAAGCTAAGGCCTTGGGCATCAAGATGGGAGTTCCCTTCTTTCAAATGGCTGAGCTGATCGAACAGTATAACGTTGCTGTCTTTAGCTCCAACTACACGCTCTACGGGGATATGAGTGCGCGGTTGATGAGTACGCTCACGCATTTTGTCGAAGACGTTGAGGTCTACAGCATCGATGAAGCGTTTATTCAGGCTGATGGGTACGAGGGACTCTATCCCAGTTATCGTGGCCTAGGCGAGTCCATTCGCTCCACCGTGGCTCAGTGGCTCAGGCTTCCGGTCTGTGTAGGTTTCGGCCCAACTAAAACGCTGGCCAAACTGGCTAACCGGATAGCCAAACAGCGTCCCGAATTGAACGGTGTCTGTGTGCTGGATAACCCAGAAGCGATTGATGAGGTGCTGTTTGATTTTCCGGTAGGTGATCTGTGGGGTGTTGGCCGTCGCTATGCGGGTATGCTCAAGAAAAACGGGATCACCACCGCAGCCCAGCTGCGGGACGCCAATGATGATTGGGTAAACCAAGTGATGACCGTCAACGGCTTGCGTCTGGTACACGAGCTGCGGGGCTTTCCCTGCCGGATGCTGGAAGTGGGTCAGCCACCGAAGAAAGCCATCATCACGGCGCCGTCGTTCGGTAGGCTTATCCCAGACCTGAAGACCATTACTGAGGCCATGACCACGTATCTGGGCAAGGCCAGCGAAAAGCTTAGAAAGCAGGATTCACTGTGCAGCACGATGACGGTTTTCTTACACACGAACCGGTTCAAAAAAAGCCCGAACGGGCAACCCGCGAAGCAGTACTACAATGCCAGGACGATTACCCTGCCTCATCCAACCGCCAGCATCACTGAGCTTGTTCGTTATGGTGATTTGGCGCTACAGTCCATTTTTCAGTTTGGCTATGCCTATCAGAAAGTAGGAATCATTCTGTCGGGCTTTGTGCCCAGCGATTACCGCCAGAAGGGAATCTTCATCGACGGACCCGACGAGCGATTGGTTAAGTTATCCGTTGTTATGGATCGGCTTAATCAGCGACACGGTCGGGGAACGATCCAACTGGCCAATCAGAGTTTTAGTCCCGACTGGGAGCACAATCGAAAGTATCTTTCTCCCTGCTACACAACAAAGTGGAGTGAAATTCTTAAGGTACGATAAGGGTTTAGTAGGTAGCGGAGTAAAGAGATTGTTTTGTAATGGCCAGCGTTCTTCCGTACTCCTAGAGAAATGATGATTTTATTGAAATCGGCAGCGCCGGTTTGTCGTTCCTTATTCTGTTTAAAAAGTGGACGTTCAAGTAGGCAATCTACAACGTGTCCGAGCCAGTGGCAGGAAAGCCCGCCACCAGACCCCGACCATGAAAGTTGGCCGCTAAGGAAGGATCGCGGTTTAAGCGTTCCATGTTGATATCGACCAGATCGCTCAGCAGCGATAAATAACACCGCTCAAACACCGCAAGGGCGCGGATGCCCAGAATCTTGCGCACCGCTTCGGCCTGGTAGCCTCGAATCAGAAATAAAGCTCCTGCGGTCTTTCGGCAGACTTTGGTTGTCAGCCGGAAGGGCAGATTCAACCTCTCCTCCAACTTATGTAAATTCTGATTCATCCGCTGGGGGCTGAGAGCCGTCCACTCGTGGATTTGCAAGAGTAATCGCTTGGTTTCAGGAAGCAGCGGGATGTGACTAAAGCCCCATTCGGGCAAGGCCCCTTTCACCTGATGAAATTTGAGTCGGCGCCAGACGATCTTTTCGCCGTAAGGTAGGGTCTGAATGTGGGGAGTCGGATCACTCGCAAAGGCGACCGCATCCGTGTAGTCCAGGCCAGTATAGCAACAGAACAGCGCCCAAAGCCGGACCTGATTGAGCAACGGTGATAAGCCTTCCAGATCAGCTAACTGTTCAATTTGCTTGGGCGACAGACACACCACCACTTTGGCAGCCTCCCGTGTGATTTCAATGCTTTGGAGTTTGTTGTAGGCAATCATCTCCCGCTCGACGGCGTAATGCAGCGTCTCCCGAATGAAGCAGAAGTAGCGGGCTGCGATGTCCTCGGATTGATCGTTTTCGCGCAACCAATGATAAAAGTTGCGCCCCCAGACAGGTGTTACCTCACTCAAGGATAAATGAAGTTGGTGGGTCTGGCTCAAATAGTCCCGCAAATGGCGATGGGCCAGGTACCATTTGTGAAGGGTGGATTTATTTTTTCGTTCGGACAGCGGCACGCGGTTCAGATAGGTCATATATTCATCAAAGACGACCATCAACTGAGGTGAAATCAGCTCTCCTGTTGTCCAGTGATGGTGGACCAAGTCCGCTGTAGGCTGCTGGTCAGCCCGAATTAAATCCCGCATAAGCTGACGATGCTGGGCGCGAATCTCGGATAGGGTTTGGTTGATCACCAGGGTTTCAGAAGGGTAGCCTTCGAGTTTTTGTCCCTTGGCATTCCATTGCAAGGCCAGCACAAAGACGCCTGATCCGTAGGGTGGGCAGCTCGTCCCCTCCACCCGCAGATGACATTGAAGTTCGCAAAGCCCCTGGTTGAGCTGGGCGGGTAGTTCAAACAGAAGCGCTAGTTCCATGCGTTGGCGGTTGAGCGAAAAGGAAAGCGGTTGCTGGGTAAGCATAGCTTGCGTCAGGGTTTTAAGGTAAGAAAAGCGAACAGCCAAAGTGCCAACTTACACAAAAGCCCCACCAGTTATGGCAGGGCTTTGTATTGGTAACGAAATAATAATGATCGCTTCTTCAGCAGCTGTTTAACCCGTTTCTTAATCTGGCGGTTGCCGTTCTTTCGCGTCATCTGACATGATCGCCGAGGGACCGTAGCCAGGTTAGTTTATAGAACAGATATATGTTTTATTCAAATTCAGTCAACGCATACAAGTTACACCTTTTTTAAAAACAGCTAATTAACAGATATCATGACACCCTGCTTGAAATCTAGCCCGAATACATAAAGCATAGCCCATTTCTTCTTCGAATAAGGCCCTTTAAAATTGATAAAATCAATACATTCATTAATCATCGGTAGTAGTTGAAAGTAGCTCATATAAAAATTCTAGTTGTACTCACGCTGCTTTCGCAGTCAATATAGTACTTTCTTTAGGCCCGCTGTATAACTAATCTTACGTAGAAGGAATAAACATTGAGGTCAAGGTTAGAATTAGCTTTATGTTTTACTAGAAGCTATAAAGCTAAATTATCTGCTTTCGCTTCAATTACCTGCTGCACGTCATTTGACACGCTCGACAGCAAGTTGTATCCAGTCTGCTTCTCCACCTCATCTACACTCACCCGAAAACCTGGCCAGGGTTGTTCGCCCACATTATTAGTGTTGGGCATCCAGACCGCAATAACACGCGTCTGAGTATTTATCCGGTTCACATCATCCGAACCCACAGGCAACACCACGATCAACTTCCAAAGTGCAGCAGGAACGGTAAGCTTACCACTGGCTATGCTTGTAGCCTTCCCATTATCACCTTCACCACCTTTGCCGTAAGTGCCCGCAATAATGTATAACTCGTTGCCTTGAGCTACCAGGCTCCGGCAATAGTCCTCCAGCCTTAGCCATGATTGGCGGTTAAGCTGCGGTGCCTGGGGTACGATGTTGGTTAGGATGAATGTCGTCCGATTCTCCTCGGCCGTACTATCCCGATCATCAGAAGGGCAGAGGTGGCCACGGTCAAAGCCGGTGTTTGTATAATCAGCATGCCGGGCCTGATACCATGTAGCGAGTAACGATTGATCAGGAATGAAATTACCGGCGTAGCGAGTAGCTGATCCTTTCCAGGCAGCGCTGAGGTGCCAGCTACACCAGTTAGCGATGCCGGTGGATTGATTGTAGGAAAGCGAATAAGTCGGGCGGATAACTAAGTAAGCGTTCGGACTAGTTTCTGATTTTTTGGCACCATCAGGGTTACCCATCGCCATATTGTCATCACGAGTTGGCGTTGTGTAGGCCGGAATGGGCACGCTGGCCTGCTTACATTGGTCGAGTGATAAAATGAGCAAGAAACCAATAAAAAATCTGCCAATTTGAGTGCGAAATGCCATGATTCAACGCCTTAAAGTGAATCGCATATAAAACCCCATGTATGCAAATCCGTATGCAAAAAAATAGCCATTCACAAGAATTAACTCGTAAATGGCTGGTAATCAGTGCACTCGTAGGGATTCGAACCCCAAACCTCCTGATCCGTAGTCAGGTGCTCTATCCAATTGAGCTACGAATGCATTTCCCGTTGATTGGGAGTGCAAAAGTAGGGATAAAAAAGACGTTTGTCAACCTATTTTCCGGAAAAATTTGCTTTACGCTTCATCAGAAAGGCCCCAATGCCTTCCGCAGCATCGGCCGAACGGCCTATTTTGTCCTGATTGTCAGCTTCTTGTTCGAGCTGGTGAGCCAGATCAGACTGCAACGATTGATTCAATACTTTTTTCATTAGCCCAATAGCCAGGGTAGGAGCGGAGGCATAATACGCCACAACGGTATCGACAGCCGCATCCAGTTCCGGCGTGGCCACCGAGCGGCTCACCAGACCCATCTGGGCCGCTTCGGGTCCGTAGACGCGTCGGCCGGTGCTGCATAGCTCAAACGCACGTTGCGGACCAATAAGCCGGGGCAGAAAGAAGGTCGATCCCGCGTCGGGCATCAGGCCGATGTTGACAAATATCTGGCTGAAATAAGCCTCATCGGCGCAGATAACCACATCGCAGGCCAGCGCCAGTGAACAGCCCGCCCCGGCGGCTACACCGTTGATGCGGCCGATAACCGGTTTGGCTACGTTGCGGATCGCCTGAATCATGGGGTGGTAGGTAGTTCGGAGGGCGTCGCCCAGCGCAAGCTGCCCACCCGAAGAAGCCGCATTCGTGACGCCTTCTTTCAGGTCAGCGCCCGATGAAAAGGCTTTGTCGCCCGCGCCGGTGAGAACGATGACCCGGACCTGCTCATCGGCCCCTGCGGCTTCAATGGCGGCCGTAATGTCGCGAATCAGGCCGGGGCTAAGGGCATTGTATACCTGGGGTCGGTTGAGGGTGATCCGGCAAACCGTGTCGGTGACGTTGTAGAGAAGGTTATCGTACATGGCAAAAGGTCATAAGGGAAAAGCCCGATTTGTTAAGTCGGGCAGGAAGTTAAAGAAACCAATATACGGTAATCAGGCTAACCAGCAGGCCAAGCGCCAGCCCGGCACTAACCTGACCGGGAGTATGGGCATTGAGCCTGAGCCGGGCACTCGCCACAAAGCCCGACAGCATCACCAGCAGCAACAAGGGTATGAACAAATCGGTCAGGCCAAACTTGAGCATCAGGCTACTGATAATGCCCACTACACCCCCAATGCCCACGCCATGTGCGCTGATTTGCCAGGATAGGCTGATGAGGCCCACAAACAGAATCGAGACGGCAATACTGCCAATAATGACGCCTATTTCGGGCGCCAGCGTCGACAGTACCTGCATCTGAAACGTGAACAGATAGGCCGTAATCAGGTAGATCAGGGCCGTCAGAAAATACGGCAATCGACGGTCGGCCAGCGTGTTCAGATACAGGCTTTTGACGTATCCATTGCGGTAGAGATAATAGATAAGCACGGACGGAACCATGAACGTGCCCACAAAAATAAGAACCAGGATGCTCAGTCTCAGCGAGGGAGAAAAGACGTCCAGCCCCAACACAGTCGGTACACGAAACAGCAACAGGGCAAATAAGAATGTCGGCATCAGCAACGGATGAAGAACCGCCGACAGGAAGTGGGCAAAACGGGAGGTCAAAGGAAAGTATGAATTATAAATGATGAACGATCAACGATCGATGGAGCCGGCGTTGACCTGTTCCACAAAGTTAACAACTCAAGGCATTCATCATTTATAATTCATTCGTCTTACAACTGCTTCCTGAGCCGGGCTACCGGAATGTTGAGTTGTTCGCGGTATTTGGCAACGGTTCGGCGGGCAATGTTGTAGCCGCGGTCGTTCAGTATTTTCTCCAGTTTGTCGTCTGAGAGCGGGTGAAGCTTGGGCTCCGCATCGATCAGGTCTTTCAGAATGTTTTTCACTTCCCGGCTGCTGACGTCCTCGCCCGTATCGGTCGAGATGCCTTCGGAGAAGAAATATTTGAGCGGATAAATACCAAATTCGGTTTGTACGGCCTTGCTGTTGGCCACCCGCGAGACCGTCGACACGTCCATGTCGATCAGGGTGGCAATATCTTTCAGGATCATGGGCCGCAGCCGGGACTCATCGCCGGTCAGGAAAAAGTCATACTGGTACCGCACAATGGCGTTCATGGTCTTGAGCAGCGTTTGCTGGCGTTGCTTGATGGCGTCGATAAACCACTTGGCCGCATCCAGTTTCTGCTTCACGAACGAAACCGTTTCTTTCAGGTTTTTATTCTGCTTTTTGCTCTTGTCGTAGGTATCGAGCATGTCAGCAAAAGAGCGGCTGATCCGTAACTCGGGGGCGTTTTTAGAGTTCAGCGTCAACTCCAGCTTGCCGTTGTTGTTGGTCAGCAGAAAATCGGGGATCAGGTATTGAATATTCCCCGATTCGCCTTCGATAGAACCTGGCTTGGGGTTCAATCGGATAATGATGTCAATTACCCGTTTGAGCGATTCATCGCTGATGTTGAGCCGGCGCTGGATTTTATCGTAATGCTTTTTGGAGAATTCGTCGAAGAACTCGTCGATGATCCGAATCGCCAGCACATTGTAGGGGTCCGACTGGTCTTTGCGCCGAAGCTGTAGCAGCAGGCATTCGGGCAGGGACCGGGCGCCGATGCCTGCCGGGTCGAACGACTGAATTTTTTGCAGCACTTCTTCCACTTCATCCGCATCGGTAAATACGTTCTGGGAGAAGGCCAGATCGTTGACAATGGCCTGAATCGACCGCCGGATATAGCCGTCGGCTTCAATGCTGCCGATGAGCTGCAGGCCAACAATGCGTTGTTCTTCGGTTAGTTGCAGATAGCCAAATTGTTGAAGCAGGGAATC
Organism: Spirosoma horti; assembly: GCF_054776595.1. Lineage (NCBI taxonomy): Bacteria > Pseudomonadati > Bacteroidota > Cytophagia > Cytophagales > Cytophagaceae > Spirosoma > Spirosoma horti. The sequence goes on from NZ_BAAHBQ010000005.1 coordinate 471,405, forward strand.
TGTCAGGCTTGAGCTGGTTGCCAGGGGCATATCGCGTTCTTCCTCGCCATAGTTCCCATCGCCCTGCATTTTATACCCGGCATAATCTTCATCCTGAATGTAACTATCTATATCGAGGTCATTGTCCCGGTCTTTGTAGTCGTCGGTTTCATCGTAGGGGTCCTCCTCTTTCTGGTCATATTCTTCGTCCATACCCTCTTCCAGAGCCGGATTTATTTCCAGTTCTTCCTCAATGCGCGTATCCAGTTCAACTGTCGGTATCTGTAACAGTTTGATAAACTGAATCTGCTGCGGAGACAGCTTCTGTTGAAGGGATTGCGAAAGACTTAATTTCTGCATGGTGGTACTGCGAGCTGTGGATGATCTTGTTACGTTGAGTGAGTAAGAGTCTGGTTAAAAGGGCCCCTCACAATTATTAGGCCAAATTAACCAAAAAATGTTTTTCTCTGCACGATTTTCTATAAACCTTCAACACCTTACCTTCGTAGTGTATGACAAATAAGCTTTATGACACCTCGCTCAGCCTGCTGACCGATTTGTATCAGGTAACGATGGCCTATGGTTACTGGAAAACGAAAACGTCGGAAAAAGAGGCCGTTTTTAATCTCTATTTTCGGAAAAATCCATTCAATGGGGGCTTCACCATTGCCTGTGGCCTGGCCAATGTGATCGGCTATATCGAGAATTTCGGCTTCTCGAAAAAAGACTTGCGCTACCTCCGAACCCTGACCGGAAACGATGGTAAGCCTCTGTTCGAAGACGCCTTCATTGACTATCTGGCCGATCTGAAACTAACCTGCGACATCGAAGCCATACCCGAGGGAACCGTCGTTTTCCCGAATGAACCGCTGGTGCGCGTGCGGGGGCCTATCTTACAGTGCCAGTTACTGGAAACGCCCCTGTTGAATCTCATTAATTTCGAATCGCTGATTGCCACCAAGGCGGCCAGGCTCCGGCTCGTGGCCGAAAAAGACACCTTGCTCGAATTTGGCTTACGTCGGGCGCAGGGTGTCGACGGGGGCATGACGGCCAGCCGGGCGGCCTACATTGGCGGCTGCGATGCCACGTCCAATGTGCTGGCGGGCAAACTCTATGACATTCCGGTTCGGGGGACGCACGCCCACAGTTGGGTGATGTCGTTTGATGATGAGCAGCAGGCGTTTGATGCCTACGCCGATGCGCTGCCCAACAATGTGACGCTGCTGGTGGATACGTACGACAGTTTGCAGGGGGTCCGGCATGCCATCGAAACCGGCCGGAAACTGGTGCAGCGCGGCTACAAACTGGCGGGTATACGGCTCGACTCCGGCGATCTGGCGTACCTGAGTATCGAAGCCCGCAAACTTCTGGATGCCGCTGGTTTTCAGGATACTTCGATCGTTGCCAGCAATGACCTGGACGAAACGATTATCAACAGCCTGCGGCAACAGGGGGCAAAAATCAATATCTGGGGTGTGGGCACAAAACTCGTAACGGCCTTCGACCAGCCCGCTCTCGGCGGTGTTTATAAACTGGCGGCCCTTCGGCACGAAGGGGTGGCCGGACAAACGGCTAATGGGAAAGCCCCGACCTGGGAATACAAGATGAAACTGTCTGAACAGGCGATCAAAACATCGACGCCGGGGATTCAGCAGGTACGCCGGTTTCGCGATGAACGGGGTTTTCTGGCCGATATGATTTACGACTTGGAAAGCATGGACAATCGGAGCAACGAAACAGCCACGATGATCGACCCGCTTGATTTTACCAAACGCAGGCGGTTTGAGGCTACGCAGGACTATGAGGATCTGCTGGTTTCCGTATTTCAGTCGGGCAAGTGCGTCTATTCTCTGCCGGACATTCACGCTGTGCGGGAGCGGGTCCAAACCCAATTGGCCAATCTGCACCCTGGCGTAAAACGATTTGTGAATCCGCACACGTATCCGGTAGGGCTCGAAAAAGGGCTGCATGAACTGAAAACAGAACTGATTTTAACACTTCGCGAAGGCCAGACGCAGGTGTAACCATGAAAAAAGTTATTATTCTGACGGGCTTGAGCGGCAGCGGAAAGTCGACGTTTGCGCAACGATTCTGTCTCGAAAACGCCAATTGGCTGCGCGTTAACCGCGATGATCTACGGCGTAGCCTGCTGCCGGTTTCGCTGGGAGAATACTGGAAAAACTGGCCTGAGCCGGAGAGAGACCGGATTGAAACCCTGGTGAATGAATTGCAGAAAACGGCTATTCTGGAGGGATTAAAGCGAGGATGGCATGTGCTGATTGACAACACCAACCTGCGGCAACGCTATATTAACGAGTTTCGCAAACTCCTGATGGCACATTTCGATGAAGTTGACGTCAGCTACAAACTGATGGATACGCCCCTTGGGGAGTGCATCCGGCGCGACAGCGCCCGGCCCGATTCGGTAGGGGAGAACGGGATTCGACGGCAGGCCGGGCAACTGGCTATTCTGAAAGCGAATTTCAAATTTGAGCCGGAAATTTTGCGCCGAAATGCCACCGCCAACGGTCCATCGCTGCCCTACTGTGTGCTGGTCGACATTGACGGCACAGTCGCGCAACGCGGAGACCGCTCGCCCTTCGACTGGCAGCGGGTGGGCATTGATACGCCCAAGTGGCCAGTTATCCGACTGGTTCAGGCGCTAAAGTCGTCGGGTTACACCATTATATTTTTCTCGGGCCGCGACGCCATTTGCCGGTCCGAAACGATGGCGTGGCTTGAGCAGTATTTTGAGTGGAAATCGGCCGACTATCAATTGTTTATGCGTCCCCGCAATGACAACCGGAAAGATTTTATTGTAAAACATGAACTGTATGACCAGCACATACTCGGGCGCTACCAGGTCGAGCTCGTCATCGACGACCGCCAGCAGGTCGTCGATCTGTGGCGTCGAACGCTTAAGCTAACCTGCGTACAAGTGGATTATGGTGATTTTTAATAGTTGTTTTTCCTTATAAATAGGAAGTAAATGGCTAAAAATGAAAAATCATGTTTGGCAAAGCTTCCTTAAGTCAGACTATATTCTAATTATTTTTTAATTTTGTCATGTCATAGATTTTGCTTGAAGCTCTTTCTGATTACCGGATAACCTCACCTTATCCTCGATATAGCTCAGGCAAAAAGCCTATGTCTGTTTGTGCTCTCTTCTCATTTGAACCAACCTTTTATTCGATGCTTCACGACAGAACTACTCAACAAAGCCGCTGGATCCTGCTTGTTTCCCTGCTGGCGGTTTCGCTGGCCGGACAAGCCCAGGACGCGGTAAGCTACCAAACACCGCCAAAGCCGTTGGCTGATCTGGTAACAACGCCACTTACGCCAACCGTAAGCATGTCGTCGAAAGGGGATATGATGCTCATTCTGGAGCAGGCTTCGGCCCCCAGCATTGCCGAACTGGCTCAGCCTGAGTTAAAACTGGCGGGTTTACGCCTGAATCCGGCCAACACAGGGCCCAGCCGCGCCCGTTACATAACGGGGTTGACTCTTAAAAAGCTAACCGACAAAGAGGCAAAAGCCATTGCGGGACTGCCTGCCACACCCCTCATCAGCTTTGTTCAATGGTCACCAGACGGAACGAAAGTGGCGTTCGCCAATTCGACCGATAGCCAGATTGAGCTCTACATTGCCGATGTCGCTACGGTAACGGCTAAAAAGGTTGGTTCTGTGGTACTCAATGCCACGCTGGGCGTCCCATATCACTGGGTATCTGACAGCAAAAGCCTGATCGTCAAAACGGTTCCCGCTACGCGCGGTCCCGCCACTGAGGTAAGTCGGGTGCCCGCTGGTCCTACCACGCAGGAAAACGTGGCTGGGGCCCGCGGTCAGGCGCCAACCTACCAGGATTTGCTGAAAAGTCCTTCCGATGAGCGGCAATTCGCGTTTTACACCACGGCGCAGGTCGCCCGGGTAGGCCTGGATGGCTCGATGACCAGCATCGGGCAGCCGGGTATTATCCTGTCGACCGATCCGTCGCCGGATGGTAAGTATGTCATGATCGAAACCGTTCACACGCCATTCTCATATCTGGTGCCGGTTGGGCGGTTTCCGCTCAAAACCGAAATTTATGCCATGGCCGGTTCGCTGGTGAAAACCCTGAACGATGGCCCTTTGCAGGAAAGCGTTCCTTACAGCCGCGACGGAGCTCCCACCGGCCCCCGCGATTTCACCTGGCGGGCCGATGCACCGGCTTCCGTTTATTACACCGTTGCGCAGGACAAAGGCGACCCGAAAGTGAAAGCCGATATTCGGGATAAAGTCTTCATGATCGAGGCCCCTTTCTCGGCTACGCCGAAAGAAATTTATGCCGCTCAGTTCCGGTTCGAGAACTTCGAATGGGGGAATGAGTCTACCGCGCTGGCTACCGAACGGTGGTGGCAGAACCGCAAAACCATTACCAAAACGGTTAATCCCGGCAATTGGCAGACCGCCGTTCTTTTCGATCGTTCGTATGAAGATCGCTACACGAACCCCGGTCAGCCCGATATGAAACAGAATCAATATGGACGGGATGTGCTGAATCTGCTGCCCAATGATGAGATTCTGATGCTGAATGCCATTGGCTCGTCACCGCAGGGCGACCGGCCGTTCGTCAGCCTGCTGAATCTGAAGACCAAACAGACGCGCGAACTCTGGCGGTCGGCGGCCCCTTATTTCGAGCGGCCTGTTGCGGTGCTGGACGCGACAAGACAGGTGATTTTAACCACCCGCGAAACGCCCGATGAGAACCCGAATTATTTCGTTCGGAATTTGAAAGCCAGAATCGCACCTATTCAGGCAACGTATTTCCCGCATCCCTACCCACAGTTGAAGGGTGTTCAGAAGCAGCAGCTTCGCTACAAACGGGCCGATGGCGTTGAACTAACGGCTACGCTCTATTTGCCCGTTGGTTATAAGAAAGAACAAGGGCCATTACCCACCTTCCTGTGGGCTTACCCGGCCGAATTCAAAAGCAAAGAAGCTGCCAGTCAGGTATCCGGATCGCCCTACCAATTCAACCGGATCAGCTACTGGGGTGGTGCTGCCTTCGTAACGATGGGGTACGCCATTCTGGACAATGCCAGCATCCCGATTGTAGGCGAAGGCGACAAAGAGCCCAATGATACCTATGTGGAGCAACTGGTATCGAGCGCGAAAGCGGCCATTGACGAAGGTGTCCGGCTGGGTGTGGTCGATTCGAGCCGCGTGGGCGTAGGTGGCCACTCGTATGGGGCCTTCATGACGGCCAACCTGCTGTCGAACAGTAAGTTGTTTAAAGGAGGTATTGCCCGGAGTGGTGCCTATAACCGTACGTTAACACCTTTTGGATTCCAGAATGAGCAGCGTAGCTACTGGCAGGCTCCGGATGTGTACAACAAAATGTCGCCGTTTATGAACGCCGACAAAATGAAAACGCCCCTGCTGCTGGTTCATGGCGAAGCGGACAACAACACGGGTACGTTCCCCATTCAGTCGGAACGGTATTACAATGCCCTCAAAGGGTTTGGCGCGACCACAAGACTGGTGTTTTTGCCCTACGAAAGCCACGGCTACACCGCCAAAGAGTCGCTCCTGCATATGTTGTGGGAAATGAACGGCTGGCTGGATAAGTACGTAAAAAATCCCGCCCCCGCTGCGACGGGTCAGGCGAATAAAGCTGGCAAACTAAGCGGAGGAAACAACGAGAAGTAGGGGATAGACAACTACCCAAAAGTAAGATGTACAACAAAGCCGGACTGGATTTATCTAGTCCGGCTTTGTCTTTATAATTCATAAGCCAGCGTGTGGTTATCTGGTTGACTTGAGCAAAAGACAACCGCTGGCAGCAGGAGTTACCGTTAAATAAAGGAATTTGGTATTTTAATAAGTTATTTTTGAATTTTATAGGATTGCGTTGGTAAGCATGATAATTTGATAATGTTAAAATAATATTAAAGACATATAGTAATAGTCTCTTTGCAGTTCGAAAAAAACGCTTATCCTCTGCATGAAAAAACAGCTCTATTTAAGTCTTCTTTTGTTACTCTTCGTTTGTTTCACTATCAACAAAACCGTAGCCCAAACAACACAGGCGTCTATTTCGGGCATCATCACCGAAGGGCAGAAGTCACCGCTGCCCGGTGCGACCGTCCGGGTGCGCAATGAGTCGACGGGTTTCTCGACCGGAACCGTTACAAACGTAAAAGGTGAATATTACTTCAAGGAAATTCCGCTAGGTGGCCCGTATACAGTTACTGTGACAGCGGTCGGTCTGGGCGAACAGCGCCGGACAGGGTACATGGTCAATCAGGGCGACGACATCAAGGTCAACCTGACTATGCAGGAAACCGGGCAAGACCTGGAAGTGGTACAGGTCGTGGCGTCGGGCCTAAAAAACAAAACCGATATTCTGGGTGCGGCTACGGCCATCAACGCGAAAACGCTGGTGTCGTTGCCCGTCAACGGCCGGAACTTCACGCAGCTGATCAACCTGTCGCCCCTGACAAACAGCAGTGGTAGTCTATCGGGGCAGCTTGGCTCGTCGACTAACTACACCATCGACGGTATGACCGCGAAGAACCCAACCTCGGCTGGTTCGACCACGAGCCGTAGCGGTGCGCCGTATTCCATTTCGATTGAAGCGGTTCGCGAATTCAAGGTGATTACCAACCAGTACGACGTCGTCTACGGCCGGGCCGGGGGCGGTTTAGTGAGTGCCGTGACGAAAGCCGGTACCAACAAACTGACGGGTAGCGTATTTAACTATACCCGCGCCAACTGGCTGTCGAGCAAATATGACATTCGGGGTAACCTGCGGAATGTGCCGTTCTCGACCAATCAATTTGGGTTTTCGCTGGGTGGACCGATCATCAAAGACAAGCTGCATTACTTCGTGGTCTGGGATCATCAGCAGGATTCGCGCCCGTTGATCATCGCCGACATTCAGACGCCCCTCGATGAGCGCCGGTTCAATGTAACGAACGCGACCCTCAATCGTTTTGTGGAGATTGCCCGCAACAAGTACGGGATGGCCAATACGCAGCAGTTTGGTACCTTTCCCAAAAAGCGGGGTACCGATGCGGCCTTCGCTCGTATCGATTGGCAGATCAATTCAAATAACCTGCTAACGATCCGCGACAACTACACCAATGACCGGAACAAGCTGGGTCTGGCCGACAATACGTCGATCAACGCCTTTGAATCGTACGGCAACGATTATAACGTCGACAATAGCCTGCTGGCTACGCTCCGTACGACGTTTACGCCCAAAATTACCAACGAACTGAAGCTGCAACATCTGTACACGTACCAGAAAAGCAGCCCCGGCGATCAGCTGCCGGCCGCCAACATTCCCCGTAATATTGTGGAAACCGTGCGGTCGACCATTGAAGGCGGTACATTGTCGACCAACATCCAGATGGGGGGACACCGCTTCGCGCAGGAAGGCTTCACCAACAACGTGTTACAACTCGTCGATAACTTTTATTACAATACGGACAAGGTGCAATACACGTTCGGGGTCGACCTGATGTATACTCACGCGAAATCGCTGTATGGTAGTGAGGTAAACGGGCGGTTTCATTACAACGAAACCAGCAGCACAACGAACGGTGTCGTGACGGTAACGTCTGCACTTGACAACTTCAATAACCTACGGCCTTACCGTTTTTACCGCGAGGTGCCGCTCGTAGCTGACCCAACCGTTTACAGCAGCATTTTCAACACAGGCGCTTACGGACAACTGAGTACCCGGCTGACACCAGGGCTGGAAATGACGGCGGGTCTGCGTTTCGACTATTCGATCTATCCTAAAGCACAGTTTAATCAACTGGTATTCGACGAACTGAAACTACGCACCGACAACCAGATCAAGAGCTTTATTCTGCAGCCGCGCATTCAGTTTAACTGGGACGTAAACAACCAGCACCGTGACTTTGTCCGGTTTGGGGCAGGTGTATTTGCATCCGATATCAACAACTACATGCTGATCAATAACCTGACTTTTGACGGCAAGCATTTCGCCACCGTCGATGTACGGGATGCCAACGTGCCGACACCTGATTTTGCGGCCTACCGGAGCAACTATGCCAGCATTCCGACGCTGGCGCAGTTTCAGGTGCCGACAATCAACATGACTGGGCCAAACGCTAAGATACCAACGCTGTATAAAGCCAATATCTCGTATTCGCGCTTCCTGACCGACAAGCTGAAAGTGGGTATTTCGGGCTATATGTCGCTGGGCCGGAATAACTACATGTACGTTGACCGCAACATGGTGACAGACCCATTCTTCCGGCTTGCTAACGAAGATAATCGGGGCGTCTATGTACCGCTGGCGAGTATGCCTACCAGTGGTGTAGGCGACTGGCAGCAGGGGCGTCTTAGCCAGAAGCTGGGCCGGGTGCTGGAGCTAAACAGCGAAGGCCGCGTCAATCAGTTTGCCGCCGTTGTCGATGCAACCTGGCAGTATTTCCGCGATGGTGAAATCACGGCCAGCTATACCTGGAATGATGCCCGCGACAATGTTACCTACAATGGTAACGTGGCCAATACGGCTACGCTGTCTTTACCGGTGAAAGATGACCCGCGCAACCTGAGCAAGATGACCTATTCCGACAATCAGTTCCGGAACAAAGTCGTGTTCTACGGTACGCTGCCCTCGTTCTTCGGGATCACGCTGGGCGTCCGTTACACAGGTATCGGTGGTACACGCTACTCGCTGCTGTCGGGTGCCAACACCAACGCGGACTTCGTCGCCACGAATGATCTGGCGTTTGTCTTCGACCGCAACAGCGCGGAAGTGCCGACCAACGTTCGGACGGGTCTGCAAACACTGCTCGATAATCCTGACGCCAGCCAGAGCCTGAAAAACTACATCAATGCTTATTCGGGTAAGATTGCCGAGCGCAACGGTGGTATCAATGGGTTTTATGGCGTACTCGACATCCGGGCGCTGAAGCGGTTCCGGATTCACAAGAGCCACGCTATCGAAGTGTCTGCCGATATCTTCAACTTCGCTAACTTGCTGAACCGGAATAAGGGTACAAACTTATCGCTGGGTACGCAGTCGCTGTACGCACTGGGTGTTCCAGCCAGTGGAGGAAATGCGGCCATACCCGCCTTCAGCCAGTCGACGCAGCGGTATAATTACCGGGTCAATAACTCGGGAGCCATAACCCCGTCGGGTGACCCGTTCCAGATTCAGCTTGGCGCACGGTATAGCTTCTAATGAATTAGCACATATTATGAATACAATGAAAAAGTTAGGATTACTGTCTCTGTTGCTGGGTTCTCACGTACTGATGGCGCAACCCAATTTCAATCGGGAAGGCCACCGGGGAGCCCGCGGGCTGATGCCGGAGAATACGGTTCGGGCTATGAAAAAAGCGATGGACCTGGGTGTTCAGACGCTGGAACTGGATGTGGTGATTTCGAAAGATAAACAGGTTGTTGTCTCGCATGACAATTACATGTCGTCGGATATTTCCCTGAAGCCGGATGGCACACCCGTTACGGCTGAAGAGCAGAAAAAAATCAACCTCTATCAACTGACCTATGCGGATATCAAGAAGTATGATGTGGGAAGTAAGCCGCATCCACAGTTTGCCCAACAGCAGAAATTCCCGGCCTACAAGCCACTGCTTTCGGAGTTGATCGACTCGGTCAACGCATATGCCAAAACGAAGGGGCTTCCCATGCCGATGTTCAACATCGAAATTAAATCCAATCCGGCAACCGATGGCGTGTATCATCCCGAACCAACGGAATTCGTCAATCTGGTGATGGCGGTTCTTCAGAAACAAAAGTTGGGCAAGCGGCTGATCATCCAGTCGTTCGATGTCCGGCCTTTGCAACTGATCCATAAGCAACAGCCCGATATTTCGCTCTCGTACCTGACCGCGAATGCCAAAACACTGGATGAAAACCTGGCTGCACTAGGCTTCAAGCCCAATACCTACAGCCCTTATTACAAATCGGTAACCGCCGAAACGGTGAAGGCCTGCCATGATCAGGGAATATCAATTATTCCCTGGACGGTGAATACAAAAGCCGAAATAGACAGCCTCAAACAGTTAGGGGTAGATGGGATCATCACCGATTATCCAAATCTGTTTTAAAAGCCGTCTCGCATACATTCGTTACGTTGACGCCAGCAAAAGCCGGGATGAAGTAAAACTCGCCCGGCTTTCTGCGTTGGTCGGTAGTCGCAATTTTGTGGTGTCAACGGTGAAGTCGGGTTCTTAAACCCGACTGCCAGGGTTTTGAGAATCGCAACTGGTTCGCCGGGACGGTCGGTGACCCGGCTGACAGCACAGCATAATAGATTTTAGTATCGTTTCCCAACTCATTCCAGCGACATCAAATCTATTTTCGCCCATCTTTGTTATCCTTGTAACGTTGTTCTAATTACTGAACGAAGTGGGCGGGCCTTTACTCGCCATAGCGACAGCACGCTCATTTTGTTCATTCGCTCTTTCGCCATTATACATGAAACTTCTCAAAGTAGCCGCTGGCGTCCTGAATCAAATCCCGCTAGACTGGGAGCATAACAAGAAAAATATTATCAGTGCCATTGAGGAAGCCCAACGACAGAATGTTAGCCTGTTGTGTCTGCCTGAATTCTGTATCTCGGGCTACGGCTGCGAGGATGCGTTTTTTGCCCAGAATACCATCGATCAATCCATTGCTTCGCTGCTGGAGATTGTTGAGTACACAAACGATATTGTGGTGGCCGTCGGTCTTCCCTTGCGGCACAACAACCGCACCTTCGATACGGCTTGCCTGATTGCCAACAAGCGGATTCTGGGCTTCACGGCCAAACAGTATCTGGCCAATAATGGGGTTCATTATGAAACGCGCTGGTTTCAGCCGTGGCCACCGTTTGTTCGGGACGAAATCAAAATTGGTGATTTTACCTATCCTTTTGGCGATGTCGTGTATGACTTGTCGGGCGTGCGCGTTGGTTTCGAGATTTGCGAAGATGCCTGGGTAGCCAGTCGTCCCGGCCGTCTGCTCTATGAACGGGGTATCGATGTTATTTTGAACCCAACGGCCAGTCATTTTGCCTTTCTGAAATCGCAGGTGCGGGAACGGTTCGTTGTCGATGCATCCCGCTCGTTTGGCGTCAGTTATATATATGCCAACATGCTGGGCAATGAAGCGGGCCGGATCATTTATGACGGCGACTCGATGGTAGCCTCCAACGGCGAACTGCTGGTATCGGGCCCTCGCCTGAGCTATGAAGATTTTGTGATCGTTCCAGCCGTCATCGACATTGAAGCGACCCGCCTGAACCAAACGCAGAACCGGGCCAATATTGCGCTGGCGTACCCAAATCTACGCGTAACGGACCGGTTCGAATGGCCCGACATTGCCCCCGTCATCCAGAAAGCGCAACTCGAAGGCTGGGAGCGGGGCGGTTACCTCAAAGAAGAAGAATTTGCGCGGGCCGTTGCGCTGGGCCTGTTCGATTACCTGCGCAAGAGCCGTTCGCAAGGCTATGTGCTTTCGCTGAGTGGCGGGGCCGATTCGTCGGCTATTGCCGCACTGGTTTTTCTGATGATCCGGATGGCCATCGAGAACATTGGCCTGGATGGCGTCAAGAAAAAACTGAGCTACATCAAGGCGATTCAGGACTGCAAAACGGCGGAGGAAATTATGGGTAAGCTGCTGACCGTGATGTACCAGGGAACACAGAACTCGTCGGACGATACGTTTAATTCGGCCAAAGAACTGGCCGACGATATTGGCGCGACCTTCCTCAATATCAACATCAATGGATTGGTGGAAACCTACACTGGGCTGATTGAGGAACAATTGGGCCGCAAATTGTCGTGGGATACCGACGATCTGGCGCTGCAAAATATTCAGGCGCGGGTGCGGGCTCCGAGTATCTGGATGCTGGCCAACATCAACAATGCTTTGTTGCTAACCACCTCGAACCGCTCCGAAGCGGCCGTTGGCTACGCTACTATGGATGGTGACACGGCGGGCAGTATTTCGCCCATCACGGGTATCGACAAACATTTTCTTCGCGGCTGGCTGCGCTGGCTGGAAACGGTGGGTCTGAACGTGAAAAACGCCCCCGAACCCACCGACCGCACGGCCTCGACCAGCTCGCCAGCGGAGCCTGATGAGTTAATTAAAGTAAGAGGCCTGAAAGCGGTCAATAACCTGCAACCCACCGCCGAACTCCGGCCACAGGACAAGAAGCAGACCGATGAAGACGATCTGATGCCCTACGATGTGCTAAACTCGATCGAAGAGTCGGCCATCCGCGACAAGCAATCGCCGGTTGAGGTGCTGAAGTTGATGGAGGTTCGGTATGCGGGCCGCGACGGCGGACCGGTTCATGACCGCGACAAACTCCTGCTTTGGGTGGAGCGATTCTTCAAACTCTGGAGCCGAAATCAGTGGAAACGCGAGCGCTACGCACCCTCGTTTCACCTGGACGACCACAACCTCGATCCCCGCTCGTGGTGTCGCTTCCCAATCTTGTCGGGCGGTTTCGAAAAAGAACTGGCAGAAATGCGCGACTGGGCCAATGAACAGAAGCCCAATGGGCGAAAAGGTAAAATTGGGTTTTAGGGAAAAGGGCGTAAATTGGCCGCATACAATAGGTTTCTAACGTGACATATTGTAGGTCTCGTATCGAATTTTGATGATTTTACGACAAGTTAAATAGCCGGGAAGGAGATGTTATGAAACAACTCATTCCCGGCCTTCTCTTTGCCGCTCTCTGGGCGTCGGCTTCCGTGGCGACTAAGTTTGGGGTGCAGTCGGTGCATCCGCTTATTCTGGCTACCGTCCGGTTTTTTATTGCCGGGAGTGGTATGCTACTGTTTGCCTATGGTGTTCAACGAACGAAGAATGCCTGGCCAACGCGCACGGAATTTGGTCAGTTAGCCATTTTCGCCCTCCTGAACACAACCATTTATCTCGGCGCGTTTGTGCTGGCGCTCAAGCAAGTATCGGCAGGCATCGGCAGTTTATCGACAGCGACGAATCCATTGTTCATTGCGCTCTTATCGGCGCTTTGGCTGCGGAAGATGCCAAGCCTGAACCAGATTAGCGGCTTGCTGCTGGGTCTGCTGGGCGTCGGTGTAGCGACCTATCCACTCCTGCAAAACAGCTACGCTACGGTAGAGGGGCTGCTCATTTTGCTGGGCGGGATGATCTCGGTTTCGGCCGCCACCGTTTACTACGCCCGGATCACGTGGCGACTTCCCAATCTTGTTATCAATGGCTGGCAGGTGTTGCTGGGCGGCATCCTGATTCTACCCTTCACGCTCCTGAGTGCCGTTATTGACCCGGCCAGTTTCAGCAACGCACACTACGACGAGCGGTTTTGGTTGTCGGTCTTCTGGCTTATTGTACCCGTGTCGGTGGCGGCTTTACAACTATGGTTTTACCTGGTTCGGCAAGACGCGATCCAAGCATCGCTTTGGCTGTTTCTTTGCCCCATTTTCGGGTTTGCCTACTCGTATTTCCTCATGGGCGAACCCATTACGCTCTATACCCTTGTAGGCACCGGATTCGTGATTGGCGGGCTGTGGCTCGGCAGGAGGTGAGTCGGTGGTATACGGTTTGTAGTTTGTGGTTTGTAGTTGGCTAATGCGTTAGATAGACTGGCGTCAGCCAACTACAAACCACAAACTACAAACCATTAACCCCCACTTACTGCTTCAGCACGATCATTTCCACCCGGCGGTTCAGTTGGCGGGTGGCCTCCGAATTGTTGCTGGCAATGGGGCGTGTGGGGCCGTAGCCGCGCGTTGTGATGCGAGTAGCTGCAATGCCATTGCTGACCAGATAAGCCTTTATGACGTCCACCCGCTGCTTTGACAACGCCAGATTCTGATCGAAATCGCCCTGATTGTCGGTGTGCCCCGATAGTTCAATTTCCGCCGTGGGCTGGCTCTGCATGAATTGTAAAAGCTGCTCCAGGGCTGGCTGGGCATCGGGCAGAAGCTCTGTTTTGCTTTGTACGAATTGCAGCGCCCGCAATTGCGTCGTTTTGCCGACGGCCGCTACTATGAGCGGTGGCGTATACACCACTTTCGCATCGAGTGTTTTTGGGGGTACAGCCCGCTGATTGTCGGATGCAGGGGCAGGTACGTTCCCAGCCGGAGCTTGTCTGGCGACCGATGCCGTTGTCGCGGTTGATGGTGGAGGAGCAGACGCTGCCGACGAACTGGCGCTGGCTGTGCTGGCTGGTTTTGTTGCATTTACCCGGTATAAAAGAGTCGGTACTCTTTTTTTATTCAGGTAATCGACTGTAGGCGATGTAAAGGTAATCTGCTCATCCAGTGGCGCATAGCCATTTGCTTTGGCGGTCATTACATACGATTGCCTTGGATCGAGTTTGATCTGGTAGACTCCTTCCGCATTCGAAGTCTGCTGAGCCTGTAAGACGCCATTCTGAGTCTTTGCTTGTATGTTGACGCCGGGAATAGGTTTTTTCGTTTCTGCATCCCAAAATAGTCCTTCAACTAAAGCTTTGCCATCTTTTGGGGTAACCTGATTCTTAATCTGTCCCCAAACGGTAGCTGATGGGATGGTGCTGAGCGTTAGACACCCGGCAATCACTATATATTTTGTCCAATTCATGTGTTAAAACAACGTTGAAACGTGCCCCAAAAGTACGTTTAAATACGCAAACTTGACCCTATTGCCTACACACGAAATAAGTCATTTTTAGAGGCATTTTTTGTCTGTAAAAATGACTTATAACTTATTGATAATCAATACTATATGGATGGTAAAAAGTTGCCCTGAAAGGAACGCTGAAAGCACCTTTTTCGTTAATTAAATATGACACAGATAACCAACGTGACGATGCATTCCCAGGACGCTCAGGCACCCCTTGCACCGACTTCGGCGGGCAACTTGCCGCTCGACGACAACTGGCGGAAATCTATTCCGGCGCAGGTGTTTCTGAACCATTTCTTTGCGATGGACTACCACATCCATCATCAGAACGACCTTTTTGACATCGTGAAGTTTCCTGTCTTTCAACAGTTTTACGGACAGGTTACGGACGAGAGCCGCAAGGCCTTGGAGAAATTATTATTGAATAGCTGGAGCGCTGAGTATGCATTACGAATCACGCCGGTTGTCAACGACGAGCAGTACCTGCAAAGCTCGTTGCACTGGACATTTCCGCAAGCCTATTACAGCGCCTTGTTTAGCGCACGGGCCTTTTTGGCCGTGCAAGGCATCAATGTCAGCAATGAAGAACTGATTCGCAAGCGGATTGGCAATGCTGTGGTGCGGGGTTATTATCCGGCTTCCATCGGCTATTATGCCCTTGGTCCGATAAATAGCTACCGGATTCAGCGACTACCCATGTCGAAACGATTCAGTGTGGCGTCGAAAACGGATTTGCTGTTGCCTTCAAGAGCGGCTTCGGCACAGGCCGAGTTAGCGCAGTTCCTGAAAACAACTCGTGATCAGCGCGTGAAAGCCTTACGAAATGCCATTCAGACGAATCCGAAAACAGCGCTCCGTAGCCCCAAGACGGGTGAGATTCTGCAGAAGTTTAGTGTGGAGCAGTACAAGCAGTTGGCAAAACAAATCGGCTACACCACCTACTTCGACATGCTGAGCCGTTTACGGATCTCATCGACCAATCGGGAGATCGAGCGTTTCGTGGATTCTGAAATTGATGTTAAACTGTATCACCAGAGTCTGGTAAACATTGTGGCGCATGTCAACTCGGTGCATGAAGCCTACATTGCCAAGGCACTTGGCATTCAGGCATATCGGCAACTGGTAGCCAAGTTGCCATCCTATTTGCAGGAGAGCTTTGTGCGCGAACGCATGAACACAGTCATTGCGCCGATGCTGGAAGGGCCCCAGGCCGATCAGGAGCCCTATTTACAGATGGCAGCTTAAGTAATTAAGTGAGTTAAAAAGAAGGTTCGATAGACGAATGCGTTTATCGGACCTTTTTTTATGTTTTGGGTATATATCGGTAAAGTTATAATTTGGACGTATTTAATGAATAAGATTATTCTTTAAAGAAGATAATGGGCCGTTGCTGAATGGCCATTTCTATAGCCTGCTGAAAATCATTGTAGTTGCTGATTTTTGATAGTTTTTATCTATGAGGTCATTGATAAAAGTCATAACTCGTTTGCGTATTGCTTCCGTACTTTGTGCTTAATCAAGATTACGTCTGATATACAACCTCAATAAATTCCATGAAAAATCACATTATCTCCGTTGGGTCTACCTTCCCGGATTTTAAAAAACTAGCCGTTGTTTCGCTCGATAAAGACAAAGAGTTCTACGAAATCTCGTCCGATGACCATAAAAACGCTGGTCAGTGGTTGGTGATGTTCTGGTGGCCAAAAGATTTTACCTTCGTTTGCCCAACTGAAATCGCCGAATTCAATAAGAAGTTCGAAGATTTCCAGGATCGCGACACGATGGTTATCGGGGCATCGACAGACAGCGAATTCGTTCACCTGGCCTGGCGTAAGAATCACGACGATCTGCGTGGCCTGAAATTCCCAATGCTGGCGGATACTTCCAAATCATTGGCCGAAGAACTGGGTATTCTGGAAGCAAACGAAAAAGTTGCTTACCGGGTAACCTACATCGTTGATCCCCAGGGCATTGTTCGCTGGGTAGCCGTGAACGACCTGTCGGTTGGGCGTAATGTAAACGAAGTGATCCGTGTCCTCGACGCGTTGCAAACCGACGAACTATGCCCTTGTAACTGGGTGAAAGGTGAAGAAACGTTAACGGCTTAATCTGATGGACAAAGAGCGAAAGAATGAATGGGCATACCGCTAAGCTTTTCACTCTTTCGCTCATTCATTCTTTCGCTCTTTAAAACATGACAATTACACAAAACGAAACGGTCGTATCGCTGCTGAATTTAGTGGGACTGGATACAACGGGTGAGCATCCGGCGCTCGACGCACTAGCCCAGGCAGACAGCCGCTACCTGCGTGACCTCAAAATCAATGTTGGTAACGTCTTGAACAGCAGTCAGACATTGACGAAAAAAGAGGCTCTTTTACTGGCTGTGTCGGTGGCAGTTAACGAAAAATACCAGCCCCTGGTTGATTCGCTGACGGCGGCTGCCCGTCAGGAGGGAGCAACCGATGCCGAACTGGCTGAAACAATCGCCTGTACGTCGTTACTGAGCACGAACAATGTTTTTTATCGGTTCCGGCACTTCATGGGTAAGGATTACTACCAGCAAACACAACCTGGTATTCGCATGAGCATCATGATGAATCCGGTGCTGGGTAAGGAGTTTTTCGAATTGATGAGTCTGGTCGTCTCAGCGGTTAATGGGTGCGAACTCTGCGTTCGATCGCACGAAGAGAGCGTGCTGAAACATGGTTCCAGCGAGCCACGGATTTTCGATGCAATCCGTTTAGCATCAGTTGTCAAAGGGTTGATCACTTTGCTGTAATCGCTTCTGATTCATTAGGTAGGGAAGCGTACTGAAAGCCCACTTGTTTCTTCTAGCCGAAGAAATTGGTGGGCTTTTTCAGGCCTTTTACTTAATAAATGACCGTTTACACATGCTGCAGTAGAATCTGTTATCATTCTGTTTAATCTTGCGACTGAACACCTCTTTCACTACTATGAAAAAACGGATTGGAATCATTATTCTCGGCGTACTTGCAGCGCTTATTTTACTGGTAGCCACGGGATTAACCTACGTTAAATTTGCGTTGCCTAAGGTTGATCCCGCCCCTGTTTTAACTATTCGCCCTACGGCAGCTCAAATTGAGCATGGACGCTATCTGGCAAACCATGTTGCCTCCTGCATGGATTGTCATTCGACCCGCGATTTCTCAAAACTGGCTGGGCCTATGGTGCCTGGCACGGAAGGGAAAGGGGGCGAAGGATTTCTGCGCGAAATGGGATTTCCCGGTAATTATTATGCCGCCAACTTAACTCCATATTACCTTGGGAGCTGGTCGGATGGGGAAATCTTTCGGGCCATTACAACCGGGGTCAGCCGTGATGGCCATGCGCTGTTCCCCGTCATGCCGTATATGAGTTACGCAAAAATGGACCCGGCTGATATTAAAGACATTATTGCTTATTTGCGAACACTGAAACCGATCCCAAACACGATACCGGCCGCCGAATCGGACTTTCCGATGAATTTTATTATCAACACCATTCCGGCCCAAACCCAGGCCGGAGCCCGGCCTGATACCACCGACCACGTGGCGTATGGCAAATACATAACTACGTTTGCCGCTTGTGCCGACTGTCATACGCCGGTTGACGGGCAGGGAAAACCGCTATCCGGTATGGACTTTGCGGGTGGCCGGGAGTTTCCGATGCCAGGAGGAATAGTACGTTCCATGAATATCACACCCGACAAATCGGGTATTGGCAGTTGGACAAAAGAGGCCTTTATCGCCCGTTTTAAGGCTTATGCTGATCGGAAGAATGGCCACCCGGCCGTGCAGGCGAATGAGTTCAACTCACTCATGCCCTGGACCATGCTGGGTGGAATGACCGAACAGGACTTGGGTGCTGTATACGATTACCTGCGTACCCTGAAACCCGTCGGAAACAAAGTAGAGCGCTTTACGACCAGGGCGAGATTAGTCGCAAATCGGTAATTTTCATCAAACAAATATTGTTATCCTATCGTTATAGGGTAGATTACAATTGTACAGCGCGGTAATGATAACTACGGGTCTACTGTGTTACCATAAAGTAGGTACCGTATGTAGGCATGTTGCGATAACTTGTACCTGATAGTCTTCAGTGCTGTATCTGCCGTAATGTAAAGCCCGTCTTCTTTCCCAAGAAGCGGGCTTTTGCTTGTCTGATTTTTGGGTACGAGAAACGTCTGCGCTACACGGTTTTAACTAAGTCGACCAGCGTTTCAATCCAGATTGGGCTGTCGTTCAGGCTCTCGACTAACTGCCAGTGCTGTCCGCCCGCCTGTTCGAATAATTCCTTGTACTCAACGCCTACTTCGATTGTTGTTTCCAGACAATCGGCCACAAACGCGGGTGAAAAGGCCAATACACTTTTGATGCCTTTGCCCGGCAGTTCTTTAATGATGTCGTCGGTGTAGGGCTTAATCCAGGGGTCGCTGCCTAGGCGGGATTGAAAACAGGTGGTGTATTTGCCTTCGGGAATATTGAGTGCCTTGACCAGTAAGCGCGTTGTTTCGAAACATTGTGCCCGGTAACAGTGCTGATTCAGTGGCTGAAGCGAACCACAGCACTCGCCAAACTGACAAACGCTTTTCGTGATATCACCCTTCCGAATCTGCCGTTCGGGCAATCCATGGTAGCTGAACAAAAAGTGGTCGTAATCATAGGCCGCCATGTATTTACGACCAATCTGGGCAAATCCTTCAATGAATTTTGGGTGTTCCAGGAATCGATTGACAAGCCGGATAGAAGGAATCACCTGCCAGTTTTTCACAATATCCATTACCTTCTCATAGACTGAACCCGTAGACGCTGAGGCATATTGCGGAAAAAACGGCACAACGATAATATCGGTCAGCCCCAGTTTCTGGAACTCGGCCAAACCAGCGTCAATACTGGGACTTTGATAGCGCATGGCTAACTTAACTACATACTCATCGCCAAGCGCAAGCTGCAATTCCCGTTCAACAACCATCCCGTAATATTTCAGGGGCGAGCCAGTTTCTTTCCAGAGCTGTTTATAAATTTTTGCCGATTTGGGCGCGCGAAAAGGAGCAATAATGCCATTGACGAGCACCGAACGGGGCAGAGCGGGTATGTCGATAACCCGGCCATCCATCAAAAATTCACGTAAGTATTTTCGTACATCCGGTACGGATGGGCTATCGGGTGTGCCCAGATTGACAATCAAAACGCCCGTTTTACCGTACGATTTTTGAGCGGTAAGGGGTGGTTGAAAAACAGAAACGTCCATGGTAAGGGAAACAGTGATGATAACCAGTAAGTTGCAGGTCGTTTTAGAACCCGCTCCGTATTCCGACTGGCTGGGTAGCTATCCAGCTACAAAAATACGACAAGGATAGATTTGTTTCGTTCTATCTGATCTAGATTTGTATCGGTTTTATTGATGACTAAGTGGGAGAAGATCGTTTCGTATCACTTCATCTTTTTTACCTTAAGTATGACGCTTTCTCAACTTGATTATATTGTTGCTGTTGATACCTATCGGCATTTTGCAACGGCTGCCGATGCTTGCCACGTTACCCAGCCAACCCTGAGCATGCAGATTCAGAAGCTGGAAGATGAGTTGGGCGTTCTGGTGTTTGACCGCTCTAAACAACCCGTTGTTCCTACCGAAACCGGACAGTCTATTTTAGCGCAGGCCAGAGATGTCCTTCGGGCCGCCCGGCGCATCCCCGAAATTGTCAGCGAGTCGAAAGAGGATTTTCGGGGTGATTTCCGAATCGGCATCATTCCGACGCTGGCGCCCTATTTGCTTCCCTATTTTATTGGTGAATTTGTGGGTAAATACCCTGCCGTATCGGTGCATGTTCAGGAACTGGTAACCGAGCAAGTGGTTGAAAAACTGCGTAACGGGCTTATTGATGTAGGGCTGGTTGTAACGCCACTGGAAGAAAATGGTATTACCGAAATGCCGTTGTTTCAGGAGCCTTTTGTGGCGTATGCGGCCGAGTCGAACCCGATGCTAATCAAGACCACCGTTTCCGCTGCCGATTTGCTGTCGGATGGGTTGTGGTTATTAACGGAGGGCCACTGTTTTCGGACGCAGGTCATGAATTTATGCGGTGCCGATCGACATGCAAACGGGAAAACGACCCTGCGGTACGAAACGGGTTCGCTGGAAACGCTGATCAAACTGATCGACAAACAGGATGGCTTTACGTTGCTCCCATACCTGGCCACCCTGGATATGGATGCTGCACGCCGGGCACGGCTCCGACCGTTCGACGCGCCAGCACCCGTTCGGGAAGTAAGTTTAGTGATGCATCGGAGTTTTTTGAAACGGCAGCTCATCAACGCTTTTAAACAGGAAATACTGGCCCATCTACCCGGCGAACTCATGAATACAACCCGGCGCGGAACCGTAATGAGCGTCCGCTAATCAAGCGGTTTAACTGACCGACGATAACTTTAACCGCTTCTGTGAGTAGAAATTACCACGGATTGTAGTTACTTGGTTGCCTGTAATCCATACGTACCAGCATGACTCAATTAGCATATAACTTCATCGGCTGTACATGGCTTCGACAGTGGCTGTTTATTTGTTGTTCGTGCCTGGTGTTTATTCTTGGGCCAGGTCAGGTATTCGCGCAGCAACTGGACACCCAACCCTTGGCTGTTACGTCGGTTTGTGCCGGAACCGACCTTGAGGTAAAAGGGGTTAAAAGCTCGGGTGGCATTTCGTTTACTGTCGAGTTGTCGGATGGAGGAGGGGCTTATACGGAAATACCATCTGCTCTGATTGCCTCATCAGGTCGCTACGAATTTACGTGTCGGGCAACGATTCCGGCCAATACACCGGCCGGGAATAATTACCGGATCAGAATCGTATCGAGAAACCCGGATGTGGTTGGAACGCCCAGCGTAAGCGTTTTGACCGTGAAAGCCAGACCCGCCCCACCAACGGTTCCCAATCCGCCCAGTGACTGTCAGTTCGTAGCTTCACTGTCAACTACGAATACAAATACATCCCACTCAAGCGTAGGCGTAAGTAATTTAATTCCAGCCAGTACGGTTGATTTTTATGATGCTGATGGGGCAAAAGTTGCCTTTTCCCTTTCGCAATACGGTGACCTGAATGCTTCTTCAAGAGTATACAATTCCGAATATCGAATAAATGGCGAGCCGGGGAATAAAACCTATCTGGTAACACAGCGTGTGGAGGAGTGCGCAAGTGAAAAAGTAGCTTTTCAATTTACCACACTAGCACGAGCGAAAAGTGGTCCTGCCGTTATGACCACAGAGAAAACATCCGTTGCTGGTGTGGGTGGAGTCGTATCTGCCGGATTGATCGATCTATGCCA
Source organism: Spirosoma horti (assembly GCF_054776595.1). Lineage (NCBI taxonomy): Bacteria > Pseudomonadati > Bacteroidota > Cytophagia > Cytophagales > Cytophagaceae > Spirosoma > Spirosoma horti. Next base: position 493,339 of record NZ_BAAHBQ010000005.1, read on the forward strand.
GAGTGGCAATAGTCTAAATTTCAGCGATTTACCAGTCAATGCTGAACCCGGATTTCATAGTGGCTTTTGTGAGGTGACGCAGAGTAGGGCCATTAACACGGGCGATCAGGTACGCATTTGTGATAAAAATTCGACAAGTATAACGGCAGATAGTGTTGGCAAACGTATTTTTCGTCTGTATTCAATCCCCAGCGATCCCAATAAGTATTGTACCAACCATCCAAACGCCGATACTTATTTAGTTGTAAACATAAAGGCTCAACCATCCAAACCGACAATCGCTACTAGTTCTCTTTCCCTGTGCCAGTTTCAAACGGCCAGCCCGCTGAGCGCTACGGCAACGGATGCCGGTGCATCGCTGGTGTGGTACGGCACGGCGGCAACGGGTGGAACCAGTTCAACGATAGCCTCGCAGCCATCAACGGCAACGGTGGGTACGTTTACGTATTATGTAGCGCAAAAGCTGAATGACTGCGAAAGTCCCAAAGTGGCTATTCAGGTGTTCGTGCAAACGACGCCAACGGTATCGCTTCTTGGCACAACTACCACCAATCTGGGCATTGAAGTGCCCCTAACGCTGACGTTTACGGGCGTGGGGCCTTACCGGTTTACGTTCTCGAATGGCTTGTCCGGGACCAGTGTGAAAGACACTACGTTACTGGTTTTGCCGGATCATACAACCACCTATCAGGTTACTGAAGTAGCTAATAAATGCGGGACTGGGTTGCCCGGTGCGGGCGGAACGGCGACGGTTACCGTGCTGATTCCAACTATTGAGACACTCGCTGTTAACTCCTCAACGCTCTGCGCCGGAACGAGTCTGACCACCAATTTCATAACGACAGGAACGTTAAATCCAGGGAGCGTTTTCACGCTTCAAGTCACGCCAGTCGAAACCGATACGGCAAAATTTAACTTCATCGACATACCGACGAATCTGGTTACGGATGGAAAACTGATTGGGACTATTCCCGCCAATACACCCGCTGGTTCCTATTGGATACGCGTGACGGCAACCAACCCTAAAATTCCGGTTAAAGGAAGCATCAGCCCGACGCGGTTAACGGTCCAGGCGCGGCCCACAGCAACGTTAACCGGTAATCAAACCATTTACGAAGGTCAACCGGCTACACTCTCAGTTGCTTTTACGGGCGATAGCCCCTGGGAATTTTCGTACCATGATAGTACGGCTACTGGCGTAGGCAGCCCCAAAACGGTGTCGACGAGTGCAAATCCATATGTTTTTGATGCCAGACCCATTAAAACAACCTCGTATCTGCTGACTGCTGTCAGTAACGGATGTGGCGAAAGCACCCTACTACGGCAAGTAGCCGTCGTCAATCTGATTCCCTTACTGGGCGTCGATGATCAGTCGCTGGCCAGCAACGTAACCGTCTATCCAGTACCTGCAACGACTACATTGACCGTACAAATCGACGGTTTGTCGATGACTGAACCCGCCCTGCTGGAGGTAACGGATTTAACGGGGCAACTGATCTGTCGCCAGCAAACCCGGCAGGCCGTGTCGTTGATTACGCTGGACCACTATTCACCTGGAACGTATGTCCTGCGTATAAAAATCGGGGACCGAACGACTTCTAAACGAATTGTCAAGTTTTGATAGACCAGGGTTGAGTCTTGTTTCTTTTCGCTGGCTTGTACCCTTACCGTTTTGTGTCTTTCGGCTCTTTCTGCCAGCCAATGCCTTTCCGTTTGTTCCGTTCCAACTGCCGATAGGTTTCGCCAAACTCGTGACCAGCATTGATCGCGTCACTTAAAGCAGGAACCCCGGCCCGGCCAACGACGGCCAGCCAGCGTGCCACCTCATCAGCGGCTGTTTGATAGGCCAGCATTGTGTGGACGTAGTCGCCACCGAAAAAATCGCGGGTCGTTTCCAGTTCAGTAAGGGTCAATAATGGGCGTTGCGGAAAAGATAACGCCGTATTTTCCTCCGACGAAGCTTGCTCTGTACTGTCGGGTTGTTCCCAAACCGCCGGACTGCTGAATCTGTAATCGACCATTAACGCCAGTCCTTCATTGAACCATTGGGGAATCTGCCGTTTGACGCGCCACCAGCCTATTCGGGTAAACAATTCATCGTGGCAAAGTTCATGTGCAATCACATCGGTATTATTACCATCTGGCCCTAAAACCAGATAGGAGGCACCCCAGGGTGTGCCCACGCTGCAACCAGCCCCTTCGCCCCCGGCGCAATACCGTTCGTAGTCGCTCTGTACGGGGCAGTAGATGAGAATGGCCTGGCCGCGCCGGTCGCCCCAGAACCGTCGGATTCGGTCGAAAGCCGCCTGCGTATGCCGCCGGAACAGTAATTGCTGTTTTGCCGTAGCCGTATGCTGTATATAGAGGGGAGTCGTACCATCGGTTAACCGTCGGAAGTCGGGCGATGAGCCCACCATCATACACCAGAATACTTGCGGATAAAGCACCAGAAAGCTGATCGGTAGCGCAACCAATAGGGGTAAACCATAACGAATAAATACGTTTCCACGCATGAAAAAATCAGTAAAGCAGATTGGCTGTTGAGTACGCTGTTTCGGCCTTTAGCAGGTTATGAACCGATACAGGAAGGGCGCTTTATGTGCGCCACCGCTGTATTTTTTATCAAGCCGTTCGACGATGTCCAGACTAAGTATTTTGCGTTGAAAACTCGATCGGCGTAATTTTTGGCCCAGGATTGTTTCGTAAAGACGTTGTAGATCGGCCATTGTAAACGTCTCGGCCAGGAGTGGTGCTGCCCATCGGTTAAAGCCAATCAGTTTCCGGTCGAGATCAGCCCGTAAGGTATCCAGGGCTTTCTGAACGATCGCTTTATGGTCCAGCATGAGCGTGGGCAGAGCCGTTAACTTATACCAGTCACAGGTATCGGAGAGTGAATCCGGAATGGGTATGGTTTTGGTAAAGTCGATCAGCGCATAATAGCCTACCGAAACAAAACGGTCCAGCAGCCAATGGTCGTCGGCAGGAGCCAGCCCTTTGGCTTCCATGATGGCCCGCAGCGGGGCTTTGTCATGCCGGTCGAGATCGCCAAAAATATAAAATTGCTCCAGGTAGATATCCGTCAGACTCGTTCGTTCGGCCAGCACCCGACGGGCGGCATCGTTCAAGTTTTCGTCTCGCCGAATAAAACCACCCGGTAAAGCAAACAGGTTCGTATTCTGGTATTCGAGTAGCAAAATTTTTAGCTGATTCTGATGAAAGCCAAACACAACAAAGTCCAGCGCCAGACCCGGCAAGAAATCATTTCCATTGGGACTTTGCTCTTCCGGCGTTAATTGATGCGGCATACGCGTGACAGTTAGGATGCGCAAGTAACAAAAAATTGGGTGGTCTCAATTTAGTTTTTTATTATTGTCGCAGGATGAGACAATAGGTGTGCTGTCGGTTGACGATTCCAGCCGATTGGCTGATTGGTTTAAAACTTTTCCTGCTTATACTAAACCAAATTACATGAAAACCCTGATTATTTTGTCGTTACTAACCGCGCAGCTGGCTCATCTATCGATGGCTCAGCCGGCTAAAACAGGCTCGGCTCCGCAGGCCAAAACAGCCAATGGCCTCGTTGAAGGCGTTCTTGAGCCAAGTGGTATTCGCGCCTTCAAAGGCGTCCCCTTTGCCGAGCCACCCGTAGGCGAATTACGCTGGAAGGAACCCCAGCCCGTTAAAAATTGGCAGGACGTCCGGAAAGCGGATAAGTTTGGTCCTCGGGCCATGCAGCGGGCTATCTTTGGTGATATGGGTTTTCGCTCCAATGGAATGAGTGAGGACTGTCTCTACCTCAACGTATGGACGCCCGCTAAATCGGCCAAGGAGAAACTGCCCGTACTGGTGTACTTTTACGGAGGGGGTTTCATGGCTGGCGACGGCTCCGAGGCTCGTTACGATGGCGAGAGCATGGCCAAGAAGGGCATTGTGGCGCTAACGGTCAATTACCGTCTTGGCGTGTTTGGCTTTTTTTCGCATCCTGAGTTAACCAAAGAGTCGCCCAACCACTCATCCGGAAATTATGCCTATTTGGATATGGCAGCTGCCCTTCGTTGGGTGAAGCAAAACATCGCTGCCTTTGGGGGCGACCCGAACCGGGTAACGATTGCGGGCGAGTCGGCGGGTTCTATTGCCGTAAGCGCCTTGATGGTATCGCCTTTATCGAAGAATCTGATTAACGCGGCCATCGGCGAAAGCGGTTCGTTATTGGGCGGCTTACCACCTGTTCCACAAGCCAAGGGAGAAGAGTCGGGTACAACCTTCGCGACGGCTGTTGGCGCGGGTTCCCTGGCCCAACTGCGGGCCATTCCAGCCGAACAACTGCTGGAAGCAACGGCCAAACCGAGTACCCCCCGGTTTACGGCCACGATCGACGGGTACTTCTTTCCGAAAGCACCGCTGGATATTTTCGCAGCTGGTGAGCAGGCGCATGTGCCATTGCTGGTTGGCTGGAATTCAGAAGAAATGAACTATCGGGCTGTACTGGGCCAGGAAAAGCCGACCCCTGAAAACTACGCCAATGCACTCAAACGACTCTACAACGACAAGGCGGATGAAGTGCTTAAACTGTATCCGGGTTCTACCGAAGAAGAGATTCTGCAATCGGCGACTGCCCTGGCCAGTGATCGCTTTTTGGCCTACAGCACCTGGAAATGGGCGGACATGCAAATCAAAACGGGCGGTGGCAAACCCGTATATCGCTATTATTATTCCCGGCCACGCCCGGCCATGACCCCCGAAATGGGCAATGCCGCACCGGGTCTGGCTGGTGGCGTTGTTAAATCGACAGATGCAAACGCGGTTAAAATTGCCCCCTCACGGGGTGCCGTCCACTCGGCCGAAATCGAATATGCGATGGGCAATCTGGCGAGCAACAAGGTGTATGCCTGGGCACCGGAAGACTATAAAGTGTCGGAGTTGATGCAGAACTACTTTGCGAACTTCATAAAAACAGCGAATCCAAACGGCGCTGGTCTGCCCAAATGGTCAGCCGCAAACGCAGGCAATAGTGTGCAGTTTATGCATATCGACGTAAACCCAAAACTTGAAACGGAAACGAATCGGGCGCGGTACCTGTTCCTGGACCCTTTCTACGCTAAGCAGTAGGAAGAATAAATAGTCGGAATCAACTAAGCGTGAATTTGTCTGGGCCAAGCTCTGGCTTGGCCATGTCGAAAACTGGACAACTGAGGGTGTATAAATGAAACGGGGACAGTCTAACAAACTGTCCCCGTTTCATTTATACACCCTCAATAATCAGTTCCGCTACTTCCCGGCCTGTTTGCATAGCCGCATTGAGCGACGGATAAGTAGTCTGATCACCGCATTGGTACAGGTTATCCGCTAGGAAAAGTGGCTGCCGGACGATGTCGTTTCCGGCCTGCGCCGGGTTGTAAGCGGGCAGGGCGTGTGGAATGTGGTACGTTCGTAGGTGCCGCCATTGCTGGACACCCTGGCCAAACCAGCTACTCAGTTCGGATCTGATTTTTCGGGTTAATTCCGCTTCGTCGAATAAAATCAAACTCTGCGTACTGACCGACACCAGTGTTTGACCGGTTGGCGCGTAGGAGGGGGCCACATCGCTTAGAATGGCCACATTATGCACGGCTGAACTCCGATGAGTGTTCAGTAACAAGAGTTTTTTATGCGCCTGTTCATTGGTAAACTGATCCGAACGAACACTAAAATAAGTGCAGGTCGTGTGATTGAAGGCTTGTTCAGGCGGTTCTGGGCGGCCTGTTAAGCGGGCGGCCTGTGCAGCATCGACAGCCAGTACAACGGCACGGGCAGTCAGGATTTCGCCGGAATTCAGGTAAATGGTATTCCCTGAAACCTGTTTGACGGGCGCTTGCAATCGAATCTGATCGGCTCCTAACCGATTGGCCAATTGAGTCGGAATAGCTTCGATACCATTGGCGGGGATGGCGGCATCACCCAAAAAGAACATGCGAAAGCAGAACTCAAAAAAGTTGCTCGATGTGGTCAGGGCATCTTCCAGGAATACGCCCCCAAAAAATGGCCGGAAGAACCGCTCGATCATTTGATCCGAGAAGCCTATCTCGTGCAAAAGAGCCAGCGTAGTGGTTGGGGTTTGCTGAAACAGTTCGTACAAAGGAAGTTCCTGCGTTCGGCGCAGAAGCTCCACAATGCGCAGTTTATCGCCGAACGTACCAACGGGCGACACCAGCGTCTGGAAAATCGAAAGCGGCTCCTGAATGGGATTCAGCAGACTCATCCAGGTCGGCTCAGCGGGCTGGTGGATAAGCGCCCCCGATCGAAAGGAGCGCAGGTTGAGGGCCGAATAATTTAACAACCGTTTGGCCTCGGGATAAGCAGTCAGGAAAATTTGAAACCCCCGGTCGAGCCGAAAGCCATCGACCACATCCGTACGCACCCGACCGCCAACACCGTCGGCAGCTTCGAGCACAAGCGCCTGTATACCGGCCTGTTTAAGGTAAACGGCGCAGGTCAGTCCGGCCATACCGGCACCGACGATAATGATGGGTGCATCAACTTCTCCGCTCCGCTGGCTGGACGAATCTATAAGCATACCAAAAGGCTTAGGTCTGGGAATAAAGTCCAAATTTAAACGCTACAGGCACCAATCAATGAAGGAAGGCGAAGTTAGGTAGCACTTTTTTTATATAAATTGAATAATTTACAGATAGTGATTTTTTAATTAATTGATAATCAGATTTAAAAAAATAAAAGTTGTTGCTTTTTTTGAGAAGCATTAATTTTGTCAAAATGAATTGCGTTATAGCGGCATGAACGTGTTGGTGGTTGATAATTTCGATTCGTTTACGTACATGCTGGTTGATTACCTACAACAGGCGGGTGCCCGTTGCCGGGTAGTCAGAAATGACGACTCATGGAATTCCCTCATTGACGAATCTGTTAATGCGGTTGTGCTGTCGCCCGGGCCCGGCATGCCGAAGCAGGCGGGTCGTTTACTAAACGTGATCGAACATTATTACCAACGGGTGCCGATATTAGGCGTATGTCTGGGGCATCAGGCGCTTGGTGAATTTTTTGGCGCAACACTCACCCAGGCCAGTCGACCCATGCATGGTAAGGTATCGGTGATTCAGACACAAACGGATGATGTATTATGGCGGGGATTGCCTCCCGAATTTGCTGTAACCCGGTATCATTCGCTGGTGCTGACGGACCTGCCCCCGCAACTGATTGGTACTGCCTTTACCGGGCAGCATGAGGTAATGGCCCTGCGCCACCGAACGCTGCCTTTATGGGGGGTGCAGTTTCATCCGGAAGCCGCTCTGACGGAGCATGGATTAGCACTTATCAAAAACTGGATTGATTTTATATTGTTTACTATTAACGAGAGGAACTCCACCACAACCTTAACCACGCAGTACGCATGAACTATCAGATTCGGGAAGAAGCCGGTTTCCGCTATGTAGATGAAGGCCAGGGCGAAGTGTTGCTTCTGCTGCATGGCCTGTTTGGGGCACTTAGCAACTGGGACAGCGTTATCAAAACATTTTCGGATCGCTACAGGGTTGTCATTCCGTTGTTGCCTATTTACGAAATGCCCATCCGGCAGGCAAGTCTGGAGGGCCTGGTGGCGTATATCGAAAAGTTTGTCGGCCAGAAATCATTGGACGATATGACCTTGCTTGGAAACTCGCTGGGCGGTCATCTGGCCATTCTGTATACGTTTAAGAATCCGGAACAGGTTCGGCGTCTGGTACTAACGGGCAGTTCGGGCCTGTTTGAGAATGGGATGGGCGGTTCGTTTCCCAAGCGCGGCAGCTACGATTATATTGCCGAGCGGGTGGCCTACACCTTCTATGATCCGGCAGTGGCATCGAAAGATCTGATCGACGAAGTTTTCGAAATAACCAGCAGTATTCCTAAATGCATGAGCATTGTTGCCATTGCTAAATCAGCCCAGCGGAACAATGTCGCTAAAGATCTGTATCAGATTCAGGTTCCTACGCTACTCGTTTGGGGGCTCAACGATACCATCACGCCAGCCGAAGTAGGCCATGAGTTTAACCGGCTGATTGCGGGTTCAGAATTGCATTTTATTGATAAGTGCTGCCATGCACCGATGATGGAATGTCCGAACCAATTTAACGAATTATTGGATAACTGGCTCGCCAAAAATCCCGTAACCGAGTTAGTTGCGTAAGTTTAGGGTGTGCATCAGGAACATAAAATTTTGTTCCCACACTAAAATTGAAAACTATGCGAGAATTTCCGTAGTTTTCGGCGAACAGGTACTGTTTATCATACGACACTCTATTAACTATGCTGGCTGCCGAACTAATAGATCCCATGCTTCCCGCCCTGAAGCCAACCGACCTGGTTGGGCAGGCTTTAGCATGGATGGAAGAGCACCGCGTCGGTCAACTCATACTGACTGATCAGGGCGATTACCGAGGTATCGTAAGCGAAGAATTGCTTATGGATGTTGCTGATGATGAGCGTCCGTTGCGCGACGTGATGTGCCTGTTCGAGCAGACTTTTGTCAATGAAGAACAGCATTTGCTCGAAGTATTGGGGCTGGCTATTCAACATCAAATGCAGGTCATTGCAGTCATTGGGGAAGGGCGCGAGTTTATCGGTACCATTTCCGTCAATGAATTGCTTAAGAAATTCGCCCAGGATCTGGGCGTTCAGGAAGTAGGGGCCATTCTGATCCTGAATATGAATGAGCGGGACTATTCAATGGCGGAGATTAGCCGACTGATTGAATCCAATAACGTCAAAATTATCAGCAGCTATTTTTCCAGTGCTGCTTTTGGCATGCCTGATCGCTCTCGGCTGACCCTCAAACTAAACCGCCGTGATATCACGCCTGTCATCTCGACCCTCGAGCGGTTTGGCTATCGGATAGAAGCGGCCTTTGCCAATGCGCCTGTCGAAAGTATCGATCAGGAGCGGCTCGATTTACTACTGCGTTACCTTAATACCTAGCGTTGACGTTTTCGGGTTAAGTTTCATCGAGACGAATCGCCGTAACTTTACACCGCAGACCGTAAACTTTTATCTATGAAAATCGCCATTCACGGGCGCAACTTTCCCGAATCGGCACGGCCTTACATTCAGTCAATGTTTGAAGAACTGGCCAGGCGGCAAACGGAAGTAATCATTTCGCTGGGCTACCGCGAATATTTGGACAATGCGGCTGTCGCGCATTATAGTCAGGCAACGTATACGGTTGAAGAAGGCGTTGCCGACGCCGACTTTATTTTTAGCCTCGGGGGCGACGGTACTTTGCTCGATGCCGTTACGCATGTTGGCTCCCGGCAAATTCCCATTATTGGTATCAACATTGGTCGGCTGGGGTTTCTGGCCACCGTAGCTCCGGCATCCGTACGGCTCATGATTGATGCTATTTTCAATGGACAATACACCATCGACGAGCGTACCTTAGTGAGCGTACGGTCTACTCAGGATATTTTTGGAAATCTACCGTTCGGGCTCAACGATTTCACGATTACCCGTACCCAGACCTCATCCATGATCACCGTCCATTCCTACCTCGATGGTGAGTTTCTGAATTCGTATTGGGCCGATGGGCTGATCATTTCAACACCTTCAGGGTCAACGGGTTATTCGCTCAGTTGTGGAGGACCGGTCCTGTTACCCCAAACAGAAAGTTTTATCATTACGCCCATCAGCCCGCACAACCTCAACGTTCGACCCATGATCGTTATGGATACCTGTCAATTGGCCTTTGAGGTCGAAAGCAGGAGTGGCAACTTTTTGGCAGCCTTAGACTCCCGTTCCTACACAGTGGATACGTCGGTTAGAATCAGCGTGCAAAAAGAATCGTTTAAGGCACGCCTGGTTAAGCTCAATGACGATAATTTCCTGAATACGCTTCGTAGTAAGCTCAACTGGGGCTGGGACATTCGTAATTAACGGCAGGGAGTAATTACGCACATTCGGCTGAAAGAATCCCGTTTCTTTTGCTTGTTTTTTGGACCTGGCATAATTTTTATAGCTCATTGCCAATAAAAGCAAGTCCCTTGCCGTTTCGGAATTGGCTGGCTTTCGGGCCAGTAGTGGTTGATTCACGTATTTAACGAATATGAATAAATATAAACAGGTAGTAATGGGCGCTGCAGCAATCTGTTTGCTGGCAGGGTCAGTTACAGACAGTTCGGCACAGCGCCGACAGAATGCGCGTTTCGCTCCGTATTCGTCAATTTCGTTTGGTGCAGGTACATCCACTTATTTTGGCGATTTAGCCGGTTATCGTAAGGCATTTAAGTCATTGGTTACCTTACCCCGCTGGAATGTCGGCCTGGGCTACACCCGCCAGTTTACACCCCATTTTGCCGCTCGTGCCACGTTCACCTGGGCGCGTATCACGGGTGACGATTATACGTTTGCCAAGAGCAATATTGAAGAATATCTTCCGCAATATGCCCGAAATGCTCACTTTCGGAATGATCTGAAAGAGTTTGCCGTAACAGGTATCTACAACTTCATTGAGGATGGCCGAAATTCGGAATCCAGAGCGAAAATTACGCCCTATATTTTTGGTGGATTAGCCTTGGTAGCCCATAGTCCTGAAGCCAGAACGCCGGTAGCAAGCGGTACTGGGACCGATGTGTATGCCGGTCAGGAATGGGTAAAACTCCAGCCTTTACACACGGAAGGACAAGGACAGCCAGGATTCGACAAGCCTTATTCGCTGGTAACGTTGGCGATTCCGGTTGGTTTCGGTGTACGGTATAAGTTAAATGAAAGCTTTAATATAGGGGCTGAAATTGGCTTCCGGTATACCTTCACGGACTACCTCGATGACGTAGGTAATGGCCCTTACGCCGATCCCGCCACCCAGCAAGGTGTAGCCACTGTCATGTCTAACCGGCGCTTTGAGCAATTTGCGGCCCGCTATAAAAACGCACCGGACCGTTATACACCCCTACAGAATCTGTTCAATAACGGCAGTCCTGAATTGCAGGCCGCTATTTCTGATGCGTTGACGACTCCGGTTCGCTCAACGGACGGGAAATTAAACGATGGCTACTTACTAACTAATTTCTCGATTCATTACATTATTCCGAGCAAAATAAAATGCCCACCGATCAAATAGCTGAGGCTGTCCTCTAGGCTATCTGTTCGGTTTCAGCAACTATACGTTATGGCAGTCATTGGCATTAACGAGTTTTGCGCGCCTGGTTGAGGTCTGTTATCTACTTTATGTATCAAAATGAAATCAGGAAGGCCCGGCTTATTGTAGCCGGGCTTTTTATCAGCCTGACTGTACAGGCGCAAAAAATTGAAATCGGGGGCGGGTTGGGCGGTATGCTTTATAAAGGCGATGTGTCGCCCTCGCTCAATCCTAGATTCTACAGACCTGCGGGAAGTCTTTTCTTTCGGTATAATGCGACCCGTTCTTTTTCCATTCGGGGAACTGGCTCGCTTGGTGGGCTCCGGGGTGAGGATGGAGTTAGTAGTGACCCGCTTCAAAAGGCGCGCAACTATTCATTTCGAACGAACATCACAGCCGCAGAGATCGATTTTGAATATAATTTCCTGAATTACGTAGCGTCGCCCAGAGTAAAGAACTGGACGCCTTATATTTTCGGCGGCATTGGGATATGTAGGTTTAATAATGCGGTCGTACGAGTCGGTGGGGTTGTCACGTATCCGCTGGGGGTGGGCATCAAGTATGAAATCAAGCGACCCTGGAGCGTTGGCGTTGAATTTGGCACCCGCTTTACAAATAATGATTATCTGGATGGATTGGGTGAAAAAACGTTTGGGCAGGCATTCACAAAAGTGACGCAGAGTAATCCGGCTCTTAAAGATAGCTATACCTACACGGCTATCACATTGAGTTACACATTTTATAAAATCGTTTGCCCTTAGTGTAAGATAATCCTTATAAGGAAACTTTTGTGTAGAAATACCAAGTATATTTACTAAAATAAGCCCGCAAAATTATATAGCACGCGTAACTATTCACAGAAAATGCCTTAGCGGTCATACTGTATCACTTCATCACTTCTGTTAAATAGTCTATTATGATATCAACAGTTTCTAATCGACAGCGTAGCAACCGAAGCAAGTCATTGCCTCTGTTGGTTGTCGAGGATAACAAGGATCATCAATTACTGATTGGTTATAGTTTACGAGCAAAGGTTCCGCAGGCTCAACCTGTTTTCGCATCGAGTGTAAAAGAGGCTCTTACTCATCTGAAAATCACCTTTGACAAACAGGAAGAGTTTCCTCAATTGGTGTTGCTGGATCTATATTTGCCCGACCCTACTCTGGGCTGGCAATTGCTGAAAGACATACGAAGGCACTATCCTCGGTTGCCTGTGATTATACTCAGTAGTCATCACGATACGGCTATCGTTGAAACGGCCTATGAGTTAGGCGCTCATTCCTTTATCAATAAACCGATGGATCTTGACGAATGGGAATATCATTTCCGGGTTTTAAATGAATACTGGTTAGGTACCGTTACGTTGCCATCCATGAGTTGATCGCTACGTTTATGAACTGGTAACTAATAGGGTACTCGTTTTGCTTGTGCTTCCAGAATCAGTTGCAGATTGGCGTTTCCGGCCGTAATGTGTGTGTAGGAGCCTCGCCCGGATTGCGCCAGCTTTGTGAGGTTTTTTCCATTTACCTCGCTCCGGCCAAAGGTGAAAATGGTCAGGTACACATCGTCTTTACTTGAGTCACGAACCAGGTTGTACACCTCGTCGCTAACCGAAAATTCGCCATCGGTTGCCAGAATAATCCGATTATTTCCTGCCCGTAAGTAATGCTTGTTTGCAAGCTTGTAGGCGAGTCGAAGGCCTTTATCCGCATCGGTGTCTCCGTCTGACTGGAGTTGATCAATCACCTGGGCGATTTCGTTGACGTTGGCTCCCGAAGTGGGCTGTAGAACAACACGCGCTTTGCCGGAGTAAACGACAATAGAAAGCTGGTCTTCGGGTCTGAGCACGCTGAGAAGTGATTTTATGGATCGTTTTAGCAAAGGCATTTTATAGGGAGAAGCCATGGACGCCGATACATCAAGCAACAGAACCATGTTATTAGGAGCAAAGCCCGCCAGGGAAAGCGGACCGCCTGGCTGGCTTTTCTGATCCATATATACCGTATCTGTTCTCACTCGATTGACATAAACCGTGTCGTGCTTTATAATCGTCCGGTCCTGTTGAGTGAGTTTCGGAGATTGGGCTGGGCGTGTACTGGCAACAGGCTTGCTCGCACTGTCTGGTTTAGGGCCAGGCAGTATCGTCTCTTCGGGCGTAGTCTGCTGCCCGGCTGCTGATGTAGACCGACGAAAAGCAAAGACGTTGGGCTCATTCACGGCTTTCAAAACGCCTGTTTTAGCCAGCTCGCTGAATTTATTGTATTGATAAACCAGCTCGTTGTTAAAGAAATAGTAAAACGTTTCGTAAGGATGAGTCGTAGAAGCAGCCGTGGGCTTTTTGATTTTTGGAGCCATTTCGGCCATACGAAGTGAGTTGGCGCCAATAGCCTCATACGGCGAGTAAGGGCACAGACCATTACTGGGGCCATACCGTTGCAGACCTTTCAGGTTTTGGTACTCAGTCGCAATCAGGGTTCGGGCTTGGGCATGCAGTGAATCGGTAGCGGGCGGTTCGGTTGTTTCACCACGTAAATACGCTCGTATGCCGAATAGACTTTCTTTGTTGGTATCAAGGATATCGAGTAACGCCTTGCCCGATTTGATCCAGGATGTGATCGGTTTGCTGGGTGGGTAGCTTTCATGAATGCGTCGGACATCTCGGTAGAGTTGCTCCTTCTTTTTATCGAACTCATCGAACAGGTAAGCGTATCGGTCCAAAATCATATTGGACCGTCGAAAATGGTCCTGTTCATATTGACTTTTGTTTGTATAGTCAATCAATTCAATGCTCAGCTTATCCATTTCGGTCAACATCGCCAGCAGCACATCGGCCTGTTTATTAATCGAGTTGCGATAGGATAATGGAATCTGGACGCTGTTCAGAATCAGAAGCTGGTGGTCGGAAATGGGCACTTTATATTCTTCATGAGAATAGGTTAAACCATTCCGGCGTTTGTTGCCGGATAATTCTCGATAGCGATCTGCCGAGGACTGGTAGTTACGCACCAAAACCTGTACATGATTCATTTGCCGCAGCGATTCGTTGATAAACTCCACATAGGCGTTCAGGGCCTGAAACGTAGCGGTAGTGGCCGGGGTTGCAACTGGTTTTATAACAAAGGCAAGGGGCTTACTGTCGTTAAAGGGTTGGGCTTGTTGAATGGGCTGAAGGACTGGCTGAGGAGGATCAACCGTAAAACAGGGGAGAATTTCGGGTACGCCAGCAGTTGTTTTGTCGAGGTGCTGTTTTTGACAAACTCATTTTGCCAACTCACTAAATCGTTGTTATACTGATTAATAAGCGAACGATATACCTTGTTGCCATGCTCAGCGGTTTGCTGTGCCGCAAAGGTATACTCATCGACAGCGCGCTTTTTGACCTCCTGTATGGCTCGCAAACCCGTTCTGAATGAATTGACCATGTCCGATGCAGGATAACCAATAGCTGGTGTTGCTTTACCAAACGTGGCCAGGAGTGCCTGATCTGCCAGGATACTTTGCTGAACGGGTTTTATGGACCAGTCGGCATGGCTTTTTTCATTCAGGTAATAGGATAGCGTATCGAGTAGTTTTCGCTGGCTCATCAGCACCTGCTCCATTTCTTTTTCCGCATACAGATAAGCATCCGTATCCCGGTAAGGCTGGTAACGACGATATACCCGTTGAATTTGTATATGCATGTCGTCTTTTTCGCGACTGAACTGGCGGGTAAGCGTTTGCAACTCAGCAATCAACGCATTGGCTTTCGCAAACTTGTCGCGTTCATAATCCTTGAGCCGGTTATACGTTTCCAGGGCTTTGGTTGTCTCATCAATTTTGGTCAGCAGCTTCCAGAGGGATTCTGTACTCGTATTCAAGCGCTGTTTTTCGGTTTCGGTTAAGGCAAAAGGAGTCAGGGCTTTTTTGTAATAATACGACTCCAGTAGTCTGGATGACGGCATTTTGGGAGATATGCCCAATTTCGATTTATAGACATCAATACTTGAATAGTAGAGCTGGATTTGTTGGGCGCGATAGCTTACCTCGTCGGTTGACTGATTCAAGAACGTTATATACTGATTGAGCGCCTGCTGAGGTGTTTCCTGAAAGGAGCTGTTCGTAAAAAAGACGCTGGCGAAAACCAGAGATAAACAAAAAAAAGCCTGCATATCGAATTGAAAAAATAACACAAAACGGATGTAAGCAGGGTGCGGTCGGCCAGGCAAGCCGGAACGGGACCACCCGCCCCACTTCTGATAAAAGCATACGGTTTGGGAGGACGAAGGTGGAGCCTAACTCATTTAGAAGCTATAAGAAGTGTATAACCGGTCAATTTTATGACAACACGACCTAGATGAACGTTGTCGTTAAGCACAAAGGCCTGACGACTACACGTTTATCGTTCGTGTAGTCGCCAGGCCTTTGTGTTGATAGAAAGTAGGTAAGATGAAAAACGGTGACAAAGGTGGGCCTCCTAGTTGTCTGGCTATCAGAGTCACCAGCCTTGTCAACGTTCATGATTACCCGCTATACTAACGCAAACAAGTCCTGAACGCCGAGCATCCGTCGACTGATGAATCCCTCGCCGAATTCTGCACCAATCATATGCCCGTGTTCGCGCGTGCGCGACTCCAGAAATTTCATGAACGGTTCGCCCGAAATATAACTTTGAGGCTCCGTGCTTTGGGGGTTGAAAAACTGGCTTTTATACGCTTTGATGGCCGCTATTTTTCCGGCCCAATAGGGCGTAATATCAACCACAAAATCGGGCTTCAGGGAGCGGTCCTGAATGAAGTTATAAACAAATTTCGGCCGGTGGGCTTCCTGAGGTTTACCATCTTTCCCCACTGTTTTGATCTGGCGTAAACCAGCGTAAAAGCAGGCATCGGCAACGAGTTCGGCAGCACGACCGTGGTCAGGGTGGCGGTCGTCGGGCGTATTGGTTAAAACGATTTCGGGGCGAAACTGACGGATAATCGGGATAAGGGCCAACTGGTGTTCTTCATCATTTCTGAAAAAAGCATCGCGAAAACCCATATTTTCTCTAGCCACCAGGTTCATGATCCGGGCACCTTCTGCGGCTTCCTGCAGCCGAATTTCTGGCGTTCCGCGTGTTCCCAGTTCTCCGCGGGTCAGATCGACACCCGCTACAGTTTTACCTTGCGCCACCAGCGAAAGAACGGTGCCGGCACAGGTCATTTCAATATCATCGGGATGGGCCGCAATGGCCAGTACGTCAACGGTCATGTATGTATATTTAACGGTTGGTGGTTTCTGTAGTAAATTCTGACAGATAGATAATCACCCAGGCCCTGGATTTGTTCCGGATCAGTGCCAAAGGGCGTCGGTTGCGGTTTTTACGGTAGAAACACCTTATTTAGCAACCCTAATGCAAACACTACCGTCACTACCTGATCTATGTCCTACAAAGCCCTTGCCCTCCAGTTAACTTGTCAAACCGTAAACTCGTACCAAACCCGTGATGAAGCCGAAGCGATTATGCTTCAATCCATTGAGCGTATTGAACGCCAGATTGCCGCTTCAGTTGGCCTCATCGGCCGAGATACCTTACTCATTGTCGTACCCGAATTCTTTCTGACGGGTCCACCAATGGATGAAACCGTAGACCAGTGGCGGGATAAGGCTGCGCTTGAAATTGACGGACGGATTTATGAAGCCCTGAGTGCGATGGTACAGCGGCAACAGATTTATTTCTCTGGAAATGCCTACGAACAGGACCCTTTTTTTCCTGAGCTTTATTTTCAAACCAGTTTTATCATCGGCCCTAACGGCGACATGCTATTGAGGTATCGCCGGTTAAACGCGTTGTATACCCCCACTCCGCACGATGTTTGGGAGTTGTATCTCGACGCTTACGGCTATGATTCTTTGTTTCCGGTGGCTAAGACAAACATTGGTAATCTGGCCTGTATTGCTTCAGAAGATATACTGTTTCCGGAAGTAGCTCGTTGCCTGGCCATGCGCGGGGCCGAGGTGCTGCTACACGCAACATCGGAAATTGGAAGCCCGCAGTTAACGCCCAAAAATATAGCCAAACAGGCCCGGGCCATTGAAAATATGGCCTATATGGTATCGGCAAACTCGGCCGGTGTGGTTGGCAATTCACTGCCGGTAGGTACGGCCAATGGTCATTCAAAACTAATTGATCCTAAGGGAATTATACTGGCCGAAGCAGCTTATGGGGAAAGCATCGTGGCCAACGCCGACATCGACCTGGCCGCTTTGCGCGAATTCAGGCAGCGGCCCGCAGCAGGAAATCAACTGGCTCGCCAACGGCTCGAACTTTACACGGAAAGTTATGCCAGACATAGTGTATATCCACCGAACACGCTTTTGAGCCAACCGGCCGAGCGCCCCCAGTTTATGCGGACCCAGCAAGAGGTCATCAAGAAGTTATACAGCTGAGACTACGCTTCGACTTCGCTTGTTTTTGGTTTCCGTCGGCGTCGGGGCAAGCGAAATAAGTTGCCGCCCGATTCTTCGGGCGTTTGATCCCCCAGCAATACACCCCAGGGCTGGAGGCCCTCGACGCGGTCGAAAATTACTTTTAAGATGGCAATGGCTGGAATCGACAGAAACATGCCCGATACACCGGCCAAGGCACCGCCAATGAGTACGCCTATGATGGAAATAAGGGCGTTGATCCGCACTTTAGAGGCCACGATCAGGGGAACCAGAACATTGTTGTCGATAAACTGGACGAGCAGAAACACGCCAACCACGCCCAGAATAATTGACGTTTCGGGGTTATTGCTAAACGTGATGATCACCGTTAACAGCGTAGCGACCAGTCCGCCAATGTAGGGAACCAGATTTAAAATAGCCGCCATAATGCCCAGTAAAACAGCATATTGCACACCCAATAGTAGTAAGCCAACGGAGTTTAGAGCGGCTACACAGGCCGTTTCGATAAGCAAACCGACCATATAGCTCTGAATAACAACTTTCACTTCGCCCAGTACTTCGCGCACTCGTTCGGTGTGTTTCTCGGAAAAAAGCACGACAATAAAATGCACTAACATGGTGCGGTAATAGAGCAAAAGGAAGACATAGATTGGAATTAATGTGAGCGTACCCAGGGGACCGGTAATGAACCCAAGCGTGTCGGGGCTTTGCAAACTATCGAGTGTTTGAGCCTGGGCTTTCTGAAGGTATTTTTCCTGTTGCCGATAGCTTACGTTGTATTCGCGCCTGACCCAGCGTTTGGCATCGCTGAAAAAGTCGGTTAGGTTTTGCCGGATTTTGGGCAGGTCATCGGCAAAGTCGGAGAGCTGCATGGACAGCGTCACGGCAATGCCAGCGACCAGAATGATCGCCACCAGCAGGGCCAGGCTAATGGCAATAACTTTATGCATGCCCATTCGAACGAGTCTGTTCTCAATAGGACGTAGTAGAACGGCGATTAAACCCGCCATGGCCAATGGTACCAGAATATCCTGCCCTATGTAGATCCCGGCCGTCAGGATGGCTAGGGCAAGCAGCGAATGGGAGAATTGATGATAGTGGGGGCGTAGCGGTTCGGCTGCCATATGCGAAAGGTGGTTCGTCTTAATGTAGGGAATTAAGAATCAGAGTTTCAACATCGTCTGTCGTAATTTGTTCATCAGAGAGAAGAGCCCAAGATGTATCTTACCGATAGCTGACCATCTTTCTCCAAACTTGCTGTATTTTTGCGGTTTATTTACTTATGACGCCAAGCATTCGCGATATCGCTTTTCAACTCAGGCAGGGACAACTTATTGGGTTGGCCGACGAAACGGGCTGGTCGGTTGTTGCTGACCCTGTTAATGATGCAGCCGTTGAGAAATTGTTGACCTTACGGGCACTCATGCCCACTGGTTTACAGCCAACTGTAGTCATTCAAAACGCCGATCAGGTAGGTTTATACGTGGCGAAAATCCCCGATGTGGCCTACGATTTAGTGGAATTTGCCGAGATTCCATTAACGGTTATTTACGAACAGGGGAAAAATCTGTCGGCCCTGCTGTGGCAATCGGCGGCAACCGGGGCTGCTGGGCAACCAACGGGCGAAGTGGCCGTTCGGCGGTCGCTGAGTACGGAGGTGCAACGGCTGATCGGTAGTTTTGGTCGTGGGCTATTGTCTATTCCACTGGAGTCTCTGGTATTGCCGCCACCGGTCGAGGCAATCATTGTCGAACGGTTTGGGGCGCTACCGGGTATGCCTAAACGACCGCGTATTATGCGTCTGGCCGTGAATGGAGAAATTAATTTTATCAGGAAATAACTTGTCAACCAGGGTTGGCCAATTTTGACCAACTGCAACGGACGGTAGGCCGCAGCGCGACTGTGATTATCTAGTATACATGAATTTTAGCGACACCTTACATAAGAATCCCGTTTTTGAGGTCATTGCTCAACAGGCTGATGCGCTTGGCCTGCAGGCTTACGTCATCGGTGGGTTCGTGCGTGATTTAATTTTAGGGCGTCCGTCGAAAGATATTGATGTAGTCTGCATGGGTAGTGGTATTGCGCTCGCCGAAGCCGTTGGTAAAGCCCTTCGCACAAACGTATCGGTATTCCCGAATTTTGGAACGGCGATGCTTAAAGCTACCGCATCGGCAGACCGGCTGGACGAAGAGGAGTGGGAAGTTGAGTTTGTTGGCGCGCGCAAAGAGTCATACCGGAGCGAATCGCGCAAACCAATTGTCGAAGATGGTACGCTCGAAGACGATCAGAACCGGCGCGATTTCACCATCAATGCCATGGGCATTAGCCTGAACCACAACTCGGAGTCAGCCGTTGGCTACGGCGAACTGCTGGATCCGTTCGGAGGGCTGAAGGATCTCAAGCGGAAAATTATCCGCACGCCCCTTAACCCAGACATTACGTTTTCAGATGACCCGCTTCGGATGATGAGGGCTATCCGCTTTGCCTCGCAGTTAAGCTTTGATATTGAGCCGGATACATTCGATGCCATCGTGCGGATGAACGAGCGGATCACCATCGTTTCGAGGGAACGCGTAACTGACGAGCTGAACAAGATCATTCTGTCGCCTACCCCTTCGTATGGGTTCAAATTGTTGTATCATGCTGGATTACTGGATCGGATCTTCCCCGAACTGGTTGCTTTAAAAGGCGTTGAAACCATCGAAGGGAAGGGTCATAAAGACAATTTCTACCACACGCTTCAAGTCCTCGACAACATCGCCAATCGGGCCAATCCAACCAAATATGCGGGTGAGGCCGAGAATGAACTTTGGCTACGCTGGGCGGCTCTGCTGCACGATATCGCGAAACCAGCCACCAAGCGGTTTGATCAAAAGGTTGGCTGGACATTTCATGGGCACGAGGACCTGGGAGCGCGATGGGTACCCGGCATTTTTCGGACCATGAAATTGCCGCTTAACGAACATATGCGCTTTGTGCAGCGGCTTGTCCGGTTGCACCTGCGGCCCATTGCCTTAACAAAGGAACAAATTACAGACTCCGCCCTGCGCCGGTTGTTAGTGGATGCAGGCGATGATCTCGAAGGGCTTATGGCCCTCTGCCGTGCTGATATTACGTCTAAAAATTATGAACGTGTACAGAAACACCTGCGTAATTTTGACCGTGTCGAACGTAAATTGCACGACCTCGAAGAGCGCGATAAACTTCGTAGTTTTCAGCCCGTTATCACGGGTGAGTTAATTATGGAAACATTTGGTTTGCCCCCGTCCAAAGAAGTTGGTGAGATTAAAGCCGTGATGCGGGAAGCCATTCTGGATGGGGTTGTTACGAATTCGCTCGAAGCAGCTTACCCATTTTTACTTGAAGAAGGCCGCAAACGCGGCTTGACCCCTAAAACAGTCAGGCGTGCCGAATAAAAGTCGGTAAGTTTAATAAGCCACTCATTATTTCTCATTCACCACGCTACATTAATGTGCTCATGGATAACAATACAAATTTTCGTCGCTTCTTTGGGGCCTCTCTCACCATTCTGGGTGTAGTTGTCGTTTTGTTCGCTTTAGTCGCTTTTCTCTCAGAAGGAAAGGCGGTGTTAGGCATGCACGTATCAAAAGCTGAATCAGCCGCACCTTTCATTGTTGGTATGATATTCCTCGTTACGGGCGTTAACCTCGTCCGCGAATCGTAAAGGGCTACAGGATATATGATATATAGTATATATCATATATCCTGTAGCCTACATACATCATTTAGACAGTTTGGCGGTCAATAGCCATTCATACGTATTAACAGGCTGGGGGAGACCATCGGGTTTAATTTGAAGGTACATAAGGTGCAGATGCGTTGGTGACCGGGATTTGTAGGCATTAAAACCGGTCCTGCCCATTTCTGCCAGCTTTTGTCCTGCTTTTACCCATTGCCCAGGCGATACATCGACCTCGCTGTTGTGAGCGTAATAGAATAATCCATTTAGCAGCGGATCATATACCCAGATCCAGTTGCCTCCCCGGTAGTCGGAGCCTGGTTTCCAGCCCGTTTCGACGGCCAGTACCAGCCCCTGGCTCATCGCCAGAATATCGACAGGTTGGCTGGTTCGGTCGTCGATGTTATCCTGATTTCGATCACTGATAAAAATATCCTGGGCGGGATGGCTACCGCGTACATTATAATCGAATAAGTCGAAGCCATTGCCCCGGTAGCCTTCACCATGCGTACCGCCAATGGCATTGGTCGAGTAGCCACGGATCGGGAAGTTAAAGTAGATGCCCGTTCGACGAAGGCTGTCCCGTTGTAGAGAATCCTGTTTGTAGCCTTCCATACTACGAAATCGTGTTTGCAGCCCCAGCATAATATGGCTGAACTGCAGCCGAGCTGAGTCGGGGCTTACACTTTGTTCCCGGATTTGTGTGTATAGGGTCTGGAACTGCTGGCAGTAGGTATATAGCGTAGGCTCATCGGAATTACTGATGACGACCTGAGAGGAAGCCGCATTCAGACCACCAATTAGCAATGCCCCCAAGATACCTGCTATCCGCATGAACAACATTAGGTCAATCTTCACTACTGTTTGTATTCGATTCTGGCGGTAAAAATACGCAAGTAGGGTGATAGGTAGGTAGAATATTATAGCCTGAATGGCTCGGATACGGATGTAATAGCCCATTTGAAAATTATTTTCAGCATACAAGGAATATTTTTCAAATGCATTTGGAAAATACATTTATTGTACCGTCCTTCGCCTAAATTTAAAATAGCAATGCAAACAGGAACTGTAAAATTCTTTAATGAAACCAAAGGGTTTGGTTTTATTAAACCCGATGACGGTGGCGAAGACATTTTTGTACACGCTTCCGGTCTCATCGACCAAATCCGTGAAAACGACAAAGTTAAATTCAATGTCGAACGCGGTAAGAAAGGCTTAAACGCCGTAAACGTCGAAATGGCTTAATCGTAAGATATACCAAGACAACCGTTGTAAAAAACATGCCAATCGGCATGTTTTTTTTTGCTCTGTCGGTTCATAAGGCCATTTTTGCAGGCTCGTTTGCCCGCCCATTCGCTCAGGATAACCTGATTGATCGTGGCACGGAGTACGCTCCCAACAAACGACCTACTCTATTTTTCGCATGACCCAATCTATTGAGCAACGCGTTGCCGCCCGACTTAGCTTACAACTCCGGTCCGTAACGGCCACTATCGATCTACTCAACGGCGGAGCCACCGTTCCCTTTATTGCCCGTTACCGGAAAGAAGCCACGGTATCGACGGATGGAAATCCCCTTGATG
Source organism: Spirosoma horti (assembly GCF_054776595.1). Lineage (NCBI taxonomy): Bacteria > Pseudomonadati > Bacteroidota > Cytophagia > Cytophagales > Cytophagaceae > Spirosoma > Spirosoma horti. Next base: position 516,131 of record NZ_BAAHBQ010000005.1, read on the forward strand.
AAGTACAAATCGGACAGATTAAGGATACTTACCAAAAATTAATCGACCTCGACAAGCGCCGGGAAGCTATTCTTAAATCCATTGACGAGCAAGGTAAACTCACGCCCGACCTACGTCGAAAACTCGAAACGGCCGATTCACTCACCGATCTGGAAGATTTGTATCTACCGTATCGGCAAAAAAGAAAGACCCGCGCCAGTCAGGCTATCGAACGTGGGCTGGAGACCCTCGCCAACGTGATCATTGCCCAGCGTGAAGTAAATCTGGAGCGGATAGCTCAGCGGCATCTCTCCGATGCGGTGCCCACACTGGCTGATGCCTTACAGGGCGCCCGCGATATTCTGGCCGAGCGAATCAGTGAAGACGCCGACGCCCGCCAGCGAATTCGTCATCTCTTTGAGCGGGAAGCCATTATTCGGTCTGTCGTTAAAAAAGGGAAAGAAACAGAGGGTATAAAGTACAAAGATTACTTCGATTTTGCCGAACCGCTCCGCCGGGTGCCATCCCACCGGTTGCTGGCCTTGCGCCGGGGCGAAACAGAAGGGTTTTTGGCCGTTACCATTGGCCCGGATGAAGAAGCGGCTACGCAACGGCTCGAACGGCAGTTTGTGGCTGATCGGTCGGGGACGCCTGTTTGTAAGGAGCAGATGGTGCTGGCCATTCGCGATGGGTACAAACGATTGCTCAAGCCTTCGCTCGAAACGGAATTCTCGACTATGTCGAAAGAGAAGGCTGATGCTGAAGCCATCCAAATTTTTGCCGACAATTTGCGTCAACTGCTGCTTAGCCCACCCCTGGGTCAGAAACGCGTTATGGCTATCGACCCCGGTTATCGTACGGGCTGCAAAACGGTTTGTCTGGATGCCCAGGGGAGTTTATTGACCGAAACTGTGCTGTATCTGGCCCATTCTGAATCCCAACGGCAGCAGGCTATTCAAACCGTTCAAAATCTTGTGTCGCAGTACGCTATTGACGCTATTGCCATTGGGAATGGTACTGCCGGTCGGGAAACGGAGGAGTTTATACAAGCGCTGAATCTGGATAAACCGGTTTTCATGGTGAGCGAGCAGGGCGCGTCGATTTATTCGGCTTCTGAGGTCGCTCGTGAAGAATTCCCGGATCGAGACGTTACCGTTCGTGGAGCCGTTAGTATTGGTCGCCGATTAATGGACCCGCTGGCCGAATTGGTGAAGATAGATCCCAAATCAATTGGTGTTGGGCAATACCAGCATGATGTGGACCAGACCGACTTGAAAACCAGCCTCGACACGGTGGTGGAAAGTTGTGTCAATCAGGTTGGTGTATCGCTCAATACGGCGAGTGCTTATTTGTTGCGCTATGTATCGGGGCTGGGGCCTCAATTGGCCGGTAACATTGTGGCCTATCGGGCCGAGAATGGGCCGTTTACCTCCCGCGACCAGCTCAAAAAAGTACCTCGTCTGGGACCGAAAGCCTATGAACAGTGTGCGGGTTTCCTGCGGATCGAAGGCGCTAAGAATCCGTTGGATAATAGTGCCGTTCACCCCGAGCGGTATGCCGTTGTTGAGCGTATGGCCGTTGACGTAGCCAGCAAAGTCGATGACCTTATCCGCCGACCGGAACTGCGGCAGCAAATCAAGATCGACAAGTATGTGACCAGTACGGTTGGTCTCCCCACGCTTCGTGATATTTTAGCTGAGCTGGCCAAACCCGGCCGTGATCCGCGCGAGCAACTTTCGGTCTTTGAATACGATGCACGTGTGCGGTCAGTCGATGATTTGCACGAAGGCATGGTGCTGGCTGGTGTCGTAACCAACATCACCGCGTTTGGCGCATTTGTCGATATTGGTGTTAAGCAGGATGGACTTGTACACGTTTCTCAACTGGCCAATCACTTTGTTTCAGACCCCAAAACGGTGGTGAAAGTGTACCAGAAAGTAAAAGTTAAAGTGATTGAGGTGGATAAGGCCCGAAAACGAATTGCATTAACTATGAAATTTTGATAGGTTGCAATAGGTTGATGTGCCTTAACGTTAAAAAATTGCCTACACTACCCTAACCTAATTCTGTATGCAACAACGCTGGTCTCGGGAAGGTCTACGTCCCGTACTGCTGAGTGCCTGCCTGCTCGTCTTACTGAGTGCCTGTAATGCACTTCGTTCTTCTGGTCCGTCTGTTAGCCGTCGACCGTCTTCATCGTCCCGGCCAGTTGCCCATCGATCATCCACCGGTAAAACGCCCAGCCGTTCGCCCGCTGTTCCGGCCAAACCGACGGGCAAAGTTGTGGATAGTCGTACCTACGAAAACCGGTATGTACCGGAAGTTGTGAAAATTGCCCGAACTTATACCGGAACTCCCTACCGGTCTGGCGGGAATACATCCGATGGAATAGATTGTTCGGGTCTGGTCTATGCCGTTTTTAATACGGTAGGTCTGAAAATGCCCCGAATATCCTGGCAGCAATCAGAAGTTGGCCACGAAGTTGAGGTGGCAGAAATTTTGCCTGGTGATTTGATTTTTTTCGTACCCGACAAAGGGCAGGCCGGGTATGTTTCGCATACCGGAATCGTGACGGAGGTAAACGGTGCGCAGAATATCCGGTTTATTCACGCGTCTTCTTCGCGGGGCGTTCGGGAAGATAATCTCTATGCAGATTATTTTAAAGGTCGATTCGTGAAGGCGTTGCGCCCATTTTAATAAACCCATAAAAAAAACCGCTTCAGGAGCGGTTTTTTTTATGAGGAGGTTATCTACACAGCTGGCTGAGCATTATTAATCAGCTCTTCCCAATGCGTACGATCTTTCTTTTTCAGCTTCATTTCTAAACTCAGGGCCTCATTTCGCGTATCAAATGCCTGCGTAAAGCGTACTTCCCAAGGCTTTCCGTTAGCCGTAACAGGGTTAGTCTTAGCATTATGCTGCCACAGTGTTATTTTCAGGTCTTTGGTCTGGCCAATAAAATACTGGTCAGTGGAAGGGCTATAGATAATATATACCGTATGCATATGTATCGGATGTATTATCAAAACTACACAATTGATCATACAAAACAAACATTGCTTGATCCAGCGGATAGGTTGAGTTACCCGAATAAAAAAAATGGCGTTCAATTTTGGTCAAAACTATTTTTTACTCATCTTTGCACCCACAAAACACGATCACTGGTGTTTCTGGGGGATTAGCTCAGCTGGCTAGAGCGCTTCCATGGCATGGAAGAGGTCATCGGTTCGACTCCGATATTCTCCACTACGTTGCAAACCAACCACTCTGAACGAGTGGTTTTTTGTTGGATACTCACTCAAAAACAAACCCCACCAGTCGGCCGACTGGTGGGGTTTGTTTTTGAGTAAATCAATATAACCTATTGCGGAATCATCTCCGCGTCGGCCAGGATGTAATTCAGTTCATAAATATTGTCCGCATTCAATTTGAGGGTACCTCGGAACGTACGGCGTTCGTCGGTCTTAAATTTTTTATCGGATTTTTTAAATTTCAGCGACACGACCGATTCTGGGCCCGCACCCCCGCAAAAGAAGCAGGCGCTATAGGGGAATGCCGACAGAACATAAATATTCGATTCCAGGTCCACGGGAAGCACGTATCCCGTAAGATCGACCGTTTTTCCATTCAATTTCTGAATACCTTGCCCAAATGTTGGGTAGAGCATGTATACGGATTCTTCGGCATACCATTTTTTCTTAAATGTGACATCGCGTAGAACTTCCCACGAAAGTTTTACCGGTTCGGCAGTCATCGCAGGTGATATGCCTGACTTAATCCGATTTACAGGGGGCAGTGCCGGACGAAAGGCCGGGGCTGCGAGCGATACGACTAAAAAGGCAATTACTAAACGAGTCATGTTGAAGGAAGTCTTATATGCGAAGATACAATGGTAAAAATACAAAAAATATTACTTTTACTAACGGACTTTATCATCAACCACGCTGCTCGTGCCTGATACACTCAACGATAACACAAAAGATGGCTCGGTAATTCCCATTCGGTTTACCCGGCTATACATGACTTTACTGATTATTCTGGCCGTTTTGCTGACGGTAGGGCAGGGGCTTACGCAATGGCGTCTGCGTGCCGTTCAGGACGAACTATGGATCATTCGGTATTCAGCTTTGCAGCGGCACCAAAGTCAGCAAATTGTGAAGCAAGTCCTGCAACTTGCGGATGCCAGTGAACAGGCTAATTTTTCGGAGAATGTAGCGGCTTTGCGTCAGGTATTTCCTGTTTTCGAACGCTATCATATACAAAGCCGGCAGGGAAAGGTCGATAACCCAAAGGTATATATTGTTAATTCCGATACGGTTCAACGATTGTATGAGGCCATTCGTCCGCAGTTTGATGCGTTCCGGCAAAGTGCCCATCGGCTGATGCGATTGCAAACGTTCGACGAAACCAAGACACCTGAAGTGCAGGCCAGTATCAAGCTGATGCTGGCGAATGAAAAGCCATTTCTAGAGGAAATGGATGGTATTGTTCGGGAATACACGGGCGAACTCAGGGCTAAATTAACGCTCCTCCAATCGATAGAACTCTATTTATACATCTTTACAGTAGCCGTTCTGGTTGGAATAGGATTCTTGATTTTCCGTCCTGCTGCCCGAAGACTCAAGCAGACATTTGCGCAACTGGTTGAAGCCGAGAGCCAGACAACGGCTGCTAATAAGAAGCTGCTGAATGCTAACCGTATCCTGAAGGAAACCCGCCAGAAACTGTTTGAAGCCACAAAACTGCAATACCAGCAGGAGATTGACGACCAGAAACTACGAACTTCTTACCTCATCGCCGGGCAGGAAGAGGAGCGTAAACGGTTATCGCGCGAGCTGCATGACGGCCTCGGTCAGATGCTTACGGCTATTAAATTACAAATTGAAGGGCTTGAGGCCAGCCTGACCAGAGCTGCCGCAGCAGAACAGGTTGGTACGGCACCACACGCCAAAAATTTGAAAACGTTAAAGAGCCTGGTTACCCAGACCATTCAGGAAACTCGGACGATTTCCAATAATTTAATGCCCAGTGTGCTCAGTGATTTCGGTATCATACCCGCCATCAAAATGCTGGCGGAGCAAGACCGAAGCGATTCCTTTGATGTTACGTTTGAAACAAATTTTACCTCCGATATGCCTCGGTTGAACCGAAATGTTGAGATTATGCTCTACCGGGTAACTCAGGAGGCTGTCAGTAATGCCGTTAAACACGCTAAACCGTCACACATTCATATCGAATTATATGAACGGGGTAATTTCTTGCAACTGGTCGTCAGCGATGATGGGAAAGGATTTCAGGTACCTCGGAAAAAACAGGAAGGTGGCGTAATGAAACAAAAGTCAGAAATAAATGGCGACATCGCGAATCCGTCAGAACTACGGCCGCCTTCGCAGGGTTTACATAATATGCAGGAACGAACCAAATTGCTCAACGGTAAATTTAAATTACAATCTGCGTTTGGTAAAGGCACTAAAATTCAAGTAAGCATTCCCTATAAAACGCATTTTGCACCCCATGACACCTACTAGAATAATGTTGGTGGACGACCACTCTATCGTTCGTGACGGCATTCGGCTTCTACTTGAACAAGCTGATGGCCTGGAAATTATTGATGAAGCCAACGATGGCGAAGAAATCCTCGATAAACTGAAAGTGCTTCAGCCCGATCCAAGTCGTTTACCCGATTTGATCTTGATGGATATTTCATTGCCTGGTATGTCTGGCATCCAGACGACGCAGGTCATTAGCCGACTGTATAAAAATGTGCGTGTGCTGATGCTGTCAATGCACAACAATGAAGATTATATCTTACGGTCTGTAGAGGCTGGCGCATATGGCTATATTCTAAAAGATTCGTCGTCCGATGAGATGATCAAAGCCATTCGAACCATCGCTTCCGGAGAGAAATATTATAGTTCGCCGGTAGCTTCGATCATTTTAAGCGGCTACATGCAGCAGTTGAAGAAAGGAGATCGACATGGCCGTGCCGAGCGCCAATCGAAGCTATCCAATAAGGAGAAAGAAATCCTGCAATTCCTGGTCGATGGTATGAGCAGTCGCGAAATTGCCGAGAAACTTCAACTTAGTGTTCGGACCGTCGATAACCACCGGGCTAATATGATGCGTCGGTTGCAAGTGCGTAATGCCGCTGAATTAGTCAGAATGGCCGTAGAGGATAAACTGATCTGATCTCTGAGCAACTCTACTCATCACATTGCGAACTTGAAAATTGTTTTTTAGGTTTGCTCCCAAAACCGGCTCAGCGCCGGTTTTCCATTTATTGGATACTATATTAACCAGATAGGATTTGTTAACTAATAAACCTGTATTACCATGTCGTTACGCTTAGGAGATATTGCTCCCGATTTTGAGGCCGATACAACGCAAGGCCCCATCCACTTTCATGAATGGTTAGGTACTTCCTGGGGAATGCTGTTCTCGCACCCTGCCGATTTCACGCCCGTTTGTACAACGGAATTAGGCCGGACAGCACTCTTGAAAGATGAGTTTGGCAAACGGAATGTAAAAGTTATTGCCGTGTCGGTGGATGATTTGGAATCGCACAACCGTTGGACACCCGACATCAAAGACGTGACCGGTTCGGAAGTCAACTTCCCCATAATTGCCGATGCTGACCGGAAGGTGGCTACTTTATATGATATGATTCACCCCAATGCCAGTGAAAAAACGACGGTTCGCTCGGTGTTTGTGATTGGGCCCGATAAAAAAATCAAATTGACGCTGACCTATCCAGCCTCAACCGGGCGTAATTTTAACGAGCTCATTCGTGTCATTGATTCGCTTCAGTTGACCGCTGATTATCAGGTGGCAACTCCCGCCGACTGGCAGCCAGGTGATGACGTTATTGTTACACCTGCCGTTACCAATGATCAATTGGAGGCTAAGTTTCCGAAAGGCGTGACGTTTGTCAAGCCGTATTTGCGCACAACGCCCCAGCCCAATATATAGAGTCTAATTACACTATTAAGGTTGCCACGTCTGGCTAAGCGAAACAGCCATTACTGTAATGGCTGTTTCGCTTAGCCAGACGTGGTTTTTGGGTGAAGCGGACCATATCCATACAATACCCGCTTAAAACTATAGTCTTAAAACCTTATGATTGTTCATTGAGTTAGGTGGTTTGTAGAATAAACAAAACACTTAGCGTTATGGCAAAGTCTCAAAACAACAATCCTGAGCACACAGAAGGACCAGTAGCAACCGCTATTGAAGAGCAAACAGCCAAGTTACCTTCCGATCTTTTCTTATGGGCGGCACTCGGTTCTATGGGAGTTTCACTGTATTTACAGTCGATAAATAAGCGTGATCGCAGCCTGTTTGTTGGCCAGTGGGCAGCTCCTTTTTTGTTGCTTGGCTTATATAATAAGTTGGTTAAACTAGAGGGCCACGATTAAGAACGACCATCGAAATTTGAGTAAAGAGCCTTCTGTATGTGCAGAGGGCTTTTTTATGTGCACTATGTTCAGGGCTAATGCTGTATTTTTGGCCCACTAATTAAGAAACTGCATGAAAACCCGCGTTCTGGTTAAGCTCATCGTTCAGCGATATGGTCTATGGATTGCGGCATTCTTTATCGTGTTCATTACTGTTTGGGTTGTTCGCTCACGTAAAGCAAATCAGCTCGATTGGCAGTTTGTCCGCGCCTTCGGCATTCGGTTGCCCATGAAATATGGCATCCACGGTATCGATGTATCGCGGCATAATGACCGGATAAACTGGGCACGTGTCAGGCAAATGGAAGCCGATGGTGTTCGACTTCAGTTCGTGTTCATCAAGGCGACCGAAGGCGCAACCTTAGCGGATAAGCATTTTGAGAAGAATTGGCGAGAAGCAAAAAAGTCGGCGCTACGGCGGGGAGCTTATCACTTCTACCATCCCACGCGTGACCCGCTGAAACAGGCTACTAATTTCATTCGGACTGTAGAGTTGAGCGAGGGTGATTTCGTTCCCGTTGTTGACTTCGAGGTGGTAAACGGCCAGTCGGATGAAACAATTATCAATGGTCTGAGGCTCTGGCTCGAAACAGTTGAGGAGCACTATCACGTACGGCCAATCATTTACACGAATGGTAACCTATACAAACGATACATCAAAGATAACCTGGGTGAATACCCGCTTTGGATCGCCGACTATTCCGCCAAACACCTGCGGAGTTACGATGCGGACAAATTATACCTTTGGCAACACAACCAGAGTGGCTGGGTTCAGGGTATTCGGGGGCAGGTAGACTTTAACGTGTTCGTGATGGATGAGGATCGAATGAAGGATATCTGTTTGTAGGGATAGAAATATACAGACAAACTAAACGGGCCGAAGCCCGTTCATATACTCACTTTCGTTAAGGCTGGTGGGCCAGCTAACCAGTCTTTGGCTTTCTCACCAAAAGTTTTCATATGGGCCATTTGGGTATGGGCCAGCAGACCCGCTTCATCATCCCAGCGCTCGTGCATAATAAAGCGTTCGGGCTGTTCAGTGCTCTCGTATAATTCGTAGAGTTGACAGGCGGGTTCAGTTCGAACATCCAGAATCAGTTCGCTCAGGGCATTTTTGAGGTTGGTTTCTGCACCAGCTTTGGCGGTAATGGTGGCAAATACTAAAAGAGGCATCGGTAGTACGTTTATTTACTAAAAGCAGGAAGATCCAAAATTTACCGTTGCCAGATTTCCCAGGCTTTTTCGGCCTGTAATTCCAGCATCCGCAAACCATTATGCACCGCTGCGCCCTGTTCCTGGCCAAGCTTCATAAACTTCGTCTCGGTAGGATTGTACACGAGATCATACAGTAAATGATGATCCGTTAACAAATGATAGGGAAGCGCTGGTGCTTCGTCAACCGTTGGATAGGTACCAATGGGCGAACCGTTGATGATTAATGAATAATCACCCAATGTCTCAGCCAGTTCATCATACGTAAGGGTAGTCGCGCTTTTCGTTCGCGACACATAGGTGTACGGAATTCCCAGATCAGTCAAAGCGACCGTAACCGCTTTCGACGCGCCACCTGTACCCAGTACCAACGCTCGCAGCCCCTCAGACGAGCGGCCAAGCGACGTCAGCCAATCGACCAGCGATTGCTGAAAACCGTAGTAGTCGGAGTTGTAACCGGTTCGGGAACCATCAGCTTCCAGCTTGATGACATTAACGGCACCGATTTTCTCGGCTGACGCATCCAATCGATCTAAATAAGGCAGAACGGCCTGTTTGTGCGGAATCGTAACATTTATACCCCGCAAGTCAGGCAAAGCCAGGACGTCAGGTAACGCGGTAATGATCGGTAGTTCGAACAGGTCGTACCGACTGTCGGTAATACCTTCCCGATCAAATTTCTCCGTAAAGTATCGTTTTGAAAATGAATGCGTAAGTGGAAAACCGATCAGGCCGTAGCGTGTCATAATACTTGGTTTAAAAACACTATGCCATTGCTTAATGCAATGGCATAGGTACTGTCTGATAGCATGCTGAAAAGTTTAACGAGCCCGTTTTTTGAAAAACTCCAGAATGATGGGAACAATCGATAAACCGACGATGCCAAATACCACGAGTTCGAAGTTTTTCTGAACGATTGGGAAGTTTCCAAAAAAGTAGCCCAGAAGCGAAATACTCGTTACCCATAAGATGGCACCAAGAATACAGAACTTTATATAAGTGCCGTAACTCATGCTGCCCGCGCCTGCCACAAACGGAGCAATGGTGCGTACAATGGGAATAAATCGGGCAATGATTACGGTTCGTCCACCGTATTTTTCGTAGAATTTTTCTGTTTCGGCAATGTATTCCCGTTTAAAGAACAAGATGCGTTCGCGAGATTTAATTTTTGTTCCCAGAAATTTGCCAACAAAGTAATTAACGTTGTCGCCTAATAAGGCCGCCACAATCAGCAACGGAATAATTACCCATACACTTAATTCATTGGTAGGCCGAGCGGCCAGGGCACCAGCAGCGAACAACAGAGAGTCGCCGGGTAATAGCGGCATCACAATTAATCCTGTCTCCGTAAATATGATCAGGAAGAGGATGGCATACAGCAGTACACCGTACTCGTTTGCCCATATATCGAGGTAGCGATCAAGATGAAGCAAAAAATCAAGTAGCGATTTAATAAGATCCATATGGTTTTCCTCTACTTATCTAAAAATTGTAAGAATGTATCGCCACGAAGTCCTAACCGGATGGTTTCCAATGGAATAACTTCATGAGGGGCGATATTGCCCAGGTTTACGTTTGCACCGAGCAATTTAACAAACCAGACCTGCTGTTCCTTTTGGGGGGCTTCCCATAAAATTTTCTCGAAGGGAACCTGCGTTAAAATTTCTTCGACCAGTCCTTGTCTGACTTCTCCGCTCGACCGGAACAAACCAACTGTACCACCTTCGCGGGCTTCACCGATTACTTTCCAGGCACCTGCTTCCAGTTCAGCCTTCATCAACTGAATCCATTTGTAAGGCGGAATAATTTTAGCTTCATCTTTGGAGCCTACTTCGGAAAGTACGATGACCTGAGTCGCAAGTTGCCGGATGTATTCACACTTATCGTCCTGGGTCATATCGATCGACCCGTCGGATACTTCAGCGTAATCCATGCCGAATTTGTCTAATAACCTGCGGTAATCGTCGAATTGATTTCGCACGACAAACGCTTCAAACAAGGTTCCGCCGAAATACACGGGGATACCTGCTTCGCGATAGATCGCTAATTTTTCGTTCAGGCGCGGGGTAACAAATGAGGTTGCCCATCCCAGCTTAACAATGTCTGTGTGGTCTGCAGAGACGGATAAAAAATCCTCTACTTCCCGGAGGCTTAACCCTTTATCCATAACCATAGTCAGCCCACTTTGACGAGGCTTTTCGGTTCGATCGGGTATCTGCGTAAGCGTATAATTCATGAGGAGTAATTACGTAGGCGTATTAAAAACGCCCAAAAGTAGTACAAGTCTTGAAAAACTCCCAAGAAAGTACATAAATAATAGCATGTTATAGACTTTTAGCTTAGTTAAGTACTATTTTTGTTCCCATGGATAACATCACAAATCCCCGGCTTGAGTTCTTTCGTGCCCGAATAGGGCAAGACATGAGCGGCAGTATATCACCTTTTGGCCGTTGGCTCAATGGCACCATTCGGGAGGTAGAGTACGGCCGACTCGTGGCTGATTTTACCATTCGTGCCGAAATGACAAACCCCGCCGGTGTTTTGCACGGTGGGGCGGGTGCGGCTATTCTGGATGATTTAATTGGCGCTATGGTCTACTCGCTCGGCCGGGAATATGCTTACACATCGGTTAATCTGACAATCGATTTTTTACAGTCAGCTCGTAGGGGAGACGTTGTTACGGCAATGGCTGAAGTCATCCGGGAGGGAAAAAATATTGTTCATTGCGAAGGGCGTATCCTGGCCTCTACGGGTAAAATTGTTGCTAAATGTGCAACCAATCTAATTCAGACATCCGTTAAAATGGATTTTTGATACAGTGTCCAGAAAATCAATGACATTTAGTCTGGCCGGATCAATTTGTTATAATTTATAATTTTGCTCGTCTAAGCGTATCGACTTATGTAATTGCTTATACTGGGTGAACAATACCTGCAGAAAGCAGATTATTACCTCTTGAAAAGAGGCCGCGATGAGTAGTACTAGCGTCCTTTATCTTATGTAGATAATTCCTAGAGAATCGGGTGGCAGACAAGATAATAGCTGGAATAAATAGAACGAATAAAGGAAGAAGTAAGAAAATCTCGGGGATTTAGTGTTTGTTTGTCGCTGAGACGAGTAATTATTTTTTTATCACCTTATTCTTCCTATTATTGACCATTAATAAAAAATATGCCAGTTTCGAACACAATTCTATCAGATTAGTAGTACTTGATACGACTAGGATCTGGCCAAATTTAAACCGTCAAATTGACTTAGGGAGTATCCTATAAATTTGGTCAACTAGATAATTTCGTAATGAAGACGAAAAAAAAACTGATAGATGAATTGAGTTTTGCAATTCAGTCTTAACATTGCAGAAAAATAGCGAATTGTGGGGCTGCTTGATGGAGCTATTCATCAAATAACCTGTGTGGTTGGTCAGATTTATCTGGCCATAATTTAAGGAGTAGAGAGGTTTTTTTAGGAATTATCATAAAAGTTATGAGTAACCCTGAAACATTTCTCTGAAAAGCTAGTCATATAGGGCAACATGGGTTCGTCAAGTAACCTATAGCTTAAAAAAGACAGGCCGTTCCCTAAATTTCCGTGGTCACATTTGGGAGAATAACAGTTTAGTAACAAACATTGCGTCAAATTAACTCAATAAATATGCGAACATTTATCCAACAACACCCTATGAGGATGCTGGCTGGACTCGTGTTGCTAGGTTTTGCAATACCTTCTGTTAGCCTTGCTCAACAGGCTGACACAGTCCGGGTTCAACCCGCTACAACAACCGCACCGAGCGGCAATTATGTGCGAGAAAACATTTATCGTCTGGGTAAAGGTGTATACACCGATACACTGCGCAGAGGTGATTTCAAAGCACAAGCCAGCGATGTTGCTGAGCTGGACGATTGTGATACAACCTTCCAAACGTTCATTTTAGTACGGCGATTATCGCCCTGGCGGGTTGGCTTGTATGCCGGTCCTAACTTCGCTTATTGCGGAACATGGGAGAATACGTTTGGCCCTAACAAGCGAGACAACACCCTGTACAATGGCGCAGGCTTTAACATTACAGGCAACATTGATTACTTTTTGACGCCTGCTACCCGTCGGCTCCGGTTTGGCTTAGGAGCCTCTTTTGGTTACCAGAACTACATCACACGGAGTATTTATACGGATTACCTGTATGGATTGGCCGCAGCTCGCGGGTTTAACCGAGATCAGGTAACTATTCGCCAACGGGCTTCGGAAGATATGTTCCTGACGGTTGGACCTGTCCTGACGTTTACGCTGGCTCGTAGCCGTCGTAATCCCGATGCGACAACGTTCATTGAGTTAGGAGCTCGTGGCGGTTTGTTCCGTACAGAAGCGGCTACAATCGCTGCTTACACGCCATCGACCTTATCATTACCTGCCGTGTCTTCATTCGTAGGCGGTGGTGGTTTGATCCGGTCGGTTAACCCTAGCCCAAGTCTATACCACTTAGGCGCTTTAGGGTCGGTAGCTATCTTCTTTCCCCTGCGGAACAACTGGAACATCGGCGTTCAGGGCCAAGGATTCATTACTCAGTTGAACTACCTCATCATCAACGGTATCGACGATCAAGTATATGAGTTCAAGCGTAAGCACGGCGGTTTCAACGTAGGTTTGGCAGTTCGGAAAGGATTTGTTCAAAAGAAGCTTATTCCGAAAGCGCCTGTTACCTGCCCAACCTGCGAACAAGTTCCTGAGTTGAACGTACGTTTCAATAGTTCTTCGCTTAAAGGTGCATCGCTCTCGTTTGTTGACAGCACAGATGCACAGAAGTATGCAGCTGTTAACCAAACCACAACGGCTCCTGTTATCAGCTGGCGCAGCACAACCCCGAACCCAAAGAACGAAACGTTCACGGCTCGTCTGTACTACCGCGCCGATTCAGTAGTGGCTGGTTCAACGGATCAGGTGATCGCTCAGTTAGAAAATACGACGGACACGACGATCGCTTTCCCAACCGCTTACTTCTCGAAAGGTCAGATAACCCCAGGCTTTTACTACGTAACGGTTCACAACAAGCAAGTAGCAAAATGTGGCACCTGTATGAGCGAGGTTGCGACAACAAGCTTCGCTAGCATTCGCGACAAGAAAAACATTATTGAATGTGAATACCGCCATAAACTTGAGCGTCTGGAAGTTTATTACCGCACGCCATACACACGTGAAGTGGCTAACGTATGTTACTGTAATGGCACCGTTACCTCAGTGGGTGACACCGTTACACGCCTTCGTTACCGTGGCCTGAACCGTCAGTTGGCAAACAGCACGGTTGAGTTCGACACGAACACGGTTATCCTGAACATTCGTGAATTACCAGGTGGTCTAGCTCAACAACTACAAGCTGAAAAAGCTAAAATCGAAAGCGGTAACGCGATTCGCTACAAAGGTCGCCGGGTACGCCCACAAGTTCAGTACTTCCGCGCTGTATTCACTGTTACGAAACTGCCATGCAACGGTCAGCCTGAGCAAGCGGTGGGTAGCTTCAACACAACGATTAGCGACAACAGCTACTCGATCACTGACCTGAAGCCACTGACAGATGAGCAGAAAGCTAAGTTACTGGCTCCACCAGCACCTGCTAAAAAGAAAACTCGCCGGGCTGGTAACAGCGGTCGCCGGTCAGATGTACTCTTCGGTGTTGAATAAGTGAGTATCGTATAAATAAAAAAAACCGGGGGCCAACGCTCCCGGTTTTTTTATTTAATAAGGTCCAGACTTTTAAGCAGTGACTAACCAGATTTAGCCAGATAAAAATCACCATACCGAATGCGACTCGTTTTACTACTGCTTACGTGCCAATGTTTTATAACCATGCTTAATGCGCAACCATCAAGTAGCCATGCACCAGCCGTTGCGGCTACTATGCAGACATACTCTGTACGATTAAAGCCAGGTCAGGATTTAAAGAAATCACTGGAATTGGTCGTTCAGCAGGAACGAATCAGTGCTGGCGCAGTGCTTACTTGTGTCGGTAGTTTGACAGATCTGACATTACGCCTGGCTAATCAGGAAGCAGCCAGCGTATGGCGGGGACATTTTGAGATCGTTTCGCTCGTTGGTACATTATCTATGAATGGAAGCCATATCCATTTATCGGCTTCTGATTCAACTGGCCGAACCATTGGGGGACACTTATTGGATGGCTGCATCATCTACACCACAGCTGAACTGGTTATTGGCGTTATGCCTGAACTAATCTATGCACGCGAGCCTGATCCTACTTTTGGGTATAAGGAGCTAGTGGTCCGGAAAAAACAGAAGAAGTAATAAAAAAAGCCATCCCATTAAGGATAGCTTTTTTTTGTAATAGTAAAAAATAAATTAATTGCGTTTACTCATCTCATCGCGGATTTTAGCCGCTCGCTCATACTCTTCGTTGCCGAGGGCTTCCTCGAGCATGCGCTGTAGCTCTTCTGAAGACGCATTCTTTAACTGATCGCCAAAGGACCGCGTTGATGGCTTGTTCGAGGAGCGAACCAGTTCTTCTTGCTCTTCTTCCTCATCGTTGCCTGTAGCTGTAATACCAGCTTCGGACAGGATTGACTCATTCGTATATATGGGTACATCGAACCTGATGCCAATAGCTATTGCATCGGACGGCCGAGCGTCAATAATTGACTCGCGAACGCCATCGAAACAGACGATTTTAGCAAAAAAAATGCCTTCCCGTAAGTCGGAGATCATAATTTCACGAACGGTAAACTTGAATTGTTCGGCAAATTGCTTGAACAAATCGTGCGTCATGGGCCTGTTGGGCACAATCTTCTCGATTTCTATAGCAATGGCCTGCGCTTCAAACATACCAATGATAATTGGCAATCGTCGGTTGCCATATTCCTCGCCTAATACCAATGCAAACGAACCTGATTGCGATTGGCTGGGCGACAGTCCTAATATTTCCAGCTTAATCTTATCCACGGTGCGAAATTAACAAAAAGTCGTAAGTAATAACGGGGACACCCATCGGTGAGTGAGCCGTAAGTAAAAAAAAAGTCAGTCACTTACGACTTACTACTCCGTTCCTTACAACCGTTACAATGCCTGCACGGCTTTTGTCAGACGCGGAAGTATGTCGAAAACATCCCCAACAATACCATAATCCGCCGACTTAAAGAACGGTGCATCAGCATCCTTGTTAATAACAACAATCACCTTCGATGAGTTTACACCAGCTAGGTGTTGTATAGCCCCGGATATACCACAGGCAATGTACAGGTTGGGGCTTATTTTAATTCCCGTCTGGCCTACGTGCTCGGAGTGAGGGCGCCAGTCGAGATCCGAAACAGGTTTCGAGCAGGCAGTAGCCGCGTGGAGGGCTTTGGCCAGGTCTTCGACAATACCCCAGTTTTCGGGTCCTTTTAAACCACGGCCGGCTGATACAACAAGGTCGGCTTCGGGCAAAAGAATGTCGCCCGACGATTTTTCGGTGTTTTTTACCGAAATAACGAAATCTGCATCGTTTAGAGCAGGAGCGAAAGCTTCTACAGAAGCTGTTGCGTCTTTCTCTTCCGGCGTGATCGTATTTTTCTTGATAGCCAGAATTTTCACGTCAGCTTTTAAGTCATTATAGGCAAATGCTTTACCCGTGTAAATACTGCTTTTGACCAGAAAACCGTTGGATAAATTAGGCAACTCGATCACGTTTGCCGCCAGGCCAGCTTTCAATTTACCGGCCAACCGGGCCGTCATGGCATCGGCCAGCGATGACTTGGCGAGCACGATCACTTTACTGCCTTCCTGTTGGGCTGCTGCCGCCACCACGGTAGCATAAGCCATTCCATTGGGTTCTGCCAGTTTATCATCGGCGGCATGGAGTACTTTGGTAGCTCCGAACCGACCGGCCGAAGCCAGTTCAGTGTCATCAGCCGGGCCAAGAATAATAGCTGTCGCTGAAGTGCCCGTCATTTCGGCCACTTTAGCACCGTAGAAAATAGCCTCCTGTGAGGATTTCTTGATTTTACCTTCGTCTAATTCAGCAAATATGAGGACAGACATAAGTTGATTTATGGTTTTACGTTGCAGTCAATAATCGCTGTAGGTAATGCTACGAACGACAAACTACAAACTGATTAAATGACTTTTGCTTCAGTATGGAGGAGCTGAATGAGCGTTTCTGCCGCATCAGCGGGAATCATTTTAACGGCACCACGCGGAGCCGGTAGTTCATAGCTGGCAACGGTGGTTAGTTTGTCCGTGCCCGTTGGCTCGACTACCTTGAGCGGTTTAGTCCGGGCGGTCATGATGCCACGCATATTTGGGATTTTCCATTCGGCAATGGGTTCCTGACAGCCTAATACGAGGGGTAATTTTGCCTCCAGGCTTTCTTTGCCGCCTTCGATCTCGCGGGTAATTTTGGCCGTGTCACCGTCCAGATCGAGTAACATAACAGGCGAAATGGAGGGAATACCCAGCATTTCACCAACGATACCATGCACCTGACCGCCATTGTAATCGATAGATTCGCGCCCCATGAGAATCAGGTCGTAGCTAGTTTCTTTGGCAATCGCAGCAATCTGTTCAGCTACAAAATAAGCATCGGTCGGTTCGGCATTGACGCGAATCGCGTCATCGGCACCAATGGCCAGGCATTTACGAATAACGGGCTCGGAATCAGCTTCTCCTACGTTTAATACGGTAATGGTAGCCCCCGTTTTTTCTTTTAGCTCAACGGCCCTTGCCAGCGCATAGTCGTCGTAGGGACCCGTAATGAACGTTACCCCCGCTTTGTTGAGCTTGGTGTTGTTGTCCGTGAAGGCAATTTTGGTGGTGGTGTCCGGCACACTCGTCACACACACTAAAATTTTCATGCTGATTGGGGTTTTGTGGTTGTTATACTGATTCGTAGGCAATGAACCGTATCGGATACCTTGGCTGAATAGATACCGCTCGCTGCGTACGAATCCTTACTTTTACGACTCAAAAGTACAAATACTCTTAAATAAAAGTATGCATGCATACTAATTTTCTTGCACGTATGAATAACGAACGCATCCAGCAATTAATTCGATTTGTAGAGGAAGAGCCCAATGATCCATTTAACATCTATGCGTTGGCTATGGAATACATGAGCAGCCAGCCAGCTCAGGCTCGACTCTATTTCGATCAATTGCTAACCAATCATCCAGGTTATTTGCCGACCTATTACCACGCAGCCGCTCTGTACGCAGAACTGGATGAGCGGGAGCGGGCAGCGGAGTTGTATGAAAAGGGAATTTTACTGGCTAAAGCGCAGCAAAACCAGAAAACGCTTCAGGAGCTGGAGCGGGCGCAACAGGCATTTGACGATGACGACGATGACTGGTGATCGTATAAAACAGTCGTACCGCTTCGCTGTTTATCTATTTTTTGAGTGTTCAGGTAGGCAAGCCAACTATCGGCGGGTGCGGCTTTTGGGTTGCTGCACCAGCTCCTGTTTAAACAGGAGTGGCACGTTTGCCTGTTCAGGAATGGTATACTTGACGGCCAGGTAACGGGCATTCGCTACTTTGGGTAAATACACAAATCCCCGGACCGATTCGCCGGGGGCCAGTGTATTGGCCTTCAGAGCCAGTTCGCGCCAGCGATATTCTTCGTAGTCATAGCGTTGCATCCGGTTGGCAAAGGTGCTGTAGTCGATGATCCGTTTCGCGGCCAGACCCTGATAGGCAACACCGTGCGCAACCCGATTGGTGGCATATTCGCGGTAAGAACGGCTATTGGATGAGGAGGATACATCGCTGGCAATGACCGCAACCATCAGAATTGTGTTCAATACTTTGGCTTTTTTTAGCCGTTTCTCTTCTTGCTTGCGCTTCTGCCCTACACGACCTGCTTCATAGGCAGGATCAGCGGCAGCCCGCGAGAGAGCAAGACCTGTGTTCGTTGGTTCTGGCAGCGTATCCTGAGCTGCACCGAGCGCCGTAAAATGGAAGTCGGCTGGGTTGACGTCGATGGGGTGGTCGGTACGGTTTTTAACTTCAATGTCGAGCGTAACAAACTCCAGGTCTTCCCGCTCAAAAGATGCCACAACACCCACGCCATTCTGCTCCGCTTTCGTGACCGGCCTGCCCTCAATCATGGCCACATCGCCGGAAACAGGTTCGAGCCTATAAGTGGTTGTGAGCGTTGGAGCACAACCACTAAAAGCAATAGCCAAAAAGCTGGTTGCCAGTGTATTCGTCAGAATGGAAAAAGCTTTCATACGCGAACAGGTCGATGCTGGATAGTTCAGTTAACAGGTGTAAAGTTACATAAGTAGACGATTCAATTGTGTTAAAGATCAGTTAGTTTATTGGACGGATGATGGTTCTGAAAAAATAGTATTCCTTTGTATTGTTTACTTTCATAAAATACACTTACCTGCGCTGGATATCAGGGTAGGTAGATGATTGCCGCTTAACTTAGATTGACTTACTTATGAAGACCCTGGTTTGCCTCACACCTGGTCAGTTTGCCTACGAGCAGGCTGAAGTTCCTGTTCTAACACCTGGAAACGCTTTACTAAAAATCAGGCAGATAGGTGTCTGTGGGACGGATTTACACGCCTTTGAAGGAACACAGCCCTATTTTAACTACCCCCGTATTTTAGGCCATGAATTAGCCGCAGAAGTGGTAGCCGCCGATGGTGCGCCCGATTTTGTACCGGGCGAATCTGTCACCATCATTCCATACGTGAACTGTATGCACTGCATCGCCTGCCGGTCGGGGAAACCGAACTGCTGCGTATCCCTGCAGGTTGCCGGCGTTCACATGGACGGCGGCATGGTCGAATATCTGTCCGTGCCTTCCCGTTTGCTGGTGCATGGCGAAGGGCTGGGTTTCGATGAACTGGCATTGGTAGAGCCGCTGGCTATTGGGGCCCATGGGGTTCGTCGGGCAGCGGTGCAGGCTGGTGAGTTTGTCCTGGTTGTGGGGGCGGGGCCTATTGGTTTAGGCATTATGGAGTTCGCCCGAATTGCCGGAGCGACGGTCATTGCCCTGGATATCAATGAAGACCGACTTGCTTTCTGTCGGGAAAAACTGAACGTTCCCTTTACCATAAATGCTGCAAATGACAACGTACAGGAAGAACTACGGGTCATTACCAACGGCGATATGCCTACCGTTGTGATCGATGCTACCGGGAGTTTGCGGGCCATGAACACGGCCTTTTCGTATCTGGCCCACGGCGGTCGGTATGTACTGGTTGGTTTGCAAAAGGGCGATATCAGTGTGAACCACCCTGAGTTTCATAAACGTGAAGCTACGCTGATGAGCAGCCGCAATGCCACAAGAGCTGATTTCGAGCTGGTAATCTCGAGCATGAAAAGCGGAGCCATCGATCCTACCACCTATATTACCCATCGGGTCAGTTTCGATCAGGTCAGCGATGAGTTTGCCAATTGGCTTGATCCGGGTAACGGGGTCATCAAAGCAATGGTTATGATGTCCTGATTTTTGGCTAAAACGACAATGCCGACTCGACTGAAACTGCTGTTTTGCCTCCTCTTTACTACATCGATTACCACAGCACAAACCGTTACCTGGGTGTCCGTTCAGCCTGGAGTCTGGAAGGCGACTGTTGGTAAACCTGAGGCCTATAATTTGCTGACCGCTGCTGGTGCCAAACCTAACGTAGTGGCCTTGACGACGCTGGGGCACTCGGCTTTTCCCTTACCAAAGGGCGCTGTTACAGCGCGCATCGTAGACGGGAAAACGTACCTGCGTTTTCCACTCAACCGTACCGAACAACTTTATGGCTTCGGCCTTAATTTTCAGACTGTTCACCAGCGAGGCCGAATTCTGAATCTGCATGTCGACCATTATGGCGGCTCCGATAATGGCCGGACGCACGCTCCTACGCCGTTTTACGTATCGTCTGACGGGTACGGGGTTTTCATTAATTCGGCCCGGTACCTGACCGTCTATGCAGGTACGGCCGTTCGGAAAGATAGTTCCGATCCGCCCAAATCGCAGGATCGTAATACCGACAAGTCCTGGACGAGTCGGCCGTATTCCGATGCGGTTGAAATACTTGTTCCGGCTGCGGGCATCGAGATGTATGTGTTCGCCGGACCCAAACCGCTGGACGTTGTCCGGCGGTATAATCTCTTTAATGGGGGCGGGTGTTTGCCTCCTCGTTGGGGACTGGGCTTTCAGCAACGGGTTCAGAAGTTGTACATGGCCGATCAGGTACAGGCCGAAGCGGACCTGTTCGATCAGAAAGGATTTCCCCTCGACGTGGTCGGGCTTGAACCGGGTTGGCAGAGCAAGTCATATCCCTGCACCTTTGAATGGGACAAAACTCGTTTCCCCGACCCCGAAGGCTTTTTGCGGACGATGCTGGCCAAAGGCGTTCGGGCGAACCTCTGGCTGAACCCCTATGTAGCCCCTTCAGCCTCCATTTTTGCCTCTATTTCGCCCTTCACCGCGTCGCATACCGTCTGGACGGGTCAGGTGCCCGATCTGACACTTCCCAAAGCAAGGCAACTCTTCTTTGGTCAACTGGCGAAAGACGGCGTAAATCTCGGCGTAAGCGGGTATAAAATCGATGAGGTTGATGGCTATGATTCATGGCTCTGGCCGGATGTGGCTACGTTCCCATCGGGGCATGCGGCCGAACAGATGCGGCAGACGTACGGACTTCTGCTACAGCAGTACAGCCTTGACATGTACCGGAAGCAGAACAACCGCACCTTCGGGCTGATACGCGCGTCGAATGGTGGCGGTTCGTCGTTCCCGTATGTTATTTACAACGATTATTACAAACATGAAGACTTTATCACGGCGCTGATCAACAGTAGCTTCGCCGGGGTTTTGTGGACGCCGGAAGTTCGTTCGTCCGATAATAGTGAGGAATGGCTACGTCGGATACAGACCGTTGTCTTCTCGCCAATGGCCATGATTAATGCGTGGGATAGTGGCACAAAGCCCTGGTCATTTGCCGATGTGAGCCAGTCTGTGCAGGACATGGCGTTACTTCGGATGCGGATGATGCCGTATTGGTACAGTGAGTTTGCCAAATACCATTTTAACGGTACACCCCCGTTCCGGGCTATGAATCTGGAAGAAGGCTTTAGCTCGGACGTAAAACACGAACTGGTCACGACGAGCCTGGAGAAAAATCCGTATGCCGAAGCCGTTCAGCGGGAGATCAAAGACCAGTATATGGCAGGAGAATATTTGCTGGTGGCGCCTTTGTTTAAAGGCCAGAAGAGCCGGACAGTAACCCTGCCTACGGGCAACTGGTACGATTTCTACACGGGCGAACGGGTGGGAAATGGCCAGCAAATTACAACGTCGCCCGGATTGGACCGAATTCCGGTGTATGTCAAAGATGGGGGCATTGTGCCCATGATGCCAGCCCGGCTCCACGCGCCCAAAGCAAGCGAAGTCCTACCCATAGAGGTTCGCTATTACGGTGCGAAACCCGGCCACTACCGACTGTATGACGACGATGGAGAAACATTCAATTACGAAAAAGGGCAATACAGCTTCCGGGAAATTCGTGTGACAAGGCAAGCAAACGGGCAGATTAGCGGTACTATTTCAGCCCCTGAACCCGGAAAACCTAATACCATTGGGGCGGTTACCTTTACACAGATGACTAAGTAAACGCCCAGAGAGCAAATGCTTTCCGGTTTATTCCCAAATACCGCACTGGTTTCTAAAGAAACAGCCACGGCCTTCGAAAGCCCGGTAGCGCTGAATGGCCCGGACAAATCACACGGTCAAAAATGGGTCTCAGGGAGGTTATAGGCTCCAAAAATAAACCAACCGGCTACTATAAGGTTGATAGAGGTAACGTTGGTATGCCGCATCAGCGCGTTACGGATAGACTCTCAATATGGAACAAACGATAAAACCGCACCAGGCCGAACGGGGAAAAAAAACAACCCTAATCGGGATTGCCGTTAATATTGGGCTGGTTTTAGTAAAGGGACTGGCTGGTTGGTTAGGAAACTCCTACGCCCTGATTGCCGATGCTATGGAGTCTGGAACGGATATCGTTACCTCGATTTTTGTCTGGTTTGGCCTCCGTACGGCGTCGAAAGCCCCCGACCAGGATCACCCCTATGGCCATGGGAAAGCCGAACCGTTGGCTGCCATTGTCGTAGCACTGGCCCTGGTAGGGGCAGCTATTCTGATTGCGGTGCAGAGCATCAAAAATATTCAGGTGCCTCACGAAATACCCGCGCCTTTCACATTAGCTGTTTTGGCAGGTGTCGTTCTGGTGAAGGAAGTCTTGTTTCGGCGAATCTCGAAAGTAGGTGAAGAAACCGATAGTAGCGCTGTGAAAGCGGATGCCTGGCATCACCGCAGCGACGCCATCACATCCCTTACGGCTTTCGTAGGCATTAGTATCGCGCTGATTGGTGGTCCTGGCTACGAAAGTGCCGACGATTGGGCGGCTCTGCTGGCTTCGCTCGTGATCGTTTACAATGCGTATCTGATCTTTCGGCCTTCGTTTGGTGAAATTATGGACGAAACACCCGCTGGCGACTGGCAAAACGAGCTTAGAGCGCTTGCCTTAAGCGTTCCGCAGGTTAAAGGAATCGACAAATATCGGGTTCGGAAAACGGGCTTTGAATATTTCGTCGATCTGCACGTGCTGGTTCCGGGTGATCTGACGGTCAAGCAGGGCCACGACATCGCCCATGCCGTCAAAGCGGAAATTCTCAGAGAAAAGCCATCTGTTTATGATGTGCTTGTGCATATTGAACCGGTCTGATGGCTTTTATGGGTAACGATCAGCGGTTTATTGACAACTACCGCCTGCCTAACTGACCGCCGGGGAGCCCGGGCGAATCTGGACATAAATTCTTAATATATTTTGTTGAAAGGCTGATCGACATACGGTTACCTTTGGGAAGAGACAATCCTGAACGTTAGTTCATGTCAACGTTTAGGAATAGGCTCTGTACCGAACTATGAAGCACCTTCTATTCTTTCTCTTTTATCTGTCCTGTTTTCATCTGTTGGCTCAGCCAAAACCCAGAACCTATACGACCCTACAAGTGCCGGGGCGGGCGGAGTTCTGCAAAATAGACACGGCTGGACGGTCTGTATTGCCCAGTGGGCGCTACGTGACACCCGCCGGTAAAACCATTCGGATCACCAATGACCCATTCGGATTGGCGCTATCGCCCAATGGGCAACGGGCTGTATCGCTGCACGATGGCGTTCTGACCGTCTACAAATTGAATGAACTGGCGGCTACCCGCATTCCTGATTATGCCGGTAAAATTCCGGCTGCGCTGAAAGAAGGCTCCTTCCTGGGCGTGGCCTTTGCGCCTGATAACCGCACAGCCTACCTGAGTAATGGCGACAAAGGACGGGTGCTTATTTTCGACACCGACCAATACCAAACCATCGACAGCATCGCCCTCGATGGCAATGGCTATACGGATAGTTTTACCTCCGATTTGCTGCTGAATGGGAGCGAGCTGCTCGTGCTGGACCGGGCTAATTTCCGGCTCGTACGCATCGACCTGACCACCAAGCAAATCACGGCTTCGATTCCCACGGGACGACAGCCGTTTGGCCTAGCCATCAGCCCTGACCGAAAATTGGCGTTCGTGGCTAATGTTGGCTTGTATGCCTACCCCAAAGTGCCGGGCGTAACCAAGACCAATGGCGATACCATGGCCCTCAAGTTTCCGCCTTATGCCGCTCATACCAAAGAATCCGCAGAAGGAGTCGAGGTGGAAGGACGCCGGATTCCGGGTTTAGGAAGTCCACTGGCTGATGAAGCAATGAGCGTCTGGACGGTCGATCTGAAAACCAATAAGGTTGTGAACAAAGTAAAAACCGGTGTGCAGATTGGAGAAATGATCGAGGAAGCCGAAGTGGTTGGGGGCGCATCGCCCAACTCCGTGGTCGTTGGGAGCCGGTACGCTTATGTGTCCAATGCCACAAACGATAACATTTCGATCATTGACTACAAATCGGTTGGCCGTTCCGGTAAAAAGCTGGTGGGCACCATTCAACTCCGGGTCAAGTCAACCCTGGACCGCTACCGGGGGCTGATGCCTTTTGGGATGGCCTTGACCAACGACGAAAAAACCTTGTACGTGACCTTGCTGGCCTTCAACGCAGTGGCGGTAGTGGATGTGCCCACGCGTACGGTTCGGGGCCTTATTCCAACCGGTTGGGGACCCACCCGCGTAGCCTTATCGCCCGGTGACGGACCTGAGCAAATGCTGTATGTGACCTCGGCCCGGGGTTATGGCGCAGGCCCCAACGGTGGTGCTACTTTTGTGAAGCCCCCACAGGGAACATACATCGGTGATATTCAGTTGGGCACGTTTCAGGCAATTCCCGTACCTGACGCAGCCCAGTTGGCGGTTTATACGAAGCAGGTTCTGGACAATACGTACCAGACGGTTACGCTGACCGACGACGGCCGCAACCCGTTACCTGTTTTACCAAAAACACGCCAGTCGCCCATTAAGCACATTGTCTACATTACTAAAGAAAACCGGACGTACGATGAAGTACTAGGGCAACTCGGGACCGCCAACGGCGATTCAACACTGGCGCGGTTTGGGGTAGGAGTGACCATCAAAAGCCGCATCGCGACCAGCCGGGGAACCAGCGGCCGAACGACTGACCGGCCGGGCGATACCGTACGTGTGACCAATGCCGATATTATGCCCAATCATGTGCGCGTCGCCAAGCAGTTTGCGTTTTCGGATAATTTCTACTGCGATTCAGATGCCAGTATCCACGGCCACCACTGGATGCTGGGGACCATTCCCAACGAATGGGTAGAGGCCAATGCCGCTTCGGCGGGGCGATTCGATGCCGATTCGAAAGCACCGGGTCGGCGGTTTCCCAAGGCGTCTGGCGCCATAGATCCCGAAGATTATAATGAGATCGGCGGGTTGTGGGAAGCTTTCGAGCGAAACAAGATATCACTGTATAATTTCGGGCAGGCCAACGAATATGCCGGAAACGTGGAGGAATGGACAACCACGCAGTTTGGAGCGGCCCAGTCGGTGGTGTTCCCGATGCCGAAAGCCGTGTATCCGCACACCTCGCGCGATTTTGCCGGATACAATACCAATGTGCCCGACCAATATCGGATGGAGCAGTTCGAGCGGGAGTTTACCGCCAGGTGGATCAAGGGCAAGCAGCCGATGCCACAATTTGTGACGATGCAGATACCCAATGATCATGGAGCCGGGCCGCGCCCTGATTTTGCCTATCCTTACCTTCATTCGTACATGGCTGATAATGACCTGGCCGTTGGTCGGGTGCTGCATTTTCTATCCCGCACCAAATACTGGAAGAACATGCTTGTCATTATCACCGAAGATGACCCACAAGGGGGCGTGGACCATATCGATGCACACCGGTCGTTGCTGATGCTGGCCGGGCCGTATGTCAAGCGCGGCTATGTCTCGCATACACACGCTAATTTCGGTTCCATTCTGAAAATGATGTACAACATCCTGGGCGTGCCGTACGTCAATCAGTACGATCAAACGGCCTCCCTACTTCAGGACTTTTTTGCCGACAAACCTGATTTTAGACCTTATGATGCCGTACTGCCCGATGTTCGGGTGTTCGACCCAAAGGCCGCCATGAAGCCATATAAGAAAACGTTTGACTGGCGTAAAATTCAGAAAGGTCCCGAAATGGATGACCGGGCTGACCAGCGAGCCGAGCATTATCGGCAGCAGAACGGAGAGTTTTGACCGTAGTGCCGGTTGATGATCGATGTCGGGACGACGAATTAGCCTGGCCATCTACGTAACCGCGAGATCAATTTTGTTTTATCTTGCGTGCTTGACTCCCAATTTAATTTCGTCAAAGGCCTTACTCATCAACATTAACGCACGCTATTTGTGAAATCTCCTGCCTTCCTCCGGAATCCAACGGCCTTTATGCTTTTCGGCGCTACGGCTGCCTTTTGTACCTACGCCTGTATGTACGCCTTTCGTCGGGGTATCACGGCGGTCACGTTTGAGGGGATGGCGTTTGCTGGTATCAGCTATAAAATATGGTTGGTTACGGCGCAGGTCTTTGGTTACGCCATGTCTAAAGGCATTGGCATTAAGGTCGTTTCCGAAATGTCGCCGAGCCGTCGGGCCATCAACATTCTATTATTTGTGCTGATGGCGTTGCTGGCCCTGCTTGGCTTCGCGCTTGTGCCCGCTCCCTATAATATTATCTTCCTGTTTCTGAACGGATTACCATTAGGACTGGTCTATGGCACCATGTTGGGTTTTCTGGAAGGTCGGCGGCAGACGGATGGACTCGTCGCGGGCCTGACCGCTTCGTTTATCTTTGCTTCGGGTTTCGTCAAAACGGTGGCGCTGACCATCCGGGCCGATTGGGGCGTGTCGGAATTCTGGCTGCCGTTTGTGACGGGGAGCCTGTTTGTGTTGCCCATGCTGGTATCCATTTATGCGCTGACCCTGCTGCCACCACCTACTGCTGAGGACCGTGCCTTGCGCACCGAACGCAAGCCGATGGACGCTAGCGAGCGCCGAAGCTTTGTTCGGAGTTTCAGACCGGGCCTGATTCTGCTCATTGCGTCGTACGTACTGTTATCGGCGTTCCGGGACTTTCGCGACAATTTCGGGCCGGAAATCCTGAAAGATGCAGGCGTCGAAAACCCCGGTATTTTTGCCAAAACCGAAACCATGGTCGCCGTCGGTATTCTTATCGTTATGGCGCTGCTCCAGCGGGTGACCAACAATTTTCGGGCGTTTGCACTGCTCAACTGCCTGATGCTGGCGGGCGGAACGCTGGTTGGCGTTAGCACCTATGCTTACTCAACCGGAATGCTATCGCCCGGCAACTGGTTTCTGCTAACGGGACTGGGTTTATACATGGCCTACGTACCCTGCAATGGCCTTTACTTTGAGCGACTGATTGCCACATTTCGGTATGTGAGCACCGTAGGGTTCATCGTAACGCTGGCCGATTGGTACGGTTATCTGGGCAGTGTCGCGGTATTGCTCTATAAGAATTTCGGGCACGCTACGATCAGTTACCGGGAGTTTTTTATGGACGGCGCTTACATTTTATCGGCCGTCTATGGCGTACTGGTGATTGCTTCGTTCATTTACTTCAGCCGCCGATTCAAGGCAAACGTAGCGATCACCGAGGTCGAAACGGTTGCCTGAACGGTCTGGCCAGTCACGATCACTCGCCACTTGGTCGTTTTACTAACTGTGTTAAGGGTACAGGCGTACCAAAATCCGGGGAGCCATCGGCTTTCCAGGTGAATGGCTGCATCCGGATGGAGCGTTGGTCACCACAACCTTGTCCGGCTCCCGGGTTGGCGTGATAGACCATCCAGTTTTCTTTTCCATCGGGTGTTGTAAAGAAACTTTGGTGACCAGGACCATAGGTGCCATTCAGACCGTAAGGGCCAAAAACCGGTGTCGCTGACTTTGCCCACGATGCTGGGTCCACCAGGTTCGCACTGGTCGTGGCCGTCAGTTGGCCTAGTGCGTACTGATCGGTGCCGCAGAAACTGGCTGAATAGATGACAAACACATTGTTGTTATGGACGAGGAATTCAGGCCCTTCGTTAACGCCGAATCCTTGTTTCTCCCAGGCATAGTCGGGTGTCGATAGGCGGACGCGGGGCCCCTCAGCCGTCCAGGGATTCGTTAGCTTACAGATGTACAGGTTTTGCAGGCCGCCCAGTTCGTTTTCCCATCCGGACCAGGAAAAGTAAAGCTGGCCATTGAGTTGCAATACCGTTCCGTCAATCGCCCATTTATTGTCGGGTAAAGTCAACTGGCCTCTATCGGTCCAGGTGCCCTGCGTTGGATCGGCCGATTCGTTTTCGAGTACGAACATGCGGTGCGTGGCGTCGGCACCGTTGTTATCGGCGGCATAGTAGATGTACCATTTACCAGTGATAAAATGAAGCTCCGGTGCCCAGATGTCGCGGGAGTTCGGGCCCGTGCTCGGCGGTGTCCAAACGACAACAGAAGGAGCCGCAGCCAGACGGCTCATGGTCCGGGTTTTATAGATACGCAGATTATTTCCGGTGGTGTGCATTACGTAATAGAACCCGTCGTTATACGTCACCCAGGGATCAGGCCCTGACGTGAGTAATGGATTACGGAACCGGCCAACCGTATCAGCTGCCGTAACCGGTGGAGTGGGGGTAGTTGATGATGTATCCGCTGATTTGCAAGCGTAGAGGGCAAGTAGTAAAAGAAAAAGAAAGTTCTTCATCGTTGACGTCGAATGGGGTTATAGACTGCAGAAACGAAGCAATACAGGCTCTTTAGCGCAACCCTGTATTTCTTCGTTTCTGCAGTGTCAGACAAACTTAATAGCCTGGATTTTGCACCAGGTTTGGGTTTAAATCCCGCTCCTGCTGCGGAATGGGCAGTAATTCATCCTGGCCCTTGGTAAACGTGGCAAACCCGGCATCACGAGGGGCCAGCTGTGGGCCGAGGTCTCCCCAGCGGGCCAGATCATTCCATCGCCAGCCTTCTCCCGACAGTTCCGTGACGCGCTCGTGTTTGAGCTGGTTCAGAAACTGGTCCTGCGTTAAGCCGGGCCGGGCAGTGGAGAGCCGGGCCAATCCTGCCCGTTGCCGCACCTGATCCACATAGGTGTAAGCCTGCGCCGTTTTGCCCGTCGCGTTCAGCGCTTCGGCATACATCAGCAATACATCGGCATATCGAATATAGCGCCAGTTATTTGGCGAACGATAGCCCTCTTCGTTTTTCCAGTGGTCGTTCTGGAACTTACGGAACCATACCCGCTTGTTGTCGGCACCGTATCGTTGCAGGAACGTCTGTCCGTAAATCTGCGTGAATGCCGGGCCACGAACATCGGTTGAGTCAAACAAAAACGACGCTTCCAGGCGCGGATCGCGGGCTCCGGTCGTCGTGGGTTCATTAAATTGATAGATCGGCCAGCGGCTGGCTTCGCCGTCGGACCAGCCGATGCCGGGAGGACCAAAGAACTGCGCGAGTGACGTACCATAATTCTGATTCGGGGTTTCGGTGTCGTCGTCCGTGTACTCCGCCGGATTAATCTCAAACTGCCACTCGAACACCGATTCCCGGTTGTTCTCGGTTGTAATCAGAAAGTTATCCCGGTAGTTCTGAACAAGCGCATAAATACTTTTGCCTTCTCCATCGGCCAGCCACTGGAGGGGCGTTAGTGCTTCGGTATACTTTCGCTCCTGCAGATAAGCCCGAGCCAGCAAGGCATACGCGGCTCCTTTCGTGGCCCGGCCCACATCGGCTGAACTGTAGGTCGTTGGCAGGGCGGTTGCTGCCTGGGTCAGGTCCTGCTCGATTTGGGCCCACACCTGGGCAATCGTTGCGGAGCCGGGCAGATCGCCAAGCGCCGAAGGGGTCAAAACAAGCGGTACGTTGCCGAAGAGCGTCACCAGGTGAAAGTAATACATGGCCCGCAGGAACCTGGCCTCTCCTATGTAGCGAGCCTTCAGCGTCTCGTCCATTTGAATACCCGGGACGTTGGCAATGACCTGGTTGGCCCGATTGATGCCGATGTAGTTATCGTTCCAGACACCATAGGCATTGCCGTAGTTGTAATCAGTTACCAGGAACCGATCCATGTTGTTGAGGATACCCGGATCCGGACTTTGGCTACGACCTTCGTCGGAGCGGATGATGTAATAGAAGGGCATCCATCGTGAAATGCCACCCCGGTGCGTCGTGCTGTAGATGGCGTTGACACCGGCCAGCGCATCGTCGGCTGTCCGCCAGAAGACGGCCGTGGTTACCTGATTTGGATTGACAATGTTTAAGTCCCGCTCACAACCTACCAGCGCTATCAGAGCGGTTAGAGTCAGGAAAATGAATTTATTTTTCATGATTAATTTCGTTAGGGAGTGTTCACTATAAATCACAGTTGATACCTACTGATATCACGCGGGGTGTGGGCCAGTGTCCATTATCAACACCTCGCTCCTGAATATTAGCCCCCGTAACGTCGGGGTCCAGTCCGGAATACCCGGTAATTGTGAGTAGGTTCTGACCACTGACATAGAGTCGGGCACCGCGCATTTTGAAGCGATTCGCCAGTTCTTTTGGTAAGTTATAGCCGATTTCCACGTTACGCACCCGAACGTAGGACGCGTTTTCGAGCCAACGGTCGCTATAAGCGAGGTTGTTGGAAATAATGCCCTGATCAGTCGCTTCCAATCCCAAACGGGGATCGGAGGTGCCGGTATTCGTCGGTGTCCAGGGGCTGAGGTCAGAGCGGAAGTTGGTGTTTTGATAGCTGTCCAGAATACGCCGAACGTCGTTGTAGACCGTATAACCGAACGTACCCACCAACTGGATGTTCAAGGAGAAGTTCTTATACGAACCATTAAACTGCGCTCCAGTCTGCAACGTAGGCCAGGGCGAGGTAACGAACTGCCGGTCGTTAACGTCGATCCGTCCGTCATTATTAGTATCTACGTAGCGGATGTCGCCTGGTTTGGCGAAGGGCTGTACGATGGATCCATCCGGTCCGCGATAATTATTGATTTCCTCCTGATTTTGGAACAGGCCGTTCGTTTTGAGCACAAACCACTGCCCAATAGGATTGCCTACCTGCGAACGTGTGTTGCCGCTAACGATGTAATTGATACCCTGGCCCTGATTACCAACACTTTCAATGCGGTTTTTTATGGTGGTGAAGTTGCCTGATACATCCCACTTAAAGTCGTGTTTGGTACTACGGTAGGTAGCGGCAAACTCGATACCCCGGTTGCGGATGGAGGCTGTGTTGACATACGGATTGCCGCGCAGGTTACCCAAATAGCCCGGTACGGTCAGGTTCAGAATAGCATTCGACGAGAGGGAATTGTAGACGTTGATCTCGGTGAAAATGCGGTTGTTCAGGAAACTGGCCGTGACACCGACGTTCTGCTGAATCCGCTGTTCCCATCGTATATCCGGGTTCGACAGCTGGGCCTGATAAGCGCCAACGGCCGGGGCCTGGTCGGTGCCAAAAATGGCCCGTGGGTTGCTGTTGATATAGGCTGTATAGGGGAATGAACCCAGCGTTGGCACGACGATCCCTAACTTACCATACGACGCGCTCAGCTTTAGCTCCGAAATCCAGTCGACATGGAAAAACTTCTCCTGACTGATGCGCCAACCCGCAGCCACCGACGGGAAGAAGCCCGTTCGGTTGCTGGCCCCGAATCGCGAGTCCTGGTCGACACGGCCGGTCAGGGTCAGCAGATACCGATCGCCATACGTATAGTTGATCCGACCGAGATAGCCCAGAATTCGGTAATAGTCGGGTGTTCCCCCGGCTGAATTGGAGATACCCGTTGCCGCCCCGATGGTTGTGAAATACTGCCCACCCGCATACCCAAGATTGGTGCGAGAGCCGGACGTTATATCGTTTCGGCTCGTTTGCTGGCTGATACCCACTACGCCGTTGATGTTGTGAGCCCCGAATGTCCGGTTGAAATTCAGTGTATTCTCAAACAAAAAGCTTCTGTATTGTGACCGGTCTTCGCCGACTGATGTGGGAACTGGAGAGGCATTATACTGAAATACACCCAGGTAACGCAGATTTTGGTTGTAACTAAAGTTGGCATCCAGACCTGCGTTGAAGCGGTAACTCAGCCAGTCGGCGAATTTATACTCGATAAAACCGTTTCCAACGAGCCGGGCAACGTTGGTCCGGCTGGGGGCAAGGCTACGGGCGGCAACGGGGTTAAATGCGTAACTCACCGCATTGAACGAGCCAATGCCGTAGCCAAGCGGATTCGTTGGGCTGATATAACTCGGGTCCTGAACCGGAATGACCGGCAGATTATAGACCATGTCGTAAATTGGGTTCGTACCGGCTGGCTGATTCTGGGTGTTTGAGTTGGTCAGTACCAGGTTTTCGCCCACGGTAAACCGGTTCAATACGCTGCGGGTGTTGATCCGCAGGCTGGCCCGGTTGAAGTTACTGCCAATAACGTAACCCGTATTGTTGAAGTAGCTCCCCGAAATATAGTATTGACTCGTTTTTGAGCCACCCGACAGGTTGATGTTGTAATTCTGCAAACTGCCTGTGCGGAGCACCTGGTCCTGCCAATCGGTATTCACATTCGGGTTGAACGTGGCTTCGGCTACGCTGCTTAGTGGGGTTTGCCCTGCATTCTGATACTGTTGCCGCTGCGTGGCGGCAAACTCGGATGCATTCATGACATCCCAGCGTTTATACGCTTGTTGTATGCCATACTTAGCCGAGAACGACACCCGCGCTGGTCCTTCCTTTCCTTGCCTGGTTGTGACAATGATAACGCCGTTGGCGGCCCGTGATCCATAAATGGCCGCTGCCGAGGCATCTTTCAAAATCTGGATCGACTCAATATCATCCGAATTGAGCGTTGGGTTGGCATCGGCAATCATGCCGTCAACAACGTAAAGCGGATCCGTATTCAGGAAACTGGCTACCCCCCGAATCTGGATGGATGCCTGTTGTCCCGGTACGCCTGTATTCCGAACCGTTACGCCCGGTGCCAGCCCCTGGATGGACTCCGGCAGCGACTGGGCCGTTACCCGGTTGGCTTCGGTCGGATTGATGACGTCGTTGGCCCCCGTTACATCTCGCTTGCGAACCGACTGATAACCAATGACAACGACCTCGTTTAGTTCGGTCGCATTAGGAACCAGCCTGACATCGATCGTGCTTCGGTTATTGACCGCTACATCCTGCGTTGTATACCCAATAAATGAGAACGTCAGCGTCGCATTTCCGTCGGGTACCGAGAGCGTATAAACCCCTTCGGCACTGGTTGTCGTGCCGGTCGTTGTGCCTTTCAACACAACCGTAACGCCAGGCAATGGACTGCCCGTTTCATCCAGTACGCGCCCGGTGACCGTAATGGCAGCCTCGGCCTTCGGCGAAATGACATCACTGCTCAACGATGTAAGCGATGCACTGGCTGAATTGTCAATAGGCGCGGCTTTATCGGCCTTTGGAGGAACTGCCTGAATGACAAAAAGATTGTCTTTAACCTTCCGGTAGCGTAATCCCTGGGAGTCAATCAGTTGGGTCAACGCCTGTTCGAGCGAGAGGCCATCCAGATCGACTTCAGTCTGACGTCCGGTCAGTAATTGCTCGTCGTAGGCCACGCTGACGTTGAACCGCCGTTCCAGTTCGGTCAGTGCTTTTTTGAGGGAGCGACTACGGCGGTTGCGCTGAATCGCTAATCTATCGGAGGTAGACAGGTGTCGGTTGGCCGTACGTTCAACAGTTGGCTGGGCTTGGGTAAGTAGCTGCGCAACGGTTAGTTGCGG
Organism: Spirosoma horti; assembly: GCF_054776595.1. Taxonomy (NCBI): domain Bacteria; kingdom Pseudomonadati; phylum Bacteroidota; class Cytophagia; order Cytophagales; family Cytophagaceae; genus Spirosoma; species Spirosoma horti. The sequence goes on from NZ_BAAHBQ010000005.1 coordinate 550,011, forward strand.
TATTGCGTAGCCTCCCGTTAACAGCATTGAACAAATAAGATACTGGTTTTTCATAAGATGAGAGATAGGAAAATGAGTCTGGTTAACTTATGGATTGTGGCGTAAACTGATTCGGTCGCCATTCCGCTGAACCGACAGGTCGAATGTGAGCGAAAGGGTGGTCAGCAGCGTTTCGATGCTCTGATTCGAGAGATTCCCCGTAAATCGGCGGTTGGCCAGATCGCCGTCTTCAAAAACGACCTCAAGGCCATAGGTATCGTAAAGCTGCTGGGCAATATCGTTCAGGGCTGTATTCTCGAAAACGAACTGGTGTTCGACCCACGATGTATGTAGCCGGGGCTTTTCGGTCTTGACAGCTACCGTTTCGATGTTGGGCTGGCTGGTCGCAAACTGACCGGGTTTCATGTCGATTATCCGCCCCGACGGTTCATTGGGCTTGGAGAGCTGCACCCGCCCCTCGATCAGCGTGACGGCCGTATTGCCCCGCCGGGTGTTGACATTAAACTGCGTTCCCAGAACGGTGATGTCCAGGCCCGGCGTATGGGTCACAAACTTTATCCGGCCAGTCAGGCTTTTCTTTTTGGTGACGGTAAAGAAGCCTTCGCCATCGAGCCAGACCTCACGCGACTGATTGTCGTTCCATCTATCCGTATAGGTAAGGGTCGTGTTTCCATTCAGCAACACCCTTGACCCATCCGGCAAGGTTACGCTTCTGTTTTCGCCAAAAGCCGTGTGGATGCGCATTTGTCTGGGCATCAGCTGGTAGTAGATCAGCCCAGCCGCTATCAGGAGCAAGCCCGTCAGAGAAGCTACCAGCTGCCAACCTGATCGCCCGGTGGTGAACCGTTGCCAGATCGAAAGAGGCCGGACAATAGCCGTTGTGGCTTTGTGTTCGTCAAAGGCCCGGTCGAGAACTTGCCAGATCCGTTGCTGGCTGGCGTCCGTCAGATCGTCGTAACGAGCATGAAGGTGGAGCAGGAGTGAGGCAGCCTCGTCGATGAGCCCCCGTTGCTCAGGGTGCCGGAGCATAACGCTGTGCCAGAACGTCATGCGTTGCTCATTGGGTTCGAAAACCCATTGGCGGAACGAGTCGTCCAGGACAAAATCGTGAAGCGAATACTGGCTGTAATCGGGTTGTTGAGCGGAATTCATAACAGGCTACTGGCGGAACTACACTCAACAAAGAGCCGTACGTCGCTAATTATCCCTTGGTAACCCTGCTTTTTTGCTAAAATTTATCGAATCAGTACTAATAGTAAGAATACGGTCTGTACCGGCATTCGTTTTTGGAGAGACGCAATGGCTTTATAGACGATTTTATACACCGACGTTTGCTCGATGCCCATGATCCCGGCAATCTCTTCGTAGCTGAGGTTGTCGAAGTATTTCAGAAAAAGGGCTTCTTTCTGCCGGGCGGGGAGGTTGTTCAGTTCTGATAGCAAAAGGGCAGATTGCTCCTGCGAGATCTGCCGATCGAGCCAGGTCGGTTCATACTGAAACTCAATGGTGAAGTCGAGCGTATCCAGCTCATGATCGAATCGCTGCTCATTGGTTAGCTTCCGAACAATGTCCCGGCGCAGGGCGCGCATCAGGTAAAACTTAATGGAGTCGGTGCGGCCCAAACGCTCGCGGGTTTCCAGAATGGTCAGAAAAAGGTCTTGCAGGCAGTCTTCGGTCAACTCCCGATTCTGGGCAATCTTATAGCCGTAATTGTATAATGTCGGCGCGTATTTGCTATACAGATACGCATAAGCGTGCTTGCTACCGCCCAGGAAATCGTCCCACAGGGCAGCGTCAGTTGTATACAGATAAGCAGTCGTTGAGGCTTCCAATTTTGACCATCGAATTGCTGGAAGATTAAATTTACTACTCTTTATGGGAATTGTACTGTTTGTGAGGCTAAAGATGGAGTTTTCGTTTGTTAACGCTGTTTGAGTGGCCTGCTTTCGTGGTTCTGCTGGTATGATAGCCATCCGGGTAAGCGGTCTGTGAGGACACAGACCGTGGGAGCTTTTTCACATGGTTAGGGGGCCTGTACAATCTTCATCGGTAGACAGATGCCTACCTCAATACCCAGTTCAACGCCATAACTCCTGCCAGCCCCGATACCGAAACCAGCGTTTCCATAATGGACCAGGTTTTTAGGGTATCGACCATCGACAGTTGAAAATATTCCCGAAAGAGCCAGAAACCCGTATCGTTGACGTGGGAGAACATCATACTACCCGCCCCAATACTCAATACCATCAAATTAGGATTGACACCCGACGCGGTCAGGAGCGGGGCCACAAATCCGGCCGTTGTGATTCCTGATACCGTCGATGAGCCCACGCATACCCGAATAAGAGCGGCCATACCCCAGGCCAGCACGTATGGATGCAGAGTGGAGCCCTGCATCAGGTCGGCCACCGCCTGGTTTACACCACCGTCCGTCAGTACCTGTTTGAGGGCACCTGCCCCGCCAAAGATCAGAAAAAGCATGGCCACATCTTTAATCGAATCGGCCAGCATAGCCGTCACGACCGACATGGACTTACCCAACCGAAGACCCAGCGTAACGCTTGCCACCATAACGGCACAGAACATGCTCACAACGGGCTCGCCGATAAAAAGCAGGACTTGCTGACCGACCGAACCGATGGGCAACAGGGGGCTAACGACCGTACTGAAACCAATGAGCAGAATGGGCAAAAGAACCGTCAGGAAACTGACCGTGGCTGAAGGCATCTGGTCGCCGGGTAAGTCGGCCGCAATGAAGGCGGGGTTTGGTAAGGTAGTGTAGCGTTTCAGCGTACTCCCAAACAGCGCCCCCGATACGAGAATGGCCGGAATGGAAACGATGATGCCGTAAAACAGCGTCAGACCCATGTCGGCATTGAATTGCTTGAGAATCGCCAGTGGGGCCGGGTGGGGTGGAAGGTACCCTTGGGTCACCGACAGGGACGCCAGCATTGGCAGGCCAATGTACAGGGCGGGTAATTTGTAGCGGTAGGCCACCGTGATTACGAGCGGTGCCAGCAGCATAAACCCAACCGAATAGAAAAGGGGTAAGCCCACAATGAAGCCCGTTATCAAAAAGGCCCAGCGGGCATGCCGGGTTCCGACAAGCGTCATCATATTCACGGCAATTCGTTGGGCCGCGCCACTCTGAGCGACCAGTTTACCCAACATGGCTCCTAGGGCGATAATGGCGGTGATCGAGCCCAGCGTCCCCCCAATCCCTTTTTGAATAGCGTCCAGCACCAGCAGGGGAGCTAGCCCCAGTGCCAGACCAACGCCCAGCGCTACGACCAGAAAAGCCAGAAAAGCGTGCAAGCGAACAACCGAAATAAGCACAATCAGGACCAGAATGCCGAGGAGGGTAATAGTTAGGGGCATGGTAGGAATAAGGAATCTACCCTACAAAGCGCAGAAGGTGGTTTTCTCTAATGCAATCGCCCGCTGGTTGTGGGCGGGTATCGACGGATTGTTCCTTTTCTGCCAAAATAAATTCGCTAGCTGCAACCGGAAAATTCGCAAAAGTAGCCTTATAAAATAACCTATAAGAGGGGATAGTTATATGTTAACTGCTTGGTTTTTAAATGTTTACCGTTAGATAAGGGATATTAATTCTGTGATTATTTACATCCCTACTTTGTCTAAGGAAATAACAACTAACCAGTTTATTAACACAAACGATCATGGAAACAGAAAGCATAACCCTGCAGGAGCACGCACCGAAGACCGTAATGGCTGGCAGCAATTTGCCCGAGCAAATCCAGGATGCCAAACCCGCTGGGCACCCCACTGCTCCTTTGGATACGGTCGCCAATTTAAGCCCGGCAACCTTCTCTACATTTTTCACGTGGCGGGGCAATGGCCTGGTCAACGTTCGAGCTCTGGACGCGCGAATTACCGCCAACTCACGGGTATTTGTCTCGATCAGCGAGTTCAACTCCGATGCTCGTCAGAACCGATTTATTGGCAATGCGTCAATGAGTGTGCTCAACGTTAGCCCCTTTAATGGTGGCTTCTGGACGCGGATAAATGTGAATTTCAGTCAAGCCCTGAATGTACGTTTGGACGTGCTGGTAGACCCATCCGGGATTTAAATCGTAGTTCCCTTTCCTCTTTATTATCTAAACCAAAAAGTTAAAGTCATGGCTAAGAAAGAGTCAACCAATTCGTCGAACGGCGCTAATCGGGCTTCTTCATCTGTTGATGAATTATTACTTGCTGCCCTTGAGCGGAACGATACCAGTTTCGAAACGGGCCGGTATGTGGTTACGTTTAAAGAAGGTGCCATGGAAGAAGGGCTTCAGTCTCTGCAAACGCAGGGAATGCGCGTTGCCGATACCCGCGATTTCGATAATCAGGCCCTGGAGATGGAAAGTGTCGGTGATGCTGACGCCGTAGTCTTCTCGGAAATTGGCTCAGCACTGCTTGGAGGTAATGCGGCTCAGGAGCGCAGCATAAGCACCTTTGCCGAGATTGCTTCAGACAGCCCGATCCTGTCCATTGACCCCGAATACTTTGTTTTTGCGGATAGCATGTATTCCGAATTTTTACAAGGCCGTGCGACGCAAACGGCCCAGGGGACGTCGAATGAATTTCTGCGGGGGTTTTTGCAGGCAACCGAGACCATTGCGAAAGAGATGCGGGAAAATGGCAATTCGCAGCTGGAAATCGAAGAGGAGGTGCAGGTACTTGGCGCAACCTGGGGGTTAAATGCCTGCCGGGTACCACCCAGCATACGCAGTGGCGTTGGTATAAAAGTAGCCGTACTCGACACAGGTTTTGATCTGGGCCACCCCGATTTTGCGGGCCGCCCTATTGTGAGCCAAACCTTTGTGGGGCAGCCGGTTCAGGATATTCATGGGCATGGCACCCATACGACAGGTACCGCCTGTGGTCCTAAAGCGCCCGCAGGCACAACACCCCGCTACGGGATTGGGTATCGGTCGTCCATTTATGTCGGTAAAGTACTATCGAATTCAGGTGGTAGTGTAGGCAGCAGTGTGCTGGCAGGTATGAACTGGGCCGTTGCCAATCGGTGTGCCGTTATTTCCATGTCCCTTGGTGGGCAGGGTGGAGTTCAGCCGTCCTATACCGCAGCCGGGCAAGCTGCGCTGAACAACGGTTGTCTCATCATTGCCGCAGCCGGTAATGTGCCGGGTGGGCCAACGGGTTATCCGGCCAACTCGCCCACAATTATGTCGGTAGCCTCGCTCGATTCAAATCTGGCCCCATCGTCCTTTTCTTGCCAGGGAAAGATTGAGATTGCAGGTCCTGGCCGGGATGTCTTCTCATCCTGGCCTCGGCCAACCCGCTACCGAACGATTAGCGGAACCAGTATGGCTACGCCACACGTATCGGGTTGTGCCGCGCTCTGGGCCGAAACATCGCCCAATATGCGTGGCCTGACACTCTGGCGGAAGCTACAGGCCTCGGCCAGACACTTGCCCTTCCCGGCCACACGCGTGGGCGCCGGTCTGGTACAGGCTCCCTAGACAACGCTAAACGGGGTAGGTGGTATGTAACGAACATACCACCTACCCACAAAAGTGCATGATATACGGTCGATGGTTTGTTATTTTACTCCTATTGGTCGTTTCAAAGGCAGACGATCAACCGGTACGTTATTCCCCTACTATTATGTCTACTACGAAGAAATGGGTTGTCACCCTGGCCAGTGATCGGCCAATAAGTGAGGTATCCAACGAGTTAACCAAAACCGGATTCAACGTTGATCAGGTACTTGACCAGATTGGCTGTATCACAGGCTCTGCCAGCGATGAAGTCGTGCAGAAACTGCGAAAAGTCCCCGGTGTAGCCGATGTGTCGCCGGAATCACCTATTCAGCTCCCGCCATCCGACGAATCGATTACCTGGTAGAGCGATCTGCCTGCCCGTGGAATAAACCATAACCTATTACTTACTTGGAGGGACATTGTCATGGCACAAAGTGATCTGCAAAATGACGCTCCGGAGGGATCATCGGCCAGCCGGGTGTCTTCTTCTGTCGATGACCTGTTGCTAGCCGCCTTAGCCCGTGATAACGATAGTTTTCAAACCGGTCGCTATCTAGTTACGTTCAAAGAAGGCGCTGGTCAGTCGGGTCTACGGTATTTAGAGGCTATGCGGGTGGCTCATGCCGGAGACTTTGAGGGGCAGGCCGTTACGCTGGATCAACTGAGCGATGCCGATGCGCTGTTCTTACCCGAAATCAACATGGCGCTGATTGGTGGCCAGGCGGCTAGTGAGCATAAGCTGGGGGCACAGACCAAGATCGCTCCAGATAGTCCAATTGCCTCGATTGAGCCGGAGTATTTTGTATTTGCCGATGGCGGAACAAGCGGGAGTGTTGTTGAGAGTGGCTTCGTTGCGCTAGCCAAAAATACAACGTTTGAGAGTTTACCCGGCTTTGCCGAATCCTTACAACAACCATCTAATGACTATCTACGGGGATTTTTACAGGCCACCAAGACGATTGCCAACGAGATACGTAAAAGCGGAAACGGTCATTCTCATCACGAAATAGAGGAAGAAACGGAAGTGCTTCAGGCTACCTGGGGACTGAAAGCCTGCAAAGTGTCTGCCAGCAGACGCACTGGCGCGGGTATAAATGTAGCCGTGCTGACGAACGGGTGCGATGTCGGTCACCCCGATTTTTCGGGGCGCACAATTGTAAGTCAAACCTTTGTGGGTGAGCCCGTCATGGACATCAATGGGCATGGTACGCACATGATTGGTACGGCTTGTGGCCCGCTGGCTCCTGCCGACCCGACTCCGCGCTACGGCATTGGACACCAGTCGGCCATCTATGTGGCCAAGGTGCTGACCAACTCCATGGCGGGTACCGTCGCTAGTGTACTAACGGGAATTAACTGGGCCATTGCAAATCGATGTCCAGTCATTTTCGCTCCGCTGTCCATGTCGGGAGGCCCATCGACTGTGTTTACCGCCGTTGGGCAGGCTGCTCTAAACAAGGGTTGCCTGATCATTTCCGGATCCAGTAGTACCGGCGCATCGGTGGGTGCTCCGGCCAACTCATCTACCATCCTGTCGGTAGCTGCGCTCAACCAGAATTTACAGCCTACTCCGTTCTCACCCGTGGGCAAAATTGACATTGCTGCTCCCGGCGTAGATACGCTTTCGTCCTGGCCCCGGCCGCGTCGATATGCCACAATCAGTGGGGTTGCCTCGGCTACAGCACACGTATCGGGTTGTGCCGCGCTCTGGGCCGAAACCTCGTCGAGTTTGCGGGGCATGAAGCTATGGAAGAAACTACAGAGTACGGCCAGAAGTCTTCCTTTCCCAGCCACCCAGGTGGGCGCGGGCTTGGTTCAGGCTCCATAGTGTACGATTACGCTAGTGTGTCAACTCTTGCGGATGGCTTCCATCAGTCCCTGCATGTAGCCAACCGCGTGCAAACTGCCTAACAGGCTGTAGCCCTGATGCTCATTGCTGTCGCCTGCCATGGTCGGTACATGATCGGGCCGGATGGGGCCTTTGTAGCCAATGTCGTAATAGGCCTTCATGGCTTTGTACATATCGTTCTGCCCATCATCGAAGAAGGTCTCTTCAAAGTTCTGGCGGTTGCCCCGTATGTCGCGGAAGTGCACAAAGAAGATTTTGTTGCGTTCCCCGAAGTACTTCACCACCGTCGGAATATCTTCGCCCATGGTGGCAAAACTGCCCTGACACATAGTAATGCCGTTGTTGGGGCTCGGATAAAGGGCCAGCATGCGCTTGAAGGCGTCGGCCGACGTCATAATCCGGGAGATGCCCCGCAGGGTATCGACCGGCGGATCGTCGGGGTGCAGGGCCAGCTTTATGCCGGCTTTCTCCGCTTCAGGAACGACCGCTTTCAAAAAGTAGTCGAGGTTTTTCCACATCGTGTCGGCCGAGAATTCGCCAAAAGATGTAAGCGGCTGTTTCTTCGCTTCGTCGTAGGTAAATGAACTGACCAGCGCGCCACCCCGCGACGGTTTTGCCATGTTCGTGCGCGACCAGTTGATCACCGGCATCCAGTTGTAACAAACCGTATCGACACCCACATTCGCGAGGTTTTTCATGAACGTAATGAAATGGTCGATTTCTTCATCCTTACCTGCAAGGCCCAGCTTTGCTTTGTCGAGGGGCGTCGGACTTTCAATGACCTGTAAGGTCAGCCCTTCGGCCGCAAACCCATCTTTTATGGCCTTCAGAACGGCCAGATCCCAGGCTTTTCCATCTTTCATTCCCACCATACCGGGGCTAGCCGGCGCAATGGCCCCATTGACGCCCATCTGCTTGGAGAGTTTCATTTTCTGTGGCTCGAATCCCCAGAAATAGGCCAGTCCCATTTGCAGATCAGCTTCGTTCATTAGGGAGATCGTTTGTGTATTTTTCGGAGCGGGGTTAGCCAGGGCCGACAGGCTGCCCATTGGTAACGTGACGGCGGACGTAGCCTGTCTGATGAATGTGCGACGTGAGTTTTCCATGGGAGAAAAGGCCCGATTCGGAGGAAGTCCAGTAGTTTTTTACCAAAAAACAAAGACAATCGACCCTCCGCCATACCCGCATCGAGCAACATTGTGCCGGGTCATGAGCCAAAAAAGGCCCGTGTCGCTTAACTTTCGGCCTCGACCCGCGAACTTCCAAACTATGCACTTTCACCAAGGACTTAGACATACCCTATTCGGCCTAATGATGTGCTGTTCCCTGACCAGCCTGGCTCAGACGGCAACGGAAATTCGGCGGTTTCAACTGCCTCAGGTTCAGCAGGGAGTGGCGGTCGACCAGACTCATTTTTACGTCATCAACAATCATTCGCTGACCAAACACACCAAGTCGGATGGGAAGCAGGTAGCCGCCTGGAGCGATACGACGGGTTTTCTCAAGCACATGAACAGCGGGGTTGTCATTGGGAAGAAACTTTACTGCACCCACTCGAACTATCCCGATGTGCCCATGGCCAGCTCCATCGAAATCTTCGATACGCGTACCCTAAAGCATATTGCCAACCATAGCTTCGGGCTGTTTCCCGGCTCCGTGACCTGGGCTGATTTTTACCAGGGCTACTGGTGGGTGGCCTTTGCCAACTACTCGAATAAAGCCTCCGCCGAAGGCCGGGATAACCGCTGGACAACACTGGTCAAATTCAACGAAAACTGGCAGCAACTGGAATCCTGGGCGTTTCCGGCCAATGTGTTACAGGCTTTTGCGCCCTACAGCACATCGGGAGGCACCTGGGGGGCGGACGGGTTTATCTACTGCACTGGTCATGACAAGCCCGAAGTATATGTGCTGAAATTGCCCGAACGAGGGCATACGCTGCAATACGTCAAAACCATTCCGACCCGCAGCGAAGGACAGGCCTTCGCCATTGACCGAAGCATGACCGGCAAACCCGTTCTTTACGGAATTACCCGCAACGATAATTACGTGATTGTCTCGGTAGTGGAATGAAATGGGACTGTCCAGTAAGTGCCATCTTTCTGGATAAAAAAGGGATTAACCACAGAGGCTCAAAAGACACAAAGTCATTTTTCTCTATGTACTCTGTGCCTCTATGGTTAATCCCTTTTTTAATAAAGACTTGTGTCGACAAGCGAACTACTGCTTTGCCAGCGCTACAATGTCCTTTACTTCCAGAATTTTTTTCTCATACCCGATGCTGGCCGATTTGATCATGGTGAGTGCCAGTTCCTGTAAGGTCGAGAAACCGGCAGGATAAAGAACCCGGCCAATGGGGTACAGCCAGGCAATATAGGTATAGTATGTTTTTACATTTTTCAGACCCGGCGTTGGTTTCATAAAACCCGGCCGCAACATGTAGGCGTTTTTGAACAACTGCATGAGCGCGTTTTCGGTAGCGCCCTTCACCCGTGCCCAGGCTGACCGGCCGTTTTCAGTGCTGTCGGTGCCTGCGCCGGATACGTATTCAAATGTCAGATCCGGATTTAACGTCGCCAGGAGTCTGGCGAAATGCAGGGTCAGGTCATACGTCAGATGCCGATACTCGTCGTTGCTCATTCCGACCGATGACACACCCAGGCAAAAAAAACAGGCATTGTAGCCACTTAACTGTGATTCAATCGGTGATAGATCGAAGAAGTCTTTCAGGATGACTTCCTTAAGTTTCGGGTGCGTTACTCCGCCCGGTTTTCGGTTGATGACCAGCACCTGCTCCACATCGGGGTGCAGCAGGCATTCATGGAGGACACCTTCGCCTACCATACCCGTAGCCCCGGTTATAATCGCTCTGATTTTCATGTCGTAAATCGTTTAGGATAGATTAACTAGCTGCTTACTGGTTACGTTTCAATCCGTCGAGCAGGTATTCCAGACCATTCAGTTTAATCTCATACATTGTTTGCAGCAGCATACCCAGCTTGCCCGCCGGAAAGCCTTTCTGCACGAACCATTCCAGGTAGGACATGGGCAAGGATCTGATCAGCCTACCTTTATACTTGCCAAACGGCATTTCATAATGCAACAGTTCGCGTAAGATGTCGGTGTTGCCGTGGGCTTGTTCGTTGGGCATATGAATAAATGATTTGAAGGAAAACGGGTCGTGTTGAGCGTTGAAAAACGGGCTACTTGATGGGTTAGCTGACGGCTGACTCCAGCAGTCGGATGGTGCCGGCCGTCGCGTCGATTTCGGCGTCGATGCCCAGCGGGACCGTAAACTTATCCCGAATGTGGCCGATCATAGCCCCCGAATAAGCGGGTTTGTCCAACGGGATAATGTACTCCGTCAGCACGTCGTCCAGCGTCAGGGAGCCGTATCCACTGCCGGGACCGCAGTCGCTGCATTTGCCGAACACGAAGCCCGCGATCTGATTCAGAATACCCGACAGTTTGAGCTGCGTGAACATCCTGTCCATGCGATAAATATCCTCGTGGGTATCCTCCAGAAACAGGATCGTGTTTTTCCAGTCGGGCAGGTAGGGGGAGCCGATCAGGTGACTGAGTACTGTTAAATTGCCACCCACCAGACGGCCACGGGCCAGTCCGGGTTTGAGCGTGGTAATTCGGTCCTGCGTTTGCGTGAGGTTATCGCCTTTTTCGGTGGGGTTGTGCATGGTCAGGGCCTCACCGTCCAGGAGGAGCCGCTTAAACCAGTCGACCGTATACCCGTTGAACGTGGCCGATGCCACCGGGCCATGAAACGTGACCAGTCCTGTTTTGGCGTATATGGCCAGGAGTAGGGCCGTCACATCGCTATAGCCGATTAGAATTTTGGGGTTTCTCTGAATCAGGTCGTAATCCAGCAACGGCAATAGCCGGGCGCAGCCCCAGCCGCCGTGAATCGCCATGACCGCTTTGACGGAACGATCGTTGAAGAACGCGTGCAGATCGGAGGCTCGGTCGGCATCGCGTCCGGCCAGATACCCGTACCGGTCATATACGTGCGGACCAACCATCGTTTTGAAGCCCAGTGCCTGGAGTGATTCCTGCGCTATCTGAACCGTTTCGCGACTATAGGCCGGAGCCGCCGGACAAAACAACCCAATGGTGTCGCCGGGTCGTAAGCGGTCAGGCTTGATGAGGGTTGGCGCTGACGAGCTGACCTCCAGCGCTAGAAAAGGTGCCAGGGTTGTGGCCTGTAGAAATGAACGGCGAGACGGCATCAGGGTAAGAAGTGGGTCGAAATCAGTGCAGAAAGATAACCGAAAACGAACGGGTGAGCAAGCAAACGGAGTAGCTTATACATTTGCCGAACTTTTACAGGAACAAGCTATAATTCGGTATTAACCAATTAACAATCCTGCAATGATCACTAAATTACCACTCCGCTTTATGCTCGCCATCGTGGGCTTGCTCTGGGCATTTTCGGCTGTGCAAGCCGCTGCCCCCATGACAACGATAACACAGCTAACGGCCGACTGGCAACGGGCCAAAGAGTACACAAAAGAGTATCTGGACGTGATGTCGGAAGAGGGTATGAGTTACAAACCAACGCCCGAAATTCGCAGTTTTGCCGATCAGATGCTACACCTGGCCGCGGCCAATTACAATTTTGGCGCTATGGTCAGCGGCAAAGCGAATCCCTTTCAGGGCAAGAAACTGGAAGAGATGAACGAACTCAAAACAAAAGCGGCTCTGACCAAAACGGTGATGGATAGTTATGATTTCATGCTCGACGCCGTCAAAGGACTAAACGACGCTCAACTGGCTGAATCCGTGAAAATGGGTCAGCGTGAAATGACCCGTGAAGTGCTGCTGGCCAAGGCATTTGAACACCAGACACACCATCGGGGCCAATGTACGATCTACATTCGGATGAAGGGTATAAAGCCGCCTAACGAGAAGTTGTTCTAATGGTATGTGCTGTCGGTTCATGTGCCGTCCGATTATTAAATCGGACGGCACATTCTTTCTAATCCCTACGGGACACGGACCATAGAAAACGGGGCTAGTTACTCTATGAAACGGCCCGGTTAAACATACCCAAAAGAAAGTAAGTTATTCTGGAATGCGGTTTAACAACAGCCTGACATCAGGCTGTTGGCCACTTCCACCATTAATGAGAACACCACCACTACTCGGTTATTTTATCGGCCTTAGCCTGATTGTGCTTTTGGTGCAATGCCAGAAAGTACAACCGCAGGCTCCCAAAGCAGAAGGGTTCGACCCGCTGATTCCCGCTCAGATTTCGTATCTGGCGGGGCCTATTACCTTTGATCTTCGGGAATTGGAGGAGAAAATTAACCGGGAGCTTGACCCCGTTCTGGTTGGTAAGGAAACAAAGGACGGCAAAACAAAAGGCATCATTTCGTTTCGGGTCAAGCGCCTGGGACCTGTGCATGTCGAGTATGCCGATCAACAGGTAAAGTTATCGGCTCCCCTTCAGATGTGGCTCACCCGGCCATTTAGTCGGGATACCACACCGCCCAAAAAGCCCTTCTGTGCCTTAAACGTTCATTTTAAAAGTCCAATCGGGGTAACACCAAACTGGCGGCTGGCGAGCCGGACAAGCTTCACGGATTATACCTGGATCGTCAAGCCCGAGATTCATCTGTTAGGGGGCGGCATTTCCTTAACAAACCTGGTTCAAAATATACTGGATAAGCACAAGACGGCCATCGAAATGGCCATCGACTCTGCCGTACACACAGAATTACGTCTCGACGAAATGGTGAAGCCTATCTGGCGTGATCTACAAAATCCGTTGTTGATCAGTGAAGCGTACGGATTGTGGCTGATTCCTAAACCCATCAGTGTTATGGCCGGGCCTGTCACGGGCAACAGCCGTCAGATCACCACCCACATTCGTGTTGCCCTCGAAACGCAAACCGAACTCAAACCCAAAGCACCGGAACGGGCGAAGGCACCATTACCTATTCTGCAAAAACGGGAGCAGGTCCTGGAAACATCGGATTTGCATGTACTAAGCTATATTCCCTACGCCGATATCAATCGAATGCTGGCCATTACGACCAACAACAAAAACAAAAAACTGGCCCTCGGCTCGTTAACCATCAATGAAGTATCAGTCTACGGTGGCCAGCAGTCACTCATCGTTAAGGCAAACCTGAGCGGGCTGCTCGATGGAACCGTCTATTTGCGCGGCCGTCCCGAGTTCGATACGCTCACCAATACGCTACGGGTCAATAATCTGGATTTTGACGCTGAGACCTGGAAAGCATTATCCAAAGATTCGAACACTGTCTGGCATAAAGGGTTACGTAAGCTACTGGAACATTTACTGACTATTCCACTGGGCGATGACATTGCCAAATTGCCAGCGTCTATCGACAAAGCGTTTGAAAAAGGACCGGGCAAAACGACGGATCTGGGTATCAAAACGTTTCGGTTTGTGCCTCAGAAAATAGCCATCCGTCCCGACGGTATTCAGGCATTGATCAATGTGCAATCGAAAATAGACGTGAAAGTAAACCAGTTATAAGGTACTCACGGGTTGTTCGCCCGTATTTTGTGTTCAGGTATACACGACTCAAACAGCCGAAAAAATGACTCTTTTCGTGACAATCACGGCGCTTGTGGCCGGTTGGTTTCTCTGGCGTTATCTGCAGGATAAAAAAGACAAAGAAGTACTGCCCTTGCCCGACAGCTATCCGCAATTGTTGCAGAAAAACGTTTCGTACTACCAGTCGTTGCCGGACGACAAAAAGAAATTGTTCGAGGATCGGGTGAGCTACTTCCTGAGCCACGTCACCATTGAGGGAGTAGATACGCCGGTGGATGATCTGGACAAGGTGCTGGTAGCCAGCAGCGCCATCATTCCCATTTTCGGATTTGCGGACTGGTATTATCCGCTGACCGATGTGCTGCTGTGTCAGGATCGATTTAATGCAGATTATCAGACCACTGGCGATGACCGGAATATTCTGGGTATGGTAGGGGAGGGTGGTGCCTTGCAGAGCACGATGGTGTTGTCGAAGCCAGCGCTGCACGAAGGTTTTGCCAACGAAACCAGCAAAGGAAATACGGGTATTCACGAGTTTGTTCACCTGCTCGACAAAGCCGACGGCGCTACCGATGGGTTGCCAGAAAATTTGCTGGAGAAAGACCACGTGAAGCCCTGGCTGCAACTCATTCATAAGAGTATTCAGGATATCAAAGCCAATCACTCCGATATCAACCCCTACGGCATCACGAACGAAGCGGAATTTTTCGCCGTTGTATCGGAATACTTTTTTAAACGCCCCGATCTGCTTCAGGAAAAACACCCGGACCTGTTTGCCCGGCTGGAAGAAATATTCCGGCAGAATCCGCTGGAAGCCGATAAAGCGGTAGGGCTGACAGAGTAGGTGTTTTCTGCCTGTCAGGAGGCCATCTGTTTTGCCGGTCCCGTTACCGGTTTAACGAAGACGATCTCGTTCTAAAAAGCGACCAATCTTTGCCGGTAGTTCGCTCACTCAGAATTCGTTACGTTAAATAAATGCCTGGCTTCATAAACGACTCTTTTTCCTAAGTTTTACCACTAAACACGGTGAACGATGGGGAAGAAAATTATTGTCTGTGCCGACGGTACCTGGAATGACCCCGAGCAACTGGACCGGGGTAGTCTGGTGCCGACGAATGTGGTGAAAATTGCCAGAGCGCTGGCGCTGGCAAAGGCCGAGGGGCAGGAAGAGATCTTTTACGATCTGGGTGTGGGAACCGGCAAAGGACTGGACCGGTTTATGGGCGGCCTGACGGGCAACGGACTGCTGCATAATATTTTTGAGTGTTACCTGTTTATTGCCGAGCGCTACCAGCCCGGCGATTCCATTTATTTGTTCGGGTTTAGCCGGGGTGCCTACACTGTACGGAGTCTGGCGGGGTTGATTTGCCAGTTCGGCATTGATAAGGCGCTGACGAATCAGGACCTTGCCCGGCCAGAAACCAGCTTAGTCGATACGGCCAATAAACCGGCGATCACAACGGAAAATAACCGTCCCGGAGAAACATCGGCCCGGAAAGCCAACCAATCGATGGAGTACCTCAATCAGCTTCGTCTGGCCTATAAACAGTTAAAGGCGGGGCAAAGCGATCAGGTGGTCAGCGACTACAAACGAACCCATGATTGCTACGAGCCCTCAATTGAAATGATTGGCGTTTGGGATACGGTGGGGTCGTTAGGCATTCCCATGCTGGTGCCGCAGTGGCTGCTCGGGAATACCGTGTCGGAGAAATTGTCGAAATGGTTGCTGGGTAATTATCGCTTTCTCAACGTGGGCCTCAACCCTAAAGTGAAAGCGGCTTATCATGCCCTTTCGATTGACGAAAACCGACGTGCTTTTTTGCCAACGCTTTGGGACGAAGCGGGTCTCGAACCCCACCAGCGGGTGAAACAGGTATGGTTTACGGGCATCCATAGCAATGTCGGTGGAGGCTATGCGGATACCGGCTTGTCAGACAATGCCCTGCTCTGGATGGTGGAACAGGCCAAACAGCACGGGCTTCAATTCTCGGATGCTTATTTGGCCCGAAGTACGCAGGCTGACACGTTCTATGGCGAGATCAGGGATGAGCGTGCCCGCTGGATCAAGCGGATACTTTTTCAGAAGGGCATGCGCAACGTAGATGAACTATGCGCCAAAGCGGGCCTCGTTCCGCTCATTGCCCAAAGCGCTATCGACCGGCAAACGTCGGTGATCTGCAAGAAACCCTACAAAATAATGTTACCCCAAACGCATCATGTCGAAAATGGCTTCTGACGAACCGGGTAAATCGGGCGGGGTATGGTCTTACTAGACTATAGTTTTATCACCAAACGAATCCCGATCTGATGACGCCCTTTGCGACTGCCCAACGTGCCGTTTTGCCCGCTTTTTTAGTTCTTGCCTGTAGCGTGGCTATGACTCCCAATGCCAAAGAACCAGTTGGTGTTGGGGTGAAAGCGCCCAAAGGAGCGGAGGTTCTTTTCGATGGGTCGCGCAAGATGCTGGATGAAAAGTGGACCTATTGGGAAGGCCCTCGTTTAGCAGCCAGCCTGCCCATTAAATGGATGATTGAAAAAGATCCCGCTGGCGCCGGTACGGTGATGAACACCAATGATCCGGCGGCTGCCGGAGGTAAATACGGGGCCGCTGATATTGTGACCAAAGAAACGTTCCGCGACTTCCGGCTGCATGTCGAATTCTATGTCAGCAAGCCGGGGGGCAACAGTGGCGTGTATCTGCAAAATCGCTACGAAATTCAGGTGTTCGATGGAGACACGACCAGCCATGGTTTAGGAGCCGTTATCAACGAATCGCCATCGCCTTACAAGCTATACAACGGCATCGGAAAATGGAACGCCTACGATATTGAGTTTCGGGCGGCCCGGTTTACTGATGGCAAACGGACTGAACCCGCTATGGTAACGATGTACCTGAACGGAAAAAAAGCTCATACCAATCAGAAAATAAGCCAGGTGTGGGGTGGCCCTAACTCCGGTATCGATGGGGGCAACGACGGCGGAAAAGGCATTACCGATACGCCCGGTGGTATTAAATTACAGGCCGAAGGCCACGATGTGCTGTTCCGGAATATCTGGATCAAGCCGTTGGAGCTGAAACAGGCAAACACCGATTTTTAACGTTGCCCAAACCGCCAACCAATTATAACATCCAATTTCTACCAGCCGTTATTATGCACCGTCAATACCTGACGTTTCGTCGTCTTTTCTCTTCGATTTTGGTTCTGACTATCCTTGGGTTCGTCGTTGCTCCGCAGGCCTACAGCCAGAATGGTCCCTCGGGAACCGGCCGGGTTGAACGCATAAAAGTGCACGGCAAAGGGCTGGAAGGCAATCTGGCCGGTGACTCGCCGGATCGGGATGTGTCGATTTATCTGCCGCCCAGTTATCAGACGGATAAAAAGCGGCATTACCCCGTTATTTATTTTCTGCATGGGTTTACGGACAGCGACGACAAATGGTACGGCCTGACCAAGCATTGGATCAATCTGCCGGCCGTTGTCGATAAAGCGCTGGCCGAGGGTAAAACGGGTGAATTTATCGTTGTGACGCCCAATGCTTACAATCGCTATTTCGGCAGCATGTATTCCAATTCAGTGACCATTGGCAACTGGGAAGATTTCGTTGCGGATGAATTGGTTTCGTACATCGACAAGCAGTACCGCACGATTCCGGAGGCATCCAGCCGTGGACTGGCAGGCCATTCGATGGGTGGATACGGCACGATTCGCATTGGCCAGAAGCACCCCGAAATCTTCTCCAGCCTATACCTTCTCAGCCCCTGTTGCATGGTTCCCAACATGAGTGGCCCGGGCGATGCAAAAATGGCTACCCGCATGGAAGCGGTTAAGTCAGTTGCTGATCTGGATAAGGCTGATTTCCTGACAAAAGCCATGTTTGCTTCCGCAGCTTCCTGGTCGCCCAACCCCACCAAGGCACCGTTCTTTCTGGATTTGCCGGTGAAGGATGGCGAACCCCAGGCCATGGTTACGGCCAAATGGGCAGCCAACGCACCCCTGGCCACCCTCGATCAGTATGTGTCAAACATAAAGCAACTCCACGCGCTGGCGTTCGATGCCGGTTCGAAAGACGAAAGTATCGCGGCCAACAACAAGATACTGGACAGTATGCTCACCAACTACCAGATTCCGCACACGTATGAAGAGTACGACGGTGATCACATCAACCGGATTGCGGAGCGCATCGAGCAGAAAATGCTGCCTTTTTTCACGGCTAATTTATTGGCAAAGCCGGTGAAAGGCAGCAAGAAACGATAGTAAATTCTTGACTTACGAGTGGTTGAACCCGTACCACATGAAGGCAACGATAACGGCTTCCACGATCCATAAATACAGTGTATTGTCACGGGTAGCCCGGCGCATCAGATAATCAAACCCAAGCATACCGGCCGCAAGCGGAATCCCGAAGATGAATTGCAGAACGTTATCCCGCTGATCCATATGGAGAAATCCTATGCCTATCATGACGATGCCCATTAGCGATACAAGCCTGAAGGGCGTTACGAAATTGGCTATTTTTTCTATGTCCATCTGGTCGTTCGTTGTGTAGTGCAGCCATTCATTCGGGGGTGTACAGGAATGATATGTCGCCCTATAGCCTAAAATCAACTACAGAATATTTCAATTTAACGCGAAAGAATAAACGTATGTTTTAATTTAGTCGCTTACCGTGTCACTAACCGCTACGGGAAGCATCGTTTTGGTTGCCGCGCCGGGTTCGTCGTAGAGAGGCTATAAACATCACTAAGAGCAGACCATGATGCCAGGTAATAAAACACGTATAAATACCTGTTTATGAGCGTATTTGTGCCCTAGTAGCTGTAGGTTGGCGTTCGTAATTTTGACTTTACGCCAACTACTGCTTCTGATGAAAACTAGTCTGTTTTTTCTTCTAATCGGCCTTGCAACTACGACGCAGAGCCCTGCTCAGATTGACCAACGGGCGGGCTCCTGGAAGACCTGGGTTATTCCATCAGGCGATGCCTACAAACTCCCGGCCCCGCCCGATGCCAACGCGACCCAGGCCGAAGAGAAAGCCCTGCTGAGTGCGCAGCGTCAGCGCGATTCGTCGGCTACTCGGCTCATCGACTACTGGAATGCCGGAGCGCCGGGCTATCGCTGGCAAACGGCTATTGAGAAATTGAATAATGGGTTTCCGCCTGCCTGGGTGCGGGGCAAGGCACTGATGAACATTGCCATTTACGACGCAACTGTGGCCGCCTGGCAAACGAAATACGCGTACCGGCGTCCCCGGCCATCGACGCACAACAAAGCCATATCCCCTTATCTACCTAACCCCGATAGTCCCTCATATCCCTGCGAACATTCAGTAGCGGCTGGCGCAGCGGCTGCTATTCTGGGGTATCTATTTCCCAACAAAGCAGATTCAATTCGGCTGGTGGCCGAGCGGGCGTGCCAGTCGCGAGTGCTGGCGGGCGTGGTGTACCCCAGTGATAGTAAGGCCGGATTTGAGTTAGGACAACGGGTAGCGCAAGCCGTGATCGAACGGGCTAAAATGGATGGCTCGGATGCTGTATGGGACGGCAAACGCCCCACGGATACGGGTTTGTGGAACGATAAACGCCCACCGATACAACCTATGATGGGGAGTTGTAAACCCTGGGTGCTGGCGGCCGGTAATCAATTTCGGCCAGGCCCACCGCCTGAACCTGCCGACGATATGCAGGAGCTAAAACAGTTCAAGAAATCACCACAGGCCGTATCGCGGGCGTTTTATTGGGCAAGCAACGATTTCTGGGGTAGTGAGATCGATAGAAAGTTATTTGAGCATAACCTGCACCTCGATGCGCCCAGGGCAGCCCGCGCTTATGCGCTGGTTAGTGTGGCCGCCAATGATGCTTACATTGCCTGTTGGGATGCTAAATATACGTATTGGTCAATCCGCCCCAATCAGTATGACACCACCTATTCGCCCATACTGATGTTTACTCCTCCGCATCCCAGTTATCCGTCTGGGCACGCAACCTTATCCAATGCCCGGGCCAACACACTCGCGTATCTATTTCCGGAAGATGCGGCCTATTTTTTGAACAAGGCCAGAGAAGCAGCCGAGTCCCGTTTCGAAGGGGGCGTTCATTTTCGGATCGACAATGTCGTGGGGCTGGATATAGGCCAGAAAGTAGGGCAGGAGGTAATCAAGCGTGCCCGGCAGGATGGTGCCGATGCCCGACCAGAACTCGTCCGAAAGTAGCGACGTAATCGTGTAAATAGGCGTTTGCCGGGTGATTCCACCGATGCAATTGACCGTCAACCGCATCGGTGGAATCACCGCAAGCTATTTTAGCTAACCCGCCGTTCCTGCTGGGCCGCCTGCGCCCGCATTTGCTGGGTTAGAACGAAAATTGAAATACCAAGCGCAATCGGGAAGACGCCCGATAAACGCATGGATTCATCGAAACCAATTGTAAACGACAGAAGCACGTACGACATCCCACCGGCTACCAGCACATCGGCTGCGTGGATCAGCTTGTTAGTGATGGGTATACTTTTACCGCCACGTGCCGCAATAAATGAATACATCGCCTGCACCGACTGTAAAACGGCGTACACCATAGCCCAGAAAGCCATCGTTTCCATAATTGTCGTCGTATCACCCATTGCATCAACCACAATGGCTATTCCAAAACCTATGTCATTAAGGCCATAGGCATACCCCCAAATATTGCTGTTGTCGGTACTATGGTTTCTGCCCGAAAACAGAAACTGGACAACACCGGCCAGTATAAACAAGCCACCAAGGATCTGGCCTGACAGCGGTGTAAATGACTGAGCAAACGCAAGAATATAAACACCTATCAGTACATAAATAAGCCCTTTGGTCAGCAAAAAGCCCCAGGGCGTTGCGTGATTTTGAGTTGACATGACGTTGAGTTCGTTAAGTTTTGTTGCACATTTTTCAGCCTTAACCCATGCCTTACACCATTGTTTTAAACCCGTAAAAACAGTGAGGACCCGCCCGGAAATCTGGGCAGGTCCTCACAAACGAGCGTCATTTAGGCCGATAAAGGAGTGTGTTCGATCTACTGGTTTTGCATCTGCAAAGTCAGCTGTTCGGCGTGTTGCCATGAGGCCCTTATGCCTAAAAGGAAAGCGCGCGCAGTGCCGCCAGGCAGGCGAGTAACGTGAGTCCGTTACGGATATAATTTAGTCTGATCCAGGAGGTTACTAAACGGCCGACGGAGGCTGCAGGTAGCTGATCGGCTTTCTGAAGTTTAATGATTGTTGGGATGAAAAAAGTAAACGTTCCGATGCGTTCGATGAGGGTAATCAACGCTGCGGCCAGCCACCAGCCGTGCCCCGTTGCCTGTGATTGCCAGGCCAGCACGAGATTAGCCAATGTGAGGAGCGTAAGCGGCCCCGTTGTGATAAAAGCCCAGAAACTTCTGCCCGCGTCTAGTTCATGCATAGCCTCCGTATTGACACGATAGCCAGACTCCGCTGATTTGGGAAACCAGATCGGAAGAACAATCCGGGTTTCATACAAGCCTGCCCCGAAGGCAGTGCCCAGGTTCAGGATGAATAACGCTAACAGAAAGGCTGATACAGGACTCATTAGGCTGGTTAGTAAACGGTCATAGTGTGTTTAGGCAGCAAACCTAGCCAGCAGCGTTTGAGGATGCCGGAAAACGGGAGCCAACGCGGAAAAAGCGTTGACAGACCCGGTAAACCGAGTGATGAATTTGCGGGAAAGGGAAATAAGATGACTAGCGCTGAACGAGCCAGATGGCCATTGATGAGTAAAATGGATGCAAAAGCGGCTTACTGACTACTGGATAATCAACGTATAAACTCGGACCAATGACAACTCTTGAGCACGTACAGCGAAAAGCACAAAGCCTGAAGGATGCCTTCGAAAAAGTGCAGAGTAATCACTTTTACTGGCAAAAAAAGACCAAACCTTTGCTGGACAAAACGTTGACGCAAATCCAGGACGCTACCGACCTGAACTGGACGTTTCAAGAGCTGTCACCTGAGCTGGTTCGGCTGGTGCTCAATGATGAACAGGGTCAGCCAATCGCCAGCGTCTCCTTTCAATTGACCTACAAAAGTCTCGTATCCGTCGATATGAGCTATTATAGCCAGACATATCAACCGGAAGCCAAGTCGGAGACGTTCCTGAATATCTATAGCCTGGAGCCCGGCCTGGTCGATGAAAGCCTGATTTATAGTAGTGTTACCCAGCTCATGGACCAACTGCTGAAAGAGTATGGTCCGCTACCTGTTACCTATAAAGATCCGCGGGCGACAGCCAACACGATTCGCATCCGGACTAATGTGCCGAACGGAGGGAGCCCACCAAAGTAAATGAGCTAGCCCCGGATCCGGCGAATCGACTAACCCGGTGTTGCTAAAGGCCGGAACAGGAAATCCTTTCTTAAGCCAGAATACCGTTCACCAGTTTCCCTTCTACATCCGTCAGCCGGAAGCGTCGTCCCTGAAATTCGTAGATCAGTTTTTCGTGATCAACGCCCAGCAGATGAAGCAGAGTCGCCTGGAAATCGTGCACATGCACCGGGTTATGGACAATGTTGTAGCCGAACTCATCGGTTTCACCGTAGGTAATACCGGGTTTTATACCGCCACCCGCCATCCACATGGTGAAGCAGCGCGGGTGGTGATCGCGCCCGTAATTGTCTTTCGTTAATTTGCCCTGTGAGTAATTTGTCCGGCCAAATTCACCGCCCCAAATCACAACGGTATCGTCCAGCAGGCCACGCTGTTTAAGATCGAGCACCAGAGCCGCCGATGCCTGATCGGTTGCTTTACACTGCTTGGTGAGGCCGCTGGGTAGATTCCCGTGCTGGTCCCAGCCCTGGTGGTATAGCTGAACGAACTTCACATCGCGTTCCAGCAGCCGTCGGGCCATCAGGCAGTTGGCTGCAAACGTACCCGGATTGCGGGACTCGGGGCCGTAGAGGTCGAACACCCAATCAGGTTCGTTCGAGAGATCATTCACGTCGGGAACCGACGTCTGCATGCGGAAGGCCATCTCGTACTGTGCAATGTGATTCGCCACTTCCGGGTCGCCATACAGTTCCTCCTGAACCTGATTGAGCTCTTTTAGGGCATCGAGCATGTAGCGACGATCGGCGGTGGTGTAGCCATTCGGGTTGTTGAGGTACAGCACCGGATCGGTACCCGACCGAAACTGCACGCCCTGATGCCGGGACGGCAGAAACCCATTCCCCCAAAGCCGGGCGTATAAAGGCTGGTCCTTTGGGGCGTCTTTCGACACCAGCACGATGAACGCGGGCAGGTTTTCATTGGCACTTCCCAGACCATAACTCACCCAGGCACCTATGCTGGGACGTCCGGCGAGCTGGTTTCCTGTCTGGAAAAACGTCAACGCGGGGTCATGGTTGATCTGCTCGGTGTACATCGACTTGATAAAGCAAAGCTCATCGGCCACATTGCCCGTGTACGGCATCAGCTCGCTTACCCAGGCACCACTCGTTCCATGCTGGGCGAATCGAAAAGGCGAACTCACCAGCGGCAGCGCCGATTGCTGGGCACTCATGCTGGTCAATCGCTGGCCTTTTCGCACCGATTCGGGCAGATCTTTGCCATGCATTTTTTCCAGATACGGCTTATAGTCGAACAGTTCAAGTTGAGAAGGACCGCCACTCTGGCACATATACACCACCCGTTTAGCTTTGGGCGGGCGGTTCGGTGCGGTCAACGCCTGTTGAGCCGTTGGCCTGGAAAATAGATTCCGGGGAAGTAAAGTCCCCAACGCCACCGACCCTAAACCCAGCGATGCCCTGGCTAGAAATGACCGCCGGTTGAAGGTGTCGGCCAGTTGTTGAGTTGCTTTTCTGCTCATTGCATTGCTGGTTAATGTTTGGTGACGAAGGCTTCCGAGTTCATGACCGTACTCGCCACAACGGCCCCGGCCGCCAGGGCAGGTTTGTCGACTGTGCCGATTGGCTTGTGCGCGCCCGCCTGAAGCCAGCCCTGCATTTTGGTCGGACTCTGTTTGAAATTCTGGTATTCCTGCCCATACAATCGAGTCAGAATCGTTAGCTCCTTATCTGTGGGCTTTCGGCTGGCCAGCAACCGAAACAGGTGTGTAAGCTGATCCGGAAGCGTTTTACAGGCTTCAAACGCGCGTTCGGCGACCACTTCGGCCGCTTCGACAAACTGCGGGTCATTGAGCAGGATCAGAGCTTGCAGGGGTGTACTGGTTTTTTGCCGCTGAACAACGCAGTAACTCCGTGACGGCGCATCGAAGGTGTTCATCGATGGGGGCGGATTTGTCCGGCGCCAGAAGGTGTACAAGCTCCGGCGGTACAGATTTTCGCCTTTATCCGGTTCATACGTCGTGTTATTGACAGCCCAAAGACCCTCCGGCTGGTAGGGCTTTACGCTCGGTCCACCCATTTTTACAGACAGTAGCCCGCTGGCAGCCAGCGCATTGTCCCGAATCATTTCGGCGGTCAGCCGGGCAATTGGCCCACGGGCCAGCCAGACGTTTTCCGGGTCCTGCTGTAGGCTTTTTGGTGTGGCACGGGACGACTGGCGGTAGGTAGCCGACATGACAATGAGCTTCTGCATGGCTTTCATGTTCCAGCCACTCTCCCTGAAGGTTACGGCCAGCCAGTCGAGGAGTTCGGGGTGGGTGGGCAAGCCGCCCTGATTACCAAAGTTATTGGCCGATTTTTGAATCGCCGTTCCAAAGTAGGTTTGCCAGTAGCGGTTAACGACCACGCGGGCCGTCAGGGGATTATCGGGATGCAGCAGCCATTTCGCCAGTCCCAGCCGGTTGCGGGGAAATTCGGGCGAGAAGGGCAAGACGCTGGCGGGTACATCGGGGCGGACCTGGGCACCGTGGGCGTCGTAGACCCCCCGTTTAAGCAGGTAGGTTGGCCGGGGCGTTTTCATTTCCTCCATCACCATGATTTCCGGTATGCCTTCCACCAGTCGATTGCGTTCGGCCCGCAATGCCTGCAATTTAGCCTGCTGTTGCGGATAGACCGTTGACCGATGGCTGAAAAAGTACTCCTTCATCGGGTCGCCTTTCGGGGGGCTCACGGCTCGTACCGATTGAGCCAGGGCCTGTACTTCTGGCGATGTTAGGGTTCGGTTATAAACGACCAGCTCATCGACCAGCCCCTTCTTGAAACCGGGTCCCCGCATGTCGGCGCCCACCATCAGGCCGGTCTGTTTTCCCGAAAACAGAATGTCTTTGTAGAGATTGTCTTTTTCGGTCAGCAAAGCGGCTTCCTGCCCATTCACATATAAACGGAGCCCACTGGCCTTGCTGGACCCATCGTAGGTCATGGTCAGGTGAATCCATTTCTCTTTGTGCAATGCCTGTTGACTAACCCGGACAAGACTGTTGTAGGGCCAGGTGTGGGCCATTAATAACTCTGCCTTATCGTCGCGGAGATTGAGAAAATATCCCCGGAAGTTGTACAGAATATCGCCGTTGCCTTTGTGAACGAGCGCTGCTTTGGAAACGGCTTTCGGTATGTTGACCCACACGCCAATGGAAAACGGTTGCGACCGATTAAACACACCAGCCTGCCCCAGCGTCAGAATATCGTCGCCGTTGGATTGAAAAGCGTTGCCCCGCCTGCCCGGTACCAACACCGGGTCGAGCACCTTCCCGCTGTCTTTGGCACTCAGCTCGTTGACGAATCGCCCGCTAACCAGTCGGTCGAAGGTGAAGTGGGCCTGTAAGCCTTTACGAGGATCAAACGATACGGTATTTGTCTGGCTTTGCCATTGGTCGAACGTTTTTCGCTCGGCCTGAACCGTTTGCTTCAGGGCACTTTCGGCGGCCTGAATTTTTGTGTCGATAAACGCCAGCAGGCTGTCCTGTTTGGGCTGAGTCAGCAGCATGGTTGGCACCGGCATCGCATCATCCCAGGAGATCTGTCCGGCTTCGTCCACGTTGTTGAAAAAGGCAAACAGGCTGTAATAATCCTTTTGGGAAATGGGGTCGAACTTATGATCGTGGCAGCGGGCGCACTCTACTGTCAGCCCCAGCATCGCCGTGCCCAGCGTGTTGGTTCGATCAGCCACATATTCGACCCGGAATTCTTCGTTGATAATGCCCCCTTCCATATTCTGGGAATGGTTTCGGTTGAAGCCTGTCGCCAGCCGTTGTTCAGGGGTGGGAGCGGGCAACAGATCGCCCGCCAGCTGCCAGGTAATGAATTGGCTGAAAGGACGATTCCGGTTGAACGACTGGATAACCCAATCCCGCCAGGGCCACATGGCCCGGTAGCGGTCAACGGTATAGCCGTGCGTATCGGCATAGCGGGATAAGTCCAGCCAGTCGACGGCCATTTTCTCGCCGTAATGGGGCGATTGAATCAGCCGATTGACGACTCGCTCATAAGCATCAGGGCTTCTGTCGGCCAGAAAAGCGGCTGTTTCATCGAGCGTAGGGGGCAGCCCCGTGAGGTCAAGGGATACCCGGCGCAGCAAGGTTTCTTTGTCAGCCTCGGGCGCGGGCGTAAGCCCCTTCTCCTCCATTTTTTGCAGGGTAAAATAATCGATCGGATTCGCTGGCCACTGGCTGTTCTTTACGGTAGGTAAGTCTGCTTTTTGGGGTTTGATCAGTGCCCAGTGCGGTTTGTAGTCAGCGCCCTGCTCAATCCACTTGATGAGTACGGCTTTCTCATAAACGCTCAGCACCCGATTCGACGCCCTGGGCGGCATCATGTCGTGGTCGTCCTTGCTGATAATTCGATGATATACCTCACTGTTGCTGAGGTCGCCGGGTACGATGGCGTGTTTGCTCCTGGCCTTTTTCAGAGCCGCCATCGCTCCTTCGCGCGTGGCCAGTTCCAGGCCCGCTTTCTGGCTATTCTTGTCCGGCCCGTGGCAGAAGAAACACTTATCGGAGAGAATGGGCTTCACATGCAGATTATAGTCAATCGTTTCGGGGAGCGTCGTGGCCACCTCAACAATCTCCGCGGGTTTATCGACCCCACAGCTTTGTAAACCCAGGACGATGCCGAGACCACCGACGGCTGTCACGAGCCGGATACCGCGATAAAGCGCTCTGATCGAGCTTGTGGTTATTTGCATGGCTGGCGACTTATTGTCCGAAATCTGCTCCGATTACCCTGTCCCGAAATCACATAAGCGATACGAATATACTCACTTTAAAAACGTACTCAAATTGGCCTTCGTAACCAGCTGAAAGGGGATAAGCGTCTGCTTATCATAGGGTTGCTTTTTTGCTGCTTTGATCGCGGTGTCGATGGCTTTAGCCCCCTGCTGCTCGGCGTTCTGGAAAACAGTGGCGTCCAGCGTTCCCTTCTTTACGGCCTGCAGGGCGTCGGGAATGGCATCGATGCTCACAACAACGACTTTGTCTTTCAAGCCCGCATCGGTCAGGGCTTTAACGGCACCCAGGCCCATTTCATCGTTTTGGGCAAAAACGGCGTTGATTTGTGGGCCAAAGGACTGAATCCAGTTTTCCATCAAGGCCATCGCCTTGGCCCGGTCCCATTCGCCGGTCTGATGGGCAAGGAGTTTCAAATTAGGGTACTGTTTCAGGACTTCCCGGGCACCCTGTTCCCGTTTCAGTTGGGCGGCCTGACCCATGTAGCCGTGCATCATCACCACATTGCCTTTGCCGCCCAATTTATCGGCAATGAATTTCATGGCGATACGCGCTGACTCCACATCATCGGAACCGACAAAGGCCGATGGTTTGGCACTGGTTTCTGAGTTTACGTTGATGATCGGAATGTTAGCGGCCAACGCCTTGGCGACGGCTGGCGAACTGGCTTCCACTTCGCACGGATTCATGATGATGGCGTCTACCTTTTGGGCGATAAAGCTCTCAATCTGCTCCACCTGTTTCAGCGCCGACCGCTCGGCATCAACGGTAATCAGCTCGACACCGGCCTCCTGTGCCTTTTTTGTCATTTCGTCATTCACGTTGACGATAAACTCGTTCTGCATGCTCAGCATGGACACGCCCATCACGAGTTTCTTGCTGCCATCGCTCTGGCTGGTATCGGTTGTAGCGGACTGATTGCAGCCTGCCAGTAAGAGCGTGAACGAAAGGGTGGCGACCAGTGCGGAAAAACGGTTCATTTGGTTTGTAGTTTATGGTTCTGGATGGGCAGGTTACCCATTATTGGATTGATTCATGCTATCGAGCACCACGGCCCCGATGATGATGGCCCCCATGACAACCTGCTGATAATAAGACGTTACGTTAAGCAGATCAAGGCCGTTGCTGATGACGCCGATCAATAGCGCCCCGATCAGGGTGCCCGTCATGGTGCCGGTGCCGCCCGAGGTGCTGGTGCCGCCAATGATGGCGGCAGCAATGGCATCGAGCTCGAAGCCCGTTCCGGCATTGGGTTGTCCCGTTGTGATGCGGGACGTCAGCAGAATACCCGCCAGAGCCGCCAGGCCCCCGCAGAGTGTGTAAACGACCATTTTTACCTTCGTCAACTGGATGCCCGATGCGTTGGCCGCCTGCTCATTGCCCCCAACGGCATACATGTAGCGGCCCAGCACCGTTCGTTTCAACACGATGGAGCAGGCAATGAAGAGTGCAATCAGAACGATGATGAGCGTCGGTATGCCCAGGATTTTTCCTCCGCCCAAGAAGTTGAACGAGTCGGACAGGTTGGAGATCGGACGCCCTTTGCTGAGAATAAGGGCGAGCCCCCGGCCAATGGTCATGGTGCCCAGGGTGACAATAAAGGGCGGCACGTGGCTGCGGGTGATGATGAATCCATTGACGGCACCGAAGAGTAGGCCCGCCCCCAGCCCAGCCAGCACGGGAACGGCCACCGGGTAGGTATCCGGGTGAGCGAAGGTGGCTGCCACCACGCCCGTCACCGCCACCATGGAGCCAATAGACAGGTCGATACCGCCCGTAATGATGACAAATGTGACACCAAAGGCCAGTAAGGCATTGATGGATACCTGCGTCAGAATAATCATCAGGTTCTGAACCGTCAGGAATTTGGGTGTTATGAACGAGAGTATCAGGCAAACCGCCACAAAGGCGATCCCAAGTCCATATTGCCGAATGCCTCTGCCGGGTATCTGTGTGGGCAACTTATTGGTTTGCGAGAAGAGGGTACTTATGTCGTTTTTCATGAATGGGAATAAGAAGGTGGCGCTTAGGGATGCATGGCATAGTGCATAATCGTCTCTTGCGTAGCCTCCGTTCGGGGAAGCATGGCGGTTTGCTTTCCCTGCGACAAGACCAGTATCCGATCGCTCAGGCCCAGAATTTCGGGAAGCTCCGATGAAATAAGAATGACCGCCAGGCCGTCCGCCGTCAATTGATGGATCAGTTTATAGATTTCTGCTTTAGCGCCAATGTCAATGCCTCGGGTTGGTTCGTCCAGGATGATGAGGGCCGGTTTAGAAAGCAGCACTTTGCTGATAATTACTTTTTGCTGATTTCCTCCGCTCAGGTAGGTCACCTGCTGGGTAGGGCTGGCCGCTTTTATCCGTAAGTCAGCTATCATTGTATTAGCGGTTTCGGCTTCGCGCCGGGTATGGATCAAGCCCCCGTTTACATGGGTCGACAGGCTCGATAAGGTGATGTTGTGCCTGACCGATAAGCGGGGGATAATGCCGAACGCTTTCCGATCTTCACTCACGTAACCGACGCCTTGCCGGATCGCGTCGTGCGGAGATTTAATGGTTACAGGCTTTCCATGAAGGTAAATTTGCCCGCTGCTAATAGGGTCCATCCCAAAAATGGCACGAGCTATCTCCGTTCGTCCGGCACCCATCAGACCGGCTATGCCCAGAACTTCGCCAGCACGAACGGCGAAGCTGATATCCGAAAACTTACCTCGTCGGCTGAGGTTCTTTACCGATAGAATCTCGTCCCCTTTGGGGATGTTGTTGGCTGGAAACAACGTGTCGATCTCCCGGCCAACCATCAGCGTGATCAATGCCTGCTGATTCAGCTCCGAAGCGGGTTTCGTTACGATATAGTTGCCATCGCGCAGCACCGTAATGGTATCGGCAATGGTGAAAATCTCGTCCATCTTGTGCGAGATGTAAATGACCGCGACGCCTTTCGCCGTCAACTCCCGGATAAGCCGGAAGAGGGTCGCCACCTCGCTATCGGCCAGGGCTGAGGTCGGTTCGTCCATGATGATCACCTTCGCATCGTTCGACAGGGCTTTGGCAATTTCGACCATTTGCCGTTCAGCCACACTCAGTTGTTTCATTTTGGCGGTGGGCGGTATAGTGACACCCAGCTGATTCAGCAGTTCGTCCGCCTGGTGGGTCAGCTTTCGGTCGTCCAGCCAGCGAAACAGGCCACGGTTCGTTTCGCGGCCCAGAAAAATGTTCTGGGCAACGGTTAGTTCAGGAACCATCAGAATTTCCTGATGAATCATGGAAATCCCTTTTTTCAGTATGTCGTTGACGTTGCTGGTCGTTAAAGGGTCGCCGTCCAGAATGATTTCGCCCGAATCGGGTGTCAAGAGGCCGATTAACAGCTTCATGAAGGTGGATTTTCCCGCCCCGTTTTCGCCCATCAGTGCGTGAACTTCGCCTTTCCTGACGGCCAGCTGGACATTATCCAGCGCCTTTACCCCCGAAAATGATTTCGTGAGCCCCGTGACGGTAAGAATAAACTCCTGATCGACGTACATACCCTGATGGCTGATTGTATCCCTACTTCAGACGATACAAGGCGTTTTGTGTCGAATTTTACCCGTACTTTGTACGCTTATGGAATTGTTCATCACCTCGCTGAATTCGGGCAGCAACGGTAATTGCTATTATGTTGGAAATGAGCAGGAAGCTGTTCTGATCGATGCGGGTATCTCCTGCCGCGAAACCGAACGGCGGATGGAGCGGCTTGGGTTATCACTCCAGACGGTCAAAGCCATTTTTGTTTCGCACGAACATGGCGACCACATTCGGGGCATTCCTCAACTGGCCAAAAAATACCAGTTGCCCGTTTTCATTACGCCCGGCACCCTGCAAAATTCGGGCTTGCCGCAGACCGGTTTTCCGCTGAAAGCGCTGCGCGGCTATGAACCCGTCTGGATTGGGGAGTTGTGCATTACGGCTTTTCCGAAGCACCATGATGCCTCCGACCCGCACAGCTTTGTGGTGGCGGGCCGACATACCAAAGTAGGCGTCTTTACGGATATTGGTGCCCCCTGCGAGCACCTCATTCACCATTTCAGTCAATGCCATGCCGCCTTTCTGGAAGCGAACTACGATGAGGAGATGCTGGAGAGAGGCCGGTACCCGTATTTCCTCAAGAACAGAATCCGAGGGGGCAAAGGACACCTGTCCAATCAGCAGGCCCTGGATCTTTTCCGAACCCACAAGCCTGCTTTCATGAGTCATGTATTGTTGTCGCACTTATCGAAAGACAATAACTGCCCGGAGTTATCCAAGGCCCTGTTTGATCTTCACCGGGATACGACCGAAGTGATTGTGGCTTCTCGCTATGAAGAAACACCCGTCTATTCGATCAGGGCAACACAAGCGGTCGGCGAACTGGCGTAAGGCAGCGTACGACTATCCTTTTCGCTCGTATTCCACAAAGTCGAAGGCCGCAGCGTGGCGTTCGTCGGTAGGGTGGGGGCGTCGGCTTACTTCGGTCCACTCGCTTTTATCGAAGGCCGGGAAATAGGCATCTCCTTCGTACGTCTGTTGGATTTCGGTCAGGTAAAGCGTGGTCGCTATGGGCAACGCCAGGGTATAAATTTCGGCTCCGCCAATCACGAAAATCTCGTCGGTGGCGCTATCTGCTTTTTTCGCTTCCGCAAGGGCATCATTGATCGTATGCACCACGGTTACACCGTTTGCCGCAAAATCCGGGTTGCGGGTAATCACGATATTCGTGCGATTGGGTAATGGCTTTCCCAGGGCTTCCAGCGATTTTCGGCCCATAATGATGGGGTGATGGCTGGTTTTGCGCTTAAAAAAAGCGAAGTCGTCGGGCAAGTGCCAGGGCATATCGTTTTCGCGACCAATAACGCCATTTTGGGCAACCGCAGCAATGAGACTAATTTTCATAAGGTAAAGAGTAAAAGAATGAGTGAGCAAAAGAGGGCGCAGGCTTGGCACTCGTTTGCTCATTGTCTCCGTGGTCCATGCGGCTGAGGCTACGGAAGCCAATTAATCTTATAAATCCTGATTCAAACGATTCCCCCGCAAAAACTCTTCAGCCGTCATGCGCCGTTTACCTTCGGCTTGCAGGGCGTCGATCTGAAGCCAGCCATCGGCCGCCCGAACCAGAATGACTTTCTTATTGTCCGAATACGCTTCGGCGGGTTCTGCCGCAAATGGGGACTCGTTGGCCAGCGATACCGCATAAATCTTGAACACCTTTCCGTTAATTTTTGTCCAGGCCGTTGGATAAGGGGACAGGCCCCGCACAAAATTACGAATCGTGATGGCTGGTTGATTCCAGTTGATTTCGGTGGTTTCCCGACTCAGCTTAGGCGCTGGTTTGAGGTCGTGGGACTCGGGCTGTGGTGTGCGCGGATACTCGCCCGCTTCAAGGGCATGAACGGTTTTCAAGACCAAATTGGCTCCTCGCTCCATCAGCCGATCATGAACCGTTCCGGCCGTATCATCGGGATAGATCGGTTCGTAATCCTGAAAAATCATCTGCCCCGTGTCGATCTCTTTTTCGATAAAAAAAGTGGTGACGCCCGTTTCCGTTTCCCCATTGATGATGGCCCAGTTAATGGGGGCTGCCCCCCGGTACTGTGGCAGCAATGATCCATGCAGGTTAAACGTTCCTATAGTAGGCATGCTCCAGACCACTTCGGGAAGCATCCGAAACGCAACAACGACCTGCAGATCTGGTTTATAGCTGGACAGTTGTTCCAGAAACGCCGGATCGCGGAGTTTTTCGGGTTGCAGGACCGGTAAATTAGCGGCTTCGGCGGCTTTCTTAACGGGCGAAGGCGTAAGCTGAAGCCCGCGTCCGGAGGGCCGGTCAGGTGCCGTAACAACGGCCACAACCTGGCAACCGGCACCAAGAAGTCGCTGGAGGCTGGCGACGGCGAAATCGGGCGTGCCCATAAATACAATGCGAAGGGACTGTGGCATGAATCAGTAAATCGTTTTTTACGTAGGCCCGCGACTATATGTTGATATAGCCGGGAAGTATTTTTACTTTTGTATCACAAGACGCGTTGCTCCGAACGCCTTGTAAAAGAATGTGACCGGCCAATAAATGGCTTAACCAATGCGACGAATAAGTTATTATGTTCCTAAACCGAGCGCTTCGGAAACCCGACGGCGACTCTGACGCGTCTGCAAAGAAAACCAATTTGGTTGCAGAACGGTCGGCGTACCGTTCTTTTTGTTTTTAAGGAGCACACCGAACCAAAAAGAATAACGAGTTAGTACTATTATATTATGGCAAAGATTTCATATTACACCGAAGAAGGACTCAACCGGCTGAAAGCTGAATTAGTGGAGTTAAAGACCAAAGGACGGACGGCTATTGCCCATCAGATTGCTGAAGCGCGTGACAAGGGGGATCTTAGCGAAAACGCTGAGTACGATGCGGCAAAAGATGCGCAGGGCTTACACGAATTGAAAATATCGAAACTCGAAGAAGTCTTGTCGAACGCCCGTGTTCTGGATGAATCGACTATCGATACCTCGCTGGTATCGGTCTTGTCGAAAGTGAAAATCAAGAACGTGAAAAGTGGGGCCGAAATGCTCTATACGTTGGTTTCGGAAGAAGAGGCCGATCTGAAAGCAGGTCGTATTTCGGTGGGTTCGCCCATTGGCAAGGGGCTACTCGGCAAACGCGTTGGCGAGACGGCCGAGATTAAAGTACCGGCGGGCGTGCTGGAGTTTGAAGTAATCGAAATTGCCCGGTAGTTTTAATGAAGAGTTTAGCGTGAAGAATGTAAACTAAAGAACTGCGCAAACCTATTCGTCACGCTAAACACTTCACCCTTCACTTTATTTATGGCTTCCATCTTCTCCCGAATCGTTGCTGGCGAAATTCCAGCCCATAAAATCGCCGAAACAAACGACTATCTGGCTTTCCTGGACGTCATGCCCACGACGACCGGGCATACGCTCGTTATCCCTAAAAAAGAGGTAGACTATCTGTTCGATCTGGATGACGAACTCTATTTGGGCTTGATGGCTTTCGCTAAAAAAGTGGCCCCGGCCATCGAAAAAGCGGTGCCTTGCCTGCGCATTGGTGTCGCGGTGGTTGGCCTGGAAGTGCCCCATGCCCACGTTCATCTGATACCGATGAACTCCATGGCCGATATGAATTTTCATAACAAAATGAAGCCGAGTCAAGAGGAACTGGCGGCAACCGCCGAGAATATCAGAAGCTTTCTGTAATTTTTTTGTGATGTTGGGTCGGGTGGCCGGTGCCATCTTAAAACTGACATCACAGTGCAAACAAGAAGGCCCGACAGTTTAACTCTGTCGGGCCTTCTTGTTTTGATGATTTTGTACCCCCAATGTCTGGATTACATTTATTCGATGGCGCCTTCCAGCGTCTTGACGATGCCCAGGGTAAGGAGTGAATTTAGGTATTGAGCAACGGCTTCGCTGAAACTGGGGAGGGTGGTCAGATCGACTTGCCAGAGTTTCGTATCGGACAAAACGCTTTTGACAAACGCCTGCACGGTGGCTGGCGTGCGCTCTTTTACGGTTTTCCAGTCGCCATAAAAGTACCCGGCTTTGTCGTCCCGGATGGGGTAGTTGAGCTTGCCACCGCTGGGCAGTGCGATCTCGCCAAAAAACTGTCCCTTTTCTTCCCGAACCGCTTTCATAAACAGCAGGTAGGCGGCAAAGCCGAGTGCCATCAGGGTAGGCACCTTGTGGAACTGTTCGTAGTATCGTTGCAGCGTTGCTACGTTACGGGCCTGCATTTTTGCCGTTTGCTGAAGTGAAATGTTGAGCAGCAAATGGTCGAGATGCGGATTTCTGAACCGATCCAGCACATCGTTGGCAAACTGCTCAACGGCGGCTTTATCCATACCCGGAATGCCATAATCGGGCACGGTCGGGACAATTTCTTTCAACATCAGCGATTCAATAAACTGACTCATTGACGGGTGGAGCATTTCATCAGCAACCGTTTCCAGTCCTAGCAGATAACCCAGCGGCATGGTAAGCGTATGAGTGCCATTGAGTACCCGCAGCTTGCGCTCTTTGTAAAAATTTATATCCTCATCAATGATGATCTGGGGGGTAGATGGCCCCGCAAACGACAGCGTTTGTCGCACGCGGTCGTCGCCTTCGATGGCCCACAGATGATACGGCTCGGTAAACGTAAGCAGGTCATCCTGGTAACCGGTTTCCTGCTGTACGAGTTGCTGGGCGCTTTCGGTGGGGCGCGTAACAATGCGGTCAACGAGCGAATTGCAGAACCGGACGTGGAACTTAAGCCATTTCGTAAAGAGCTTGCCTAGTTCATTGAATTGCGCAAGCTTCTCAACCGCATCCCGCAGTTTCAGTCCATTGTCGGTGACCAGCTCGGTAGGAATAACAACGAGACCTTTTGCTTTGGAGCCGCCAACGCTCCTAAACCGCTCATAAAGAAAGGCCGTTAGCTTGGCTGGGAAAGACTGCGGAGGGTGTTGGAAAATGCTCTCTTCAACGTAGTTCAACCCGATCTCGGTTGTGTTGGAGATAATGATCTGTAGTTTTGGATTCCGGGCCAGCACCAGCACATCATTCCACTGAGTCTGAGCCGCCAATACCCGGCTGATGGCCGAAACAACGGTATTTTCGGATACTTCTTTGCCCTGTTGCAGCCCCCGAACGGCAACCGTATAGAGGTTGTCCTGCTCCGAAAATTCGTCGGTCTGGCTATCGGTCGATTTGACGACAACGATAGAGCCTTCAAATCGCCCTTCGCTATTGGCTTTTTGTACTAGATAATCGGGTAAGCCGCGCAGAAGGACACCCGTGCCGAATTGCAGAATCTTTTCGGGAAAAACGGGAGCGGGGTGGGTCGAACGGGTTAATTTAGCCATGGTTGGGTGTGCGGTAAGCGGGCCTTCGGTCATCAGTCAGATGGATTTACTATTAACTATACTTGACGTTTTGCCTTAATTGGTCATAATTCAGCAATAATACGAACTACATCGTTATCCTAAACGGCAATCTTATCAAAAGCGCCATTCGCAAGGGTTATCATAAACACTTACCGCTTCAGCTTGCCCGAACTATCGCCGTTGGCCAGCGTGTTTACTTCGGCAACGGTGGCCAGGTTTACATCGCCCGGAATGGTGTGCTTTAAGGCCGACGCGGCTGTACCAAATTCAACGGCTCGCTGCAAGTCGTTGAATGTCAATAGACCATAGATCAGGCCCGCCATGTACGCATCGCCCGTGCCGATTCGATCCGTAATGGGGTTGATATCATAGGTCCGGGATTTATAAACATCTTCCCCGTCGAAGAGCTTGGCCGATAACTGGTTGTGCGATGCACTGATCGATCGCCGTTTGGTATCGGTGATGTAGCGCACATTGGGGAATCGTTTCATCAGGGCTCGTCCCGACTCTTGAAAGGTGCTCCCAACTACCCCATACAGGTCGGAGAACAGGTTTTTACTGCCCAGCACAAGGGTACATCCTTCGGTTAGGGCGGGCATGATGTCCTGGGGAGTTCGCCCATATTGCCATAGATTACTTCGGTAAACAATGTCCGCAGAGACCGGAACGCCCAGCCGGTTGGCGGTTTGTATGCCTGCCAGCAAACAGTCGGCCGCGCCCTGCGAGAGGGCGGGCGTGATGCCCGTCCAGTGAAACCAGGAAGCGCCCTGTAGAACGGTTTCCCAGTCGATCTCGTCCGGGCGAATGCGGGCAAACGCGGAATCTGCCCGATCGTAAATAATCTGGCTGGCCCGGCTACCGGCCCCCGTTTCCAAAAAATAAAGACCTAATCGTCCGTCACCGTGACGAATGTATTCGGTACTAACGGCGTATTTACGAAGATAACCAGAAGCCGCGCGGCCCAGCGCATGATCCGGAAAGCGGGTGACGTGGGCAGCCTGCAGGCCAAACTGCGCGAGCGATACGGCCACATTGGCTTCTGTGCCGCCGAAGTGCATCGCCAGCGTATCGGTCTGGGCAAAACGTTCGACGCCGGGCGGACTTAGTCGAAGCATCACTTCGCCAAAGGTGACAATTTTCATGCGTGAGATGGGGTATAAATGTAACTTGACGGGAAGCCGCATTACGACCTCCCGTTGATACTATACTCGTTCAGAAGCTCTTCTGTTCGTACCGGCTCTAATTTCGGTAAGACCAGATGAATAATAACGAGCGCGATCAAATACGAGCAACTGGCAATAATAAACATGGGCAGATAGCCAAAGGCCGTAATAATTCGTCCAGACAACAAGGCCAGCAAGATACCGCCCACCGCGCCAAACATACCACCAATACCCGTAACAGAAGCCACTACATTTCGGGGAAACAGATCCGACGCAAAGGTATACATATTGGCCGACCAGCCCTGATGAGCGGCTGTTGCCAGGGCAATCAGCCCGATAGCAACCGTCAGACTATTGGTTTGAGCCGCAAAGAAAATCGGGACTACGCACAGCGCGCAAATGAGCATCGTTGATTTTCGGGCGCGGTTGGCCGACCAGCCCCAGCGCATGAACTGTGTGCTGAGCCAGCCAAAAAAGACGCTGCCCGCATCGGAAACAGCGTAGATGATGAGAAACGGAATGCCAAAACTTTTCAGATCGAGCCGTTCATTGAGGGCATCGTTGGAATTGAAAAAGTCGGGGAGCCACGACATATAGAACCACCAGATTGGGTCGGCCATGAACTTTCCGATAGCAAACGCCCATGTTTGTTTATACCCCAGCAACTGACCCCAGGAAACTTTCAGGGGCGGTAATTTCTCGTCGTCTTTCCGAATATATGCCAGCTCTTCGGCCGATACGTGCGGGTTTCGTTCGGGTTTGCTGTAGGTAAACCACCAGAACATAAGCAGGGCAAAACCCAGCACGCCCGTAATCAAAAAGGAACTACGCCAGCCAAAGGCTAAAATCAGGTAAGGCACGGACAGCGCCGTCAGAATGATGCCTACGTTGGCGCCCGCATTGAAGAGGCCATTGGCAAACGATCGTTCGCGCCGGGGAAACCACTCGGCAATGGTTTTTATGGACGACGGGAAATTGGCCGCTTCGCCCAGGCCCAGCAGCGCCCGCATCCAGCGCAACCCGGCAATGGTATTCACGAAGGCCGTCAGTACGGCCGCAACACTCCAGACCAGAATCCCCAGTGAGAAGCCTCGTCTGGTGCCTATCTTGTCGATGAGCCAGCCAACGAGCAGGAACCCGATGGCGTAGGCAAATTTGAAAGCCGCATCGACATCGCCATAGAGTACCTTGAATCGGTCGGTTGCTTCTCTGGTCAGCATGGCATCGGGAGCCACATCAAGCATTTCTTTCCGAAACAACTCATCCGTCATGGTGAACGACAACACTTGCCGATCTATATAATTGATGGACGTTGCCAGAAAGAGCAACGTAACAATACGCCAGCGAAAACGACCAGTGGGGATGGGCATTTGCAAATCAACTAAGATTTTTTGGGAGAAAAGTCACCACGGGTGCTTTTTTACCTTACCTGAGTATTTAGTAGCCTGTAAAAAAATACCCCCAAAGCCGGGAGAATTGAACCGGCATCTGCTTTAATCCGCATGCACACACTTGCTCCCGCTTCCACGTTCTTATCCGACGACTTTCTGTTGCAAACCGAAACGGCTCGTCGGCTCTATCATGACTATGCCCGGCAGATGCCGATCATTGATTACCACTGCCATTTGCCTCCCGACCAGATTGCCGCCGACCGGCAATTTGAGACTATGACGCAGCTTTGGCTTCATGGCGATCATTACAAATGGCGGGCTATGCGTACGCATGGTATTCCTGAGCAGTATTGCACGGGTAATGCGAGCGATTGGGAGAAGTTCGAAAAATGGGCTGAAACCATTCCCTACACCCTCCGAAACCCACTTTATCACTGGTCGCATTTGGAACTGAAGAATCCATTCGGGATTACGGACGTGCTCAAGCCGTCGAC
The DNA here is from genome assembly GCF_054776595.1 of Spirosoma horti. Taxonomy (NCBI): domain Bacteria; kingdom Pseudomonadati; phylum Bacteroidota; class Cytophagia; order Cytophagales; family Cytophagaceae; genus Spirosoma; species Spirosoma horti. The sequence goes on from NZ_BAAHBQ010000005.1 coordinate 588,947, forward strand.
GGCGCGGTCAATTTATGATGCGTGCAACGAACAACTGCCGCATTGGTCCACGCGGGCTTTGCTCACCCATTTCGATGTGCGGGTTGTGTGCACGACCGATGATCCGCTGGATTCACTCGAACACCACCGTAAAGTAGCTCAGGAGAGATCGGCTGGTAACACCGCGTTCAGTACAAAAGTGCTGCCGACTTTCCGGCCCGATAAGGCCATGGCGGCCGAGGATCCAGCGGCCCTGCGGGCGTATATGCACAAGCTGGGCGAGGTGACGAACCGGGAAATTCTGACGTTAACGCACTACCTCGACGCGCTGAAATCCAGGCACGATTATTTTGCCGAAATGGGTTGCCGCCTGTCCGATCATGGTCTGGAAATGATTTATGCCGAACCGTATAAAGAGGGCGATGTACAACGGATATTCGACCATTTGCACCGGGGCGTTGACGTTTCGCCGGTGGATGTGCTGAAGTTTAAATCCTTCATGCTGGTGCAGTTTGCCGAGTGGGATCACGAAAAAGGCTGGACCCAGCAGTTTCACCTGGGCGCCCTTCGGAACAACAACATCCGCCGACTGCGCGACCTTGGTCCCGATACGGGTTGGGACAGCATTGGCGATTTCCCGCAGGCGGCTTTACTGTCCCGCTTTCTGGGTGGGTTGGACGACCGGAATAAACTGGCCAAAACGATTCTGTACAACCTCAATCCGGCCGATAATGAAGTGATGGCCACTATGGTTGGCAACTTCAACGATGGCTCCGTGCGGGGAAAAGTGCAGTTTGGCTCCGGCTGGTGGTTCCTGGATCAGAAAGACGGGATGGAGAAGCAGATCAACGCCCTCTCGAACATGGGGCTGCTGAGTGCTTTTGTGGGGATGCTCACCGACTCGCGCAGTTTTGTGTCCTACAGTCGCCACGAATATTTCCGGCGAATTCTCTGCAACCTTTTCGGAAACGACATCGAAAACGGCGAGTTACCGAACGATATTGACTGGGTGGGGCAAATTGTCCAGGACATTTGTTATCGGAATGCAGAACAGTATTTTGGTTTCTAGTCCAGTCTATGACGCACACCTTTGTCGACATAATTGGCCAGGCTGCTGGTGAGCCACCCGTACGGTTGCATGTTGTTCAGGCCGGACCGACGGAAGGGCCGCTACTCATTCTGCTGCATGGTTTTCCGGAGTTCTGGTACGGCTGGAAACATCAGATCGATGCGTTGGCGGAGGCCGGTTTCTGGGTGTGGGCACCCGATCAGCGCGGTTATAACTTAAGCGACAAGCCAGCTGACGTAAAGGCCTATGCGCTGGATATATTGGTGGCCGATGTGATTGGCCTCATTGATGCCGCCGGACGACAGAAGGCCGTGGTCGTGGGCCATGATTGGGGGGCGGCTGTGGCCTGGTGGACAGCTGTTTCGTTTCCGGAGCGGGTCGAACGGCTGGTTGTCTTAAATGTGCCGCATCCGATTGCCATGAAGAAATTTGCCAGTCGTGATGTTGGTCAGATGCTGCGCAGCTGGTATATCGGCTTTTTTCAGTTACCGGTACTTCCTGAATTTGTCACTCGGTTAGGGAACGCGACGGCCCTGGTAAAAACACTATTGGGAAGCAGCCGCCCCGGGACATTCAGGCGGACGGATCTCCTGCAGTACAAAGCTGCCTGGTTGCAGCCGGGAGCTATCAAGGCGATGATCAACTGGTATCGGGCCGCACTCCGGATACCACCGGCGAAACGCCCGTCTATTCGGGTCGCCGTACCGACGTTACTGATCTGGGGTGTCCGCGATCAGTTTCTGAAGCGTGAAATGGCGCAGCTCAGTATGGATCTGTGTGATAATGGCCGAGTCGTGTTTTTCGACGATGCAACCCATTGGGTGCAGCATGAAGAAGCCAAACGCGTCAATGAATTGATACTAGTGGGCTAACGCATTCAGGTTAGCCCACTAGTTCATTTGCCGCATTACTGCTTGTAGACCTTTCCGTCCTTCATCACAAACCGCACAGCTTGCAGGGTTTTGATGTTCTGGATTGGGTTTTCATCCACCGCGATGATGTCAGCCAATTTTCCCGTTTCAACCGAGCCGATTTGTGCATTCATGCCCAGTAACGTCGCGTTGGTCATCAGAGCCGCCTTGATCGCTTCGACAGGTGGCATGCCCGCTTCAACCATATATTCGAACTCCTTGGCGTTGAAGCCATGAATGTAAACGCCTGCATCGGTGCCAAACGCAATTTTAACGCCCGCTTTATACGCCTTGGCAAACGTAGCCTGAATTTTCGGGCCAATTGCCAGCGCCTTTGGGGTAACCAGGGGCGGATAATAGCCAAAATGCCGGGCTGAATCGGCGGCTGTTTTCCCGGCAATGATCGTTGGCACGTAGTAAGTGCCATATTTTTTGAAGAGTTCAATGGCTTCATCGTCCATCAGTGTGCCGTGTTCGATGGTCTGCACCCCTGCCCGGATGGCGCGCTTCATGCCTTCGGCGCCGTGAGCGTGGGCCGCTACGGCAAACCCATAATCCTTGGCCGCATCGACCACCGCTTTGACTTCTTCTTCCGTAAACTGCGCCCCCGAACCGTCTTTCGCGTTGCTCAGTACACCGCCGGTAGCCGTAATTTTGATCAGGTCAGACCCATCTTTATACCGCTGCCGAACGGCTTTGCGGGCATCTTCGGGGCCGTTGATGACGCCATCTTCCGGGCCTGGATCACCCATCAGGTCTTTGCGGTAGCCATTGGTCGGATCGGCGTGGCCGCCCGTTGTGGCAATGGATTTACCAACCGTCAGCACCCGCGGGCCATCGACCAGACCGGCATTGATGGCGTTACGAAGCGATACGTTTACTCCGGAGCCGCCCAAGTCGCGGACGGTTGTAAATCCGGCCAGCAATGTCGTTTTCGCGTATTGAGCCGCCTGATAGGCAATGTCGGATGGGTTCTTAGTGAAGCCGTCAATGGCTCCGCCCCGGCGAGTCTGGCTTTCCAGGTGAACGTGCATGTCGATCAGGCCGGGTAAGACGGTTTTTGACTTCATGTCCAGCACCCGATCCTGACCCGCTGGACTGGCATAACCTTTCTGAACAGCCGTGATTTTATTTCCTTCAACGACGATGGTCATTTGCGGCTGCAAACCATTGCTGACACCGTCGAAGAGATTGCCGCAGTGAATTAGCGTCCGTTGGGCAAAAAGAGGAGCTGCCAGCAGCGACAAGCCTGCCAGTAAATACAATTTTCTCATAAAAGAAGTTAGTTGGGTACAAAAAAAGGCCGCAACGATATGTTGCAGCCCTCAAATTACAAAAAGCCGTTGAAGAACGCTTATAATTTTGTTACCTGTACCACAGCCGTTTGCGGTTGTGTGGTAGAGGCTGAACCTGGAAAAGGATTCACTTCGCGCAGGATCACTTTGTAGGTTTCGTTTTTCAGTGAAACAGTCGTTGAGTCTGGCCGTTTGTTCGTACTTCCCGGATCAGCGCCTAATGACAGCCGAACAGCGGTTGAATCTGAATTTTTTGATACGAGCAATTTAACCTTGGCCTGTCCCGCCCAGACACACGTGGCATTCAACGGACAGCGGCTATCCTGAATGGAATCGGCCCGAACGACAACATCCGAACCCAATCGGCCCGATTGGTGCAAACCGATTGAAACAGAGTCGGATGGGGTTGTTTCGGATGATTTGCAGGCTGAAAAAAGAAGCGCTCCAAGGATGAGTAAACCAGAAAGTTGTTTTACTGACTTTAGCATAGTACTGGTAATTTGTTTTTTTATGAGGATACCAGCACCGCAAAAAGGGTTGTAACGAGGGGGCATGAACAACAAAAAAAGTTTGTCATCCGAGTGATTCGCTACAATTGCCGGTTGATCTCGCTCAGTAAATAATCCTTGGGGTCGCTGAAATACTCCCAGAACATGACGCCCGCCAGCCCATGTTTTTTTACATAACGACACTTGGCTTTTACGGATTCCTCGTCATCGTAGGAGACAAACTGTTTCAGGTCGGCATTGTACAGATAGGGCGCTTTTGCCTTCCGATCCCAATAGCGTTTATAAGCCGGGTTCGTGAGCAAACTGTCTTTGATAAAGGTATAGCCACCGCCCCGTTCCACTTTCGTGATGGTTCGTGGATGGGCCTTCGGGTTGCCCGTTTGCAACTGCCAGGCCCGACCATAAAAGGCGATTCCCAACACGAGCTTTTCGGCGGGAATACCTGCTTTTTCGTACAGCTTCACGGCTTTGTCGCCCGAGGTTTCGTTATCGACTTTGCCCGATGGGTATAAGTTCGTGTGATGGCCAGCCAATGGCCCTTCGGTGAAAAAATCGTACGACATGACGTTGATGTAATTAAGATATTGCTGCGCCTTTCCCATGTCGGTATGGGTGAAAATGGCGTCAAAGCCGGGCAGTGCCGTCGTTACCAGATAATCCTTTCCCGTTTGTTGCTTCAGTCCGTTGAGTTGTTCCCGCAGCGCTTTAAACAAAAGGGTGAAGTTTTCCCGGTCTTCGGGCCGGAAAACGTTGTCTTCGCCTTTCATGCCGGGGTATTCCCAGTCAATGTCGATGCCGTCGAGCTGGTATTCCCGAACAATATCCACTGCTGATGCTGCAAAGGCTACGCGTCCCGTATCACTCACAACCGCATCGGAAAAGTTTTCGCTCCACGCCCAGCCGCCAATCGAAATCAGGATTTTGAGGTCGGGGTTGCGGAGTTTAAGCTGGTTGAGGTGCTTGAAATTGGTCGAGTCGGTAGCGAGGTTGTGCAGCCAGGCCCTGTTCTTTCTGACATCAACGAAGGCGTAATTGATGTGCGTCAGTTTTTCGGCGGCAATGTTGTCGGTATTGACCAGGCCACGGAAGCCGCCAACGTAGGCCAGCACAATTGCTTTGGTTTTTGGGCTTGGTTTGAATCCGGCAGATAGCCCAACGGCTACGGTCATAAACATGAGTAAATAAACGAATCGAAGCATGAAATGTGTCGGTTTAGGTAGGCCCGTAATTGACGGATTCGCCCCTGCTATTGTCGCATTGACGCACCAGTCAAAAACGGGTTCGCCCGTATTTTTGTATGGTAAACTCAAAAACAAAACAACATACTTATGGCAACCAAAATTTTTGTAAACCTGCCCGTTAAAAACCTGAATAAGTCGATCGAGTTTTTTGCGAAAATAGGCTACAGCTTTAATCCTCAGTTTACGAATGAGAAGGCTACCTGCATGATTATCAGCGAGGATATCTATGTGATGCTATTGGTCGAGGAGTTTTTTAAGAGCTTCACCAAAAAAGAAATCGTTGATACCACAAAAAGCAACGAAGCGATCATCTGCCTATCGACCGACAGCCGGGCCGCTGTCGATGAGTGGGTGAGTAAAGCCGTATCGGCCGGAGCAACGACACCCAATGAGCCACAGGATCAGGGTTTCATGTACGGTCATGGAATTCAGGATCTGGACGGCCACCTCTGGGAAATTATGTACATGGACTCCAGTGCCATTCAGCAGGAGCAGACCGAAGTTAGCGTTGCCTAAACATATAGGTTAAGGAATTCAATCATTATAACGCCTGAGCATAGTCGTAGACTGCGCTCAGGCGTTATTTGTTGTTAAGTACAATCACTGATGTCGAGCATAATCCCCGACTATACCGAATACCAGCATGCATTACCGGCATACGTGCTCCCTGTCAGCTCAGGCATTTACCTGTCAACGAGCCATACTGCGAGTTGAGTAAAAAATGTAGGGATTACCCTATTGGCTAACCCGCCAGCCTGAACTTACTTTTGAAAAGTTGACCTTGCTCGTTTTAAGTATACTGCGCGCCGGGCGAGTAGTTAAATTCGGATACGATTTAGCCTTTGTCTATGGATGCCGAACGTGCAGGATTTACTGCCGAGAACCCGTATCGATCTCGGTGATGCCGAGATGAACCGACTCCTAAACATAACCTTATGAAAAACAGTGTAGTTACGCTCTGTCTTGGCTTGCTGACCGTCGGGCTGACGCAGGTTGGTCTCGCCCAGAAAACCAACGCCGAACGATCCCGAATTGACGCCGAAATGGAAAAATCTGTCCGTACGGAAATGCTTAATTACTGGTATCCGCTAGCGGTCGATAAGGAGTTTGGCGGGTTTCTGAGCGCGTTTACCTATGACTTTAAGCCAACGGGACCACAGGACAAGATGATCGTGACCCAGGCCCGCCACGTGTGGACAACCGCCAAAGCCGCCGAGCGGTACCCGTCGGTTGCCCATTACAAGCCCAATTCTCAACATGGTTTTCAGTTCCTGCGGGATAAAATGTGGGACAAGGAATACGGCGGGTTTTATACGCTGGTCGATCGAAAAGGAACGGTCAAAGGGGTCGGCAACAAAGAAGCCTACGGAAACGCCTTTGGCCTCTATGCCCTGAGTGCCTATTATCACATGTCGAAGGACACAGCCGCCCTGAACCTGGCAAAAAAGACATTCAACTGGCTGGAACAGCACAGCCACGACCCGGTTTATAAAGGGTACTTTCAACACCTGCAACGGAATGGTACGCCCATTAAACGGGATGCCACCGTGCCGTCGACCTCCGATCTTGGCTACAAAGACCAGAACAGCTCGATACACCTGCTCGAAGCCCTGACCGAACTCTACTCCGTTTGGCCTGATCCACTGGTTCGGGAGCGCCTGAATGAAATGCTCCTCCTGATTCGGGATAAAATCACGACGCCCAAAGGTAATCTGGTCTTATTTTTCCTACCCGACTGGACGCCCGTGTCGTTTCGGGATTCGTCGGAAGCGGTTATCCTCAAGCACCGTAATCTGGATCACGTTTCGTTCGGGCACGATGTCGAAACGGCTTACCTGATGCTCGAAGCGTCTCATGCGCTGGGATTGAAAAACGATGAAACGACGCTCAACGTAGGCAAGCGAATGGTGGATCACGCCCTGACGACGGGCTTCGACAAATCGGTGGGGGGCTTCTACGACCAGGGGTATTATTTTAAGGATAAACCCGGTATGTCCATTATTCGGGAAAGTAAAAACTGGTGGTCACAGGCAGAAGGGCTCAATACCCTGCTGCTCATGGCCAAAAAATACCCCAACGATCCCATGCAGTATTTTAATAACTATAAATTGCTTTGGCAGTATTGTCAGACCTATTTGATCGATCATGAACACGGGGACTGGTACGAAGAAGGTCTCGACAAAGATCCCCAGCGCCGTACTGGCCAGAAGGGCCACATCTGGAAAGCCGCCTATCATACGTATCGGGCCCTGACAAGTTGTGTCGATCAATCGCGGGAAAAGCCAGCGGGGCATTCGGGTAAATAGATTTTCTAAACACATGATCCAAGTCAACAACGACCCGTCGAGGAGACGCTTTCTGAAAACATCGGCAGCTGCTCTGGTGGGCACTATCGGGATTAATCCACTCGCCGGAGCATTGACATTTTCCGCTGATAAGGCCTCGTTTCTGCCTCCATTAGGCGTGTGTGCGCCTTATGAGAAAGCCGCCATGCTGAAAGAGCTGGGGTATTCTTTTGTTGAAGAAAGCGTTGGCCGTTTTTTACTGCCTGATGGGGGCGAGGAGGCATACGCCCGAAACCTGCAGCAGTTAAAAACGGTGGGCATGCCCGTTCGGTCGTATATCTATTTCTTTCCCGGCAGCTTGAAGTCGGTGGGGCCGACCTTACACCACGAGGCTATTTTGGAGCGCGCTGACCTGGCTCTGAAGCGAGCGAAGGAATGTGGCTCAAAAAACATCGTGTTTGGTAGTGGTGGTTCGCGGGCCATACCTGATGGCTTCGACCGCGACAAAGCAAAGGCCCAACACATCGAGCTTTGCCGGAAAATGGCTCCTCTAGCCGAAAAATATGGGGTTACGCTGGCCGTTGAACCGCTTAACCGAAGCGAAACCAACTTCATTAACAGTCTGGCCGAGGGCGTTGAGATTATTCAGGCGGTTAACAATCCGTGGTTCAGGTTGCAGTGCGATATCTACCATATGCTCAAGGACGATGAAAAACCGGAGGAAATCATCAAGTACAAAGAGTACATTGTGCATTGCCATCTGGCCGAGAAGCAAAAACGGACAGCCCCCGGCATCGCGGGCGATGATTTTAAGCCTTATTTTAGAGCCCTGAAAAAGATCAAGTACAGCGGTGGCCTGTCATTGGAATGTAACTGGACTGACTTCGATACCGAGGTGAAGCAAGGCATCGATGTAGTCAGACAGCAGTTCAGCGACCTTTGAGTAAGTGTCTTGTCCTCATAAACCGTGTCGTCATGGATAGTGGGAACAAGACACGGACCTATATAACCGCCATTCATCCTTAAATACTTCCGCAAAAAAAAGGGGCGTTTATTCGGGTTGAAGACTTATTTATATTGCCCATCTTTTCTGAATAACGACCGTATATGAAGTCCTTACGCCTTCTGCTTCTGGCCTCCGCCATTCTGATTGCTCAACATAGTTTTGCAAAGCCTACTACGCCACTGGTCTATGAAGTGAACCTCAATGACCGGGCTGACGACCAATTCAAGGTAACGTTGCACGTGGCTGGGCTAACGGCCGATAATGCCATTTATCAGTTTGCGTCTACCGCCCCCGGTACCTACCAGATCATGGACATTGGCCGTTATGTTCGGTCGTTCAAAGCATTTGATGGGAAAGGACGCGAGCTGAAAACAAAACAGATAGCCACTAATCAGTGGCAATTGGACCAGCCTCAAAACGTACGTACCATTCAGTACAGCATTCTCGAAACCTGGGATACGCCCGTAAACGAGCATAAGCCGTACAACATGTGTGGGACATCCATCGAAAAAGACCATGTCCTGATCAACGGGCAGGGTGTATTTGGGTTTCCAACCGGTATGCAGGCGTCCCCTATTAATGTGAAACTCGATTATCCTGCCGAGTGGTCGGTTGGCACGGCTTTGGAGAAAAATGAGAAAGGCTATTTTACCGCTGCCAATTATGATCGTATCGTGGACTCGCCCATTTTACTGGGTCGTCTGACCAAAGCCACCACGACGGTTGCCGGGGCGCAGATCGATGTGTACACGTATTCGAAAACGGACAAGATCAAGTCCGATCAGTTATTGACTAACATGCAGTCGATGCTCAACGCGGCTGGTCAGTTTTTGAAACAGTTACCCGTTAAGCGTTATACCTTTCTTTATCATTTCGAAGACCAGGATTGGGGTGCCTGGGAGCACTCCTACAGCTCGGAATATGTGATTCGGGAAGATGAATTTTCGAAAAAGCTGGCTGATAATATGACGTCGATTGCCGCGCACGAGTTTTTTCATGTAGTGACTCCGCTGAACATCCACAGCGAAATAATTCAGCAGTTCAACTTTGTTACGCCCACGCCATCGGAGCACTTGTGGTTGTATGAAGGCGTAACGGAATGGGCGAGTGATGCCATGCAATTGCGCGGTCAGATCATGGATCTGCCCACCTATTTCAATGAACTGAGCCAGAAAATTGCGTACGATAAAAGTGTCGATACAACCTATAGTCTGAGCAAGTTGGGGTTAACTTGCTACACCGACGAAGGCCAGCGGCAATACGGAAATATATATGCCCGTGGTGCGCTGGTAGCCGGTTTGCTGGACATCCGTCTGCTCGAGCTGTCGAAGGGAAAGCGGGGACTGCGCGAGGTTGTTAACGAACTGGCAACGACCTACGGACCCAATCAGGCATTTCCGGAAAAAGAATTTTTTACCATTTTTACCCAAAAAACGTATCCTGAAATTGCCGACTTTTTCAATCGGTATATCAAAGCCACCGAGCCGTTACCTTTCAGTGAGTATTATGGCAAACTGGGTATCACTTATACACCATCCGTTCCCACCGGCCAAAAAGCGCCTTCTATGGGAATGGGAGCGGGTTTAATCGACAATAAGATTGTTCTGACTACTTTGGGCGACTCGTTGCGGAAAGCAGGCCTGCAGGAAAAAGACGAATGGATCGCCTATAATGGGCAACCCGTTTCGCTGGAGACGATGCCTGCCATTCAGAATGAACTTAAGAAACAGGCCGTGGGAGACGTTTATTCAATGACCGTTAGACGAGACGGGCAGGAGATCACCGTGAAAAGTACAGTTGCCGAAAAAGAATTGGTTAAGAAATACATTTTTCAGGTCGATCCGCAGGCAACACCCGCGCAGGTTCAACTGCGGGAAAGCTGGCAACGGAACTTATAAGATCGTCTGGCAGTGCTAAATTCAATGGGTTTGCCATAATGGCTAATTCAGGCAGAGTGGCACAAGGTATGTCATTTCAGTCTTTGTCGATTTGGCCAGAAGAAGCTCAGCTTTGTGCAAAGTTTTTGCCAGAAAAAGAACGACATCCTGCTGGTAGGCTTGTATGACGGCATCTACCGTAAAGCTATCTGCCTGAAACGTTAGCATGGACCGGTTTAAGGGTAGACCTTCCCGTAACTCTGGCTTTAGAACAACGACGATCGTTTGAGCATCCTTGTAGGGATACGCATCAGCTACAAAGGGAAGTTGCGTAACAGCAGCAATTTCACGAATCAGATTAGACATAAGTACGGTTGGTTTGATTCTGCTAATATAGGTCTAATTGTATTTTGGTAAATAAAAAGTTTATTAATTTCTTTAAAAGTATATAATTTACCGATCCCAAAAAGAGAAGCTTATCCTGTACTTAACGACACATAACGGTATTTACCCTTTTTAGAGCAAATTACATGAGCATACTCCGACAATTGTTTGGTCCTTTCAAGGATGAAGTTTGGCAGCAACTGGCTGCAGAGTTGCACGCTGACTATGTGGAAGGTGGCTTCTGGAAAGGGAGTAAGGTTGAAGCGAGTGTTCACGAATGGACAGTGACTCTGGATACCTACACTGTGTCGACGGGGAAATCACACATTACCTGTACCCGAATCAGGGCGCCATATGTAAACAAGGATGGGTTTCGCTTCAAAATATACCGGAAAGGCGTCTTTAGCGGCCTGGGTAAAATGCTTGGTATGCAGGATGTTGAGATCGGCTTTCCCGAATTTGATGACAACTTCGTTATTCAGGGAAATGATGAGACCAAACTGCGGCTTTTGTTCCAGCCCCTAAGGATTCAGCAATTGATCGACGCTCAACCAGCTATTAACCTGGAGGTTAAAGATGATGATGGCTGGCGGTCAACCCAATTTCCAGAAGAAGTGGACCAACTGGTGTTTAACGTGGTTGGCGTCATCAAAGACGTTGAGCAGCTAAAATGGCTTTACGAACTCTTTGCTGAAATTCTTCAGCAGCTTTGCCGGATTGGCTCCGCTTATGAAGATGATCCTAAGGTAGCGCTGCGATGAGCGCTAGCGCTATTTTACTGTAATCAGTAGTATTGAGTTATTGATATACAATGTGTTAAGTGCCGTCGGTACGACATATCTGTAGAAGGTATAGGGTGTCGGTAGCCAGGTGTGCTATAGGCACGCAACCCATTAGCTTTATCGTGTGCCTACGGCACGCCTGGCTACCGACACCCTATACCTTCTACAGATATCAAATCGCTAGGTGATTAAATCAGGGCCTTATTCACGTTATCTAGTTCAGGAAGAGCGGGTTGAGATGAGCTATTTTATAAACGGTCGATTTGGCCAGTAGATCTTCCGCAACACGTAACGTCTCGGCCAGAAATAGGATAACTTCCTGTTCGTACGCTTCTATGACAGCTGGAACCGTGAAGTTCGCGGCCTGAAAGGACAAGATCGAGCGATCGGGTGGCAGACTCGTTCGAAGTGGAGATTTAAGGACAACAATAATCGTTTCAGTGTCTTTGTAGGGATAAGCATCGGCCACAAAGGAAAGATTGTTGACGGCATTAAGTTCAAGATCTAACTTAGTCATGGATACGGTAGGTTTGAGATGGCTGCATGCGAAAATTAAGGGAGTTTGCTGCAAACTACTAGTGATTCAAGTTGATGTCCCTGTTAATTTATTGCTAACAAAATAGCCTTTCCTGGTAATACTTATCCTGAAATACATCCGTAAAGCCCATAAGACGCATTGATCGGAGAAGAGTCACAAGTTGAGTAGCCAAAAATGAAGGGCCGGAAGCCGGTGGTTAAACGGCTCGCCGGAGCAAAGCCAACAGGTCAGCCTTTGACAGCGTTTTTAACATAGCCGTATCGGTTTTGACCAGATTGTCGGCCAGTTCTCGTTTAGCCTCCTGAAGCTCCAGGATCTTTTCCTCAATAGTGTTGGGGCATATTAGCCGAACGGCCACTACATTTTTCTTTTGGCCAATCCGGTAACTCCGGTCGATGGCCTGATTCTCAACGGCGGGATTCCACCACGGATCGACCAGATACACATAATCGGCCTGAGTCAGGTTCAGGCCTGTGCCACCGGCTTTCAGGCTAATCAAAAACACCCGAACCGTGTCGTCGCTTTGAAACCGATTGACGCTAGCCGCCCGGTCACTGGTTTGGCCCGTGAGGTATTCGAAGCCAATCTGTCGGGATTCCAACTCGGTTCGAATCAGATCGAGCATGGTTACAAATTGGGAGAACACGAGGATTTTATGGTTCGGCGATTTGTTCTCGATCTGTTCCAGCAGCAGATCAATCTTTGCCGACGAGTTACCATAAAACGCTTCGTCATTGAGCAGCGCCGGGCTGTTGCAAATCTGGCGTAGCTTGGTGAGTCCCTGTAACACATGCAAGCGTTCTCTGGGAATATCGCCTTCTTTGGTTGTCAAGAGAAAATTACGAAACTCCTGTTCATAGGCATCATAGACCCGGCGTTGTTCCAGCCCCATTTCGCAATGCAGAATCATCTCCGTTTTGTCGGGAAGCTCGGTGGCCACCTGGGCTTTGGTTCGACGGAGAATAAAGGGTTTGATTTTGGCCTGCAGCTCGCGGGCCCGTTGCCGGTCATCGAACTTGTCGATCGGCGTCGAATAGTGTGCTTTGAAATGGTTGTAACTGCCCAACAGGCCCGGACAGGCAAAGGAAAGCTGCCCATATAAATCGAACGTGTGGTTTTCGATGGGCGTGCCGGTCAGCACAATCCGGTTACGGGACTGCAACAGTCGGGCCGCCTGGTAACGCTGTGATTCGGGATTTTTAATGGCCTGCGATTCATCCAGAAAAACATAGTTGAACGAGTACTCTTTCAAAAATCGAATGTCGGACAGGAGAGTGCCATAGGAGGTGAGAATGACCTCATACTGATCGAATGCTTTCTTTTTCAGGCTGCGGTTTGCTCCGTAAAACGTCTGAATGCGGAGGTCGGGCGCAAACCTGGCTACTTCGGCCTGCCAGTTGAACAGGAGGGAAGTCGGCACAACAATCAAATTGGTGTTAGGTCGGTTTTTGGTCCGTTGCAACAGAATAAAGGCGATAATCTGAATCGTTTTACCCAGTCCCATGTCATCGGCCAGGCACCCGCCCAGCTCGAATTCGTCCAGAAAGTTCAACCAGTTCAAGCCTTCTTTCTGATAGGTCCGAAGCGATGTCTGCAACCCATCTGGCACCGCAACCGGGCGGATCGACTGGAAGTCATTGAAGTTTCGCGTGAACAACGCCAACTGATCTTTCACGTCGTTCATCAGTTCTTCTTCGGCGTACAACTCCTGAATGCTGGAGAAGCTGACCCTGGGTGTTCGAATGTGCTCATCAACGACTTCGCCTGCCTGAACGTAGGCGGTGAAACGATCGAGCCACTCACTAGGCAAGATGCCCAGCGTTCCATCGTCGAGTGAAACAAACCGGCTCTTGTTTTTAAGCGCTTTTTGCAGGTGTTTGAGCGATACCTGCTGCTTACCATAGGTCAGCCCCAGCGACGTTTCGAACCAGTTTATGCCACTGCTGACTGTAACCGAAACCTTCGCTTTGTTGGGGTTAAGCCTGTTGCTTTTGAGCGTGTTGAAGCCGAGGATACGAATGCCCTGGCTACGCCAGGTATCGAAAGCGGGCAGAAACCAGCTCTCATCGAGCATGTGTTTTTTGTGAAGATAGAAGCAGGATTGATTTACCTGATCATAAAAATCCGGGTGCTGGTTCAGCACGGCCATTGTAAAGTGAATCTCGGCGTCCTCATCACGAGGTACCCTAAACGGTTTGCCTTTGCTGTCGACCGACTGAATCTGGCGTTTCGACATAACCGGCACCTCAACAGGACCGTATTTGATGACGGGCGTAATTAGGACGTAATTTTCGGAGTCGGACAGGTAAAGAATACGCTCTCGTTCCTGCGTAAACCCAGTTTCGGCTAATTGCTCGGGCGTTGCTGGTTTCAGAGAGGCGTATTCGACCGGTACCTGCTCTTCGAGTTTAGCCAGAACCGTTTGCTGAAACTCATCGTATTTGGATTTATGAATGACAATGGTATTGTTCTTCTTGTTGAAAAACTGAATAACGCGCAGATGAGCCGGGTGGTCGATCAGATACAGTATGTCGTCGAGCAGGATAAAATAATCGTACCTGAGCGCCAGTTTATGTAATGGATACGACGTACCGCTAAGGGTTAATGAACCCCAGATTTCATAGAAACCAGCCACAAACCGAACGGTCAGGCGGAGGCCTGCCTTCAGGATTTCCAGCTTTACCGGGACAAGCGAATGGGCGGTTATGTTCTCTGAAACACGGCCCGAATGGTAATACACGCCCAGCTTCAATGGGTTTTGCGCTACCAGTCGCAGGCTTTCCAGGTCGGTTTCTTCTTTTTTTGACCGGCGCTGATTCTGAAATTTGCCTACTGCCGAATAAAACTTAACGTCGGCCAAGTTATCTGCTTTCGTCAGTAAGTCGAGTGGCTGAACGGGCGTTAATGGGTTCTTCAGTTTACTGTTGCGGGCAGTAGCGGCTTCAAAAAGCTCCAGACAGAAATGATCAGAATAGCGGTGCTTTGTGAAGACCAGAATCCGTTTGTGGGTTGGCACTGGTTCCGTAAAAGCAGATAATGGTCGTTCCGGGCCGGGTAATAAGCTGGCCTGCAGATACTCTTTATCGACTTGGGTCAGTCGTAAAAGCTCCGCACGCCGGGGGCGTATGTGAACCGTTTTTTGGTCAATCTCTACCCGGAAAAAGGCATCCAGTGAGGTTTCGTTTTCGAGCCCATAGTCTTTGGCAACGGGTCTGATAGTTTCTTTCCGCAGGGCTTCATCGAAAAATAGACGTAGTTCTGTGCGCCGGATAATGGCCGCTAACACCTGAACCTGGTGCGCACACAGCTTATCGTTTGGCTCGGTACACGAGCACGCCAGTAGCAGGGATTGCTCTGTTTGCCTGACCACAACGAGTGGGAAAGGCACACCGGGTGATGCACTGGTAAAGGAGCCGTGATTGAGATCAATGACCTGTGGCACAATGTCTCCATACGCTTCAGACGACGAAACGAAGCCGCCACTATGTTTCGCTAATAGGCTATCGGTCAGCGTCGGGATGGTGATGGATTCGAGCCGGTAGCCAGCGGCCTCATTACGATCAGGGTACTCATTCATAACATCGCTTCAGCCAGTGGCTCATCCAGGCTGGACTGCCTGCTTCGATAGCGGATAACCCGCTCGCTGACCAAAAGAATGGCTAAGCCGAGGAGTACGCAGGTTGTCATAATACCGACCATGGGAATGGCCGTGTTGTTATGCAAAATACTAACCGAGGCAGAAATAATGGAGCCAAATCCCATCCGGAAACTACCCATCAGGGCGGCAGCACTGCCTGCATGACGGGTAAAAGGAGCCAGCGACAGGGCTGAGGCATTGGGGTTGGTTAGTCCCTGACCGCCCAAAAACAGAAAGAGCATACCAATCAGGCCATACTGCCCATACCAGCCCGCCCAGGTGCCTAAAACCAGCAGCAAGCCCACCACCGATTGGTAAACCAGGGTAGTCAGAATGATTTGTTCGTTGGTGAATCGTTTGAGCAGAACCTGATTCAATTGTGTCGGGGCAATTAAGGCGATGGCCAGAAAGGCAAAGATCCAGCCATATTCCTGGGCGCTCACGTGATAGATATTCATGAACACGTCGGACGAGCCCGCCAAATACGCAAAAGGAGCCGCTGTGGCAATGCCGCCCACAAGGGCATACGTTAAGAACTGGGGCTGTTTTAAAACGGTAAAAAAACTGCCCATCACCGCCCTTGGATGCAACGACAGGGCAGGGTCGGGGAGTCGGCCGGCGGGTAAAACAAAATAAACACCAATAAGAATGAGCGTTGTTATGGCCGCCAGGATAATAAAAATAGAATGCCAGCCAAAGGCCACCGACGCATAGCCGCCAACGGTTGGGGCAATCATGGGCGAAACCGCAATGACCAGTGTAAGCAAAGAGAAGACCTGGGCAATTTGGGAGACCGGGAACAAGTCGCGCACCAGGGCCTGAGCCGCCACCAGACCAACACACCCACCCAATGCCTGCAGGAGCCGCATCGCAATAAGCGTGTCAATAGACGTGCTCAGCGCACAACCCACAGAAGCCGCTATGTAAAGACTCAGACCTGCATACAGCGGGAGTTTCCGGCCAAACCGATCCAGCAAGGGGCCATAGAGCAGTTGCCCCGCTGAAATGCCGATCAGGTAGGCCGTTAACGATAATTGAACCTGCGAGATCGACGTGTGCAGGTCACTGGCGATTGCCGGAAAACCCGGCAAATACATGTCAATGGAAAAAGGACTGATTGTCGAGAGTGTTCCTAAAATCAGGATAATAACAAAATGCTGTCGGCGAGTCATAAACTCAGAATGAAGTACTTCTTTATAGACGTACCGGCGTAAACGATTGTTCCCTAAGCCCGTGCGAATTGAGGAACGGCGTTGGCGTGTGAACGCCTGACAGCGAACTACGCTTATCGCGCTGTCCAGCTATTATTGCTTTCGTCGGCATCCATATAAATTCCCCCTTTAAGGGTAATCGACCGAGCTTTCTTTTTGGTTGGCACGTTAACGGTTGCCTGTTTCTGGTTCGTTTGCCAAATGGCTGGTGTCTGGTGAAATGTTTCAGAGGTGCCATCCGCAAACGTCACGACCACGTCGACCGGGGCTACATACCCGCCAATGTTCTGAATCGTGATTGCTGTTTGTGCCGACGCTGGAACAACCTTCTGAATGGCAAAATCGATGTAATTATTGCTGAAAAACCAGTTGCTCCAGAACCAGTTCAGGTTTTTGCCCGAAGCGCTGTTGAAGCTGTAAAACATATCCCAGGGGGTGGGGTGTTTTCCATGCCACCGGTTCATAAACTCATGCAAGCTTTTGCGGAACAGCTCATCGCCTAGTAACTCTTTTAAGGCCAGGTAGCCAATGGCGGCTTTTCCATACTCGTTATTGCCCATAGCCGCTCCGCTCAGGACGTTGGCGGGCGTAATGATCGGTAGATCTTCTTCGGCCGAAGGGTCTTTACTCCAGTATGACACCCGAAACTGCTGGAAGTTTTTCGTCGCCTGTTCCGTACCCAGATCGGCCTGGCTGATCAGGTATTCAAAGGCCGTTACCCAGCCTTCGTCCATAAATCCGTAACGGGTTTCGTTGATGCCCATATAGAACGGGAACCACGTGTGGGCAAGCTCATGCTCGGCCACAAAACGGGAAAAGTTCAGGTCCGATGTGGTGGCATCGTTCACCATCATCGGGTATTCCATATCGGCAAATCCCTGCACAATCGTCGTTTTAGGGTATGGGTAAGGAACACCCGGCAGGTTATTGGAAAACCAATCCAGGGCATGCCGACCGAAACTAACCATTTGGTGGAAGTCTTTGGCTGTGTCCAAAAAAGCCGCCTGTACGCTGGATCGGCGGTTTGTTTTCTTGTCGACAATCACACTCGACGCGTCCCATACGTAATGATTGCTGATGCACAACGCCATATCGGGTACGTAGCTGGCTTTCCATTTCCAGACATTGACGGGCTGTTGAGCCGTTACATTTTTGGCCATCAACTCCGCCAGCGTTGCCACGTGAACGAGCGAATCGGTCTGCATGGACTCGTTCAGGCGTTTGGCGTAAGCGGGTTGCAGGACTTCGCTGGCATTTTGCAACTCACCCGTTGCCCAGACGATGTAATCTTTGGGCACATTGACCGTCAGCGTGTAGTCATTGAAGTCGTTATAAAATTCCTGCGCTTCGGTGAACTGCGTCACATCCCAGCCATAATAATCGTCCAGAACGGCTACGCGGGGGTAGAAATAAGCCAGAAAGAACGTTGTCGAGTCCAGCGCCCCTTCCCGTCCGCTCTCTACCGACACATCATAATGCCAGTCGAACGTAAGTTTCACCGAGTCATGGGGGACAACCGCTTTGGTTAATTGCATACGATGCCCGGTCGTTGTACCCGCATCCGGAAACTGCCGGGTACTCGTGCCTTCGGTGTATTTGTCGATGTGAATGCCGGACGTCATGTAATCGGCTGACGCGGGCCCCTGCCGAACGGCACCGGGCTTATGGCTATTCAGAATTAGCTTGAAAACGAGCGTTTTTAAGGTATCGGGGCTGTTGTTGATGTATGTGATCTCTTCCGTCCCACGAATGGTTCGGCTGGGCGGGGCGACGGTAATGTTGATGGCATATCGGGAAAAATTCTGCCAGTAATTTTTGCCGGGTCTGCCATCCATGGATCGGGTTCCTTTCTGGTAGGCTTTTTTAATGTTGCGCGGCATATATAATTCCTGGGCCTGGACCAATCCCGCAGATAAACATATAAACAAAACAAGGACAAGGGCTCTGATCACGTTTTTAAATGGGATTTATCGGATGGACGAGTTGCTGCAAGCTACAAAAAAGCCGGAAACCAGGCGGTATTTCTGCTAAAGAAGCTGATGGATTATCCCATTTGCCTTGATTTAAATGGTGGCCGCACCGTCCGTGTCTACCTTATTTTGGCTAATTATGAACAAATAGGTAAGTATGTTGCTTATAAGCTAATCCGTTGATGAGTGTTGGGACACAAAAAGAAAAGCACTCGTTACCACCACTACTACATTAGCTTACGTTATGGGTAACCCGCCCACCCCAGTCGAGGAAGGTAGTCGGTTAGCAACCTTGAAAAGTTACGATATACTGGATTCGCTTCCAGAGGCCGATTACGATGCTATTACACAGGTGGCAGCCGCCATATGTCAAACACCCATTTCCTTAATCAGTCTTGTTGACGACAAAAGACAGTGGTTCAAATCGGCCCATGGGCTGGATAAGAAAGAAACCCCACGGGAGTTCGCCTTTTGTGCGCATAATATCATTGACCCCAGTACCCCACTGATCGTTAAAGACTCGCGCCAGGATGCCCGTTTTGCCAGCAATCCGCTGGTAACGGGAGATCCGCATATTGTTTTTTACGCTGGAATGCCCTTAGTTGATCCAAGTGGTCACGCACTGGGATCCCTGTGTGTTATCGATAGAAAAATCAGAACGCTAGACCAGACACAGTTAGATGCCTTAAAAGCCTTGGCCCAGCAGGTTGTAAAACTGCTCGAACTGCGAAAAGCGAATGCTGCTTTAAAAGAGAGCGAGGAACGCTACCGAACGCTTTCGTCTGAATTGGATCTGCAGGTGCAACACAGAACAAAAGAACTAACCGCAGCCAATGAGGCCCTTAGTGAAGCAAATACGTTGCTAAGTCGGTCGAATGAGAACTTACAGCAGTTTGCCTACGTGGCTAGTCATGATTTGCAGGAGCCTCTGCGTAAAATTCAACAGTTCGGTGATTTGTTGAAAAGCCAGTTTGTTGCGCCATCGGAGCTGGAACTGGTTTATCTGGAGCGGATGCAGTCGGCAGCCAGTCGAATGTCGACCCTGATCCGGGATTTGCTGAGCCTTTCCCGAATCTCGACCCGGCGCGATGCGCGCGTCGCTATTTCGCTCAATGAAACCGTCAAAATGGCCCTGCTCGATTTGGACCTGGTGATGCAGGAAACCGGAGCAACCGTACAGGTGGGCTCGTTGCCGACGTTTAGCGGTGATCATGCCCAGCTTAGACGGCTTTTTCAGAATTTAGTGAGTAATGCGTTGAAATTTCGCCGGGCAGATGAGTCAGGCAGGCTGATTGCACCCCAGATTCAGATAAACGCCCACCTCATACCTGCGTTTGACTTACCTACAACGGTGAAACCTTCCCGGACGGCTCCGGCTTACCATCGCATCGATGTGGTTGATAATGGCATTGGCTTCGATGAAAAGTACCTGGATCGCATTTTCCAGGTTTTCCAACGGCTTCATGGTCGGCGCGAATACGCTGGTACCGGTATTGGTCTGGCTATCTGCGAGAAAGTGGCGGCTAACCACGAGGGGCTAATCTGGGCGAGTAGCCAATTAGGGTTAGGATCCACCTTCTTTGTGTACTTACCTGTGCAACAAACGGAAAATCTGGAAGTTCTCTGAATGAATCACCTGTAAACCAGGCGATTCATTCAGAGAACTTTTCAACGTTTGACGCCTGATTTTGACCCCGATGCGGTAACACCTTTATTCAGACCGGCTTCGGCCAGCAGCAGCAATAGAATCCGTTGCATACCCAGATACCCTTTGTCATTCAGCCACCATTCGTTCAGTGAATGTTCTCCTCCGCCAATGCCTCCGCTACCGATGGTTACGGCCGGAATACCCAGTGCAATAGGCGTGTTGGCGTTTGTGGAGGCCACCTCCAACTGAGGGGTCGCGTTCATGTAGGATGTTACGGCCATTGCCCGCTGCACAATGGCGGCTGTCTGTTCCGTTTTGCCCGATGGCCGGTCGCCAATTTTTTTAACGTCGACGGTCAGGTCGGGGCCTTGCCGTTTCATGCCGTTTTCTTCTGTTAAGGCCCGTTGAACAGCCGTTTGCAATAACTGATCAACTTCATTGAGCTTTTCGGGACTTTCGGAACGCATATCTATTTCCATCCACGATTCGTAGGGAATGGCATTCACGGAGGTGCCACCACCAACAACGCTGACGCTGTAGGTGGTTTTCACGCCCTGCCGGGTCACTTTGTCAGCCTCTGTCGTAAAGTAATGAATGGCTTTGCCCAGCGCACTGTGGGGATTGACGATGCCAAATGATCCATATGAGTGGCCGCCGGGTCCTTTAAACGTAACCCGATAGCGGTGCGAGCCCAACCCGCGGTGAACAATCGAACTGATCCCATCGCCATCGACGGCAATGTACGAATCGACTTTCTGGCTTCCCTGCCGCAGTAAATGTTTGACACCACGAAGATCGCCGAGGCCTTCCTCGCCCACGGCACCGACAAATAACACGTCGGCCTCGGTTTCGATGGCCGCTTTCTCCATGCCTTTCAACACGGCCAGAATGGCGGTCAGCCCGCGGGTATCGTCACCAATGCCGGGTGCGTAAAGCGTATCACCTCGATACTTTACTTTTACATCCGTGCCTTCCGGGAAAACGGTGTCCAGGTGCGATTCGACTACGATGGTGCGTTTACCGGAGCGCCCTTTTCGTTTGGCGATCACATTGCTTACTTCGTCGATCCAGACGGAATCGGCACCCGCTTCTTTCAGCATGGCGGCATATTTTTTGGCCCGTACGCCTTCTTTAAACGGCGGGGCGGGTGTTTCGGTCAGGTTGAGGTGATCCTGTTTCGTTTGCGGTTCCAGATCGATGAAAATCTGAAACGCTTTCTTCACGGCAGGTTGGTCGCTCAGGGCTTTTACTTCGTCGATATATCGCTTATCGACTCTAGCAACTGGCGGAGTTTTTGGGTTGGTCTGTTGAGCCCGGAGGGGTGGAATTAGGGCGTAAGTTGCGATGAACGTTAACGTGAGCAGGGTAAGTTTTCGATTCATAAAGAGGTGGTAAGCCGTAAAACGTGTTGAAAGAAATAGGAAATGATACTATTCGGAGATGATGCGACTTTATTTGGCATAAAAGGTTATTATTATGGCAAATAATCATCGTAACGGGGGTAAAGTTATCCTTTATTCGGCTAAATGAAGAAATACTTACTTTGTCTTTTTGTCATTTATAGGTTTGGTGTGGCTCCGTCTGGAGCCCAGTCGTTTAAGACTAAGCACCTTCAGGAAGCGACCATCACTAGTTTACACGAAGCCATGCAGGCGGGTAAAGTAACCGCCGAACAACTGGTTCAGCTGTATCTGGACCGGATCGAGGCTTATGATAAACAGGGGCCGTATCTGAACGCCATCATTATGGTGAATCCAAAAGCGCTGACCGAAGCCCGACGGCTCGACTCGCTCTACAAAGCAACTGGGAAACTGGTAGGCCCGCTGCATGGCATTCCCATTATTGTGAAAGATAATTATGACACCTACGACATGCCGACCACCAATGGGACGCTGGCCATGAAAAAATCGATCCCGCCCGATGATGCCTATGTCGTCAGGCGAATTCGGGAAGCGGGCGCAATCATCATTGCCAAGTCGAATCTGGCTGAGTTTGCTATGTCGGGGCAGTTCTCGGTCAGTTCCATTTTGCCGGGCTATTCGCGCAATCCGTACGATACCAAACGCACAACGGCGGGGTCGAGTGGCGGAACGGCAGCCGCCGTGACGGCTAATTTTGGTACGATCGGGCTGGGTACCGATACCGGAAGCTCCATTCGGGGGCCAGCCTCTCACCAGAGCCTGGTTGGGTTTCGCCCAACATTGGGTCTCGTTAGCCGCGACGGCATTGCTCCGCTGGCGATGACCAACGATACCGGCGGACCCATTTGCCGAACGGTGGAAGACGCCGTGCGTGTGCTCGATGTGATTGTGGGATACGATAAAGCTGATACCGTGACCAGGCAAAGCCAGGGGAAAATTCCCCGGACGTACCGGCAATTTCTGGATAAAAATGGGCTGAAAGGCGCTCGTATTGGTGTATTTCGGCAGATGATTATGCCCAAAAATTCAGACCCCCAGGTATACGCCCTGTTCAATAAGGCATTGGAGGAACTTCGGGCGGCTGGTGCTATCGTAATCGACTCGGTTCGGGTGCCTGAACTGGATACGATCAACAAGTCGTTTGATACCATCCCGCAGTTAAGGCGCGATTTCAACCTGTATCTGGCGAGTCTGGGGCCTAACGCTCCGCACAAAACACTGGGCTCTATTATTAAGTCGAAGCAATTTCACCCTTATCTTGAAAAATCGCTGCTGGATGCCCAGGCCGATACCCTGGCACCCGAAGCCCATAAAGGGTGGGGAAAGAACCTGGCCCTGCGCGAACGGCTGCGGCAATTATTACTGCGGGCTATGGATTCGACGCAAGTCGATGTGCTGGTTTATCCGTCCTTTAGCTACCCGCCCCGGCTGATCGGAGATTTGAATACGCCCTCCGGCACAAATAACAATGCACTGTCGCCACCAACAGGATTCCCTGCTTTTTCAGTGCCGATGGGCTTCACCTACGGTAGCCTGCCTGCTGGTTTGCAGTTCTTCGGCCGACCGTATAGCGAACCAACGCTTATTAAATTCGTGTATGCCTACGAGCAGGCAACGCACCACCGGCAGCCACCCGAAAGCACACCCGTGCTGGCGAAGAAAAAGCATAAGAGCGCGGGGATACAATAGTGGCGTTTTTTCTATCTTTCTAACCAGAAGAGCCCGGCAATTGCCGGGCTCTTCTGGTTAGAAAGATAGGTCGTCGATTATATACCCAGCGGTCCGCCCAGCGTAACGTCTGAATCCGTACTGTGGGCTACGTGGCGGCTCGCATGATGACTTCCGGGGTGCATTTCTTCTTCTTCTTTTGACCGTGTGTTGACGAATGACTCGGCCAGAATGGTCAGTTTTCTGTCCGTTTCTTTTTCTTCTTCGAGCGTTTTGGCCAGCAACTCGGTCGATTGGTTGAAGTCGAGCATTTTGGCTAGTGTAAGTAATGAGCCATAGGCCGCAATTTCGTAATGCTCAATCTTCTGTGCCGCAATAATCAACGCTGCATCCCGCGTTAGCGAACCCGATTCCGTATCTGCCACCACACGCTTGGCATCACTAATGAGTCCATCGATGGCATCGGCTGTGCGTGTCTCGGTTTTGATGCCAATAATTTTGAATATTTCTTCCAATCGCTCTACTTGAATGCGACTTTGTTCCTGATGCGCTAAAAAAGCATTCCCTACTTCGTCCGTTGTACTGGCTTCGGCCTGGTCGCCGAGTGCGTCGACGGCCCGCTTTTCACTGTAATAAACGCTTTTTAATTCGCTGATAAACAAGTCCCGTAACCCTTCGTCTGTAGTAGAGTCATTGCCACTAAAAAAACTCGCGATCCTATCTGCAAGAGATGCCATAACGTTTCATTGAGTTAATGTAAATTGCTTATTAAACGAACGAGTGGCCAAATCTATGCCAGAATTTACGGTTCTGACACCATTAAATTTATTACTTACTGAGTGGTATGCTTCCTGCATAGTGTTTCGAAAAAAACGGAGGCTATCGTTCGTCTTTGACCCTATTTAGTCATATCATAGGATTCTTATAAAGTCTTGTTTTTGTTCTAAAGAGTAGGGTCAGTAGCCAGCCGCCTGCCCATCTTTCCGCATCTCGCTGGCACCCCAATAAATGCGATTAACGGCATCCCATTGAATGGCCTGATACCCACCAAAGAAATCAGTTGGCGTCAGCTGATGCCCTCGTTTTTCCAGGTCAAGGCGGACTTGTGGCGAAATGCCGCTTTCCAGCGCCAGTCGGCCACCGTCGGTCATGAGCGTGCCAATAGGTTCGCTACTGCCCGAATGACTAAAGCGGGCGGCATCACCTGCTTCCTGGATATTCATGCCGAAG
This sequence comes from Spirosoma horti, assembly GCF_054776595.1. Lineage (NCBI taxonomy): Bacteria > Pseudomonadati > Bacteroidota > Cytophagia > Cytophagales > Cytophagaceae > Spirosoma > Spirosoma horti. The sequence continues at coordinate 613,608 of NZ_BAAHBQ010000005.1, forward strand.
TCGATGATGTTGCAAAGCACCTGTAGGTGTCCCTGAGGCTGCATTGCCCCGCCCATGACCCCAAAGCTGAGGAAAGGCTCCCCATTTTTAGTGACAAAACCGGGAATGATGGTGGAGAAGGGCCGTTTCCCCGGTACGTAGGCATTGGCATGGTTCGGCTGCATGTTGAAACTGGTACCCCGATTGTGAAAGACAAATCCCAGCCCGTCGGGCACCATGCCGCTCCCAAATTCCAGCATATTGCTTTGAATCAGCGATACCATATTCCCCTGGTCATCGGCTACGGTCAGGTAAACAGTGTCACCAGCCCGCAGGGCCGGGTCTCCGGCATCGAGTCGGCTGGAGGCTTTGTTGAGGTCGATCAATTTTCGGCGGGTAGCGGCATAGTCTTTAGTAAGTAGCCAGTTGATGGAAGGTTTGGCAAAATCAGGATCGGCATAGTATTTGGCCCGGTCTTCAAAGGCAAGCTTCTTGGCTTCGACGAGCAGGTGTAAATAATCGGCGCTATTATGTCCCATGCTCTTCAAATCGTAGCCTTCCACAATGTTGAGCATTTGCAGAACGGCAATTCCTTGCCCATTTGGGGGCAATTCATGGACATCGTATCCCCGATAATTTATTGAAATGGGATCAATCCAGGTACTTTGGTGAGCAACCAGATCGGCCTTTCGCAGATAGATGCCCACCCGGCGGGCGTAGCGATCCATGACATCGGCCACGGCTCCTTTATAGAAAACATCCTGCCCCCCTTTGGCTATTTTTTCGTACGTGTCAGCCAAATCTGGATTTCGGAAAATCTGTCCTTCGGTGGGCGCTTTCCCGTTTAACAAAAACGTGTGGCGAAAATTGTCGAACTCCTGGACGATGGCTTCACTGGCAGCTAACCGGCCAGCGGCTACCTGCCACGAGTAGGCAATCACCTGCGGAACGGGTACGCCTTCGCGGGCATATCGAATGCCTGGTGCCAGCAGGGTACGCATGGGTAACTTGCCGAAACGCTGGTGCAGCGTAAACCAGCCATCTACTGCGCCCGGCACCGATACGGATAGGGGACCATAGAGCGGAATTTGTGACCGTTTTCCCAGTACAGCCTTCAGGGCATCATACGACAACCCTTTTGGCGAGCGGCCACTGGCATTCAAACCATGTAGTTTATGCTCTTTAGCCGACCACACAATGGCGAATAAGTCGCCACCAATGCCGCCATTATTGGGCTCGATAACGCCAAGGGCCGCATTGGCCGCAATAGCCGCATCGACGGCCGTACCGCCCTGCTTCAGAATATCGAGCGCAATCTGCGTTGCCAGCGGGTGGCTGGTCGCAGCCATGCCATGACGAGCCAGCACAGGGCTGCGCGTGGCAAAGTTAGGGCCCGTTATCCGGTCCCCTTTTTCCGTCGATTGCCCGTGTAAATAAGACGTGACAAACAGAAGTAGGCCTAAACAGCAGGAGATACCAGGGAAATACATACGCAGTAGGGGCTTTGCTACTGAAAGTAGGCATTGAGGTTTTTATAATCAGGACTTTCGTTTCAGCGGGGTGATTAAGTTCGACTCGGTACTTATTCAACTCCAACCAATCACCTAGGTAGAACGTAAGCCTGAATAACGAAAAAAGAGGGCTGTGCGTACACAGCCCTCTTATCGGAAAATGGCTTTTATGGCGGCTAATCGTTCTCCCGCAGGTAAACGTTGTTGCTGATCGACTCCAGCCGAACCGCCGGACCTCCGCCGTTTAACGTCCCTTCGAGCAGGTAGCCGACAATGGGGTTCTTTTCTTTCTTGTTTTTAAACTCAATGGACAAGTTTGAATAAACTTCGCCCGTAATGGTTTTCATCGATACGTTAGCCCCTTTCGCTTTCGGCCAGCCCATGTCGATATAACCACTGATGGTTTTGGCAAACACGGGAGCCGTGGCTCCCTGGACATCGATGTTGCCGTTGATGGTTTCAAGTTTCAACTGGGCCTGCCGGGGTAAAAACACCTGATAGTTGAGGTCGCTGCATACCATGTACCGGGTGCCATCGCGGCCGCTGTTCCAGGAATGATGCTCACCAGGGCAGTCTTCCGGTTTGCCCTGCTTGATTAGCTCCTGATCAAAGTCGGTTTTGAGGGTCACTTCCCCGGCCGTCGAACCGGAGGTGACCAGCAGCGCGTCATTTAGTTTGCCGCCATTGATCGTAACGGTGATTCGGACCAGGGCCGTCGGTTTGTCCCAGTAGCGCACCCGAATGCTATCGGCAAATTTCAGGTTGAGATTCACGAGTTGGCCGCTGGTGACGGGCAACGTTTTTTCAATGATCTTCTGCCCGAAGGCGGGCCGGATGAGCAATCCAAGCAGGATCAGGAGTAGGCTTTTGTTCATGAGCGTGAAGAGGGGAGTCGTGAATCACTTTTGTTTTCGGATATAGATGTTGCTGGAAATTGTCTTAAGCTGCATCTCAACACCACCGCCGTTTGTGGTGCCGTCGATGTCGTGACCGCCCCCAACTTTCGACATGCCATCTTTCGATGTTTTCACGCCCAGATCGAAGTCCGTATACATTTCTCCGTTAATTGACCGGAGTTTCAGATTGGCTTTGGCATTGGCGGGCAGCGTGATATCGACCGGGCCGTTTATCGTTGAGATGGCCGTTGGTTTCTCCTGACTCAAGGTCGAGTAAACGATTTTGACTTCCCCGTTGATCGTATTGGCGACGATGGGCCCGGTCACGTTATTAAGATCAATGGATGCGTTGTTGGTTTTGATTTCCAGGTCGCCATCCATGTTCGTAATGCTGACATTCGACCCCTGCCAGTTCACTTCCTGATAGAGCAGTGCCACTTTGCGGGGCAGTTTAATCGTGTACTTGATTTGTTTACGGGTTGCCTTTTCAATTCGCAGGCCACCATTCTCGGTCGTTACAGCCAGGCCAATGCCCGAATTGTCGACGTTCGTATTATAGATTGGTTTCAACCCCTTGGCGCGTTCGGGTGGTGCTTCGTAGCCCGATGATGCCAGAATAATGACATCGTCGCTGTTGTGGCCTTCAATTTTGAGTGAGGTCGCGTCCATTTCGATGGTTACTTTCCGGTCTTTGGCATTCGCCAATTTGGTTTTGTATTCCTGAGCCTGAAGGGTAGTTAGGCCCCATAATAAGCTGGCGCTCAACAGAATAATCCTGTTCATGATTTGTTGGTTTGATTAGTAAATTATGAGTTTTACCAAATAGCTTCCAGCTGTTTGAGATGGCTATTCAACGGCTCCGCAAACGGATGGAAGCTGTTTGGTACGAGAGGCCGATTTATGAAGGTGAGGTTTGTGTTCGGTTCAGTCGGTTAATGCCTTCTTTGGCTTTTAGCCGCACCACGTCGAGTAGCTGCTGATTCTGGGCCAGCCGTTTCATTTCATTGACCGCCCGCTTCTCTTTGATGGCGACCAGTATCTCGATCAGCGTTATCTGAATATTGGGGTCTGTCTGAATCCTTAGGGATTGAATGAGAGCGTCGCGCACATCGGGCTCGTTTTCGAAACGGGCCAGGGCCTGACAGGCCGCCAGTCGTACGTTTACATTGGCGTCGAAGTTCAGTGTATTAACCAGTAGCTGCGTAATGGCCTGATCGGCCTGGCTGAGTTCGTAGCTCTGATTAACTGCCTGAATGCGTTCGCTGGCCGAGGTTTTGGGCAGTTGTTCGAATGCCAAAACTTTCTTCATTTCCTGGGCGGGCGCTGAATCGGCCAGTTGAGTACTGACCTGATCCGCACGCCAGTTGTTGTAAACAATACCTCCGGCGAACCCCAGCATAAGCAGTGTCACACTAGCCGCTAACCGCAGCCCCCAGGTCGTTAAATGACTGAATTGGCTGACTTTAGGTGGGTTCAATTTAGCCGCTAACTGGTTGGTAAACGCCAGAGATGGGTGCTGATTCCGGGCATCGACGAAGTAGCGGAACTGGTGGGCGTGGGTCTCCAGATGGGCCGGAAGGTTATCCTGCTGGAAAAACTGGCGTAACTGCTTTTCTTCGGCCAATGATGTTTCTCCGTCGTAATAGCGCTCCAGCAGCTTTTCAATGTCCTGCTTCATACTCATTGGTTTTTAGGTAATTGTCGCGCAGACGTTGACGAGCCCGCGATAAAATCACACGAATATTGTTAATGCTAAGTCCGGTAACCTGTTCAATTTCGTCGAACGAGTATTCTTCGACATCGCGCAGGTGAAGAATCAACTTCTGCTGATCCGGCAAGTCGTCGATCAGCCGATGCATAAGCCCGGCACTGTCGGCAAATTCCACCTGCTGGTAGGGCGAAGCCGTATCCGTTTGCACATCGGGCAAGTCGGGGCCGTCGGTGGTTTTCTGCCGGGCATGGGCTTTCAATTTATCCAGACAAATGTTTTTGGTCATTTGCACGGCCAGCGCTTCAACGCTATGGTAGGTGTCCAACTGTTGCCGATTCGTCCACAGCCGCAGCAACACATCCTGCAACGTATCCTCGGCTTCTTCGCGGTTGCGTAGAAACAACTGAGCCAGCCGAAAAAGGCGTCCCTGAACAGGCAGTATTCGTTGTTTGAAGGCGTGTAGATCCATTTCAATGACAAAGACGACTATGTGGAACAAACATTACAGACCGGATCTATTTATTTTGCTGAAATGAGCCGGGCACAAACATAACTAGCTGACAATTAGTCAGCTAGTTATGTTTGTGCCCGATAACTATTTCGTTAATTTCCTGCTTTTGTTTGATTAGTCAACGGTTTAGACATCGGTTACTGAGGTTGTATCGCGCCAAGACCGCGGAAAACGTCCCCGTTCTGGGTCTGTATGCATGCGCTCTTAACTACATGTCCACCTGCGGAAAACGCCCACTTTTGCTTGCCCGTGCTGACATCCAGCGCGTACATCGTCTTGCCTCCCCCTATGTAGATCATATCGTTGACAACTGTTGGCACAGTGAGTTGCGATGCCAGTAAACGGGTCTTCCATTTCGGCTGACCAGTCTGAGTATCAATGGCATAGAAGGTACCATCTTCAGAGCTCATATACAGAAGCCCGTTTGCAACCGACGGTGAGGAAGAAATATAGGTACTGGGCATAAATAACCAGCATTTCGAGCCGTCCTTCAGGGAATATGCGGCCAAAGAAGCAGGGCCATCGTATGGCACGAACAAGTGTTTGTTATCGGTGGCGATACCCGCATGGATCGTGTAGGAGTCATGAACTTGCCATTTTACGTTGCCTGTCGAATCATCGAGGGCCAAAAGCGAGCCATTGGCATCGCCAATATACACAACATCATCGACGCATACCGGACTTGAATAAAACGAAACCCCGGATGAGTGAGTCCATTTTACAGTCCCCTTGTCAGCGTTGATGGCATAAAACAACCCATCGTTCCCGCCAAAGTACACGGTGCCTTTGCAGACTAAAGGACAATTTTCATCTGTGTTTGACAAGGCGGACCAGGTTGGCTGGCTTCCAGTCTGGAAAGACCATTTCAGATTGCCCGTGTTGATATCCAGTGCGTATAAGGTTGTAAAGTTCTTGTCTGAGTAATCCCAGAACGCTCTGTTGCTGGCTAACACATAGATGGTTTTGTCGGTTATTCTAGCCGAGAAGATAAGACCGTCCGGAAGCATTTTCTTCCATTTGAGGATTCCTGATGATGCGTCGAACGCCAGGATGGCTGACTCAGCGGAAGTTGTCACGATCACGAGCCCGTCTGCTACAATAGGGGCTGCGTTAATCTGTACCTTTCCTAACTGGTATTGCCATTTTTCTTTCCCAGTATGGGCATTCAGCGCGTGTAAAATGCCATTATCTGAGCTGATAAAGACTGTATTAGTTGACGCCCTGTAAAGCGAGCGGCCACAGTTGGTTAAGCCTATGAATAGTATCAATGCACCCAGTAATTGATTTGTACGCCTTTTCATGTTGACAATAGAGAATAGTTGGAGAATTATAACCAGTAATGTATCCAAAATATTTATAATATATATTATTTTATAGTTTATATAGCTGTTAAAATTTACTTGAGTGATTTGTGGCGCACAAAAAAGGCGTCTTCTGGTTAGAAAACGCCTTTTTTTGGTACTCGATACGATAATAGAATCCGGTTAATTAAGGAACAGGCGGTCTACTACAAATAACTTAGAGCAGGCCCGCCCGTTGCCTGTTCTTACACCTTTCTGATTAAATCCAATAGTTTTCGGTCCAGCTTGTATCCATGCCAATCCTCATAAGCTACGTCGGTGCGGCCCGAGTTTAAAATGCCGAAGTCACCGATGAACTCCCACAACGCGAACCCAATGCCGTTGGTCGACAGGATGTCCAATACGTCGCCAAACCAGGCCAGAAAAACAGCATGGGGTGTTTTGTTCCAGCAACCGCATTCGCCACAGTGAACACCTACCCCTTTATTGACCAGCTCGATCCAGGGTTGATAGAAGGTTTCCAGCATGGCCCGACTCAGGTATTTATCGCCCACTTGTCCCGGCCATTTGGGGTCGGGCAGATGCTCGGGGTCTTTGTTGGCCCAGGGCGCTTTGTAGTGGGAAATGATGCCCGGATTGTAGCCCCGGCAGCTTTGGGCAATATTAAGGTCAGCAATGGACGGGATCACGGACGAACCCGTATCATTGCCATCGGCAATGATCAGGTGGGTTTTGTTTTCTTTCCAAATGGCTTCCGATGCGGCCAGTGCAACTTTACGATACACCTCGCCCGGCACGCTACCCCGTTTGGAATGCTGATCGTTCATGTCGGCACGCAGACTGGGTTCGTTCAGCAGGTCGAAGCTGATTTTCTTCGACGATTCATTTTTATATCGTTTGGCCCACATGTTCCAGTGGAAGCAGAAGGCGTCGAGGGCAGCCTTGTCGGTCCAGAGGTTATAGGGTTCATTAAACCCCGCATTGATGCAGTAACCGGGTGCCCGGTGGAGGTTTAAGCTGACGTGCAGGTTATGCTTATGGGCCAGCGAAACCAACTGATCGATCTGATCAACGGCTTTCTGATCAATCTGGTAAACCTCGTCGGGGGTGATGTTTCGGCTCCGGTCGAACTTGAGGTAATACGGATACGCCATAGGGAGCCGGATAAAGTCGAAGCCCCAGTCCTGCATCCATTTCAAATGATCTTCCTGCGTTGCCCGCCGACTTTTGGATGGGTCAGGCGAGAAAAAGTCCAGCAGGTTGAAGCCTTTCCATTTGGGCAATTTGTTTTTGCCCACCGCTGGTTGTGGTGATGTCGCCAACAGCTCCGGCCCGGTTGTGCTTAGGGCTGCCGTAAGCAAGCCCGTGTTCTGAATAAACGTCCTTCGTTGCATGGTAAAAAGAGCCTATCGATGGGGCGATCTACTTATGAACCGAGCACCAATCAGTAACAATAAGTAAAACTTAAGGTAAGGCTGCCTTATAGGATGAAGCCAGCATTTTTCGGCATACCCAGGAAGCGACCGGGAGTAAGAAAGAAAAGCCTATAATCATGAAAAAAACCGTTTTCTCGTTGTGTTTAGCCACAACAATAGCTCTGAGCATTACCGATAGTTTTGCCCAGAAAGGCAAACCCTTGTATACCTTCCCGATTGGCGTTGAGTCGTATACCTACCGGGCTAGTTTTCCCAAGAGTGTCATTGCTACTTTAGATACCATCAAAGCGCTGGGCATTACGGATATGGAAGGTGGTGCGCCTAAAGGGATGACGGGCGTGGAATTCAAAAAACTGTGTGATGAGCGAGGTATCAAAATTTCGGCTACAGGATCGGGTTACGAGCAGATCGTAAAAGACCCGATGGATGCGGTCAATAAGGCGAAGGAACTGGGCGCTTCGTTTGTTATGGTTGCCTGGATTCCTCACCAAAAGGCTAATTTTAACCTCGATAATGCCAAAAAAGCTGTAGAGGATTTTAACCGGGTGGGCAAGATTCTGAAAGAAAACGGGCTGACCTTCTGCTACCACAACCACGGCTACGAGTTTCATCCGTATGAAGATGGGACCTTGTATGACTACATCGTCAAAAATACCGATCCTAAGTACGTCTCCTTTGAAATGGACATTCTGTGGGCGCAACACGGTGGCGCTGACCCGGTTGCGTTACTGAAAAAGTACGGAAATCGTTACAAGCTTATGCACCTGAAAGATCTCAAAAAAGGCGTTAAAGGGGATCTTACCGGTGGCACGCCCCCCGAAAACGATGTCACGCTGGGTGACGGTCAGGTGAACATTCCTGAAATTATTCGTTTAGCGAAAAAGGCGGGCGTGAAGCATTATTATATCGAGGATGAGAGTAACAAGGAATATGAGCAAATGCCGAAAAGCATTGCGTACCTGAAAAGCCTGAAGGAGTAAATGAGTCTAGACCTTTCGCTGCATAAACAACAACGGCCGCTAGTCATGTGATTAGCGGCCGTTGTTGTTTATGCAGATTTTCGCAATTGGTCACTCGATTTGCATGCTTCGTCAGCGACCAGACGGCCATCGTGTCGGACCTTTGTCAGGTACTAATCACGAACAAACACATGAAAACGCTCCTGAAGTCCGAAGAAGTAATCCAGTTCCTTGCCGCTATTTACCTGTTCTCCCAACTAAATTTTGCCTGGTGGTGGTTTCCCGCCCTGATTCTGATTCCCGATGTCAGCATGATTGGTTATCTGGTCAATCCGGCCGTTGGGGCCGTTTTGTATAATGTCGCCCATCACAAGGGCCTGGGCATTGTGATCGGGCTACTGGGCCTGATGACGGGTAACCAAACCCTGATGCTGGCGGGCATCCTCCTCTTCGCGCATTCGAGTATGGATCGGATGTTTGGCTACGGGCTAAAGTATTTCGACAACTTCAAACATACGAGCCTGGGAACGTTGTAAACAGCTGGACAAAGGTCTGCTACCCGATTTTTAGTACCCAAACGGGTTGCCCGGCTAGTTGCTGCCGAACTTTGTCGGGAATAACAACGCTATGTCCATCCTTTGTTTTGGTCATCTTTAGCGACTGACTAGCACCCAGAACCGTTACTTTGGCCGTTGGAGCAACCGGAAGCACTGGCAAGGCGACGCTGGCCGGCAGTTGCTTCTCCGAATCGGTTGGCAAGTAAGAGGCATACACCGCTTTGCTGGTCGAGGTAAAGGCCCATTGTCCCTGCCGATAGGGCGCCAGGGGTTTGGTTCCGTAAATAGATTCGCCATTTACGGCTATCCATTTGCCAATTTCCTGCAAGCGCTCATAGGCTTCCTCATGCCACTCGCCATCGGGACCGGGCGCAATGTTGAGCAGCAAGTTCCCGTTCTTGGCGACGATGTCCACCAGGGTTTGTACCAGCTTTCGGGCCGATTTGAAGTTCTCTTTAGGAACGTACGACCAACTGTTGCCCATGGTCATACAACTTTCCCAGGGAATAGGCATGTAGTGGTCAGGGATCGACTGTTCGGGGGTTACGTAATTCTCAAATTCACCCGGTACCGTCCGGTCGACGACCAGCAGGCCCGGCTGATGCTTGCGGGCCATGCCCGCGATGCGTGCCATATCGATATCCTGATTATACGGAATCGTGCGCTGCCAGCTGATGGTCGAGTCGATGCTGCTGAACGGACGAACCCAGCCGCCATCGAGCCATAGGATATCTACTTTTCCGTAATCGCTCATCAGCTCTTCGATCTGGTTGTAGGTGAAATCGCTGAATTTTTTCCAGAGATCGGGGCGTTTTTTGGGATCGTAGCTCACATTCCGATCTTTCGGAGGAAAGTAAGGCCACCAGTAATTTTCAGTATGCCAGTCGGGTTTGGAAAAGTACGTTCCGACCATAAAACCCTGCTGCCGAAAAGCACCCAGAATCTCCTTCGTGACGTTACTGCGCGGATTTGATGAGAAAGGGGTTTTAGTATCGGTAATCTTATAATCGGTCTGTTTCGTGTCGAACATACAGAACCCGTCGTGGTGTTTGGTCGTGAAGACCATGTATTTCATGCCCGCTCCTTTGGCCGCATTGGCCCAGCGTTCGGGGTTGAACTTGACCGGGTTGAACGTTGTCTGAAGGTTTTCGTACGCCTTTTTATAGTCATACCAATTGGCCGAATGCGGCCCTTTCCGTTCGCACCAGCCTTCATCTTCCGGGCAAAGCGACCAAGATTCCACTACGCCCCATTCGCTGTAGGTGCCCCAGTGCATCAGCAAGCCAAACTTGATGTCCTGCCAGTTGTCCAGCTTCTGTTTGACCTGCGAATCGGTAGGCCAGATGTATTTATCGTGTTTCTGTTCAGTATGCTGCTGGGCAAGTACTGGGGCTGCAATGAAGGTGAATAGCGTGAAAGCCAGATAGGTAAACTGTTTTTTCATTGATCAATTCGTATATAATTAGGCTTGTGCCAGCTAGTAAGCGCCTGACGCTTGGCTGATCCATTTTTTGAAGGAACGAAAAAAAACGCTTGGTTCGGCAAATAACGGTAAATAAGCACTGCCCTTTATACTCAGATTTTCGCGATTGGTCAGTCGATTTGCGTGGTACGTCAGCGACCGTCCGGCGCATTCCCCGGACCTTTGTTCTATACAAATTGACGCACGAAAAGCATGAATGAATCACCAAATACGCTTGTTCTGGGCGCAACCGGAAGCATCGGTTATGCCGTAACGGCCAGCCTGCTCGCCCACAATCTGCCCGTTACCATCCTGGTCCGTAATCGGGCCAAAGCGGAAGCACTGTTTCAACAGCAAGCCACACTTACCATTGTTGAAGGCGATGTACAGGATGCTGCCTTGCTAAGCCGTATTGCTGTCGATAAGGATTTCATTTTTCATGGGATCAATTACCCGTACAACAAGTGGTTTGGGAATATGGATACGGCGACGAACAACGTGATCGACGTGGCTCAGCAGGCCCATTCGGTGATTATTTTTCCGGGTAATGTCTACAATTTTGGCCAGACAACGGAGCCTATTCGGGAGGACAGCCTCCCTAATCCATGCACCCGAAAAGGGAAATTACGCGTCGAGATCGAAGCCAGCCTGGAGCAGGCTGCCAACGCGGGTAAATGCCGCGTCATGACTGTTCGATTGCCGGATTTTTGGGGACCCAACGTCCTGAACGATGGCATCAGGCCTATTTTTGAAAACGCGCTCAAGGGTAAAGCGCTCCCCTGGCTTGTGAACGCCGATATTCCCCATCAATTGGTTTATACGCCCGATGCCGCCGAACTTATCGTTCGGCTCCTCCTGCGGGAGTGGAACAGGCGGTCACAATCGGTGGCTGTGTCGTACGAGGTCTGGAATTATGGGGGAACTACTTTATCCTCAATGCGGGCGTGGTTCGATCAGATCAGCGCGATAGCGGGCCAGCCTGCAAAGATTCAAATATATAGTCGTTTTTTACTGAGCGCCCTGGGCTTGGTGATGCCTGTGATGCGGGAGGTTAAAGAAATGCTCTATCTCTACGAAAATACGATTGTACTCGATGACCAGAAGGTAAAATCACTCTTCCCCGATTTCCAGCCAACGCCTATGAAACAGGCGCTAACGGAAACACTGGCCTGGTTTGCCCGGCGCAGTAACGCGGATTTCCAGTCCGCATAGCCGAAGGCTAACGAGTCCTCCCTCGAAACTCTGACCTCTACCTGTACATACTTGCGGACTGGAAGTCCGCGTTACTAGGCTTGCGCCTGCCGATAAGCACCGGGTGTCTGGCCAGTCCATTTTTTGAACGACCGAAAAAAGACACTCGGTTCGGCAAATCCCAGCAGAAAAGCAATGTCGGTTGTGCTCATAGCTGGCTCGCGCAAGTGCCCGATGGCGAGTTCTTTACGGGTTTCGTCGAGTAACTGCTGGTAGGACGTTCCGGCTTCTTTCAAATGAAGCTGGAGCGTTCGGACACCCATTGCCAGGCGCTCGGCAACAGCGGCCAGCGTGGGTTCTTCGCCTTTCATGAGAGCGATAATTTCTGATTTTACCCGGCGGCTGAGCGACGGTGTTCTGAGTTTGTCAAGAATGTCGTTGGCGTGCTTTTCAAACAGAATTGACAGCGTTGGGCTGGCGTTCAGAATCGGCAGATCGAGCAATGTCGCGTTTAGAATCATGGCTGTTTCCGGCGCGTCGAACAACAGGCGAGCGGGCGCAAAGACGCGTTCGTGTACGGTTGTATTGACGGGTCTTGGATAGGCAAACCGAATTTCGGTAGCCGCAATGTGCTGGCCAGTCAGGGCGCGCATGGCTGCCAGGTAAATCGACAGTTCGGAGTTGAGCGCGTGCTGTGGATAAATAATATCGGCGCTGGTTATCTGGAGCGATAACATGAATTGCGGCTCCGATGTGGCAGACGATACTAACTTGCCCGTTGTTCGGATACCTTCACAGGCAATATCCTGATAATGACAGAGTTTGTCAAACGCTTTTCCCAGCGTGGGGCTGTGCATCATTACGTAGGCCAGCACACCAATGGCTACCGGATTGATGAGTTCGCCAAGTCGCAAGGCCAGGTCAGGATCGCCGGTGGCTGCGATTACTTCACGCCAGAGCGCCTGTATCTGCCGAATCAGTACGCGCCCGTCGGGGTCTTGTCGCTGTTCCGGGCTGATGCCAACGGCGTGCGCCAGCGCATCGGCATCGGCTCCCTGTTGTTTGGCCACAAATAAAAGCAGGTTGATGGACGCAACGGAAAGGGTGTCGTCGGTTAGTGGTCGGGTCATTTAGGGAAAGATTCGTTCGTAACGAATGGTTAGTCCAGGGAAGGTTCGGCTGGGAATATCGCCTGATTCGTAAATATCTACCAACTCGTATTCTCCGTTCTCCAGTACATAGACATGTACGATATTTTCTTTCGGAACAACAATCCAGTATTCCTGCACGCCCGACTGCTCATAGAGGTTATATTTTTCATTAAAGTCCTTTTTGATGGTGCGGGGCGACGTTATTTCAATGACCCAGTCGGGTGCCCCTAAGCAGCCGCTGTCATCTAATTTAGCTGGATCACAAATGATGCAAAGATCGGGTTGGACAACGGTATGCAACTGGTCGGGCTTGCGCTCATTCCGGATCGGTAGCCGTACATCGAAGGGGGCGGTGTAGATCTGGCAGCCTTGATCACCTAAATAACTGCCAATGTCAATCAACAAATGACTAACAGCCAGTTGATGCACTCGTCTGGGCGCAGGCGACATAAGGTACAGTTTCCCCTTGATCAGTTCGACGCTTTCGTCAAACTGCCATTTCAGATAATCAGCATAGGTGTAGGTGCCGTTGGGGTCAAGTTGCGAAATGTCGGTGATCATACAGTATCCTGGCCAAGTTGATAATGCAAGTTCCTAAAATAGTCGGACGCTCGCAACAACCGGCTGCCGTACCACGAAAACACTTCGCCATCCACCAGCAACACCTGCGCCGACGGGCAAAGTTGCTGTAGTTCGGCTGTGTGTTTCTCGCCGAACGGGTAGGGCTCCGATGATAATAAAAGGAGATCTGGCTGCGCTTTCTGCAAGTCATCAGGCGTGACTTCGGGGTAGCGAGTTTGATTGGCAAATGCATTCTGGAAACCGGCTACCGTCAGCATGGCATCAATAAAGGTGTTGCTTGCGGCTACCATGTACGGTTTTCGCCAGATCAGGTAAGCAACGGTTGGCCGGGATGCCGCGTATATGGGCGTAAGATCTCGTTCGATTTGAGCGGCCATCGCGTTCGCTTCCCGGCTTTTGCCAACTAATGAACCCACTTCCCGAATCATTCCCAAGGCATCGGGTAGGGTCGCCATATCCGTAACATGTACGGGATACTGACGCTGAAGTGCCTCGATCTGTTCGCGGGTGTTTTCTTCTTTATTGGCGATGATCAGATCAGGAGAAAGCTCCCGAATCCGGTCTAGGTGAAGGGTCTTGGTACCTCCTATAAGTACCTTGTGCTTAACTTTTTCGGCCGGGTGAATACAGAATTTTGTAATGCCTACAATCTCCTCATCCAGCCCAAGGTCAAAGAGCAATTCGGTTTGCGAGGGCACCAGCGAAATAATACGTTTTGGATGCATAGACAGACATTCAGCCGGTAAAAAAGGCGACTCAGAACCTATTTAACAACCTTTAAGAAACTTTTGGTGGCGAGTTCTTAAATTAATGCAACGTTTACTGCTGGAATCCTTCATTCAACGTGAACCGTAAAGGCATCCAGCATAAATAAGCCACCGATTACTGACTTTTCAGAAACATGAAAAAACACATCATCACCTTGCTCGCGGCCGGACTTTGTGTCACAACGCTGTATGGGCAGACACCCGCATCGGGTAAGATCACCTACGAGGGTATGCGCCAGATCGACCGCTCACAAATGCGGATGGTCATTAATGGACAGGAGGTACAGCCGGGTAGCCCTGGAGCGCCCGATGCACCCGAAGGAATGCCGGAAGTGATGTCATTCACGCAGAAACTGGTGTTTTCGGGGACTATGGCGAAGGAAGAACGCGACCGTCCGCAGGGGATGATGATGCGCCGGACCATGGGTGATGGAGGTGGCGGTTCACGAGAGGGAAGGCCGCAAACGGCCCGTATGGCACCTCCGTTTGAACAGCAGACGTATCTGGATCTGGCCAACCGACAGCGTATCGACGTGTTGGTTGTGAAAAAGGATTCGACGGTTACGGATATGTACCGCTCCGAAAAGCCCATGCCCACCGCAGCCGATTGGACGCCGAGCGATAAAACCAAGAAAATAGCGGGCTATCTCTGTCATAAGGGAACCGCTACACGCCGGAAACAGACTTATACCGTCTGGTACACCACCGATCTGCCCTTTACCTACTCGCCCATTGCCGACCTGACACCCCCCAAAGGCGTTGTGATGCAGATTGAATCAGACAACGAATCGTATAAGGCAACGGGTGTCTCGATGGAAGCCGTAACGGAGACTGCTGTGCAGCCACCCAAAGCGGCCAAAAGTGTATCGGCTGAAGAAATGGAACAGATGCGCCGGAAAGGAATGGCTGATTTCCGCCAGAGAATGATGCAGAACATGCCAATGCGCAATTAAACGAATGCGTAGTTTCTCCGTCATAAGGTTGATTAAAGCTGTTTCTGTGATCCGTGGAGATGGGATCGCCGACCACACAAACCGCAGAAACAGACGTAGCCTCTAACTAACGGGCAATGAAAAACGGACCGTATGGCCCTCCATTCAGTATGAAAAGACAAACTATTCCAGTGTGCTTGTTCTGGATCATTGTATGTATTTTACATTGCACTGTATTCATAAACAGGTCATTGGCTCAGTCGCCGGGGACGCTTCGCGGACAGGTGGTGGATTCGCTTACCCGAAAGCCGCTGCTCGAAGCGTCGGTGTCCTTGCTGCTGGCCCGCGATTCGTCGCTGGTTTCGTTTGGCATTACCGATGGCGAGGGCCGATTTTCATTTCCTAAAGTTGGCGAGGGGCAATACCGGGTGCTTGTGTCGTATGTGGGTTACCGTAGTCGTACCAAACGCGTTGCAGTGACGAACGAAGCCCCGGCGCCCGACATGGGTGCCATCGATCTTGTGGCGCAATCGCAAACGCTGACGGAAGTATCGGTTCAGGGTGAACGCGCGCCCATTGCCGTGAAAGGCGATACGCTGGAATTCAATGCGGGTTCATTCAAAACGCGGCCCAATGCGCAGGTCGAAGATCTGTTGAAGAAGCTACCCGGTGTGGAAGTTGATCGCGATGGGAACGTAAAAGCACAGGGCCAGGCCATTACCAAAGTGCTGGTCGATGGGAAACCATTTTTCGGCAATGACCCGAAAATGGCGACCCGTAACCTACCCGCCGACATCATCGACAAAGTACAACTTTTCGATCAGGCATCGGAACAGTCGGCGTTTTCGGGCGTGGACGATGGCGACCGGGAGAAGACAATTAACATAACCACCAAGAAAGATAAACGGAAAGGCTCCTTTGGTCAGCAGAGTATTGGTGCTGGACCGAAGCCTGGTGATGATGCGAGATATTCAGGCCGGGTAAGTTTGAACCGGTTCAATAATGGTCAGCAAATTTCAATGCTGGGCATGGCGAATAACGTTAATCAACAGGGGTTTACGGCGTCGGATTTGGGCCTTGGTAATAACTTTGGTGGAGCCGGGCAGGGGCAGGGTGGCGGTGGTGGCAGCAACGTGGTTCGGGGTGGAGCCGGTGGCGGCAGTGGCAATGGCGCTGGTCAGGTGGGAAGCAACGCCATTACGCAGTCCTGGGCGGCTGGGATCAACTATCGCGATGGCTGGGGCAAAAAGATCGACGTGGTCAGTAGCTACAATGCCAGTAATACCAATACCCTCACCAACCAGCAAAGCCACCGGGAAAACGTAATTCCCAGTGGTACCGCAGGCACGGTCATCACACGGCCGGATGCTGGATTTATCCGCGATCAAACCAATGGGTCCGACAATACCAATACGAATCAGCGGGTTAATTTACGACTCGATTATCGACTCGATTCAATGACGACGATTCGGGTCATTCCGAGTTTGTCGTGGCAAAATTCAACGTATAGCAATCAGAGCGAAGCCCGAACGATTACCAATGAGGGGGTGCTGGCCAATTCGAGCCAGACGAACTATAACTCAGACGGGAATGGCTTTACGGGCAACAACTCCCTGCTGCTCTTGCGTAAATTTCAGAAAAAAGGACGGAGCTTTTCGGTTAACTGGAACATCGCGCTGAATGATCAGGATAATGAAGGTATCAATAAGTCGGTCAACCAGTTTAACGGCTCATCGACCAGCCTGACGTCGGGGGTCATTACAAAAGATACCGTAACGGGCGTTGTTACGCAGACCATCAATCAGCGTAACAACCAGCAGACGAACGCCATGACCAACACGGTCAATGTGAGTTATACGGAACCGCTGTCAATGCGTCAAACGCTTGAGTTTCACTATAATCTGTCCAACAATCATAATACATCGAACCGGGCCGTAAATGATTTCAACGGACTGACGAACCAGTATGATCTGCTGAATGGCCAGTTGAGCAACAACTTTGTGAACGACTACGTAACGAATCGGGGAGGATTGACCTGGCAAACAAAGCGGTTGAAATATACGTATGCATTGGGGCTGGACGCCCAGCAGGCAAGCCTTAACTCCGATAACCTAACTCGGGAAACGAACCTGAGCCGAACGTTTTCGAATTTGTTGCCCAATGCGTTACTAACCTATAATTTTGCCAAAAACCGAAGGCTTCGGTTCAACTACCGCACACGGATCAACGCGCCGTCGGTGAACCAGTTGCAGCCGGTGCTCAACAACACCAATCCGCTGAACATTCAGGTTGGTAACGCCGATCTGCAACCAGAATATAGCCATACGTTATCCCTGAATTATAACCAGTTCGATGCGGCAACTTTCCGCAATATGTTCGTCTTTCTGAACGCTAGCCGAACGGATAATAAAATCGTCAATTCAACAGTATTCGACCGGTCGGGCGCGCAGACAACCAAGCCCATAAATACCAATGGCTATTATACGGTGAACGGCTCGCTGGTCTTCGGTCGACCGCTTAAATTGGGCGCGCAAAAAACGAACCTGAATTTATCGACCAACATGACCTTTAACCAGGGAACAAGCTTCATCAATAACCAATCCAATCAGGCAAAAAACTGGCTGATTGGTCAGGGCGTTGGATTGAGTTCTAATTTTACGGAGAAGCTGGATTTGAATCTATCGGGAAATATCAACTGGCAGTCGGCGAAATACTCGCTGCAACCGCAGCAGAACACGACCTTTCTGAATCAGACGGTTACGCTCGATGTCTATTATCAACTTCCGCTCAACTTCACCTTCTCCACGAACGTTTACTTCAATCATTATGGCGGCAGTTCGGCTAATTATGACCAGTCCTATACGCTCTGGAATGCCACATTGGCCAGGCAGTTGTTTAAGCAAAAGCAGGGGGAATTGCGCTTTCAGGTGTTCGATCTGCTGAACCAGAACCAGAGCATTGTGCGGAACGTAACCGACACGTACACCGAGGAAGTACGGAGCCGCGTCCTGAACCGGTACTTCATGATTAGTTTCGTCTATAATTTACGCAGTTTCAGTGCGGGCATCACGGCGCCACGAGATCCATTCCAACAGCGAAATGGGGGCGGACAGCGGGGGCAGGGCGGCTTCCGTCGAAACGGCTAACAAAGAGGACCGTTAAGGACTGGTGGTGTTTTTATGTTGATTGATAAACCAGTCTTTCATTGACGAATCCAGATCGACAAACTTGAACCAGGCCTGTTTGTAGTAAACCGTTCCGTCTGGATTGATCAGACAGGCCATGTTGGGCGCCTGACCAAAGGCCAACCAAAAATCATTCGTTGGGTTGTCGATCAAAACGGGAGCAAGCAGACTGTTTCGTTGCTGCCACTTTCTGGCCAGTAACTTCCGCTCACCATACGTTTTAGGCTGCTTCGCTTCGATCTGATCTCTGATGTTGGCCGAAGCAATCTCTATCCGGTTGTTTTTTGAATAGGGGCTAACGACATCCGATGGATGTGCATCGATGGTGTAAACAAGATATATAGTAGCTCTGTCTTTGTAGCGGGCTGTCAACGCATTCATATCTGGAACATTACGGCGGCTTATATCGCATGTATAGCTGCCTGATATCAACAGCAACGGCTTATTATTGGCCATGACACTGGCGAAACTGACGGTTTGTCCATCGATTGATCGCAGCGTAATGTCCTTTATTTTATCACCCTTCTGGTAGCCAATTTTATTGAAATCCCTATAATTATTATTTATACCCTCCGATAGCGGCAAATCAACTTTGGTTTCATCCGTTAACGATTGTTTTTGGTTGTTTTGGGTAGTGTGGCTTGTGCTACAGGAGATTAGAAAGAACAGCAATAGCAGCCCGGATAGGTAGCTTATTAATTTCATACGAAACGTTGAGTAAAAATTTTAGAGGATGGGTTTAATGGAGAAGGCTATGTTGATCCGGCTTTATAAAAAAGGATAATTCTACTGAGCCTAATGCGCTAAAGTAATAGAGATAACTAGTATAAAAATTAAAAAAAGATTTAAAAATTTATAATATAACTGTTTGATAATCTTGATCTTATATGAGGTATGTAGTTGTATGTACTTAGTGTAAATAAAAGAACTTTAGTAGAAAATAAGTAGCAGTTTTGACTTGATTTCAACTTAATTCTGACTGTTTTTATTTTAACAATCTGTAGCTGAGTAAGATAAAATTATTGCCATTGTTTAATTGCTGAGTAAATTTACTAGCCAAGTATTTGTAAGTATTTTGTTACTTGTACGGGCCTTGCTACTAAAAAAATGGGTGCCTGTTTTTTTAAAACGGGCACCCAATGAAGCTGGCAATTTGAGTCGGGTTGTGAACGTACGGCCTGGCCGTAACTGTAAGCAAACAGATGTGCTAAACGCTACTTGATGTATCGGAAATCCTCGCCACCCTTCAGCGCCAGCAGTGTTTCGTACATAAGTTTAATAACGTTCTGCACATCATTCATGTGAACTGTCTCCACCGTTGTGTGCATGTATTTGAGCGGAAGCGAAATCAGGGCTGATGCAATCCCTTCGGTGGCGTAGGCGAATGCATCGGTATCGGTACCTGTTGAGCGGCTAACTGCCTGGCGCTGGAACGCGATATTCTGCTGCTCAGCCACACCAATCAGAAAGTCGAGTACATTGTTCTGAACGGCTGGTCCATAACACAATACTGGTCCATCGCCACATTTCAGATCGCCCTGTTCTTTTTTGTCGTACTTCGGCGATTGCGTATCGTGCGTTACATCGGTGCAAATGGCGAGGTCTGGCTTGAGTCGGCGGGCAATCATTTCGGCTCCGCGCAGGCCAATTTCTTCCTGCACGGCGTTGACGATGTACAGCGTAAAGGGCAGCGTAATGTTGTTCTCTTTCAAAAGGCGGGCTACTTCGGCAATCATGAAACCACCCATACGGTTGTCCAGCGCCCGACCGACATAAAACCGTTCGTTCAACTCCATCAGACCATCGACAAACGTGCAAACCGTGCCGACATGAATGCCCATATCCAGTACTTCCTGCTTGGTGGCTGCACCTACATCAATGAACAGGTCGGTTACTTTAGGGGCTGTATCTTTAGCCAGATCACGAACGTGAATGGCAGGCCAGCCAAAAACACCCTCAACGACGCCCTTCTTGGTGTGGAGGTTTACCCGCATCGACGGAGCGATGAGCGCATCGGACCCACCATTACGCCGGACAAACAGATAGCCATCGTCGGAAATGTAATTGACAAACCACGAAATCTCGTCGGAGTGGGCTTCAATAACGACTTTATA
Organism: Spirosoma horti; assembly: GCF_054776595.1. NCBI lineage: Bacteria > Pseudomonadati > Bacteroidota > Cytophagia > Cytophagales > Cytophagaceae > Spirosoma > Spirosoma horti. The sequence goes on from NZ_BAAHBQ010000005.1 coordinate 633,853, forward strand.
ATCTTTGCCCGGCCCAATCACCCCAACGGCGGTGCCATAGGTGTCGACAATGTATTCATCGGTATAGGGCTTTAGGTAATCGAGCCAAATCTGCTGTCCCGACGATTCAAAGCCCGTAGGGGAGGCATTGTTGAGATACTGATACAGGAAGTTCTTACTGTGTTCGTTCATTATGTAATCTATTATTGTACAATCGTGTAGGTGACAAATGAAGTAATTAATAATGATTTTTTATCGGTGTAGTCTGGCTCATTTGTTTATTCAAAGGTAAATCAAAGATAAAAAATCAAAACCCGATCCGCTCCCGTTTTTGCTCCATGCCCATCGAGCGAAGGACTTCCATCGCAATCCGGTCGTCGTATTTACGCTTCCAATAGTCGGCTTCCAGGCGAAGTTTGTCCAGTTCAAACTGTTGTTTCTCCACCGTCAGGCGTAGCGTTTCGAGTTCGTGGCTGGTAAGTTCGTCGGATTTTACCTCGATAACCTGTGCAGTCAAGGCATCGTCGGTGAGCAGCGTTAGGGGCGATATGGCCAAAACGTTTGCAATTTGGGTTAGCCGGGAGAGGGTCAGGTCCGTTTTGCCGCGTTCAATATCGCCATACGCGGTTGTCGATAGGCTGAGCAGATCAGCCATGTTTTCCTGCGATAAACCGCGTTGTAGCCGCTGTAAGCGTATTTTTTCTGCCGGACCCCGATTGGTGATAGTGCTCATATCAAGTAACAACGATAAAATCTAAACCTAAACTGACAGGGTTTTTCGTGATGATAACGCAATTTTGTAACGAAACAATTCTCGAACTTACACCAAGCATTCTTGGTTTTCAAATCAAGAAGTAAACCCAATTATGAATTACGAAAAAGAATTCCGCAATTTCGCCGTGAATCACATGGGTCTTAATGGCCTGACTGTGGACGGTTACGTGAAACACACCGTTGAAAATAACTCGGTTGAAAACATGACCCGCTCGGTTATTGAAGAGCGGCCCATGAATTTCCGTGAAGTGGATGTGTTCTCACGGCTTATGGCCGACCGTATCATCTTTATGGGTCTGCCCGTAGATGACAATATCGCTAATATCATCGTAGCACAGTTGCTTTTCCTGGAGTCGGCCGACCCTAAAAAGGATATCCTGATGTACCTCAATAGTCCAGGTGGTTCGGTCTATGCTGGTCTGGGTATTTACGACACCATGCAGTATGTTCGTCCGGATGTGGCCACGGTTTGTACAAGTTTGGCCGCTTCGATGGGTGCTGTGCTGCTGGCTGGCGGTGCTGCTGGCAAACGTTCGGCACTTCCTCATGCCCGTGTTATGATTCACCAGCCATCGGGTGGTGCGCAGGGAACGTCGAAAGACATGCAGGTGACCATGAAAGAAATGCTCGAGCTGGAAAAAGACCTGTATCACATTCTGGCCAGTCACTCAGGTCGTACGTACGAAGAAATAGAACAAGCGTCTGATCGCGATAAGTGGTTCAGAGCTGAAGAGGCCAAAGAATACGGCTTGATCGACGAAGTACTGCGTCGGGAGAAAGCAGCCTAGAAAAGAAATACATGGTGACGGACGGACGAACCTAGTGCTTTCGCATTTGCCACCGACCATGGATTAACTGACGGCTTAGTACTTTTTCTGGCAACCAATTAATAACTTTGCTAAGACCCAACGACTCAGGTTCGCCTGAGTCGTTTTTTTTATCGAATTTAGCTTTTGGTTTAACAAAGTATTTAGTCGAACCGTTACTTTAACCAGGATCGCGGGTACACTTCTGTGTGCTGCGTCTGATAACCCCCAGCCTATTTACCCTGCAACCGTTCATGCCACAAATTAGTTGCTCGTTCTGTGGACGACGCAAAAACGAAGTAATGATGCTCCTGTCCGGCATCGATGCACACATCTGTAACTACTGCATTGAGCAGGGGCATCAGGTGGTGCTGGAAGAAATGCGCCCTAAAAAAAGTGAGCCTACCGAACTGAATATCAATCTCATTAAACCGATTGATATGAAACGGCATCTCGATCAATACGTTGTTGGTCAGGACGAAGCCAAAAAATCAATTACGGTCGCGGTTTATAATCACTACAAGCGGTTGATGCAGCCTAAAACCAACGATGATGTAACGATCGAGAAATCGAATATCATTATGGTTGGCGAAACGGGGACGGGCAAAACCTATCTGGCCCGCTCAATCGCTAAGATTCTGGAAGTCCCTTTCTGCATCGCCGATGCTACGGTTATCACCGAAGCAGGCTACGTCGGTGAAGATGTGGAAACGATTCTGACTCGCCTGTTGCAGGCGGCCGATTATAATGTGGAAGCGGCCGAACGCGGTATCGTCTACATCGATGAGATCGACAAAATTGCCCGTAAATCCGACAATCCGAGCATCACGCGGGACGTCAGTGGCGAAGGGGTTCAGCAGGCTCTGTTGAAATTACTGGAAGGGTCTGTTGTGAATGTGCCGCCCCAGGGGGGACGCAAACACCCCGACCAACGCCTGATTGCGCTGAATACCGAAAATATCCTGTTCATCTGCGGTGGCGCTTTCGATGGTATCGAACGGCATATTACCAAGCGGATCAATACCCGCCCTATTGGATTCTCCGGCGACCGGCGATTAAACGATACCTTCGAACGCGGACACCTGATGCGGTATATTTCGGCGCTCGACTTAAAATCGTTTGGCCTTATTCCGGAGCTTATTGGCCGTTTGCCCGTCTTGACGCACCTCGAACCACTGGATCGGAATGCCCTGATGCAAATATTAACGGAACCTAAAAACGCCATTACAAAGCAGTACGATAAGCTTTTCAAGATGGAGGGAATTACCCTTCATTGGGACCCCAGCGCCCTGAATTATATTGTTGACCAGGCTTTGCAATATGGGCTGGGTGCCCGTGGACTACGCTCAATCTGCGAATCCATTATTACCGACGCTATGTTCGAAATGCCTTCTCAAACGAGCGTTACCGAACTAACTGTTAGCCTGGAATATGCCCGCGAAAAATTCGGCAAATCCACTACATATCAACTCCGCTCAGTTGCCTGATAATTGACAGGTTTTCTCAGGAAACAGACCCGACGTCTACGTAGACGTCGGGTCTGTTTTTTTGAATTGGATCGTTAAAAAAAGAACATTCGTATAAAGCTGCTCTTGTACCAGTACGGCGCTATGGAAAAGTTCTGAATAAATTTTTTTAGTCCGTAAACGTAAGGCGAAGAATAGTCTATTCTATTAATAGAATGATGTTAAGGACACATTTTGAGCTGTATTAAATGATCAATAATAATTTGTTAGCGTATTGTTAATCAGATAATTATTTGAAAAGGTTTCCATTAATGGCAGCTGAAATTCAGGTATATTTCTATATTCTATAACGTATAGGGTAGGTAATTATCCATACTCGTATTGATCTATTGGGCCACTTGTCAGTTTTATAAATTTTCTGATTTAGCCGGAGTAGGCTATTTTTTTTGAACAACAGGCCAACAAATGAATAAAGTTATAGTTCATCAGGTGGTAACTCAAACGTTCACTAATTAAACCATATACTATGAGTATGTTCTCCAAACACATCGTTGTTGCACTTTTAGGTGTTGCTGTCTTTTCATCCTGTAGCCGTCCGGTAGCGTATTTCCAACCCAGTGCCCGGGAACATTTTGCCTCCGCGCCAGCTAAAGTTGTGCCCGTAACGCAAACAGAAACTGCGGCTCCTGTGGCTGTTCAAACAACCGCTACGGCTTCTGTAACGACACCGTCAGAACAGGTTGCCCAGACGACGACAGCCCTCGAGCAAATGGATGCTATGGTGCGCAATGACAGCAAATTGAGTGCTGACAAATCGGTTCAGAAACGCCTGAATAAAGTTCGCACATTACTGGCTGCTAATTCGGCTAAAGCCGCTCTGACTCCGACTGAAGCAAATGCACCTAAAAAAATGAATCTGGTGGAGCGGATGATGCTGAAAAAAATGAACAAAAAAATCAGCAAGCAACTGGCTCCTGCCAATCCAGAAAAAACGATGGTTAACTCGGGTACACTGGCTGGTGGTGCTGTGTTGGTTATCATCGGTTTGCTTCTGTTGATTTTAACATCAGGTACGGCTGCCACAGTAGGTCTGGTTGCCGTTCTGGTCGGGGCTGTTATTTTGCTGATTGGCTTATTATAATCGTCGCTCGGGCGATTGAAAAAATCCCCGCCAGCCAATGGAAAGTCCGGGCTGACGGGGATTTTGCCGAGCTTTTGGGTTAAAAACGCTAATTAGTTTTCTCTTTTCTCTGGACTCCCCAACAAATCATAGAAGTTGTAGTTGTTGTGGATTATATTTCAATCGTTAATTTTTAAATCAATACACTATGAGCACGTTCTCCAAAAACCTTTTTACCGCACTTATGGGTGCCGCTATTCTTTCGTCCTGCAGCCGTCCGGTCGCTTATTTTCAACCAACTGCCCGCGAAAATTTTAAATCAGCCCAATCTCAATCAGTAGCAGTCGTTGCCCCTGTTTCTACAGAACAACCAGCGGAAGTCGCTCTTGCAACGCCTGCAACAGCAGCCCCTGTTGAACAACAGCTTGCCCAAACCAAGCAGGCGGTAAGCCAGGTAGAAGCGTATGTACGTAATGACAACAAACTGGCTTCGAACAAGAAACTGGCCAAACGCATGACTCGGCTGAACGAAATGCTGGCAACAACAAGTGCAAAAGCTGAAGTAGCTACCAATGCAGCTTCGACGAAGAAAATGTCGCTGATGGAACGGGCGATGCTCAAGAAAATTGACAAGAAAATTAAAAACCATGTAGCACCAGACCAAACGAAAGCCATGAGCTCGAATGTCCGTCTGGGTGTAATTATCGGTATCATTGGTTTGCTATTACTCCTTTTGGGTGGTGGTAGTGTTTTAGGTGTTATCGGTGCCATTGGCCTGATTGTTGGCTTAGTACTTATCCTGCTGGGCGTTATCAATAATTCATAGAGCAACAAATTTCCTGATGAGCCAATTACCAACGATTTGTCTCATCCATGGCCACGGCGTAGATGCTTCCATTTGGGATCGTATCTACGCCGATTTGGCTTTGGATCATTCCGTATTGACGCCTGATTTTGCCCGCCTGTCAACCTTGACGACGATTGAAGACTATGCCGCAGAATTGTATGAGGTGTTGCAGGCCTCAACCGTCGAAAAAGTTGTACTGGTTGGGCATTCAATGGGAGGATACATGGCGCTGGCTCTGGCCGAAAAATACCCGGAAGTGATCCAAGGGCTGGTACTCTATCATTCAACTGCTACTGCCGATGATGATGCCAAACGGGAGGCCCGGCAACAGGCAATTAAGGCCTTACAAGCAGACGGAACGGCTCCGTTCATTCAGAAACAGATGCCAAAAATGGTGGCTCCTACGTATCCACCCGAAAAAACGGAGGAACTGGTGGAACGCTATCTGACATTACCGGCCGAAGCGCTTGTGGCGGGTGTGAAAGCCATCGCGGGTCGTCCCGATCGAACGGCTGTATTGCGAAATGCGGAATTCCCGGTTTTACTGGTGTTGGGCCGCGACGACCAATTGATCCCCTACGAAAAAACGGTGCAGCTGGCGGATCTGTCCAGGCAGATCCGTGTCGTTACCATCGAGCAGGCCGGACACCTGAGCATGGTTGAACAACTTGAGGCATCACTTCGGGCAATTCGTTCGTTTGTTGACGGACTGTAAAAATTGGCACAGGCAATGAAGGGAAGCTGAATCAGCTTCCTTTTTCTGTTTTAGCCCCTTTATTCCCCTGATTATCCGTAAACTTGCACCTCATTTATAGGAAAGTACCAGAAAGGCCAACTTTCCGGCACGCTTAGATTAACAAGGAAATGGCAGAACTTTTTAACGTTTATCCGCTCTACGATATTGAACCCACCACTGCAAAGGGTAGCTACCTCTGGGATGCCGATGGGACACGTTACCTCGATCTATATGGTGGGCATGCGGTAATTTCAGTTGGACATACGCATCCGCGCTACGTGAAGGCCCTGACTGATCAGTTGAACAAGATTTCGTTCTACTCCAATTCCGTCCGGATACCGCAACAGCAGGAGTTGGCCGATAAATTGGGTGCTCTGTCGGATCACCCTGATTATGCGTTGTTTTTGTGTAACTCCGGGGCCGAAGCCAACGAAAACGCGCTGAAACTGGCGTCTTTTCACAATGGGCGGACGAAGGTTGTTGCCTTTACGAAATCGTTTCATGGCCGTACAGCCGGCGCCGTTGCGGTAACCGACAATCCGGCTATTGTTGCCCCCATAAATTACAATCAGCACGTTACGTTCCTTCCCTATAACGATTCTGAAGCAGCTTTGGCCGGTATTACAACGGATACCTGTGCTGTCATTATTGAAGGTATTCAGGGAGTAGGGGGCATACAGGTCGCTACCGACGATTTTTTACAGACGCTTCGCAAACGGTGTGATGAAACGGGTACTATCCTTATTCTGGATGGTGTGCAATGTGGATATGGCCGATCCGGTAAGTTTTTCTCGCACCAGTTCAGTGGTATCGAAGCTGATATTATTTCGATGGCCAAAGGCATGGGCAATGGCTTTCCCATTGGCGGCATTCTTATCTCACCCAAATTTAAGGCCAGCTACGGCCTGCTGGGAACAACCTTCGGCGGAAATCACCTGGCGTGTACAGCGGCTGTTGCCGTACTGGACATCATGAAAGACGAAGGGCTGATGGAAAACGCAACGCGGATGGGTACCTATTTTATGGATGGCATTCGGCAGATTGGCGGCTATAAGGAGTTGCGTGGCCGGGGGCTGATGATTGGAATCGAATATGATTTTCCCGTGGATGCGCTTCGTAAAACGTTGTTGTTCGAGCATAAACAATTTACGGGTGTAGCGGGTAAAACCATTATTCGTCTGCTGCCGTCGCTGGCTATTGGCGTCGATGAAGCCGATCAATTCCTGGAAGCTTTACGGTTGTGCCTGAAAACAGAGGCTGTTTGAACGGCAACGGGGTTTTTACCAACTCTGGAATAAAAAGCTAAAGACAAAAGCCGTTCAACCAACTTTTTCATTTGGAAGTAAGTCTGCTGAACGTAGAAAGTTACTGTTCGGTTATCTTTGTTAAAACACTGTTGGCTATGAGTTGGCAAGACTATATTCATTCAAACGAAAGTATCCTTTCAGGAAAGCCTGTGACCAAGGGTACCCAACTTTCGGTGGAATTTTTATTGAAACGTGTTGCCGACGGATGGTCAGAGCAGGATTTACTAGATAATTATCCGCGCCTGACGAAAGAAGCTATGCAAGCGGTTTTTGCCTACGTTCATGCGACGATGAAAGATAATCTGATCTTTTTTCCAACTGGAAATCTGCGTCAGGCATCATGATATTTTTGGCCGCCGAAAACTTTCCGGTTACCTGTTTCCGCATTTTACTCGGAATCAGGTTATGATATAAAGCATGTAGCGTTTGACATGCCCGGTATAGCAGATAGCGACGTAACCGATTTTGCTATTAAAGAGAATCACATCATTCTCACGTTCGATGAAGACTATTGAACGTTGATTTTTAAGTTTGGTTACCGGCCGCCAGGTGTTGTTTATTTCCGTTTGCAAAACATAACGGCCGATGAACCCGCCTGCTTGATAATAAACTTAGTAAAAGAAGGGTACATGCTTGAACGAATGCACACCGTAGTAGAAAATGATAAGATACGCCAGCGCCGTATCCAGTAGTTTAGTTGCTTTTTTTCATACTGGGTAAGTGAGTTACCTAACGAGTATAAATGACCAATTTTCTCTCCCTCGCCGACGTCACCAGCATCGACGCCCTGATTCAATCCGGCCTTGCTGCCAAAGCCAATCCGTTTGCCGATCAACTGCTTGGCAAAAACAAAACTATTGGCCTGATCTTCTTTAACTCCAGCCTTCGTACCCGGCTAAGCACCCAGAAGGCCGCCCAAAATCTCGGTATGAACGTCATGACCATGAACGTGGGGCAGGATAGCTGGGGGCTGGAAATGGAAGAAGGTGTACTCATGAATGGCGATAAAGCCGAACATGTTCGGGAAGCGGCTGCGGTTATGGGTCGCTATTGCGACATCATTGGCATCCGCGCCTTCGCCGAGCTCAAAGACCGCGACAAAGATTACCGGGAGCAGGTCATGCACCAATTCGCGACCTACGCTGGTGTCCCCATCGTTAATCTCGAATCCGCCACCCGCCATCCATTGCAATCGCTGGCGGACTGCATTACGATTGAAGAAGCCCGGCGCACCGACCGCCCCAAAGTGGTGCTGACCTGGCTACCGCATTTCAAACCGTTACCGCAGGCGGTTGCCAATTCGTTTTGCGAGTGGATGAATGCCCGCGCCCAGGCCGGTAAGATCGAGTTCGTTGTAACACACCCGGCTGGCTACGAATTAGCGCCCGAGTTCGTTGGGAATGCCCGCGTCACGCACAACCAGAGCGAAGCCTTTGCCGGTGCTGATTTTATTTACGGGAAAAACTGGTCGTCCTACACGCACTATGGGCAGGTGCTGACGCAAGACCCATCCTGGGCCGTCACGATGGACGACATGAACCTGACGGACAATGGAAAATTCATGCACTGCCTCCCCGTTCGCCGTAACTTAAAAGTATCCGATGCTGTGCTCGACAGCCCTCAGTCGCTAGTGATTGAGCAGGCGGCCAACCGCGAATGGTCGGCGCAGGCGGTATTAAAAGAAATTCTAAAAAATGGATAACCTGACGGTAATAAAAATTGGCGGTAATGTCATTGACGATCCGGCGGCTTTAAAACGATTTTTAACAGCTTTCGCTGGTTTGCCAGGCGCTAAATTGCTGATTCACGGGGGGGGCAAAGTGGCTACCCAGATGGCTGAAAAGCTGGGTATTCAAACCACGATGGTAGAAGGCCGTCGCATTACCGATCAGCCTATGCTCGATGTGGTCACCATGGTTTATGGTGGCCTGGTCAACAAGCAAATCGTGGCGAAGCTTCAGGCGCTCGACGTGAATGCAATTGGCATGACCGGTGCCGATGCCGGAACGGTGCTTGCCAAAAAACGACCCGTGAAAGACATTGACTATGGCATGGTCGGTGACATAGAGGAAGTGGACTCCGGGCAAATTCAGTTCTTCCTTCGCCAGGATTTAACGCCGGTTTTTGCGCCTATAACGTATTCCCGTTCGGGTGATCTGCTCAATACAAATGCGGATACGATGGCGTCGGCCATTGCCGTCGATATGTGTCGCCATAATCGCGTAACCTTGATCTATTGTTTTGAGAAAAAAGGCGTTCTGAGTAACCCGGACGATGACAACAGCGTTATTGACGTGCTCACTCCTGAACTGTACGCCGAAAACAAAGCCGCCGGAACGATCAACAAGGGCATGATCCCGAAGTTGGACAATGCTTTTAAAGCGCTGGACAATGGCGTATCGAACGTGATTATCTGCCATGCCGATGAATTGGCAACCGCGGTGCGGCAAGGGGCTGGAACAACCTTGAAAAAGTAAAGCGGCCAGAAAGCCGCTTTACAATGTGTAGATAAAAAGGAGACTTTAAGCTGGTTTATTTTTCTGCCAGTAGATGAACGACGCGCCGGACGCCCATAAATCGATGCTGGTAATAACTCGCATTGAGGTAATCGTACCGAACGCCCCCGTTCCAGGCCGAGTGAATGAATTTGATTCGATCACCGATTACTTCCGTAATCAGGCCGACATGGCCAATCCGATTGCCGCCTGAACTGTGGCCTTTAAACAGAATCAGATCACCGGGTTGAGCCGATTCTTTGTCGATCGCAGCTCCTACATTGCCCTGAGCAGCACTGGAGTGAGGAAGCGAAATGCCAAACTTGTTAAAGCAGAAGCGAGTGAAGCCAGAACAGTCGAAGCCCCGGGTCGTTGTGCCACCGGAGCGGTAACGAATAGAGAGATGTTCTTTTGCGTAGTTGATGACGTTTTTTACGAGCGGAATCTGATCGTAAAAACTTACTTCGTTTGACGTTACGGTGGATACGTCAGTCAGTTTATCAGTTACGGTAGATACGGTTTGTGCTTGAACGATGCCAAACGAGACAGTACAAAATACTGCCAGGAGCATTTTTCTCATCATAGAATTGAGGTCAAATCCACGTTACGTACTATAAAAGTACCGAATCGCCTGCTATCTACCTACCCGTTGAGGAAATTTTTCCCCACGGCTCATGGAATTTTGTCGTGCCAATATTCTAAATCGCTGACCGTAAACTAATTGGAGAACCAAATTTTCAGATTATTTTTCTGTTAACGTGAATAATGAGGTTAAGTGTGGGGTGGCTTCCTTAACCTTAGGGCGCCTACACTTCTTTTTTTCTTACAGAAAAGCCCTGTCATGGGCGACCTGTTACTAGAAAAGCGAGAGTGAGCTTTTATATAAAGCACCGTAGGTGCGACCCAGATCGACAAGAGTAGGTCGCATCTACGGCGCTTCAGACCAGACATAAGCTAAACAACTATTGACAGGCCATCCCTAGCGGGATTAGCCAAACTGTTATTCACCTTATAGTACGTTTGAACTGGTAGTACGTTTGAACTGGTTTGAAAAATAGTCAAAAAGGCAGTTATGTTAACTGCCTTGAATCACCCGTTTTCACTTGTCAAACCAATAAAAAAGTGACGTCCGTAACGATACTGGTTATCGTTACGGACGTCAATGGAATCGATCAATACGGAATAGGCCGTTTAAAACCAGTTTGCGCCAATGATGCGAAATGGCCAGGGGATGGATGCCAGAATGAGCAGAAGACCTATGCCGTAAAAAATACCAATCAGGCGTTGCTTGGTGATGGCATCGGTAGCCCGTTTGGAGCGGGAATAGCCAATGGTGATCAGAATAATGGCGATCAGCATACCGGCCGTGTGTTCCACCGTGTAGAAACGATAAAGCTTTTCGCTGATCAGTGAAAAATTAACTTTTGGGCTGATGAAGAACAGAGCCAGCCCCAGCAGAAGCTGTGTATGCACCGCAATCAGGGTAAATAAATATAATTTACGGTTACCATCGGTGTAACCACTGCGTCCCTGCCATTTGCCAATAGCGACAACAACGGCTGCCAGCAGCAGAACAAGGGCTATCCAGCGAAGCCCCGAGTGGGCGTGTACTAATCCAGAATACATGAGTAGAGAGATTTATCGAGCAAATTTAGTTCTTTGGCAAAGAAACAACCAAATGACCAACTTACACCGAAAATTGGTTGTTTACCATCTATGATTCTTTACAATACAACGTATAGCGTTGCCGATGAGGTAGCGTCTGACTGGCTTCGCTGGATGAAACGCTTCTTTTTGCCAGCCGTGATGGCAACCGAACTGCCCGTAAGCCATAAAATTCTGCGGTTGTTGACCGAGCTGGACAATGGCGGCACAACGTACTCTGTTCAACTCGATTTTAGTAGCATGGCCGATTATGCGGCTTACCAGCAGTATCATGCCGATGCCCTGCGTGAACGGATTCAGCATCGCTTTGGCAATCAGTTTATATCCTTCGATACGCTACTTGAAGAAGCTTAAGTTGAGTAATGAATTGACGCTCTTTAGGAGTTCGTTTTGCCGAGTAAGACTATTTAGCTTCTTTACCCCTAAATCCCCTGAAGAGGACTTTGTCCGCACATGAGCGAAGTTCCCTTCAGGGGATTTAGGGGTAAATCGACAATGAAAATTCATCATTTATCATTCATCATTTTCTTAACCGTTTTCTGATTGCGCTTTTTATCGACAGTTAGCAAAAAGGCCGGGAGCAAAATGAGGTTGGAGGCCATGCCCATGAGCAGGGTGATGGAGACAAGAATACCCAGCGCCACGGTTCCCTGAAAGGTCGAGGCCGCAAAAATGGCGAAGCCCGCAAACAGAATCATGGCTGTATAAAACATGCTGATGCCTGTGTAACGAATCGTCTCGGAAACGGCCCGATCCAAACTCATCTTCTGATTTCGCAGCTCATCCCGGTATTTGGTGATAAAATAAATCGTGCCATCCGACGATATGCCAAAGGCTATACTGAAAATCAGGATCGTCGATGGCTTCAGGTGAATACCGCAAAAGCCCATAATACCCGCCGTAACGAGCAAAGGAACCACACTGGGCAGAATAGCGATCAGACTTAGCCGGACATCGCGCAGTAGAATAATGAGAATGACCGACACCAGCAAAATAGCCATAACCGTACTCTCGGCCAGATTCGTAAGCAGATAATCATTGCCCCGTGTGAACACAACGCTGTTGCCGGTGATGTGGACGTCGTACTGGTCGGCGGCTGCCACACGCTTGCCCGTTGTCCGGTCTATATTGAAAATAGAATCGGCTTTGGGCTGGAGCTCGTTCAGGAGCTGCGTGGTGCGAACCGTACCGACGTCAGGCATCTGGAAGCTAATCCGGGTATACCGAAAGGTGCTGTCCAGATAGGCTTTAAAGGCCAGTCCTCCGCCTGCATTTTTGGCTCCTTTCAACTGAGGTGCATAAGTCGCCAGCTGGCTTAGTTCGAGCGCACCAGGCAATGCGTAATATTTAGGATCGCCACCCCGGTAAGCTTGATAAAAGAACTTGACGGCTTCAACCAGCGAAAGAGGTCGGGTAAACTCAGTGTACTTGCCAAATTCGCGTTCAAGCAGTTTGATTTTAGTGAGGGTCTGGGGTGTTAAAACCCGACCGGCCCGCTTCGCGTCAATACTCACTTCAAAGGGCATAACGCCCTTGAACCGGCTTTCGATGAACTTTAAGTCGGTATAAATCGGGTCGTTTTTGGGCAGGTCGTCCACGACGAACCCAATCGGATTAATTTGCAGGGCGCCAACGATGGAGATAGCTGTTATGATCGCAATGAAGGTATAAATAGCCGTTCGGCGGGTGTGTACCAGCGTATCGACCCAACTCAGAAAGCCGCTCACCTGCCGACGTTCCAGATGGCCGCGCTGCTTGAGCGTCGGTATCGTCAGGTAGCTGAAAATGATAGGAATCAGGATGAGCGATACCACATAGGTCGTCATGATACCCAGCGCAGCTACCAAACCAAACTGCACCAGGAGGGGACTCCCGGTGAAATAGAAAACAAAGAAGCCGATACTGGTGGTGATGTTGGCAAAAAAGGTCGTTTCACCAACCTTCTCGCTGGCAATCGTCAGGGCTTCGTCTTTGCTACGGTTCCGGTTCAGTTCTTCGTGGTATCGATTGAGCAGAAAAATAACATTTGGCACCCCAATGACGATGATTAACGGGGGAATCAGGCCTGTCAGCAGTGTAATGTCATAGCCAAGCAGAACGATGTAGCCCGTTGCCCAGATTACGCCAACACCTACCACCACAAGAGCCGACAGAACGACCGTTAACGAGCGGAAGAAATAGAATAAAATCAGGGCTGTAACCAGAAAAGCCAGTCCCAGAAACAGAAACATTTCTTTACTGACTTTAGCCGTAAACTCGGTGCGGATGTAGGGCATTCCCGACATGTGAACCGTGCCGTCGGATGTGGAAGCAACGGAACTGGTTTTAAGCGTGTGGTTTCTACCGAAGGAATCGGCTACGGCTTCGACCTGCCGAACCAGCGAAATTCGGTTCTTGGTATTAACCACTTTCTGGTCGAAACTAATGGCCATCAGGTGTGCTTTGCCACTGCTGTCGGTCACCAGGTTCCGGTAAAACGGCAGGGCTGCAATCCGCGTTTTCAGACTGTCCAGGCCCAGCTGGGTGGTGAGTGGTTTTGGTACCAGCGACCGAATACGGAACGTGTGGGCCGAATCGTCTCGAATGATATTGTACAGATTCGCATTCGAGACGACGTCTTTGATCCCCTCAATGCGCTTGAGTTTCTGACTCAGGGCATACCAGTCGTTGAAGAACCCAAGCTGGTACATACTGTCGGTTTCAATGGCGAGCACCATCACATTGCCATCCTGCCCAAACCGCGATTTGAACGCTTCGTAATATTGGTAATCGGGATCAGTAACGGGTAAAATCTTGGCCAGTTCGTAAGAGAGCTTGACCCTGCTGGCCTGGTAGCCCATAAAAACGGTGCCGAGTAACACCGCCAGAACAAGTGAAATTCTATTTTTTAGAATAAAAGAAGAGACACTATGCCAAATCATACGTGATCAACGCGAAATAAGTCCGCAAGGTACGTAAAAACAGTGGCCTAACCGGAATACAATTGCCGTTTGACAGGCTGAGTAATCTGTCCGGTCCGGCGGCTACATCCGTAGAATGGTAGGTTGTTCAGATTGCTTACCGTTATTAAGGAGCATCTATTCGCGCGTACCGACTGATCGATAAGATATAGGGCATTTTCAATAGAAAATAGGCTATATTGTAGAATGGTGAAAATAAAATTTGTCAGTTATACCCGAAAGTTAGCTAAGACCATTAAAATCAGTGGTTAGGCCAAACAAAATGGCCAATAAGAGGATTATATTGATAGATTTTACAGTAACAAATTATTCCCACTATCAACAGTATGGCAACTCACACGAACCGACCCGGCATAATTAATTATAAGCATGCTGATCAAACCGAAACGGAGGCATCCACGTGGGGACATAATCCTAAAAATGTAGCGTTTATTGGCGATTATCTCCCTCGTCAATGTGGTATCGCTACCTTCACATCAGACCTCTACCTTTCATACGATTCCTTTATACCTGATTCCAGGGCATTGGTCGTGTCTGTCAACGATACACCGGACGGCTACGATTATCCGGCTGAAGTGCGGTACGATTTTTACCAGCACGATCATAACGCGTATAAAAAAGCGGCTGAGTTTCTGAATTCGAAAGACGTTGATGTCGTTTGTCTGCAACACGAATACGGCATCTATGGGGGGCCAGCTGGTAATTATATTCTGACATTGCTTCGTAACCTGACGATGCCCATCGTGACTACTTTTCATACCATCCTGAAAGATCCCAACGAAGACCAACTGCTGGTGCTGAAAAGCATTGCCGATTTGTCGTCCCGGGTAGTTTGTATGTCAGAGAAGGGTCGCGATTTTTTGATAAATATCTACGAGATACCCGAAGAAAAAATAGACCTTATTCCACATGGCATTCCGGATATGCCGTTTGTAGACCCACACTTTTTTAAGGATAAATTCGGGATGGAAGGCAAACAAACGTTGTTGACGTTTGGTCTGCTATCGCCCAATAAGGGCATTGAAAACGTAATCCGGGCATTGCCGAGGATCGTTGAAAAATACCCCAATGTCGTTTATATGGTGTTGGGAGCTACTCACCCTCATTTGATAAAGCATGAAGGGGAGGCCTACCGGGATAGCCTGAAAAAGCTAGCCAAGGATTGTGGTGTTCGCGATAATGTCCGGTTCTATAATCAGTTCGTCGAACTGGATGGTCTTTTGGAATACCTGGGTGCCGCTGATATATACATTACGCCATACCTGAATCCCGCACAGATTACCTCAGGAACCCTATCGTATGCGTTTGGTTGTGGAAAGGCCGTTGTGTCGACGCCTTACTGGCATGCTGAAGAACTACTGGCCGACGGCCGGGGCGTTCTGGTTCCTTTTGGTGATTCAGATGCGATTGCTACTGAAATTATAGACCTGCTCAGCGATGAATCGAAACGGCATCAGATTCGAAAAAAAGCGTATCTGATGGGTCGTGAAATGATCTGGGAACGCGCCATTCAAGCCTATGCCAACTCGTTCGCTCATGCCCGGCAGGAGCGGATGAGTACGGTCAACAACCAGGCTGTGTATGCGGTTGGTGCGCACAGCAGCCTGGTCTTTAAATTGCCCGTTCTGCGGCTCGATCACCTGTTTCGCTTGACGGATTCGACCGGTATCATACAGCACGCCCGTCATCATTTACCTTTCTATGATGAGGGATATTGCACCGACGACAATGCCCGGGCGCTGATCCTGGCCCTGACACTTCAAAAGGCTGGTCTGGGCGATCAAAAACTGGCCAAAGCAGCCGATAATTATTGTGCGTTCATCAACCATGCGTACACGGATGATCACCGACGTTTTCGGAACTTTATGAGTTACGACCGTCGCTGGCTCGAAGAGTTTGGGTCGGATGACAGTACGGGTCGTACCATTTGGGCGCTGGGTACCTGCATTGGCCGATCGGCCGACCGAAATACGGTTACCTGGGCGATGAGTTTATTCGAAAAAGTTTTGCCGACGGTTGTTTCCATGTCGTCTCCCCGTTCGTGGGCGTTTGCGTTGCTGGGTATTTATGAGTACCAGAAAAAATTTAACGACGACCGGCTGGCCAAAACGATTGAGCGTCAACTGCTCGATAAGCTTACCTTCCGTTACACCGAAACGGCTACCGAAGACTGGCCCTGGTTCGAAAACACACTTTCGTATGACAACGCTGTTCTGGCGCATGTGCTGATTCGATCAAACGACGAGCACCTGGTCGATATCGGTTTAAATTCCTTACGCTGGCTTGTGAGTTTGCAAACATCGCCCCATGGGCAGTTTCAGCCGATCGGCTCAAATGGTTTCTATACCAAAGGGCAATCCCGTGCTTACTTTGATCAGCAACCACTGGAAGCCCAAAGTACGATCTCAGCTTGTCTGGCCGCGTTTGCGGCTACGGGTGATGAGGAATGGCATCGAACAGCTATCCGCATCTTCAAGTGGTTTACGGGCTATAATGACCTGGGTCTGCCGCTCTATGACCAGCAAACGGGCGGTTGCCGTGACGGATTGCACATTGACCGCGTTAACCAGAACCAGGGTGCGGAGTCCACGTTATCTTATTTATTAGCGTTGGCTGAATTATATACTAGTCAAAAGCAACGTTCTGATGTAAAGCCGGTTAACGTAGCGATGCCCGCTATGATGAATGGGTAAGTGAAGAATAAGGATAATAAGTTGGTGGGTGATCTAGTTGTAAAGAGTAAGTGATGTGTAAAGCAGTGTTTACCCTTTATACGGAAATAACTTACTAACGTTCAATTGGTCATTCACTAACGTATTTATATTAATGAGTATAAAAGCCACCCGAACGGGCATTGTTCTCCGGCCAGATCCAACCCGCGTTCTCTTTCGGCCTTTTGATCTGGGTAGCACGACCCGAACCTTGAAGATTGTGGCTCGCGTGGGAAGCATGACCGATGAAGAAGCTGAACAAAAGCTGGACGAAGTAATTCGCGAATTTGGTGGTCGGCATTATAAACTCGAACGCTTTCTTCTGAATCGGTTCGAGCAGATAAAGCCCCACTTGCTCACCGACGAGCCACTTACCGAAGATCGAAAGCTGTTGCTGGGTGCGTATTTCACTATGGAATACTCGCTCGAATCAGCCGCGTTGTTTAACCCATCCATGATCTGGCACCCCGACCAGACCAATGTTCCTCCGGGATACAAGCGCTTTATTTTAAGTCTGCGCGCAACCGGAGAGGGGCACGTTTCGTCTATCTCGTTTCGAATGGGGTACATCGATGAAGCGGGTAAAATCGTTTTGCGGCAACCGTCCAGGTATGTAACTTCTCCGGAAATTGTTCCCAATCATCGATTCAACCGGACGATGTTTGAGCGTAAACTTTATGAATTACGGCTGGAAAACAGCATCCAGGAAAAAATGATGGTGGGGCTGGGTGACGAATTCGGCCTGTCGGAGCTGGAAGCGCAGATCAAGCGCGTCTTGGCGCAATATCGGTACAATGCCGAATACGATACCATTGCCAGTGGCTTACTGGCACTGGCTAAGTCGAATTATGAAATTCACTTCGACGATGACCAAAGCCTCGACGAGCGGTGTATTTTTCCAACATCACCCAACGAGACGAACGGCATTGAAGACGCCCGGTTTGTGCGGTTTACCGATGACGATGGGGAAGTAACCTTTTATGCTACCTATACCGCCTACAATGGCCGCGTTACGTTTCCGCAACTGCTGGAAACGAAGGACTTCACACACTTTAGCGTGAGCACGCTCAACGGGGCCGAAGTGTCCAATAAAGGCATGGCGTTGTTTCCCCGTAAGATTGGAGGTAAGTATGCCATGATCTCGCGGCAGGACGGAGAGAACATCTACCTGATGTATTCCGACGATCTGTATTTCTGGCAGACGAAAGAACTCATTCTCAAACCGACTTATAACTGGGAATACGTGCAATTGGGTAACTGTGGGTCGCCCATCGAAACGGAAGCTGGTTGGCTCGTTTTAAGTCATGGCGTTGGTCCTATGCGTAAATACGCGATCGGTGCGTTTCTGCTCGATCTCAACGATCCCTGCAAAGTTATTGGCCGCACCAGCGAGCCCATCCTGAGCCCCGACGAAAACGAGCGGGAAGGCTACGTGCCCAATGTTGTTTATAGCTGCGGAGGCCTTATCAACAATGGTGAACTGATCATTCCCTATGCCATGGCCGACTATGCCAGTAGCTTTGCCACGGTGAATGTAGCCGAACTGCTGGCCGAACTGACCGGGCAGAACAAGGAAGTCGTCGAGACTCAGTCGGCTTAACTATTTTATGTAGAGTTGTCTACTAAATGAACTAAAAAAGCCTGCCATCACTGGCAGGCTTTTTTGCTTTTCTAAGCGTATTCCAATTCCACTATTTGTAGGGAACCGCGATGATCTCAGTATGATAATTCGCGCTGATGACCACATTGCTGGGCACCGTTGTAATACTGACAGGTATCGCAAATGGACCACCCGTTGCAGGGATCTGATTCGGTTGAATGGTAATGTTGACCGTCCCGATCCGAGTGCCTGATTTTATGGTTACTGTTGGCGTCAACTGAAATGCCGTTGATGGCAGCAGTTGATAAGCTTTCTTGTTAGCCGTATTATAGGCCGTTAGTGCCGCCTGATCGACAGCGACGCTCACCTGCATGTCCTGCGTTGGTGGATTAGGTGAAGCAATGTTGACATCCATCGGGAAAACATAGGCTGTCGTGCTTGTCCTCCTCAGTGAGTCGGTTGTATTAAGAATGCTCCGGTTCGCTACAAATGGAATTTCGGCTACGTAGCCAGCTCCGGCAAAATCGACAAAGTGTTCATCGTCCTTAAGGCACGAAGTCAGACCAACTGCCAAACTCGCGGCCACGATAATACTAAAGAATTTGTTCATGGTTGTGTGCTTGTTTTGGTTAGGCATTACTTCTCCCAGAAGATTTTGGTAGTAAACTGATTAATAGTCCCCTGAGCGCCTACATTGGCTGCATTCGTGCTATATTCCGCTGTAGGATATAGCAAGCGAAGCGGAATTTGTTTGACCGTCGTACTTGGGTCCTGCGAAATCGGGATGGTGGCTGGTAACCCTAAACGCCGGTAATCCGACCAGGCTTCGAAAGGAGCGGTTCCATTTTCCGATGCCCATTTCTGGGTAATGATCGCTTCGATCTTGTTGGTCGAGGCTTCCCAGTTTACATTTGCTACGCCAGCCTGAGAATAATAGGCTGTTGCTTCGGCGGCTGTACGGCCAACATTGATGAACGACTCGCTGATAGCTGCCTGATACAAGGCTTTTGGATCACCCGCAATCCAGCCCCGTTGTGCGGCCTCGGCCTGCATGAACAGGCTTTCGTGTGACTGCAAAATAGGCGAGCTCTGATCAACTTTTTTCAATATACCCTGACCAATATCCGATACCTGGCTGTTTACCAACACATCGGTGGTGCCAAAAAGAGTACCATTGAAGTTGGTCGTCGTGCCCGCTACCGGCCGGTAGTAAGCACTTAAACGAGGATCTTTGGTGCTCTTGTAGAACGAGATCCCGTACAGATTGCCCTTGTACTGGTTATTGAGCGTCGTTGGGTTTCCATTTATGGCGTAGAACGCACCATACAACGGGTTTTGCAGATTTTGTGAGTTCGAGTAACCCGGATTGACCGCTGCGTTTTCACCAGCGCCCAAGAAACCAAAACCGGAGGCTTTGATCGTAGCTAATTGCGTTTGAATAAACGAAGCGCGCTCGGGTTTTTCTGACTGGCGGAGCAACATCCGCAGCTTCAGCGTATTGGCAAACTTGAGCCACTTTTTAATGTCGCCCTGAAACATGATGTCGTTCGTTCCAGGATTCAGCGTGCCGTCTCCTTTTACCAAAAGAGCTGTTGCTGCGTCGATCTGCTTGAACAGGTCGTCATAAATATCCTGCGCTTTGTCGTACGTAGGCAGAATGGTGGTCGTACCCTGCAAGGCCGATGTGTAAGGAACATCGCCATAGGTGTCGACCAGAAGCTGAAAATGCAGCGCTTTCATAATCTTGGCCATACCCTGTAACAGCGGTTGGCCCAGTGTTGCTGCCTGCGTATCGACGTAATTATAGTTTTTCAGGTTGAGGTATGCGCTCGACCAGATACTATTGTTGAATCCCTGGGTAAACTGGTAGTTTTTATCCGAGGTGGCAATCGAATAGTTGCCGCTCCAGTTCCAGTAGCCCATCCACAGGTTCAGGAAATAAAAGTTACCAGCGACCCCACTGGGTCCATTACCCGTAAGGTACCAGCCCGTAGTGGCGAGCGCATCGGGCAGCACCAACTGAGGAGTGGCTGCGGTTACCTGGTTTGGGTTATTATTAACTTCCAGGTAGTCCTTGCAACCCGTCATTACCATCAACAGTCCGGCAAGTATGCCCGCTGTTAGTCGTTTTATATGAATCATCGTTGTTTGCTGAATTAGAGATTAAAATCCAAAGCTGAGCCGGAAGCCATAAAGCCGCGTTGGGGGCGTCTGGTATTCGGTTGTCGTACCGACAGCGTTACTGGTGTCGTTGGCGTTGGTACCACCTGAGAACTCAGGATCGGTGAATACGTTCGTTTTTGGCCGAAGCATAATCAGGTTACGACCTGTCAGGGCAACGTTCAGGGTCTTAATAAATTTGGTGTACCCCAAAATCGACGCTGGAATGTTGTAGCTCAACACCACTTCACGAAGTTTCCAGAAATCGGCGCTCGTCACGTAGCTGGAGGCTGCGTTGTGGTAGCCTGAGTTGGTCCAGAAAACCAGATTACCATCTTTGGTCGTTACGTTCGTATTGGGTGTAATCGTCGTGGTACCATCTGCATTGTTGCCGACCACTACGGAATTTGGGAACACAAAGTTCTGCCGACCGGCGTAAACTGACCGGATACCCGCTCCTGTAAATTCCAGGGCATTACCCAGGGCATTGTAAATAACGGCCCCACCACGGTATTCCACTACGGCCGCCAGCGTCAGGCCTTTGAACTTAAAGGTGTTCGTAAAGCCGAAACGATACTTGGGTTGCGTTGTTCCTGCATATTTGAGGTTCGGGTCGAGAATAGGATAACCGGTTGCATCGACCACGGGGCGACCGGCATACTGTCCGCTCGCGTCGTAGTAAGGCGCTTTGGCGTCCGTCGTCTGGATACGCTGAATATCGCTGACAAACAGAGCGGGGTAAGCATACGTTTTGGCTGCGTACACGTTCGAGGCACCACCCGTCAGAGTTGGCCGGTAGGGGTCAGTTCCGTAGGGTATGTTGATCCGGGGCAGGTCCTGATATAGATCAGTTACTTTACTGGTCAGATACGTAAAGTTCATGTTGACATCCCAGGTGAAACCTCCTGCTTTTACGAGCGGACTAATGGTCCGCAAATCCAGTTCGACGCCCTGGTTTTGCATACTACCCGTGTTGATCAACGCTGTATTGTAGCCCGTTGCCTGTGAAATTTGAATAGGCACCGTCTGGTTCGTGGTGACCGTATTGTAGTAAACTGCTTCGAGGTTGAACCGGTCAAACAAGCCTACTTCCAAACCTACTTCTTTACTGTTCGTAAATTCGGGTTTCAGGTTGGGGTCATTCTGCTGATTGCTTTGCTCAAAACCCGCCTGGCTGCCGAATGGGAAGCCTGTGCCTGGGTTAAACACGTTCTGCAACTGATAAGGTGCTACGTTCACCTGACCCACTTTTGACAAGCCGCCCCGGAGTTTAGCATAGCTAAGTACCCGGTTGTTTTTCAGCGAAGGGATCAATTCAGTCAAGATAACCGACGCATCGACACTTGGGTAGAAGAAGGAGCGGTTGCTGGGCGCTAACAAAGACGTCCAGTCATTACGGCCTGTTGCGTGGATGTACAACGCATCTTTGTAACCCAAGGTCAGGTCACCAAAGGCGCCTAATAGACGGTTTTGGCTGCTGTATTCCGCCAACGTAGCGTTTCCTAACCGGTTAGCCACGTTATATGTACCGGGAACAACAAGGGCGCCGGCGTAGTCGTACGTACTACGCGAATACTCCTGGCGAGTTTGCTGACCCAGAATCAGCCGGGTCGTGAAATCACCGAACTTTGGATTTACCGTAACAAGCAGGTCACCCGTGAAGCGGGTTCTCAATTGGGTAGCATCCTGAACGGTGGCATTCGTATGGCCACCCGCTGAAGACGCTATATTGCCTGCTTCCCAGGGATCGCCCGTAGCGTAGTCGGAGAAGGTAACATCGGCAATATGGGCTTTCAATTGCGAATTGTACATCTGTCCGCCTACCCGGTATAATACGCTTAACCAGTTTGTAAACTTGTACGACGCATCGACTGAACCCTGTAATGTGTATAAGTTGGTGACCTTCCGGGAGTTATCGCCAGTTATCTGCCAGTAGGGATTCGGATAATACGCATTGTAAAATCCATTCACATCGCCATAAGGAGAGGTGATGTCATTGAGCGGATAACTGTTCAGGGGTGCCTGTGGCTGTTGGTTCAGTACGTTCCAGTATACAGGCCGGTTTTGGTTGAAGTCGCCATTCTCCGTGTTTGTATTCTGATACGTGAACTGTACACTCGCATTCGTCGTAAACTTGTCGACTGACCGCCCGCCCCGAATACCGATATTCGTACGTTGGTACTTGTCATTGGGTACAACCCCTTTCTGATCGACACGCTGTAAGCTCAATCCAAAGTAATTCTGGTTATCACCAATGCGGTATGAAATATCATGCTGCTGCGTAACCCCTGTGTTGAAGAAGGCTTTGCGTGGGTCTTTACCAGGTGCTGAATAAGGAATTTTCAGTGTATCGATCCGAACGTTTCCATTAGCATCCCGAATCTGAACGCCATAGCCAAGCGGTTGGATGGAGCCGTCGAACGGGGTGCCAAATTGCTGATTTTCATACGGTACATAGAGACGGGCATAGTTGCGATCATAAAATGGCTGTGCTTCACCACCGTTGGCACCAAACTGGGTTTGCAGACCCGGCATGTACGATATAGTCTCGAACTGCGTATTGTTGGTGTAGGTGATCTGCGGTTTGTTGTTTTTAGTGCCGCGTACAGTGTTCACGATAAGCGCTCCGTTGGAGGCATCGGAACCATAAAGTGCTGCCGCACTGGGTCCTTTCAGAACGGTCGTGTTTTCAATATCATTCGGGTTGATCGACGATAGGAAACTAATGTCTGAAATGACGCCGTCGACAACCAGCAAGGCCTGGTTGTTACCCAAAAAAGAACGGTTACCGCGAAGCGTTAGCCGGACACCCGCACCCACACCATTATTGGTGGTGCTGATCTGAAGGCCAGACACTTTTCCGGTCAACCCGTTGGCCACATTGATGGGGGCTGCCTGTGTAATCTGGGCATTGCTGATACGGGCAATCGACGTGCCTATTTCACGTTCGGTCCGTTGAATACCCAGCGCGGTGACGACCACTTCATTTAACGTCGACGCATCAGGCGTTAAGACAACATTGACCGCACTACGATTCCCAACGGCCACGTCCTGCGGTTTAAATCCAACAAACGAGAATGTTAACGTAACAGTAGGTTCGGCGTTAATTCGGTAGTTACCGTTTGCGTCGGTTGTTGTTCCGCGCGTTGTTCCCTTAACAACGACACTTACACCGGGGAGTCCTGAACCGTCATCTGATGAAGTCACACGACCTGTTACTCCCGCATCCTGAGCCAGCAATGGCAAGCAGAAAAGGAGTGAAAGTAACCAGCTTCCAATTATAATTTTTCTCATAAAACGTAACGGGTATTGTTTAGATTGCTGAGTTAAGAAAAAACAAAATTAATCCTTTTTTATCGAATGGGATGGTAATATACAGGTAAAGTAGCTGATTTTTTTTAGAAAAAGGCAAGGTGACAGGTATTAAGGCCTCTTCGCTAACGTGGCGATAAAAATTGTATTATTGGTGCTTTATACTTAAGTAATGATAACTGTTTACTGAGTAATTCCAAAGCTGTAAAATGGCATTTATTTCGCTGTTTTCTATTCAAACAATATAATATGTGGGTTGTTTGTCTTTTATAAAAATTAGTTCTAGAAATAGGTTTGAGTCGTAGATCGTTTTTATACGTTCAATAAGGCCTATCAACCAAATGTATCAAAATGATGCGTAATCGATGATTATAAACGTGCCTCTTGGGATAGTATAAAGGCAGTAACGGGCAAACATTAAATTGGTGTTAAGAAGATAAACTGCATATACAATCTTTTTTATAGGGATAATATTAGGCTATAGTGTATTCAATTAGAATAATATTTTAATGATTCGGTACTTGGCAGATATTCTTATTCTGTTTTTTGTGTCAGCTTAGGGTATATCTTTAATAGTTTTTTAATAATTTTGCTCTAGGTTTTATACTTAAGTACCACTTCTTAACTTAAACATTGTCGCATGCGTAAATTTCTACTAACACAGCTCTGCCTGTGTTTACTTGCTATTCCATTGTTTGCCCAAAATAGGGCTGTCACTGGAAAGGTAACTTCATCAGAGGATGGCTCGCCACTACCGGGTGTTACTATCCTTGTTAAAGGAACAAGCCAGGGAACCACTACCAATTCAGACGGTACGTTTCAAATCAGTGCCGAAAAAGGAGCTACTTTACAGATTAGCTTTATTGGTTTCGCAACGGAGAGCGTAAAGCTTGACAATCAGACTACCATTAATCTGGCTCTCAAACCAGATGCCTCGCAGCTTCAGGAAATTGTCGTAACGGCTCAGGGTATTCGGAAGAACCAGCGGGAAATCGGGTACGCTATTTCCAAAGTAGACAATGGCGATGTGACCGTTGGCCGGTCTCCTCAACTGGCACAGGCGCTCTCCGGAAAAGTAACCGGTCTGGCCGTCTATAACGTCAACAATAGCGTTGACCCGGCCGTAAAAATCGTTTTGCGTGGGTATCGGTCACTGACGGGTAATAATGAAGCCCTGGTCGTACTCGATGGGATGCAGACAACCTCGACCATTTTGTCGACCATCAACCCCAACGATATTGAAAGTGTGTCCATTCTGAAAGGTGGTCAGGCGGCCACCTTATATGGTTCGTCGGGTATCAACGGTGCCATCATCATCACGACCAAGCGGGGTGCCAAAGGCAAGCTGAAAGTGAATTATTCCAATAGCACGAACTTCGAACAGATCAGCTTCCTGCCTCAGATCCAGGATAAGTATGGCTCGGGCTCGCACTATGCTACGGCGTTCGGAACGGCAGGGTATAAAACAGATTACCTGGCTCGGATGGCCGATAACTGGCGTTCGTACGAAAACCAGCAGTATGGGGATATGTTTGACGGCTCGATGCGGATTCAGGGACGGACGGCCGAGGATGGTAGCCAGCTAATTATTCCGTACTCGGCGGTTAAAGATGCGCGTCGGAAAGCCTTCAACACGGGCGTTTCGGTGAACAACCAGGTCAATTTCCAGGGGGGCGACGAAACGAGTTCGTTCTACATGTCGATTGAAAATCAATCCGTAAACGGCATTGTTCCTAATGACAAGAGTGTTCGGACGGGTACGCGTCTGTCGGCCACGAAGGAATACGGTAAACTAACGGCCAGCTTCAACGCCGGGTATGTACAGGGCGTTTATAACCGTACGTCATCTGACTTTTATAATAACGTACTCAATCAGCCAGCCAACTTACCACTCAATGACCTGCGCGATTGGCGGAATAACCCCTTGGCGAATCCGAATGGTTTCTACAACGACTATTATAACAACCCGTATTTCGAGGCCGACAATGCCCGGTTGAATTATAAGGATGCGAACATAAACGGTAACCTAAGTCTGACACTCAAGGCAACTAACTGGTTATCGGTTACGAACCGGTTGGGCGTAATGAACAATTCTCGGACGGGTAAAAATACGACCGGGAAGTTTACCTATACGGACTGGGCTAAATCCAAATCGTTTATTCCGGCTCCGTTCTTCCGGGATGGTGACGGTACCGGTATTTATCGGGCTATTACAGACATTCCCGGTTCTGTAAATGATTACTCAGGGACAGAAAACGTGATCAATAACGAGTTTCAGGTTCAGTTATCGAAAGACTTAGGTCCGTTGTCAAACCGGTTAATCTTAGGGAATAGTCTGTACCAGCGCACAACCAACAACATGGCTGTCGGCTCAAGCTCGATTGTTGTACCTGACGTATATAACGTATCGAACCGCCAGGGTATCCTGACGGGTGGGCAGATTCTGACACAGGAGCGCCGTCTGGGCTACTATGCCGACCTGACCATGAACTACAAGAATTACCTGATTTTGAACGGTTCGTTCCGCTTCGATCAGACGTCCAAGTTCTACAAACCCAACCGTGATGCCAGTTTCTGGTCATACCCATATTATGGCGTAGCCGCGTCGTTCATTGCCAGCGATGCTTTTCCAAGTATCAAGAGTGAGTTCATGAACTACTTCAAGCTACGGGCCAACTACAACAAAAACGCCAACGATAATATCCCGTTGTATGGCCTGGACCTGACCTATCCGAATGGGACTAGCTTTCCGTATGGTAACACGGTTGGTTTAACAGTAGGCAACACCCTGCCTGATCCCAATTTAAAACCTGAGACGGTTTATTCGTCCGAAATTGGTGCCGAGTTCCAACTGTTGAACAACCGGATCAACGTTGACGTATCAGCTTATACGCAGACGTCAAAAGGTCAGGTAATTACGGTTCGGGTCCCAAATTCGACTGGTTTCCAGAATTTACTGATCAATGTAGGCGAAACCAAGAACTGGGGGTATGAAGCTGAAGTAAAATACCTGATTGCCCGAGGAGGAAAGTTCTCCTGGGATGCCAGCGTTCGTTATTCCTACAACGACAACAGAGTCGTGGACTTGTATCCGGGTATCAACGAGTTTCAGTATGGCTCTGGAAATGGGGTTTCTCCTCTTTCATACGCCAACCTTAACGTAATCAAAGATTCTCGATTCCCGATCCTGAAAACGGATGGCTATCAATATGCACCAGACAACTCAGGTCGTGTACTGGTCAATGCAACGACTGGGTACCCGATCCGTAATACCTCGTTGTTACCTCGTGGTGGTGTATTGCCCCGGCACATTGCTGGCCTGGGTTCCAAAATGGAGTACGGTAACTTCGGCTTTACATTCAATTTCGAGTATCGGGGTGGCAACGTCATGTTCAGCGATCTGGGCCGCCAGATGACCTTTACCGGAACGGGCAAATGGACCGAAGATCGGGCGCCACACATCTATCCGAACTCGGCCTACTTAGGACCGGATGGTACAACGGTAGTGCCTAATACGAGTGTAAACGTTCGGGAGGCTGAGTATTCCCTTTGGGTGGATAACTACCGGTTGATTTCTGAGAACTTCGTTACACCCGCCTGGTTCATCAAACTCAGAGATATTAACCTGTCGTATCGCCTGCCACAAGGCCTGCTGAGTAAGACCAAGATTTTCACCGGAGCCAGCATTGCGTTGTATGGTCGTAATTTGCTGACAATTGTCGATAAGTTGAATTACTATACCGACCCTGAGTTCAGTAGTGTGGGCAATCCATCACCAGGAAGCCAGGCTACAACATCGCCTACCACGACATCAGCGCTGGGGATTGGGATCAACACGACCGGCCAGACCCCGCCCGTTCGCCAGTATGGTGTGAACATCAACCTTACTTTCTAGTAACATCAACATTGACTTGATATGAAATTCAAAACACTAATTATAGCTGCCTTAGTGGCAGTGGGGAGTAGTTGCAATACCAAATCATTTCTGGATATTAATACGAACCCAAACCAGTTGCCAACCTCTTCGCCAAACTATGTATTCACCAATGCGCTGAATACGACGGCGACGAACATAGCCGGCAATACGAATGGGCAAGGCTCAAACGAACTCGGTTTTTACTGGGCTGGCCAGTGGTCGCAGGGGAACGGGTATATCATTACGACTACGCAGTTTGCTTACCAGTTTACCAATGGCGATTTCAATTATTGGGATACCTACTACGATAATCTGGAAGACTATCAGTTCGTGATTAATAACGCCGATGCCAATAGTCAGAAATTCCTGAAAGGACCATCCAAAGTGATGAAAGCCATGCTGTTTCAGCAACTGGTTGATCTGTATGGCAACATTCCTTATACAGATGCACTGAAAGCGGCAGCCGTACTGGCTCCGAAATTCGACGACCAGAAGGCCGTTTATGAGTCGTTGATTACCTTGCTGGATGAAGCGATTGTCGATCTGAAAGCGAATGCGTTTACTGGTAGTTTTGGTACGTCAGACATTGTTTTTAACGGCAATGTTACGAAATGGATTCAATTCGCCAATTCACTAAAAATGCGCATTCTGATTCGCCAGGCCAAAGTCGCGGGCCGGGATGCATATATCAAAACTGAGGTTAACAAAATTGTGACCGAAGGTTCTGGCTTTATTACCGGATCTGATGTTGGCATTGGTGGACCATCGTTCTTCCAGCCAGCAGCCGGTCAGCTAAATCCGGTCTACGACCGTTGGGGTTATGATGCTACGGGTGCCAAACGGGCACTGAATAACTACCCACGGCCAACGCAGTTTCTGGTGAACAGCCTCAAAGCAGCCGGTGATACACTGCGATTAAAGCGGATTGCCTATGCCAACGGGGGAGAAAATGGCAACACACCGGGTGTGAGTACGAAAGCCGAAGTTATGGCGAACTATTCAGGAACACCGTTTGGCGCCAGTTCAGGCTATTTGCCCGCCAACACCGTTTCTTTAGGACCCAGCCTGATCGTAAAGGGCGAATACAACCGGGCTTACCTTATTATGACCGCGTCGGAAATTCAGTTTCTGCTGGCAGAAGCCAAACAACGGTACTCCGATGTTACCCTGCCAAATACCGCGAAAGCTTATTTTGAAGAAGGTATCGTGCAGTCGTTCCGCGTATTGGGTGCTAATGTCGCTGGTGCGGCTGCCTTTAAAGATAGCAAAATCCAGAACTATGACTGGGATGCATCGACCGATAAATTGGCGGCCATTGCCATCCAGAAATGGATTGCCCTGACCAACTTCAGTGGTCTGGAAGCTTGGGCTGAATACCGCCGGACGAATCTGCCGGTTACACCACAGAGTATTCAAGTGCCGGATAACAAACGGCCTACTCGTCTTTTCTATCCGAATACCGAAGGAGGCTCAAACTCAGCAAACGTGACGGCACAGGGTACTATTGATGTATTCGCCACCAAATTGTTCTGGGATGTTGATTAATCAAGGTTACTAAACTAACAGAAAAGGGGAGGTTATCGAATGGATGGCCTCCCTTTTTCTATTTACGTTATACTGAACTTTGGATGTAAAAAAAGCGGGTCGACAATGTCAACCCGCTTTTTGCATTACGCTTTATCCAACTATTAAAATTCGAGTTTCCAGAGATGCTTATATTGTTTACTTTCCTTAAAAACAGGTTGGTAAAATCTTTACGCGTACTCAGTAGTCAGCAACACGAAAGAGCCCAATAAGCAACGGTAATTAAGACGGGAATATAGCAAGTTAACCACTTCTAACTAGTTTTAACAAGCTTTATGTATATTATATGGTATGCTTATTGATTGAGCGGTAGGTAACGCAGACTATAGTTGCTGTTCCTGTTTTGTCGCATTCCTAAACATAATACGCATGCAATCAAGCATAAACTTTTTGTCTGAATAGAAGTTAATCTATGAAATAAGATGACTCAACGCCATGAAAGAGGAAGAAGATGTAGAACGGAAAGATGCCCAGATCACAGGTCGGACTGAAGGGCCATTTGGCTCTGACGATAGCGATGTAGACCGCCAGACGGGCGATAATGTAAATACGTTCGAGCAGGAAAATTCAGCCAATGGGCTCGACAGTGAGCAAGTCCGTGGTGGACAGGATGGGCGCAACATTCGGGGAATGGGCAGCATAGACATGGATAGTAAGAATGGTGTAATCCGAATGGGTGACGTGACGAACAGTACGATGGAGGTGACCGAGGAGGGAGCCAATGCCGCCGTTGCCGATGAAGCCAAAACCAACACGGCCATGGTCGACGTAACAACAGAAGGCCCCGATGATTATGCTTCGGCCGATCAAGTTCCCGTTCCTAATGCCCAGGAAGCTGCCAAAAAACAGAATGATAATCAGGAGGATGACAAAGATCAGCAGGAACGTGAAGAAGAAGTAGCTGAGACGGGTACAGACCTTAATAACAAACCGACCTATTGATGACCATATAGGTCATGACTTTTCTTAAATTCTCAACACTTAACTAATCAACGTTATGAGCGTAAGTAGCAATTCCCGCAAAGAAAGTACCGAGTCGTATGCGGCTCAAGGCATGCACAACACAATGGGTATTCCCCCAGAATTAGCCCAGTTGAACGATAAAAATCTTGATAACGATCTGCCATCCCGTGTAGCTGATAGCAGTGATGTCGATGTACCGGAAGATTACGTAAATACACAGGCTACGGCAGCGGACCCTGACAAGGCAACGGACATCTCGGGTGACGAAATAGAAGAGTCCAAACGGGCGTCGTGGGGGCAGCCTCCGGTATCCGAAGACGCTACCAATACGGACAACGCTGACTGGAATAACAGCACCAACGATACTACTATTCCGGCTACCCGGGCGAATGAGCCAGATCGGACGCTGGGTAATTCATAGACGTTAATCGTGCTGGCCGCCAACGCACTGGCACAAATAAGTAGAAAGCCGCTTTGTTATTGCCCGAAAAGCAACTGACAAAGCGGCTTCTTTATGGTTTAGCTAACTGGTTCAGCGTGTAGCAAATCAGGTGATTCATCAGTTTCTTCTGGCCGTTATCTGCCTGTAAGTTACCCAGCGTGAATTCGTAGATTCGCTTTGGAGTCAATCCGGCCAGCGTCAGTGATACGGTTTTGCGGTCGGCCGAAAGCTGAATGCCCGAGATGTCGACGGCTCGAACGTCCATCTGAGGAGACCCATAGGCTCGATGGTACTCGTAATAATAACTGCGAATGTGGTAGTTGGTTACCTCCCGCGCCGTTGCTTCATCAACAGGCTGAGTAAAGGTTAAAGCAAAGCCAGTAGGCGTTAGTTTCATAGCCATTACATCCAATGGCGTGCCTGCTTTATACCGAATGCGCTGGATACCCCGGGCACCAAGCCAACCGTGGTCGGTTTGGCCCAGATATAAACTACCGTCGGGGGCAAACGCCAGCCGGTTGTTGCCAATTCGCAAGGGCACTCCAGCTGATCCGGCTTTACTGAAGAACGGTATGCAGGCTCCCTGAATCTGGCCATTTACTTCATCAGGCAAAATGCGCATCAGATGGGCGAAGTCCATGTCGCCCACAAACAATTGTCCGGCAAAGGGTCCAAACTTGCCAGCCGTATTGTCCAACACAAGTTGCGTTGGTGAGTGGGCCATTACCTCATGCGGGAAGGCAATGCTCTCGACGGTTCGCAGGCTATCGAGGGTTTGAACGGGTAAGGTAAGTGGGTCTATATCCGGGAAACCGGGTCGCCAGACCAGACTGGCTGGATGACCGTAAAATTTACCTTCTTCAACATGGTAAAGTTTGCTGGTGCCAAGCCAGTCGCCCTGGTTATCGGTAACGAATAAACGCCCTTTGGCATCGAAGCCAATCCCGTTGGGCGACCGAAATCCGCTGGCATAGGGTTTGATTTTTCCATCCGGAGTAATCTGCATTACCCAGCCCCGATAAGGAACACAGGCATACATCCGACCCTGTCGCCCTAGTGCATCATATTGCCCACGAACTTCATCTCGAATACCGGCCCCATTGGAGGCCGTGTTCAGACTGATATACAGGTTGCCTTTCGCATCGCGTACTGGCCCGAAGGCAAATTCGTGGTAGTTACCCGACATGCCGAACTGATCGGTAACGGTTTCGTATAAATCGGCTAGCCCATCTCCATTCGTGTCAGTCAGGCGGGTTAATTCGGGCCGTTGGATCACCAGCAGTTCCCGATTGCTAACCGCTATCACGCCCAACGGATCGTGTAGGCCTTCGGCGAAGAGTTTCCAGGTTTTCGTTTTTGGATTATAAAGCATCACCTCGCCCCGATGAAAACAGGCCGCCATTCGCCCGTCGGGTAGGAAAGACAAGCCACCCGTTTCGGCAACCAGGCCAGGGGGCGTCGCAATGGTTTCTACTTCATAATAGTCCGTTATCGTGTCAGCGGGCGAAGACGCCAGCAGGAACGTCGAAAGCAGCAGGGATGCGAGCATAAGGAGTATGGGTGTAGGATCTATTATCGATGATATCGTTTCAGACCATGTAGAAAAGATCGCTTAGTCTGTGGTGATGGTTAAGGTAAATTGAGTGGTGCCTTTTGGGAGATGAAGGACGCCATTTTGAAATTGACCAACTGAAGATCGAATCCGGATGCCGGGCTGGGCATTGGCGATGAACGAAATCGGCTGTTGGGTTGGGCTAATGGTAAAGCTGCGGACAAGTCCCCGGCCTTTAGGTACGGATTGAATACGTTCGCGGACGTTAATCCCATTGAGCGCATACCGAAATTCCGGATACCGATTCTGGAGTTGATACCCTTTGAATTGGGCCTTGGGCATTACATCGCCAACCCGCCAGGGAAATTCGCTGGTATCCCGAAAATAAATGTCACCCACTACTTTTGTAAACAGTTGCCCTTTGCCATCCCATTGCTCGGTATTGTCCACAAAGCCCCCCGACCAGGCATAACGCAACCGGCATTGGCCAGCATCAAAAACATAAGACTGACCACCTTCTGCACCCGGCAACCCCACTGCAATGGCAGCCGGCCCGCAGTCAGGCATAAAGGTTCGATAAATGGCTGGCAGTTGCAGGGCGTATGGATGACCCGGGGCCGCAGGTTTGTGTGCGCCATGCGCCATTTCTACCCTACGAGCGGGGTTAGGCATATTCAGATCGTCTTCGGGAGCTGGTAATCGTTTAGGCTGGCTGGTTGCATAAATAACGCCGTACATAATGGAACCATGACCAGGATACGTACAAACGAAGGGATAAGCACCTTCTGCCAGTGTCACCGTCAACGTATCCGTGTTGCCGGGTTCAACGCTTGTCGTATGCGCCAGTACATCATCCATAACGGGAATGTAGTGTTGCTGCGCGCCCTTTTCGCCCAACGCCAGGGCAAACTCAACGACCCGGAGCCGTGAGTTCGGACGGGTAACGACCAGATTATGTGCCATGTCGTCTTTATTCTGAAATACCAGTTTGACCCGCGTATTGGGTTTTAGAATAAGCCGTTTCTGGTCAAACTGCAAGCCGCCCGTTGCCGAGATCCGAATAAGCGTATCTCGCTGGGCGAGAACAGGCACGGTGGCCAGAAGACCAATGATCACTACAAGTAGTTTGTGCATGGTGATTAAACGTTCACGAAGTCAATGCCCAGTAGGCGATTGAGTCAATAAGGTTTCAATGGCGGGAACGGGGAGGAGTCTACCAGCCCGAACCTCGTTCTCAACACGATCCAGGCGATTTCGCATCCCTGGCTGATCGTAAAAGTGGCTTTCCAGTCGTTGCCGTAATAATGACCGGAACCAGGTAAGCTGTTGTTCCTGTCGTCGGCGGCTGCGGTAGCCGTTTTCGGTTGTTAGCTGTTGCTGTTGCAAAATGGTTGCCCAAAGTGCATCAATACCCGCACCCGTTATGGCTGAACAGGTGAGCACTGGCGGGAACCACCCGTTGCCCGTGGGTGGAAACAAATGAAGTGCATTTTCATACTCCATCCGGGCGCGGTTGGCCTGCTGTTCATTGTCGCCGTCGGCTTTGGTAATGGCCAGCGCGTCGGCCAGTTCCATGATCCCGCGTTTCATACCCTGCAATTCATCACCGGCACCGGCCAGCATCAGCAACAGAAAGAAATCGACCATGCCATGAACAACGGTTTCCGACTGGCCGACGCCGACGGTTTCAACCAGAATCAGGTCGAAACCAGCCGCTTCGCAAAGGAGCATTGTTTCGCGGGTACGATGACCGACACCGCCCAGCGAGTCGCCCGCAGGAGAGGGGCGTATGTAGGCGTTCAGATTCATCGAGAGAGTCTCCATGCGGGTCTTATCACCCAGTAAACTCCCGCCCGAACGCTGGCTGGTTGGATCGACCGTGAGGACGGCCAGCCGATGGCCAAGGCTAGTCAAATAGGTACCGAACGACTCGATAAAGGTGCTCTTGCCAACGCCGGGAACCCCCGTTATGCCTACCCGGACAGAGTTGCCCGTGTTCGGTAAAATACGTTCCAGAACCTGCTGAGCCAGCACCTGATCATCGGGCCTTCTGCTCTCAATGAGCGTAATGGCCTGACTAAGGACCAGCCGGTCGCCAGCAAGGATGCCCGCAGCATAATGGTCAGGAGCGAATCGGTGGCGCATTAGCGTAAGTCTTCCGGCGTTGTAATTTTTATGTTCTCATACGCGCCGTCGATCAGGGTGATCGGGAAACCGGCGTATTCCATCACGCTGGCGCAGTCCGTAAAAAAAGCCTGCTCCTCCGTTTGAAAAGCCCGCCGAAATAAGTCCAGCCGGAAGGTCTGGGGGGTTTGCACTAACCGATACTGACTTCGGTCGACTGCCTGGCTAACCCCATCTTCGCCAACGACCCGGACCGAATCCTTGACCGGAACACAGGTGACGGCGGAACCCGTTCGGGCGGCCGTTACGAAACTGTTTCGAATAATTTCGGGCGACACAAACGGCCGGACGCCATCGTGAACCGCGACTATACCTGTAAGGGCGTCAATCGCATTCAGGCCATTACGCACCGATTGAAACCGGGTATTACCACCCGCAACGGTTTGAATAGCCGGATGAAAGTTGTTCTCATGGCAGAGTTGATCCCAACTGGCCCGTTCACGTTCGGGCAGAACGAGGATAATGTTGATTTTCTCTGAACCAGTGTCTAATGACCCCGAACGGGTAAATATCGGAAGTTCAACGGACAGAAACTGCTCGATGGTGTGCTGAAGAATGGGTTTGCCCTGTAGCAGTAGAAATTGCTTTGGTATGTCCGACTTCATTCGGCTGCCACTTCCCCCCGCCACAATAATAGCGAAGTTAGTCGTTGGCGAGCTGCTTGAAGGGCGATTCGTATCCGTCATAAAAAAAGGGGCACAAGGCCCCAAAAATACTAAATGACTGGTGACTATTCAGGTCAGCCGGTTAAATAATCAGCATCGCATCACCGTAGCTGAAGAAGCGGTATTTCTCCTTGATCGCCACCTGATACGCTTCCTTGATGAGTTCGTGACCACCAAAGGCACTCGTCATCATGATCAGAATAGACTCCGGCAGGTGCAGGCTCGTCAGCAACGAGTTGGCGATCTTGAAGTCGTAGGGTGGAAAAATAAATTTATCGGTCCAGCCTTCAACGGGCTTCAGCCGACTGTTGGCTGATACCGACGATTCAATGGCTTTAAGGGATGTTGTGCCTACGGCGCACACCCGTTTTCCAGCGTCGAGGGCCGTATTGACAATCTTGGCTGAATCTTCAGGAATCCGGTAGTTTTCCGAATCTGTTTTGTGCTTGGTCAAATCTTCTACATCGACCTGACGGAACGTACCTAAGCCGACGTGCAGCGTAACGGGCGCAAAGTGAATACCTTTTATTTCCATGCGCTTCATCATGGCGCGGGTAAAGTGCAGACCGGCAGTCGGCGCGGCAACGGCCCCTACGTGCTGGGCAAAAACCGTTTGGTAGGCATCGCGGTCGGCTTCTTCGGCTTCCCGGTTCATTTCGCGCGGAATAGGCGTCTCACCCAGTTCATCCACCGCTTTCATAAATTCTTCGTGATTGCCGTCGAATAGAAAGCGAATGGTACGGCCGCGTGATGTTGTGTTATCAATGACTTCGGCTACCAGATCACTATCCCCGAAATATAATTTGTTACCCACCCGGATTTTACGAGCTGGATCGACCAGAACATCCCAAAGTTTCATTTCGCGGTTCAGCTCGCGCAAAAGGAAAACTTCTATTTTGGCACCTGTTTTTTCTTTATTACCGTATAATCTTGCCGGAAAAACCTTGGTGTTATTGATCACCATCACGTCGCCATCGCTGAAGTAACCCAGCATATCCGAAAACTGCTTGTGTTCAATAGTTTTGGCTTTTCGGTCTACAACCATTAGCCGTGATTCACCCCGCTCAACCGGGTATTTGGCTATAAGACTTTCGGGTAAATCAAATTTGAATTCGGATAACTTCATAATGTATTAGCACCAAAAAAGACGGCGTGTTTTTTGTAAAGGCCGCAAATATAGCGAAAAAGTCCGGAAAATTTTACATGTTCCGGACTTTTTTCTTGCAAATATCGTAGAAATGACTTATTAGCCCGCAGAAATGGGGTCAATTGGCTTCACAGCCCCGTCGGTATTGACATTGGCGCGGTCTGACACGTTGAATTTTGCCATTAACTCCGGCGATACTTCGTTCGAGTAGGTTCCTTGTGGCGATACAAAAACACCTTTCATCCCATTGGATGCCGTAATGGCATACAAGGTCATTTCGTCGCCGGGATCTGAAGTTCCTTCAAAACGGTGGAACTCGTCTACGTTGAAATCTTCCCCTTTTAGCTTTGTTTCAGTGCTTATTTCTTCCAGATAATCTTTCTTAGGCCCAAACTCATGCGTATATCCGCGGCTCCGAAGGTCTTCCATCGCTTCGGTCAAGGTGGTGAAATGTTTCATAATCGTTGAGAGATGTTATCTGTGGGTAAACGAAAAACAGGACTGGATGGTTTTATCCTGATTTGTTCTGCCAGCCCGTTAAGAAGAGCAACAGCATGTTAAACATTTACCAATCATGCGTGATTTATAGTTAACAATTCAACTAAAAAGCTACAGATCAATGGTTCGTTTAGCCTACAAACTTCTTGCTCTAACGGCCTGTGTTACGGCCTGTAACACGAGCGATTCTGTGTTCGACGCTCCCGTCATTCCCGAGCGTATTGCGTTTTCAGCAACCCGGCAATATCCCGAGGGAATAACCTACGCGCCTTCGTTCAGTCAGTTTCTGATTAGCTCTATTACCCAAGGAAAAGTGGGGATGGTAGATGAAAAGGGGCGATATACCGATTTCATTTCCGACGATAAACAGTTGATCAGCAGCGTTGGTATGAAAGTGCGGAATAACCTGCTTTACGTGTGTAATGGCGATCAGGGTGTTTCCGATAAAAGTACCCCACAAACGGCCCTTAAGACGGCCAAGTTATTCATTTACGATCTGTCATCCAGGCAGGCCATACGACGGGTCGATCTAGCGGCACTCCTGCCGGGCGTCAATCACTATGCCAATGACATCGCCTTCGACGATCAGGGCAATGCGTACGTAACGGATTCGTTCGCTCCGGTCATCTACAAAGTTCCGGCCGATACATCCCAGGCAAGTCTATTGGTAAATTCACCCCTCTTCAGTGGGGCGCAGGGCATCAACCTGAATGGTATCGTTTACCACCCCGATAAATTCCTGATTGTGGTTAAATCGAATGAGGGAAAGCTTTTTAAAGTCGACCTGACCAATACCAGCCATGTTTCGGAAATAACGGGCGTAACGCTAGTCAACGGCGACGGTATGGTACTCTATAAAAACGACTTATATGTTGTGAATGGCCGCAATAAAGTGTCGCAGGTACGCAGCACCGATGGCTGGCAAACAGCTTCACTTGTCAAAACAGATTCGGTTGGCTACAATCAGGCTACCACCAACGTGCTCGTGAACGATAAACTTTATACAATCAACGCCCGTATCGATGAGGTCAGTGCGGCCGTCGCGGCCAAAAATCCGGCTCAGTTGCAGGCGAGTGCCTATAGCATCCAACAGTTTAAATAAGGAGAGACAAGCGCGCGCTCCGTATAACCTCTCTACTTTGATTTAATCTCGTAAGGATTAATAAATGGCTCAGCGAGTAGCCGCTGATTGACTTTTTTATGCCTAAATCTCCTAAAGGGGGCTTTTTCTAAACACGAACAAAGTCTCCTTTAGGGAATTTAGGCATAAAAAAGCTGTAATAATAAGGGATTCATATACAGGATGTGAAGCCCTTATTATTACAGCTTTTTTATGCCTTGGCTTTTTTAATCCGGCAACACCTTGATCTGAATGTCTTTGAAAAACACCTTACTTTTAGGGTCGTGGCCCTGCAGGGCGATGGTTCCGCTGCTGAGCTTTTTCCCTGAATTGCCATTGCTGACACTATCTGCTTCGGTATAGTCGTTGATCACCTTATCATTCACTTTGATGATTACCTTTTTGCCCTGCACGATAATGTGTTCGGTATACCACTCCCCATCTTTCACAAATACTTCTTTTACGTCCTGAAGGCCATACACACTCCCCGTTTTGCGCCAGTCGGTATGGGATTGATTGACCTGAATTTCATACCCTTTGGATGGCCAGCCCGATGGCTGATAAGCGGTATGAATAAACATGCCGGAGTTGGAACCTGGCATGGTTTTCACCTGGGCCTTCCATTCGAAGTTTTTGAAATTGTGGTTGTTGACCGGTCCTTCGTAGAACAAATGAGCGCGTGGTCCGGCTACCACGATAGCGCCATCCTGAACGCTAAACGTTTCCGGGCTCTCTTCAGTAACTTTCCAGCCATTGAGTGTCTTGCCATCGAAAATGCTGACCCAGCCGTTGGCTATTGGCCGACTGGTAAAGCTGATACAAAGGCCAATCGCCAGTATAGCGGCTAAAAAACGGATTGAAGTAGTATGCATAAATAGATCTTTAGAGGGTAAAGCAAAAACGGGCCTGTAACTAATGGTCTGCCTGCAACCGACTTGTATGAATTACGTTGTATCCGGAGTCTGCCGTACTAAAATCTAATAAAATGAGCTGATTGTCTAACAAATTGGCGCCAAAAGTAGACAGACCCCCAGATGTCGTACCATAAATTTGAGTAACTTGCTACGCTATTTGACCAGGCTTTACAACCGCCTAAGTCGCCAATCTAATGCTTTCTGCTTTACCCAATCACCTTTCTTTACCCCAACTTTTCGATCAACTGCCCGATAATGTGGTGTGGATGCGGGCTGTACGCCAGAACGCAGGCCAACCGGACGAGCATACCGATGGCGGTAACGAAGTCAATAAAAGCCAGATCGTTGATTTCGTTATTGACTACGCCAATCCAAAGGCTCGGCAAACCGTATCGGGCACGTATAAGATCGATATTGGCACATCTGTTCGCTACGGGAATCCGCTTTATCAAGCCTTAGCTGAGCAGGCGTTTCATCAGTTGTGCGACGTATTTGAGAGTGGGGTAGCCACAGAGTTCGAGTATTTCGATGATAGTCTAAAGCAATGGATTCGGGTGACGCGCTCCAGGGCGGGTGATGGCGTATTGAGTGTGTCTCGTCTGATCACAACCGAAAAAGAGCTGGCCCTGGAAGCTGAACGGCAGCGCGCACTTCTGGGTAATGTGCTTAATACGTCGTTGATTACGGTATTTGTCTACGAAGCCATCCGCGACGAACAGGGTCATATTCTGGATTTTACTGTTCGGCTGGTCAATGAACGGGGCCGGGTAAACGTGCTGTCCCGGTTAGGCGTCGATGTGACGGGTAAAACGCTGCTTGAGATAAATCCCGATTCACGGCTGGCAGGGCAGTTCAATCTGTTTTGTCAGGTAATCGAATCTGGTCAACCCATCCAGGTCGAACAATTTTACCCGGGTCCTCAAGCCTGGTACAACACGTCGATCACGAAGCTGAACGATGGGGTTGTCGTGATGGGGAACGACATTACCGAGCAAAAGCAGGTTGCGCTCGAAACCGAGCGCCAGCGTACACTGCTGGATGGTGTTCTGAACGCATCGCAGGACGCTATTCTGGTGCTCGAAGCCATTCGGGATGAGCAGGGCATACTAACCGATTTTCGCTTTACGCACGCCAATTCGATGGTGACGCAGTTGCTGAGTTACTCCATCGATACATTCCTTCACAACACGTTTCGGGCGCTTTATCCCGGCCCGCAGGAGACTGCTTTATTTGACCAATACCGATCCGTTACGGAGACGGGCCTGCCCTTTCTGGAGGAGTTGGCTTATGCGCAGAAGGGACAGGTAAAGTGGTTTCGGGTTACTGCGGTTAAACTGGGTGATGGCGTCACGCTGTCCATTACCGAGATAACCAAGACCCGAATCGCGGAGAACGCCATATTAAAATCGGCTGCCGATCTGCAGTCCGTAATTGATATTGCCCAGACGGGTATTTTCGTCATTAGTCCCGTCTATGATGGCGAAAATACGCATGTCGATTTTCGGTTTGAAATTGTGAATCGCACGCTAGCCGCCCTGGTTGGTCAGATACCCGCCCGTTTGCAGGGGACGCTCTTCTCCGACTGGTTTACCAGTTATCGTGATACCCCGGTTTTTGACCAGTGCAAGTATGTTCTTCAGACCGGAGAAGACAGGCATTTTCAGATCAACTACGACGTCGATGGCTTTGATGAATGGTTCGACGTGAAGGCCGTACGCTTCAATGGCGACGTACTGATTACGTTTACCAATTATACTGAGCTGAAAGGCGTTCAGCACGCGCTCGAGCAAACCGCAAACCAGGCCGAACGGCAGGCCGACTTGCTCAACAGTGTATTGGATGGCTCCAGTAGCGGTGTTATTGCGTTTGAGGCCATTCGGGATGAAACGAACCGCATTGTCGACTTCAGCTTTCTGGCGGCCAATCGTAGTTCCACCCTCTTGGTCAACAGGAAGGTCGAAGAAATGATCGGTAGTACGATGCTGACGATCTTTCCGGGTAATGTACAAACGGGCTTGTTCGACTTATATGTACAAACGACCGAAACGGGGCAGCCTGGCCGCACCGAAGTTTATTATAATCACGACGGGCTGGATTTCTGGCTCGACATATTCAGCCAAAAACTGGGCGATGGCCTGGTCGTCACCTTTACCGATGTATCGGTTGCTAAACGGTCGGCCCTGACCATCGAGCAATCGGCCGACGAATTACGAACCGTCATCGATTCGGCCCAGGTAGCTATTTTTCTGATAAACCCAGTATACAATGAATTGGGGAAAATTGCTGATTTCCGGTTCCGGACGGCCAACCAGATGATTGCCAGTTACGTTGGCCAGGAACCTGATGCACTGATGGGCGATTTGGTTAGCCGATGGTTTCCGGAATATCTGACTAATGGGTTGTTTCAGCGGTACGTTGCCATTTTTGAAACCGGTCGAACGCAGCATTTCAACTTTCATTTTGATACGAATAGCCTCGATTCCTGGGAAAGTTACACCGTTGTCAAGGTTGGCACGGATATATTGGTAACATTCTCTGATTTCACGGAACTCAAGAAGCTTCAGCAACGCCTTGAAGCGTCGGCTACAGAATTACAAACCGTTATTGATACGTGCCAGACGGGCATTTTCCTGTTCAGTCCTGTCCGAAATCAGGTTGGTGAGGTCATTGACTTCCGGTTCCGGCTAGCCAACCGGCAACTGGCCTCGTATGTAGGACAGGAGCCAGAGGTGGTGATAGGTGCCTTAGGCAGTACCTGGTTCCCGGATTATAAAACCAACGGCCTGTTCGAGCTGTACCATAAAACGTACATAACAGGTGAATCTCAACGGTTTGATTTTCATTATAATGGTAGTGGAATCGATGTCTGGCTCGATATTATGACCACCAAATCGGGCGATGAGGTACTGGTTACGTTCGGGGATTACACACCCCTGAAACGACTGCAGCAACAACTGGAAAACTCAGTTATCGACCTACAGCGGTCGAACAAGAATCTGGAGCAATTTGCCTACATAGCCTCCCACGATTTACAGGAACCCCTGCGTAAGATTCAGGCATTTGGTGATATTATCCAGTCGCAGTTTGCCCCCATAATTGGCGATTCGGGTGCCGATATGATTACCCGTATGCAGTCGGCTGCGGCCCGTATGCAGATATTGATTAAAGATGTATTGGCCTATTCGCGCATTGCTACCAAGCGGGAAACCGTTGGGCCGGTAAACCTTGGTCAGGTTGTAGCGGATGTACTGGTCGATATAGAAACGGCCATTAACGAGAAGAATGCTGTCGTAAACGTTGAGTCCCTGCCCACTGTTCGGGGCGATTCGGCGCAGTTGCGGCAACTTTTTCAAAATCTCATCAGCAATGCACTCAAGTTTACCAAAACGGATAAAAACGCCGAGCAGCCTCTCATCACGATCACAAGCCGCCGGGTTCACGGACGTGAGTTTACGGGTGCCACGATAATTGCTACGGATGCCGACCGGCTGTTTCACCTGATTGAAATCAACGACAATGGCATCGGGTTTGATCCCCACCAGGCTGAGCGGATTTTTCAGGTGTTTCAGCGGCTTCATGGCCGGAGTGAATACCAGGGGACCGGCATTGGACTGGCTATCGTTCAGAAAGTTGTCGATAACCACCAGGGGCACATTCTGGCCGAAGGAAGGCCGGGTCAGGGCTCGACATTTCGAATTCTATTGCCCGTATAAGTAAGCGTCCAGTATACCAGTTACACGAAACTGATCGTTGCGTTCATCATTTTCGCCTTTCAATTCGTTACTTTGGCACTTGAATCAACCGGAAGTCTTCATGCGTAATTTCATTTTGCTGTTTTTAGGGATGGCCGCGGCTGCGTGCAAACTCAGCGTACCCAGTGTTTATGATGCTAATTTTGCATCTGATCCGACCGTTGCCCCCGTGACACCCGGTCAAATCGACGAAGCGTCGGGTATGGTGGATAGCCGTAGCCAGCCCGGTGCGCTTTGGATTGAGCAGGACAGTGGCAGCCCCGCCGAACTGGCGTTGCTGGACTATAACGGAACCGTAAGAGGTAAAATAGCGATACCGACCATTACCAACCGCGACTGGGAAGAACTGTCTTCGGGCCCAGGACCTAAGGATGGCGTAAATTATCTATACATTGGCGAGATAGGAGATAACAACGCCCAATATCAAACCGTCCAGATTTATCGACTGCCTGAGCCCGCTTCTTTGCAGTCTCCGATCACCTCGATTGACCGCATCAATTTTCGGTATCCGCAGGGGCCCCGTGATGCTGAAGCCATGTTCGTTGACCCACAAACGAAAGATATTTATGTGATCTCGAAGCGGGAGGAAAAAGTGCACCTTTATGGACTGTCCTATCCGCAAAGCACCAGCGACCTGATTACAGCCACTGATTATGGCGAATTACCCTCGTTTGGGGGCGGTCTGGCCAACTATGTAACGGGAGCGGCCATCTCACCCGATGGGAAAGAAATTCTGATCAGGACATACACCACGGTGTTTTACTGGAAGCGTGATGGCAGCCAGAGCATTCCTGATGCACTCCAGTATGGCACCCGGCGCTCATTGGCCACCCGCCTGGAGCCGCAGGGAGAAGCTATCTGCTTCGACAAAGATGCAAAAGGCTTTTTTACCATTAGCGAACGGGCGAGTGCTTCATCCGTAAACCTATATTACTACGCCAGAAAGTAGGGTTTACCCTGTTATTGTAAGGAAATGGATGCCGGAATTGGTCGTTTCGCCAGCTATGTATACGTGATTTATTTTGCCGAATGGATTCATCAATTCTGATTATCGTCCTGAGTTTATCGGTATTGATTTCCTATGGCTTCGACTTGTTCAGCAGTCGGTTCAAAACGCCCTCTGTTTTGTTACTGCTCCTGCTGGGTATGCTGACCAGGCAGGCGACGCAGTATTTCGATGTTCAGGTGCCGTATGTCAATGCCATTCTGCCAACGCTGGGTACGCTGGGGCTCATTCTGATTGTCCTGGAAGGGGGACTCGAT
Organism: Spirosoma horti; assembly: GCF_054776595.1. Lineage (NCBI taxonomy): Bacteria > Pseudomonadati > Bacteroidota > Cytophagia > Cytophagales > Cytophagaceae > Spirosoma > Spirosoma horti. Next base: position 677,791 of record NZ_BAAHBQ010000005.1, read on the forward strand.
CTGGAGCTTCATACGGATCGGTTGAGCGTATTACGTCGGACGTTGCTGGCTTCGTTGCTCGCCATCGTTGGCGGAACGTTGCTCATGGCGGGTATGCTCTACCTGCTGCTGAACGATTCCTTCTACCATTGCCTGATTGCCGCGCTGCCCTTTTCGATCATCAGCAGCACCGTTACGGTTCAGCGGGTAGACCAGCTGTTGGGCGGGCAGCGCGAATATGCTGTTTATGAATCGGCCTTTGCCAGTATTCTGGGGATCATGGCCTATAATTTCCTGCTGCTGAGCCGGGATTCGGTCTTGAGCGCCGTATGGCTCTTCGCCCAGGATACGTTTATTATGGCCATTATTTCCCTGATCTGCTGCTTTCTGCTGCTCTATCTGATTGGCCGCATCAACCACCGAATCAAATTTCTGCCCATCATATCGGTTCTTTTTCTGGTCTACGCACTGGCCGAGATCAACCACCTGTCGTCTCTGCTGCTCATTCTTATTTTCGGCTTGTTCCTCAACAATACCGAATTATTCATTCGCGGACGGCTCAGCCTGATTCTCAAGAATGATCTTTTCGAGAAGGAATTGGACCAACTCAAAAACCTGACGGCTGAAGGTTCGTTTGTGGTGCGTACGTTCTTTTACCTCATTTTAGGCTACGCAGCTATTCCCCGTGAATTAGTTGATGTCGACGCGCTGATTGTGAGTGCCTTGTTTGTCCTCATCATTATTGGTTGGCGCTGGGTAACGCTCCGACTGACTTACTGGGGCACATCAGGCGCTTTGCTGTGGGTAGCTCCGCGAGGTCTGATTACGATCTTACTTTATCTAAACATTCCCGAAGACTTACGATTGCAGGGGTTCCGGGAAGGCATACCACTCCTGGTCGTGGTGTTGCTCTATCTGGTTGTTATGGCGGGCATAATGGGAAGCAGAAAGGTGAGGTAATGATCTAAGAGAATGATAAATTATTTTTTGTAAATCATTCATCATTCCCTCATGTATTGCCAGAAAGTCCACCATCGTCGCGACTTCAAGTACATTAAATTCTGTTCGTTGGTAAAGGCTTCCCGCTCAAAGCTAATGTTCCGGTAGGCCAGATAATGCTGACGGTATTGCAGCCGACGAATGAGGTATTCAAAGACATACCAGACGTAGAACAAGACAATACCCAACTCGGCCTGCTGGCGCAAATGAATTCGTTCGTGGTTGAGGAGAACAGGCCCTGGATTTGGCTGCTTAACCAGAATAAACGGAAACAGGGCCATCCCATCGGGACCAAGTGAAGCAAGGTGAATGACGAACATAGATGCGAACGGGTTCATAAGTGGCTAACAACGACGAGGGCAAAATGGCTCATTATGACAAGTATACTCACAGTTCTGTTTGTAATCGGTTATCTGCTGATTACACTGGAACATTCCATTAAAATTAATAAAACGGCTACTGCGCTCATTACCGGCATCTTATGCTGGGCCGTTTATGCGCTTATGGCAACTGATGCTGAAGCCGTCGGGCATCAGCTGGAGCACCACCTGACGGATACGGCTGAGATTCTGTTTTTCCTGATGGGGGCCATGACGGTTGTCGAATTAATTGATGTGCACGACGGGTTTACGCTCATTACTGACCGGATTGCCAGCCGCAATATTCGCACGTTATTCTGGATCGTGAGCCTGCTCGCCTTTTTCTTATCGGCTTTGCTGGATAACCTCACAACCTCCATTGTTATGGTGTCGGTAGCTCGTAAACTGATCCGGAACACCGAAGACCGGCGCGTGATGGCGGGTATGATCATTCTGGCGGCTAATGCCGGTGGCGCCTGGTCGCCTATTGGCGATGTTACGACCACCATGCTCTGGATTGGCGGCCAAATTACAACGACTCATATTATCCGTATGGTGTTGTTACCCAGCCTTGTTTCCTTATTGGTGCCGTTAATTGTACTGACTCGATTTTATAAATCCAAATCTGAAGAAAAAGCAGTAACGGCGAAATCAGGAATAAGTCGTCCCTACGTAACGCCCATGTCTCGACGCGACCGCCGAATCATGCTGGCCATCGGGTTGGGTGGTATGCTGTTTGTACCTATTTTTAAGACAATTACTCATTTGCCACCCTATATGGGTATGATGCTGGTACTTGGTTTTATCTGGGTAGCCTCCGAGGTTATACACAGTGATAAAGACGAAGCTGAGCGAAAGAAGTTTACGGCATCTTATGCCTTAAGCCGGATCGACACACCCAGTATTCTTTTCTTCCTCGGCATTTTGCTGGCCGTTGGCGCGCTGGAGTCGACACAAGTATTGCGATCGCTGGCCGGCTCATTGAGCCAGGCCGTCGGGGATCTGGATAGTATCGTCCTGCTTATTGGTGTTGCCTCGGCCGTGGTCGACAATGTGCCCATTGTAGCCGCGGCTATGGGCATGTATGATCTACAAACTTATGCTGTAGATAATAAATTGTGGACGTTTCTGGCCTATTGCGCCGGTACAGGCGGAAGTCTGTTACTGATTGGCTCGGCGGCTGGTGTAGCCGTTATGGGAATGGAAAAACTGGCGTTTGGTTGGTATCTGCGTAAGATAAGCTGGCTCGCCCTGATTGGCTATGTCGCCGGAGCTTTGGTGTTTTTAGCCCAGTTTGCGCTCCTTTCCTGAGCAATGACTGCATTCACCCAACCTATTGCTGTTTTAGGGACTATACAGTATCTTTGACTAGACACATTTGCTGAAAAAGTATGAAAAAGCTAGTATTAGTTATTGGCATGATCGCCGTATTCGGCCAGTCGGTTATGGCGCAAATAACGCCAACCGCCGATGAGGTAATCGATAAATACATTGCGGCCATTGGGGGCAAAGATGCCCTGATGAAAGTGACCGATATGACCACCAGCATGTCCAGTGAAGGGCAGATGGGGGCGATCATGATCACGCGGAAACAGAAATTGCCCAATAAGTTTTCGATGGTTATCAACGCCAACGGTATGGAAGTGATGAGGCAAACTGGCGATGGCTCGAAGGTGGCTATGGGAGGCATGCAGGGAAGTCGTACCCTTGAGGGAACGGCCGCTCAGCAGATGACCGCTACCAACACCATCTTTCCCGAGTTACACTACGCCGAAAATGGGGTCAAAACGACAATGGTTGGCCCCGAAAAAGTAGATAATAAAGATACCTACAAACTTAGCCATACAACCGCCGATGGGTCGGTTACATGGACGGATAATTTCGATGCAACGACGGGGCTCAAAGTGCAATCCACGATGACGAATAAATCGCAGAAAGGCGAAGAGATGAAGACGACAATGGTCTACTCAGATTATAAAGTCGTAAACGGCATCAAATTTCCTATGACGATCCAGCAGCAGTCGCCCCGTGGCCCGATGAACATGACCATCGACAATGTAAAGCTCAATAAAGGCCTGAAAGATTCGGATTTTACGGTGAAGTAAGCTTACTCTAGTTTCGGTTCATAACAAAGCCGATGGCTGCAGCCATCGGCTTTGTTATGAACCGAAACGGGAAATTGTAGCAGACCGGGCCACCGGAACGAACGACTATACTGGAAACTGAACCACCACCTGCGTTGTGCCCGGGGCTATGCTCTCAATGTGGAGAGTTCCTTTATTGAAGGCCAGCAACTTGTTTGTAATGGCGAGGCCTAACCCAAAGCCCTGCTGTTCATATCTGGGCCGGTCGAACTGCCGGTAGGGCGCTGTCTGTTTAATGTCGTCCTGATGAAAAGGCTGCCCATGATTGAGAAAGGTCAACTCATAATAAGCTGGCTTTAGCCGCCCAGTTATGTAAATAGATTGATCGTCGGCAGAGAACTTTACGGCATTATCCGTTAGTTCCTCAAGAATGATCGCCAGGTTTTCATCCGAAATCAGCAGGTGCGCACTCTCCACCTCAAGCTGACACGGGATTTGTCGATTTTGACGGTAGCCTGCCGAAAGTAGATGCTTATTGAGCACATCGACCGTAACGTCAGCATGGCCAGTACTGAAAAAGCTGTAGGCCATGTCCGAAGTGTCGACGGTCTGTAGCCTGGTAATCAATCGATTATTGTCCAGGGATCGTTTCAGACGTAGGCAATTAACTTTAATCATGTCCAGCATCGACAAATTTTCGGCGCGGCTAAACTCTCCGTAATAATCAATCAGTAAGGTAGTAAACCCCAATATCCCTGTCAGGGGCGTATTGTATTCGTGGGTCGAGAGGTTTGTCATAGACCTAAGCTGCTCCTGCAGAAGTGTCTGCGTATTCGCTTTTCGTTGCGCTTCACGCTGGAGCCGCGCCCGAATGGCGATCAGCAGGGTGTCCATTGTGAACGGCTTCGTCAGGTAATCGTCGGCTCCCAGCGCCATTCCTTTGCGGGTGTCCGTCATGTCGGCCTTGGCACTGAGGAACAAAAAGGGGGTATGGTTCAACAACGGATTGGCGCGAATGACTTCAAGTGTTTGAAAGCCGTCCATTTCGGGCATCATAATATCGCACAGGATCAGGTCTGGTTGCTGCTGCATAGCCTGTACAACACCTTCTTTACCATTGGAAGCTACATACACCGTAAACCCATTCAATGTTAGTAATTCGGCTAGATTTTCACGGATAAGTGTTTCATCTTCAATCAATAGCAGTTTTTGCATGGCGTAGGATAGTGCTTTGGCGTAGTTAGTTCAAGTGTTAATGGGGGACTGATAGGGCAGTATAATGGTACATTGCGTGCCCTGGTTTTCTTCGCTGTCAATCGTTAGATTTCCCCCATGAAATTCGACAAACTGGCGGGCAATGACTAACCCTAACCCTGAGCCCTGGATGGTGACGGCGTTGCTGGCTCGAAAAAAGGTATTAAATAATTGGGGAAGTTCGCTGGCTGGAATACCAATGCCTTTGTCGGCAACGGTTAAGACGAGCTGCTTCTGCTCGAAATCGACGTGTAATTCAGGATTCTCGGTTGAGAACTTAAACGCGTTGGAAAGTAGGTTGGCCAGTACGTGAGTCATCAGTTTCTTATCCAGAGGAGCCAGCCGCGGCTGCCCGTTAACCGTTACCCGGACTGTCCGTTTATCTTGTCGTTCGGCAAAGTGGGTATGGATCACATTGTGAATCAGTTCGCCAACATGAATCAGCTCAGGGGTATAATCAATTTTACCGGCTTCGATCCTGGCCACGTTCAACATATCGGACAACATATCGCTCACATTGAGAATCTGGTTTTCGATACTCGCTAAATGCTGTCGAATGACAGGCTGGGCCGTTTCTCTGGGCTGCTCCAGATAGAGCTTCACCAACTCGACACTGGATTGTATGGTGGCGAGTGGCGTGCGAAACTCATGGGAGGCCGTAGTGACGAATTTCGATTTCAACTTATTTAACTCCTGTTCTCTTTCGAGCGACTGCTGCAGTAAGAACTCAATTCGTTTCTGAGCCGTAATATCCGTAGCCATACCTACGTAACCAGTTATTACTCCGGATTCATCACGCAGCGCCGTCCGGGTAAGCACCACCGGCGTACGGTGGCCATCACGGCTATATATCGTATAGTTATCGGCTTGGTTATCCGCCAATTGTTTGAATAGGCTAAATGTTGGTTCTATGGGTTTGCCAAGTTGATCAGCCAGTTTTTTTGCCTTATTTTCCAGATCGACAGGATCATGGAATATAATGGGATTATGTTTCCCAATGAGCTCGTCGGCACGATAACCCGCTAGTTTTTCAGCGGCTGGATTAACCGTCTGAATGACTCCCTCGGTATCGGTTGAAATAATGGCGACACCAGCGTGTTCAAGAATTGCTTTCTGTAGGGCCGATAGCTGGTAGATTTCGGTTGTTCGCTCAGAAACCAACTGCGTCAGGTTATCGGTATGAATCTTTAATTCCTGTTCTGTCTTTTTCAGTTGCGTAATATCCTGAACAGAAAACAAAATGCCATCGCCACAGGGCGTCAGTGTAAACTCGCCCCAGACTGTTCGTTGCTCAGATGTATATACTTGTTGATATTGCTGCGGTTGCTTCGTTTGGCTGACGGTCAATAATCGCTCGAAAAAACCATTTTCTATTACGCTTGGGAATAGTGATTTTAACGAATGACCGGTCATCTGCTCGATCGGCAAACCCGCGAAGGCGGCATTCTTTGCATTGGTGAAAACGTACTTAAAATCCACAATACGACCTTGTTTCCAGACGGCTTCCCAGAGTGCCAGCCCGGCAGGGCAATTGTCGACAATGGTTTGAAGCGTCTGATTCGTCCGATGTAACTCCCCATTTAGGGTTTTTAGCGTCTGACTGGCCTGGGCGAGTTGCAGCTGGCTTCGGCGCAGTTGCAGTAACGAGACCACCTGACGGGCCAGGGCTTTCAGGGTTGCCTCTTGCTGGGCTGACAGTTGTCGGGGTTTATAGTCAAGTACACATAAGGTTCCCAGTGCCTGTCCTTCCCCATCGACCAGAGGCATACCCGCGTAAAAAAGAATACCATTTTCGCCTGTGACGGATGGATTGGCGCTGAACCGTTCGTCGAGACGGGCATCGGTAACAATCATCAGGTGATCTGGTTGGTCGATGGCGTAGTTGCAGAACGTATCCTGGCGTACGGCTTGCGACAAAGCTAATCCATGCGCTGACTTATACCACTGCCGATGATCGTCCAGTAACCCAATCATAGAAATGGGCGTCTGGCAGATATGAGACGCAATCTGGGTAATTGCATCGTATTCCTGTTCAGGCAGTGTATCCAGAATGTTGTAGCTGGCCAGAGCATCTAACCGTACGGATTCTTTTTTAGGTGTTAATGTCGTCATGTCGCTGTCAGGCAGAAACCAGGGCAACCTATGCAAAGATTGCCTTAATTCCGCCTATTTGTCTTGCAGTCGGAATTGCCTTATTCTATAAATGTGGCTAATCAAGGTGTAATTTCAATACAGATTAATCGAGATTGTACAAACATAAACTGATTGTAACGAAAGTTACTAACTGAAAGGTATATTATAAATTTATTAAATACATATAATGCAAACTAAAATTGGCTAATGATTGATATAAATAAAAAAAAGTCATGACCTTAAAGAAAGGCTTACTGGTGTTTCTGGAACGAGTACCCTAGCTATGAGCTACTTTTTTTAAGCTTTAAGAGCGCGTTTCAATCATCGTAATTCAGTAGATAGGTCAGGACCATGAAGCCAGGCGATCGGGTGGTTGATTTATTCGGGAAAGAATACATAGAATAGCGGGGCTGTCAATCCCCAATTTAGCTGAACGACGAACGCTATACGAGTAAAAGAACGCGAAAGAAGCACCGTAGATCAGTTACCGAAGGGGTTGAGGGCATCTGTCCCAAAGCTAGCCGTTGGTTTTGCCAATGTCACATTGACCAGAAAAAAACCACCTTCATTCAGAAGCATTTGTTTACGCAAAGCCAACTGGCTCACGGTGCTTGTTTTCCCATTGCTGAACCACCAGGCTGAGTAAAGGCGTTTCCCTTTCCGGCTTAACTCACCCACATAAGCCGGGTGTCCATCGAGTGTTGTTTCGCGAACGCGCCGGAGTTCATAACCGCTACCTCGCCAGCAAGCCATGGGGCTATGGTCAGCACTAAACCAGTCGGGTTGGGGCTTCAGATAAATTAGAACGCCGGGTTTTGACAGTTGTACAATCCCGTTTGACAATGTTTTACACAAACAGTCGGCACCGTACTTCTGCCAGCCAATAGGTAAGGTCTGTAGCCGCTGGCAACGATTAACAGCTGGATCTTTGGAGCGCGAGGCCATAAATAAGATCCCCACGCCAAACATCAGCACGGCTGTACCCCAGATAGGCTGCCACCCCCAGTTAAAGCGCTGTTTGGGCATGGTTGGTTGCTGTTCTGATAAGGGGTGGCCAAACCGATTGAGGAGCCAGTGCGCCATTAACCAGGCCGGGAGCCAGGCATACACAGCCACACAAACCAGGCCTATGCCTTCGTGCGATGCTGTGCCAGGCAAACTACCGAAAGCGACTAATGCCATAATGCGGAACATGTTACAAAAAATAGCCAGCCCGAACACAAAGACAGCATAGCTGATAACCCATCCGAAGGAGATGGACTTTTGTGTCTGACGCTCCTGCCAGATAAGGAAAAATAAACCCAGCAATAACGAGACGCCTGTGAGTTGAAGCCCCATACAGGCAGGATCAACAGCCATCTCAACGCCATCTTTTAGTATCACATTACCTTCAGTCCGTACCGAAAATCCCGCCAGCCGAAGCAGGTAGCCCGACCAGCGACTAAGCTGCAGTCGAATGGGAAAACTGAACAACGCTGAAAAGTAGCGTAACCCCGGCGAAAGGAGGATGAGAACGAGTAAACGCCCTGTCCATCGGCTTCGGCCAGGGTTGCCGGGCCAGCCTGCAAAAAGAAGCAGACCAACCGAAAGCAGCGTCGTTACATCAAGCGTGAGCATAGCGCTTCGTCCAGAGCAACCACCCGAATACACCTAACGCCATAGCCAGCAATGCCCACTCATGAGGTTCTGGTACGGCCCCTTCTTCTTTTAACGTGGCATTATCGAGCCCCGTCATGTCTTTCTTTATGCCAAACCGATCGTAATCTTTTACCGTTTCGAGTACAACCAAACTCGACAGGGGCGAGACAACATGGGCCAGTTGGGCCTCCTGAAGCAGGGTGTCATTTTGGTAGTTCTTCGTAAAATAATGACGGCCAACGTGGCGAAGTAGTTGATTATAGGTGAATAAGCGGGCAAGATGGTCAGGGGCTACGGATGCTTTTTGGGTGTTGGCAGGCATTTTCTGAATGGCAATGCCTGCTTCAGCCAGTACGATTCGTTCATCGGTATCCGGTAAGCGTGGAAACTGCTTTCTCTTGTCAAGAAGGTTAATTAAGTCGCAACTTGTGCCATGCACTACGTTCAGCACCTGGAGTTCGGTCAGTGTTTTCAGGTACGCTGGTAATTCGCGGGCGCCGGATTCGGACTTGTAGCAAAAGGTCCGAATAGGCGCTGTCTGCTTTGTTAACAGATTAAAATTACGGGCATAATGGCTTCCTTTTAAATCGGTCAGGATGGGCGAAATAGGCGTGCCTTTGGTGATCAACAGCGCTGTTGCTGGGTTCACAATTCGATAAATTGGAAATAGACTGAACGACTGCCGAGTCAGTCGCTCGTACGTAGCGTCGAGGTTTTCGGGCGTGAGTTGTTTTAAGCCATCATCGAATACCCAGACGCGACACGAGTTCTTTCGGGTTGCGCTCCAGAAGGCCGTTGTGAATTGATTTTTCTGCCAGGAGGCATTGAGGTCAATGTAGACATCTGCTGGGCTAAAAGGCTCATTTGTGGGTTTGTATGGTTCTACTCGATATCCGCTCCCGTTGAGTATGAATGCGTTGGCCGAGAGCGGAGGAGCCTCAAAATGCAACTGCCAATCGGGTTGGTAGCTGCCCCGATGCGTAAGCGTGTTCTCGTTTAGGTTCGTAAACAGCCAGGGCGTTTTTAGCTCGTTGGGTGCAGAAGCAAAGGCAACGCTTACCAGCTCCGTTGCTGAACCTGCTTTAGGACCGTCGAAATAAGGGTTTTGATAGACCAGTTGGTTGTCGACTAGTTGCAAGGGGGATGTAATACCCACTTTCACCCGTCGATCATCACCCGCCCGGCAGGGAAACACGCGCACCGTTACCCGGTTACCTTCCCGCCAATACACTACGGATGGATCTCGTGACTCTACCCCAACAATAGTTCGGTAAGCTGTGTCGGCTTTCGCGACAGTCGTTAGTCGGGCGGGTTCTTCTATACCATTGATCCACAGCGACATAGACGATACGACCGAGCCGGCCGGTAAATGAAACGTTAACAAAGCTTCTTCCGTTGTATGGCGTGCCTGGTTCCGAATCCGTACGGTCTGCTCTGTATAGCTTAGTCGGAATTCCGGCCAAATACGCACCTGCGAGACAACATCTTTGATGGCTAAATGGCGGCCCGTCCAGAATTTCTCTTCAGAACTGTGCCGATCGGCCGATATGACTTTCAGCAAGGATAACTGATCGGCTGCTGAGAGCATGTCGGCCGGGAAAAGCTGGGACGCTATGACAACCAGCGGATCATGCTGCCTCGCATCGTCCAGGCTCGTTAGGCCATTAAGCCCCCAGCCGTTACCGTCGAAGAAACGGCCTCGATTGTATACGCGGTTGCTTAACAATAACCGGTTAGTAACCCAATCGAACCAAGCCTGGCCCGGCCATGTATGACTGGATTTTAATTGTTGGGCAATGAGCACCCAATCAGGCAAATCACTCGTTTTTCGGGTTGTGGCTTCCTGCTGTGTTTGTTCAATACGGCTAAGATCGCTGATCCAGCCAACTAGAAAAAAACCAATCACGAATGCCGGAACGGCGAGCCCAACACTAATGCCGAGCCGAAGGTGTTCTTCCTGTTTGGCATCCTGCCAAAGCCGTTTTCCGAGAACAATAGCGAATGTAAGGGGCACAAACGTGTGAGCCGATAGCCCCAGACCAATGAGCATTGGCACGCTGATAAGGTACAAATGAGCCATGTAGAGCGCCATATACGCAAACAGCCACCAGCCAACGGCCAGCACCGCATACTGAATTTGCTGTGCCCGGACGGGCAACGAATCTTTCCAGGCATACACCGCCATCGCTGCGCCAACGATGACCAGAACCCCGCATAACCAGGCCGTCGATTGCTGGAAAACGGGCAATTCCCGATTTAAGGCGTACGCACTGATCAGCCAAAGCAGCAAGCCCAGCCATCGGGTAGGTCGGCCCTGGGCATGATGAGGTCCCCGCACTTTCAAAAACCCATTAAATTCCAAAGCCAGCGTAAACGCGACTGCCATTCCGTAGTGAACCATAACGAAGGCAAGATTGCCATTGCCTGTGCCTCCGGGCTCGCTCCATAGCTCATAAAGTAAGAACGTGGCGGATGAAATAGCTAGTAACAAAAGGCCGAGGCTGAAGATCGAATCCCCGAAAGGGGCCAGCAAACGGGACCTTGGGGTAGGAGGATAGCTACTATCAACTTCCTGCGAGGAGAGGATTTCGAGTTGCGAGAGCGATTTTTCAGTACTGATTTTCATGAAAGTACTTTGTTTTTCAAAGTGAAATGATAAATAAAAATTGGCATGAAAGAGCCGTTGACTACAAAAAGTAGCTATGGGTTACGGATATGCTTGGTTGAAACCGATTTTTGGAGTCTCTATATATTTTTAATAAATTCTTCCAGCGCGGTCAGGTGATCCGAAAAGGCTTGTTGCCCTGCATCGGTGGCCGAATATGTCGTATTTGGTTTACGCCCAATAAATTGCTTTTGCACCGCCACGTAACCGGCTTCTTCCAGCGCACGTAGGTGAGTGGCCAGATTGCCATCGGTCAGGCCGAGCAACTCTTTGAGCGCGTTGAAACTCAAGAACTCATTGACCATCAATACCGACATGATGCTCAGCCGCGCTTTGCTTTCAAAGGCTTTATTGAATTGAGCCAGCAGGTCGTTCTTCATTCAGTGGTTCGTTCGTATTTAATATACATGGCCAGGCCATACACAATATGCAAAACGCCAAACCCAAGGGCCCAGGTCAGCAGGTTGTAGCCCGGCCAAAACAGTGATAACAAGCCCAGTCCGATTTCGCAGTAGGCCAGCGATTCTACATCACGGAGGGTGTATTTACTGCCATTCAGCAGCGCCAGGCCATAAAAGATGAGCGTTACGGGAAAAGCCAGCCAGATTAAGTTGTACTGCAACAGCGCCAGGCAAAACACACCACCAGTGGCCAGTGGAACCAGCATGGCCCACACTAATCGCTGCGACGAGGTGTTCCAAACGGTTTGACCCTGGCGTCTGGCTTTTCGGACCGTGAAATAACTCCCTGATAATAAGGCCAGTGCCAATACGGCCAGGGCAACAATTACCAGAAACTCCCTGACTTCCTGACGATTCATGTGGGTATAATACGCATCGGAATAATCGTGACGAAGCGCCGTAAATAGACCTGTTTGTAGGCGTGCCGAGACGATAAGAGCCCCCACGAGAGCGATCATTCCTGCCGAAACACCCGACAAGCCGCTTAATGACAGGAACTTAGAAGAACGCTCCATCAGGCTACGAATTTCCGTCAGGGTTTGTAGATGTTCGCGCGATTCGTGCATGAGTAAAGAGTAAACGGTTGAACGTGTAAACGTGTAAAATGAGTGTCTGTTTTATGGATAAAGTAAGGCCAATATATGGCCGCCAAGAATGATGAGCCCTACCAATATGGCTACAATAGTCAGAATAAGGACTGCACCGGACGAGAGATCTTTAATGGCTTTGATTTGCGGATGTAAACCCGGCGATACAAAATCGCACAGTTTCTCGATAGCCGTATTGAACGCTTCTGCCGCCCAAACAAGCCCGATCTGGGTGAGGATGATAGTCCATTCTACCGGGCTAAGGCTCAATACAAACCCAGCCCCGACAACCAGAATAGCCACCAGTAAATGCACTTTGGCGTTGTTCTCGAACCGGAACAAATCCAGAATGCCCTGCCCCGCAAACCGAAAACTGCGCAGTACTTTAGGGAAATCAATCATCTGGCAAATCTAATGCGAAAAAAACAGGCTTTCTATTTACCAGTTGGCCGACGCCTGATGTGATTGGGTTTATACCTGCCAGCATCAGCAATTTCCTCGGGTTAATGACTCCGGTCGGATTCCTTTTCATGTTCGATATACCAGTAGAAAGCAACGTACATCAGGAACAGAACAAATCCGTAAGCAATGGTCAGTTTTATGCTCAGGTGGTCATGGTAGGCACGGGCAATGGCCATTGTCAACGCGGTCGGACTGGTCAGCACATCCCAGCTATTCCACCGGCCAATGCGGCCCAGGTAAATACCGAAGCCTGACAGAATCTGACTGCTGAAGATCAGTGACCAGGTTGATAAAGTACCTGCCATTGGCCGAAGCATCCGGTGAACGATGAGGATGGAATATAACCCGATTAGCAAGCCCGTCAACGCGAAGACGAACAGCGTCATGGTGTCAAACCAGAGTAATGGCTGGTCGATATTTTTAATGTGAAAGAGGTCGGTAATGATGTAAGGGGCATTGGGTAAAAAGGCCAGCCAACCTGCCAGACCGCCTACCAGTAACCATTTATTTCGAAAGCCGGACTGCCGTAAGTCGCGCAACATCAGGACGACACCCAGCGGAAACCAGGCCAGAAACAGGTTCCAGGTCAGCATGATGAAAAACCACCAGTTGCCCGTTAATAAACCCCGTGTTGTCACTAAACTAAGCCCAATAAACGTCAGTAATGCCAGCGCCCGTGTGCCTTTGCCAGAGCGGGCATCGCGTGGGGAAATCATGCCGGAAGGATAAGGAGATATAGCTGGGATGTGCATATGTAAAGTACTTTGTTTTGCAAAGTAAGTGCATTAATCAAATCCGTGTCAAGCCGAAAGGGATAAATATTTTCAGCGGCTGAGAATCGATTCCATTTGCTTACGGAACCAGGCGGTTTTGACGAGGCTTCGTTTGCTCAGGTTCATCGACTCAGACAGAATTTATTAATGGAATTCTGTATGTCGGACATACGGTAAGGTGGCTAATCTTCCGTTAGAATTTCCTACGGCCCATGCGCTAGCCGACTTGTTGCCCGTAGGGACTCGTTATGCCATTTTCTGTTCGCCCATTCCTCGTTTTTCCGTTATCTTTACCGTATGACGTTTACTGAAATGACTCCCCGCCGTCAGGAACAACTGATGGCGTTTGACCGGCTCCTGACCATCATGGATGAGTTGCGCGAGCAATGCCCCTGGGATCGCAAACAGACGCTGGATAGTCTGCGCCACCTCACCATCGAAGAAACCTACGAGCTTTCGGATGCTATTCTGGAAAATGATTTGCCCGAGATTCGCAAAGAGCTGGGTGATATTCAGTTACACCTGGTTTTCTACGCCAAAATTGCCTCCGAAACCGGCCAGTTCGATATGGCTGATGTTCTGAATGGTGTCTGCGATAAACTCATCAGCCGCCATCCACATATTTATGCAGACGCAACTGGGAGTAAGGTCGTTGCCGAAACGGAGGAGCAGGTGAAAGCGAACTGGGAGCAGCTTAAACTCAAAGAAGGAAATAAGTCGGTACTTGGCGGGGTTCCGGGTTCATTGCCCGCTCTGGTGAAAGCAATGCGTATTCAGGAAAAGGCTCGTGGGGCTGGTTTTGACTGGGACGAAAAAGAACAGGTCTGGCAGAAAGTAGAGGAAGAAATGCAGGAATTTAAAGCCGAATTCAATGCAGATACACAGGCCGTTATCGACCAGCAACGAGCCGAAGCAGAGTTTGGTGATCTGCTTTTTTCACTCGTCAACTACGCCCGCTTTATCGATATAAACCCCGAAACGGCCCTCGAACGGACAAACAAAAAATTCATCAGGCGTTTTCAATACATTGAACAGCAGGCCCGGGCCAATGGAAAATCGCTGAGCGAGATGACGCTGGCCGAAATGGACGTGTACTGGAATGAAGCCAAGAAAGATGTATGACAACGAAAGATGTATTGTGTAGGATATAGTATGTAGTTTATATTCGTCGCATTATACACGCCATATCGCCCATATCGTACAACAAGACCTAATCATACCTCCTGAATCATGCGCATTGCTTTCCTAACTGATTTGCACCTGGGTGCTGACGGTGACCTCGTACAGAACGTGGATGTCCGGCAAAACTTTTTGACGGCGCTGGACTACCTGGCTGAACTGAAGCCGAATTGCCTAGTGCTTGGCGGAGATATTTGTGATACGGCTGGCAACCAGGAAACGTATGAGTGGGTGAGGACGCAAATCGACAAGCTCCCCTTTCCGAACTACATTATTTCCGGCAATCACGATGACCCCCTTCTGCTGGCGAGTGTATTCAACAAGCGGCACGATCTACATACGGGCGAGCTCTATTACGCATTGCCGCTTGAAGGGCGCCCGGCTCTGTTTTTAGATTCGTCGAAAGGTTTTTTTTCGGATAATCAGTGGGACTGGCTTCGGGAGTTCATGCTGGCCTTGCGCGATACAAATGTGGTGATTTTCATGCACCATCCGCCGTTGCCCGCTGATGTCGCATTCATGGATCGCAAATATGCTTTTCAGCAAAGTGAAGAGTTTCTTGAGGTTGTGCGCGATTTACCGTGTCATGTAACGGTGGTTTGTGGCCACTACCATGTAGAGAAAGTCGTTCAACGGGGAAATCTGCTTGTCTTACTGACGCCCTCTACGTTCTACCAGATGAAGCAGGATGCGCTCGAATTTGCGGTTGAGAGTTACCGCATTGGTATTCGCGAGGTGAACCTGACCACACATGGCACCAACAGTGCTGTGTTTTATCTCGACCCGGCTCAACAGCCTTCATAACCGGCTCAGCAGGTTGCTTGCTGACGTAAAGTCAGTGTAGGATGTATGAAATTGCTCCATACATCCTATACCCTACATCGTTCTTTCTACCTTACCGAATAATTCGGGGCTTCTTTTTGAATCGAGATATCGTGCGGGTGACTTTCGCGTGCACCAGCCGTGGTGATTTTCACGAATTTAGCTTGCTGAAGCGTTGGAATGTCGATGGCACCGCAGTAGCCCATACCAGCTTTCAGGCCACCCACCATCTGATACACAATCTCAGATACTTTGCCTTTGATTGGTACCCGGCCAACGATACCTTCCGGTACCAGTTTTTTGATGTCATCTTCGGCGTCCTGGAAATAGCGGTCTTTTGAACCATCTTCCATCGCTTCTACAGAACCCATACCCCGGTACGTCTTGAACCGACGGCCTTCATATAGGACCACTTCGCCGGGAGCCTCTTCGGTACCGGCCAGAACCGAACCGATCATGACCGTACTGGCACCACCGGCAAGCGCTTTCGTAATATCACCTGAGAAACGGATTCCTCCATCGGCAATAATAGGAACACCCGTACCCTGTAGTGCTTTGGCAGCTTCATAGACAGCCGTTAACTGAGGCATGCCAATACCGGCAATGATCCGGGTGGTACAAATACTGCCCGGTCCTACACCTACTTTCACGGCGTCGGCACCGGCATCGGCCAGGGCTTTCGCGCCTTCACCCGTTGCCACGTTACCGGCCATCACTTGTAACTTTGGAAACTGCTGTTTGATGCTCCGGACGGCATCCAGAACACCTTTGGAGTGGCCGTGGGCGGTATCGACACTAATTACGTCGACACCTGCTTTGACAAGGGCTTCGATGCGCCGGGTCAGATCGGGCGTAACACCAACGGCTGCCCCGACACGTAACCGCCCCAATTCGTCTTTACAGGCGTTGGGGTGACTCTTTTTCTTGAGAATATCTTTGTAGGTAATCAGCCCAACCAGATGATAATCGTTGTTGACGATCGGGAGTTTTTCAATCCGGTACTGCTGCAAAATGCTCTCCGCTTCTTCGAGCGTCAGGCCTTCCCGTGCCGTAATGAGATTCTCACGCGTCATAATACCCGTAACGGGTTGCGACAGGTCGCTCTGGAATCGTAGATCGCGGTTGGTGAGGATACCAACCAGTTTATTGTTCTCATCCACAACCGGAATGCCACCGATTTTAAACTCACGCATGATCTTCAGCGCATCGGCAAGCGTAGCTGTTTCGAGGAGGGTGATGGGGTCAATGATCATCCCACTCTCGGAGCGTTTTACTTTCCGGACCTGATCGGCCTGAGCCTCGATGCTCATGTTTTTGTGAATAATACCGATGCCGCCTTCCTGCGCCATCGCAATCGCCAACGCTGATTCGGTAACGGTATCCATAGCCGCCGAGATCAGGGGAACGTTTAGCTGGATGTTGCGGGTGAGTTGGGTGACGGTTTGCGTATCGCGTGGGAGTACCTCCGAATAGGCAGGCAGGAGCAGTACGTCGTCGTAGGTGAGAGCCTCGTAAAGAAACTTACTGGTATCTAAGCTCATAGCAAATAGACAAGTGATGTTATTTGCCGGATAAAATTACAAAAAAAAACGGAACCGCCCAGCCTTTCCTGCAGGATTCATACCAATTCTATAATTTACACCTAAGATTCGCGATAGAGTCCATAACTCCGGCGATAATCTCAGGTGTAAATCAGGTCAGGTCCGGTGCTATGACCGGGTGGCTGGCAATGGCTAATTGAGCTCGATCCGAACGGTTTTGCCGCTATCGCCCACACTAAATTCGCAGTCACTGAACTTGGGCGCCGATAATTTAGGTCGGAAATTGTTACTGAATCCGTATGGTTCTTTAGGGATACCAAACATGCGTTTGTCCATTTTTCCATTTCCGTTTTCGTCATGATAAACGGCTATCGCATATTCACCTGGTTCAACCGTGAAGCTCGTATGGACCCGTTCATGAGTAGCATCCACTTTTTTGCCTTCGATCGGTTTGCCTTCGGGAAAATCTTTTCCAGGCCGGAAGAGGGCAACGTATACAGCGCCATTGAGCGTACGAACATTATGGACCTCAATGGTTAAGCTGGTTTTCGCGGGGGGAGCCGTCGGTGCTGGCCTGGATGCTAGCAGGGCAAAAAGAGAAAGCAAATGGAGCATAAATAGAGAGTTTTTCTAAAAACGGATTTATCTTGCAATTATGATAGCCCAATCGCCACTTCCTGTAAAACGCTGGATCACCAAACCCTTCCCTGATTCGGTGGAGCAGCAGGGCGTACTACAGACATTAACCAATTCGCTTGGCGTTAGTCCGTTTCTGGCGGCTCTGTTGGTACAACGAGGTGTGCAAACCTACGAAGAAGCACGGATGTTCTTTCGTCCTGAAATAGGTCATTTGCATAACCCGTTCGAAATGAAGGACATGGATCGGGCTATCACACGCCTGCAAATGGCGATGCTGCCCGAACGGCAGGAGAAAATCCTGATCTATGGCGATTATGACGTGGATGGGACGACATCTGTGGCGCTCGTATACGGCTTCCTGAAAAACTATCACACGGCCATCGATTATTATATTCCGGACCGCTACAAGGAGGGCTATGGGATTTCGCAGCAGGGTGTACAATGGGCGGCCGAGAATGGATTTTCGTTAATTATTGCCCTGGACTGTGGCATCAAGTCGGTTGAGCGGGTCGCCGAAGCAAAGGCGCTCGGGGTCGATTTTATTATTTGTGACCACCACCGTCCGGGCGATGAACTGCCCGACGCAGCCGCTGTGCTGGATCCTAAACGGGACGATTGCGCTTATCCATATAAAGAACTGAGTGGCTGTGGTGTTGGCTTTAAACTGCTTCATGCGTTTTGCCTGCACAAAGAAATTGACTTGAGCCAGCTCTACCCATGCCTGGATCTGGTGGCAGTCAGCATTGCGTCGGACATTGTACCAGTCACTGGCGAAAACCGGGTGCTGGCGTATTATGGCTTGAAACAACTGAACTCAGATCCTCGCACGGGGCTGAAGGCGTTGATCAAAATAGCCGGTTTCTCGCGGGAACTGGACATCACCAATCTGGTATTTGGACTTGGGCCGCGGATCAATGCCGCTGGCCGGATTCAGCACGCCAAAGCGGCCGTGCAGCTTCTGTTGGCCGAATCGGAAGAGGAAGCGGACGAGTTCGCAATGGCGATCAATAAACACAACAACAGCCGACGCGAATTTGACAGCAATATTACGGAACAGGCGCTGGCCATGATCCGCGAAAATGAACTACTGACACAGGCTAAAAGTACCGTGCTTTTTGATGCTACCTGGCACAAAGGGGTGATTGGCATTGTGGCCTCCCGCTGCATCGAGCACTTTCACCGGCCAACCATTATACTCACCCAATCGAACGACAAGGCGGCCGGGTCGGCCCGGTCGGTGCCGGGTTTCGACGTGTACGAAGCTATTGAAGAATGTTCCGATTTGCTGGAGCAATTTGGCGGTCACACCTTCGCGGCTGGTATGACCATGTCGGTGAGTAACATTGAAGCCTTTCGGAAAAAATTTGAAGAAGTTGTTGCGCGCACCATCAAAGAGGAGCACCTGACGCCACTAATTGATATTGATTTGCCGCTGGATTTTAGTGAGATCAGCGATAAACTGTACCGGATCGTGCGGCAAATGGGTCCATTTGGGCCTCATAATTTACAGCCCACGTTTATGACGGAGGATGTTTATCTGGTTAGTGAACCGATCATTATGAAAGAAAAACACCTCAAAATAAACGTTCGCCAGGGTAGGAGCGGGCAGACCTTAACGGCCATTGGGTTCGGCTTTGCTCACATGGCCGATCAACTCCGGCCCGGTCAGCCGTTTGCTATTTGTTATCAGGTCGAGCAGAATCATTACAACGGGAACACCACCCTGCAGTTGATGCTGAAAGATATAAAGCCCTGAAACAACACCTAAACCCGGAGGCTGGTAGTAGGTAGAAGCTGGTTACCTGAGCGGATAAAATGTTCGTTTAGGCTATTTTCGGTAAATAGACTAGGGCTCGAAGATCGAGCCCTTTTTTCTTGCTCTGTTCCCTAGGTCACAGAAAGTGGGCGCATGGAAGCGGCTAAGGCTGGTAGTCATTAACCGGCTCGGCAGGCGTAGTGACTAATTTCAAGTAAGTTCGTTGTAAGGCGCTGAAAATTTGCGTAGTCATTTAGCTACATGTATATTTGTAGTCAAATGACTACGCGATGAATTTAAGACGAGATGTATTCCAGGCCATCGCCGACCCTACCCGACGGGCTATTCTCCTGTTGGTCGCTTCCCAATCCATGACCGCCGGCGCAATAGCCGCCAACTTTGACTCTGCCAGACCGACTATCTCAAAGCACCTGCACATACTCACCGAGTGCGAATTGCTCGAACAGGAGCAACAGGGCCGGGAAATTTATTATCATTTACACGCCCGGAACATGAAGCAAATAGCTGATTTCATCGAACCCTTCCGCCAGATGTGGGATGAAAAGTTTAACAAACTGGAAGCAATCATGAAACAACAGGCCAACGACTAGACGACTATGGAGCTAAAAACAAGGGTTCATGCCGAAGAGGGTAAACAGGAGTTAGTCATTATCCGGGAATTCGATTTGCCCGTGGACTTACTCTTCAAAGCCTATGTAGAGCCTGACATCGTGGAGCAGTGGATGGGGACAAAAGTGCTGAAACTGGACAACAGAAAACATGGAAGCTGGCACTTTGAAACAACCGATCCTAAAGGAAACAAACATAACTTCCATGGGGTCATCCACGACTTCAGCCCAAACCAAAACATCACCCGGACATTTGAAATGGAGAACACGCCTGCTTCAGGAGTCCGATTTCCGGCTCAACTTGAATTTCTGGAATTTGAAAAACTGACGGATAAAACCAGTCGTCTCCGCATGCACATCGTGTATCGATCGGTCGCGCTCAGAGACCAGATGTTGCGGTTACCCTTCGCACAAGGGTTGAGTATGGCCCACAACCGGTTACAGGCGTTTTTCGATAAAAGAAATGAACCATGATAATGAAACGCAAATTCGCTAATTAATCACTAAACACCTGAAAATGGAACTGTCACTCGAAGAACAGCAAGAGCTGATCGCCTTGTTAAAGGCTCGGTTTGAAAAAAACATGAACCGTCACAAAGGGCTTATGTGGCTCAGCGTACAAACAAAATTGGAAGCGAATGAAGCGAAAGTAAGGGCGCTCCATCAGATGGAACATACGGGTGGTGAACCGGATATTGTTGGTTATGATCAAAAGACGGACGAATACATTTTTTATGATTGTGCCGCAGAAAGTCCTAAGGGCCGCCGAAGTATGTGTTACGATCATGAAGCGCTGGAGTCCAGGAAAGCCAATAAGCCGGAAAATAGCGCCGTTGAAATGGCAGCCGACATGGGGATCGACCTGCTGACGGAAGAACAATACCGGGAACTACAGGCACTTGGAACTTTCGATACGAAAACATCGAGCTGGCTGAAAACACCCGATGATGTTAGACGACTTGGCGGGGCCATCTTTGCTGATTTCCGCTTCGGCCGTATCTTTGTGTATCACAACGGTGCCGAATCGTACTACGCTGCCAGAGGGTTTCGTGGCTCGCTACGGGTCTGAGTTTCGCTCAGCCAGCAAATAGATGCCCGGATGCCGAACATGTCTGTACAGGCCATTCGGATCAGACTCGGTAACTTACAGCCAATTCCATGATTAGCACCTAATACGTCTGATTCTGGCCAGATTTTACATAACTGTACTGGATAATCACAACGCCATTCTCAGGGCCTACCTCGTACATAGGTGGATCCGTAATTTCGTCAACTTCGATTTCAGACGCGCCAGCATCCAAGCCACCGATTTCGGCTGCCACGCAGGCTTTGGCGACCTGGTGAATCAGCGCCAAACGGGACAGGAACGAACCCGGTGGCGAATGCTCCTCCTGGTTCAGAAGCTGCTGGATTTGGTGCTGAAAGTCGGCCAAAGGCACTTCCAGGCTAGCCCGCTGACGGTCCGACGTTGATTGTTGCATGAAAAGTTAACCATCCAGTCAGGCAGAAGTTATCTTTATACGCGTGGTATTTCAATCCGGACACGTCAACTAGCCTATGAAGCTAACCATTACGGGCTATTCGACGGCCCTGTTCTCAACCTGGTATTTTGTTGAAGAATACCGGTTGCTTTTCGATGCTGGTGACGGTGTAGCCGCTACCTTGCTGCAAAAATCGCGCAAGATTGACCATATCTTTCTCTCACACGCCGATCGGGATCACCTGACGGGACTGGTGCGGCTCAATGAACTCATTGTACGGGATGGGTTGCCCAGGCTGTACTTTCCAGCCGATGCTGGTTCGTTTTCGGCATTGGAAATCTTCTCCAAGCAGTTTGATGCGCGTGTTGGTCAAACCCATTGGCAGGGGGTAGCCAATCAGGAAAGCGTCATGATTCAAAAGGACGTCTATGTACAGGCGCTTCGTAACAACCATGTGGTTAGCGCTCAGCCACACCAGGTAAAAAGCGTGAGCTATCAGCTCTATCAACTTAAACCGAAGCTTAAAACGGCGCTGGTAGACGTACCCCAGGATCAACTGACCCAAATGGCGCTGGCGTACGGCCGGGAAGCGATGACCGAGCCGGTCCGATCTAACCTGGTCGGCTATTCGGGCGATACCCCCGCCGACCAGCTAGCGCAATGGAATCACACGCCGATTTTGATTCATGAAGCCACTTTTCTGAGACGTCAAGATATCAAGGAACCAGACCCTAATCGTAATCGACACAGCACGCTGGAAGAGGTCTTACGGGAGGTGGCTCAGTTGACGATCGAGACGTTGATCCTGGGTCATTTTTCGTCTCGTTATTCGCCGGATGAAATTGATTTAGCCATCAAGAAATACTGTCAGCTGTATAAGATTCAGATTCCGGTTTACCGGTTGTTACCTGGGCAGGTGCAGTGGGATATTTTGCAGAGCCAACCAATCAATTAATAGCGAGTGGATGCGAATTAGTCAGGAATCGAAAGGCCAAGTCTGGCCATTGTCGCTAAATTCAGTGTTGATAATGGCCAGACTTGGCGGCCCTATCGACAGGACAATCCTTACTTTGATTTTATCAGGTAACCTGATTGATTTTCATGACTGTTTTCTTTGCACATTTGTAGAATCACAATCAATGTAATACAGCGTATGACCAGCATCAAAAATTCCATGTTTGCTTATAAAATCTTCTTTTTGGGACTTGCAGGACTATTTATTACCGGTATTTCACTCGGACAGACGACAGGTACAGCCGTTACTCTGGGTGGTAAACCAATTCATACCGTGGGTAAACTGCCCGCCGTTGGGACAGCGGTCAAAAATTTCACGTTGACCGGTATTGATCTTACGGATAAGACGTTGGCCGATTACAAGGGCAAGTACGTGATCATGAATATTTTTCCAAGTGTGAACACTGGCGTCTGCTCCAAATCGGTACGGAAATTTAATGAGGATGCGGCTGGCCTAAAAAACACAACGGTGCTCTGTATTTCCAAAGATCTGCCTTTCGCACAAAAAGCTTTTTGTGGAGCAGAGGGAATTAAAAACGTAGTGATGCTCTCTGATTTCAGAACTGATTTTGGCAATTCTTACGGCGTTCAAATTGCCGACGGCCCCATGAAAGGGCTGTTAAGTCGTGCGGTGATCGTCGTGAATCCCGAAGGGAAAATCGTCTATGAACAACAAGTACCAGAAATAGGGCAGGAGCCTGATTACGCTGCCGCTATTGCTGCCATCAAGTAGGCCCCGGCCTGAATGGCCCTATTCATTAAAAAAATAGGTGTACGAAGGGAAAGATGAGCGTTTTCAACGCAACGTGCGTCTACTGGCACAGCCCTGTGTCTGTAGACGCACGTTGCAGTATACCGTTCTTACTTACTGGACGATACAAACCTGACATCAAATTCGCCCGACGCGTGCTTACCCTTCATTGTTACCGTATACGCTACTCCTTTCTGATTGACCAAGTGAACTGAATTTGCTTCAGAGGAGTCAATCTGTTGATTGAATACGTGTTTTGATGCGGACTTTATGGATGCCCCCAGCACACCACTCGTTTCCTTGAATCGGTATGCTAGATAGGTATCGTTAGTCGGTACATAGAGTGTGAACGTTTGTTTACCATTCAGGTCTTTAAACTCGGCCTGAGCAACCTGAGAGTTAGACGTTCCCTTCCAGTTTCTGGTATAAGAACACGAACTGAAAAACAGGCTGATACCAATGCATACTATAAACCGGATCATCATAATGGCTTTTAACATTAACTAGATAGTGATTCTATTTAGTAGCTGGTAGATGAACAATTGCGTTTCCGGGTTGCATCAGTCAGATACAAATTATCCGATCCGTTGCCTAAAGGACAGGCAATTGACTAAAAAGCGCTGGTTCCTGGTATCTGACCCGACTTGATCCTGGGGCGTTCATATAGTACTAAAGCCATTCATCTACCTCTCGTTCATAGTCCCACTGCTTATTAACTTGTTGATTGTACTCCGAAAAAATGAAATTGATTCTTATCTATTGTATTCTTTTAGGCTCTGCCCTACAGGCATCAGCACAGGCAGAGCGGGATATTTTTTTTGCCGATGTAACGATCTATGTTGAGAACGATAAATATTACCTTACCGGGTCGAGAGGTGGAGACGACGGGCCCCAGGGATTTGCTCTCTTAGAATCAACGAACCTGAAAACATGGTCCGTACCGGCCAAATCAAACGATTCGCTGGGAATGATCCTGACCAAAGGTGACCATACCTTCGGCACCAGGGGCTTCTGGGCACCTCAAATATTTAAGGAGAAGGGCACTTATTATCTTACCTATACAGCCGATGAACAAACCGCACTGGCTGAGTCAAAATCGCTGTTGGGTCCATACAGGCAAAAAGAAATTGACCCCATTGATGGGTCTGAGAAAAATATAGATTCCTATATTTTCAAGGATACCGATGGTAAATTTTACCTCTATCATGTTCGGTTTGATAAAGGTAATTACCTGCATGTGGCCGAGTTTGACATGAAGACCGGAACGATAAATCTTAAAACCCTGAAACGATGTTTCGACCAAACAGAGCCCTGGGAAGCGACGCCTAATTATAAGTCGGCACCCATTATGGAGGGCCCTACGGTGATCAAATTGAAAAATAAATATTACCTGTTCTATTCGGCCAACCATTTTCAGAACATCGATTATGCGATTGGCTATGCCGTAGCCGACTCGCCATACGGCCCATGGGTAAAATATAAAAAGAACCCGATCATTCATCGCTCTATAGTTGGCGAGAACGGATCCGGACATGGTGACCTCTTCGAAGGGGTAGACAAGCAATTGTATTATGTATACCACATTCACAACTCATCCGATAAAGTAGGCCCACGCAGGACACGCCTGGTGCCGGTAGCAAAGCAATGGGATGAAAAAGCCGGTGTTTATACGTTTCGTGTAAAAGGAGAAGAGGTGATTGTGCCTGTAATGGCCGAAAAATAAGGGCGGGCTATAGGCCTGCCTCGCCCGTCTTACTGATTGACAAACTGGATAATAAAGCCTCCTTTAGGAACAAAAGCGTACTGCCAGGTAGACGTAACTGGATAAGTCTCTGTTTTGAACGTCATCAATGGATTTTCGCCTTCTGTTATAACTCTGAATTTAGGAAAACCCTTTGCATACTTGACCAGATTTAGTTTGACAGGCATTGCTTTATCCGTGCCGTTGATACCGACAATGTAAGAAAGGTTATCCTTCTGACGAGAGAGTATAATCTGTTCACCCGGTTCAGCCACAATACTCTCCGTTGTATCCCAACTGGCAGGCATGTCTTTCAATAATTGTCGAACCGGCATAGGGAGCGAATCAAATATCTCTTTTGAGTCTGCAAAATGAATAATGCCCGACGTATAGACCATCGCCGTAGCGAGTTCATGGACGGCTGTGTTCAAGCGGGGGTATTTCCGGATGGTTAGGGCAAACGGGGTGTAGTCCGTTGGGCCTGCTACATTTCTGGTGAAGGGCAATACGGTATTCTGTTCGGCAGCTTTATCCGGATAGCGAGCTTCATAAAAGTAATGTTCCGTTCCTAAAACAGCTTCTGCTGTCATGAAATTTGGCCAGGTTCGATGCCAGCCCCTTGGAACGGTCGTTCCATGAAGGTTTATCAGCAAATGCTCTTTCGCGGCATCCTCGAACAATGATTGCAGGCAGGCCATCACCTCCTGCCTGTCTGAACACCAGAAGTCTATTTTAACCCCTTTGACGCCCATAGCCGCCAGTTCGTTAAATCTCTTTCTTCTTTTTTCTGCGTCGAAATAGGCCGCCGAATAGCCCCATACCATTGGTTTGACGCCCTTGGCAGTAGCCTTCGCAATGATCCCACCTTCTGTATTCGCTTTCTCCCAGCCCGCATCAAACAGCGTATAGCCGAAGCCGAAAGAGGACGCAAGATCCGTGAAGGCGTTATAGATTTCAGGCGAATGATCCTCGGGATGGGACCACCATGACCAGGTAGCTTTTCCCGGTTGGATCCAGGACGTATCGTCAAGTTTAGAGGCAGGAGCTAAATCCGTAATCAAGCTTGATAGCAGGATGTCCCCGGCCTGTTCGCCAATGATGATCACCCGCCAGGGCATAGTCCAGGGAAGCGCAGAAACTGGATGATTCGTTTGGCTCAAGGGAAGGGTATATTTTTCGTCTTGTTCCGCAAACGCTATTTTGTACACGCCACCCTGCGAGTTGGGTTGCAAATGGCAGCCCGGAAACGAACCATCCGTTCCGGACTCCGCCAGTAAAACCCAGTTTTTGCTATCATTTAGTTGGAAAAGAGCAGGCATACACCAGCCTACAGACGGGTTTCGTGGCTTACTGATTGAGTCGCCGGGATGTATGTTGAAATAAAAATCTTCATAGCCCGGGGTAACCTTTCCCGCTTTATTATACGGTTGCAACCAGCCCTTCGCTGTTTTTTCAATGTGAAATCCTGTGCTCTCCGAGTTGATCACCCGCATTTTTTTATCCTGATCCGGAAAACGGTAGCGGAAAGCAACACCTTCCTTCCCGTTGACCAAATCAATGATCATGAGCGCCCCCGACTTATTTTTAAACGTTATACTCCTGGTGTCAAAAACATGATTTATCGTTTTGAAATTACCCACATTCAAGTCGTATTTTTCCCGTCTGACTTCAATGGGTGAGACCGTAACGACTGAGAGCCCAGACGTAAAATTCTGATCGTCACAGTTGAGGCCAAGCGGAGAATCGGCAATGATGATTTTATCCCGGTGTGTTACGTTGTAACGCAATTCTCCGGTTTTGGTCAGAGACAAGGTAATTTTATTTGATCCAAGCTTCGAGCTTAGGACCATGGATTGGCTTGTTGCATTGACGCCACTAAAAAGAAAAATTGCGCCGATTAAAAAGGGAAGAACTTTGTAAATCAAGCCATTTCTCACACGACTGATCGGGGTGCTTAGTGCCAGCGCGGGGTGGCCCATGAAAAAATATAGCTTGTTAGTAAAGATACTTATGCTCATTAGAGAGAGGTAAATTAGAATGGTAGGCTAATGATTTTTATTCAGGGCGTAAACTACGCCGTAACAGTTGTCACTTTTGGCTTTTTAGAAATGCAAACGTGCATCATCACCCGTATCAAGCCGGAAAAAGATAGTTAGTGACCAGAAATAGAATCCGGTCAAAACAGGGGGCACTGGATTAAAACACAATGAAGGCGGTCGGCTAGGATTTATACTTGTAATGGTTATGGCATATCCCAACGAGCTGACGGCCATAGATGAGTTTGTGAACGAAAGGAATGAAAAAACGACGGCAGTACGGGCCGAAATTCAACCTGGTCAGGGGGCAGGCAATTAGAATACTAGAAATGACTGGATTAGGTCACACGATCGCTCCGCAGCTACGGAAGCGGGGTTACTTTACAGTCGATTAAGCCGACCACCATCAACGCGCACCTCCGTACCCTGCACAAAAGCGGCATCCTCCGATGCCAGGTAAGCGATCGTGGCGGCTACGTCCTCTGGTTTGCCGATGTCGGCCCGGTCAATCGTCTCTACACCTGATTTTACATTTGGATTTTCCCACAGCATGGGCGTATCGATAGCACCAGGCAAGACCGCGTTAATGCGCAGGCCTTTGGGTTTTCCTTCCAGCGCTGAGGAGCGCGTCAGTGATAGTACCGCAGCCTTTGCGGCTGCGTAGGGAGCTACCAGAGGTTCGGTTTCAACGGCATGGATACTGGCTACATTCACCACCGTGCCGCCGGGTTTCATGTGCAGAAAGGCTTGTTTTGTGAAGTAAAATGCCCCCAATAAATCGACGTTCAGCGTGCGCAGCCAGTCGTCACCCGTTAATTCTTCCAGTGGTTTGAATTGCATCAGTCCGGCGTTGTTGACAACCACATCCAGCCGACCAAATCGCGTCAGCGTACCACTTACGGTAGCCTCTACCTGCGCTTCTATCGCTACGTCACAAACGCTTCCCCAGCAATCGGGCGCACCGGCTGATTTTACTTCTGTCAAGGCTTTGGCGAGTTTGTCCGGATTCAGATCGGCTAATACGATGCGGGCTCCTTCCGATGCCAGCCGTTTAGCCACCGCCAGGCCTATTCCACTGGCACCACCCGTCACAATGGCTACTTTATTCTGAAATCGCATGCGTTCTATTCGACAGTTTGGTTAGTTTTAGAGACGGCATTGGCTACATTTTGACGGGCCTGCTTGGCGTCGGTTTGCTTCTGATAGGCCCACGACTGGTTACTCTCACTGGGCATAACAATGGGCACCTCCAAACAAACACTCTGGGCAGGCAGCACTTGTTTCCAGTCATGGATAAGTTGCTTATAGGCCTGACCGACCGGGCGAATCTGCCGATTAAGGTCGCAGAGACCCAGGGGATTAACATTTCCGTTGTTCTCCCGCAGCGCCGAATCCCAGTCGACCTGATCCGTCAGGGAATACCAGGTAAAACCAACCATGGGTACACCATCATTCCGTACCCGCAGCACGTTTGCCCATTCCTTCCAAAGCCAATTCACGGCTTCGTCACCATTGGGCCCCTGCCACAGATTCGTTTCGGTATGCATGACGGGCAGACGATACCGGTCATGGTACTGGCGCGTGATGACGTGATAGCCGAAAACTTCACCCGAGGCCCGAGTGGTACCATCGGCCGCCACCCGGTGTTCATTGGTCTGGTAATAATCATTACCCATTATGCAATACTGCTTGAGATTATTACCCAGAAAGAAATGATACTCGTCACGGGTCATGCCGTTGTCCATCAGGTATTCGTACATCTCCGAATCGACCCGACGCCCATAATTGAGATCGAGCGATAAGAAGCGTTTGGCATTCAAAATCTCTGCAGGTTTGATAGCCGCCGGATTTTCAGCGTGGAAATACTCCGACGATTCACTCTGAATAAACAGCGCGTCGGGTCTCACTTCCAGAATGGCGCTCATCGCCAGTACATTTGCTTTGACAATGTGCTTCAGGGCCGTAACAAAAGCGGCATCGGTACTAAGTTGCTCGTTCCACCAGCCGTAGAGCGCCGAAAACTCAGCACAAACGTACATCTCGTTGACGGGGGTGTAGAGCTGTACCCAGGGAAACCGCCTGGCAAATGCCTGCGCATAGCCAGCAAAAAGAACGGGGAAATCTGGGTTCTGGAAATTGCCGATCCAATCAGGTACCCCAAAATGACACAGGTCTACGATGGGAATGATGTCGCGTTTGCGTAACTCACCGAACGTCAGGTCGGCAAAAGACCAGTCGTATTTTCCTTCGCCCACAAAGGTGGTATGAATGGGAGGCCCGTAGCGCAGGAAACGAATACCCAGCTCTTCAACCAGATCAAAATCGGTTCGCCAGTGCTGATAGTGGCCGCATTTTTCTAATTCATCCTGGCGATATTTTCCGGCCTGAATGGTTGGATTGCTATTTTCGATGCCCGTGGCAAACAGAAACTGAGTGACCATACTGTAGAAAACAAATGTACTGCCAATTGATCTGATGCCATTGGGTCATTCCTTAACCTATTCTCACCGGGAGTGTTTACCTGATAGGGATTAAGAGTAGATTAAGCCTATTCCTCTTCTTGTTTCGTTCAGGCCTGTATAGGTTAATTTAATTTTGTCCCGTTACCATACCGTTCCGGTGGGCATGTCCCCGACAAGACAGGTACGTTTAGATATAAGTCAACATGGAGCAGCCGCTGTATCAGAATCCACTGGTAGCCACCGATTTTCCGGACCCTTCGGTGCTGTTGGTAAGCCGGGAAGGCTATTACGCCTATGCGACCCACGACCAGTTTTCACCTACCCAGGCCAACATCCTGCTTCGTCGATCGCCAGATTTAATTCACTGGTCAGAGGCAACTGGCGCGTTAGCAAGTCCGCCCATCTGGGCGCAGCAATGTCAACGTTTCTGGTGTCCACAGGTGGTTTACGTCAATGGCCAATATCGTTTATATTATGCTGCCGAGTCTGATGCCAACGATGGGATGCACCTGGCCTTAGCCTTATCCGATACGCCGGATAACTTTGTTGATATTGGAGTGCCCCTTTCCGGCTCAAATGGCTCCTACGCCATGATCGACCCCTGCTTTTTCGCGGATCCCCAAACCGGGAAACACTATCTGTATTATGGTTCGGCGCATGAACCCATCCGGGCCATCGAATTGGGTCCCGATGGGCACACGTTTATCAGCGAACCGGTCGATGTACTTTTTCCCCGGCCCGGTGTTCCCTTTGAAACCTTGCGGGAAGGCACTTTTGTGACCTATGATCCGGCCTGGAAGCGGTATTACCTATGGGTGTCAGGTGATAATACATGGGCGCCGAATGGCTATGCGGTCAGTGTGTACTGGTCGGCGGATCCAGTACGGGGTTTTATACCTATTCCAGAACCGCATATTATTCTGAAAGCCAATGAGCATTGGGATTCACCGGGCCAGGTTTGTGTGCTTACAGATGAAGCGGGCGTTGACTGGTTAATTTATCATGCCGTCGACACAACGGATCGTTATATTCCAGGTACGAACATTTTTCTACGGAAAATGTGCCTGGATCGAATCACCTATTCTTCCGAAGGGTGGCCTTCAATTGCCAGCCGTTCTCCTTCCTTTAGCCCGCAGGCTAGCCCCACGGTACGGCCTGCAGTAACGAAGGGCCTTTGACGAGACTACAGCTGCACGCGCTCACGATCACTTAGGCAAATGGCCATAGGTCAGAGCCGTTGGGGCCATGCCAAACTTTTTCTTGAAGGAGTAAGAGAAGTGCGAAATGCTTTCAAACCCCAGTTCAAGGTAAATCGCCGAGGGCTTTTGATGTTTGGTTTCGATGAGGTGTCTGGCTTCGCTCAGCCGTTTATCCTGTAGCCAGTGACGGGGCGGAGCTCCGAACGTTTTGACAAAATCACGTTTGAAGGCTGCCAGGCTACGGCCGGTAAGCTGTGCGAACTTTTCAATAGGTACATTGAAATGGAAATTACTGAGCATGAACTTTTCCAGGTCGATCTTGTAAGGGACGGAAAAGTCGAATAGCAAGTGGCGAAGTTCGGGCAGGGCAAGCAAGAGGAGTTTAACGCCTTCTTTTAGTTTCAGAATACCCATCTCGTCGGTCATGCTCGCTCCCGAGCTGCGGGCGTAGGGAACGATAGAGTGAAAATACCCCTGCAGGAAGTCATTAGAAGGAATTAGCCTATTGGGCGAACCGATGTATTTTTGATCTGCCTGCAACTTTTCTTCTAGCGCAATTTTGCGCAAAAGATCTTCCTGCAGTGATATGACAATGGTTTCATAGTTGCCTCCGGGGGGCGGTGTTTTGGTAAGCGTACCGAGTTGGTTTTTGCCGATTAGCAGCATGTCTCCTGCGCCCATCGAAACGGTTTGCCCGGAGGTTTCTAAGATAAACTGTCCGGAAACCTGCAGGATCAGGGTATGGTGATTCCATACACATACTTTCTCTTTCCGCTCAGCAGCGTGATACGAATAAAAGATCACGCCGGGCAGGATTTCGGCTGGACTGGTCATTTAGCGTTGTAAGTAAGTGCCGCCAAGGATGGCACCGATGGCAAAAGTAGTGGTTAAGGCGTTCATTTCTTCCGGCGTAAATACAATGTCCATCGCTGCGATGTTTTCTGGTAAGCGCGATCGACGGCTCATGCTGACCAACGGCATGATGTGATCGCCTTGCTCCTTTACCCAGGCAATTGCCACCTGCGTTGGCGTACAGCCTTTGGTACGGGCTATCTGCTTCAAGACCTCGACTTTTTCCAGATTATGAACGAAGTTCTCCGCCTGAAAACGAGAAAAATGGGTACGATAATCATTCTGGGCAAGCGGAGCTGTCAGTTCACCGGTCAATAAGCCTTCTGCCGTATTGGCGAAGGCCACAATGGCAATACCCAACTGGGTTGCGGCCGGCAGCAGATCGGTTTCTATTTGCCGGTCGGCCAGCGAATAGCCAATCTCCAGGGCGCTTATGGGGTGAACGCTGTTGGCTTTGCGAAGTTGGTCAGCCGTGATTTCCGAAACGCCAATGTACCGCACTTTACCTTCCTGAATCAGGTCGGCGACCGTGCCAATGATGTCTTCCAGGGGTACGCTGTTATCGATGCGGCTAGGCTGATAGAGATCAATGGTTTCAATACCTAAACGGGTTAGGGAGTAGTTGATGAAATTCTTGATCGCAACGGGGCGCAAATCTATGCCTATGAACTGACCGTTGTGAAAGATAGCGCCGAATTTCACACTGATGAAGGCATCCTGGCGCCTTGATTTGATCGCTTTGCCGATCAGTAGTTCATTATGGCCGGCCCCGTAAAAGTCGCCGGTATTCAAAAAATTAATTCCCTTATCCAACGCTTCCTGGATAGTGGCTATGCTTTCTGTTTCATCGGGGGTAGCCCCGCCCCAGATCGAAGACATGCGCATACAGCCTAAACCAAGTTTAGACACCAAGGGGCCATTTTGACCCAACTGAATTTTTGTGATGGTTTCCATGCTGCAAAGATCAGACTTTACAACGCGGGCTTGTTTCGTCTACGGCTCAAGTATTTTGCCTGTACGGCTCATTTACGCCGAGACATGAAACACATAGGCGGCTTAACGATTGCCCCGCTTCTTCTCAAACGCGGGTACCTAAAACCAAAAATCGGCCCCGAAGCAGTTCGGGGCCGATTTTCAGAGTACATTTAGTCATCGTCCATTAGCCTTTGGCTACCTCATGGAGCGACTCCGCACCAACCAGTTTCTTATACAATGTCAGGGCTTGCGCAACGACCTGGTCCATGTTGTAGTACCGATAGGTGCCCAGTCGGCCCACAAAATGGACGCCGGTCTGTTCGTCGGCCAATTCTTTGTACTGACGGTACAGGGCCGCATTTTCGGGGCGAGGAACCGGATAGTATGGATCCCCTTCATCCTGCGGATACTCGAAGGTAAGACTGGTTTTTGGGTGTTCCTGCCCGGTTAGTTTCTTGTACTCGGTGATACGGGTATACGCGTGGTCGTTTGGATAGTTGACCACCGATACGGGCTGGTAATCTGGCGTGTCGAGAGTCTGGTGATCGAAACGAAGTGACCGGTATGGAAGTTTGCCAAAGCAGAAATCGAAATATTCATCGACCGGTCCGGTGTAAATCAGCTCATCGAACGACAGTTGATCTTTCACCTGTTTGAAGTCGGTGCTCAGCATCTGGTGAATATTGGGATGATCGACCATTTTTTCGAACATCTTCGTATAGCCATGAAGCGGCATGTACTGAAACTCATCCGTAAAATAGCGGTCATCCTGATTGGTGCGGGTCGGAATCCGGGACGTCACCATCTTGTCGAGTTCCGACGGATCAACGCCCCACTGCTTGCGCGTGTAGCCCCGGAAGAACTTCTCGTATAGATCACGACCTACCTGACTGACAACGACATCTTCGGACGTACGAATATCGTCGACCTTCTCGCCAACGGTTTTAAAGTACTCTGCCAACTCTTCCGAGGTGAAATTGTAGCCATATAACTTGTTGACGGTGTCGAGGTTAATAGGAATAGGAAGCAGTTTTCCGTCGACCGATGCCAGCACCCGGTGTTCATAAGGGCGCCATTCGGTGAACTGCGACAGATACGAAAATACGTCGGGCGAGTTGGTGTGGAAGATATGCGGCCCGTAGAGGTGAATCAGAATGCCGTCTTCGTTGGGGCAGTCATAGGCGTTACCACCAATATGATGACGTTTGTCGATGAGTAGAACTGTTTTTCCGGCCTGACTGGCTAAGCGCTCGGCCAACACACTACCGGCAAACCCGGCGCCAACAATGGCATAATCGTAATGCATAAAAACGGAATTGGATTAGTAACTGATTTATCTTTTCTGCAACATGAGCCTGCTTTTGACCAGGTTGCACGCTGATCTGACGAAAAATACTCCTATAGATACAGGAATAGGTAAGCAGTTGCTTGTATATGACTGCAAGGATTTAGACTGAATATTTTCCCTCAGTTACGTATATAACTCAAAATATAGCTTAATGGTCTATGCAATGGTCAATTCTATTAGGCTACGGTCCATGTACGTCAGTTTACGGGCTTTCTCCTGAACCGTTTCCTCATTTCTTATCGTCTTCTGTAAGCGGCTTCTACCACTGGCAGTTAGAATTGGAGTCAGGCAGCAGCGATCGAATGGGTTAGACCCGCCGGGAAAAAGACCAGTCAGATTAACGGCCTAAAACCTGCCTGCAACGCTATAGATTTAATTTTTGCAACTATGAAACACCTCATCAATAGCGGCCAACGCTCGCTTGGGGTAACCTTCCCGACCGAGGATCAGGCAAATATCGTGTTATGGGCACCGCTTGCCAAACACGTTGCTATTAAAATCTACGGGAATCAGGCGGCAATTCCGCTAAAAAAAGAAGAATTGGGGTATTGGTGTTTGACAACAAGCCAGCTCCGACCCGGTGACCTCTACAATTATGTCCTTGACGGCCATCAGGAATATCCCGATCCCACTTCTCTGAGTCAGCCGCAGGGCGTACATGGCCCCTCACAGGCGGTCGATACCACTGTTTTTCATTGGGAAGATCAGTGTTGGGTAAACCCGGCATTAGACAGTTACCTGCTCTACGAGATCCATACGGGCACCTTCACGCAGGAAGGTACGTTTCAGGCGCTGGAGAGCAAGCTGGATTATTTGAAAGCCCTGGGCGTAAATGCCATTGAAATTATGCCTGTGGCCCAGTTCTCCGATTCCCGCAACTGGGGGTATGACGGAGTATACACCTATGCCGTTCAAAGTTCTTATGGCGGAGCCGCCGGGTTGCAGCACCTCATCAACACCTGTCATTACAAAGGTATCGCCGTAGTCCTGGACGTTGTCTATAACCACTTTGGGCCCGAAGGGAATTACGTGGGCGAGTTCGGTCCTTACCTGACCGACAAATATTGCACGCCCTGGGGGAAGGCCATCAATTTCGACGACGCCTGGTGTGACGGTGTCCGTCGCTATTTCATTGAAAATGCCCTGATGTGGCTCCGGGATTTTCACATAGACGCCCTGCGGTTGGATGCCGTTCATGCCATCAAGGATTTCAGTCCCAGACATATACTTCAGGAACTGCGGGAGGAAGTCGACAAGCTCATGACAGAAACGGGCCGTCGGCATTACCTGATCGTTGAAAGTGATCTGAACGACCCGCGCTTCATCAATCCACTGGCTGAGAATGGGTATGGTATGGATGCGCAGTGGATGGATGAATTTCACCATGCCCTTCGGGTTTCCATTGGGGAAGAGCCACTGGGCTACTATGCCGATTTCGAGGGCATCGGCGATCTGGCTAAAGCTTATCAGGACGCCTATGTATACGATGGCCAGTTCTCCGAGGTTCGCCATAAATTCTTCGGCTATCGTGCCGAGACGAATCCGGGGCAGCAGTTTATTGTCTTTTCGCAGAATCACGACCAGATCGGTAACCGGAAGCTGGGTGAGCGGTCAAGTCAACTGTATAGCTATGAGGCTGTTAAGTTAATGGCTGGCGCCGTATTTGTCAGTCCGTACATTCCCCTGCTGTTTATGGGTGAAGAATGGGGAGAGACGGACCCATTCTATTACTTCGTGAGTCATTCCGAGCCCGAATTGGTGGAGGCCGTGCGAAAAGGCCGTAGAGAAGAGTTTGCCGCCTTCCATTCGGAAGGGGAGGTGCCCGATCCTGAAAGTGATGAGACCTACGAACGCGCCAAACTACAGTGGAATTTGCTGGAACAGGAATCGAACCAGATTTTACTGCGCTACTACCAAACCCTCATTGCGCTGCGCCAACAGCTACCCGCTCTGGCTCACCTGGACCGGAACCAGCTCGATGTCAGTGCCGATGAACAAAAGGAAACCCTCGTTCTACACCGTTGGCATGAGGATCAGCATGTGCTTTGCCTGATGAATTTTTCGGATCAACCTCAATCCATATCCCTGCCAGAAGCCGGAGATGCTGGTGTACCCTGGCAAAAACTGCTCGACTCTGCTGACTCCATCTGGCAACCCCAACCTCAATCGGAGACCGATTTGGCTCCCGAAACTGTGTCGGCTTCTGAAACAATTCAGGTAAAACCCGAGTCGATTGTTATATATGCACAACATCATGAAAAATCCCGTTTCCACCTACCGGATCCAATTTCACCGCGGCTTTACCTTTCGTGATTTTGAGCGCGTCATTCCTTATCTGGACAAGCTGGGTGTCCAGACCGTCTATGCATCACCGATATTTGAGGCTGTACCGGGCAGCATGCATGGCTATGATTCTGTAAATCCACACCGGATAAACCCCGAAATCGGGACCGAAGCGCAGCTTAGAACCATCAGCAAGGAGCTTACCCGGCGGGGCATGCGCTGGATACAGGACATTGTCCCCAACCACATGGCCTTCCATCCGCATAATACCTGGCTGATGGATGTGCTGGAGAAAGGCCAACTGTCCCCTTATGCCCGCTTTTTTGACATAGACTGGCAAAGTCCCGTGCACAATGGCCGCCTGATGGTGCCTTTCCTGGGAAGTCCGCTGGACGAGGTGATTGAGCAGGGCGACTTGAAAATCACGCACAAGGGGGGCAAGTTCTGGATCGCTTATTTCGATACGACGTATCCATTGCACGCCCGTTCTTACGCAACCATTTTGCGGGCGAGTGACGAAAAGCCAGACAGGGCCATTGCGAACTTATTGACCCAGCTCGATCAGCTTTTAACGGTCAGCGACCCAGATGACTACGCACAGCAAAGTGCGGACTGTCAGGAATCGCTTGCCGGGTTGATAACCGATGCGACCAGCAAGACATACATCAGAAAGTGCTTAACCACGGTGAATAAGTCGCCTGATCTTATCAGGCAGATTGCCGATGAACAGCCGTACCGGCTCTGTTATCATGCCGAAACCGATCAACAGATCAACTACCGCCGGTTTTTTACGGTCAATTCCCTGATCTGCCTCAACATTCAAGACCCAGTCGTTTTTGAGGCCGTTCATGAACTGCCCAAACTATGGCTCGAAGCCGGCATCTTTCACGGTCTGCGCGTCGACCATATTGATGGGCTTTATGACCCCAGCCGTTACCTGGAGCGACTTCGGGACATGGCCGGTCCGGAAGCCTATATCGTAGTTGAAAAGATTCTGCAAAACGACGAAGAACTGCCGCTGCACTGGCCCATTCAGGGGGCTACGGGTTATGCGTATCTGTCGATGGTGAATAATCTGTTCACCCGAACCAACAGCGAGGCTAGCTTTACCCGGTTCTACCACACGTTGCTGGGCGAGAAAATGGCGGTTCGTCAGGAGTTGTACGACAAGAAATCGTACATCCTGCACGAGAACATGAATGGAGAATTGGATAATCTGGATGGCCTTTTCCGGGTGCTAAATCTGGCTGATGAGGACGTGTTGCCGAGGATAGCCCCCGAGCAATTAAAAGCCGCCATCGGAGAGTTCCTGATTCAGTGTCCCGTGTATCGGTACTATGGCAACCAAATGCCGCTGAGTCCCGAAGAGAGCGATCAGGTGCAGGCCATCATGAATCGGGTCAGAAAGCGCAACCCGACACTTGGCCCCGCCGTCGACGTACTGGAAGAAGCTATCGTGCAGAAACCACAAGTGGCCGGGGATGATTATAAGGAGCGCGCGCTTCGGTTCTATCAGCGATGCATGCAATTTACGGGGCCGCTAATGGCCAAGGGGGTGGAGGATACCCTGATGTATACCTATAACCGCTTCATTGGCCACGACGAAGTTGGTGACTCGCCCGAATACTTCGGTCTGACCGTCGAGGAGTTTCATCAGAAAATGCTCGATCGGCAAACGCACTGGCCGCTGGCGCTCAACGCCACTTCGACGCACGATACCAAACGGGGCGAAGATGTCCGGAGCCGCCTGAATGTGCTTACTGACCTGACCGATGAGTGGATTGCTACGGTTCAGGAGTGGCAGCAACTCAACCGGGACATTAAACTGAATGATCCCGATAATGAGGCCATACCTGCGGAAGGAGCCCCCGACCCTAATGGCGAATACTTTATTTATCAAACGCTGGTGGGCGCTTACCCAATGCCTGATCAGCATGAGGACGATTTTCCTAATCGCCTGACGGAATACCTGCAGAAAGCGATGCGGGAGGCCAAACGGAACTCGACGTACAGTGAGCCGAACCTGGCTTACGAAGAAGCGACAAAAGATTTTGCCCTGCAGCTACTGGACCGAAAACGACCATTCTGGGAAAGCTTTCAGACGTTTCACCGCCGGATCAGTGATTTTGGTATCATTAACTCGCTGGCTCAGGTCGTTCTTAAATGCACATGCCCCGGCATACCTGATATTTACCAGGGTTGCGACGGCTGGGATTTGAGCATGGTGGACCCCGACAACCGGCGTCCCGTCGACTTTGCGTCCCGTCAGCAGTGGCTGGACGATCTGATAGAAGTTGATTCGGAGACGATATGGGCGGATTTATGGAAAAGCCGGTACGATTCCCGCATCAAGCTTTGGCTGGTGCACACCCTGCTTACCGAACGAAATCGACATGCCGAACTATTTGCCAATGGACACTATATTCCATTGCAGGTGGAGGGTCGTTATAAAAAGCACGTGCTGGCCTTTGCCCGACGGTATGAGCAGACCTGGTTCGTGATTGCCGTACCGCTGGGTGTGGCTCAGTTATGTGGCAAAGAGGATACGATCGTTGGTTTAGACTGGCAGGACACCCGCATTGTTCTCCCCGTTGAAGCTCCTGACAAATGGAAGCATTGTTTGCAAAAAACGGAAGGTAAAGCCAACGATGGAATAGCTGTTGCGGACTTGTTTGCGGGGTTGCCGCTAGCCGTGCTTACGCTGGAAAAACGCCCCAGCGAACGCAAGGCGGGTATTCTGATGCCCATTCCTTCGCTGCCTTCTCCATTCGGAATTGGTGATTTTGGCCCGGAGGCAACCGCTTTCGCCGACTTTCTCAGCCGCAGTCAGCAAACCTATTGGCAGGTATTACCCCTTAATCCGGTGGGCGCCGACTGCGGGTATTCGCCTTACAGTGCCATATCGAGCATGGCCGGGAACCCCTTGTTGCTTAGCCCGGTCTTGCTGGCCCAGGAAGGATTTCTGGATGAAGAAGACTTGTCGGACTATCACCAACCTATTACAGATCATATTGATTATCAGGCGGCTAGTCGACGCAAAAAGGAGTTGCTGACGAACGCTTACCAAACGGCGCAACGCGACCAGTCGACGAGTCAGGACTTTGAGTTCTGCCAGTTCTGTGAGCAGGAAGCCTACTGGCTGGATGATTTCGCTCTCTATGCAGTCCTGAAAGAGCAGCATGCGGACAAACCCTGGCATGAGTGGCCGACAGCGTATAAATTCCGGGAGCAGCAGGCGCTGGCAACGTTTCGCGACGAGCAGGTAGAGGCCATCAACCAAGCCAAATGGCTCCAGTTTGTCTTTGATAGCCAGTGGAAAACGCTGAAAGACTATTGCAACACGATTGGCATTCAGCTATTTGGCGATCTGCCTTTCTACGTAAGCTACGATTCGGCGGATGTATGGGCCAATCCAGGCTTGTTCTGCCTCGATAAAGAAGGTAATATGACCAGCGTAGCCGGTGTGCCGCCCGATTATTTCAACGCCAACGGACAGCGTTGGGGCATGCCTATCTTTCGGTGGGACGTGCTGAAAAAACAAAACTATAGGTGGTGGGTCGATCGGCTTCGTAAAAATATGGAGCGCTATGATTTACTGCGGCTGGATCATTTTCGGGCGTTTGCCAGCTACTGGGAAGTGCCCGCCGACGAGCCGACGGCCATTCACGGTGAGTGGAAACCCGGCCCCGGCGCCGACTTTTTCAGGGTGTTGCAGCAGGAGTTGGGCGATCTGCCATTTGTAGCCGAAGACTTGGGTAAGATCGACGAGGATGTGTACGAACTGCGAGATGAATTCGGATTGCCCGGCATGAAAGTTATTCAGTTTGCTTTCGGTGAGGATATGCCCGAAACGGTCAACAGCATGCACCATCATACGCCGAACTCCATTGCCTATACAGGCACGCACGACAACAACACCAGCGTGGGTTGGTACAGGCAGAATGCAAATGAGGAAAATCGCAGCCAGTTGGAGCGCTACGTTGGTCATCCCGTTTCGGAAGAGGATGTGCATCTGGTGCTGGCCCGGTTGGCATATGCATCGGTGGCCAATCTCGCCATTCTACCTCTGGCCGATGTGCTGGGACTCGATGAATCTGCCCGTTTGAATACGCCAGCCTCCACCGCCAGCAACTGGACATGGCGGCTGCTTCCTGAACAATTAACGCCGGACATCGAGCAGCACCTTCGGGAATTGACGACGGTATATGACCGATGATGTTTGAGGTTTGTCGTTCGTGGTTAGCGCTCCCGGATAGTTGACCGCGGGGCCTTTGATACGAACGACAAACCACAGACCACAAATACGAACAACCTTATGCTAAAAATTGGCTATCACGCATCCCACGAGCAATTCAAGCCCAGTACCTTGCTACAGTATGTGCAACGGGCGCAGCAGGCTGGCTTTACGGCCTGCTCCTCATCCGATCATTTTCACCCCTGGAGTAACCGGCAGGGCGAAAGTGGCTTTGCCTGGTCCTGGTTAGGCGCGGCTTTGCAGGCTACTTCGCTTTCATTTGGTGTCGTCAACGCACCAGGACAGCGGTATCATCCAGCGATCATTGCGCAGGCAGCCGCTACGCTGGCCGATATGTTTCCCGAGCGATTCTGGATGGCTGTTGGGACCGGGCAAGCCCTCAACGAAGCTATTACGGGGGACAAATGGCCTGCCAAAGCCGACCGGAATGCCCGGTTGAAAGAATGTGTCGATATAATTCGGGCGTTGTGGGATGGACAAACCGTTACCCACAAGGGCCTGGTGACGGTTGAAGAAGCCACGTTATACACCCGCCCCGCCGTGAAGCCACTTATTTTTGGTGCGGCCGTAACCAGCAAAACCGCTGAATGGGTTGGCAGCTGGGCCGATGGGCTATTGACCATATCGCAGCCTGCCGACCAACTGCGAGAGGTCGTCGATGCGTTCCGGCGCGGAGGTGGCGAGGGCAAACCGATGCATTTGAAAGTACAACTCTCCTATGCCGATACTGAAGAGGTTGCCCACCAGGGTGCTTACGATCAATGGCGGGGCAATATTTTCCCCAACGGGATGCTCACCGACCTGCGTCGGCCGGAGCAGTTCGATATGGCTGGCGACCTGGTCAACCTGAACGAAGTCGATAAAATGGTTCGTATTTCGGCCGATACCAGCCAGCACCTCGCCTGGTTGCAGGAAGACATCGACCTAGGGTTCGAGCAGCTTTTTCTGCATAATGTCAATCTGCAACACGAGCGGTTTATCGATGATTTCGGACAACACGTGTTGCCCGATCTGCTCAAGCCTGCTCACGTGCACTGACAGGACAACGACCTTGCCGGTATGGTACCACACTTACCAGCCTTAACTAGAAATCAGGTTTACTCAATTACGTAGAAATAGCCAAAACAACTTTTTTATGACGCATTGGGCTAGGAGCATTTGCGGGCTTTCGCTCGGTTTGCTGGTCGGTTGTCAATCGGGTGTTCGTGACCTTAACTTTATGAATAAGCAGTTTGCGGCTACCTTCAACGTCGACTCCACAAAGGGAATTGACAGCACGAACTTAGCGACGCTGAGCGGCTCGAAAGCCATCTATAGCTTCAGCGAGGGCGGGAAAGGAACGAATCATATCCAGATGGGCATGTTGTCGAAAGACACGCCCTTCACCTGGAAAGTGCAGGGCGATAGTCTGTTCATCGATGGCAAACCCTATACCGTCAAGCAGCAGGATCAGGGGTTTACGCTTAAATCCGATTCGGCCAAGATTTTTCTGAGTCAGCAACAGTAACTGAATAAGGCATATGGAATCGGAACCACTGGATGAGGCTCCCAAGTATAAAAACTGGCGCGATCAGTTAGCGCAGAATCAAATTAATGTCAATCAGATACACCCGTTGTATGTGTATCAGGCCCAGAAAGATGGCAGCGTTTTATACGCACTTTTGAAAATAGAGGCCGATACGCCGGAGGATACAACGCTAAACCCGATCTGCTTTCTGAAGGGCGATGCGGTTTCCATGCTGGTGGTGCTGATTGCGGAAGAGACGAACGAAAAATACGTGCTTTTGGTGAAACAACGACGTGTCTGCAATGGGGCGTTCAGCTACGAGCACCCGGCCGGGATGATCGACGAAGACGATCCTTCGCCGGTTGAGGTGGCTGCTCGTGAACTGGGAGAAGAAGCCAACCTGACTGTCGAGTCGGCGGAGTTAAGGCCTCTGTTCAACAAGCCGCTGTATTCGGCTACGGCCACCAGCGACGAAGCACTGCACTTTTTTTACCTCGAACGGCGAATGCCTCTGGCGGAGATTAAAGCGATGGATAGCCAAATGACAGGCGAAAAGGA
The DNA here is from genome assembly GCF_054776595.1 of Spirosoma horti. Classification (NCBI taxonomy): domain Bacteria; kingdom Pseudomonadati; phylum Bacteroidota; class Cytophagia; order Cytophagales; family Cytophagaceae; genus Spirosoma; species Spirosoma horti. The sequence continues at coordinate 720,213 of NZ_BAAHBQ010000005.1, forward strand.
AGAAAATGAGCACACCCAATTGCGGGTGGTTACGTTTCCTGAAGCACACCGATTAGTAAGTAATATACACGGCATCATGAGTCATTTATTATACCTGCAAAAAGTGGGGGATTACGAAAGGCTGGCGTTATTACCCGGAGCGTAAACCCATGGGCCTAATCCTATAGTGCTCGCTGACTATCCACTTAACAATCAATTCGATATGGCTGCTTTTTCATCGAACCATCCACAATCCGTAACCGATCTGGTTACGTTTTTATTCAATCGTCGGGAAACCTTGTTGAACAATTGGCGAACGGCTTGTGAAGTGGATGCATCACTCAAAAAGATCTCCACGCTAACCCGCGAAGAGTTCAATAATTTAATCCCGATCATTCTTGAATCGCTGGAACAGCAGTTATTGGGGCAACCTGTCCAAACGGATCCAGTTCTGGCGGCCAAATCGCACGGCCTGCAACGCTGGCAGAAGTCGCTCAGCCTGGCAAATCTGTTGAGCGAATATACCCATTTGCTGGTGGTCCTGTTCGATGAATTGAGGCTCTTTCGCCAGATTTTCCCGCAATCAGATCCTGACATTGTGCTTGCGGCCCAGCAACACATTATGCTGCTAATGACCCAGACACTGGGCGGAAGTGTTGTCAAGCATGATGAACTGCAGCGGCTGGAAGCGGCTAACCGGGCAGCCAGCCTCGAAGAAGCGCTAAAGGCGATGGAAGATATATCTCGCCAGCGGGGTGATCTCTTGCGAACATCGTCTCATGATTTGCGGAGTGGGCTTGGGCTAAGCCTGGGCGCAGCTTCAATTTTAAAGATGGATGACTTGAGCCCGGAAGAACGGCAACAGTATGTCGACATGCTGAACCGTAACCTGACCAGCGTTCAATCCCTGTTGACGGGCCTGATGGACCTGGCGCGCCTGGAGGCTGGTCGGGAACCGATTGAGCTGGAAGAGTTTGACGTCGCTGATTTGTTGACTGAGCTGGTTGCCAGCGCTCAGCCAATGGCTCAGGAAAAGGGAATCAGTTTACATGCTGATGGTCCGGAAACTTTACGGGTCAAAACGGATCGGCTCAAGATCTATCGTATTGCGCAGAATCTGTTAGTAAACGCCCTGAAATATACACCCTCCAGTACAAATCGACCCGGCATGGTATCGGTATCCTGGTCGGCGGAGAACGACTGGCGCTGGGTATTTAGTGTGCAGGATTCTGGGCCGGGTTTTCCTCCTGGCATAATGGATTTATTTCATAAGCAACTGAGACCCATTGTTGAACCAACCAGCGTACTGGCTCCGGAAGAAGCCCAGCCCATTGAGCCACGGCCCAGCACGAAGCAGGAGTTGCCGCCAAACCCCTTGGAGGAAGAACCGAAAGTGCCATCCGGGATGCATGGCGAAGGGGTGGGTTTGCAAATAGTAAAACGACTGAGTGAGTCGGTGGGGGCAAGCGTTGAGATCGAAAGCATACCCGGACGTGGTACGCTCGTTCGCATTCGAATGCTGATGCAACCGCCTGCCTAGCCGTTACTTCGTTGCGACATAAAAGAAATCCAGACTTCCGGCCGGGTCTTTGCTCACCACATAATCGGTGTAATTGATTTCGGCCGCCAGTCCGTCGGCTTGCAGGAGCCGGTTGCGGTTCAGACGATTCATCAGGTCGTAAGGTACTTGCAGCAACCGGCGGGGCAGACGGTATTGCAGGTTGAAAATATCGAAGCGCGTTAGTTTTTTGACCGATTCTTTATTCTGTTCATAATAGGCCATCACTTTTTCATTGCCATGAATACCACGCGTTTCTACCGTCGGAAAGTACTTCGCCATCAGCGCCTTCAGGCCATCCGCGTAATATTCCCGAACGTGCCAGGGGTTGCGGGTAAGCGAAAACGTTTTGTTGACCGTCGTGAGCAGTAATTTTCCGCCCGGTTTCAAAACGCGATGCGCTTCCTTAATGAACACATCGTCGTTTTCGATGTGTTCGATCACCTGAAAAGTTACGATATAATCGAACGTGTTGTCGGGTAAGCTACGCAGTGGGGGAATGTTGGCGGCAATAAATGTCGAATTAGGGTATTCGGCACTGAGGCCGGCAATCAATTCTTCATTTTTATCGATGCCCGTATAGTGATCGGCCGCTTTTGTCAGCAGTTCCAGGCCCCGGCCCCAGCCACATCCGATTTCGAGCACCTTACCGCTTACAATAGCGGCTGCTTCGACGTAAGGGAATAACAAGCGTTGGTGAACAGGGTTATCCGATGCGATTTCGGCGGAGGTAATTTCAGTTGTCTTGTACATGCGTTTGCAATTCAGTGGGCAAAATTACTCTTTTGTAGTAAGTAAAGAAAAATGAACCGCTTCGGTAACCCAAAATGGGCACTTTTTTCGTTATTACTTGACATTCCTCCAGCAGACCCATGAGCCGGGCCGCCGTTGCGGCTTCCATAACTTTATGGGTCTAAAAGCTTTAGAGATTACAACATTATTTATGCGTATTCTATCTGCTTTACTCGTTATTTGTTTTCTATCCTCGGCCTGCTCATCCAGCAAAAAAACGCAGCAGGCCCGTGCCAATGCGGCTTATGACGCTCGCACTGAAGCGCAGCGACATCAGCCCAGCCGGCCTGACGTGGCTCGGCCTGACGTGGCCCGACCGGAAGAGGCTCAGCGCAGCAGTGCCAACACATCCCGTGACGATTCCCGTCGAACCGAACGTCCGGCTGATTCGCGTCCAACCGCAACGGCGGGCCAAAATCCGGCATCCGTTAAAGTAATGACGGATGGTCCCGCCCTGGGTACAACGCCCGCGGTATCGGGTAAAGCCGCCGGTGAATGGATGGTCACTTCCATAAAGGGCAAATTTCTGGCAACCGATACGACCAGTGTTCGGGTGTATATGGATATAACGGCCAAGTCACCAACGGGTGAGCCGGTACTCAATCCAACGGACTTTACGGAGCATTTTCTGATTGCCTATGTCATGTATCCCGATTACAACAACCGGGAACGCTTGGGTTATGGTACAGTCCCCTTAACAACCCAGAACATTAGCGCTCAGGGCGATCACCTAACCCTGACGTTCGATGTGAAACGGCCGAAGGATGCGGCCAATGCCGTTTTGCTTACCGAAATTACCGAGACGACCAACGGGACAAAGGCCCGGAACGATCTGTCGCTGCGCTTTAAAGCTACCAAACTGAGCGACCGCTTTACGTTGTTTGACAAGTCGGGTAAACTGCCTCAACTGCGTAATTACGTAAATGTGGGTGACTCCGTCATCATTCGGGATGTGAACGGCACGAGCAAGCCGTTGTATGGGTTTCGTTACCGACACGATTTCGAAGCAGCCTCGTCACCCATGAATACGTCTCCTCGCCCGGCAGCCAAATCGCTGACCGAGGACTCGACCCTGACCATTTCCACCAACAAGCCATTCGTTATTCCGCGTGAAGGGCTGTATTACTTTGTAGAAGACACGACGGATGCCGCCGGTATTGGTTTGGTGGTGGCCGATAAACGGTTTCCAAAGCTCACCCGCCCCGAAAAACTAATCAAACCCGTTTTGTACATGAGTACCAGCTCGGAAATCGGGGAGCTGAATCAGGCGCAGGATACCAAAAAAGCGTTTGACCGATATTGGCTGAGTTTAATGTCGGGCAACGAGGAAGTAGCTCGCAAAACCCTGAAGGCGTATTTCGACCGGGTCGAAGAAGCTAATCGGTTATTTACGAGTTATAAAGAGGGCTGGAAAACGGATAAAGGCATGATTTACATTGTGCTTGGCGCACCCGACCGAGTACAACGGAACCGCGAACGCGAAGTGTGGGTTTATAATCGCCGGGCCAATGTCTCGGAAGTAAACTTTACCTTTACGAAAAAACCGAATCAATTTGTCGAGGATCATTACGAACTGGTGCGCTTCATTGAGTATCAGCCGGTCTGGTACCCGATTGTCGAAGCATGGAGAACCGGAACAATTCGCGAGTAAACCGCCCCACTAATTCCCGTCCTGGCGGGCATCGGCCTGGTGGGTCAAAACCACAATTTCGGCCCGAACCAGACGAGATGGTGTTTGGTATTCAGTCTGTTATAGAGACGCTTAAGTCCGATCAGCAGATTGATAAATTATATATGGAGAAGGGGATGAGTAATCCTGATATCCAGAATCTGGCTTTTCAGAAGCGGGTCACTATTCAGCGTGTACCGGTCGAACGGCTGGACCGATTCACACGCAAGAATCATCAGGGGGTTGTTTGTCTGATTGCTCAGGTACAGTACGTAAAACTCTCGAATGTCATTGCCGACGTATTTGAGCGGGGCGAAACTCCCTTTTTTCTACTTCTGGACCGTATTACCGACGTGCGAAACTTCGGGGCCATTGCCCGTACGGCTGAGTGTACGGGTATTCAATGCATTGTGATTCCGGGCCGGGGCGCAGCCGCCATCAACTCCGATGCCATGAAAACCTCATCGGGGGCGCTGAACCACATCTCCGTTTGCCGCGAACCCGATTTGACCGAGACGGTAAAATATTTGCAGGAATCAGGCATAGCGGTTGTGGCCTGTACCGAAAAATCAGCCCGCGATCTGTACGAACGCACCACTGATTTGACCGGACCAATGGCGATCATTATGGGATCGGAGGAGGACGGTATCTCGCCTGAGTTACTCCGTATGGTCGATACTCACGTTAAAATTCCGCTTCTGGGGGCTGTTGGCTCCCTGAACGTATCGGTGGCTACGGGCGTGGTGCTCTACGAGGCCGTGCGGCAACGGAGCCTGATCGGAAGTGCGGAAAAGGCAAGTTAAAAGGACTCAAATTGGGCTTGACGCTAAACGTTTAACTAGTGCCATATATTAAAAAAAGCACCGGTGTTTAAACCGGTGCTTTTTCGTTATGCTTTTTTGCCTTTTGGTTTTGCTTTGGTGGCACCACCTTTCTTAGCGGGACTGCCATCGAGCGAGTTAATCCAGACAGCTAGTTTCATGGCGTCTTCCTTTGGCACCTGCTTCATGGCGGCCATTGGCGGATAACCAGGCCAGTGCGCTGGAATTGGGTTATAAATAAGGTTGACGATTTCCTCGTTCGAGTATTTCTTTTTAGCTACGTCTGAATAAGCCGGACCTACCAGCCGTTGGTTTGGACGGTGACAAGCAATACAGGTGTATTTCGTCATCAGGGTATTCATCTCCTCTGGAATATCGGATGGAGCCTGTGCGTTAGCGTCGATAGCGGCCAGGGCCAGCGAAGCCGAAGCGATAAAAATGCCGACAAATTTTTTCATGAGAATCGGGTAAACGATAAATGAACAAACAGATTGATTGAGCTCAATAAGTTAACCGCGCAAAAATAGATGCTTTGGGATGATAACCCAATTTTGACTTCGGTTTTTCCTATTAAACCAAAGATTAGACAGTTGTTCTTAAAAAACGTTTAATTATTGTTGAAAATAAAAAATATGCAGCCTCTCGACCGCTTTTCGGGCCATGCCAATCTGTACGCGCAATACAGGATCGACTACCCCGCCGACTTATATGAGTTCATTTACGCCTTCACCAGCAGCCATCAGGTTGCCTGGGATTGCGCCACAGGGAATGGGCAGGTTGCCGGAGCTCTGGCTGATCGATTCGACCGGGTTGAGGCTACTGATATCAGCGAAACACAACTGTTACTGGCTACCAAAAAAGACAACATTCATTACCAAATCAGTCGGGCCGAACAAACGCCTTTTGCTGATCATACCTTCGATCTGATTACGGTGGCGCAGGCGTTGCACTGGTTCGATGTGAACGCCTTCCATAAGGAAGTTCGGCGTGTGGGTAAACCCGGCGCTGTCATTGCCGAATGGGGATACGGGCTGGTGCAACTCGGCGATGTCCTTGATGCCATCCTGCTCGATTTTTATCGGAATCGGATTGGGCCCTACTGGGATCCACAGCGGAAGTATATCGACAATGCATACGCTACGTTGCCCTTTCCTTTTGCCGATGTTCAGCGGGCCGATTTCATTGCCCGGCGCACCTGGTCTTTGGACCGTTTTCTGAATTATTTGCGCACCTGGTCGGCCGTGCGGCAGTACATCCTCGAAAATGAGGAAGATCCTGTTATTGGGTTAGGAGAGGACTTGAAGTCGCTTTGGGGCGATGGCGAGCGGAACATTCAGTTTCCTGTTTTTCTGCGGGTTGGCCGGATTTTATAACTCCCAAATAACCCGAACTACTTTTCCGCGTACGCCAATTGTCTGGAAAAACTCCAGCCAATGCAATTGTTGCGGGCCGAGGTGATCTGTGGGGGATTTGACCTCTACAAAGTCATACTCGCCTTTTTCATTCCAGACGAGTAAGTCAGGAAAGCCGCGCGTGTGTTCGCGGACATTGCGGGCCATTTCGAGCAGAATCAGGCGCAGTTGCTCAATGTCCAGCAACTCGATCATGCGCTGAACCAGCGTCAGCAACTCATCGGACCAGTCGACCAATACGTTGGTAATGCCATATTTGGCGTTGAACATACGGCCGACGTGCTTGCGCCAGTCGTCTTTGGTATCCAGTTCGAGCAGGCGTTTTTTTAATAAGTCTTCCCGTTTTATGTAAAAATCGGGCAGGTAAAAATCAGACGGAGCCCGTTGCAGTGGATGGTGAATGGCCGATACATTGGCGTCGTAGATGATGTCCCAGAAAACCAGCCCGAATAGGCCGCGCCAGGGATAATTTTCGGTAAAGGCCGCGTCGAAATCGTTCTCCAGGTAGTAGTTCATGACCCCCGCTTCGACATGGTGACGGTAGGCCGCCGGAATATTGACACTCTCTGCATCGGATAAGAAACGTGTCGTGGCTTTGCGCGTACGCTTCTTCTCGCTCAACCCAAGAATCTTCTCCCGAAAATCGGTGGCAAAATAGCGTTCCTCGGCGTTTAGCGGATTAACCGCAATTTCATCGCAGAGAGCAAGGGCTTCCTCTACCGAGCCATTTTTGAACAGCAGGCGAACGCGCCGTTCGCGGGCGGGTACCCGATCCGATAGTTCGTAAACGGCGAGTGCCTGCTCAGGTAATTTTTGTTTTTCCAGAAAAGCGCCAACCCGGCACACCAGTTTCTGATAGCCCGGAATGGCAATTTCGGTCAGCTCTGGGCGGGTTTCGTTCCAGTTCAGAAACCAATTGTAGATATCGTCGGCGGGCGTTTCGGCTTCTTTGAGTTCGTAGAATTCTTCGTTCGTCAGCGAGATCAGCAGCTTGTCTTCAACTTCTTTCCGGTTTCGAAAACGGGCCGTTAGTTTACTTTCATCGTAGCGCTCGAAATTGACCATGCCGAGGTCGCGCACCACGAATTCGGTCATATTGCTGCCCCGGTTGCCAAAAAACAGGTATTTAACCATCATCCCTTCGGACTCGAAGTTCATGCGGATCACGGTCTCATGGGTAGTGAGGCTCGTAACAACTTCGGCAAAATCGAGTTCATGAAGAGCGTAACGAACAACATATTCCTTTTTTTCTTTGGCCAGCGGGCGACTCTCTTCCGGTTCCAGAGGAAGCAGGTTCAGTAACTCGGGTTTTGTAAACGCAGAGAGCGCCAATTCGCCCATAGACGCGTGATGAGCCGAAAGTCGCTCGACAAATCCAGCCATGAGCAATTCACCCACGGCCGCCGGTAGGTCAGTTATTTCGTTATATTGTAGTTTGTTGATCCGAAAAAAGAGTCCTTTGCGGTTGCTAAACCGGACATATAAGCACTGGGCGTCGAGGCTCAGGGCTTCGAAGCGGTGGATGAAATCCCACTCGGCGTCGTTTAACAGATTGCCGTAAAGTCGTTTGACAAAGTCCAGTACATAACGGAAATTGTCGAGATAATACCGGGGTGTGAGGATAATCTTTTGTCGTCCGATCATAGAATACTGGAATGTACCTGCCTGCGGGATTTGGTTCGTGAACAGCCTGATACGGATCAAAACCCGTAGGTGCAACAAGGTATAAGTAGAACAAAAAAACAAGCATTTATGTCCCCAACCGATGTTCTGAATGAACTAAGTAAACAAGGCATTTTACCGCCCAAGCAGCAAGCTGAACTAGCCGAAATCGAGCGCCAGCGGCCTTTTTCGCTCCATTGGGAATTCCGGTCCATGCTGTACATTGGGATTCTACTGCTTAGTTCCGGACTGGGTCTGTTGATCTACGATAACTTCGATCAGATTGGTCAGGGAGCCTTACTGACGGGAATTGCAGCCGCCTGTGTGGGTTGTTTTTATTTCGCGTGGCGATTTCGCCCCGAGTGGACATTGGCACAAACCCGAAGCCGATCAACGTTTGGCGATTACGCCCTGATTCTGGCCTGCCTTCTTTTTCTAACCCTCGAAGGGTACGCCCAGTATACCTATAATGTATTTGGATCGCGGTATGGCTTGGTCACCCTGCTGCCTGCTTTACTATTTTTACCAATAGCTTACCGATTCGACCACCGGGGCGTTCTGGGTATGGCCCTGACGGCCCTGATTTCGTGGGTAGGCGTGACGGTCCGGCCATTGGAATTTTATTTCAAAACCAACTTTTTTGATCAGAAAACGGTCTTTTCTGCCATTGGCCTGGGGTTAGTCCTGATCGCGATAGCCATTGGCCTGGAGCGTAGAAAAATTAAGCCCCATTTTACGTATACCTACCTGACCATTGCCGGAAACCTGTTGATGGTGGCGCTGTTGGGGGGGCTGTTCAACTTTGAAGGTGTTCGTTTGTGGTTTGCGTTGGGGCTGGCTGCGGCTTGTATCGTATTTGATCAATACTCCAGACGGGGGCGTCGGTTGCAGTCGGCGGAGGGGAGCGATGGTTCCTTTCTGTTTCTGCTGATGAGTACCGTATATGGCTATATCGGCGTCACTTACCTGTTTTTTCATTATGTGCGTCCGCAGGGAGACGATGCGTATTACTGGTATTTCATCCTGACCGGCATTGGCCTAGTGTATTACCTGATGACCCAACTACCGAAAGGCAACCGCACCAATGAGAGCATATAACGAACAGTGGATTTATAATCGCGAAGTACTGGCGCAGGCCGAGCGTTGGCATCGGCAGGCGCTGGTGTCTGATGAGCAGATCAAGGCCGCCCGTAACGCTTACCCGGTGGAGTTTCGGCAGACAAACGGCTTCATCGAAATCGGGTTGTTTCTGTTTACGACCGTTGCCATTCTGGCCTGTTACCTGCTGCCGGCCAGCCTGTTTTCCACCATGCTGGATAACCCGAAGGCGTATGGCATCTTCAATATAGCGTTTGGCATCGGCATAGGGATAATCGGCCAGTTTCTTATCAACCGCCGACTTCTGTATCGCAATGGCATTGATAATGCCTTTGTGGTTACCTTAACGGGTTTTCTGGCCTTTGGCTTTAATCAATTTTTGCCGAATGGATTGTCGTTAGCCACCCATTGCCTGTTTACACTGCCCCTTTTACTGCTGATACTCTGGTATTACGGCGATACGCTCATTGCCTTCTTTACCATTGCCACGTTCTACACCGCTATTTTTAACAGCCTGCTGAAAGTAAGCTGGGGAAAAGATGCCTTGCCGTTTGTAATGATGGCAGTTTCGCTGGCGCTTTATATAGCCGTCCGGCAGATTATCAATCGGGATACGAAGCAGGTCTATTACGCTGATCCATTGAATCTGGCGCAGTGGTTATCGCTCATTGTCCTGGCGGCTAGTGGTAATTATTTCGTTGTTCGCGAGCTGAATGGGCTTTTGCTCGAATCTCATCCAGGCATTATCAGTCCCACCGAAGCGCCCGAAATTGGATTACGCGGATTATTCTGGGTATTGACCTTCATCATTCCGGCTATTTACCTGTGGCAGGGGTTAACAAAGCGGAATCGCATGCTGAATATTCTGGGAACGCTTGGGCTCATTGGTGCCGTCATGACGTTTCATGAGTATATCGGACTTTTTCCGCTCAATATTGCCCTGACGTTGGGTGGCCTATCCCTGATCGGAATAGCCGTGTTCGGCATCCGATATCTGGCGAGTCCAAAACATGGCTTTACCGATGCGCCGGACGATGATTCGCCAAACGAACTCTTTCTCAATGCCGCTACTATTGTGGCCGTTCAGGCAGCCAGTAGCGCACATCAGGCACCAAAAGATAATCTTCGGTACGGCAGTGGCGACTTTGGCGGGGCGGGGAGCGAAGGCAAGTATTGATACTCACTGATATTAACTAGATTTGCCTTAAACAAGCTAAATATGGAAACGAATATTAGGCTAGACGATCAACTTTTGAATGAAGCGAAGCAGTTGAGTCATATTCAAAGCACAGAGGAGCTGATTCAGAGAGCGTTAGAGCGCTACGTGACTACTCTTCAGCAAAGCCAGAGGCTATTGGATTTACGCGGAAAGGTAGAGTTCTGGGGTGATGAAGATGCATCACAAGCTCCCCAGAGTTAAATGGAATCAATTTTAGTCGATACATCAGTTTGGATTGACTGGTTCAGCACCAAGAATAGCAATACTGACCAGACAACTATACTTGAGGCTTACTTTAACGCGAGAGTTCCAGTTTACTCTACTGCTGTGATTCTTCAGGAAGTATTGCAGGGAGTCCGGCAGGAGCATATGTACCTGACTATAAAAGAGACATTACTCGGGATCGCGATGCTCCGTCTTGATCCAGTCGAAGCGGCCATTGGGGCGGCTGATCTGTATCGGTCATTGCGCAAAAAAGGCGTAACGATTCGTAAACCGAATGACTGTCTTATCGCCCATTATGCCATCTTCTATGATATTCCAGTTCTGCACAACGATGTAGACTTTGATCAGATTGCCCGCCATACAGCCCTTCGACTCGTTGTTTAATGGGCGCTACACGAAACTTACCGCTTGCGTCTGCGTAAAAACTGCTAAGTTTGGCCTCGAAAACAAACGACCATACGCAGTCGCATGAAAACTTTAGATTCCTACAATTTTGCCGGCAAGAAAGCCCTCGTTCGGGTCGACTTCAACGTGCCGCTCGACAAAGCGTTTAACATCACTGACGATACGCGCATCAAGGCGACGATTCCAACCGTCCTGAAAATCGTGAACGATGGCGGTTCGGCTATCCTGATGTCGCACCTTGGTCGGCCGAAAGGAGGCCCTGAAGAAAAATATTCCCTCAAACATCTATTGCCAGCCCTCGAAGCCGCTTTTGGCCGCAAGGTGAAATTTGCTGACGATTGCATTGGTCAGTCGGCTACGGATCTGGCAGCCAGTTTGCAGCCGGGCGAAATCCTGCTGCTCGAAAACCTGCGTTTCTATAAAGAGGAAGAAAAAGGCGACGTAGCGTTTGCCGAAAAATTGTCGAAACTCGGCGATGTCTGGGTCAACGACGCCTTCGGAACGGCACACCGCGCCCATGCATCAACGGCTGTCATGGGACAGTTCTTTACCGATCGCGTGGCGGGCTATGTGATGGAAGCGGAACTGGTGAACGCCAAGAAGATTCTGGAAGAAGCCGAGCGGCCATTTACGGCCATCATGGGGGGGGCTAAAATCTCCGATAAAATCCTGATCATCGAAAAACTGCTCGACAAGGTCGATAACCTGATCATCGGCGGTGGTATGACGTATACGTTCACAAAAGCGCAGGGTGGCAACATTGGTAAATCACTGCTCGAAGCCGATAAGCAGGGACTGGCGTTGGAACTGCTCGAAAAAGCCAAGGCAAAAGGGGTGAACATTTACATGCCCGTCGATAACCTGTGCGCCGATGATTTTTCCAACGATGCCAACCGGCAGGTGGTAGCAACCGGCCAGATTCCGGACGGCTGGGAAGGTCTCGACATCGGTCCTGAAACCATTGAGTTGTTCAAAGAAGTCGTTCTGAAATCAAGGACGATTCTTTGGAATGGCCCGATGGGTGTGTTTGAATTTGAAAACTTCGCGCATGGCACCAATGCCATTGCCGAAGCGGTCGTAAAAGCAACGGAAGAAAACGGCGCTTTCTCGCTGATCGGTGGTGGTGATTCGGCTTCGGCCATCAACCAGGCTGGCTATGGCGACCGCGTAAGTTACGTATCGACAGGTGGCGGTGCCCTGCTGGAATACATGGAAGGGAAAACCCTGCCAGGCGTTGCCGCACTGGAAGCTTAGTAACGCTATAGTACAAAACAGCCTCTGGCTGTTTGAATTAAAGGCTCTGATAGTTATGATCAGTCTTTAACTCAAACAGCCAGAGGCTGTTTTGTACATCTACTCGCTTAGTCCATTGCTTTCGCGACTTCCAGTTCCTGGGGTTTCTTCGGAACGACTTTCTTCTTGGTGAACCGGGCAATGATCCGGTCGACAACCAGGTACGTGGATGGTACCACCAGCAACGTTAGCAGCAGTGACGAGGTCAGTCCACCGATGATAACCCAGGCCATACCGTTCTTGGTTTCGGCACCGGCACCACTCGCCAGGGCAATGGGTAACATACCCAGAATCATAGCCAGTGTGGTCATCAGAATAGGCCGTAACCGCTCTTTGCCCGCTTCAATCAGCGCATCGACAACATCGTGGCCTTCAGCTTTAAGCTGGTTGGTAAAGTCCACGATCAGGATGGCGTTTTTGGCCACCAGGCCGAGCAGCATGATCATCCCCACAATCGAGAACACCGTCAGGCTTTCCATGGTCAGGGCCAGAGCCAGCAGAGCGCCAACCAGGGCCACAGGAATGGAGAACAGGACCACGAACGGATACACCACGCTTTCGTAGAGAGCCACCATGATGAAATACACCAGCAGAATGGCAATCATCAGCGCCAGCCCGAGACTACCAAAGGCGTCGGACTGTTGTTGCAACTGACCCAGATACTGGATGTTGACTCCTTCCGGCAATTTCTGCTGCGCCATTTTAGTCTGGATATCCGTACCTACCGTACCCACCGGGCGACCCACCACCTGCGCGTTGATCGTGATCGACGAGAGCCGGTCGATCCTTTCCAGCACACTTTCACCGACCTGCTCCTGCACCGTAGCGAACTGCGAAAGCTCAAACGTTTTGCCCTGGTTGTTCACGAACGTCAGGCGGCTAACGTCCTCGGGTTGCGTGCGATCGAACTGATCCAGACTAACCAGAATATCGTATTCATTCCCGTTTTGCTTGAACTTTGACTGGTCATTACCCCGGAAGGCATTTTGCAACGCGATACCCACGTCAGAGGCACTAATCCCCAACTGGGCCATCCGTTCCCGGTTCAAATTCACGGTTACTTCTGGCTTTGGGTCTTTCACGGAATATTTAACGTCCTGGGTACCAGGCACCGATTCGGTCACTTGTTTGACAATGGCGGCTGCCTTTCGAATGTCGGCCAGGTTTGTGCCTTTTACCGCAATCATGATGGGCGCCTGCGAGGCCCCAACAATACCAACCGGACTAACGGTTACTTTCACGCCCGGAATGCGCCCGACCTCCTGCTTCAGTACCTGACCAAAGGCTTCCGTCGATAGTTTTCGCTCTTTCTTGTCGATCAGCTTGACGTTGATATCAGCCAGGTTGCTGTTTGAGGATGTCGCCAGTCCATTACTGCTGTAGCCAATATTCGAAAAGACGTTCGTCACTTCGGGGTGCTTCATAATGATTTGTTCCGCCCGTTGCGCGATGGTATTCGTCTGGTAAATGGATGCCGTTGGCGCCAGTTCAACCTGAATGCTCATTTCGCCCTGATCACTTTGCGGCATAAAAGCACCGCCAATGAAACCAGCCGGTACCAGGGCGATAGAGCCTACCAGCAAGGCAATGACCGCGAGGAAAATATAGCGTTTGTGGCCCAGCACCCAGACCAGTATACGACCATAAGCATTGGTCAACCGATCCAAAAAGCGTTCGAAGCCGATATTCAGGCTGCCCCAAAGCGATTTAGGATTTAATACTTCGATTTTGCCAAAACGAGAAGCCAGCAGGGGCGTCAGCGTGAAGGATACGAGTAAGCTCATCAACGTCGAGAAAACGACGACCAGCGCAAACTCGCGCAGGATATTCCCAATCAAACCGCCCGTCATGGCCAGCGGAACGAATACCACCACGTCGACCAGCGTAATGGCAAGGGCTGTAAAGCCGATTTCACTACGTCCGTCCAGAGCTGCCTGTCGTCGGTCTTTGCCCATTTCCAGGTGTCGGTTAATATTTTCCAACACCACAATCGAGTCATCGACCAGAATACCAACCACCAGGGAAAGAGCCATCAGGGTCATCAGGTTCAACGAGAATCCCATCAGATACATCAGAGCAAAAGTTGGAATCATGGAGGATGGCAACGCCACCAAGACGAATAATGCCGACCGGAAGCTGTGTAAAAACAACAGCATCACCAATGATACGATCAGAACGGCCAGTCCCATATCTTCGACCACCGCGTGGGCGGAGGCCAGCGTGTAGATCGACTGGTCGGAAGCAATGTTGAATTTGAGTCCAATCTTGCTATACTGCTTCTCCAATTGTTTGATTTTGACCTGTGCGCCCTGACTCACCGATACGGCATTGGCATCGGACTGCTTCTGAATCTGCAGACCAATGGACGGTTGTGCGTTGATGTGGTTAATGGCCGTTGGCTTAGTCGATGCATCGACGACTTCAGCCACGTCTTTTAACAGAACCTGGCTGCCATCCGTACGGCGGGCTATGATCAAATCCCGCAGCCGCTTCACGGTTTGCACGGACGCATCGAACCGAATCGAATACTGCGCCTGCCGCGTCTCCAACTGACCCGCCGGGTAACTGGCGTTGGCCGCATTAATCGCCTGCGATACCTGGCCAATCGAGATGCCATAACCGCGTAATTTTTCGGTATTGACATTTACCTGGATTTCCCGCTCGTTGCCACCGACGATGTTCACCTGCCCCACACCAGGCACGTTCGATAACTGAGGTTTGATATCGTTGTCGATCAGGTCATACAGGGCCGTTGGCGACATGTTGGCGGTCACGCCCATCCGCAGGACGGGGATTTCGTCCGTAGAGAATTTATTCAGGATGGGCCGATCGGCTTGGTCAGGCAGAAGGTTAATGATCTGCTCGATTTTGCGTTGGGCGTCCTGCTGCGCCAGGGTCGTATTCACCCCATTTTTCAACTGGATAACCACGCTCGAGGCACCTTCCTGCGAGGTAGACGTCATCCGGTCCAGACCCTCCAGCGACGAGAGGGCTTCTTCAATGCGCTTGGTCACGTTTGTTTCAACCTCGTCGGCCGAAGCGCCCCGGTAGGTCGTCACCACGCTGATGACGTTGGCCTCGAATTTGGGTAACAGGTTGTAGGATAGTTGCTGATAACTGAGCGCCCCGAACAAAATCAGGACGGTAAAAATGGTCGTTACCAGCAATGGCCGCTTAACCGCTATTTCAGATATAGACATGGTTTCGGTTAATTATTTTGTGATTTGTACCGGTTTTCCGTCACTCAGGTTCAATTGACCGGTGGTCACCACCTGATCGCCAGCCTTCAGGCCGCTAAGCACTTCAATCGAATCGCCAAAGTCCCGGCCTATCGTTATTGTACGTCGGGTGGCTACGTTGTTATTCACAACAAACACATACGGATTTTTAATACTTTCGACCAGCGCCGACCTCGGAATCTGAAGGGCTTTCTGATTGGATTTCTGCGAGAAATCGACGTTCACAAACGTCCCTGCTTTTAACCCACTAGCCTTATCGATGGTAATTTCGACTGGATAGTTATGTTCATCGCTGCCCTGGGGAGCAATGTAAGAAACCCGTCCATTAAACGTCCGGCCCGGAAATACATCTGCCGATACCTTAACGGCTTGCCCTTCGCGCAGTTGATACACATCGCTTTCGTTGACGGGAACCTGTACTTTCAACCGGTCAACGTCCAGTACCCGACCAAGCACTTTACCGACGGTAATATATTCGCCCGGCTCGATGTCTTTCTGCACGATCCGTCCGCCGATAGGCGCTTTCACGTTTGCATCGGCTATTTGCTTCCGGATCTGTTCAGCCTGATTAACGGCGTTTTCGTAATTATACTTCGTCTCATTTACCTGAATCTCCGTCGTGGCATTCCCCGCCAGAAGCGTGTTATAGCGCGTTACATCTTTCTTCAGTCGGTCAATGGAAAGCTGCGTAGATTCCAGCGACAGTTCCTTGAGCCGGTTGTCAAGCTCAACCAGGGTGGCACCCGGCCGGATCGAAGAGCCCAGGTTAAAATTGACTTTCTGTACTTTACCCGCCGTGGTGGCAATAATGTCGGCCTCTTTGTAAGGAATCAGATTTCCCGTTTTGACGAGCTGCTGGCTCACGGTACCTTCTGCGACAGGGGCAACGGTTACGGGAATAGCCACGTTGGTTTGAACGACGGGTTTTTTCTGCGCATCGATCTTCTTCTTGTTCGACGACAGTCGGAAGCCAATCAATGCGGTAATGGCTACCAAAGCTGCGACGACGATTAGCGTTGTCTTTTTCATGATCTATTAGTCGGTTGTATTGATCAGAGTTGGTTATAAAAAGTAAGCAGTTTACCCTGCGATTGTTCGAGATCCAGCCGCGCCTGATACAGGTTAATGAGGGAGTTGATGTAATTTGTTCGAGCTTCCCGATACGAGTTATCCGCGTTGATTACGTCGGATAACAGCTTGGTTCCCTGCTTGTATTGAAGCGTTGTGATGTTATACACTTCCTGCGCCAGCTTCACGTTGCGGTCATCGTTCTGGACGCTGGTCTGCGCCCGCTGAATCTGCGACTGGGCATTGTTGAACTGAAGCCGGTAGGCCGATACGTTCAATTTCTGCTGTTCCTTTTGGGTTAATAGCGTCAGCCGTTGTTGCTTTATCTGGGCGTCGCGCTGAAACCCGTCGAAAATGGGAACATTCAGCCGGAGGCCAAAACTGCCAAATCCCACAAAGTTGGTGAATAGTTTGTCGATGGTTTGAGCGCCCAGGTTTACCGTACCATAGTTGGCCGTCAGACTCAGTGTGGGCAAATAACCCGCCCGAATCCGCTGCAATTGCAGTTCCTGTAACTGAATATTCGTTTCTGCCTGTTGAAACGAAACCAGATTGCCTGCCGAAAATTCGCCCTGTTCCAATGAAGGCAGTTGCGTCAGTAATGTTGAGTCCGACAGGACCAGCGTTTGCTCCTGCGGCATACCCATTTGGTATTTCAACCGGTTGAGCGCCAGATTCAGATCATTCTCGGCCAGGGTCAACTGCGATTGGGTACTGTTGTAACTGACTTCCGTACGCGTATAATCGACCGGCTGAATAACACCATTGTCGCGCTGTAGTTTCAGAATGTTGAGCACCTGTTGGGTCCGTTCGAGGTTGTCGCGTAACAACCCGATCTGCTGCTGGGCAACAAAAACCTGGTAGTAGTTGCTGGCAATGTTATAAATAACGTCCTCCTGCGTTTGGCGGGTATTCAGGGAGGCCAGTTGCTGGTTTGGCTTGTTTGCTTTGATACCGATCAACAGCGACCGGTCGAAGATTGTCTGCGTGGCCTGGGCAGTTAAGTTTGTCTGGAATTTCTGGCCGATGATGAGCACTTGCGGCTCAGGACCGAACACTCCGGCCGGAATAACACTCTGCTGGAGTTTAATATTATTGGTCGATGTTCCCGTGGCGCTCACCTGCGGTAAATATTGACCCAATGCCTGACGAGCTTGTTGGTTAGCCGTTTCGATCTGATATTGGGCAATGCGGATGCTACCAAAATTCTTGAGGCCGTAATCGATACAGTCTTTCAACCGAAAGTTTGCCGGGGCGGGCACCTGGGGCTGAGCCTGTGCCCATCCCAAACCGGTCGATGCCAGCGAAAAAACTAAACCAAGTGCAATTAATCGTTTCATAAATCCAATCGTTGATCCGTCTACTGTAGATATATCAACTAATAAAATAAAAAAATTACTTTTCTAGTAACCCGGCAATCTTCCGGGTTATCCTGGCGAATGTCTCGCGTTCATCGGTAGTCAATTGACTCATCACTTCATGATCTATAGTTTCCGTTGTAGTCAAGGCCTGTTCAATAATCATTTTCCCGGCGGGCGTTAAGCGAACCAGGTTTTTTCGCCGGTCTTCGCTATCGGGCACTATACGAAGATAACCATCACGCTCTAATGTGCGGATAGAGCGTTGTATGCCCGATTTATCCTTCTGCAAAAAATTAGCGATGTCCTGTTGAGACAAAAGATCTTCGCCCGAGAAGTACGCTATAAACAAGATCGGGAACTGTTCGATCTGCAGGGTGAAGCCTAACCGGGCCAGTTCACGATTGGCCTTACGCGCCAGTAAATGACTCACATGACTAACCATGAAAATAGCTTGTGTGCCCATCCGTTCAGCAAACCTAGCCTGAAGTTCTTGTTCTTTTACGAACGTCATTGTATGTTATAATTACGTTGTTATATCAACTAGTTTGGCCTAAGAAAGGTTTCGCTTTATTGGTAATAATAGAATGATCTTGATGAGGAGTCCTATTATAGCTGACTCAGGGCAGCCCGCGCCTTATTATCGATGCTGTTCTTATACTCGTGGCGTTTGAAACTTAAGGCTTTCTGAAAGAACGACCGTGCCCGAATACGATCATTTTTCTGCTGGTAAATGTAGCCCAGTTGTAAGGCCGATGTCGCCCCAAAGGAAAGCTGGTCTGGTTCGCTCAGGGTAAGCGCCCGGCTCAAATAAGGAATAGCTGCATCGTTATCGTTCCGGCGTTGAAAAATGCGACCCATTCGATACGTGTACTCCGCTTTTTCAACCGTTAGCGGAAAGGCGGTTTCGGTGTAAGGACGCAAATAGGCCAGCGCACTATCCGTAAACCCACCATCGGAGGCCAAGCGAGCGCGCATCAGGACTTTCTGGTTTGCAGTAGCTCCTTTCTGCAAATACGATTCAGCAAACTTCTGCGCGGCTTTATCCGACTCGACCGTTGTGCGGCCAACAGTTGTCACTTTTTGCAGTAGCGGAAGGCTGCCTGCTTCTGATTTGTTGGCTAGCCAGTGGCAGAGAAAGAGTTTGTAGTAGGAGTCTTTCAGGAAGTTGCGCCCTTTGTAGGTTGCCAGAAACTGCTGGAAATGAGTCGTTGCGGTTGAATAGTCACCTTTCTGGAGGAAAATATCGCCCAGAATATTTTCGATGACTGGTAGTGTGAGGTAATTTTTACCGACTGGTCGGGCTGACAGATACGCCAACGCCTGTTCACTATGGCCATTTTTCTGCTCGATGGTAGCCCCAAAAAAGTGAAGCAACAGGTTATCAGGATGGTCATTGACCAACTGCTTCAACGTCTGGCCGTCGGCAGGGCTAAATTTGAGTACATAAGCGCGCACCATCAGGTCGATTAATCGGGCCTCGAGGCCAAAGGTGGCGTCTTGCTGAGCCTGTACCAATTCCTGCTGCCCCTGCCTGACGTTACCATGCAACCCTAACAGACTGGCAACCCAGGCATAATTGTCGGGCACGGAGCCAATCATGACATGCAGCGTTCCAAGCGATTTATAGGTAGGCAGGAAGGTCGGAAAGCGCTTCTGATTGTCGGCCAGTAGCTTATAGGCCCGAATCACATCCCAACTGGCGCTCACTTCTTTGCCAAACTTTAACTTAACGAACGCCCAGTGGAGCCGAACTTCAGCCTGCAATACACGCTGCCAGGGCGAACGATCGTCTAATTTTTTCAGGGCGTCGAGCCGGTCGTCTTCCCGGTCACTGATGGTCGAAAATAACTGCTCATCGTCGGAGGTGACCAGCCGGAGCATGTCCGTGTAATCGTCAACGAACATACGTACGCCATTATCGGACGCTTCATGAGCGACTATAGTCTGGGCAGACTGAACATCGAGTTTTTGCAGATCAGCATACGCACGCTGCAAGCCGGATGTCCAGGTAAAGTCCTGAGCACCGACCAGCATTGGCATGAATAAAAACAAAAACACCGGGAACAAACCCGGTGCTGTTGCAAAAAAACGGTTCATACGATGACAAGACGTGTTGGTCCAGTGCTTTTCTACCGGCCCCGGCCCGTTGGTGCTGGTTCGGGAACACCTTCGACATCCGCGAAAATCCGGCCGCAATGTTCGCAGACGATAATTTTCTTTTTGTCTTTAATGTCGGCCTGGCGCTGGGGAGGCACTACGTTGAAGCAACCGCCACAGGCACCGCGTTTCACCATGACCACGGCTAAGCCGTTCAGTGCGTTGCCGCGAATTTTTTTGTAGGAATTCAACAGACGTGGTTCGATGGTCGTTGCCTGCTCGTCGCGTTGTCTGATGATCTCCTTTTCTTCTTCCTGGCTTTCCGACGTGATCTGGTCAAGCTCCTGCCGTTTGGCTTTCAGGTCTTCTTTCCGTTCGTTAAGCGCGGCCTGGGTCGTTTTGATTTCTTCCTCTTTACCCCGAACCCGGAATTGAGCTTCGTTGGCCCGTTTTTCAACCAGCTCGATCTCGAGCGACTGGAGTTCGATTTCTTTAGAAATGGCGTCGAATTCGCGGTTGTTCCGGACGTTCATCTGCTGATCCTTGTACTTGGTGATCAGCTTTTCAGCGTCTTTTTTTGCCACGCGATTGCGTTCAATTTCTTCTTCCAGGGTCTTGATTTCACTCTGAAACTTGCCAATCCGGGTTTCAAAGCCAGCGATATCGTCTTCAAGATCACGGACTTCTTCGGGCAGGCCACCACGAATTTTGATGAGTTCGTCTAATTGAGAATCAAGGGATTGCAGTTTCAGAAGAGCGTCTAATTTTTGCGCAATCGTCAGTTCCATTCGGAATGTAGTTAGTGCTATATGAAGTATCGAACCGGATTCGTGTCCGTTTCCGATAAAATTACCGCAAAAGTAGTGAATTTTTTTGCTAAATGCCCGCGAATTAAGTCTTTAGTGAAGACTTCGCTTTCGTAATGGCTAATATCGCATATGCTGATGCGGTTTTCAGCATCAAAAAATTCGTGATATTTATAATCGGCCGTCACAAAAACATCGGCTCCCGCCCGTATGGCGTCGGGTAATAGGAAACTTCCCACTCCGCCACACACCGCTATGCGGCTAATGGGTCGGTCGGGGAGGGGCGTATACCGAATCAGATTCAGGCTCATGTGCTCCTTCAAATAGGAAAGCCACGCTTCTCCCGCCAGCGGCTCGGCCAGATCACCCACGGCGCCTGAGCCTACTTCCTGATGCTGGTTATCAAGACCGGTGAGGTAATAAGCCACTTCTTCATACGGATGCGCACGACGCAGAGCCGTAAGTAACTGCCCCTGCTGATGGGTCGGAATGATCACTTCAACGCGGTTTTCGGCTTCTTCGTGGTATTCTCCCGCCTGACCAATGGCGGGTTGAGCCTTTTCGGAGGGCTGAAAGGTACCGATTCCGGAAACACGAAAACTACAGTTCTTGTATTCGCCCACTTGCCCGGCCCCGGCTTCATACAGGGCATCCAGTACAGTCTGGGTAGCCGCTACAGGAACAAACGTAACCAGCTTGGTCAAGACCTGGGTTTTGGGCGCCAGTATCCTGACATTCTGCAGGGTTAACTTCTCGGCAATTTTAAAGTTGACGCCCCCCGCTACGTTATCGAGGTTAGTATGAGCCGCATAGAGGGCAATGTCGTGTTTAATTGCTTTGATAACTGTCCGTTCAACGTACGTTTTACCGTTCAGTTTTTTCAGGCCTTTAAACACAATCGGGTGGTGCGCGACAATGACGTTACAACCTTTGGCAATGGCTTCATCAACCACGGCTTCGGTAACATCCAAAGTGACCAGCACACCCGTAATGATCGTACTTGGGTCACCAACCAGTAAACCAACGTTGTCGTAGGACTCCTGATAGGCAAGGGGAGCTAGTGCTTCGATGTGAGCAGCCAGATGACGGATTTGGAACATAATGACAAAGAACGCGAAAAAGCCGTGATCCTGTTTGGGCGTCACGGCTTTTTCGCGTTCTGTACGTTCTTAGATCGTAAGTCGATTTGAGCGACCTGGTTTAGAAACGATAGGAAAGAGTGGTAACGAATTGCCGGGGTGGAATCGGCATAATGCTATACCGGTCGTGAATCAGGTAATTCAATTCGTTGGTGATGTTCGAGACTTTCGCCAGCAATGAAACCTTCTGGTACGTATACCCTGCCGACAGGTCGAACGTGGCAAAACCGGTTAGCGGAATCAGGCGGCTGAACTCCGGCGTCTGGCCGTACGTATTGTTGTTGCCTCCGTAGCGAGCACCGGTATAAAAGGCCGACGCGCCCAGTTTAAGACCCCGCAACACCGACCGGTCGACGGTATAGAAGAGCGTGAAATTACCCGTATGCGCCGGGTTGTTGGTCAGGCGTTCGCCTTCAATGAATGATCCTTTTACCTGCGTTGTTTTCGTATAGCGCATGTTGTTATACCCATAGCCGGTTATGAAATACAGGTTTTTCGATAGGGTACCGGTCAAATCGACTTCCAGACCGTCACTGGTTGTTTGCCCCGTAAACTCTTTCACGTTCGCATCCGTGTTTGGCGAACCATCGGCTTTAAACAGCGCCATTTGTGCTAAATCGCTGTTGACGATATGGTACAGGCCAACGTTGGCGGTGAGCCGTCCGCCCAAAAACTCGTTCTTTACGCCCACCTCATATTGGTCAATGATCGATGGTTTTAGTAATTGGCCCGTGATGTCAACGCCCGAATTGATGGTAAAATTATTGGCATAGCTACCAAAGAACGACGTCGTTTTGAGTGGCTGATAGATCAGCGCTACTTTGGGCGACAGCGCTGCATCGGTTTTGGTTTCGGCAGTTCCTCTCGTTTCTACCTGATTGTTCAGGTTGAGAATGGTCGTCTGAATCGTCCGTTGCTGTGACCAGCGTAAACCAACCAGCACCTTGACTTTATCGGACAGGCTAACCAAGTCCTGCGCATAAAAGCCGAGCCGGGTCGACGGTGATGTTGTCCGGGAAATAGCTCTTGCATCCGGAATGTCGGAACGGGTTTCGTATTTGTTCGGGTCAAGAATATTGATCTTATCGTAGGTCGTTACAGCAACGCCATTGCTGGTAATGGTAAATGTGTTAGTCTCGCTGACAATACCGACCAGGTCACTACCGACTAAAAGCTGGTGGCCAAGTGAGCCAGTCGTAAATCGACCGTTGAGGTTAACCTGTCCCGTATAATCGTTTTCGGCCGTTTGGGTCCGGCTCAGCGAACGACTCCAGTCACCATTGGCGGCTACGTTGTTGTTGGGTACGCCCGCTCCGTAAGCGGTTACCTTCGTGCCTTGCGCGGAAGCGATGAAGGTCAGCTTCCAGTTATTATTGAACGCATGATCGAGGTTGAGCGAGCCGGTAGTTTGGTTCAGGTTATTGTAGGCCCAGGTCGTATTGATAAACCGCGAGCGGGGAACATCCGGAATAATGGCATCCTGATTGAGATTCAGGGAGCCGATGCCATTATCGGGCGTTAGATTCGATTTCAGGTAATCGCCCTGAAGCAGGATCGTTGTTTTCTGGCCAAGCTTGTAGAGTAACGATGGATTGACATACACGCGGTTGGTTTTCACAACATCCCGGTAGCTTTTGGCATCCTCGTAGGTGCCAACGACCCGAAACGCCAGATTTTTCGCCAGTGGACCATAAACATCGACAACGGGTTTGTATAGATCGTAGCTGCCCGCACGCATGGACACCTCACCACCAAAATTAAATTTCGGCTTTTTGGTCACCATGTTCACGATCAGACCACCCGACACGTTCCCATACAAAAGTGACGAACTGCCTTTCAGAACCTCTACCGACTCTAATGTACTGGCTTCCGGAAAACCCATTGTGTTGGTAATGACCCCATTTTTGAAAATGTTACCGCCTGCACCGGCAATTCCGATACTATACCCACGGGCCGAGAACGTTTCGGCCACACCGCCCCGCTGCTGCGTCAACGAAACCCCACTCACGTTTTTGAGAGCATCGCCAAGGCGTGAAATCTGTTGATCTTCAATGACAACGCTACTGACAACGCCCGTCATTTGAGGCATATCCAGGGGAGCCAAATTTGCTTTTCCCATCGTTACGGCTTTGTTGGTAGCCGTAACCTCTACTTCATTTAGTTGAGCTGTGTTTTCAACCAGTGTAAAATCAACGTTGGTTGTTTCTCCTACCTGTACCGAAACTGTTTTTTCTTGTGTCTGCAGGCCAACAAAACTAACGTGTAGCGTATAGGTACCCTTGTTGATACCTGTCACGTGGAAAGATCCATCCTCCGCGGTGGTAGTTCCTTTGCGGATTTCTTTAAACCCAATAGTAACAAACGATGCGGGCGCTCCATCGCTGGTTTTAACCATACCTCGGATAGAACCCTGGTTTTGGGCAAATGACGGAGTTCCAGAAAGAATAGATAACGCCAGCAAGCAAGTGTAAAGAGTATAAGACAGCTTCATTTATTTAGATTAATTATAAGTAATCGCAAAGCTACGGGTCGTGCTAAATAAAGCAAAGGTTATTTAGAATTATTCTTGACAAGTAGAAAAGGGTTCTATTATTTCCTGAAAATGTGAAATTTAACGGCGACCTTGTTCTGCCGATAAGTCTGAACGGGTGATGGTTGTAGCGTAGCGTTAAGCAACTGGCGGATGTTTAGCGGGATCCGTGAAAGAAAGCTCGTTCAGCCAATTTGGTTAGCCAGAATTTTCCCAACTATTGAGTTACCGGTCAATCCTGGCAGACGTCTGGCTCGTATATGCCACTATACTGTTGAGGTTACTCCGTTGGGTGATCGGTAGAATAAGGCATTAGAATAGTCGGAAATTGGTGTTGATGACAATCCAAGTTATTCGTACGTACGTATATGAATGTACTTTCTGGATTGAAAAACGTTATACCTTCTTTTGTACTAGTCAGGCCGTTACCGCTATCGTGGGACGGCCTGTTGTGTTCTCATGCCTACCAATTGACAGGGCTAGTACATGTTAAGAAAAAATTAATAGATTAACATTTATAGTATTGTTAAGGGCATTGGCACAAATTGTGCACCTAATAGATTGCTTTTCCTTTTCAACCAGGACTCAACCAGTTTCAATGATGGAAATTTTACAAAAAGACGTTGTTTTCAGAACCCTCGATGCGGCTATAGGGAGGCAGCAAGTAGTCCAGATCAAAGTAAGGAATGCATGGCGTACGGTGGAGCCCTACCTGATGGGTCTTCATGGGGTTACACAGAGTCCAGTTCTGTATGGGTATTGCCGGGATATAGTTCCGGACTTTATGACGCCCAGCAGATGGGGAATTTTTTACCTGAACGAGATTGATTCTATTGAAATAACAAGTTATTCCTTCCAGCCTCACATCGATTATACCGGTCGAATGGAGTCCATACAACCCGTTTACCGTCGGATAAAACCGCTTCTGGACGAAACAACTTCGGGTTATTGGCCGGTCCGGACACTTCAGCAGTCGACCCGGAAGATCCGCCTGTCCAAATAGATCGTACTCATTGGATCAGATTTTCTCCCCTGAATTCAAAGAGGAGACAGGTTACGTGGGATAGTTATCTTTTTACTTTATTTCTTGAAATGGCTGTTCCCATAGCTTGAGAACTAGCTGGTTAATCTATGTTCCTGATTATTGATTTAAGTTTCTTATAAATGGTAGGAATCTCATAAATCTAACGAACGGTTAATTACGTATTACTAGTATATACTTCCCAATACATGGTATAACGACTACTTATTATGGCTTTTTATGCTGATCCTGAACCAGTGACTGCGCCTGATTTGCTCTCCTGGCCCCCCTTACGTGTATACACGGCCAACGCTGGAACCCAGTGGATACCTATTGCTGATTTGGTGTATCTGGAGGGAGAAACGAGTTACACCTGGTTACATTGGTCCGATGGACGTCGGCTGTTGGTCCCTTATACCTTAAAGTCGTTCGAGGCTAAATTGCCTGCAAACTGGTTCGTTCGTTTACACCGCCGGTATCTGGTCAATCGCCGGTTTATTGAACGAGTAGATAATGATCTGGATGGTGTAGCGGTCTATTTAACAACGGGAATGAAATGCCCAATTTCACGTCGTAAATGGCCTCTGGTATATCAGCAGATCGGTTGTTCAAAAAGGCGTTTGAATTATTAATAAGCTACTTGTTTGAATATTAGGCTCGTATATCAGCTTGGTTTCCTCGTTTTAGCCCTGGCAATGCCAGGGTTTTTTTATGCGTTACAGGCATACGTATTCCTTACAGGCGGCTTGGACGTAGAGGCCTTTTGGTTGAATTGGACTTAATTAATAAGAAGATGTTAGCTCAGGACGCTGATCGGACCCGGTCAATCGGGCACAGTCGGAAGATGTTCGTCGAATCAGGAAAATTAATGGCGGGGCGGGAATTGTGTAGTAAACCGGTATAAAAAAATCAGCCGGCCTGCTAAGCGCAGACCGGTGAAAACCTTCCTCTTTTTATCCGTGTATACATACGGGGTCTCGAGTAAGAAAGATTTACATAAGTAAATTTTTTTTTACTGAAAAGCAGCAAGTGAGTCTTTTCTGTTCAGCTATATCGAAGGCTGATTCGTTTAAGTTCATACTGAGTTTTATGCTAAACACTTGATAAGCAAATAAGTTAGCTCGTTAATTTGTATTTATTTAATTCGCGAATTTGGTAGAAAATAATGTTTTTTCAATTATCTTTATGTTATAAATGAAACATATAAATAGCAAATGTCAAATATAAAAAGTGAGGTAGATGCTATCGAGCCCAAGGCTATAATTCGCTATATGCTCTATACGGACGTCAACCGAAGACGCGCCACCCAGGTTGGGCAGGACACTTGGGTTGACCGTACAAAAATATTCGATGACACGTATGATTATGGCACTAAGCACAAACTGCTTTTTAGCGAAATTGACGATGAACCCAGTCAATACATTGTCGCTATGCCACCTTATATTCGGCAAATGCCGCATCCCGAACAGGAAGGCCAAGTTATACCTATTCGGCTCATTTATCTAACGACCGTTGCCTTGTGGCCTTTTTTTGATCCTATAGCGGGTGAAACGTTCGATAAAGCAATGCTTCCGGAATGAACAGACATTTTACCCAGTTTGTCTATTATAATCTCATCTTAACGTACCTGTTTTGTTACAGGTCTATCTTTATATGGACAATAGGTAATGTTGAACATCATGTGGAAATAGCCAAACGCTGGCCTCTTTGGGGCCAGCGTTTTTTATCGACAATAGGACATACAAAGCAATGATGCTAAGCCTGTTACTGGTTAGACAAACCAGCGGGGAAAACATGTTGTACCAGCCATTCTGGACCATTGATTAGCTGACTCTAAGATCAATTTAAACATTATAGGCTCCAAGGAGGTCGAGTTGGGCACGCCGATGAAGTTAGTTTGAGCAAAAAACGTGAAGCGTTAAGAAGGTAAAGAAAAGTAAGGATCGGGGTTGTGAGAAGGCAAAAAATGAGGCAAAGCACCTAGTCGCTTTTACTTATAAAAATGTATGACAACAAAAAAGGGTTACGATCATTTCTGATGTAACCCTTTTTTCAGTGGCGGTCCGGACGGGGCTCGAACCCGCGACCCCCTGCGTGACAGGCAGGTATTCTAACCAACTGAACTACCGAACCAACTTTCGATGTCTGGTTGACGTTGCCGTCTTCCTTTATCGTGGCACAAAAGTAGGCGTTTAGGGGATTCAGTGCAAGGACTCGTTGAAAAAAAATGCGATAAAATTTATCAGCTTTAGCCTATACGTTGGGAATCAGTTGGTTTATGTGGTTAATTTTTTTCGTTTAAGCTAAAAGAGAAGGCTTACTTACCCGTTGCCGCTTTGATAGCTGCTACTTCGGCCGGATCGTAGGGGGTTCCATCCTGTTTAAACACCTCGTGGAACCAAATGGATGGTTCGCGACCATTTACGTAAGGCTTTTGCCAGCTATCCCAGGGAATGAATGTCTGGGTTTTGCCCGCCACGAATCCCCAGTTGATCATACCAACTTTCGCCCGCTTGGCAATGGGCAGGTGCGACTGGAACTTGCTGTTGACGCCCCGCGCCATGTATTCGGTGCAGATAACCGGTCGGCCAAATGTCAGCATCGCCTTTATGGTTTCTTCCAGCGTTTCAGGGCTCAGGTACTGGTGAAACGTGATAATGTCTGAATTCTCCAGTTGTACTTTTTCCATCGGTGTCCATTTAGCCGGATTCTGCCATTCGTCAGGGGTTCGGAAAACCCATACTCCCGAGGTCAGGGGTTGCGTGGCTCCGGCTGCCCGGGCCCATTGGAATACATGTGGTAACAGTCGTGTTATGATCGCTATTTTACGAGGTTTCGATAGCTCCGTTTTGATGGTGTGATTTTGGCCATAACTATTATCATTGGTGTTATCGGGCTCATTCCACACATCCCACGCTAGAATACGCTTGTCTTTCTTGAAGGCACTTACCACGCCCTTGACATACGCTTCCAGACGAGGGTACTGCGAAACATCGCTGAGCGCATCAGCCCCGGGACTTTGTACCCAACCCGAATTATGGATGCCAGGTGTTGGTTCGTGCTGCTTGCCCAGCTTTGGATAGGGATCCCAGCAGGAATCGAATAGAACAAGCATTGGCCGAATCTTATGTTTGGCACAAATCCCCAGAAACTGATCAAGCCGTTTGGTGAAACCGGCCGGGTCTTCCCAAAGTAAATCGTGCAGGAAAACACGCATGGTATTCATGCCAATCTGTTCGGCCATGCCCAATTCCTTGTCGATAGTAACCGGATCGAACGTGTCTGCCTGAAACATTTCCAGTTCATTAATGGCGTTGGCCGGGGCATAATTTGCGCCAACGAGAAACGGTTCTTTGGCATACCAGGCGTTTGCTTTTGCTGACGACCATCGGCCTGTTTCGGCAGTTGGCTGTGCCAGCGAAAGGGTGGAAATGAAAAGAAGAAGTAAGGTTGTTAAACGGCTCATAAATAAGTAATTAGAATTAGTAAGGAGTGGCTTTGCGAGTATCCAATAAATAAGTCCATCAATTCTCAGCCGGCACGGGCATGGGTGTTCTGGGAGCAGGCTTACCAAAGTGAGGTGAGCCATCGGCATTCCAGGTGAAGGGTTGAATATAGGGTGCCCGTTTGTTGCCGCATCCATCATCTGCCGATGCGTTCGCGTGGTAAATCATCCAATCTTGTTTGCCGTCGGCCGAGCGAAAAAAACCGCCATGGCCGGGTGCCCAAACGCCGTTTTCGGGTGCCTGAGCAAAAACGGGCCCGGCGCTCTTTGTCCAGCTTTTCGGGTCCAGCAAGTCGCCTTTCCCGTCGTGGGTGAGCAGGCCAAGGCAGTAATCGAGCCAGCAGGCATTAGCTGAGTAAACAATAAATAACCGGTCGTTATGGGGCAGAAACTCCGGTCCTTCGTTTACGTATATTTTCGGGATTTCACCATTGTTTTGCCAGGCCTGCGGCACATCGCCGTGGCGTTCCCAGGGTTGATCGGGTTGGGAGATTTTCACTCGTTTACCGTCCATCGTCCAGGGGTTTTTAAGCCGGGCAATAAATATGTCCTGCCGACCATTCGTAGAGCCTTCCCAACCTGACCAGGCCGCATAAAGTTTTCCCTTGTACTCGATAACAGACATGTCGATTTCCCAGTGGTTGTCTTCGTCGCCCAGTTTGCCCTTCATTGTCCATTCGCCCTGCATGGGGTCAGACGATGGGTTTTCCAATACCCAAACCCGGTGCGAGAGGTTATTGATTGAATCGGCCGAGACATAAATGTACCAGCGGTCTTTGCCCTGTTCGTCCCGAAAGGAATGAATTTCAGGTGCCCATAAATCCCGTGAATAGGGTTGCCCTTTAGGTGGAGTATAGATGACCTTACTTTCGGACGAAGCCAGATCCGCCACATTTCTGGTTTTCCAGAGGGTTAAGTTACTGCCCGTGGTATTCATGTAATAGTACCAGCCATCTTTCTGCAGTACCCAGGGGTCGGGTCCGGAATTCTTAATGGGATTTGTAAAAGTGCGCTGAGCCAGGAGCGTTTGACCCATTATAATGAGAGAAACAACGAGTAATAACCGTTGATAGAACTTCATAGGGTGGGGGAATGGTACAAAAAGATAAAGGGAAAAAGTAAATTTTTTAACCCTTTAAGCCCCGAGATATTTCTTGCGAAGCTACCAAGACCCTCTAGCGGAAGATTTCCCGGCCCGTTACAGAGAGCGTAGTTGCAGGACTGGGGGTAGATGCAGGCTCATCCGCTGGCTTGGCTGGGTTCAGTCCGGGCGTAGGGCGCTTGCTGCCAAAAAGCCGGTTGAAGGAGCGGGTGTAGAGCAAACTGATACCGCCACCGGTGGTAATGGTACTGTTAAAACTGGTCTGGCTAAGAATACTTTGCTGGTTTCGGTTGTACACTTTTGCGCGTAAATGACCATCGGGCGTTACAAAATATTCGAGTGTCCATTCGCCGAGTAAGCTGGCTGCATTGTATTGGCTCTGCCCGTAAGTAAACCCGCCATCGCGGCTGATGCGCAACCGGTCATTGAGTAGCCGGTAGGAGAAACGGAGTTGCAGATTATTGAGCAGGTTGTCCGTCTGTGTACCCCCCGTAAACCCACCGAAGGAAACGCCCACATCCAGTTTCTCATTCAGATTCGAGGCCAGCCGACTAATCTGGTTTGACAGCAATTCACTGACACTGTTGGCCACACCGGAGTTCACCTGGCCCTGATCAAACAGGTTGGTGCCTTCGGAAAGGAGCTGATTGAACAGGAGAACGCTGCTTACCTGGCGCGTCAGTTCCTGATCGTTGCTCTGTAGCCGCGACTCAAACGCAGTGACCGCCTGCCGGAAATCGGACGACGATGGGTACTCTTTAATGTCCAGATCGTAGCTGATGGCAGGAGCCCCCAGCTCGCCATTTAATTTAATGACCAGATCGACCGGATACCGTCGGGTTTGATCAGCTCTGGTGTTCGTTGTCGAGC
This sequence comes from Spirosoma horti, assembly GCF_054776595.1. Lineage (NCBI taxonomy): Bacteria > Pseudomonadati > Bacteroidota > Cytophagia > Cytophagales > Cytophagaceae > Spirosoma > Spirosoma horti. Next base: position 751,084 of record NZ_BAAHBQ010000005.1, read on the forward strand.
CGTTTGTGGCTAGCAGGGGGGCCAGAGACGTATACTGCGTATAAGCCGCCGTTACATCCAGCAAAGCCCCATACGGGTCGCCAGTCCAGGTAATGCGGCTATTCGGGCGAATCTGAAACCGTTTGTTGATGATGTTCTGGAAGGTGAAGGTGTAATCGCCCTTCTGGATCTCATAATTACCCGTCATTGTAAAGTCGCCTTTCGTATCGACCTTCATCGCTACACGGCCTTGTCCATAGGCACTAATGATATCACCCGTTTGCCGATCCAGCTGAATCTCGCAATAGGCATCGGGGGTGATGTCGAAATTAAAATCCATTTGAATCCTGGACAGGTCGATTTCGCCCTCCGTCTTCGTTGCGGTTTGACTGCCGGGCTTTCCAGGGGTTCCGCTGGGTATACGGCTCACAAACCGGATCTGGTCATCGGCCGCTACGGATGTGGCCCCATCGAGCGGAATATAGATTCGGGTGCCTTTATTACTGGCCACGTTGGCCCGGATGGTCAGGTTGTTCGTGGGGCCAAACAGTTCGGCCCGTCCCGTCACAACGGCCTGTCCGTAGAAGGCATCATTGTCGGCGGCCAGCGTATTCATGATCTTGAAATTCTTGAAATCTGCATCGAAGCCAAGGGTGAAATAGCGGAAGCCATCGTGGTAAACTCCACCTCTGAGCAGGGCTGTGTTGCCCTGGGGATCGCGCAGGGTGAGCTGGCGGGTGATGATCTCACTCTCACCAAAATAAATCTTATCGTCAAAGGTGAAGTCGGCTTTGAGGTAGTCGAATCGGCCTCGGCCGCCCTGTATCGTCACGTCACCTTTCAGTATCGGTGCGGCTGGCTTACCACTAACGGCCACAACCCCACTGGCGATGCCTCCCAGATTGGAAAATAACCCTTTCGTAAACGGTTCTAAAAGGGATAAATTGGCATTGTTAACCTGCGCATTTAAGGCCAGAGGATTCGTTTTTTGCTGGGGTGTGTAATTTCCGGTTAACGTGACCACATCGACCCCGTTGCGGTTAACGCGGGCGTCTACATTCAGGCGTTGTGCCTGCTGGTCCCACTCGCCCTGGGCCCGTATATCGCCAATGAGCGCATTTTCGTACGAGAGCTCCCTGACGGATAAGGCGCTTTCCAGGATGGGTGTTTCATAGACGTTTCGAACGGCCATGGAACCGTTTAACGTACCGCCGAGCGTTGTGTTCAGAACGGAGTTAAGCGAAGCCAGCAGGAAGTTCTGAGCCTCTACGGCCAAGTGTTCGGCTGTGTCGGCCGAGATTTTTCCCGATGCCTGAATCAATTGATTTTCGTTCAGCAGCGAGAGATCCCGAATCGTGTATTCGTTGCCAACTTTCCGGATCAGACTTTGTGGGTTCAAGGTCCAGTCGCCATCCAGCACGCGTAGTTTCGACTGTCGAAAAGTCAGGTCAATAGCGTCGCCTTTGAAACTTAATTCGCCGTTGAGATCGGCCCGGTTAACGTACCGGCCTACACTGTCTGCCTGCTCAATGCGACTCGTGAAGTCAATATGGTCGACGGCCCACGAGGCTTCTGCCTGAAGGTTACGCGTTGGGAGGAGCGAACTGAACATCTGCCGTTTTGAGGAAATAATGGCCGAAGCCAGTACTTCCTGTCCATACGTGAACTTAGAGGTTGTCAGGTCGAGATCACTTGGGCCAAAGCCGATTTTGCCGAAACGTACCGAATCCGTTTTCACCGTTGCCGTTAGAAACGACGTATTATCAACGGTGAAGCGACCTTCGAGCCGGGTGGCCGGTGCTATGTAAACCGCCGACTTTAAAAAGTCGAGCAAAGGCGTACTATTCTTGGTAATCAGCTGATAATCGACGCCGTAGCGCTGGGGGGCGCTGGCTGATTTCCGGCTGACGGCACGGGCGGCCAGGCGTTGTTTCTGTTCATAATACGCCTTCATGCCAGCGGCATCACCGGCAAAATAAAGCTGGTACTCTTTCGCCAGTTTGGTCAAATCGTCGATTGTCCGCTGGGGCTGGAAGGTACCTTGCAGGCGCGTGGTCAGGAAGTCAGAATCAAGGTTAAAATAGCGTTGGGTACCACTGGAATCGGGGGTCGTGCCGCCCTGACGCTCGATAGTGGAGGCCAGGGTAAGTTTGTCAACGGCCAAATTTCGTTCGGGCCGGTTCAGCGTCAGGGTGGCGTTGGTGAATACCGCGCTGCCCACAATATCATCCAGCTTGCTACCTTCCAACTGAACATCCAGCTTTGTTTTTACCACCAGCGAATCGCGCAAATAGCCTAGTTCGCGCAGGTCGGCATGGTCAATCATTCCCCGCAGGTCGTAATGGTTTTTGGCCCCACTCAGGTTGAACTCGCCATCCAGATTGACGGCCAGATTGGGGTCGTTAATTCGAAGGTTTCCCTGGAAAAGGCCGTTCTGTAAATTGCCATGCGTCACGACATTTCGATAGCCATAGCCCTGCCAGCCGAACTGACCAAGCTGCCCATCGAAATCAATACGGGCCCGTTTTAAATCTGTCCCATGGCCGGTAATGCGGCCTTCGCCGTCAAGTTTGCCAAATTCGTCGGGCTGGCTCAACAACTGGCCAAGGTCTACATGTTCGCCTTTCAGGTTGGCCGTATAAGTCGTCAGATCGGGCTTGTCTGCGAGTTTCAGAGCAAGATCACCCGTTACAGTACCAATACTCGTTTTGACGGTTCCTTTGGTCTTGAAATCATCGAAAGCACCCGCAAACGTGGCATTGAACGTAACTACGCCTAACTTCTGAATGGTCCGGTTGAAGGACGAGTCGGGGTAATATTGCCGGATATCGGTCATGTTGACGGTGGATGGCGTAAAGGCAAAATCAACCGTCGTCTTGTCCATGTCGGGTAAGCCTTTCCAGGCCAGATCGCCTGTCAGCTGGCTGCGGCCATTGGGGCCGAACCGGAGATCGGTACGTCGAAGCTGAAAATCATTGACGGTGCCGATAAAGATGCCGCTGAGCAGCCAGGTCTCGTTCAGTCCACGCAGGTAATCCGAAAAGAATCCCAAATCTTTCGACTCCACTTTGCTGTTGCGAAAGTTCGCTTTCAGCGTCACCCGGCTGTTGAAATCACTGAAGGCGGAAGGCTTGTCGTAAAAAAACGTCAGTTCGTTTCGAATGATCGAGTTGCCGATATGGGCATACAACCGGCCCAGTTCCATTTTGGTATTGCAGTACAGGAAGCGCGTATCCAACTGCCGTATTTTTATGCGGGAGTCGCGGTCAATGCCGGATAACCCCTTGGCGTCGAACGCAATGGTATCGCCCAGTACTAAAAAATCGCTCACCTCGGCGGTGAGGTGCTTAAGGGTAAAATGGTTGTAGTCGAAGCTGGCCCGGTTATGCAGGAATGGTTCGCGCGGGTCTTCGAGGGTATAGGCACCTTCAACCAGGTGAATGTGGCCAATGGTGAAGGGAACGTTCTGGTTGGGAATGCTGGGTTTGGTTGGGTCGGACGTCAGCTCTTCAATTCGGGCAACGAAATCATCGAGATTGGTGTCGCCGTTTTTAGGATTTTTGATCATCCTGACATCGGGCTTGTACAACACCACTTCATCCAGGTGAATGTTGTGAGCCGACGAATCCAGTAAATTTTTAAGGTTATAATCAGCGTCGAGCCGTTTCACCGTAATCATGGGTCGTCCCTGGCGGTCTTTGATTCGAACGCCCTCAAGGGTTAATGAATCGAACCACTTAATGGAAACCCCCTCAATATCAACCGGGAAGAGGAGTTTTGCGGACAGCCACTTGGCACCTTCCTGAGCAAGGCGCGTCTGTACGGCCGGAAGCTGTAGACTCAGTAGAATGCCCAATGCCAAACCGATTACCGTGAGGACCAGGTAAAGCAGTGTTTTAAGAAATATGGCGAAAAACTGACGCATCCGGGGTGGAAATGCCTAAGCTACAACAAATAACGGCAAATGAGTACACCTTTGACTGTATAAACGAGTGAACGGTTTAATCACAACTTCCATTGTTGTAGAATAGAAATCATTATCCATTAGTTTTGTACGGTGAACATTTTAGCCATTGAGTCTTCCTGCGACGAAACGTCGGCAGCAGTATTAGCCAACGGGCATCTTTTATCGAACGTAATTGCCACTCAGTTAATTCATGAACAATACGGTGGTGTTGTGCCTGAGCTGGCTTCAAGAGCCCATCAACAGCATATTCTGCCCGTGGTTGAGCGCTCCTTAGCCGAGGCAAAGTTACCTAAAAATGAGCTATCGGCCATTGCTTTTACGCGGGGACCCGGTTTGTTAGGGTCGTTGCTGGTCGGAACGTCCTTTGCTAAAGCCATGGCGCTGGGCCTGAATATCCCGCTTATTGAAGTCAACCACATGCAGGCGCATGTTCTGGCGCACTTCATCGAAGCCCCCCGGCCGGCCTTCCCGTTTCTATGCCTGACCGTTAGCGGTGGGCATACCCAGATCGTTCGCGTCGATAGTCCGCTGGACATGACCGTTCTGGGACAAACCCTGGATGATGCTGTGGGCGAAGCCTTCGATAAATCGGCCAAGTTGCTGGGCCTGCCTTATCCCGGTGGGCCGTTGATTGACAAATACGCAAAAGCCGGTAACCCGCTTGCCTTCAAATTTCCCATGAGCGAAATGGCTAATCTTGACTTTTCATTCAGCGGTATTAAAACCGCGATCATGTATTTTTTGCGGGATAATGTAAAAACCAACCCTGAGTTTATCGCTGGAAATCTGGCGGATATTTGCGCCAGTATCCAGCATACGCTGGTGCAGATGTTACTCACAAAGTTGAAGCGGGCCGCCCGGGAAACGGGCATTCGGGAAATCGCCATTGCCGGGGGCGTATCGGCCAATAGTGGGCTGCGAACGGCCCTTACGCAACTTGGTCAGGAGCAGGGTTGGAACGTGTATATTCCCCGTTTTGAATACTGTACGGACAATGCCGCTATGATTGCCATGGCCGCTCAGTTTAAATATGAACAGGGTGAATTCACCCCACAAACCGTTAGCCCGATGCCACGAATGAGTTTTTAGGATTTGGTTTGAAGTTAACGGTTTATAATTTGAGGTTTGTGGTTGGCTGACGCACCAGTTGCTTTCGCCGGTCCCCTGGCGCGTCAATAAACCACAAACCGAATACTACAAACTACAAACTGTAAAACCACAAACCGTTAACCGAATACCGTAAACCACCTAACCACAATGACCATCTCTGAACTACTAATTTATCCGATCAAGTCGCTGGGTGCTATTTCGGTAACCGAGACGGTCGTTGAGGGAAAAGGACTGCGCTACGACCGGCGGTTTATGCTGGTCGACCCCAATGGTGACTTTATGACCCAGCGCACTAATCACCAAATGGCTCTGCTGGATGTGGCCATTGATGGGGATACCGGGTTGCGTGTCTGGCACCGCCATCGGCCAGACGATGTGCTGACGCTTCCGTTAGCCATACCGACACAAACCGAAGGCGAAACAACGCCCCGAGAAACCGTTGCGGTTACTATCTGGGACAGTAATAACGTGCCTGCTCTGGTGGTCAGCGCGGAGGCCGATCAGTGGTTTAGCCGCGTTCTGGAAAAGCCCTGCCGACTGGTTTACATGCCCGAAACGACCCACCGCGATGTTGACCCGGCCTACGCCCGCGAGAACGATGCGGTGAGTTTTGCCGACGGGTATCCTTATTTGCTCATTGGTCAAGCATCCCTCGACCACCTGAACCAGCAACTGGATGAACCAATCACGATGGTTCGTTTCCGCCCGAATATTGTGGTTGCCGGGAGCTTGCCGAACGAAGAAGATGCCTGGCAACAGTTCCGAATTGGAGACGTGGATTTTTTTGGTGTCAAACCCTGCGCCCGCTGTGTGCTGACGACCATCGATCCGGAAACAGCTCAGAAGGGCAGAGAACCATTGCGGACACTGGCAACGTACCGGCAATGGAAGCACAAAATTTTGTTTGGGCAAAACGTGCTGGCCAAGCCAACCGGCGCGCTTACTTTAGGGACTTTGCGGGTGGGGCAGCCCATCGAGGTGATCAACCGGCAGGAGCCCTGGCTAAGTCCGCCTGAACCGTTTTGATTTGGCCGGGTTACTTACTCACAGACCGCGATAACGTTTATCATCCTGTCTGTGGAATTTACAAAAACGTAGCGTCGCCATTCCTATCGGCACCGCTTTATGACGACTTACATCCTTTGCTCAACTATTTACGTACCGTTTACTACCTGAGTTTTCCCGTCGTTATGGGAGCCGTCTTGTCCAATCGCATGGCTGCCCGTCTATCAGACGTGGATCCGGTGCATTGGGCTACGCCCATCGTATTGGCCCTGGTGGTGTTCATGATCTACACCGTCGATCGGCTGCTCGACGTTCGAAAACACAGTGTTAATCCGGCCAGCCAGCCACTCACCGCCCGCCATCGGTTTCACCGTACGCACGCTGCTCTGCTTTGGCGCGCTGTCATTGGCGCGGCTATCGTCGCCTTTGTCCTGCTGTTTTTCCTGCCCATCAGTGTCATCAAATTCGGCCTTGTGCTGGGTGGCATTTGTGCGGCTTATGTGGCTTTGGTGTTTCGGCTTCCGGCCCGCCACCCGGCTCTTTTACTGAAAGAGCCTCTGGTCGCCCTGTTGTATGCCGCAGGCGTTTGGGGAAGTGTATGGGTGCAACGGCCTTCGGTGAGCACCATCGAGATCGTGCAGGGAGTCATGTTTGCCGGAATCGCGTTTCAGAATCTGCTGTTGTTTGCCGTTATGGAACAACTCGAAATGCCGGGTCAGCCAACATTTTCGCTGGCCACGGCCTGGGGGCTGGAACGCTGCGATTTGATCCTGCGCTGGCTGGCATTTGTCATTGTGCTGGCGGGTTTTGCCCTCTGTTTCCTGACGGCCGACCGGTTCGCCCAGCGGTCCGGGCTGATGCTTTCGCTGATGAGCGTAACGTTATATGGCATTCAGCGGTATCCCGGCTATTTTCTCAAAAATGAGCGCTATCGCTGGCTGGGTGATGGCGTATTCTGGATGCCCATGCTGGTGCTATAGCGAGTCAAATCGGAAAGAGCATTTTTTAGTCAACGAATGCTGTTTCTTTCAAATATTTCGCTCCGCTATCCTGATCAATAAACAGGGTGGCGTTGTCGTGAAGCCGTAAAATGGTAGCCGGGTATTTTTCCGAAATCGTATCGGTCAGCGTATGGTTGATGGCTTCGGCTTTGTGGCTGGCCGGTACCATACAAAACAAATAGCGGGCACGAACCAATGCCGGAATTGTTAACGTAAGGGCGTATTCAGGGACCTGCTCCAGCGTAGCAAAACAGGCATCATGTACCTGTTGCTGCCGACTCGTCAGATCGAGCTGGACTTTTTTGACCAGGTCCGGGTCATTAAAGTTAGCTACGTGCGGGTCGTTGAAGGCAATATGGCAGTTCTCGCCAATGCCCATGCAGACGATATCTGTTGGGTAGTGGTCGAGTAGCGCGCCGTAGCGGAGACACTCCTGCTGCGAATCCGCAGCGTTACCATCCAGATAGAATACGTCCTGTATTCCGACTTTATCAAACAGTTGCTCTTTCAGATATTGGCCAAAGCGCTGGGGAGCATCGGTGGGCAACCCGATGTATTCATCCATATGAAACGCCCGGACCCGGTTCCAGTCCAGATTGGACTCCTGCGTCAATGCGGTCAAAAATTCATTTTGTGAAGGGGCGGATGCAAAAACGATGTTAACGAAATCCTGAGATTGGTGTAAGGATCTAATTTGGCTGGCAACGGCCTGGGCTGCCTGCTGGCCAAGTTGCTGCCGATTCATGAATAACTTGACCTGAAGCTGATCAACGGTGAACGTGCGGCTGGCTTGGTTAGGTAAAGGTGTCATTCGATTGATATCGAGTTAGTTGAATAGATGAGTTTTCCATTGACAAGCGTCGCTTCAACAACCAGATTATCGTCAAAAATGACCAGATCGGCGTCTTTACCAACCGCCAGCGATCCTTTTCGCGCGTCGACGCCCATAATACGCGCGGGCGTGGTGCTGGCCATCCGAACGGCTTCCAGCAGGGGCACGTCGGCTAGCTGGACCATCTGGCGAACGAGTTGATTGGTCGTGGCAACGCTCCCCGCAAACGAACTGCGGTCGGGCAGTTTGGCCACGCCATCTTCGACAATGACGTCCAGGCCATTTTTTAGTGAACCCAGCACACTTTTGCCTTCGGGCATACCGGCAGCCCGCATCGCATCGGTAATAAGCGCCGTTCGGTCTGCGCCTTTGATTTTATAGACTAGTTTGAGTAACGGCGGGGGTAAATGAACGCCATCGGCAATAATTTCGACGTCCATATCCAGCAGATAAGCGCTTTCGATAACCCCGGCATACCGAAAGGCATTCCGGCGCGTTACGCCCGACATCGCCGAGTACAAATGGGTAGCCAGCGTATAGCCATTCTCGTAGGCTTCCAGCACCTCTTCATAAATCGCGTCGGTATGCGCCACGGCGGCTATAATGCCTTTTTCACACAGTCGACGGCCAAATGGAATGGCACCCTGTAGCTCCGGGGCAGCACTCCAACGAACAATGGAGGAGGAATACGCCAGAATTTCTTCGTATTCCCGTGGGTCGGGGTTACGGATGTAGCGTGGGTCCTGCGCCCCCCGCTGACTCAACGCGAAGTAAGGGCCTTCCAGATGAATACCCAGGAAAGCTGCTCCCTGGTAGTTGGCCCGATGGGCACGCTCATACACATCCAGCGTTTGCAGAAGATCGTCTTTTTCGGCCGTCAGCGTCGTTGGTACCAATGATGTGGTACCATACCGGGCGTGGAGTTTCGCAATGTTGAGAAACGCTTCTTCCGTGCCGTCCATGAAGTCATAGCCGCCCCCGCCATGCACATGAATGTCGATAAAGCCGGGTGCAACGTAACGCCCGCCCGCATCCAGTTCGGTTGCTTCGGGCACATCCACATCGCGCTCATGAACGCCCCAAATCAGGCCATTTTCAATGACGATGGTACCTCCCCGGATATACCGATGGGGTGTGATCAATGTTCCGTTGCTAATCTTCAAAAACCCCATTTGCGTAGCTGATGCCCTTTCTGAGCGTAAAAAACCAGGTAAAGGTAACAGGGAAACAGTACCCAATAGGCAGTACGCAGGTCGAATCGATCGGCAAAATAGCCGTAGAAGAGGGGCATGATGGCATTGCCGCATAACCCCATAATCAGGATGGACGCGCCCAGTTTCGTGAACCGCCCCAGTCCATCCAGCGCCAGTGGCCAGATGCCCGCCCAGATCAGCGAATTCGACAGACCCAGCAGCACTACAAACCAGATCGATACATCCGTCTCATGCCCCAAAAAGGTGAAGGCGCCACGGGTAAAAATGATGAGCAACGTAAAGCCGGTGCCCAGCAAGGTGCATATCCGCAGCGCGTTTACCTGACTGATAAACCGGGGAATGGTAATGATCCCAATTATATACCCGCAGATGGTGCAGAAAAGGGTGTATGAGGGAAACACTTTGGCTTCCAGCAGGCTGATGCCCATGGAACCGGCGTAGCCAATGATCGTGTCGATGGCGATAACCTGGGTGCCTACGTGCAGAAAAATAGCCAATGCGCCCAGAATCAGGTGAGGGAACTGCAAAATACTGGTTTTCCCCGCGTTGGCAGTCGCTACTTCCGAGCTTTCCTGCTCGGTGTTCAGTTCGGGGAGGGGAGATCGGTACACCAGATAGCCCAGCACAAACAGGAAGATACCCAAAACCGTGTAGGGCGGAATAACCCGCCGGACAAGCTCGTCCAGAGCCGCTCCCCGTTCGGCTACACCCATCGTGCTCAACTGAGCGAAGAGGTCTGTGTCGGTAGGACGCAGAATGACCGCAGCAAAAACGAGGGGCGACAGGATTCCGGCAGCCTTGTTGCAAATGCCCATTATACTGATGCGCTGAGCCGCCCGCTCCTTTGGGCCGAGCATCGTTACATAAGGATTGGCCGCCGTTTGCAGAATGGCCAGGCCGATACCGATGGTAAACAGACCCATCAGAAAAATCCCGTAGGTGCGGGTCTGGGCAGCGGGGATGAAAATAAACGCCCCCAATGCCATGGCCCAAAATCCGATCATCATGCCTTTTTTGAAGCCAACCGCTTTGAGCAGGTAAGACGCCGGAATCGACATAATAAAGTAGGCAATGTAGAACGCAAACGCCACCAGATAGGCCTGGAAGCTCGTTAGCTCACACGCAATTTTGAAATAAGGAATCAGGATGGAATTGACCCAGGAAACAAATCCGAAGATAAAAAACATCAGCCCGATCAGCAGGATCGAAATCGTCGTTCCGCGTTTGTCGAGACTACGGTCGTCAATGGCCAGAGAGTTCATATTGGCTATGGATTAACGAGTAATTGATTAACACCCATCAGACGGTCGGCTCCCAACCTTTCTGGTAATCTCGCTTCCACAGTTTTTCGGCTTCTTTATTATTGACAATATGCCCGTTGGCGGGGTCGGTGGTGAGCATTCCACCCGACCGTAAGGCAATATTGCCCAATTGACAAAGCAACGTACTCTGATGACCGCCGACAATATCCGAAGCCAGCGCCGTTCCTTTTTTGATGCTGTCGAAGAAGTTCTGGAGATGAATGGCATCCAGTGTTTGGGATGGATTCATCTTATTGCGGGGATCAATGGGGAGGTCGTTTTTCACCTCTTTTACCAGCTTGTTCTCCAAGTCATAAATCTTGTAGGAATTACCCGATTCGATCAGCAGTGAACCGGTATCGCCGTAAAACATAACCCCTACGCTATTGCCTTCGACGGTTCGCCCGTTGCAGCTTCGTCCTTCCCAGGTGATAGCGGTATTGTTAGGGAATTCCAGCGTAATGACCTGTGTATCGGGCGCTTCCCAGTCGTCTTTGTAGCGGTAGCGGCCACCGGAAGAGGTCACTTTTGTCGGAAAGGTTACGCCCATACCCCAGCGCATCAGGTCGACCATGTGCGTACCATTATTCAATGCTTCGCCCGTTCCCCAGTGCCACAGCCAGTGCCAATTATAGTGAATGAGGTTGTCTTTGAAGGCACGCCGGGGGGCAGGCCCCTGCCACAGATCATAATCCAGCCAGGTTGGCACGGCCACGGTTTTGCCTATGCCAATCGACGCCCGGTTGTTGGTATACCAACCTTTGGCAAAATAAGGGCGCCCGATGACACCAGTCTGCACGGCCTGGATGGCCTGGGCCACATTGGGCCATGACCGACGCTGGTTGCCCATTTGAATGACATTCTTGTATTTCTTCGCAGCCGCCAGCAGCAGTTCGCCTTCATGCGGATTATGGCTGCATGGCTTTTCCAGGTAAACGTGTTTTCCGGCTTTGGAGGCCAGAATTGCTGCGGGCGCGTGCCAGTGGTCGGGCGCGGCTATGGCCAGGGCATCCAGGTCTTTGTTTTCCAGCGCCTTTCGAAAGTCGGGCTGGTTTTTGGGAGTCGATTTTTGTGCTCCTTCAACAACCGTAATGCATTTGTCAGCGGCTCGCGTGTCGACATCCGATATGGAGATGACCTCGCAATTCGGTTGAAGCGCAAAATTTTCTGCCAGCGCCAGGCCCCGGCTATTCACGCCCATCATGCCTATCCGCACTTTCTCATTAGCTCCCAGAATCCGGGCGTAGCTTTTGGGGCTGAAACCGGGTAAAACACCGCCTACCGACAAGGCTGCGGTCGTGATCAGGCTTTTTCGGATAAAGTCTCTGCGCGAATCAGTAAGCATAATGGGTTCGGTCGTATTCATACGGGTATTAGAAAAGAACGTGTCAGGTATCGTCAAAAAGGCTTATGGTTTCAGGTTAGCTATCACACTGGCCAGCGTCACGGGCGCTCCGCCCCGGCGTTTGCTTTCATCAGCGGCCTCCATAAAGGCAAAAATTTCGGTGGTTTCCTCGGGCGAAACCGGAACCGTACCCGTTTCAAAATAGGCAATAATGGCCTTGAGCAACGGTTCGTAGCCTGCGTAGGGGCCAAGCCGGACGTTTCCGGTTTGTGTATAAACCGTGCCGCCGTAGTCATGTTTCCCTGTTCGCGTACCCCGAAACGTGCCAATGCGTCCATCGGCCCAGGTACCCACAACAATGTCGGTATCGTTGGTATGCACCCGAATCACCTCCCGGCACCCGGTGCCCATCGCCGTATACAGTGTTTCGACACCATGAACGCCGTACCAAAAAAAATCGGGATGTGTTTTCTCCAGCACAGCCGGGCTAAAGGTATCGGCTCCCAATACCTGACTTTTGGTAAGGCCTTCGATACCTGTAATGTAGCGGAGGGAAGAGGCCGAGAAGATGGGGATCTTGTAGGTCTGAGAGGCCGCGAAAATAGCCACTACATCGGAGAGCGAGGCCGCAATGGGCTTATCGATAAACATACGTTTACCGGCTTTGAGCACTTGAATGGCCTGTTCACGGTGCAACCGTCCGTCGTTTGTTTCCAGCAGAACGACATCAACTTTTCGCAAGAGCGCATCGACTGAATCGACAATCTCTACGTTTAGTTTTTTTACCTCGTCCGTATAAGCCGGAATGCGCGATGTGCTGCTTTCTATGTCTTTACTGCCGTAGGGGTAAGCCGCCACAACCTTATACCCGGCATAGGCTGGATTTGCTTCCGGGGCATTCAGCGCTTTTGTAAACGCGGTACTGTGAGACGTATCCAGGCCAATGATACCAACCCGTTTTCCTTTCTCAACCACCTGGCTGCTCGTCCAGATCGACGTGGGCATAGTGATCGTTACGCTTCCCAGCGCTATATTTTTCAAAAATGTTCTACGATCATACGGCAGGATTTCCATGGGGGCAGCTGTTAAGTCCCAATGAAAAGACATAACCGCTAAAGATTTACGGTACGCATCCCTAAATCTACCGAAACAATTAGCTTGTCAGATCAGAAACCCGAGGACTGTTGACCGGAATCGGGTAATAGACAGCCGACTTTGGTTAACAGAGTCTTCTTAATACAGGAACTGTCGTGGCTATTTTTGCTACCGAATCAAACTACCCCTAGCCGGATGCACATCGACCATATTGCCCTATGGGTCCGCGACCTTGAGCGGATACGAACCTTCTACGAAACGTATTTTGGGGCTACTGCCAATGAGAAATATACAAATGTCAAAAAAGACTTTTCGTCGTATTTTCTGACCTTCCCGGATGGCGGTTCCCGGCTGGAAATCATGCAGATGCCGGGTATACCGGATACAAAAAATGAGGCCCTCCTGCAATTTATGGGCCTCATTCATTTTGCCATTTCAGTAGGAAGTAAAGATGCCGTCGATGCGCTGACCCAACGGCTCCGGGTGGATGGATACACCGTTGTAGGAGATCCCCGCCATACGGGCGATGGCTATTACGAAAGTGTTGTTCTTGACCCGGAAGAAAATAGAATCGAAATTACTGCTTAGAGGCTGGTCGTTTCCTCTACTCTGGCTTTTGCAGCTATTGGCTTGGCCTTCACCGTTTCTTTCACCTCGCGTTGCGTCAGGATGTCAAGAATGATGCCGGTCATGTATTCGCGTTTGTTGAACACAATGTCGTGGCGGTTTTCGGGAAGGATAAACTGCTTCACTTCGGCATTGACCAGATGGTTCTGGGCAAACGAAACATTAGTCGGGTAAACTAGCTCGTCGCGCTGGCCGTGCAGCATCGTGATTCTCGCCCGAATTTTTGGCCAATCCGGTAAAATGGCTTCCAGCGCATGCCGGTGGGCCAATTTCTCATCGTTGGCCAGACGAAGCAGGGGCGGAACTCCCCAATGAATCAACGGACTGTCGGCAAAATAGCTGATTGGATACGTGCGCTCCAGGCCAGGTCCCAGCGCCGATGAAACGAATACCACGTGATCGACCCGATCCGGATTGTTCATGGCCAGCCGGGCCGTTACAGAACCGCCGTACGATGAGCCAACGATCATTAAATAAGGCGCATTCTTATATCGATCGATGAGTGGTTGCAGCAATTCTGCCTGACGGATAATCGAGGTTTCGACCCGTCCGAAATCAGAAAAGCCATACCCAGGCCGGTCAACGGCCACCAGTCGGGCACGGCTCAACAAGGTTGTATCTTTAAAAAACGCGTTGAAAAAAGACAAGGAACTAGGGGCTCCGTGCACAAACAGCACAACGGGCCGGGTAGAATCGGCAGCCGAAGCTGGCGTTTCCATAAACCGAATGGTGCGGGGAGTTTGCGAACCGCGCTCGGTAACCTGATAGTAATGGACAACAGGACGAATCGCTTGTCCTTTAAATTCCTCCGCCAACTCCTGATCTGTCTGCCGGGAGTCGATGAACCAGGCGACAACGACTATACCAGCCGCCAGAACGAGTACTGTGAGTATAGCCCAGCGAAAAATCCGTGTGAATAGCTTCATAACTTCATTGTGTACGATAATAACTCTCAATACCCGGCTAAAAGTTTAGAGAATTGCAGTCCATCTCGTTTGAGATTATTTACTGGTACATACATTTTTACCGAAAAGGCGAAGGTTGTATTAATTAACGTTTTTAACAGGTCCCTCTAAAAGGGCAGCTTTGTTGTCGTAAGACGATAGAATAGCCTGAAAGTCAACAGGTCTAAATGAGGTCAGGAATATCCTTGACCTCATTTAGACCTGTTGACTTTCAAATCCGATTATTAATGAGTTTCCTACTGGTTCCGTGTCGTATCGGGTGGGGTAGTGGGGTCTGGCGCCGGTGCAACGGGTACAAACGTTGAGTCACCCACTTCCCCGGATGTATCAGTGGAGTCAGACTCTGTGGTTGTCTCTTCGTCGTCGGAGTAACCACAATTCAGGTATTCTTTCGTAATACCCTCGGCTTTTGGGAAGGGGCCCTGCAGGCTTTTGAACTTAGGATCATGATAGACCTTTTCCAGAAAACTGCCAACGAGCGGCAGGGCTGTTTTAGCTCCTTCGCCCAAATCCGTGGAGCGAAAGTGAATGCTTCGGTCATCACCACCGACCCACGCCCCAACGATCAGGTTATTGGATACACCGACAAACCAGCCGTCGGAGTTGTTGGAGGTCGTTCCGGTTTTGCCGCCCATTTCATTGTGGTTTTTGAACAGGTCGAACGACCACAGATTCTGCGATGTGCCCCCCGACTCCTGCAAGCCTCCCTGGAGCATGTAGCGCATGAGAAAAGCCGTTTCGGAACTGATGGCCCGCTTGTGCTGGCTGGTAAAGGTCTCAATGACATTACCATCCCGGTCTTCGATTCGCTGAACGATGATCGGTTCTGTCGATTCGCCATCGTTGACGAAGGTGCAGTAGGCGGCAACCAGTTCATACAGAGATACATCGGACGAGCCAAGGCCGATAGAGGGCACGGCTTCCAGTCGACTTTTGATTCCCATGCGGTGTGCATACTGGGCGACGCGTTCGGGGGTGACCCGGTCGGTCAACTGGGCCGTAATGGAATTGACAGAGCGTGCCATGGCCCGGCGCAGGGTCATATTCGAGTAGGAGTAATAGCCGGTCGAATTTTTTGGCTCCCATACTTTATCCTCGCCATTTTCGCGGTATTCTTTTCGAAATGGTTTGTCCTGAATCCGGTCGCAGGGGCTTAAGTTAATGAGCGTGTCATCAATGGCGGTGGTATAAACGAATGGCTTAAAGGTGGAGCCGGGTTGTCGTTTACCCTGCTTGACGTGGTCGTACTTGAAATAATCGTAATCCAAACCACCAACCCAGGCCCGGATGTAGCCCGTGCGGGGGTCCATCGCCACCATACCCGATTGTAGAAACCGTTTGTAGTAAGCAATAGAATCATATGGGGTCATTTCAACTGAGTCGTATCCCCGTTTATTGTTCCAGCTGAATACCCGCATCTTGTACTTCACATTCTTCATGTAGTACATGATCGAATCCGGATACAAGGGCATGAACCGTCGGCTGAGGGATTTATACCGCTCGGTCCGACGGGCAACGGAATCGATAAAGCCCGGAATTTCATCCCCATCTTCGTTCGTCCAGGGTTTTCGGTCCCGCCAGTGGTTATCGAACGAACGTTGAAGTTGCTTCATTTTTTCGCTGGTCGCTACTTCGGCATAGGTCTGCATCCGCGAGTCGATGGTGGTTATGATGCGTAGTCCGTCGGTGTAGAGATCATAGCCATTTTCTTCGCCCCACTTTTTTACGTAATCCTGAACCACATTTTTCAGGTAACTGGCGGGGCCAGAGTATGGATTTTCCGGCGTAAATTCGGTGACAAGTGGTAAAGCACTGATGGAGTCGGCCTGGGCTTTGGTCAGGAATTTATATTTTGCCATTTGGCCCAACACGATATTCCGACGTTCGCGGGAACGTTGTGGGTTTTTAAGGGGATTGTAATTTGTGGTGGCTTTTTGCAGACCCACCAACACCGCCCCTTCCTGTACGTTCAGGCTATCGGGTGCTTTGTTGAAAAAGGTACGGGCTGCTGTTTTCAGGCCGAAGGCGTTGCTGCCAAAATCGACCGTATTGAAATAATAGGTGATAATCTCGTCTTTCGAAAAGTTCCGTTCCAGCTTGAGGGCCATCAGCCACTCTTTCGATTTGTAGATAACTTTTCGGATAAACGGAATGCGCGTCAACAAGCCCGTACTGGTTTTCCGGCGGGTCTTGAAAAGGTTCTTCGCCAGCTGCTGGGTGATGGTCGAGCCACCGCCATCGCGACCAAAGCTAACTACCGCCCGGCCAATGGCACGGGGATCGACGCCACTATGGTCGTAAAACCGAACATCTTCGGTGGCAATCAAGGCGTTGATCAGTTGCTTTGGAATGTTCTCGTACTTGATGGGCGTTCGGTTTTCGGCATAGAATTTCCCGATCATCACCCCATCCTGCGAATAAATTTCGGAGGATTGATTGAGCTTTGGGTTCTTCAGCTCTTCAACGCTCGGCATCGCTCCCGTTAAATACAGGAAGTTATAATTGAGGACGAACACATAAATACCCAGGGCCAGCGAAGCCCAGAGAATGCCTTTCGTGCCGTTTTTGAGAACAGGGTAATACCAGGAATCGGGATCGATGTACCGGTGAACAAACGAACGAAACTGATTGTGGTAGCCACGGTAGGTACTGACCCATGCATTGACGCGCTCTTCACCCGCGACGCGCACTAGGTGATGGCCAACTCTACGCCTGACATTGCCTGCTAATTTTTGACGTCGTCTAAATTCGCCAAAAGCGTGCCGAACAGCGCGGAATCGCTCCCTGTATTGACTCATGCGTTAATAGTCGAAGAATAACCTAATTAATTCAATGTTGGCTTGGTGTTAAGATACCCATGCCCCGGTTTTACTAAATGTTTGACCCACGAAAAAATGGTTCGGGTCTATTCAGACCGTGCTATTTTACACTGTCTTGACGGGAAGTGTCCATCCAGGCCGGGCTTCAAATATAACGTATTTTCGACCGATGTGATATATGAAAGCCGGGCCGCTTATACGACCCGGCTGATTTTGACCCGGTTATTTTTAGGAGAAACCAGAAAAATAATAATGGAAAAAGAAAGATCGACCCGTTTCCTGGACCAGCAGAGTTATTTCTTTTCGAAAGTCATGGCAACACCATTCATGCAATAACGCAGACCCGTAGGTTTCGGACCATCGTTAAACACATGACCTAAATGCCCTCCACATACCGAACACATAACTTCTGTTCGTACCATGCCGTACGTTTTGTCGGTCGTTTCTTTAACCGCCGTTTTGTTTATTGGCATGTAAAAGCTTGGCCAGCCCGTTCCGGAGTCAAACTTGGTGTCTGATGAAAACAGCGGGTTGTGACAACCGGCACAGTAGAATGTGCCATGGTCGTGAATGTCGTTGAGCGGACTGGTAAAGGCCCGTTCGGTGCCATGCTCACGCAACACCGAAAATTGATTCGGTGTCAGTAGTTTCTTCCACTCGGCTTCCGTTTTCACGACACGGCGGGGTGGGGTATCATCTGTTGTAAACGCCAGTGCCGAGAACAGGCAGGCCGACAGAACGAGTGACAAGAGAAGCTTCATGTTGTTTTTGTTGTTTTGGTAGTTATTGAGCAGGACTTGCTGTGCGGAACCCTTCTGTTAAATTGAACTAATCCGATTTCCTTTTCCACGATGCATCACCGGTTCAGGGATCATGATCCTGTTCTAAAAAAGATAGGTACGCAGCCGTTATGACCGATACACTGCCCTGCGTGGGTAAAACAGGAAAGATAGGTATTCCGTTCAGGCCTTCACCGGGGCGAGGGCAAGAAGCGTCGAGAGGGTAGGTGTTGGACTACCTCCGCGTTTTTCAACCGTTACGGCAAAGGCTTCGGCCCGGTCGACAGAGCGATTCAAACGCTGAATCAAGTCGGCAGAGGGGAGCACATCGAACACACCGGCATCAACAGGTTTACCGCCTACCATATACCATAGCTGGTACTGTTTGTCAGCGGGCAATGGCGGTAACGACTGAACCTGCACGGCTACCTGGTGGGTCTGGTTGTTCCAGAAGACGAGCATGGATCCTTGCGGAGCTTTATCATTCCCTTTCAGTTCCAGCGTTCGGGTGCCGGGCTGGCGCAGGACGGCCAGTGTCTGGTCTGTCTGTATTTTCTGATCGCGTAACTGGCGAACTTCGGCTTGCATTTTGCTATTGTCAGACCGGACTTCGGCGAGTGTTTTCTGGTTTGTCCGTAGCTGCGACAGGAGAAAGAAGGAGAACAGGAGTAGTAATAAACCCATCGATGCGGCAACGATCCAGGTAACCCGGAACGTGGGCGATGAGTTAGTCGTCGTCGTATCTATCGGCATCGGCCGAACAATTGTCTCGCGCACAGGCTTCTCGAAATCGAGTTGAGCCAGCAGTTTCGCCTTAACCGATTCGGGTGGTTCGACACTGTGCGTAAGGGCATAACTCTCGAGAACTTCCGAGAGCTGATCAAGTTCGTGGCGTATGTCAGGATAAATAGACGATAGGCACTCGACCTCGCGTCGCTCCTGGTCGCTCACCGCACCCATGACGTAAGACTCTAAGATACCAGATGCTATGTATTCCGTGACGTTCATGATTTAAATAATTGCTTTAGTTCCTGCAACGCAGCCCTGACCCGGGTTTTTACTGTTCCCAGGGGCAGATTCAGTTCTTCGGCAGCCTCTTCGTGGGTATATCCCCCAAAATAAACCAGATCGATCAACTGTTTCCGATCGGGCCTTAACTGGTTTACAACTTCCTTAATACCAATGTGATCAGGATTGGGCTGCTCCGTATTGTGTTGCCGGTCAACAATATGTACGTTCTCTTCGTCGGTTCGGATTGCGGCAAACGGCTGTGTTTTGCGGGAGCGCAGCGAATCAATAGCCGTATTCCTGGCAACATTTAGCATCCAGGTAAACAAACGGCCCTTGCTGGCGTCGTACGCATCCAGATTTTTCCAGATTTTAACGAAGATGTCCTGTAGGAGATCGGCTGCCTGATCGTCATCGCGCACAATGCGTAGCACAACACCATACAGAGCAGGCGAATATTGATCGTAGAGCCATTGAAATGCCTGCTGATCGCGCTGGGTAAGCTTGTCAATCAGGACACTTTCTGAAACTAAAGAAGACTGGCGTTTCACGAGGTGGGTGTTAAAGAGCCAAATATATAGAGAATTTCAAAAAATGAACTGTTTCAAGCCTCATAAAGTAAAATGCGTACAAATGTGAACGATGGCTTCGCTGGTGGCTACTCGCATTCAATATAGAAAACGGTAGGGCGTAATGCATCAATAAAATGCATTACGCCCTCGAATTTACTTTATCGCCCGGCACGTCTCGTGTATGGCTTAACGAAAAGCATCTACGCCCGATTTGGGCATCAGCACATTTGTAATGCCATAAACGACGCCATTCGACTGACGATTGTCCATACCGTCGATGGTAGCGGTATGGCCTTGCTCGTCGGTAAGGGTCATGTGGCCATTCGATTCCTGAACCGTTAATGAGGCACCCGCCAGTGTTTTTAACTGGGCCTTGCCGTTGCCCGCTTTAATCTGCTTGCTGAGCTCATCGGTGCTCAAGGTGCCGCTCACTACGTGATAGGCTAATAACTGTTTCAAAGCCGCCCGATTGCTGCCTTCTAACAAGGCACCCTGTGCCGTTGACGAAAGTTTCTTGAACGCTGCATTCGTTGGGGCAAAAAGTGTGTAAGGGCCACTGCCTTTCAGCGTTTCCCACATATCGGCCGATTGCAACGCGTTTTGCAGGGTTACATAGTTTGGTGACGAGGAAACAAAATCGCCGATGCTCGTATTGCGGACGGTGCTACCCGATTTTACGGCTGGCTCCTTACTGTTCTTCATACCCGATACGGCTTCCGCAGTGCCAGCGTTCGAATCGGCACTGCTTGCACTAGTCGAGGAGCCTCGGGCCGCACTGTTCGTTTGCCCATTGCTCATCTGATCTGCAGGAGTCGGTGCCGTCATGGTGTTTGGGTTGCTCCCGGCGCCGGTTGGGGCGTTTGTAACGTTGTTGCTGTTGTAGTTTGTCGTGTTACTGCTGTTTACGGCGGTGCCTACGCTGGCTGAACTTTTCCGATAATTGGCGTCTTGTGACGATGTATTTGTGGTGGTACCCGCATTGTTGGACGCCTGATTGGTCATCTTCCGGTTGCGTTTCATGGATCGCTTCTGTTCACGGGACGGTTTTGCCGATAGCGAATCGGTTGTGATGGCTCCCTGCGGATATGTAGTTGACGTGGCCGCTCCGGTGGGTGTTGTCTGGCCCCAGCTGGGCGTTGCCAGTAGCGCTGTTCCTACCGCTAATAAGCTTAAAGGGTGATTGATTTTCATAACGTTGTCTGGTCAAAATGAATACGGGATTCGTCTTGATTCAACCGAGTTACAGGCAAAAAGTTTGTAGACTTGTGTCTATTGTTTGCGTAAAGGCGGGTAGATTTGCCATCGTCTCAACAAACCACAAGCCTGATCTATGCAGTCCATTCTCCCAGCACCCACTCAACCCATTAAGCCCGGTACCAGTACCGGACAAAACTTCTGGCACACGACTGATGCCGCAACGGATCAACCCCGAAAAACAATTGACTCCTATTCGCCGGCTGATGGCCAGCTAATCGCCCGCGTGACAACATCGACCCGGGCTGATTATGACCAGGTGGTTGAAACCGCCCAGGCCGCCTTTGCCCAATGGCGACTGGTTCCGGCACCCCGGCGGGGGGAGATTGTCCGGCAAATGGGGGAGCAGTTTCGACGGTATAAACGGGAACTCGGCACCCTAGTAAGCTATGAAATGGGTAAGTCTCTGCAGGAGGGACTGGGCGAGGTACAGGAAATCATTGACATTTGCGATTTTGCCGTTGGACAGTCGCGCCAGTTGTATGGCCTATCAATGCATTCTGAACGCCCGGCGCACCGGATGCTCGAACAGTGGCATCCATTGGGCGTTGTCGGCATTATCTCCGCGTTTAATTTCCCCGTGGCCGTCTGGTCCTGGAATGCCATGCTGGCCTGGATTTGTGGCGACGTCTGCATCTGGAAGCCATCGGAAAAAACGCCACTCACCGCCCTGGCCTGCCAGCAGATTATTGGCGATGTTCTTCGAAACAATGATGTTCCCGAAGGCGTATCCTGTCTGATCACCGGCGGACGCGACGCTGGCGAGTGGCTGGCCCGTGATCCTCGGATCGCGTTGGTGTCGGCAACGGGCAGCACCCGCATGGGGAAGGCCGTTGCCGAAGCCGTTGCCGGGCGGTTGGGCAAAAGCTTGCTTGAGCTGGGCGGCAACAACGCCATCATCGTGTCGGAGCATGCCGATCTTGATCTGGCCATTCCGGCCATTGTGTTCGGTGCCGTTGGCACGGCCGGACAACGATGTACCAGCACCCGCCGGATCATTGTTCAGGAGCGTATCTACGACGACGTAAAAAGCCGACTGAAAAATGCGTATGCTCAGTTGCGTATAGGTAGCCCGTTAGATGAGTCGTTTCATGTGGGTCCGGTCATCGACCAGGCTGCCGTACATATGTATCAGGTGGCGGTCAAAGAAATTCTGGAATCGGACGGGAAGTTTGTCGTTGAGCCGGGTCTGATCGAAGGGTTGGGTTTTGAATCAGGCTGTTACGTGCGTCCATGTGTTGCCGAGGCTGAGAACCAGTGGCCGGTCGTGCAGCGCGAAACCTTCGCTCCAATTCTGTATATGCTGAAATACACAACGCTTGAGGACGCCATCAGTCAGCAAAACAGTGTGCCACAAGGGTTATCCTCCGCCATTTTTACCCTGAACATGCGCGAAGCTGAGCGTTTTCTGGCCGTGACCGGATCGGATTGTGGAATCGCCAATGTGAACATCGGTACATCGGGTGCCGAAATTGGCGGGGCTTTCGGGGGCGAAAAAGAAACGGGTGGCGGTCGCGAATCGGGTTCCGACGCCTGGAAAGCCTACATGCGCCGACAAACCAACACGATTAATTACGGAACCACGATGCCGCTTGCCCAGGGGATAACGTTTGAACTGTAAGTCGGAAACTTCTACGTGGCTGCTGTGCTGTCAGTTACTTATAACCGACAGCACAGCAGCCACAACACTTAAAAAGAGCTACCTACCTTTACTTGGGTACCGTTACGCAGGCATTATCGGTGTGCCTTCGCCGGTGAGCACATAGCGTATGTTCATGGTCGGAAATTTAGTGGCTATTTCGGCAAGCGACTCGCTGCTGAGATAGGTTTTATTGCCGATGTGCCGGTAGAATTTTTCCCGGCTATACCCCATTTCTTTTGCCAGTCGATAGACCGACATGTCCTGGGCGGCCAACGCTTCCTTGAGCCATTTTCCCTGAATATTGGTCTTTTTTTCTCGTCTTCCAGCCATAAAACAAAGGTAAAAAATATATGTATTTTTTGTTGTATATAAGTATTGTTTGTAGTATATTTAATACATGAAAAACGCCGAAAAAACACTAGAAAATCACCTCGATTCAGGGTCAGTTGTGGATAGCTCAACGCTGTTGCTGCCCCAGCCGTGCATCTATTATTTGATTAATGCCAGGAATGAAGTTGTCTACATAGGGCAGACGCTAAACCTGCAGGCCCGGCTACGGGAACACAAGGTGGCGGGGCTAAACTTTGTCCGATTCCGGTTCTTTCAATGTGAAGAATGTGATCTGGATCGACTGCAGCAGGGCGCTATTGCCCGGCTCAACCCTACGTTGAACAAACCACAGAAAACCAAATCGACATCGGGGAGTCTAAGCAAGCAGTTGATTTGCCTGAAGTATAATATTACCCCCATTGCCTTCGAGCGGCTCCGTGAATCGTTTGGGTTAAAAGCGACCAGTTCGTTTGGGAATGTAAAATATTACAAGCCTGAAGACGTGGAAGCCTGGGTTCGGCGGTTCAAAGGGCTAGTCTTATCGGGTCGGCATGTGCTACAGGCTAAGCCTACTTATCTGGCTGTGGGAATCAGTAGCCGAACCAAGCAAATTCAGCTTTATACGAAGCAGTAAATAATAAATAAAGTCCTGATGATCACCATTCGCATCGATGAGAAAGACCCCAGTCTGTTGACCGTTTCCTTTGCCGGAGATCCCGTCGGTAACGATCTTGTTCGACAGGTTCCGGGCAGGCGCTGGAGTTATTCCCGTCGTTGCTGGCTGGTGCCCAATACCCGCCAGGCTGTGGTACAACTCGGCCAGCTGTTTGAGAAAGCCTACTGCCGGTTCGACGAAGCCGTGGTGCGGCTCTATAAACCCTCGATTACGGCTACTGAGGCCGAGCAGGCCACCAACCCTGCCTGGCCGCCTGCTGGTAAGGGTCTGATAAAGAAAGTATTTCGCTATAATCCGCCCGCCAGCGAGTATGACCAACACCCGGTCATACTCGCTGTGTACGCGGTGATCCGGACGCAGAACTACAGTCAGAAAACGTTCAAAAATTACAAACAGGCTCTCATTGCTCTCCTTCGTTATAGTCATCCCCGATTGCTCGACGAGCTCACCAGGGCTGATTATCAAAAATACCTGCTTTTTCTGGTCGAGCGGAAAAGACTCAGTAGCGCTACGCTCAACGTTCACATTAACGCGTTCAAGTTCTATCAGGAAAAGGTTTTGCATCACGATAAGGCATTCTATACCATTGATCTGCCTCGAACCCCCGATACCCTACTATCCGTATATAGCTTACCGGAAGTAAAAGCCATCTTCAGCGCAACGACCAGCTTAAAATATCGACCCTGTTTCAGGTAGTGTATGCCACGGGGCTTCGGCTCAGCGAAGTAGCCCGATTGCGGCTTGGCGACCTTGACCGAAATCGTAGCCTGATTACCGTCAAAGCCGGGAAAGGTGGGAAAGATCGCGTGGTGATGTTGTCGGAGAAGCTTTGGCAGTACATCTACGATTATTTGCAGGTGTACCAACCTAAAACGTATTTGTTTGAAAATGCCGAGACCAGGGAGCCGCTTATAAATCGGACTATTCAACTGGTCTACAGTGAAACTGTCCGGTCTGCGGGCATCCGCAAGCGTGGCGGCATTCACACCCTCCGGCACAGTTTCGCCACGCACCTGCTCGAAGCGGGCACCGACATTCGATACATTCAGGAGTTACTGGGCCATTCCAGCATCCTGACCACCATGCGCTACACGCACGTATCTTCCGACAAGATCAGTGCTCTCAAAAGTCCGCTGGATGATCTGTAGGACTATGTTGCCGAAGCAGTGAGCGGAGTTGGGAGAGACTGTAAAATCGGCTTTTAAGATAATAGCCAGGCGTATATCGTTTCATTTGACGGGGATTGATGGTATACCGTCCTCGTGAATCGATCCGATATAGTTGTTTATCGGCGCCGAAAAAATAAGTGGCATAGCCATCGATATCCCATTTGCGAATTATCTGAGCAGGGTTAACAGGAATCGCCTTCATGGAACAATAATACGGTAAATAGTTTGGAAATAAGTAAGCTATTTACTTGTTTGCATTGCTTAATGGCACGGTCGTTTATTCAGAGAATTTCTCAGGGCGCGGAACTATTACTCATTGATTACCAGGTCGTTTTAGTTCTGCGGTTTTGCGTACAATACTATGTTGGGTGCGGCTCAAAAATGAGAGTTCAAGGCGAGTTCCGAGCGACAGGTAGCACGGCTCGACAGGATACTTTGAAGTTTACAGTTCGGGGTTTCGGTTGACACAAGAAACGTCCCGAACAGGCAGAGTTCGGCTCGTTAGGAAGCTTCCTTGTGACAGCGCAAACACCCCCTAAACTCTCAGGCTCCCTGGCTGACATGTAAAAAACATTAGCCGAATCATATTGATGACAAATGACTCTAACTGAAGCCAAAAGAATTGGAAGTCGACAAGGACTGATTTCAGTCGGACTCGGAGTTTTAATTACCCAGTTAATTATGACCTTGATGATTGCTGCCGATGAAGGCTTTATCAGGGCATTCTTGTGGTTTACAAGAATTGATTATTGGCTAAATATACTAATCGGGGTAATTATAATATTCGCATGTGGATATTTTTATGGTCAACTTGCTGGAAATCTCATACTCGTAAAAAATGGAATTATGTACTGACAGGATTCCTAACGGGATTAGCTGTCATAATAACAACAACGTTTTTTGCTAGCTGGACAGGCTTTATTCAAGAGGGAATAGACAATATTGGAACAAATGACAACCCGTTCTTTGATTACATATTTAAACCAATGTATTGGGTAACTATGTTTGGGCTAATTCCAGCATTATTGGTTGGGATTTGGTTTGGCAGCCAAATAAAAAAGAAGGGACAGAAAAAATAAATAGGGTCAATAGTATGAGTCTCCGGTGACAGGAGGCACGTCCCGAGGGCAAGCGGGTCAGCCCAACCAAATGAGGGTGTAAAGGTTGAAAGTTGCTCGTGTTCAGTGTAGTTTCGCCCTCATCCATCAACCCTCATGGTCGTTGGGTGTTCGCTCATCAAGTGCTTCAAATTCTGGGTTCCGGGCGACAAGCCGCACGTCTCGGTTGGTCAGGTTTGGGCTTCAAATTCCAGCTTTCGGCCGACAAGTTGAAGGTTCCAATTTGGCAAGTTTAGGTTCGTGGGGCAGCGTATGAGCGACAGGGGAATGCTTTCATTGATTAGACCATTTTATTGTTTGCTATGGGGCTTTGTCTCACCAAAATTCATTTTCAAGAAGGGATACCGCCCGTAGCTAAAATTAGTGAACAGTTTCACAAACAGACAGGATATGGTCTTTGGGTGAACGCCAGTCTTAATCTAGCTCAGATTGGTAGTCTTTTAGATGTTAGCCAAGCGTTACAAAGAGACTTTGCGAAAGTTATCGACCTTCATAAAGAGCAAGATGTGCTAAAGCAAAACGAACCTAAAAACTACGAGAAACAAGCGCAAATTCGCGATAGACTCGGCTCACTGAACCACATCAAATTTTTGAGATTTGACACTTGGTTCTACGAGATTAATTTCAAGGTTGACGATAGGTACATTGTAATTGAGTCGGAGACAGGGCAGGTTTACGCAATTGAATCGTTGGTCAAAGTTTTAACTGATCTTGGCGGCTCGTTTGAAAGTGCAGACGACTTAGATTACTGGCAAAAGAGGTGGAGAAAACTCAAACTGTGGGACGAGTACAGATGGTATAATAGACTAAGAAAATAAAAACGCTCCGCGTGGTCAGGTTACCGGTGACAGGCAGCACGTCTCGAAGGAAAGTCTTCAGCCCAACATGATGAGTGTGTAAAGGTTCAAGTGGCTCGCATTCAGGTATGTAACTCACTCACCATCAACACTCATGGGCGTTGGGTGACCCGGCCAGGATGGGAGTTCAAAGGCGGATTACCGGCGACAGGGTTCACGGCTCGACAGGCAAGCGGTTTGGCTCATTGGCCGGTTTTGGCTGATAAGGTGAACGCTTGGATTAGTCAGCTTGATTTAAAATCATTTCTAGGTAATGGAATTCTTTAAGCATCTATTTAACAAGAAAGTTACTGTTGACATACCGCGACAGCCAGAAGATCTGTATAAGGTTGAGCTTACAGACACTGTGATAAAGGTAATACACCCTAAACGAGCTGACGAGGAAATAAAATGGGAGGAAATTGAAGAAATTAGGTTTGTCAACACAGATGAGGGGCCATTCCGTCCTGATGTTTGGATGATCCTTTCTGGGAATGGTAAAGGTTGTTCCGTACCTCAAGGTTCAAAAGGATGGGATGCTGTTTATGACATAGTTTCAAAATATCAGGGGTTTAATTTTGAGAATGTAATTAAATCAGCAACCTGCACCGAAAATCAGATTTTTGAAATATGGAAGAGGTAAATTTTTAGTTTGTCTGGCGACAGGGAGCACGTCCCGCAGGCGAGTTTGCATCCCAACCAAATGAGTGTGTAAAGGTGCAGGTACGTTTGTTCAGCCAAGTGACTCGCCCACCATCAACACTCATGGTCGTTGGGTGCGGGTCCAAAATGGGAGTTCAAGGCGGGTTAACTGCGACAGGTTGTAGGCCGCAGCGGTCAGGCTTTTGGCTCGTTAGTCAGGTTCCGGTTGATAGGGCAAATACCTTAGTAAGGAATCCAATGCTTCCATTTCCAGGTCTCTTGCGACACCGGAAACACTCTAACATAATAAAATAATGTCGATGATTGAGCAGAAAATAACTCGTATATCTTACAGTTTAATAGTTGTGCTGTTCGCAATCTCGTTCCCTATCTTCTGGGGAATTGGCAAAGACATTATTGGCTTTAATACTGACATTGATAAGGATATGGGTCTTTTTTCACTTTTATGCTCTGGCCCGCTGTTGTTAGTTTATAGTGTCTTCACTTACTTTCTTGACTATTCTATAAAAGGTAAAAAGGCCATTGCCATCATTTCGTTGTTGGTTGGCTTTTTGTGGCTAGGGTATTTGCTCAAGGCTTTATTTGATGGTGAGTTTGTCTAGTCAAATTTGGGTAACTCACCGGCGACAGGGAGCACGTCTCAAAGGCAAGCGGGCAGCCCAACATGACGGGTGTGTAAAGGTGTTGCTTCTTTGTATTTAGGTTACTACCTTGCTCACCATCAACACCCGTAGGTGTTGGGTGAACAGCAAAAATGGGAGTGCAAGGCGGGTTACCTGTGACAGTGGAGCCGCCCCGACAGGCAAGTTTAGGCTCATTAGGCGGCTCCCGTTGACAGGCCAACCACCGCCCCGCAATTCGGGCTTGGACAAGTTCGCCGGGTCGCGTTCAACACGAGAAACGCTCTAGTTGTGGCGGCCTGACAAAAGTGGATTTAATACGTGGTTGGGCTTCGCGCTTGGGCCTGAAAATCGGATTAGCATTTTAAATTACATAAAACTATGGGGCATGTTTTTATATCTAAATTCAATTCTCATCGATTTGTTCAAGAAATTAAAGATGTTGAAATTGATTTCCGAGAAAATCCTTACAGCCCAGTAGAACTATTTTTCCTGACAGAAAGAGAAAAAAATTCTTTAGCAGCTTACGGTATCTTCTTGAAAGACCCACAATTATTTGTTGACAAATACTTTGTTAAACTAAAAGATACATTTTCATTTGTTTACGAAAGACCACCTTCATTTCATAAATCATCTACTTGCCCTTTTTTGCAGTCAGATTTTGAAAATATTTTTATTCCAGAAAAAATAAAGAGTGTAAAAAGCGACAATCTTCTAAAAGCTTTTAGAAAATGGTGTCTTCAACATCAACAACTCTTTCACAACAACCGGTTAGCTTTTATAGCGCAATGTTGCCTAGCTTTTTCCAAATATGAACTTACAGAGTCAGATTTTCTTGGTGTAGAAAGAAGAAACAAAAAAGAAGACAGTAAAAAGTATGACAACATCGATTTAGATGAACTAAATGAAGAAATAAGTAAGATTAATACTGATTTTTGGGCAGATATTAACTCCTCAAAAATGAAAAAAGATATATACGAAAAATTTAAAAATAGATTATTCTTGGGTTCTGATAAATACACAGTTGATGATATTAAATATAATAACAGTCTTTATGAAAGACATGAGATAAAGGCTGTCTTAAATGGTTGGTATGTGAAATATATTAGGGATGCATTACAAATGTTACGTACTTGGTTACAGGCTAAGATGAACAAAGAGCTTCGGTTTGAAGGTAAAATATTAGAACAATTAGGTTTCCGAAATTGCAAGTCATGTTATCCTGATTTTGTTTCTACTGTTTCAAGTGATTTTTATGATTTAAGTCCAAGTAGTACAGAAACTGGTAATTCTCAACTGTAGAATTATTTTATTTGAAATATATGGGTAGTTCTTGGCGACAGGAAGCACGTCCCGAAGGATAGCTCTCAGCCCAACTAAAACAGGTGTGTAAAGGTTGAAAGTACGTGCGTTTTTTTGAGTAACTTACTCACCATCAACACCTGTGGGTGTTGGGTGCGGAGCTAAAAGCAGAAAAGCGTGTTTGCGGTCTTTCGTGTGACATGGGTCACGGCTCGATAGACAGGCTGGTTGGGTCAATAGTCCGGTTTTGGTCGACACAAGAGTCGCCAGAGTTGGTAGGCTAACAAAAGCGTGTTGGCAACTTAGCGTGCGACAAACACAATTGGTTGTATATCAAGCTTAGTTAACTGGTAAATGGAACGTATTATTTACATTCAACTTCTAGGCGAAGGAACTAGGGTGTTTCGACCCGTTCCTGCCTTGTTAATTGAGGATGGTCTGTACGAGTTGAGAGGGCATGAGCTATATGACCCAAAAGATGAAATATGGGAATTTCCACCCGGCACTCTTGTTTTAGCCGAGCAACGATTCTTGAGTGGAGGTGCTGCTTTAATAGCGGTCAGAGAAAGTAAAACGAGCAATGTATAAAGCGAATTATTGAGGTATAGGGCCGCTTTCCTGTGACAGGGAGCACGTCCCGGAGGTAAGTTTTCAGCCCAACCAAAAGGGTGTGTAAAGGTTCAGGTACGTATGTTCAGTCAAGTTTCGTGTCAACCATCAACACCCGTTGGCGTTGGGTGCGGGTGCATGATGGGAGTCATGGGCGGGTACCGTCCGACAGGTTGAACACACCGACAGGCTGGCTGTTTGGCTCGTTGGCCGGGTCACCGGCGACAGTGGAGCCGCCCCGACAGGCCAGTCTTGGCTCGTGGGTCGGGTTGGGGTGGACAAGCCAACCGCCCCGCAAGGGTCGTTGGACAAAGCG
The DNA here is from genome assembly GCF_054776595.1 of Spirosoma horti. NCBI lineage: Bacteria > Pseudomonadati > Bacteroidota > Cytophagia > Cytophagales > Cytophagaceae > Spirosoma > Spirosoma horti. The sequence continues at coordinate 781,238 of NZ_BAAHBQ010000005.1, forward strand.
GTTAAAGTGCGTTGATCAGCTTTGCCCGTTGGCATAGAAATCGGTTCCGTGCGTTGTGATCCGCTCCGCGCAGGCAGGCTACCGCTGACAAGACGCACGTCCCGTGGGAAAGTGGCAGCCCAACATAACAGGTGTGTAAAGGTCGGTAGTACGTATATTGAGTCAAGTTATGCCCTCACCATCAACACCTGTGGGTGTTGGGTGCGGGTCCATGCTGGGCGTCAAAGGCAGGTTACCTGCGACAGGGCACACGTCTCGGCAAGTAGACTTTGGCTCTTGTGCCGGGTTCCAGTTGACACGAGAAACTTGGTAATTAGTTAGCTGGGCAAAGGGGCCTAATTACCAAACCCAATCAACGTCATACTGATGAATATGAGCATCAGCCGTAATGAATAACAGGTTTTCTGTCATACTTTGGGCAATTAAAAGCCGGTCGAATGGGTCACGATGATGCATGGGTAATGTGAGCAATTGGCGCGTGTGTTGAAACGTAACGGGTAACAACTCGAAACCATTTTGGTCAAGCAAAGTCAGTAAGTTATTATAGCCAGGCTCGAAGGACAGGCTACCTAGCCGGATTTTAATGGCCATCTCCCAGAGCGAAGCGATGCTTACATAGGATATGTTAGCCGAATCGACGATGAGTCGTTTGGCCTTTGCTGAAATGTCTGTTTCATTGCCGTTGAGAAACCAAATAAGCGTGTGGGTGTCGAGTAGTAAATTCATTATTGGTAGTCAGCAAAATCGTCCAGTGGCGCATCAAAATCAGAACTCATTTGAAACTGACCTTTGGCGCTACCAAACACGGGTGTTTTTCGTTCAAGAGGTTTATAAGTTGCTTTCCTAGTAGCCAGAAAATCAACAAAATCTGCTACTTCCGCTTGATAGACAGGCGGTAAAGTCTGATATTTCTGATATAGTTGGAGGTAAGTCATAAGTGTACAGTTTGGTCCGTAACAAAGATAGTGAGTTTACCCGTTCGATGTGGCAATCAACTACACCAGTGGGCTTAGGCTTATTGGTTGGGTTTCGTGTGACAGAAAGCACGTCCCGAGGTGAGATTGGCAGCCCAACCAAACGAGGGTGTAAAGGTGCAAGTGCGTATATGCAGTGGAGTTGTTTGCTCACCATCAACACTCATGGTCGTTGGGTGAACAGCAAACAGTCGAAACAACGTAGTGGTGGGCTCGTGGGCGACAGGGGGCACGGCTCGCTGACCAAGCTGTGTAGCTCGTTTGTGATCCTCGGTCGACAGGTCGCACGTGCCGACAAGGCAGCTTTGTGCTTCCAGTTCCGGGTTTCGGCTGACACAAGAAACGCCCCAATAGGAAGCTGTGGTTCACTTTAGTTAGATGGTTTCAGAATGAGCTTTACTCAGAAGCAGCCGCGTCCATACGTCGACAATTTGTTGAAAATGGGTGGCTGGTGGCACGCGTGCCACCAGCGTAACGATAAGCCCGATTTCTTCGTCGAAGTACACCCGGCTGTAAAAGGTGCTGATCAGCCGTTCAAGGTCGGCTCGGTTAGTGATATCAGCCATAAAAATGAAGTTTACATGTGTAATAACCCGATCGGATCGTCAACTCACCCAGCATCGTTCCTTCAGGCGTTTTCTGGCGGTGTGGCCTTCGCCGTAGTCGGCATGCCAGATGCCTTCTCCTGTGGCGAACGCTCGTGCGCAAGTTGGGGTACTTTCCCCGAGGAAGATTTTAAAATCGCTTTTACTTCGGCCATGTTGACGACGGGCAGCAATTTGGCGAACAGCAGAAACAAGGTAAAAAATAACCCCATTGTAAACAGGAAGTCGCTAATGTCGAACAGGGTAGGGTGAAACATGGCCCAACTGGAAGGCAGGTAGTCGCGATGGAGTGAGGTGACAATGATAACGAACCGCTCGAACCACATACCAATATTGACCACCACGGCCAACACAAACGACCAGACGACACTCCGCCGGATAGTACGGGACCAGAACAACTGGGGCGTTATGACATTGCAGGTCATCATGGTGGCATAAGCCCACCAGTAGGGGCCCGTGGCTCGATTGAGAAAAGCGAACCGTTCAAATTCATTGACCGAATACCAGGCGATAAACAACTCCGTGATATAAGCCACCCCCACGATAGAGCCGGTGAGTACGATGACCTGGTTCATCGAATCAATGTGCTCTACGGTAATGTAATCTTCGAGCCGGAAGACCACCCGCGTAACCAGCATCAGGTTCTGCACCATCGCGAAACCCGAAAAAATGGCCCCGGCCACGAAATAGGGTGGAAAGATCGTGGTGTGCCAGCCGGGGATAAGCGAAGTGGCAAAGTCCATGCTGACAATGGAGTGCACCGACAGTACCAGGGGCGTAGCAACCCCGGCCAGAATCAGGCTCACATATTCGTACCGGGCCCAGGTTTTGGCCGAGCCATTCCAGCCCAGCGCCAGCGTACCGTAGATGTAACGGGAAATACGGTTGGAAGCCCGGTCGCGGATGGTAGCCAGATCGGGCACCAGCCCCATGTACCAGAATACCAGCGAAACCGTGAAGTAGGTACTGATAGCGAATACATCCCAGACCAATGGCGATTTAAAATTGACCCAGAGTGACCCAAACGTATTGGGAAGAGGCAATGCCCAGTAGGCCAGCCAGGGACGCCCCATGTGCAGCATGATAAACATGGCGGCACAGATAACGGCGAAGATGGTCATCGCTTCGGCAGCCCGGTTTACGGATGTCCGCCATTTTTGACGAAACAGCAGCAAAACGGCTGAAATCAATGTACCAGCATGACCGATACCCACCCACCAGACAAAGTTGGTGATGTCCCACGCCCAGCCAATGGTTTTGTTCAGTCCCCAGACTCCCAGTCCCTGCCACCAGGTCCAGAATACACAAGCTGTGCCATAAAGGAGTACTGTGAGGGAGATGCCAAATCCAATCTTCCATTCCCGGGTTGGCCAGGCCTCAACCTGACGGCAAATATCTTCCGTGACATCCGTATAGGTTTTACCACCCGTTACCAACGGGGGTCTGACAGATGCGGTAACAGGACCATGCGAGCTGGGTGAATCTGGTCTCATAATGGAGGTTGAGTAAACGGTAAAATCAGGGTAAATCCCGCTTTGGTAAGCACCACCGCAATGATACGTGTCGGGCTTATTTGGTAGATGAAGGCATCTGCTAGGATGGATTAAATAATCCTAAAGCCGTTTAGATGGCGGGTAGATGATGGCTACCCGCCTAGAGAGGGCATAGAAAAATATGCGTATTTTAATTGTTGAGGATGAGATTAAGCTGGCTCTTTCACTCAAGCGGGGTCTGGAAGAATGTGGCTTCGAGACAACGGTGGCACTGGACGGAGCCGCTGCCCGACGGATACTGGCATTGGGCGATGTAACATTGATGCTGCTCGACATTGGCCTGCCGGATGTCGACGGACTTACCCTGTGCCGGGAAATGCGCAGCCATTACGCCCAAATTCCTGTCATTATGCTGACGGCTCTGGGGTCGTTAGACGATAAGCTGGCGGGATTCGACGTCGGTGCCAGTGACTATGTCGTCAAACCGTTTGCGTTTGGTGAGTTGCTGGCCCGTATTCGTGTGTGGCAAAAGCGGGCTGCGCCAGTAGGTGGAGTAGGGGCCGCCAATCTGCTTACTATCGCCGATCTGGTTGTGAATGTCGACGAAAGGCGGGTAAGCCGGGCCGGTCAGCCCATTAACCTGGCCCCGCGTGAACTGGCCCTGCTGTTCTATTTTTTACGCCATCCGGGTGTCATTATCAGCCGCCAGCAAATCGCCGAACACGTTTGGGATATACCCGTTGACTCCGGTACTAACTTAATTGACGTTTACATAAACTCGCTGCGTAAAAAAATTGACCGGGATTTTCCGGTCAAGTTAATCCATACCCGAAAAGGTATCGGGTACATGCTCCATGTAAGCCAGAAGGCTTGATGCGTCGATGGAAATTCGGACTCGACTTTCGCTCACGTTTATTGCTGTGGTGCTGCCAGTGCTGTTGCTGCTATTGGGTACTTTTTATTTTTATGTCGACCGGTCGAAACGTGACGACTTTCTGATCAAACTCCGCCACAGGGGTATCACGATGGTGCAGCTTCTGGTGGAGAAACGGGCCATTCGGGAACCGCTGCTTCGGCAAATCGACAAAAAAACGCATACCGCTTACTCGGATCGTCGGGTCGCCATATTCGACATGCAGAACCGGTTGCTGTACGATAGTGGCGAGCTGGACAACCGTACCGGAACGAACTCGCCCATTCCCATTGACGATCGTTTACTGAACCAGATTGGCCCGGGCAGGGAGGTACGTCTGGTCAACGGCCGACGAGTTGGCCTGGGCCTGCTGGTGGGGCAACCGGGGCAGCGGCTCAAAGTGATCAGTTACGCCATTGATGACTACGGTTTCCGCACCATGAAGGAGGCCGTTGTTGTGATGGGCTTCATGTTTGGCATAACAGGGCTGCTTGTGATTGGGTTGAGCCGACTATTTGCCAGCCGATCGGTCCGTCCCCTGGTCGATATCATCCGGCAGATCAACCAGATTACGCCTTCCAACCTGGACGCCCGGCTAACCACGCCGAGCCATACCGACGAACTGGCACAATTGACACGCACCTTCAATCAAATGCTCGACCGAATCTCTGCCTTCGAATTGCAGCGTAGTTTTATTGCCAATGCGTCGCATGAATTACGGACTCCGTTGTCTGTGCTGACTAACCAAATCGATGTAGCCCTGATGAAGCCCCGCTCGGCATCTGAATACGAACAGCTATTGAGTTCATTGCAAGAGGATATCGGTCGGCTCAATGCGCTCTCAAACGGGTTGCTTGAACTCGCACAACTGGAAAATCGACAGGCCGACACGAGCAGAGACGAAATAGCCCTCGATGAGGTCCTGTACGAAGCGGTGGGGCTGGTACTCCGTAAACAACCCACGTACCGCATCACCTTGGGCGAATCCACCGCACCGGCGGACTGGGCTGATGAGGGTTTACCCGACGTGATGGTGTATGGCGAATTGTCGTTATTGAAAACAGCCTTTATCAATCTGATCGATAATGGCTGTAAGTTTTCGGCTAGTCATCATGTTCAGCTTAGCGTGATCGTATTTGATACATCGGTTGAGGTAGTCGTTTCTGACCAGGGGATAGGGATTGCCGCTGATGAGCTGAATCAAATTTTTCAGCCTTTTTACCGAGCCACCAATGCCCGAGCCATTAAGGGCAGCGGTATCGGTCTGTCGTTGACCAGTCGGATCATCCAACTTCATAGAGGAACCCTCATGGTTAACTCGCAGCTGGGAATCGGAACAACGATTACGGTGTCGCTACCCCGCCACTAAGCCATGATTGGGGCGACTTCGCTGATTAGTGATTGACATGGGTCAGGGCGGTTAATGTTACTTCGTCCAGGATGGTCAGGCCTTTGTCAGTTTGCGGAATCAGGTTATCTACCGAACAGTTACCCTTTCCTACACGGATGCAAACGGGGGCGCTCTGGTAGACGATTTATACCCGATGAACAGAGCTCGGCAGCGATGTGATGAAGTTTGTGAAAACCGGCATCACATCGCTGCCGAGTTAGTTACTTAATGAACTGAGCAGCCTTCGTATCTTGAATAAATAAATAGGCATCGTAGAGCTTATTGAGTGGGACGCTTTTATCATGCGTATTCTTGCCGCTGTCTGGAAAGTAACCAATGACCCGGTTCGTCAGGGTGGTGTTAACCTGGCTCCATTCGTCTGAATCAAAGTAAAACGCGGGGGCCTTGGCTTTGAGCAAGTGGCCTTCCCATAAACTGTCGGCGGGCGTTTCTAAGGCAACCGATTTCATAGGGCTGGCGTGGGTAATGAACGAATCATCGGTAGCCGCAAACGTACCCCTGGCGGTACCCGTGCCCAACACAAAGTAGTTCCCTCGACGCATACGTTCGATCACTCCACCCATGCCGCCCACCGCTCCTCCGTAAACGCCCTGACGAGCTACGTGGCCATTATGAGCCCATATAATCAGCTTTTCACCCGGTCGCTGGGTCAGTCGTGCCGCCATAACGGCCATGGCACTATCCCGGCCTCCGCTCCCTTTCTTAAAGTTCACCCAGTTGTAAGCCCCCTCGCTTTGCAGTTTTACATTTTCGATCAGATGATTAATCGTACGACGCCTATCATCCGGCAGCGAAAGTCGGTTGAGTAGTTGTTGCATCTGGTCCACGGTCTGGTAAGCCCGAACCAGATTATCGTTGGATACCGTATCCGACACGGTAAAGTCTTTTCGGTTTGAACTGTACCAGAGCGAGTCCCGGAAAGTAGCCAGTTGCATGAGCGAATGGGCTAGTTGGTCTAATTGGTTACTGTTGAGCGGACGGGTCAATTCGCCTAGTGCCTGGGCATCGGGTTTCATGAACATCATATCTAACCCGCTGAAGCGTACGGGCCGTTGGGCGTTCTTGTTGTAGGTCTGCATCCAGATCAATAACTCCTTTACTTCCTGATTGCGCCAGATGGCTAGTAAGTGTTGCTTCATGAACGCTTCGTAGTCGGTACGACCCTGCTGAAGGGCCTCATCGAGCAGATACGAGTCGGCGTAATCGTTTTCGAAAGCAATCATGTTGAAGCCTTTTTCTTCCACCAGTATTTTGGTAATCCAGTACCGTACGGTATAGAACTCACTCGTACCATGAGTACCCTCTCCCAGGGATACTACTTGCTTACGGGCCATTTTCTCCACCAGCGGCATGACCTGTCGGCGAAACTGGGCGAAATTGGTTAAGTCAAGCGCAACGGCTTTACCGTTCAACACCGTAATTGTGGCGGGCGGGCGATGGTCAATTTGTTTGGACTCGGTCACGATCCAGCAACCGGTGATAAAAAGAAGAGCCGTGGCCAGCAACCATGTTGTCGTTTTCATAAGCAGACAAGAGTTCATTTACTATTTCGTTAGACGTGTACCGAATCGATACAACAAAGGTGTAAGAGGCACCAGACTGGTGAAAAAAAAGTGTACCAAGGCCCTTTTTCGCTATACGAATCCGCCGATTTGACGACGATTGGGTGTACTTTTAACTAATGACAATATTGCGGTCTACTTCTGATAGGGTACGTGAATGGATCTACTGGCGCTGGCATATTCTCGCCTGGTTGCTCTATGTTTGTCTGGAAAACGGATTGTTTTACCTGGGTACCCGCTGGGGGTTAGACACGCCCATCCGAGTATCGCTGATTCGGTCGCTAACAACATTTCCCTTCGCTGTCGCGCTGTTTTATATAAACGCCCACTTTATTATTGCGCGTTACCAACCCCATCGGGATTGGGGGCGGCTAGCTTTGGCAACGACAGCGTTGCTGGTTGGTTTTGCCGCCTGCCGGCTTGTTTTGTACCGGTACGGCCTGGCCGCCGTCGGGGTTTTCGATGACTTCGAGTCGTATGAACCGTATGCTATTCTGACCAACCATTTTTTTGTTGACACGCTCTGGATCGGTCTGCAATACCTGCTGTTTAGTTACGGCTACTGGTTTGCCACCCACACCATCCATCTGGAACGGCAAAAGCGGCAGCTACAAGCCGACTTATTTGTCGCCGAACGGGCCAAATTTGAGGCTGAAGTAAGCTTTTTACGCAATCAATTGAATCCTCATTTTCTCTTCAATACCTTCAATTTTTTGTATGCCGAGTCGCTCGCCTGCTCGCCTAAACTGGCCGATTCAATTCTCTCCCTGACCCAGATGATGCGTTCGGTCACTGAGTTGGGCCAGCAACCGTTGGTTCCGCTGGCTCAGGAACTGACCTATATCCATCACTATCTTAAGATTCAGCAATATCGATTTGAGGACGGCATGCATCTACAGTACGCCGTAGAGAATGAAGCGCTGGCCTCCTCGGTGAGTGTGCCGCCATTGCTGTTTATCGCCTTGATTGAAAACCTATTTAAATATGGCGATTTGAGCGTAGCCGACGATTGTGCTTCCATCTTGTTTAGCATAGAGGGAAACCGGATTGCCTTCCGCAGCCAAAACTGTAAGAAGGATCTAAGGGGCAGAACCGTACCAGGCAGTGGTATTGGGCTGGCCAACATTCAACAGCAATTAAACCACCACTATCCCAATACGCACCGCCTGACGATCACCGATACGGCTACTCACTTCACGGTTGAGTTGGCAATTGGTCGCGTGCAGTCGGTTGCTCAACCCTTTGACTGACAGCTATGTTGACCTGTTACATCCTGGACGACGAACGAGCGGCCATCACGATCCTGACTAAGTATATCGGCGATACACCCAATCTGCGGTTAGCGGGTTCATCAACCGATGTGTTGAGTTCCGCTGCCTTTCTAGGTGAACAATCCGTCGACCTGCTGTTTTTGGACATTGAGATGCCCAAACTCACCGGACCGCAGTTCATGGATTTGTACGCCCGGAACACCCCTGTTATTTTCACGACGGCCTACAGCCAGTATGCTCTGGAAGGGTATGACCGGGGCGTTGTGGATTATCTAATGAAGCCGATTGCATATGAGCGTTTTCTGAAAGCGATTGAGAGAGTTCGCAATTTAGTAAGTCAACGGGTCAGTAGCGAACCTGAGCCGGTTGGAACGAATGAGTTCATTGTGGTTAAAACGGAGCATAAGGGCAAGTTTCAAAAGGTTAATCTAAGCGATATCGTTTATGTGGAAGGGCTAAAAAACTATGTAACCATTGTGACTAGGCAAGGTGAACGAATCGTAACCTACGTTGGGATAGGGGACTTGGAAACCCGCTTACCGGTCAGCCACTTCATTCGGGTGCACCGGTCGTACATCATCGCGCTGGACTCGGTACTGAGCATTGATGGCAATGAGATCTATCTGGCCAACGCGCCCCGTATCCCCACAGCGGGTGGGTACAAGGACGACTTGTTCCGACGTCTACAGCATCACCTGGTGCAGGGAAAACGACCCTAACTGCCCGGTTGCCCTCACTGGTATGGGACTGATTGAGCCGCCGTGTCCGGTTCAGTTGCTTGTCCCGACGCGGTCCCCCTCCGCTTCGGCAGTCCGACGGCGTACCGGCCGTTGCGGGGAATCGCGCTTAGCGGTGCGGGACCACTGGACAGATCGTAAAACGTTGGCGTTCACGCTAACACTCCTTCGTCTCAAGTAAGAGCGTTCACGGAGAATTAGACAAAGGAATACTTTTGCACTTTTCTTAGTGTAGTTGAATAAGTGTTGTGGCTGTTGCAAAAGTCTAGAACCGGTCGGAAAATCATGGTTTGTCAACCAATGCTGTACGTCGTCAACCGAAAGTGGACAGATGCGGGTGAAAAGAGATGAGACGGTTTTAACCGCTTTGTACTCGCTGAAAAATATGACTTTTCCGTCGTTTGAGCATCGATAACTGCTTAGTTTTTTGC
>NZ_BAAHBQ010000006.1:0-676244 GCF_054776595.1 Spirosoma horti
AGAAGCGCTTCGCTATTGGTAATGCCCTGACCTTTCAATGCGTCGCTAAGAGCATCTGTGCTCCCTTTGAGTTCAGTTATTGATAAGCTCATCGATGTTAATTAGTTAAGTAATGGTAGTGAGTTATTCCTAAGACGGCATTTTGGGATTATGTAACACCTTTATAAAAAAATGACCGTTTGACGGAAACATATTCTAGGGTTTATGGTCGTACTATACCTATCCCTGACGAAACTCAACGTCGAGAGTTCGATTCAGGCGGGAGCCTATTCATGAACGTTCCTTTGTCTTAGACGGGAGGGTATTTGCAAGACAATCACTTGTTAATTTCTATCTACTTCACTTAACCCCATACGGGTAAGTAAAATACGTTACAGCTTTACGGCGGCAGGAGGCACTCACCAACTAATGCACAAACACGGGCAACCATTCAATCAGATTTCAAACAAATTTGTTGAACAAACGAATCCCTGGCCAGTTCAACCAAAGACAAATCTATACTCATATGGCAACACCTACCTGCCATCTAAACCCATAGTATCTATGCCTCCGTGAACAGGTCATAAAATTGGTAGGCCACCTTTGTGCCTGACAGGCTTCTTGCTGGAGAAGATCAAATCAATAGCTTACTCCTTTTCCCAGTGAATCGGTGAACCAACCGGTCGGTGCCTTTCGGTGGCTGACTGACAACACGCTAGTTCTTTTTGCGGATTGCTAATGAACAACAATGACCACTGGCTTCTTCAGCGTTTACCCCAAGCCATTCTCCAGTTAGATCCAGACGGATATATCACCTACGCTAATCCAGCGGCTACCGCCCTGACTCAATACGCCCTTCACGAGTTAGTTAATCAGCCCATTTCCTGCCTTTATCATCCCGTGGGTGATACCACCAAAGCGTATTACGAACTGAGCTTGGCTAAAAAAAATGGCCTATTCCGTACCCAGGGCTGGCGGACCAGGAACGATGGCACTACCGCCTGGTGTGAAATCAGCTATAACTGCCTATATGAGGAAAACACTACCTTCTTAGGCTATGCTTGTACGCTGACGGATCGCTCAGCTCAACAGCAGGAAGCCCTTCGACTTCGTCAACAGGAGGAGCGGTTTCGGTTGATGGTGGAAGGCGTCAAAGACTACGCCATCTTTATGCTCGACACAAGTGGCCATATTCTGACCTGGAATGAAGGCGCTCAACGCATTAAAGGGTATGCGGCTAATGAGATCATTGGTAAACACTTCTCCACCTTTTATACGGCCGAAGATCTGGCCGATGACAAACCGGCCCGCGAGCTGACGATTGCCATCCAGACGGGTAAGTATGAAGAAGAAGGCTGGCGGGTTAAAAAGAATGGATCGGTCTTCTGGGCTAACGTGGTAATTACGGCCCTGTTCAATGAAGCCAACCAACATATTGGCTTTTCTAAAGTGACCCGTGACCTGACCGAACGGAAACAAAATCAGGAAGACCTTCGCCAGAGCGAAGAACGCTACCGCTCCCTGGTGGAGCAGGTGACTGACTACGGCATCTTTATGATGGATGAAAAAGGGCGGGTCATTAACTGGAATGAAGGGGCCCGGCGCATCAGTGGCTATACCCAGTCGGAAATCATCGGCAAGTATTTCTCAATTTTCTACCCCCAGGAAGACATTCTCAATGGAAAACCAGCTCGCGAGTTACAAGTCGCCCTGGATTCGGGTACCTACGAGGAGGAAGGCTGGCGGGTTCGCAAAGATGGGCGCCTGTTCTGGGCCAGCATTGTCATCACGGCCATGTATAATTCCGCTGGCCTCCATATCGGCTTTTCTAAAGTGACCCGTGACCTGACCGAACGAAAAGAAGCCGAACGTATTTTACGGGAGAGCAATGATCGCTATCGCACCCTGACACTTGAGTTACAACGCTCCAACGAGGATCTTCAGCGATTTGCTCATGTGGCCAGCCATGATCTGAAAGAGCCTGCTCGCAAAGTGAAGCTGTTTAGTAGTCGATTAGAAGTGGAGTACCGGGCCATGCTGCCTGAGAAAGCTCAGTTGTTTGTCACTAAGATTCAGCAATCGGCTGACCGCATGTTAGCCATGATCCAGGGCGTTCTAACCTACTCCTCTCTTAACAGTACCCCCCAGTTGCTGGAATGGATTGATTTAAACCAGCTGTTGGCACAAATCGAAACGGATTTAGACGTGTTGATTCTTGAAAAGCAGGCGCAACTCACCAGGCAGACCTTACCGTCTATTGAAGGGATACCCCTATTAATCTATCAGCTATTTTACAATTTGATCACCAATGCCCTTAAATTCGCTAAAGCTACGGAACCTGCCCAGATCAGCCTCTCAACGATCCGCTTAACCGATGAGAAGTATATACAGATCCAAGTAGCGGATAAGGGGATCGGCTTTGATGCCAAATACGCGGAGAAAGTTTTTGAAACGTTTACGCGCCTACATGCCAAGGATGCTTATGAAGGGACGGGACTTGGTTTAGCCCTGTGTAAAAAGATTGTCCATCGTCATGGGGGAACCATCACGGTGGAGAGTGCCATCAATGAAGGGACTACCTTCCTGATTACGCTTCCCCGTAAGCAATCGGGAGCGTAACAGGATGGTAAACACTTATTGACTAGATCCAAGATAGCCTTTACAAACGGCCCAGACAGGTAGTCTGGATGTGCTATCCGAAGATGAGCCATTGTCATTTCGCATCGGATCAGCGACTGGACAGTTGGGACAGCAGCCCCTGAATATCTTGATCGATTAGTTTGATGGCGGCTTGCACCTGATTAATCAGATCAACACGAAGCTTCAATTCATCGACTTTATATTCACCCCCATTACTCAGCAGCAGTTGAATCGTACGTTCATTCTTTTTCTGCTTTGGACTCAGCCCTTCAATATCAATCCATTGACTTTTCAGTAGATAGGTTACCGAGTAACGCCCACTACTACTAAAAACCGGCTGAGAAAGCATATTCCAGACCATTACAGGATATTGATCTGAATGCGCAGGTATGTACCAGATATCTCGAAGCAGATTGCGAGGATGCTCCAGTGGAATTCGGCGCACCGAACGAAGGGATAATAGCCCTAAAAGTGAACTGCCTAGACCAGCGGTAATAGCGGTCGCTTTTGATTCATTCTCGGGTAGGAGGCCGGCCGCAATGCCACCAGCGGCCCCCGTCAGAATTGAGGAAACCGTGAGGTTTCTGACTCGGACCTGCTCGAGCCGATCCTGATAGACGATGAGTCGGTTAACCCGCAATGCTTCACAATCCAACTCAGCCGCTACACTGGCCACCTGTATGCGAAAAAGAGCAATCCGCTCCTGAATACGAGCTTTTTGCTCGGACACTAGAAAGCGTTGAGCCAACGAAGAGTCCTTACTTAGTTTCCCACATTGTAGCTGATAACTTTGTAGGAAAGGCAGCAGTCCAGCCGCATGAGCGACCATCAGATTATAGCGACTGTACCGGGGCAAAAGCCGGGTAAGCAAAGAGTCTGGTGGTTCAGTCCACTGATAAGACGTGGTATCATAGGGGTGATTTGGGTAACAGGAAGCCGCATGTGAATCTGGATAGAGAGGTCTGGAACAGCTACCTAGCAGCAGCAAAGAGCTCAACAGACTACCCAGCACACAAATAGATCTTACTAGGGTAATTGACATGAGTACAGGCAGTCTTGACGCTAAAAGCAGCCTAAAGACCTTAAAATAGCCATTGTGATTTAACCAGTCAACTTCCGTCAAGACTACCTGAGTGCGGCTCAATTCATAGTAATGACTAGTCGCTTCCCATCGGTTATCACCACGTCATAAATGGATTCAATTTCGGATAGATCAACCGTAACGGTGTCTATGGTGAGCTTTCCGTTGGCAGCTAGTTGAAACATATCTGGCAAGATCTCGCGAAATAGTTGACCTACATCCTGCCGTGTCCAACTACCTAATCCCGAACCGGATAGCTGTAGATTAACGCTGCGCAAATTTTCAGCGGATAGTTGGATCTTATCCCCGGTGACGCTCCCAATGGAGACAAAACGTACTGGGTGGGTAAAGGCCCCTTTGCCTTTTAGAGAGGTTAATATCAACTCCGCCGAGCGGCCCCACAAATAATCGACGATCACGTCTATCGGCGTATTATTGTGGATCGCTCGAAGTTGGGCTAGAAAATCCTCATCTGGCTGATCCACCGAAATGACTTCATCAGCTCCCAGGCTCAGCAATTCTTGCAGTGAGCTGAGATTACGGCCCGTAGCAATCACTCTCTTGGCTCCATAGTGTTTGGCAATCTGCACGGCCAGTCGGCCCGTAAAGCCGGTAGCTCCGTTGATCAAAACCACCTCCCCGGCTTGTATACGGGCCCGGAAGCGTAGTCCCATCGCCGAGCCAATCACCCCATTAGGCAGGGCCGCTGCTATGGCGTCATTCAACCCATTGGGTACAATCACCATCCGGTCTTTCTCCACTATAGCTTGCTGAGCAACCATACCGGTCACGCCCAAGGCGTAAACTCGAGTACCGTCGGCTAGCACACCCACGCCATCACCCCCAATAATTTTGGTTTGACCAGCCAATTGAGGTTGAGCGGAATAATGTTTACCGCTGGCTTGGCCTCGGTCGATGTGTTTAATGGCAGCCGCTTTAATAGTCAGCAGTACTTCGTCTTCGCTCGATACAGTCGGGTTAGGCATCTCGGCATAACGTGGCTCTCCCCCTTGTGGATGCATAATGGCAGCTTTCATCTTACTTATTGGTTGACTATTAAGCTAGGTTTGTTAAAGAGCCGGTAGTGATTGACTTAGTGATGGAGCTAGCCACCTGTAAGCGGTGATAGCTCGCATAGGAAATCAGAATTAATACCAAGGCTAGTAGCGCCGACGCAGAGTCGCGGACTGAATCGCCGGAAGCTAGATGCGCGATAAAACCTGAGATGACTGTGATTACGAAGCCTGCGTAGGCCCACTCTTTAATTCGGCCTTTTAGCAAGGGTGGCACGAGCACGGTTATGCCAATCACCTTAGCAACGGCTAGCTCTACCCGGAAATAATCCGGAAAACCAAAATGAGCACAAAGGCGCCGGGCCTCTTCAGACGTGAGGTAGGCATAGGCGTTGGCCAGCATCCATAGACTGAACATAACCGTCGTTACCCAATAAATAATGGTTAATCGTTTCATTGTATCGCTTCTTTTGTTATTGTTGATACAAAAGTAAAGGGCCAGTAGGCCCTCCGACGATAACATTTGTTACCAAATAGCGTATCCTGGCTTTGCTAATTGGGGCGAGCGATTTTGGCTTTAATCCGGCTCAAATGAACCCGGCTTACGCCCAGGTAGGAGGCAATGTAATGCTGAGGGACGCGCTGGACGATATGCGGGTTTTGCGTTAGCAAATTTTCATAACGCTCCTGAGGGGTATCCCGGATCAGCGAAAGAAAATGCTTCATATAATCTAGGGTGCGCCCAAACAAGGTCTCTAGGATTTGGCTACGAATAGCCGGTATCGCACTGACCTCTTCTAGTACTTTATCGATACTCGCTTTATCAATCCACCACAGAGTGCAAGGTTCGATCGTCTCAATGGAAAACAAGCTTGGCACACTATTTCGGAAACTCTCAATGGAGGAAACAGTCCTGTTCTCAAAAAAGAACTGAAAAGTAATATCCTCTCCCTTCCTATTGAACCAAACCCGTAGGCAACCTTTTTCAACTAAATAAGCTTTGCGGGATATGTCCCCTTCCAGAAGCAGAACGGTCCTGGCCGGTACCTGAATTCGGTGAAAATAGCCGGTATACTCCTCCCATTTTTCGGCCGACACGGGGAAATTTTTTCTAAATTTCTCGAGCATGATAATTTAGCTAGTTTGGCCACTAAGCATTGCGGTTGTAAACTAACTAAATATAGAATCGGTTCAGTGATCTGTTAAGCATAGGCAGTCTACGGTCGGTCGATAATGCGCCCTAATGTGTGTACGTTATTGGTAGCACTGCACAAACAACTTCATCTGAAAGGAGAGCGTTTTGTGAGCCGGTCCAGGATGGCCCTAATGGTAGACTCTTTACGTTAACAACTCAAAAATCTTATCCCTAAACGGGCATACGCACTGTTATTGGGATACTTACAATAACTTAGCCCACAAGAGTGCAACCGCTTTCGTTTAAGCCAAACATGTTTACGACCGATGACTGAAATTCAGATGTTGATCAATCAAACCGCCAATGCGTATCAGTGGACGAATAAGCTGGTTGAGACCGTGCCGCCTGACAGGTGGAGTATCATTCCTCCCATCGTAGAATCAAGTATTGCTTGGCAGCTTGGGCATTTGATTATCAGTCAGTATTTCCATTCAATTATGGTTATTCGGGGGCACCAAATGGATATTCTCCAACAGCTTCCAATCCGAGAATATAGTGAGTGGTTCACCGTATCAGGCCCTTCCTTGTCAGTAGGTAAAGTAGATTCAGTTAAATTAATAGCTGACTTGCAATTCATGCAACAAAAGTCGTTGGCTATATTAGCGACTCTGGAAACTTCAGAACTAGATAGTCCGCTAGAATCCACTCCTACTCCTCATCCAATCGCTAACACAAAACGGGAGGCCGTTGATTGGAATATCAAGCACACCATGTACCACTGTGGTCAGATTGGGCTTATTAAGCGCGTGGTGGATGTGCGCCATGACTTCGGCCTGCGATTAGCGAGATAACCGAATCGTAGGCCTTGCCATTTAAGAAACAGGTACATAATATTGATGCGTGAGTAAGTCCACTGACATCTGTACGGTCTATGAACAAACACTGGCACGTACGCCAAGAAAAACAGACTTCCCCGGCAAAGTGCTACTAGTTGGGTGTCTGACAGTATTGATCGCACCTGAATAGATGCACAAAAAATGCTTTTTTCAATTACAGCAACCGGGCTTAGTCGTTAGCCAGCTAAGCCTAAGCAGCGCGTTGCTACCCTCCCTTTTTAATCCATCCTGTAAGATGGCCAAGAGGGTAAACGACCGCTCATTTCCAGACGGATTCACCTTCGACCAACTAGCAATAGTCATTTCCCCAAACATATTCCTGCTAGTTCAAGGCGCATCATTACGCAGTCGACGCTGGTTTAACACACGCAACTGATAGAGCTGACATTAAAGAAGGTTAATGTTGCCGAACTTTCAAAAACTGTTAATATTGCCAACCGGTACGAAGCCGTCAGGCTGGCAA
Source organism: Spirosoma horti (assembly GCF_054776595.1). Classification (NCBI taxonomy): domain Bacteria; kingdom Pseudomonadati; phylum Bacteroidota; class Cytophagia; order Cytophagales; family Cytophagaceae; genus Spirosoma; species Spirosoma horti. The sequence goes on from NZ_BAAHBQ010000006.1 coordinate 7,208, forward strand.
TGGCAGAACAGGCAACCCAGCAGCAAAAAATAGCGGATGTCAGTTTGGTGGTGACAGGCCATAACGGACACCCGAATTTCGCAATGAAAATATCCCTGTTTGTTCTACTTAGTGCCATCAGCCTGTGTAGGGCCTACGCCCAGTCAACGGCAGACTCCACAGTCACCCGAGCTAATAGTCTCAAAATTAACCCACTGAGCCTTATTGTCGGCGACGTATCTGTCTTTTATGAACGGATGCTGACCAAACGTGCATCGCTGGTGGGTGGAGTGGGCTTCGGTTCGGAAACGTATGAATATCACAACGCCAACAACCCCACGCCGAGATTATTTCACTATAAGCGGGTTACGTTGGAATACCGGCACTATTTCCACCGGCGTCCTTTGTCCCCCACTGGCTTTTACGCAGGCGTATACGGTCGCTATTCCGGGCTCACGCTCGACGACTATCAGTTCGACAATCAGGGTACTATTATTCGAGACCCGAGCGGTAGGTTAGTCAGGGCTATACAGCAGCTTCACGTGTGGATGCCCGGCGCTATGGCTGGTGTGCAAACAAGCACACCGCGAGTAGTGGTCGATTTGTTTTTGGGACTTCACTATCAACTACCGACCAGCAGTCCCCCTCTGAAGGCAGTCCTGCCGGAACAGATGAGCCGAAAAGGTTTTACTCCCCGCTTTGGGCTGACCCTGGGCTATCGGTTTTGATGATTGGATCGTGTAAGGTCTGACACTCAGCCAACGTATACGATTTTTTACTCACCAGCTTGTTATTCGGCTAACTGAATTAAATCAACCGATAAACGAGAACATTGGATGCGATTAAAAACGGGACACAAATTACGGTCCCGTACCGGCCGTTGCGGTCACGACTTGAAGAGTCGCATCTCAAACAAACGCCCCATTTTAGGATGCATATACATAACCAATAGTCGCGCGTCTCCCTTTGGGGGAGCATTTTCTGAGAATTTTTGTAAAACGGCTATCTTTCTATCATTCAGGATTATCCTCTAAGAATTTGATCTAGTCAATCCAATAAATCACCTTTTATACTCTCTACTGACCTATAAGCCTGTTTCTGTTGTAGGAAACGGGAACCTTGAATTGATTTAGGCTCATTTTAGCCTAATTCTACTTTTAGCCATGCAGTTCAACGACCCGCTAGATTCAATAGCAACAGCCCAAACGGCTATGAGAAACGAGTACCGAAATGGCGCTACTGGGGTATGCGTCTCGGGAATCGTTTGGCTCACAACGGCCGCTGTTATCGACAACTTTTCAACCAAACAGGCCATCTGGGCACTCCTAATCGGTGGTGGCCTCATTCATCCCATTAGCACCTTAATTAACAAAATGATGGGCGTCAAAGTGGCTACCAGCAAAGGCAATCCCTTAACAGGCCTTGCTATGGAGGGAACCATTTTTATGATGATGACGATCCCGATTGCCTATGGCCTCTCCCTACAACGGCCCGAGTGGTTTTTTCAGGGTATGGGACTAATCATCGGAGGTCGGTACTTAACGTTTCGCACGCTGTATGGCAACAAACTATTCTGGATATTAGGTGGTCTGTTAGGCCTATCAGCTTATGGTTTATTTGTCACAAATACACAATCGTTGATCACTACTCTCACGATTGGCCTCATCGAAGTAATTTTCAGCGTTGTCCTTTTTTATGACTTTTCCTCGAAGCAAAAAGCGGAGTCTAAGAGGCTGTACACGTAACAAGGTCAACATTTTCGGCTGTTGCCAAAAGACATCTAAGCGTCTGGTGCACAACAAGAATAAGCTAATAGGAATCTATTTAGCTCTAAAAAACTAGCCTTTTTTGATATTTAGACACGAGCCGCTAATTGGCTATCTACCCTTTCCATAGGTTACGTCCCTAAGTACGAAAACTATATATCTAGGCTAACTAAGTTTGTTTGAAGTTAACCTAAACCTAATGCGATGTAAGGCATTAATTCGTTACAGCATTAAAATGAACATGCTGTATGAATCGCTCCTTTTTTTGGCTGGCTTTACTGATCGTAGCGGCTCCCACCTGTATCGCTCAACGGTACCAAGGTTAAAAGCCTGCTCAGCTTTATATCCCGTTACTCTACCTAGTCAGATACGTACTTATCCTCTGTTGTGATCATTGCCTTTGCTTTACCTTTGGGCCACTGCCGCTGCCCTCAAGCGAAACCCATTGTCGTGGCCTAGTTTGGCTGGCCCGTTCTCATTGGTTCAGTGGTAGTGAGCCTTGAGGTAAACCGCCCTACGGTATTACACAAACATAACCCCTACAGCGATGAAATGGCTAGCCTGGTTGCTGGAAGATAAGCCTGGCCCGGTAGGTAAGCTCCGAGTGGATGCTCCGGAAGACCCAAACCAGCCCCCACCCAAGAAGTGGGTAATTTGGGTCGCCATCATATTGGGTATTGCCTGCTGGGAGGTAGGCTTACTCTGGGTGGTTGACCAGTGGCCAGGGCTGAGGATTAGTCAAGGACTCTTGAAGCTGGGCGGCTTGTGCCTGTACGCATGGGTCAGCTATCGGGTGAGCACCAAGCCGGATTATGCCAATCTAGGCTGGTGGGGTGGTCTATTAGATAACCCATTCCGTAGCTCGGATAATGTCAACCGCTGGCTGCTCTATCTCCAACTTCTTCTACTTCCGGGCAAGTTGATGGCTTACAGTTTTGCCATGGGCTGGGTCATCTTCGAGCAGCTGACCAGGAGGCCTAGCCCATAGTGGTTTACTGACTGTCATTGCGCCAAGACTGATTCAAGAAAGCGGGCTGAGAATGGGAAAGCGGCCTCCTGGAGTTATACCCTAAAATTTATGTTCATTAACACGAGTGGAGCGTACGTAGGCAGCCTATGAAATTCTTGATTCCCTTGCTGATAGGCGGCATTTTTTCGTCTATTCTGTCAAGCCTCTTTCTGCTCTCTTATTACCGATTAGTAAGAGGGGCTTGTAAGACAACCGGACTGATTACCTCGTTTGATCGGAGTGCTTCCTTCCAGCTTCGCCAGCTTTTTGTTCCAATAGTTCGCTTTAAGACGGGGACCAATACCTGGGTTGAAAGCCAGCCTAAGCACTCGATATTTCATGAACTGAATTATTTCAGCCTTCACCGAGAGGTGCGGGTTCATTACCAGAAAGAGTCCCCAGAGAATTTCATCATTGAAAGTGGGCTGGAAGTGCTTATCAACTGGCTACTTATTGGTCTTACTCTTTGCGGTATAAGCTGGTTACTTCTTTAATAAATCAGCGATTTGTGAGATTGAACCTTTGGATGAGAATTTAGTCGTGTTGAGCGTCATCCCCTAAATGCACTATTGTCTGTCCAAGACCGTACAGTAACTGTCCAGAAACGGACAGTAATCCGTAGCAAAACAGGCTATTCCTAAGCGGAGTAGCCTGTTTTTTGTTTGGCAATAGATTTGTACGATAAAATGTAAACTAATTGGGCAAGGCAATGCGTCGAACGTATTTAGGCGAGTTTGAAGAGGTGGTACTGCTCATGGTCGCCATTCTGGATGGAGAAGGCTACGGGGTTACTGTCAGCCAGACCCTGGAAGAACATACGGGACGGGTGGTCACCTTCGGCACCGTACATAATACGCTCATCCGGTTGGAAGAGAAGGGCTTTGTACAGTCTGAACTGGGTGGTGCCACCGCCGAACGAGGTGGTCGGCGAAAGCGGCTGTTCAGGATTACGGCCCTGGGCAGCCGGGCGTTACAAGAGATACAGCAGTTACGGCAGGAGCTTTGGCAACTGCTACCACCTCAAAGCCTGCAACTAAGTAGCTTATGAACCCGAAACCGCAACCCCCGCGCTGGACACAACGGTTACTCCGATGGCTGCACCCCGCCGACACGCTGGAAGAAGTTGAAGGGCAACCTCGACGAATTCGATACCTACGAGTACTACCGGGTAGCTTACACTAAACTGGCCTTTCGCCACCAAACGAATATAAGCGACTATATTTCAAACACTTGCACTAAATCTGTTCTATTAAACGCCCCATTTAAGGAGCAAATACATGAAGAAGCCATCGTCTTAGGGAGGAGCATTTTATTCGATGATTCTACATTCATCACAAATAACTGGGTGCACCATTCTTTACCCGTCGATGATTGATTCGTCTGATTGAAAGCTGCTTTAAGCAATGAGATAAGTTATTGAGTTGGCTTCCCTATGACCTACTTTTGGATGATTAATCACTTAGCATTGCTTAATGCCTGAGCTAATAACTAAAAACCAATTTGGCACAAAGCCGCATTATCAACTCTTAGATGGACTGCGGGGGGTAGCCGCTATAATCGTGGTGTGCTTTCACCTTACCGAGCCTCTGGCCAACAGCCACCTTGACAACGTGGTCAACCATGGCTACCTGGCGGTCGATTTCTTCTTCCTCCTGTCCGGCTTTGTCATTGGGTATGCCTACGACGACAGATGGGATAAGTTAACCATCGGCGGCTTTCTTAGTCGCCGATTCGAGCGGCTCCAACCACTGGTGGTCTTGGGCATGACGCTGGGTGCCCTTGGCTTTTACCTGACCGACTCAACGATATGGCCTCTTATACATACCGTTCCGGCATGGAAGCTGATCGTTGTTTGGCTTATAGGCTGTACGCTGATACCCATACCCCTGTCAATGGATATACGCGGCTGGCAAGAAATGCATCCACTCAATAGTGTGGGCTGGTCACTGTTTTTCGAGTATACTGCCAACATACTCTACGCGTTGGGGCTGAGAAAAATGTCAACTAAAACATTGACTTGTTTTGTCGTGCTAGCCGGTGGTTTGCTTTTGCATCTTGCAATCACTAGCCCGAGCGGGGACGTTACCGGTGGCTGGACACTTAACGCCGAACAAATGCGGGTTGGCATAATACGTACACTTTTCCCATTTTTTGCAGGTTTGCTCCTTTCACGGGTAGCCCGGCCAATCTATATCAAACGTGCGTTCGTATGGTGCAGCGGGCTGATTATGGCTGTTTTACTAATGCCCAGAATAGGCGGAGCCGACCATGTTTGGATGAATGGGCTATACGAAGCGTTTTGCATCATCCTGGTCTTTCCCCTTATCGTCTATATCGGTGCCAGTGGCGTAGTGCATAGTCAAACGGAAGCGAAAATTTGTCAGTTTATGGGCAATCTTTCCTATCCCTTATACATGACCCATTATGTGCTGGTCTATTTTTACGTAGCCTGGGTGAGCAATCACAAAGGCATTACCTTATGGCAGGCTTGGCCTTATGCCCTGCTAACTTTTTCAGGCGCTATCTTATTAGCTTACGCCAGTTTAAAGTTGTACGATGAACCGGTACGAGCGTGGTTACGTAGCAAGCTGAAGTAGCATAAAGTATACACCCCTAAATTAGTGAGCTCTCACGTTATGTTTGCCAACGTTGGGAACTTTAGGCTAAGTACTCGTAGATGATTCGTTTCATTAATTCCCCATTCATGCGCAGTAAATTCTTCTTGTTTCAGATGGGAGCCTTTGATGAGCCATATAGTTTAACATCTGTCCAATGCCATCCGTCGCATAAGGTAGTCCATTACTACCAGAACTGAATTTATAAACTCGTTGATAAGGTACAAACACAGTACTTTATCGCAATTACTCGATAAGAGCTGGGAGAACGCATACTCCTTTAAATTAAAAAAAGGCAATTGCCTTCCTTATGATGAGATAGCCATTTATCATAATTCGTAGATTTTTTTTCTCTGATAAGCTGCGGGTGGGCTGAATGTGTTCGGACAACGCAGCAACAAAGCTGGCGTAATCAGTCAGGAGCTATCGGGCGGACCAGTTGGTACTGGCGTAATCGCGTCAGCTTATAAATGCGGACATCGGTGACCGGACAACCGCGGCCGCTCATCAGCAAACCAATGATTTTAACATGGATGCCAGCAACGGACTGGTCGCTTCCTTCTGGCCCCGCTGGTATAAAGTAATCAGTACGACTAACGCGGCCATCAACGGGGCCGAAGGACTAAACCTAGCACCTGAAAAAATCAACCCAACCATTGGCGAAGCCCGGTTTGTACGGGCCTTTTCGTACGTTCATCTGGTCCAAACGTTTGGTGCCATTCCGTACATCGACGCGTTCGTGACCGATCTGGAATCGGTGAAGGGTATTAACAAAATGGCGGAGAACGATGTCTACGCCCGCATCATTACCGATCTGGAATTTGCCAAACAATGGCTACCCGATCAGCAACCGGCCGATGTGCGCACCCGCCCCACCAAAGGGTCGGCAGTGACGTGTCTGGCGACGGTGTATCTCATGCGGGGTGATTATCAGAAAGCGTATACCGAAGCGAAATGGGTGATTGATAATAAAGATAAATTTGGGTACCGGCTGGAAGCTGACTTTCAGGATTTATTTATTGCTACCAAAGCCGATCAGCTCAAAGAAACCATTTTTGCGGTCGATTTCGTAGGTCAGAAGGTAGGACCCGAAAGTACAAACGATGATCTGATGGGCGCCGTGACGGGAATTCGGGGTACCGATCAAAACGGTTGGAGTGTGGCAGTACCGACCCTGAAGGTATACCAAAGTTGGGACGCCCGCGATTATCGTAAAAAAGTAAGTCTGGAAGACTCCATGCGCATCGGTGGTGTAGTAAAGCCCTATACCGCATTTCCAACGGCCGCTCGTCCGCACATTGCCAAGTTTGCCCGTTATCCGGGTAATGCCAACTCCGAAGGCCGTTATTCCGATCATAATTATGTTTGTTTCCGCTACGCCGAGGTACTACTAACGGCGGCCGAAGCGTTAGCCGAAGTAAACAATGGTCCGAACGCCGAAGCCATTGGTTATATCAATCAGATTCGAAGCCGGGCGCGCAACTGGGCTGGCCGCCAGACAAGCTTCCCGGCCGATGTGGCACTGGGTATGAGCAAAGAGGCTTTCATTAATCTGGTCCTGGAAGAACGGCGGCTGGAACTAGCCTTCGAGTTCAAGCGGTGGTACGACATCAAACGACGTAAATTGGGAGATGCTGTCTTCAAAGGGGATAACTCCCTGGAGCCACACACCAATTTTGACGCCAGTCGGGATTACTTGTTCCCTTAGTACCGAAATGGCCATCAACCCGAGTTGTTAGTCAAAACCCGCTACCTTTTGTCAGCCGAGGCCACGTGGCGATGGATGATGCAGTTGACTGGACAGTAGGATTAATTAAGAAGTTCTTTTTCTGAATAGATTCACCGGGCAACCCTTGCGGCTGCAAACTATAACCCGGCAAGGCAACTAAGATGACTTATCTGGCAATTGATACGATAAAAGAGCGAACCTTCGACGCCATCGTGGTCGGTACGGGTATTAGCGGAGGGTGGGCAGCCAAGGAACTGACCGGCCGGGGGTTACGGACGCTGGTGCTGGAGCGGGGCCGGGACGTCAAGCACATTGTGGATTACCCAACCACGATGGCACAGCCCTGGGAACTCGAACACCGCGGACAGGTGCCCCTGGCGGTTCGTAAAGAGTATTCGATTGCCAGTAAGAATTACGCATTTCGGGAAGACACGGCTCACTTTTTTACTAAAGATGCTGAACAGCCGTATGTACAGGAACAACCCTACGACTGGATCAAAGCGTATCAGGTAGGTGGCCGTTCGTTACTGTGGGGGCGTATGACACAGCGATGGAGTGACTTTGATTTCAGCGGCCCAGCCCGCGATGACTACGCCGTCGACTGGCCCATTCGCTATAAAGACATTGCGCCCTGGTATAGTTACGTCGAACGCTTTATCGGCGTGTCGGGGAATCGGGATGGCCTGCCCCAACTGCCCGACGGCGAGTTTCTACCGCCCCACGAGATGAGTTGCGTAGAGTCCTATTTTCAGAACAAGATGCGCAGCCGATATGCTGACCGACCGGTCATTATCGGACGTGTTGCCCACCTGACTCAACCGAAGCCCATTCATTATCAGCAGGGTAGAGCGAAGTGTCAGCATCGGAATCTATGCGATCGGGGGTGCCCCTACGGTGGCTATTTCAGCAGCAACGCATCGACCTTCCCCTGGGCGGCCCGCACCGGGCGCATGACGTTACGGCCCCACTCGGTAGTCCATTCAGTGATCTACAATGAATCGCGAAAACGGGCAATCGGCGTGCGGGTAGTTGATACGCAGACGCACCAGATGACTGAGTATTATGCCCGGATTATTTTCCTGAACGCGTCGACGATGAACACGAATTTGATCCTGCTCAATTCAAGGTCAAACCGCTTCCCGGACGGGCTGGGCAACGACTACAACGTGCTGGGCAAATACGTAGCGTTTCATAGCTACCGAGGACGGATTAGTGCGGAGTACGATGGTTTTCAGGAATTTAAGACCGATGGAGTCCGGCCTAATGCGTGCTACATGCCCCGGTTCAGAAACCTGCACCGGCAGGAAACCGATTTTCTACGGGGCTATGCCGTAGCCTTCTCGGCGGGGCGCGGTACGGTGCCGCACACCGAGGAGTTAGGCGTCAGCCTGAAAGAACAACTGCTGCAAACGAACTACGGAAACTGGAACGTGGGAGCCAGCATGATGGGAGAAACCATTCCCAAAGAAGCGAGCCGGGTTCGACTTGACCCTACGCTAACTGATCCGTATGGGATTCCCCAACTGCGTATTTCGGTAGCCTACGACGACAACGACACGAACATGTTGAACGACTTCTTCGATCAGTTATCCGAAATGTATACCGAAGCGGGCTTTACGAACATCCGTAAACTAGACACCCAACGTACTCCCGGCAACGAAAATCATGAGATGGGTGGGGTACGGATGGGGAAAGACCCTAAAACGTCAATGCTCAATCGCTGGAACCAGCTGCATAGCTGCCCAAATGTGTTCATTACCGATGGCGCCTGCATGACCTCGACCTCTACGCAAAACCCTTCTCTAACGTACATGGCCCTAACGGCCCGGGCGGCTGACTACGCCGTAAAACAACTGAAAGCACATACTATATAGCCATGATACCCCGTCGAACCTTCCTTAAAACAACGCTTGCCCTGGCCGGAACGTCGGCAATGGGCTTTTCAGTGAAAGGGGCAAAACCACGCCTGTCATTCTCCACCCTGGGATGCCCTAAATGGCCGCTGGCACAAATCCTGACGACAGCTGCATCCGATGGGTACGAGGCCATCGAAATTCGGGGGTTGCAGGGAGAACTTTTCTTGCCCAATTGCCCAGAATTCAGCACCCCGGCCCGGCTGGCAGCGACCAAACAGCAGTTTGCTGCCCACAACGTAAAAATCTGTAACCTGGGAGCCTCGACGGCCCTGCATTACCTTGATCCGGTGAAGCGGGAGAAAAACCTGGCCGAAGCCCGGCGGTTTATCGATCTGGCCCATGAGTTATCGTGCCCGTATGTCCGGGTGTTCCCGAATGATCTTCCCAAGGACCAGGACCGTGAGCAGACGCTAAACCTAATCGGAGAAGGCTTGCTCGACCTGGGGAATTACGCCAAAAAGGCGAATGTAACGGTGCTGCTTGAATCGCACGGCGAAGTAGTCGGAAAAGATGTGCTGCTGCGGATTCTGAAACAGGCCGAGCATCCGAACGTAGGCATGATCTGGGACATCTTTAATATGTGGTCGGTAACTAAGGAGACGCCAAAAGAGGTGTATCAGGCGCTGAAAAAATACATTCGTCATACCCATGTCAAAGACGGAAAAATTGTCGATGGCAAGCCGCAGCTCACGTTTTTGGGGAAAGGTGAAACTCCCCTCCGGGAAGCGATCGACGTGCTGAAAGGTAACCACTATGCTGGCTATTACAGTTTTGAATGGGAAAAAATGTGGCATCCTGACCTTCCAGAGCCAGAGCTTGCCTTCGCTGATTACGCCAAAGCAATTCAGACGTATTTTTAAACAAATTTTCGCCAACAACTGAGTTGAGGGTAAGTAGCCTATTTCCCATTCCGTTTACCGATTGAAGGCGTCAATAAAATTAGATGCGTAAGATGAATTTGGCTGATGCGACTCGCTGTAACTACTAGATTGTTGGACGATGTTTGCATTACGTCTGTACATGTGTTTCAAACAAGCTGTAACACGGTATCAGGCGGAGGCTCCTGCACGGCTTTTGTGAAATCATAAATGGTTGTCTTAACGGGTAAGGAGGTGGTGTGAAGCATCTAGTTGGCTAGCCATTTTTTTAGTTGCCTAAATCGAGCTTTAGGTATAATGATTTCCTTACACATCGCTTCATTCACCAGGGATAAACAATATTTTCCCTGTTGCCAATAGGCGTATTTCTGGATGCTTCTGCGATGAATAATAGCCTGGCGACTAGCCCTGAAAAATTGCATTGAATCGAGTTTAGCAGCTAAATCAGTCAAAGTTAAGTCAATGTGAAAGGTTCCTAACGGGTGGCATACCAGGTAGGCTCTATTGTGCACATAAAAGCAAAGACAATCGGCTACATTTAGAATCCTACTTCCCCCCTCTCCGTGCGCCTGGATTGTCTGAAGCCAAACGGGTGATGGTTGACGGGTGGGCTTTTGTTGATGTCGTTTCAGACGACTCTCAATGGCCGCCAGCAAATCTTTTGTTTTGAATGGCTTGGTTAGATAGTCATCGGCCCCCAGGTCCATCCCCCGGCGCAAGTCAACCATATCCGACTTGGCGGTTAAAAAAATAAAGGGAATAAACATTAAGGATTCATGCGTGCGAATGAGCTCTAATACGTGGTACCCGCTCAGGTGGGGCATCATAATATCACAAAGGATTAAATCCGGCGGTTGTTGTTTGGCTAAACTGACGCCTTTTAAGCCATCAGCTACAGCAACAACTTGGTAGCCTTTGAGGCTTAAAATTTCCACCAAGTTCTTTCGAATTGGCTCTTCATCTTCAATCAGTAGAATGTTTGTCGGCATATACAGGCACGGATAAGTTTATTTATTCAAAAATCTAGGGTAGATTATGAGTGGTTAGACTGCTGAGCCTACAGGTAATGCCTTTTTCCCGCGAGCACCAGAGCGCGTTCAGAGAAGGAATTACCTGGGGCGCCATCCAGTCAGACAGGTATGCGTTTACGTTATCTGGCTTGCCTGTTTGAGTAAAAGTTTGCTCCCTGGCGTGTAATCGTAAATCTACTAAACGACCTTGTTGATTAAGAAGGGGGGTAAAAAATAGTAGGGTCCGTAGGCTATGGGTAATTTCAGCAAACTCCGTTATCTGAACGGTTTGAATAGGGATTTCCATAAAAGTAAAATAAACCTATGGTTCGTATCCTTTTTAGCGACTCCCCCGTTTCTTTACCTAACCCCAAAAGTTATTTCACTGAAGCTTTTATTAGAGAATACACTTTTGGTTATATCCCTCTCCTGTCTGGGTAGTAATATACTTGTTAAAGTCGGCAAGAAAACACACCGAATATGGGGGCACTCGTTTTGACAATGCGTTTCTTAAGTAGACAGGGCTAAATATAAATTCATTTTTTATCAAATTGGTTACTAAAAGGTCTCATATTAAGGATTTATCTATAAAATATATTTACATGAAAGGAGAATAGGCATAGTTTAACTAAATAAACAAGCATGCTTAGGCCAAAAGCGCACTACCGCTAATTATATTGATACTCTACCTGTCCACCCTGCTTCAATGACTATCACAGTTGGATTGCGGATGGTGTTCAAGAAAACAACTACAGTGGATTCAGCTGTGAAACATTAAGTTGTAACTCTTATGCTCACGCTTTTTTTCACATGAACTGGGGTTGGAAGGAAAACTATAATGGCTGGTATGCATTGCAGGAGCACAACCCTGGGGCCAAAACTAGAATGGCAACCTCCATATAATCACTGGAATCAGGTATTAATTTTACAACCATGAAAAACCTTGTAAGCTTGGTTTTACGGATGTTCAGCCTGCTATTTGCCAGAGAGGCAACGAGGGTTTTGATGCCGGACGACCGGTCACCCGCTATCTGCACGGGCGTTGGCAATTGGCGAAAGTAGTGTCCTCTTCGGGTACAAAACCGGCGCTCGGATCGGTTATACTGAAATTATCGAGACTGGAAATAATCAAGTAGAAGACTACGACAAAATAGTAAGAGACGGCTCGTCCGTGCAGTAACACACTCGTTACCAGTCCTTATCTATAGGGTTAGTGCCGACACACGTACGTCTCACGGCCCGGCACTTCGAGCCAGTGTACGGCAATAGCTACTGTTAGGGCTTACGTAAATTCAGTCGCGCAGGGCCAGTAGCATGACAAAGTTCAACATAAGCACAAGGCAGATGATACCCACGTAGATGGCCCACAAAAAATACTCGATCCGGTCGGAGGCTACAAAGGCTGGGCAGTTGCAAGGAACTACTCGACACTCTCCCACAGCTCGATGTTATTCCCTTCAGGATCAAGGATATGAACAAACTTCCCGTAGTCATAAACGGCTATCTCATCAAGTACAGTCACGCCATCGTTTTTTAGCTGCTCCACCAGCTCTTCAATATGCTCGACACGGTAATTGATCATGAAGTCTTTTTTTGACGGCTCAAAGTAGTTGGTGTCTTTTTCAAACGCCCCCCAAACGGTTGTCCCTTGTTTGCTTGGGTCTTCGGCATCACGCCACCTGAACGTAGTCCCAAACTCATCCATGGGTAATCCCAGGTTACGGGAGTACCAGTATTTCATTTTCTGCGGGTCATCGCATTTAAAGAAGATGCCGCCTATTCCAGTCACTTTTTTCATGTATCTACTATAAACAATGTACTTGTATAAACTACTCGTCAGCCAAAAGCTTAATCGCTAGCCGATCGATCATTTGGCTGGCACCGGCATCATCATTTCCTTCACCAGCTTCCGTGTACTGACTCTTTCGATCAATCTTTTTGATAACTCCCGCTGCTGTTTTTTCAAAAGCAGTTGAGTGAATTACAACGTTATAATTATCTTTGCAACTAAGATACTTACCAACAAAGATAAATGAAGAACGACGTAGTAAGAAGACTGAGCCAGCAATATGCATACACGTCTATTCAGATGCATGAAGCCGTTGCCCGAAAGGCAGGATTTTCCGGGACTGATCATAAATATTTAGGGTTCTTCATACAAAAAGGGTCAATGACAGCCGGTGAACTGTCCGCACTAACCGGTCTGACGACAGGGGCAGTTACCGGTTTGATAGACCGGTTTGAAAAGAAAAAACTGGTGAAAAGACGATTTGCGGAAGACGATAGACGGAAGGTTATCATTGAACCAAATACGCCAGCCATAATGGCCCTACTAGCACCGCTTTATAAAGACTACAGAAAGGAATCGGAAGAACTCATTGCTTCCTTTTCAGACGAGGAAATTAACGTCATTGAAATCTATTTTTCGAAAGCGATTGACCTGATGAATGAAACGACCCGAAAACTCAACAACAAATAATCAAAAAAGTGAAAACATGGCCCCATATATAGTTGACTTCCAAACTATTGACAAAACAATACTCAAGCTTGTCGGCGGAAAGGGCGCCAACTTGGGCGAACTGACCAGGATTGACGGAATCCATGTGCCAGATGGTTTTTGTATCTCTACGCAGGCCTTTAAACGAATCGTTGAGGAAACGCCGTTGGTCAACGAATTACTGGATCAGTTGTCGCTGTTGAGGGTCGAAGAGCGGGATAAAATCAATAAAGTGAGCGCTAAGCTTCGCAGGGTGATCGAAGGGATCACCATCCCAGAAGACATTCAGTCAGCCATTACCCAACACCTCGCCAGACTTGGAGAAAACAATGCCTATGCTGTACGATCCAGCGCCACAGCGGAGGATTTGCCAACGGCCTCCTTTGCAGGCCAGCAGGATACGTATCTGAACATCATTGGAAAAGAGGCCCTCCTAGCCCATACCAGCAAGTGCTGGGCATCGCTATTTACTGAACGGGCAGTCATCTACCGACTCCAACAGACCACATCGTCGGCCCAATTCGACCACCGAAAGGTTTATTTGTCTGTTATTATCCAGAAAATGATTTTTCCGGATGTAGCAGGCATTATGTTCACTGCCGATCCTGTCACATCGAATCGAAAAGTACTCTCCATCGACGCCAGCTTCGGATTGGGCGAGGCCCTGGTTTCCGGCCTTGTGGATGCGGATAATTACAGTGTCTGCAATGGCAAAATTATCGCGAAGAAGGTATCCACCAAGAAACTGGCCATTTATGCGGTAAACGAGGGCGGTACCAATGAACAGGCAATCGAGCCTATCCGGCAGAACAGGCAGGCACTGACGGATGAGCAGATTTTACAACTCGCCCGCATGGGCAGAAAGATCGAGGCCCATTTCGGTCGCCCCCAGGACATCGAATGGTGTTTGGCTGATGACACGTTGTCTATCGTTCAGAGTCGGCCGATCACGACCTTGTACCCGATCCCGGAGACGAATGAGTCGGAAAATGCCGGACACGGCCCACTGGTCTATGTATCGGTCGGCCATCAGCAAATGATGACCGATGCCATGACGCCGTTGGGCTTATCTTTTTACCTTTTGATGACGCCTGCACGCATGCGCACGGCCGGTGGACGGTTGTTTGTGGATATTACTCGACAACTGGCTTCGCCTGCGGGCAGAGAAATGATCATCGATGTTCTGGGAAAATCCGACCCGCTCCTGAAAGATGCATTGACCACCATTGTCGAGCGAGAAAATTTTATCAACTCGTTGTCGGCTGACAAACAGGACCAGCATCCCGGCCAAGGTGATACAAGAAAATCTACTGCGGATTTTCAAACCCTCAATCACTATGATCCGGCAATCGTTTCGGATCTGATCAGGCGAAGTGAATCGTCGAGAAACGAATTAAAACAGACTATCCAGACAAAATCAGGATCGGATCTATTCGACTTTATTCTGGACGATATCCAGGAATTAAAAAGGAGCAAAGCCGACTCACAAAGTTTCGGTGTGATCATGACGGGTATGAATGCTGCTCACTGGATCAATGAGAAAATGAACGAATGGCTGGGGGAGAAAAATGCAGCCGATGCACTTTCTCAATCGGTCCCGAACAATATTACGTCGGAAATGGGCCTGGAGCTATTGGATGTTGCCGATGTAATTCGTCCTTATCCAGAAGTCATTGCCTATTTACAACAGGCAAAAGACGATAGCTTTTTGGATGAGTTGGTAAAGCTTCAGGGTGGGCAGGAAACCAAAGCTGCCATCGACGCTTTTCTAAGCAAATACGGAATGCGATGTGCTGGGGAAATCGATATTACCAGAACGCGTTGGCGCGAAAAACCGATTACACTTGTCCCTGTTATCCTCAGCAACCTCAAAAACCTTGAGCCCAATGCCAGCACCCGAAAAGTTGAGCAAGGCCGACAGGAAGCGCTGACAAAAGAACAGGCATTGCTGGCTCGGTTGAAGCAACTACCAGACGGTGAGCAGAAAGCCGAAGAGACCAGGCAAATGATCAGTCTTGTGCGAAATTTCAGTGGTTACCGCGAATATCCGAAATACGACATCGTTAGTCGCTACTTCGTGTACAAACAGGCGTTGCTGAGGGAAGCCGAACAGCTGGTACAAGCGGGTGTCATTCAGTCGACAGAAGATAGTTACTACCTTACGTTCGACGAACTTCAGGAAGTGGTACGCTCCCATAAACTGGATTACCAGATCATCCGCCAACGTAAAGAGGAGTATAAACTTTATCAAAAGCTGACTCCGCCACGCGTGATCACCTCCGACGGTGAGATCATTACGGGTAAGTATAATCGGGAAAATCTCCCGGCTGGAGCCATTGCCGGTCTGGCTGTTTCTTCCGGCGTGGTTGAGGGACGGGCACGTGTCATCTTGAGCGTGGAAGCGGCCGCTTCCACGGTGGAAGACGGAGATATAGTAATCACCACCTTTACCGATCCCAGTTGGACACCCTTGTTTTTATCCATAAAAGGTCTGGTCACTGAAGTTGGCGGACTGATGACCCATGGCGCTGTGATCGCCCGCGAGTATGGCTTACCAGCCGTTGTTGGCGTTGAGAATGCGACCAAACGGATCAAAGACGGGCAACGGATTCGCGTCAATGGAACCGACGGGTATGTTGAAATCCTATAAACAGCGCAATAGGTTACCCCTTGTTTAACCGGGGAGTTACTCTATCAATTAGACAAATTATTAGGAATGGAGTCAACCCTAAATGTGGTTGTTTCGGTAGATATGATCACCCTTTTTCGGTTGATCGCCATTCGTCCGGACAAGACACTGCTCCGGATTTAGAATTGACAGGCTCTCTCCTTATCAAAAGTCTTGAAATACTCTTTTTTCGCCAGTTTGTAAGTTAATGTTTTTTACAGCCCCTGTGCCCATAAACCCATAAGCAATCCCTACAATATGTACCTTCTTTTCAGGGAGTACAGCTTCGTATGCTAACTCGCCATTGATGTAATAATGGAGTTTGTGCCCGTCGCTCTTGCAGGATACGTTTATCCAATGGGAGAAGTCGACCCCGAAGCGAGATAAATCCGTCTTTTTCCCAGAAATCATATACGTCCCATTCAGTAGCGTAAGCTCCGAGATACAACCTTTCGTGGAAAGCGGTATCGAGATCGGCATATCGTCGGTGATCAGTTCGATCCACGTCTGTTGACAGGCAGCGGCTCCCTCGCCATAGTCATTTTTCACGTCGCTGCTGAACGAGAAGTCGGTTATCAGAACAGGGTCGAAATTACCGACATTGAAATACTTAACCATTGGGACCTGAGGCTGTAAAGGCACGTTTTTCTGCTGAACCCCAGCAATGGGTAGCCGCATCATATCCTGCCCAATAAACTCAGATGACTTCAGATAGACGGGCACTGGTTTAGTGGCAATGGTACCGAGCCAGCCATTGGTCGGAATGAGCAACGGGTGTTGTTTTACAATTTGCCTGCCAATGAGCAGCTTAGCCCAATAGAAGCCTGGTTCATAATAGATGGATGTATGCGTTTGACCGTCTTTATCCACCAGGGTTCGCAAGCGTGGGTTCCAGGATTGTTGAATATAAACCGAATCGGTAGGTGATGCCGAGCAATTATAGGTAAAGATGACCGAGTTCGGAAGATTACGAGTGAGGGGCTTACTGCTAAAGCTGTACTGATCGGCATGCAACTGAGGTTGTTTTTGATCAAACGCAACGGTGCCGATCAGAACAATCGCTATAACAAGGCCCGCCATCCAGCCAAGTTTCACCCAATTGGTGACTGGTTTAACTGGCCCCACCGGCAATTGCTCAACAGGCATAGGCGGCAAATCACCAGCTACCTGCGCCTTGACGAACGTCCGCCATTCGGGGTAGCCCGCAAATTGGGCCAGTGTGTCCAGGGTTGTCTTGCTGGGAAGATGCTGATAATCGACCCGGCCCCAGATCCGTCGGAGTGTACTTACACTCAACGAAACGGCGGTTTCTTCCAGAATCCGTTGCTGGAGATTGTCAAAATCGACACTTGACCAGGATTCGCTCGCTCCCCAATCGAGTTTCCGTTCAATAAGCTGCTTACATCGGAACAAATCAGTTGAATCAGAAACCATTGTGAACCAGCGTGATATAACTTGGCAAAACTTGATCGGCAATTGATTTGCAAGGTACTAAGTGAAGAGGGTAGGTTTGCTTCTTTCCATCATAAATCCTCATAAAAAGTATGATTAAGCACCCATTTTTAACCGTTGCGTTATGGCTATGCTTCTTTTTCCCGCTCAGTGCCCAGACGCTGTATGTCGATGCCACACGAGGGAAAGACGAAGCTAAAGGCACCCTGACCGACCCGCTGGCCAGTTTAGACAAAGCCGTAGCCCTTGCCCACGACTTTACAGGAAAGGAGCCCGTACGAATCAAAATCTATCCGGGCTTATATGTGCTTGGGCAACTTCTAGAACTAAAAACCCGCAGTTCATCGACCGATACGGTACGCTATAGTCTGGAGGCCATGACCATGCCCGATGATCCCGATTGGCAGCCGACGAAAATGCCCGTCATTCAATCGGTCTCTGCCGACAACTCCACCAGGCAGTTTGCCCATGCGATCGGCTTTTTGGTAGCCAAAAACAATGTCCGTTTTAAGGGGCTTAAGTTGTTAGGCAATGCCAATCCTACGGTTCGTTATTATTACCCCATTACGCGAGAGGACGAAACGTTACAGGGGTTGGATATCAGCCAGTGCTACTTCATTGGCGAAAAAAATTCGGCGCCTATCCAGGGGGCCATTTGGGCGCACGGTGGCGGAACCCATGTTGATCACACCATATTTTATGGTTGCAAGAATGCGCTGCTGCTCTTTAAGTCGATTACCAATTTTGCGCTGACCAACTCGATCATTTCCGGGGCTTATGAGGCTGCGGTTTGGTTTGGTCCCAATGAGCCCAACTTCCTGTTCCGCAATAACATCGTAACGAATTGCGCTTATTTCTGGCTCAGACCCGAGAACACGGCGCCAACCTATACGTTCTCTACCTCAGTCATTGCAGGCAACGCCCATTATATGGGTTTTTTCAGCCCAAAAGGGGCCATTGATGCCGACGCAACAAACCAGATTGAAAAGGATATTCGCAAAACAGGCACCATTTTGTTAAGCGAGGTAAAGACCAATGGCTTACCGGTAGACTACCTGAATCCGTTGCCGCAATCGGATGGCTATGAGCTGAAGGCGGGCATATTTAAAGCACCTAAACCCTAATCCTTTCGAAGTTCAGAATTAGTTAACCAGTGCTTTACACAATTTTGGCGGAGAAAAGTTTACCCTGCTCTATCTTGCGGGGTAAACTTCAACTGGTCAATTTACTGCGCGCTGGCTGGGCCAACTACGTTTGGATTTAGCTGATTTAAGCGGACAGCCAACCACTGGTCAATAGGGATAATTTATAAAACGCTGGCTTATAAAAGGTTGGAGTATATAACCAACAATCCTTTATGGCTTACCTACTGAAATTCAGTAAACATTTCCAGAATCTTCGTTAGCCCGTCCGGAGAATGCATCCAGTCGGTATTGTCCATTGTTTCCTTGCCTACTTCGGTAAATCGGGCAAACATTTGTTTTTCATAATGAGCAATGGCCGATGTTAAATCTGCAAACTTGTCGCTGGTTAAACATTCACTTAATTGTAGTGCGTCAAGCATGGCCATATTTACCCCCTCCCCTGCATAGGGTGGCATGGCGTGTGCGGCATCCCCCAGTAAAGTTATATGTGGTTGTGCGTCCCAGAATTGGTCTAAAGGCATACAGTACAATGGCCTGGGGGTGAAAAAGGATTTTCCGTCTTTAAACAATTCGAGCCAAATGCTGTCCCATTGAGCATACTCTTTTTTAAACCATGCCAGCACTTGATCACCGTCTTTAAAGTCAATAGCACTGTCCACCAGCCAATTAGCCTTCTCCCTCCAACCTAAGTAAAGGTCCAGACTACCATCGCCTTTGGCGCTTATGCTTATTGTTTTCGAATCACCAAAGGCCATAATTTTTCCCCCATTTACTAAGTCGTGAATGACAGGGGCATTCTTCGCAGCATCAGCAATATTTCTCTCTAAAATAGTAACGCCCGAATAAAAGGGTTTGAGTGGCGTAACGAATGGACGAATTTTAGAATTAGCCCCGTCTGCTCCGATGACGATATCGGCCATAGCCGTTTTCCCATTCTGAAATACAAGTTTCCAGGCGTTGTCAATTCTTTCGAGCGAAACAATATGACTGTCCCAAACCACGGTGTCAGCCCGTAAAGAATCCAACAAAATCGTTCGCAGTGGGCCTCGGTCAATTTCGGGCCTGAACCATTCATCGCCGAAACCGCCAGTAGACTCCTGGTTGTGTTGGTCAAAGAAAACAGTTGCCTGCTGATCAACAATACGAAGCCTGTCATTATCAGGCCTGTAGTTTGCTTTGAAGGCATCCATCAAGCCCGCTTTGTCCAAGGCTGCCAAACCTGATTCCGCATGAAGGTCTAACGTACCACCCTGAACCCTAACCGTCCGGTTAAGGTCTCGTTCATAAACATTTACATCGACCCCTTTGCGTTGCAAAAGCCGGGCGAGTGTTAAACCACCCGGACCACCGCCAATGATGGCTACTCGTTTATTCTTAACGACCATATCTTTTTAACTTGATGAATATCTTTCGGCAGCAAAGCTATGCGTACATTTAAGGATAAAATAACCGCAAATGATATTAAACTAGTCGTAAATGAAATTATCAATTACGGATAAACAGGGATCGGGTATCATGTTTGAATTTGCCCGGGCGATAGGTGCTACCATTCAGGGACGGTTCATCTATATCCCCGAAAGCAAGGGGGCGGGATTCATTACCGGCTTTTCCTGGGGAAACGATCTGCGAATGTTAATCCGAAATTATCACCTCAACGAGGATGTTTTCATCGAGCGCACCAATGAACTGGCTGAAGGGCAGGATGATGTCATTTTCCTGCTGAGTGGTATTTTTCCCTCGTCCATCCGGCCCAACGAGCCCTTAATCCTCGAAAAAGCGAATGTATTCATCTGCATGCATGCTGTTTCTTCCATCATGGCCATGCCGTCAAATACCCTCTTTGGCAGTGTGACGATTGGAGTTTCCCGACAGTATCTGTGTCAGCTTTTCGGGCAGTTAAGCCACCCCGTGGTAAGAAGCGTTCTGGATGCCAGCGCCAATTTCGTGTATGAAACCGACGTGTCCCCTCAGATCATCAAAACGGCCAGTGAAATGGTCCATCAACCTGTCCCCGAGAGTTTAGCGAGTCAGTATTACAAGTTAAAATGTGAGGAGTTGCTTTATTATATCTTCACCTTGTTACTGGCGCGTGAAGCGGTGCCAGCCAGTGGTATGCGTATCGAGGACATTAGAGCCATTTACGCCATAAAAGACCGTTTACAGTCGCGTTTGAACGAGCCGCCAACGATCGCCTTACTGGCCAGAGAGGCTGGCATGAGCGAGCCCAAACTGCGAAAACTCTTTAAACAGACATTTGGCAAAGGCGTTTTTGACTTTTATCAGTCAGCCAGGATGCAGGAAGCGGCCCAGTTGCTGAAGGTAAAGCAGTTGACCGTCTCGGAGGTGGGCTATCAACTAGGGTTCACCAACCTGAGCCATTTTTCAAGAGTGTTTGAGGATCATCATGGCATTAAGCCCAAGAAGTACTCAGCCCGCTAAGCGAGTCAACATACGGTTAATACGTTTACTGGATACGCATTACTGCCATAGCAGTCCAACCTGTTGACCCACGGAAACGCGGCAGGAAGCCGACAATCTACACCCGCAAGGCTACACAGCCATTAACCCTCACTCAGGATTTCGGCAGCCAGAACGTTAACCGTTTCCCAGGCAAACGGATACCACTGATCCCGATAAGCGTCGAACACTTCCGTAGCGGCTTCGCAGGCGAACAGTTTGTAGTTGAACTTGGTGTACTTACTCGCTAAATAACCAGGATAGTAATAGTTTTTTTGCTGAAGCCGGGCATGGTTGATTTTCAGTAACATGAGGTATTTCCCCAGGCTGTGCCGACGATAAGTGGGGTGGTAGAAATTCATAATCCCGGCAATACTTTGCGCCCCATTATCAAAAATACCAACGGCAATCAGCGTATTCTCATCCCGGATTTCAATCGCATAGGTATCGAATACAGTATAGGTTGACCCATCCAGCAGGCAGGACTCGACCGATTCGGGCGCATCGAAATTTATTCCCCCTTTATACGTTGCATAGAGCGCTTCCATCTCATCCGTAATTATCAACGGCTTGATGGTTACGGAGAAATTTTCATTAATTCGAAAGAGCCTGAGTTGTTCCTTTCCATAGCGAACATCCGCCAGCACGATACGTAACCAGTGTACAGGGCAAACGGTCTCCTCAAAGAGCACGGCATAGCAGGTAAACACTTCCTGCTGCATCCTAAAATACCCTTTGCTTAGGTACAAATCCAACTTGGTTCCTCTCATATTTCCTGGTTCTTTTGATAAGCGAAATAGGCGGTGAAAGGCGGTAAGAACCCAACGGCTGTTTCTGTGAGTATACATTCTTTCTCTATCTACTACAGCCAGCGTTAAAAATCAATTCCACACAACGGTTCTTTTTAAGGCCCCGACGACCTGTTTATGTAAACCGTATGATCATATTCCCCCTTCCGGCGGATACTGATTCCATTGTTCGAGCAGAAAATCAGCTAAGTCAGCGCCGGCTGCTCGTTCGGGTTCGGTGGCATTATCTTCCAGATAGGTCGAGACGGTTATGTTGAATCCCTGCGCCAGTAACTCACCGGCAACCCGGTTCCAGCGGTCAAAGGCGCTGCCATCTTTCGAGAGATCGGGAAACAACTCTATTTTTCGGTCCCGCACCGGAGCCAGTCGTTCGGCATTCAGGTACGATAATGCCCCTACGGCCAACCAAACAAAGCCCGGAAAATAAGGGGTCGCCACAACCGCCGTTTTGGGCGCTTCAACAATCGCCACAGGCTGATCGGCCGGAGCCGTTTGCAACTGGGGAAGTCCAAACAAACAGGGGGACTTCTGTACGTCGTTGCGCTCGTCCAGATAGGCCGTGAGCCAGGCAGGATATGGTATATTCTGCTCCGTACAGCGTTTGGCAAACGACGAGTGAACCCAGGTAGTCCGGCTTCGTTTTTCCCCATCTTTCACTACATAGGTGACGGTGTGGAACGTCTCATCGAATAATTTGATTTGACCGCCCCGTATGCGCTGGAACTCATCGATATACCAAAACACACACGCGCCCGGCCAACGACCCGAGGTGCCAATGTTGAACCGGTCTACCAGTTCATCGGCAACAGTACGCCCAAAATGACGACGCAGTAACCAGGCAAACTGATTGCGCTCATAATGCCCAAGCGACTGCCTAAGCACCTCGTCGGGAATGGCAAAAACGTCGCCCAACGAACCAGTCGCAGCTCTAACAGGCTCAACACCGGGTTTATCGAAAAGGAAAGCCGCTACCCGTTCAGCTTGTTCGAGCGTGGCGCTTTCAGTCTGTATTAGGTTGGTGATTATTTCGTGTTTCGATGCGCCTTTGTGTTTTTGTTTGGCAGCTATGGTAAACCAGGTTTTGGGAATGGGTCCTGGGTTGGTGCGAGCTTTTACTTCATCGTGATACGACAGGCCCGAAGGGCCCTTCTTATACGGATTGAGGTGATAGCCGCAGTTACTTTCACGGTCGCAACGCCCGTATTGTTCGGGCAGTGGTGTGTTGGTAAACGTATCGATATAGCGGCTCAACGTCCGACGATGTTTCGGTCCGCAATCGGGGCAGTCGGTCTTGATCGCTTTTTTGGGCAACTGATACCGAAAAGTTGACATGGCCATATGGGTAAAAATAAGTAATTGTTTTTACCTCTCCCCCGTCGGCAAGCTGTATTCCTGAAATCTTGTCCGGTAATGATCTGATTTCAGGATTTAACCTGCATTTGTTGACTTAATCAATGACCAGAAGTTGGTTTTCCGATAACTAAACTATACGATTCACACGACTATTAGTTATTTAATGGGCACATCATATTGTAACTATTCGCTATTTTTCGGGAGTTAACAAGTCACTTTCTTTACTGTCCACTACATGAAACGAGTGCTCTACCCCATTCCCGATTCCGTCACCTATTTATCTGGCCAGGGTAACTACACCTTCTGCCATCTACAGGATGGCAAAAAATTACTTCTTTCCCGTACCCTTTCTAATTGCCTGGAACAGTATCCGGATTTCATTCGCATTCATCGAACGTATGCCATCAACCCAGACTTTCTGGACGGAAGCCGCCGATTAAGTGCGGCTGTCGGCGAAGTCCATCTGGCAGGCCAGTGGCTCCCGGTTGGCCGACGGCGGCTGAGCCTCGTTTTTAAGCATGTAAAACAGTTGTCGGCCTTAGTAGATAAGTAGTCAGGGCTAACTAGTGCTTTTACTTTTTTACTTCTTTTGCTCAACGGAATTGAGTTGCCAGTGAACCATGAATTCAAAAACGGTATTTCGTGCTTTTTCACTCATGCTATGAAGTCACTCCGGGCCAACATTGGCCTACTTGCCAGCATTGCCAGCGAAACAGGGCACGACTATACCGAAGCGTATGCGGTATGGCAGATGGTTCGTCAGCATGACGATGCTTACCTGATTGTAGATACTGTACTTTGGCTAGCAAATCGTCAGAAAATTCATGTTCTCGACGCACTGGAACTGTATAGAGGAGTTGAAAATATTTTTGGGTAGAATCGATAACTTTCGTGGCTGCCTTGCTCAATCGCGGCCTGAATTACCGATAAGGGATACTGTGTGAAAGAATATACCGGCCCATATAAAAAAGCCCGTACTACGCTGTGCGTAGCCGGGCTCTGAACATCAATGGGTTAAGTCAGCCGATTAAAGCTGACCTTAAGACTCCCAAACCATCATATGGTAACGTCCAGATACAACAGCCATCTCTGGTCATTGGAGTAAACGCAACGTCACCCGGGTGCTTTATTCTTTTTTCTGCCGATAGAGTGCCACTTGAATGCCAACGGCTATGGCCGTCACGACTCCCTGCGTCACAAAAGAGATGAGGTGAAATTTGGCCAGCGCAAAAGCACCAATAACCAGAACGGCCGTAAAAATAGCCATTACGGCAGGACGTCGATAAAAAGGCGGCTTTGTATCCATTATATGTGCATCGCAGCGGTGCGTTAAGCCGTAAAGATAGCGTCTTTCATCTGCCAAAGGCAATCCATATTACTCTACCTATCGTATATACTTCTTTTCCGCTCTCCACACCACAGGTCGCTTTTCCCATTAGAAGCGGCCTGTTTTTTTTAGATCAGTCAAGCTGCATGAGTTAATTTAGTCTTTAATAAAGCCATAGATAGTAGACAAAAACTATTCTGGATGCAGCTGCAGCCCACAACGTTTATAGAAGTGGTTAATTTCGCGCACGGACGATAGTCGAATTTTAGGAAAATTAAGCGCCTGAAACATTCGCTCGTATCGGGTTCTATTGTTCGGCGTTCGGACGATAATGTGATGAATCATAATCCACTTGAGGCTATCCTGGCTCCCTTCCAGTCCTCCATATCGGCTCAACTCAAAGAGGGTTCTGTTGACGTATCGCCGTAAACTCGTTAAGGTAGAAACATCCAGTAGAATCAGCCCGGTAGCCCGTTCAAAACGCTGAGCCATGCAAATGGAGTAGTTGCCATCCATTACCCATTGATCGCCAGCAATGGCAGCATCGTGTAAGGCAATAAATTCATCGGTTGGACGCACCTGCCAATCTGTATTTGGCAAATGATGGAGTTGGTCGAGATGAATGACCTCGAAATTACATTTTCGGCCAATGGCATTGGCAAGTGTCGATTTGCCGCTGTTCGATGGGCCCAAAATGCATATGCGCTTTCCAAGTTCGGAGAGTGGGATCATGAATAAACTTCTGTTAAAAACAGACAATTTGACCTTAAACCTAACCAACCCACCTGGCGGCAACAATCCACTCAGAATAGACTGTTTGGCTACAGCATCTCTACACTTCTTTGCTTAACTGCACCTCGATCTGGCGTAGAATTTGGGTAAAGTCAGCCGGATTTTTCGCGAAGTCGATGGCATCTACCTCGACAGTTAGCAAAGGCCCAAGTTGGTAAGAAGCGACAAACTCTTCGTATAACCGATTCAGGTTATTGAGGTAATCGTCACTGATGGCTTGCTCAAAGGACCGGCCCCGCTTCTGAATTTGCTGACGCAGTTTTGGTAGACTGGCGCGCAGGTAGATCATCAGATCCGGGGGACGGATGAGGCTCGTCATATTGGCGAACAACGCCTGATAGGTCGCAAAATCACGCGCTAACATATCCCCGCTCTGGTATAAATTTCGGGCAAAAATGGCCGCGTCTTCATAAATCGTCCGGTCCTGGACTACGGTATGCGGCTCCCCCTGGCTAGTTTGGTTGGCCTGCTGTATGTCAATAATTCGTTTGACTTGCGCGAATCGACTGTTCAGAAAGTAGACTTGCAGGTTGAACGCCCACCGCGGCATATCACTATAAAAATCAGCCAGATAGGGATTTCCCTCAACGGCTTCGTATAAAACCTCCCAACCATAATGCGCGGCTAACTGCTCGGCCAGGGTTGTTTTGCCAGCCCCAATGTTTCCTGTAATGGCAATGTGCATAAGACAGAAGAAAAGAAAACGACGGAAAGAAAGGGATTTCTCGCTTCCGGTCGGCAACGAATGAACTTTCGCAAATTGGGTTTAATTTTGTAATAGAAAACGATTGAGTCCCCTTTTTTCATGATTGCTGCTGCGGCAGCCCGGTCTTTTGCCTGTACTGTACCTATGAAACCATACCGCGTTCTGCTCTATTATATTTATTCGCCCATCGAAAATCCAGACAACTATCGCGAAGAGCATCACCTGCTGTGCCTTAAGTTGAATCTGCTCGGGCGCGTTATTGTAGCACCTGAAGGGCTGAATGGGACAGTGTCTGGCCTGACTGCCGACTGCGAAGCGTACATGGACACACTCCGGGCCGATCCGCGTTTTTCCGGTATTGCCTTTAAAGTCGATGAAAGTGACGGGCATACGTTTCAAAAACTGCACGTTCGGGTAAAAGCCGAAATCGTTCACTCCGACCTCCCCGTTGACCCACGCCGGCAAACGGGCATTCATCTGGAACCGGACGAATTCCGGCAGCTCAAAAATGACCCCGATGTCGTACTGGTCGATATGCGGTCAAATTATGAGCATGAAGTCGGTAAATTCAAGGGAGCCATCACGTTCGACATGGAGAACCTGCGCGAACTCCCCGACCACGTTCATGAACTCGATCACTTAAGAGATAAGAAAATAATCACCTATTGCACGGGCGGTATCAAGTGCGAAAAAGCATCGGCTTACCTGCTGGCTCAGGGTTTTGAGAATGTCTACCAGCTTCATGGCGGCATTATCCGGTATGGTCTGGAAACAGGTGGCGAAGATTTCGATGGCGAGTGTTACGTCTTCGACAACCGCGTTACGGTACCCGTCAACCACATAAACCCGGTAACCGTATCGGTCTGTTACCGTTGCGGCACTCCCACCAGCCGGATGATCAACTGCGCCAGCCCGGTCTGCAATAACCACGTGACCCTCTGCGAAAACTGCGGTACCGAACACGGCGGCACCTGCACCGATGCTTGTAAAGAAGACCCGAATCTTCGCCCCTACGACGGAACGGGCTATTATGGCAAACAAACGCAAAGCTACTCGCCCGTTCAGGGCTACAAAAGCCGACAGGGACAACGGGTGAAAGAGTGAAAGAGCGAACAAAAGCTGGCTGGCCCTTTCACTCTCTACTCCTTACCACCGATCCAAACCCAGCAGTTTTCGGCCCAGGGGCGAAAGGTTAGCGGTTTGCTCGCGTTCCTTTTCCCAGTTACGCGGATCGCCCGGGAAGGCGTATCCTTCGGGGGCCTGCCGCTCGCGCCAGGACATAATGCGCCACTGCCGCAGGGCTTCGTTGTCTTCTTCGGCGGGCATCATGGAAATATACTGGGCAATACGGACCTTGTCCGCCGACAGATTGGGGCGTATGCCGTGAGGCTGTGTGCTGTTAAAAATCAACAGGTCGCCCGCTTCCATTTTCACTTTCACGAACTCGAATCCGGTGGTATCGGGTTTGAAATGGTCGCGGTCGGCGGGTTGGGTAAGCTTCCAGGTATCGTAGGTGCGGTAGAGTTCGGGCAGGCACTGAAAACCGCCCATGTTCTCGTCTGTTTGATCGGCGAGCGCCAGGACACCCTGCACGTTCTGCGGCCGGGTTTCAGGGTCGTAATCCCAGTGAATAAACCCCTTGAATTCATGCCCCGGCCGAACCGGAAAATTCAGGTTGGCCCGGTCGATGGTCACCCATAGCTTTTCGGTACCCCATATATCGACAAATGCATCGTATACCCGCTGGAATTGCCGGTTATCCCATTCAAACTGGTGGTTATAGAGTTCGACCATTCCACTGTTGGTCAATTCTTTCATCTTCATTTCCGCACGGGGCGGGGTATACCAGGTTGCCGGATCGTTGGGGTCTTTTTCTTCAAACGTCCAGATAAACCGGGCCAGCCGGTCGGCGTTTTTTTTGGGAACCGCCTGTTTGATAACGATGTACCCGTTTTCTTTCCAGAAAGCCCAATCTTCCTCGGATAACACCCGAAGCGGCTCCCGGTTAGGCCGGTCATTGAGTTTGATTTTACTGGTTGTAGCGGTTGAAGGATTTCCGGGAATGTCCTTGTGCGCATTGGCGGGCATTCCGGGTAGGGCCATTGTGGGCTGCATCGTTTCCATAGAAAAATAGGCTGTTAAGGTGTTTTTGTTGACTCAAAAGTAGTCTATCCAGGGAGTGGAACGTTAAGACGATACTAGCCACTTTTTGTACTATATTGCTCTCACGATTATCTTCCACCCAAGTTTAGGTCATTTAGCAGCAAAATCGTCTGATTTATGAAAGTTGCTCTTGAGCAGATCAGCCCCGATACCGACAGTTCCTTCCATCTGTTGCTTACTCCTCACCTGAGCGATGTTTTTCTGTGGCACTACCACCCCGAGTACGAAATCGTTTATATCGAGGGCGCGAATGGAACTCGTCACGTTGGTGATCATATCTCGCGTTACGAGGGAAGTGATCTGGTCTTCATTGGCCCTAACATTCCTCACCTCAACTTCGATTATGGCGTTAAAACCGATCATAGAAAGGTGGTTGTGCAACTGAAGGAAAACTTTCTGGGCGACGTGTTTTTGCAAGCACCCGAATTTGTGGCCATTACAAAGCTGTTTGACCGCGCCCGGTCGGGCATTTCTTTTTATGGTCATACCAAACAGGTTGTTGGCGAACGGCTGAATCAACTGGCTGACCTCCCTCCTTTTGAGCGGCTGATGCAGCTTCTAACCATTTTTCAGCTCCTGGCAACCAGCACCGAATGCGCTCCGCTGCAGGGAGAAGCCGTGGCCAGCGCCTACAACCTGAAAGAGCAGCAGCGGCTCAAACGGGTCAACCAGTTCATTGCCGAACAATATACCCGCCATCTATCCATAACCGAAGTGGCCGCTTTGGCAAACTTGACGGAAGCGGCTTTCTGTCGGTATTTCAAGCGGATGACCCGGCTCACGTTTACGCAGTTTTTGAATCAATACCGGATCAATCAGGCTCAGAAACTGTTACTACTGGATAATACCGTTTCGGAAGCCTGCTTTGCGTGTGGTTTTGACAGTCTCTCTTACTTTAACCGGATTTTTCGGCGGGTTACGGGCGAGAATCCGCTCCAGTTCAAAAAACGGCATCAGGCCTGAAAGCCGTATCAAAAAAGCCCCGGCATTAAGTTTCGTCCGTCCTTATGCCGTATTTGTGTAGTTTAGCGGCAACAAAAGTCAGTCGTCGATGGCCAAAAAAGCGGTGAACGCCTGTAAGCTACTGACCAGTACCCGATATCGACGATTGACACATGACAACCTAGTTTTTATGTCCGAACAAAAACCATTGATCCTTATTACCAACGACGACGGCATTACCGCCCACGGCATTCGCACGCTCGTTGACTTAATGAAACAAATCGGTTCGGTGGTGGTCGTGGCACCGAATAGTCCCCAATCGGGTATGGGACACGCAATCACCATCGCGAACCCCATTCGCCTGTATCCATCCGATATTTTTGGTGATATACCCGCCTACGAATGTTCCGGCACGCCCGCCGACTGCGTGAAACTGGCAAAAAATCACGTACTGAAAGACCGGACCCCTGACCTGGTCGTTAGTGGTATCAATCACGGCAGCAACTCATCCATCAGTGTTTTATATTCAGGCACGATGTCGGCCGCCATTGAAGCCGCTATTGAAGGCATTCCAGCCATTGGCTTCTCCCTGGGCGACTTTACCCAGCAACCCGACTTTTCACACACGCACGAACACATTCTCACCATTACCCGAAACGTACTGGAACGGGGTGTAGAACGCGGCACGGCCCTGAACGTAAACTTCCCGATCCGGAGCGCCGAGCCGCTGAAAGGCATTCGAATCTGCCGTCAGGCCAACGCCAAATGGCAGGAGGTTTTCGATGAGCGACGCGACCCGCACGGCCGCCGGTATTTCTGGCTGGCCGGTGATTTCGTCAACTTCGATACCCACGCCGAAGACACCGACGAGTACGCGCTATCACAAAATTATACGTCCATTGTTCCCTGTAAGTATGACCTGACAGCCTACACGATGATGGACAAGTTGAACGAATGGAATTTGTAATTATACATGATAAATAATAAATGATGAATGACTGGCTTAGCTATTATTCATCATTTATTATTTATAATTCATCATTAACAAACATGGCTTTACTAGGTAGTATGCTCAAAAACGGGATTCGATTATCGAATGTCGTCCGACTGCGGAAGTTCAATGCGCTTCGTCAGCAGCGCAAAGTCTTCCGGAAGCTTATTCGAAAAGCGCAGTTCACCGCCTTTGGCGAAGCCTATCAATTTGATGACTTACTCCGGGCGGCCGAGTTCGGCACCGAACGGGAGTTCTATCAGAAATACAAGCAGAACGTACCCATTCACGATTACAACAAAATGTTCGATTCGTGGTGGAAAAAAACGCTGGCGGGCGAACCAAATGTGACCTGGCCGGGGAAAGTGAAATACTTTGCCCTCAGTTCGGGTACATCAGAAGCCGCCACCAAGTACATTCCGGTTACCAAGGCGATGTCGAAAGCCATTCAGCGGACCAGTATCCGCCAGATTCTGACCCTCGGAAAATACCAGAACCTCCCCTCCACCCTGTACGAAAAAGGGTGTCTGATGTTGGGCGGCAGCACCGATCTAAGCGTTCGGGAAGGGCATTACGAAGGCGACTTGAGCGGCATCACCGCCAGTAAAATACCCCTCTGGTTTGAGCGGTTCTACAAACCCGGCCGCGACATTGCTCAGGAGCGCGACTGGGCGCATAAACTGGACGAAATAACGGAACAGGCTGCGGGATGGGACATCGGCTACGTGGTGGGTGTACCGGCCTGGATTCAGTTGCTGATGGAAAAAATCATCGCCCGCTACAATGTCAAAACCATCCACGACATCTGGCCAAACCTGATGGTGTTCTGCCACGGGGGCGTTTCCTTCGAACCGTATCGGCAGGGTTTCGAAAAATTGCTGGCCCATCCGATCACGTATATAGAAACCTATCTGGCTTCGGAAGGCTTCATCGCCTACCAGACCCACCCCGATGCGGAGGGCATGCAGTTGGTGCTCAATAATGGGATCTTCTTCGAGTTCATTCCCTTCAATGAGCAGAACTTCTCAGCGGACGGCGAACTGATCGAAGCCCCCGAAACCCTGATGATCGACGATGTGGAGGAGGGAAAAGAATACGCCTTGCTGATCTCAACCTGCTCCGGCACCTGGCGCTACCTCATTGGCGACACTATTCGGTTTGTCAATAAAAGTCGGGCCGAAATTGTCATTACGGGCCGAACCAAGCACTTCCTGAGTTTGTGTGGCGAACACCTGTCGGTCGACAACATGAACAAGGCCATCGAAATGGTTTCCGACGAGCTGGGTATTTCCATCCGGGAGTTTACCGTAGCGGGCGTTACCCACGATACACTATTTGCCCACCATTGGTACATCGGCACCAATGACGCCGTAGACGCCAACGAACTCCGCGACCGTCTGGATGCCAAACTGAAAGAACTCAACGACGACTATGCCGTTGAACGTCGGCACGCCCTGAAAGACATCAGCGTAACGGTACTGCCTACCCAAACCTTCTACGACTGGATGGCCTCCCGGGGTAAAATGGGTGGTCAGAACAAGTTCCCCCGCGTGCTGAAAAAGGGCATGATTGCGGAGTGGGAAGCGTTTTTGACGAAATGATGATTGACGATTCTATTCCGAGGCTTGTGGGGACACAGGCCTCTTTAGTGTGGTGTCAGTTTCTTAAAACTGACACCACACACAATCACGATTCACTCAAAATTTCACCAGTTCAGCGCTTTTGATAGCGGCTCAAGCAGTCGGGTGTAAGCAATGTTGGCGGCACCGATCAGGAAAACAACGCCCGTTGTGCGGTTGAAAATTAACACGACACGGGGCGTAAAGAGCCGTTTGAGTCGGTTGGCGTAGTAGGCCAGCGCCGATTCGGTCACAAATACGCCCACCAGCGCGGCAGCCATAAAGCCATATTGCTGCCCGACTGAATAATGCAGGTGCGACCGGATATAAGCAACAATAGCTACCCACGACACAAAGTTGACGGGGTTGAGCGCGTTCAGGAAAAAGCCGGTGGTAAAGTAGTAGACAAAATTGCCAAAACTCGTTTTAGGATACGCCAGCCGGGGCGTTCCCTTCAGGATGTTGACCAGGCCCATGGCCACCAGGAACAGCACCCCGACAATGGCCATGAAGTTCTCAAAACCCTGCACTTTAGGAATGAACGCGGTGCCCAGCAGAGCCGCTAACACAAAGAGCGTATCACCGGTGATAACGCCCAGAACAATTTTCATTCCCGAGCGAAATCCATTGTCAACACTGTTCTGGATCAGGGCAAAGAATACCGTTCCAAATGTCAGGCAGAGCGCCACGCCGACCAGGAAACCGAAAAGAATTGGTAAAAACACAAGCAGATTTTAGTTTGTTGGTTGTTCGTCGTTTGTCGTTTATGGTTTGTCGTTACCCACTGCACCAGCCCCGATCCCGATTTGATGGGGCAGCAACAACAAACTACAAACCACAGACCACTAACTAAGTTTAAATTCCCCGCATCCGGGCAACGATCAGTAGACCACTCACGCTGAGCGAGTCCGTGATTCGACTCGTCATGGCCATCTCAACGGCTTCGGCAAGGGGCAATTTCCAGATGCGTAAGTCTTCCGTTTCTTCGGGCGCATGATCGCCCTGCGTGAGTTCTTCGGCGATGTACAAGAATCCTTCCTCATCGGTTGCTGAGTTGGACGTATGGATGCGGGCCACTTTCGTCCATTTCTGGGCTTCCAGGCCTGTTTCCTCCTTCAATTCGCGCCTGGCCGACTCCAACGGATCGGTGCCCAGGGGCGAGCCACCCTCCGGAATCTCCCACGAATACTCATTTAATGGGTAGCGGTATTGCCCAACGAGGTAAGTGTTGCCCTCGGCGTCAATCGGTATCACACCAACGGCCTTGTTTTTGAAGCTGACAACGCCATAAATGCCGGGCGTACCAGCAGGTGTAACGACCTCTTCATGCCGAATGGACATCCAGGGATTCTCGTACGTTATGGCCGAATTGAGTGTTTGCCAGGGGTTTTCGGTCGAATTCATACAGACGCTAAAACGGTTCTCGATTTGGGTTATGTCCGTTGGCCCAGGCTAATTTTGAACTTCAACAGCCACGTGATTTCCCAATAATGCCGCTAAGTTATCACCTTTACCCCATACACGATGACAAGCTATACTGCCTTTTTGGCGATACCAGTCATCAATCAGGTTGTACTATTCTCGTAGACTACGCTTAAATTGACCGAAATTTGCTCGTTTTCCTCCTGCTTATCAACATGAGATTCCTTGTCCTATTGTTCCTTTCCTCGCTGCTCATTCGTTCGGGCATTGCCCAGACAATACGTTACGATGTCTCCTTCCCCAATGCGATTCACCATGAAGCGCAGATTAGCCTGACCGTTTCCCAGTTACCGAAGCAAACGGCCGTTTTTCGCATGAGCCGCTCATCGCCAGGCCGATACGCCACCCACGAGTTTGGCAAGAACGTGTATGATGTGCGGGCCTACGATGAAAAAAATCAGCCCCTGGCAGTTGTTCGGACAGAGGGCGATGTGTATACCGTACCGACGCATAAAGGTACCGTCAGGCTAAGCTACACGCTGTTTGGTAATTACCCCGATGGCACGTACATGGGCATTGACCCGCAGAGCATTCACCTGAATATACCCGCTACATTTATGTGGATCAAGGGTTTCGACCAGCGGCCTATTACGGTAAAATTTAACCTGCCGAATGATAATATGGGTATCGTGGCGACCCAGTTAGTACCCACAACGGACCGATACACGTTCACGGCTCCGGGTTTGCAATACTTTATGGACTCGCCGGTAAAGATCGGGAAGCTGGCCGTCAAGGAATGGAAACGGACCAATACCGATGGCAAGCCGATCACGTTCCGGGTTGCGCTGGAAGCCGCCGTTGCCGATTCGACGGCGAGCGGATTTGCCGGGAAAGTTGCCCGGATCGTGGATCAGGCGAAGGCGGTTTACGGTGAATTTCCGAGTTATGATTACGGCAATTATACCTTTCTGGCGAGCCTGAACCCGTATGTCCGGGGTGATGGCATGGAGCATCGCAACTCCACCATGATTACCGTGCCCATTGCTTTCACCGGACCAGAGAAGGTACTGGGCGTGTTTGCGCATGAATTTTTTCACTGCTGGAATGTCGAACGTATCCGCCCGAAAACGCTGGAACCCTTTAATTTTGAGAAGAGCAACATGAGTTACGAACTCTGGTTTGCCGAGGGTTTTACGCAATATTATGGCGAGCTGCTCCTCGTCCGGGCTGGCTTTACGCCGATCGATGAGTACACAAACACGCTGGCGAGCCTCGTGTATACCAAACAGCAAACGCCCGGAGCTACCCGGTATTCGCCCCTTGATGCCAGTTGCCATGCCGTGTTCGTCGATGCCGGCGTATCCATTGACCGAACAAATTACGGCAACATGTTTACCTCGTATTACACCTACGGAGCAGCGGTTGCCCTGGCCCTGGATCTGGAATTGCGCCAGAGCAACCAGTCGCTGGATACCTACATGCAGGCCGTCTGGAAACGGTTTGGTAAGCCCGAACAGCCCTATACGGTCGATGGTCTGCAAAGCGAACTGGCCCGCCTGACAACCCCCGAGTTTGCCCGTTCTTTTTTCAGTAAATACATCTACGGCCACGAAGCCATCGATTACGCGTCCTTGCTGGCAAAAGCTGGCTTCACTGTCAAGAAAGCGCAGGCTGGAAAAGCCTGGATGGGATCGGTTCGCTACGCCGAAAACAACGGCGGACTGGCTCTGCTTTCCAATACCGTTCGGGAAACGCCACTATACAAGGCGGGATTGGACATCGACGATGTTCTGACAGCCATTGATGGACAAGCCGTTACCAAAACGGATGCGCTTCAGGCCATTCTGGCGCAGCACAAACCCGGCGATGTCATTCAGCTAAGCTATACCCACCGGGGCGAAGCAAAAACAGCTCCCGTTACGCTGGCCGAAAACCCGGCAACATCGGTTGAGCCTTACGAAAAAACAGATCTTGCGCTTACACCTGAGATGCAGACGTTCCGGGCTAACTGGCTGGGTGCAAAAGCAGTGAACTGAACGAATGCCTATTTTAGTCCTTTGTTCGTGGTAAAAGGCAGGCAAACCGGCTACCACGAACACCACTTTTCCACCGCCGAATTGTTACCTTTGCCCATTATAAATCGTTTCCGTCGGTTCGAACGAATCATTTCTCCTATCCCACAGCTTCATGAGTGCCAGTCAACAAACGAAATACCGATGGATGGGCATCTCGCTGGGACTGAGCATAACGCTGCTGGCACTCAAATTCACGGCTTATTTCCTTACCTATTCAACCGCTATTTTAAGCGACGCGGTCGAATCCATCGTTAATGTCATTGCCAGCGGCTTTGCGTTTTACAGCATCTACCTTTCCGGCCAGCCCCGCGATCTGAACCACCCCTATGGGCATGGAAAAATCGAGTTTTTATCCTCGGGTTTCGAAGGGGCCATGATTCTCTCGGCGGGCCTGGTCATTATCTGGCAGGCGATACTGAGCTTTTTCGAGCCCAAAGTTCTCGCCAATCTGGATTGGGGATTTGCCCTGATCGGGCTAACAGCGGTGGCCAATGCCTTCGTTGGCTGGATGCTCATCCGGTCGGGAAAACAAACCGATTCAGCGGCCCTGACCGCCGATGGGAAACACCTGCTCACCGACACCTTTAGTAGTATCGTGGTGATGATTGGCGTGGCGCTGGTTGCCTATACCGGCCAACACTGGATCGACAGCACGCTTTCTCTATTCCTCGCCATTGTCATCATCTACAATGGATTTCAGATCACCCGCCAGTCGGTTGCGCGGTTGATGGACGAGGCCGATGTACCAACCCTGCACCGGGTTGTAAATCTGCTGAACGTTCATAAAGACCGAAACTGGATCGATGTCCATAATCTGCGCGTTCAGAAATACGGTGCTGATCTGCACATCGACTGCCATCTGACGCTGCCCTACTACTGGAAACTGAATCAGGTACACGAGGAAGTGCATCATTTTGAGGACACCCTCAAAGATGGTTTTCGGGGCGAGGTCGAGATTTTCGTGCATACCGATCCCTGCGAAAAAGAATGCTGTCATTACTGCCGCGTCGCGAATTGTCCCGTTCGGGCGTTCGCTTTCCTGAACGACGTAGACTGGACGCCGGACAACCTGCCGCTCAACCAGAAGCATTTCGTACCATTGACGGTACCGGGCGTATAGTTTAATCGGCTTTTAGGGTATATTTTCCGCGATTAGCCTTTGCCTATATATGAGAAGCTATTCTCCCGTTTTACTCGCGTTTGCCCGTCTTTCTGGAATCTTATCCATCTGGCTTAGCCTCGTAAGCATCAGTCTGTCAGGGTGTAAACCAGAATCTACGTTAAACGTAGCGCCACCTGTCACCCCACCCATTGCCGCTACTGTAACAACGCCATCCTCCGCTTCGATTTCAGCCCCCGTTGTTTACGCAGCCAGTTTTGATAACAACCTGTACGCCCTGGATACAACAACCGGACAAACTCGCTGGGTTTTCAGGGCCGATACATCCATTCAGTCAAGTCCGGCCATTGCGTATGGGATGGTTTATGTCGGCAGCAACGACTACAACCTGTATGCAATTGACGGCGATACCGGTAAAAAACGGTGGGCGTTTAAAACCGGCGGGATCGTGTATTCCAGTCCGACCATTGCCAATGGCATTGTATACGTAGGCAGCCAGGATGGTAAGGTCTATGCCATTGATGCCACCATCGGTAGTTTGCTCTGGCTGTTTACAAATACGTTCGGTTTTTACTCCAGCCCGACTGTCGCGAATGGCCTCGTCTATATTGGTGGGCAGGATAACCGCATCTACGCGCTGGATGCAGCTACGGGCCTTCGGCGCTGGGTATCCAGTGCCGAATATTTTATTCTCTCCAGTCCGGTCGTTGCCAATGGGCTGCTTTATGTAGGTAGCCAGGATGGTAAACTATACGCCCTGGATGCCGCCACAGGCAAGTTACGCTGGACGTTCAAAACGGGAGCAGCCGTCGATTCCAGCCCCATGGTGGCCAATGGGGTAGTCTACGTGGGCAGTGCCGATCAGCAGCTTTATGCCCTCGATGCGGCCACGGGGCAACAGCGCTGGGCCTTTCCAACGAAGGGCGTCATCTATTCCAGTCCGGTTATTGCTAACGGAATCGTTTACATAGGCAGCCGGGACCGTAATGTCTACGCCGTAAATGCAAGTACGGGCAAACAGGTATGGTCATTTCCTACGAATTATGATATTTACTCTACGCCAATGGTGGCCAATGGCGTCGTTTACGTTGGCAGCAATGACTATAGCGTTTATGCACTGGATGCGGCTACGGGCCGGAAACGCTGGAGTTTCAGGACCGGGGGAATTGTGGTGTCCAGCCCGGTCGTTGCCCAGAAGACTAGAATAACCGGAACGTACCCGACCATTAGCGGGGGCGGTAAATAACGTTGTAAAGAATCATCGATCTGTTCCGCTATTGAGATAACGAAACAGCGTATTAGCACTCAATTAGTATGCTCAAGGCTTATTTCATACAAATCATTTTCTGGTGTGGACTCGTTGCGGTGGCGGTTTCATTCCACAGTTGCATCGACGCCTACGATCCCGGTGTTCCACTGAACAGTAACTTATTGGTCGTTAGCGGCATTATAACGAACCTGAACGAAACGCAGACCATCAGCCTGAGCCGCTCCCGGTCTACCGTCGATAGCGGCTCGGTCAGTACGCCCATCCGGCGGGCCTCGGTAACGGTCCTCGTGAATGGGACAACGCCCATCACGCTGCTCGAAAGCCAACCCGGCATCTATAACTTTCCCGACGATTTTCGGGGGCAGGTGGGTACGACTTACCAACTGCGCTTTCGAACCGAAGAAGGTATTAGCTACGAATCGTCCGTTGAAACGATGGCGACCGTCGCTCCTATTCTGAAAGCATACGATCAGTTTAACCCACAGGGGCCAAGAACGACGGCCGATGGGTTGAATGTTCCCGCCAACGACGTCTATATCGATTTTCAGGACCCGGCCAATACCCGTAATTTCTACCTCTGGCGATGGCGGCTCTATGAACAGCAGCTCTGGTGCGCCACTTGCCAGCAGGGTCGCTATATTGTGCAGGATGTTGGCCCGGTAGGCAGCGGCCCCATTGATGTATTGGGCTGTGTGCGAGACACGACGCTAAGCTTGTCCATTCAATTCGACTATCCCTGTCGGGAGTTATGCTGGGATATTTTCTATAATACCGACATTGATGTTTCGGCCGATACCTACACAAACGGGCAACTACAAACGGGGCACAAAGTGGCGAGTGTCCCCATTTACCAGCGCAATCCGGCCCTGATTGTGGTCCAGCAACTCTCGCTGTCGCCTAATGCCTACCGCTATTATAAACTCTTTACGGATCAGGTTCAGAATACCGGCACGCTGGCTGACTCGCCACCCGCGCCTATTTCAGGAAATATAAAGAATCTGGCTAACTCGACGGAGAATGTCATTGGGTATTTCTCGGCTGCGGCCGTAACGGAAATCCGCCACAAGATCAAGCGGCAGGATGTAACGACGGGCACGTTTCAGGGCTTGTTTTATGCCATAAACGGCCGCACGCCACGCCTGGAATCGTCATTGCCTGGCAGCAGTACCTACGGCGGCAGCGTCGCGTCGGCACTTTGTGTCTCCAGCCGTACCCGAACCGATCAATTTCCGCCCGGCTGGAATGACTAACGAACTTTTCTACTCGCTGAACGGATGAGCCGACACCTACTTATACTGAGCATTTATCTGCTTTTCAGCCCGGTTCTCCAGGCTCAGATGATGGTTAACCTGAACGGAATTGTTCGCGATTCGGCCACAGGAAAGCCGCTGGCTGGCGCAGCCATTGTGGTCGACTATCGCAAAGCGCTTACGGGCACAAGCACCAATGAGCAGGGTCGTTTTTCCATCGACCTGCCCGCTGGTGACCATATTGTAGTAGCCCGATTGGTTGGCTTTACACCCGTACGAAAAGTCGTTCGCCTTTCCAGCGATCCCGTATCGATTCAAATGAATCTGATTACCGTTGAAAGTCAGCTGGAAGAGGTCGTCGTGACGACTAAAGGGTTCGATCAAACGGTCCGGCAACCCATTCTGGGTGTCAATCAGATCAATATGAGTGCCTTACGTAAACTTCCGGCCGCCCTCGGCGAAGTCGATTTGTTACGGGGATTGCAGATGCTTCCGGGCGTGTCGAGCGTTGGCGAGGCCAGCAATGGCGTTAATATCCGGGGCGGCACCACCGACCAGAACCTGATTTTGCTGGACGATACGCCCATTTTTAACCCAACGCACATGTTTGGGTTATTTTCGATCTTCCCGTCCGATGTGATTAGCACAGCCGATCTCTATAAAGGGAACGTACCGGCACGCTTCGGCGGACGGGCGGCTTCGGTGCTGGACGTGTCTCTGCGGAACCCGAATCTGGACCAGTTTAGTCTGTCAGGAGGTGTCAGTCTGGTGTCGAACAAGCTCACCGCCGACATTCCGATTGTGAAGGGGAAGTTTGGCATTCTGGTTTCCGGACGCGGGGCCTTCAACGATTTTCTGTTGCCGATTGTGTCGGACCGGCTGGCGAACATACGAGCCAAATTTGGGGATGCCGTCCTGAAAGCCTTCTGGCGTATTGACAATCGCAATACGCTGACCCTGACGGCTTATGGCAGTAAAGACTTGTTCAAGACCGATCTGCTGGCCAACCTGCCTAATGTAAACGGAACGGCTACCCGCTACGATCATCAAACGGTCAACGTCATGGCGCGCTGGTTCCGAACGTTGTCGCCCCGACTAAACTTGCAAACGACGGGCATTTATGTGCACTACGTCCCCAAAATCCTTTCGCCCGAATTAAGCGGCAATGTTGTCAGCTTGCGATCGTCGGTATTACAGCGACAGGTGAAATCGAATCTGAACTTCCAACTGCCCAACCAAAAGCTCGAATTGGG
The DNA here is from genome assembly GCF_054776595.1 of Spirosoma horti. Lineage (NCBI taxonomy): Bacteria > Pseudomonadati > Bacteroidota > Cytophagia > Cytophagales > Cytophagaceae > Spirosoma > Spirosoma horti. The sequence goes on from NZ_BAAHBQ010000006.1 coordinate 47,421, forward strand.
CGTCAGTGGTACCCATTACCGCATTGAGCCGGGCACCTTATTTCCTGGCCGCAGCGAAAGCGTAAATTATGTGACCACACCAACGGAGAACGCCCTGGAGCTAGCCATTCATGCCGATTACGAACGGAGCTTCAGTGACAGACTGGCCATTTCACTGGGGATTCGTTACTCCCAATTTTTATCGCTGGGCCCATCGCTCGTTCGGCAATATGCACCCGGCGAAACCCGCGATGATTTTTCGGTGATCGATTCGATCCGGTATGGCGCTGGTCAGGTAGCGAAACAGTACGGCGGCCCGGAACCCCGAATTGGCATTCGGTACACGCTGGGACCCAACGCATCCCTTAAATTTGGGTATAATATGATGCGCCAGTACTTACAGGTCGTCACGAACACCACAACGCCCCTACCCACCTCGCGCTGGAAAACCTCGGACCCGAACATAAAACCACAGATCAGTCAGTTGCTCACGGCCGGTTATTTCCTCAGCTTCAAGGAGAATATTTACGAACTCACGCTGGAAGGTTACTGGCGCACTACGGAGCACATTATCGACTACCGACCGGGCGCTGATTTTTTACTACAACCCTATCCTGAAACACAATTGCTACAGGGACGGAGTAAAGCGTACGGCATCGAAACCATGATTTCCAAGAAAAAGGGGGAGCTAACCGGCTGGCTGAACTACACGTATGCCCGCACCCTCAATCAGGTATATGAAGGCGCTTCGGTCGAGCAAAATGTAAACGCAGGTAAGTGGTACAAAGCCAGTTATGATCGCCCACACACGGTCAATGCCAACATGACCATCGATGTCGACCGGCACAATAGCTTTGGGTTTACCTTTGCCTATAGCACGGGGCGGCCCTACTCGGCCCCAACGGGTTATGTTACCATTGACGGGGCTCAGTACCCCTATTATGGCGAACGCAACAATGAGCGCTTACCGGCTTATCACCGGCTGGATTTCGCCTGGAACATTTATAGTCCAGGTATGAGAAAACGTCGTTGGGAAGGGCGTTGGGCATTTACCGTTTATAATCTGTATGGCCACAAGAATGTCTATTCTGTCTTTTTCAAGACCGAGAATAATAAAACCAACGCCTACAAACTCCAGATTTTTGCCGCTCCTATCGCTTCCCTGTCCTACAACTTCGTTTTCAAGTGAGCTTTTACCAGGCCAAGTGAACAGAGCAGCCACTGAATGTGGGGAAGCCATCTTTCCCACTGAGAAGAAATCTGGGGATATTTTATAAAAATAGTTGTATTTATTCTCTTTATTTACCAATTTTGTTTTACTTGTTACTGAGGTAGCAGACGAAATTGCTTTTTTTCAATTCAGGTTGTATTCAAAAACCAGCAAAAAACGGCCCTTCCTAGCGAATTGGGGCCGTTTTTTCTTTTTCACTTAAACACTTCCCTTTATTGAAAACTTGTCTGCCAATTGGAGGTTGTTGAGAACGGAAATTAGTACCGATGATAGGCATTTGGGAACTCATCCTATTCCCATAAATGACCTGTTCTGACGAAGACCTAGCAGTCTATACTCTGATAACGTTACAAGGTTGTTCACCAAATGCAGATGGATCTGTTCTTGTTTGATGGCTAAGAAACGATGTTCTAGAGGGTGAAAACCCAAACAAGATGGCTATGAACAGAGATTTTTTTATACGATCACTCTGGATCATACTGGTTAGCTTACTAGCCAGTTACCTGATGATTGCTTCCGTAAGCGGAGATTGGCGTGTGTTTCAATGGAAAACCCAATTGGTAGAGAATTGGAAATTTACGGGTGAAGCCGTTCTGGTCCTACTCTTCATCCTATTTCGCAAGAAGCTTAAGCAGAGTTAATGCAAAAATAGGTATCGCTCCGGCAGAGCATGCATTTGTGACTGAATAGAGTGAATAGGATCAAAAAATAACCCTATTAAACCAGTCTAGGGGTTAAGAACGCCTAATAAGTTGTCAGAGGCCGGTCATTGTCGTCTTGGTGGCCTGTGGCTTAACCCAACCTAACACCTTGAGTCCAAGCCAGCTGAAGAGAACACCGAGGGCGATCGAAATAAGGTTTCCTACGATCAGACCGAAGAAGCTGCCAATAAAGGCGTTGGTGGGCTTATCAGGGTCAAAATGAACCGTCACCGTGTCATTTACTTCGTATTCAGCGGGGGATGTTCCTGACTGGCCTTTACATGTATAGATCTGACCGGTAGCTGTCTTAAATTCCACAATGGGATAATAGACGGTGGATTTACCAAAGCTCCTTTCATTTCGAATAACGGTACCCTCAACCGATTGCCCATTTATGAACAACCAGCTTCCCCGGCAGAGCTGATAACCAGCTCCCAAAATGCATATGACGCCAAGCAAGAGCGGTAAATACTTCACAGGAAACAGGGGTTGATCTGGAGTTTAAACTTATGCCAAAACTACCCGTTTCAATTACCTCCGTCAATCGGATAAATATATGACAAGGCTACTACGTTTTACGTCAACCGACTATTGGTTAACTTGGTAGGCTAATCTCCGATTTTCTCTATATTCCAGTTCAGCACGTTGCTATTCGCTATAATTGGCATTAAAGAGCAGCTTAAGGGAATAATTAGCTCAATTAAGAAGCAGGCCACATAAAGTGCGGGACGAGCAAACGGCCCCTTCCTGCGAATTGGGACCGTTTTTTCTTTTCGTAAAAAGTAGCCCTCGCGCGTTTATTTAGACTGAATCTTATTAACTTTGCAACCAGTTCAGGCGCTCCCTGAATACAAACGCGTAGTAAGTGGTACGCAAGTCAACCCAATAGTCCTCTAGTGTAAGCTATATGAAAAAGTTACTGACTGCCTTACTGGTAGGCTTCGCGCTTTCCGCTCAGGCTCAGAAAAACGTGCTGCTGGATCAGTCGTTTTGGCAAAGTAAGCCAGATGTAAGTCAGGTTAAGGCGGAGATCGAGAAGGGCAGCAATCCCTCGCAATTCAATCAGGCCAGTTTTGATCCCGTAGTAATGGCGATTAATGCGCAAGCCCCCAACGAAACCATCAAGTATTTATTGGCGCAGCCCGGCAATGACGTAAACAAGCTGACGCACGACAGCCGCACTTATCTGCACTGGGCCGCTTACCGGGACAATCTGGAGATTGTAGAGTATCTGCTTGCAAAAGACGCTAAAGTCAGTGTAGGAGACAGCCACGGAGCTACCCCGCTAACCTTCGCGGCTGGCTCTGGAATGGCCGATACGCAGCTATACGATCGGCTTATCAAGAGCGGAGCCAACCTCAAAAAAGATGTTAACCACGACGGGGCTAATGCCCTGCTGCTGGCAATGGCCAGCGATAAAGACCTTAAACTGACAGATTATTTCGTATCGAAAGGGCTGGATATCAAAAGCACCGATGCGGCTGGCAACAATGCCTTTGGCTATGCGGCCCGGGGTGGTAATCTCGGCGTACTGAAAGCGCTTCAGCAACGGGGTGTATCCGTAGATCCGAATGCCATGATCATGGCTGCGCAAGGGTCGCGCCGGGGCCCGGCCCCTGCCGAGGTGTTTCAGTACCTGGAAAGCGCGGGTGTAAAGCCAGCCGCCGTCAATAAAAATGGTGAAAACGCGCTGCATGCGTTGGTGCGTCGGCCGGGGCAACTGGCACTGATCGAGTATTTCCTAAGTAAAGGGGCCGACGTAAATCAGGCCGACGAAGACGGAAATACGCCGTTTATGAACGCTGCCGCCAGTAACCGCGACCTGGGTACGCTCGAACTGTTGACTCCGAAAGTGAAAAATATCAATCAGGGTAATCAGAAAGGAGTCACGGCTTTGGCCATGGCTGTACAAAGTAACTCGCCAGAGGTCGTCACCTACCTGCTCGGCAAGGGTGCCGATATACAGGTGACCGATAAGGCTGGTGACAATCTGGCCGCGTACCTGGTGCAAGGCTACCGTCCGGAAGGACCTGGTCCAGGCGGTATGGGCAGCGGCCCACGTCCGGAAGGCGCCAATGCTCCTCGTCCTGAGGGCGGAAGTGGTGCCCCCCGCAATGATTTCGACGCTAAACTGGCGCTACTTCAGGAAAAAGGAGTTGACGTAAAGGCTCCACAGAAAAACGGCAATACGCTCTATCACCTTGCCGTAGCTAAAAAGGACCTCGCATTGCTGAAAAAACTGGAACCTCTCCAGATCGATGTGAACGCCCGCAATAAGGAAGGGATTACGGCTCTGCACAAAGCAGCTATGGTTGCAAAAGATGATGCCATGCTGAAGTACCTGCTGTCGGTTGGGGCCAAAAAAGAAATTCCTACCAATTTTAAAGAAACAGCGTTTGATCTGGCCAGCGAGAATGAATCGCTGGCAAAAAGCAACGTATCGCTTACTTTTCTAAAATAAGAACATGTCCTGTTTGTCTAAAATTAGCGTACTGGCACTGGTCCTGGCCTTTGCCCAACCGGCTGCGTCCTTCGCCCAATCGGGTACGACGCAATACAAGTGTATGATCCAGATGACCAACTACATGGGCGAAGGCGCTTACATTGTCGTCTCGCTCATTAACGGAAAAGGAGCATACGAGAAAACCTTATACGTACTGGGCTCTAACAAAAAATGGTACCCGGATGTAAAAGAATGGCATAAGGCTTTAGGCAAAAAAACGCCCAATATCAGCGCCATCACTGGGGCATCCGTAGCCGGTGGCGACCGCAGCGTCACGGTGCTGGAGATCGATAATACCAAAATCAACAAGGACTACAAGCTGCGCTTTGAAAGTGCGGTAGAAGACAAAAATTACAACGTAAAAGACCTGGAAATTCCGCTTACCACGGAGGCACTTGCCACCAAAAGTGAAGGTACGGGCTACATCCGCTACGTTCGTTTCAGCCCCAATACCAGCAACTAAGATGCAGTAACCGCGTTGCGACAACCGCGTTGCGCCAACCGATTACCTTCAATTAACAGCGGCCGCCTTTATGACCATTTCTGTTTGGAGATACAGCCACTTAGCCCTGGCTGTATCTTCTTTTCTTTTATTGTCCCTGGCATCGATCACAGGCATCATTCTGGCGTTTGAGCCCATTTCGCAGAAAATTCAGCCCTATCGGGTTGCCGATTTCAACCAGCTTACGCTGGCTCAGACGCTGCCCGTCCTGAAGAAAACCGTTTCTGAAATCAGTGAGCTGAGCATCGACGCGAATCAATTCGTGCAGATCAAGGGAAGTGATGCCGACGGCAAGAACCTGACCGCCTACGTCGATCCGCAAACGGGCAAAATCCTGGGTATACCGACGCCACAGAGCGAATTTTTTCAATGGGTAACGGCCCTGCATCGATCCCTGTTCGCCCATGAGGCTGGCCGGTTCTTTATCGGGTTAACAGCGTTCCTGCTGCTGCTGATCACCGCTTCGGGTACAATGCTGATCATCCAGCGGCAGCGAGGCATCAGACGGTTCTTTACCCGAATCGTCCGGGATAACTTTGCGCAGTATTATCACGTTATGCTGGGCCGGTTGTCTCTGATCCCGATCTTCATTATTGCGCTGTCGGGGACGTATCTTTCGCTGGAGCGGTTCGGGTTGATAACGACGGAGAAAATCGCGTCTTCAATCGACCTGGACGCGATCAAGTCAGGGCCGAAAAGCCAACTGGCCGACTTTGCGGTATTCAAAAACACGAAGCTTTCCGACGTTCAACGCGTCGAATTTCCCTTTTCGGACGATGTCGAAGAGTATTACACGCTGACGCTTAGGGATCGCGAACTGACGGTCAATCAGGTTACGGGCGACATTCTCAGCGAAAATCGTTACCCAACCGCTGTCCTGTTAACCAACCTGAGCCTGGATTTGCACACCGGCCGGGCCAGTGCCCTTTGGGCCATCATTCTGGCCATCGCTTCCGGAAACATCCTCTTTTTTATCTATTCCGGCTTTGCTATCACGTTTAAACGACGGGCAAACCGTGTCAGAAACAAGTTCTCGGCCGACGAGAGCCGGTTCATTATCCTGGTTGGGTCGGAGAACGGCAGTACGTTCCAGTTTGCCCAACTCATTCATCAACAACTTCTCAAACAGGGCCAAAAATCGTTTCTGAGCGAGTTCAACAACTACACGGTTTTCCCAAAAGCGGAGTATCTGATCGCGCTAACGGCTACGTATGGCCTCGGTGACGCACCAACTAACGCCAAACGATTTGCCACGCTGGTTGAAAAATACCCACAGGCGCAACCAGTGCGTTTTTCTGTACTTGGTTTTGGGTCGCACGCCTATCCTGATTTCTGTAAATTTGCCTTTGAAGTGAACCAACTCCTGTCGCGTCAGACCTGGGCGGTTCCCTTGGTGGATATTCATACCGTCAATGACCGGTCGCCGGACGAGTTTGGTTTATGGGCCGAAGCCTGGTCGCAACAAACCGATCTGCCGATATCCGTTTCGTCAGACCTGCTGAAAGCGCCAAAACCCAAACTTGATACATTAACCGTAACGGATAATACCCGAACGACCCAGCCCGACGGCACCTTTTTAATCCGGCTACGCACCCATCGAAAGAACGGCGTTATGTCGGGCGATCTGCTGGCCATTTACCCCGCCAACGATCACCGCGAACGGCTATACTCCATTGGTGTACTGGATAAGGAGCTTCAGCTGAGTGTCCGGCGGCATCCAAACGGACTGGGATCCAGCTTTTTACATGATCTTTCGCCCGGCGAAACAATTCAGGCACGGATCGTCAACAACGACCATTTCCATTTTCCTAAAAAAGCGCCGGTCGTGGTCATGATTGCCAATGGCACGGGTATTGCCCCGTTTCTGGGCATGATCAGTGAAAACAAACAGCTGATACCCTGCCATTTATATTGCGGTTTCCGGCAACTGGCCTCGTTCGAGGTTTATCGGAACTTCCTGAACGCAAGTCGGTCGGCTCAGCAACTCACGAACCTACACGTTGCCTATTCGCGCGAAGGCAATAAAGAATATGTCAGTCACCTGCTCACCCGCGACGCCGATTTCCTGGCCAATACGTTGATGGGAAAAGGAGTACTAATGATCTGTGGATCCCTGGCGATGCAGAAAGATGTCCTTGATCTATTGGAAACCATTTGTCAGACAAAACTGGGGCAAAGCCTTAGCGTATACCAATCTCACGGACAAATCCTGATGGATTGTTATTGATGGTCATTTTATAGCTTACGCAGGGGCAACGCTAACTGGCTGGAGGAGATGATTTCCCCGGCATCGGTGATCAGAATATAGCTGTACTGCGGGTGTTTTTTGATCAGCTTCAGCCCGGCATCCTTGCCTAACACCATAAGGGAGGTACTAAACCCATTAGCGATTTCGGCGCTGGGCCCCAGGACCGAAACACTAATCAGCCCGGTGGCTGGATAACCCGTGCTGGGGTTTATAATGTGTGCATATCGCTTTCCATTGAATACCACAAACTTTTCATAACTGCCAGAAGTAACCATCGCGCTTTCCCGCAAGGGTAAAATGGCGAAAATAGTATCGTTATGCATTGGATTGGTGATGCCTACCATCCAGTCACTGCCATCGGGTTGCTTGCCCCAGGTGCTCATATCACCCGACCCGTTGACAATGCCAGCCTTAATGCCTCTGGCCAGCATCATGTCGCGGCAACGGTCGGTGGCATACCCTTCGCCCAGGGCACCGAAGCCAATTTTCATGCCTTTGCGCTTTAGGAAAATCGTAGACTGTTTACGGTCCAGAACAATAGACCGATAGCCTACCTTCGCCACCGATTTCTTAATGGCTTCGGGTGTTGGCATTTCGGTCATCGAGCCGTCGAATTTCCAGATTCGATCCATGGCGGCAAAGCTGATATCAAACGCTCCGTTGGTCATTTTGGAGAGTGCGATTGCTCGTTCCGTTAAGGCAAAAACCTCAGCATCCACTTTAACGGGCGCGATACCGGCGTTTTTATTGACCATTGATATCTGTGAATCTGCCTTCCAGTCAGAAATCAAATTCTCGATCCGCGTTACTTCAGCAATGACTCGATCGATATTCGCTTCAGCCATTAGGGAATCCTGAGCAACAATTGTAATGTCGAATCGGCTACCCATCAGCTTAACGGTTCTTCTCCGTAGTACTTGAGCCGTCGTACTCAAACTGAATAAGATCAGGACCAGTAATAATGCGTGCTTCATGCTGTCAACTGAACAAACGCTGCCTCCTGAATCGCGGCTGTACCATGTATCTCGTTCAGGAACTGGTAGCGCCCGTTCGTGGAGTTAAAAAGTAGTCTGTAAAATTTATGTGATGGGGTCATGACGCCTACCGGCCACAAATACCCTTATAATCGCAGAACTGGCAGATTTCAATCTGGTCTGTTTTTTTGAATGGCTCGTTCAGGTCGAGCATCCGCTCAACTAGCTGACGTAACAGCTCTTCCGAATCCTCAATGTATTGCGCCGGGCTGTCGTTATCACCAAACCGGACCGGGTTCGATTTAAAGCCACCGCTCACGTCGCGAAACGAATAGAAGCCCGCTTCAACGGGCATGCCCTCCGCCCGGAAGATATCCTTCTTGGCCCGGTCGCGGGGCAGCCCGCCATAGTCACGGATGTTTTTGAGGGCCAGGTAGCGGTATAGCCACAATTGCCGCATTTTGTCTTCCTTACCGTCGTTCAGTAGTTTGTCGCTCAGGCCGACGGGCGTCTTTTCGGATAGATCGACCTTACCCGTTTTGTAATCGACAATACGAATCTGATCACCAAACTGCTCGATGCGGTCAATTTTACCAGCAATTCGCACCTTGATCGGGGCACGTCCCTCAATAGACACCGTGAGGTAGGTTTCCAGCGTTTGCTCGGTGCCAATGACGGTGAGGCCGGGGAGGGCATTTTGCTGCCGCTGAAAATCGAGCATCAGTTTCTGCGCCAGGTCATAGAGCAACAGGTTCATACCCGATTCAATAACCCGCCCTTTCATAGAAATCGCAAATTCTTCTTCCAGGAGGTTCTTGATAATCGACTCATCGATGGGTAACGATTTCATTCGATAGTCGAGATCCAGGCGCTCCATCACTTTATGCAGCCAGCTCCCGAACTCAGCGGCACCCATTTTTTCCTCGATGTCCTCCTCTTCACTAATGTTTACAATCCGGCTAAAGTAGAAGCGCATCGAACAGCTCACAAACTGGTTCAGGTAGGACGGATATAACCCTTTTGTGGTGAGCAACTTAACCAGATCTTCCCGGATGCGTTCCGTTTTTGGCACCCGCAATTGCGACAGATCGGCACTCGCCTGCTCGCTGGATCGTCCAAAGCGAACCGTCGGGCGGCTGATCCGCACCAGGCCGTTTGACCGGGGAACCAGTTCATGTTCCAACTGTCGGACAAACCGACTTGGCTCCCCTTTGCTGCTTCCATACGCATCGGTTGAGGTGGTATATAACAACACCACCTCGCTGGCCCGCTGCAGGAGCCGGTAAAAGTGATATGCCATGACGGCTTCCTGCTCCCGATAGGTAGGCAGGAGCAATTCAGACGCTATATCGAATGGAATCAGTGAGTTAAGCTTACGTGATTGTGGTAATATGCCTTCGTTTACAGACAGAATAATAACCCGGTCGAAATCCAGCGCCCTTGTTTCGAGCATCCCCATGATCTGCAACTGGCTCTTCCCTTCACTCGTAAACGGAATGGACGTCTGCCGGATCAGTTCATACAGAAATTGCCGGAAGCTTCGTACCGTAACCTCGGCCTGCCCCGCGGCCTGGCGGCCGTTGCGCGCTCCCTTACCCACGCTTCCCTGCCGCTCCAGCGTGGCTTCGAGTTGCTTGAGCAGGGTAAAGAACAGATAGAGATACTCGATTTCGATGGCATCCTGGCTGGTGCGATAAACATCGCGCAGAAGCTCGATCAGCTCATAAAATGTCTGAATGGCCTTCATCGGCTCTTCGTTGGGCCAACGCGTAAACAGCACCTGCACGAGCGGATCGTTCTGCCCCAGCTCCCTTATTTCCTGTTCGGTCAGGTAGACCCGCTGGTTCTTGACAATTTCTTTGGCAATCCACTGAAAAAGAGGTTCCGGCGGTAGCACGTCACCGTTTGGCAAGACCTCGCCCGCCCACATAAGTCCGCGAATACGCTCATACTGCTTCAGAAACGGGTGGTTGAGCAACTTCACCACGTGGCGGTGGTGAAACTTGGGGATCTTCAGGTCACGACCATCCCTGGTCCGGAATTCGTGCACCGTTCGCTGCATCTCAAACAACGTATCGACCAGGGTGAACATCAGCGACGAGCGCAGCGACAGACCCATCGTTACGTTTAAATCCGTTACGTTTTCATCGAGTGCATACAGTACCGGCACCAGCAGGGTTTCATCGGCCAGCACGATGGCCGTTTTAGGCGAACGGCCCAGGTTACCCCCCTGCCCCACGGGTCCGGCCTGTTGCCATTCGCTATAAATTTTGCCCGCCACTTTTGTCTGCATGCTGGCATTGGGAACGCCGACTACACGAATATTTTTCTCCGAGCCGAGCAGATTATTGGATTGCTGGGCCAGATCTTCATGGTTCTGTTTTGAAAAAAACCAGCCATTTTCTTTGTATCGACGCAGAAATTCGCCTGCTTCCTGCCGACGGTCGTTCATATAGTATTGGTCGGCATCCCAGATAAGTTCGGCCTTTTGTGCATCGACCAACACCCGAATAATATGTTCTTCGGCCCGGCTGAGGGCATTGAACCCAACAAAGTAAACCCGTTCATAAGCCAGATTGTCCCGAATCAGCGACTCAACGTTCTGCGCCAGCAACCGATAGGCCATTCCCCGGTAGGCTAGCCCCTGTTCATTCAGTCGTTCATGCAGGGCATGGTAAGCCGTTTGCAGGTTCTCGAACAGCTTGAAGTAGCGGGCCGTACCGGGCGTTTCCACAATGGGTTTCGCCGTCGACGGCATGTCTACCTGCCAGCGTTCGAGGGTTTTAGCGGCAGTGAGGTAACTAAACAGTTCATTTGGACTGACCAGGTATTGGTCAATTCGGTCGAAATCGGCCAACAAGACCGACGCCCAGCCGATAAACTGCTCGAACTCAACCAGGGGGTCGATCTCCCGGAAAACATCGTATAGGTCAAATAATAAACTAACCGAATCGATCAGTTGAACACCCGCAGCCTGGGTAATAAAATCGTCGACCGCGAGGGCGTGTGGAGCCAGAAAAGGCCGGTCGGAAAGGGCGGCCAGCTCATCTAAAAAAACGGACACAGCCCGGCGCGTTGGCAGAATCACCCAAACGTCTCGTAAGCTGGGGCCGTGGGTATCAAATATGCGTTTAGCCGTTTGGCGAAGAAAAGTCATTCGTGGTTCGGTGAGTCGGATACGTGTTCAGCCGAACAGTAAAGATAACCCACTCGTTACTCAATTCGGGCCAAACGAGTCGATAAATTCCTGAATCTGCTCAAGATATACCGCATCGGTCTCCAGGCGTTTTTACGCTAATTGATTAAGCGCAAGCCACTTTTTATGGTAAAAAACCGATTCGTAAAGAGGCATCCGTAACCGGCTGAATTCAGAGGAAAATCAACTTTCGGCCCGTCATTAGCCATTTTATCGATTTCTATTGTCAATAGAGGGTCAGTGCATCCGATCACTCCGAACGCCTAGCTTGGCAATAATGTCAGCCTCAACGGACAGAAACTCCTTCCACCGTTCCCGGACACGTTCGGCGGGCAAATAGGTCTCTGCCAGATCAATGAACGTGCGATAATGACCTGCTTCCGAAATCATCAGTTCCCGGTAAAACCTGCGCAGACTTTCGTCGGCGATCTGCTCCGACAAGAGCTTGAAGCGCTCGCAGCTTCGGGCTTCGATCAGGGCATTCATCAACAGATTATCCATCATCTGCTCTCTGTAATCGTTGATCGACCGGCGCAGCCGGGTACGAACCTGGTTTACGTACTCATCTTTTCGGTGCCGACCAAGCGGGATGTTCCGTTTTTGCAACTCTTTCAATACCCGATGAAAATGTCCCCACTCTTCGGATACAATGGGCGTTAGGGTATCAACCAGTACGGGCTGATCAAAATACTGGACAACCAACGAAATGCACGACGATGCGGCCTTTTGTTCGCACCAGGCATGGTCGACCAAAATTTCGCCGATGTTCATTTCAGCAATATTGACCCAGCGGGGGTCGGTGGGCAATTCGAGCCCTAACGTTGTCAATGACATACAGATACGGCCGCAATACCTTGCGGGTTATAAGCAATAGGTTATTACTGATGGTAGAGAGCCAATGAACAAAGTTAAGAACGAAAGGACGTTACTTTTACGCAACCCACTACCCCGCTTTTGTGTTAATCAATACCTAGTGCTATCTCATGAAATTACTCGTTCATCTATTTATTCCGGTTTCCCTGTTTTTTGCGGGTTGCCAGCAGCGCCCGGCCGAAAAAACGCCCACGATTATTGATACGAATCCCGTCAAACTGCCGGGTTTGAAACCCGGTGAGGCCGTGGCAACCGTAGCCGGTGGCTGTTTTTGGGCCGTTCAGGAGGAAATGAAACGACTGAAGGGAGTTCGAACGGCAGTATCCGGCTACGCCGGGGGCGATCTGGCTTACCCAACGTATGAGCAAGTTGGTACCGATCAGACGGGGCATGCCGAAGCCGTGCAGGTTTATTACAACCCGAAAATCATTTCTTACGACGTTTTATTAGATGCATTTTTTGCCGGGCATGACGCGACTCAACTCAATCGGCAAGGCCCCGACATCGGGAAGCATTACCGCTCCGCGATTTTCTACCGAACACCTCAGGAAAAAGCCCGCATCGAAGCGGCTATACAACGGGAAAACGCGTCAGGGCATCACCAGGGGCGGGTTGTTACGCAAGTGGTTCCCTACGCAGCTTTCTACCCCGCCGAAGGATATCACCAGGATTACTACCGCCAGAACCCCTATAACATGTATATCCAATTGGTTTCTAAGTCGAAAGTGGAAACCTTTACCGAGCGGATGGAAAAGTGGGTGAGGGAGTGAGATCGGTTTGTAGTATTGGGTTTGTGGTTGGCTGACGCATCAGCGGACCGGCGCAAGCAACTGACGCGTCAGCCAACCGTAAACTACAAACCGTAAACCGTCCTTCCCTGCAACACATTGTCAACCCCCGCAACCGTTCGGCCAAATCTGGTATTGTGGGATTGGCCGGAACCTCGTAACATTGCTCAGTCTTTTACAGACGGGGTAAACCCGCAAATGAGTAGCTCCGAAACGATAGACAATTATGCCAGAACCTGACAAATCAATTGGTCGTAAAATCCTGAGTTTCTTCGTTAAAGACGAAGAAACGGGTACGGCTACCGGCACACCGCCAGTGGCCTCATCGGCACCAGCCGCGCCCCGCCCATCTGCCAGTGTACCCACGCCCGGCGTCACCAGTGCGGGTCCGGTTACACCCGCTGGGGAGCCGGTGGTAAGTACGACCGGCTCGGTCGACTCGAAATTTGCCGAACACTTGGCCAACGTGCTGGCGCAGAACAATCCCCCTGGCCCCGATTATTTCGAATTCCGGGAAACGCTGCGGAGCCTTGGCAACCTGGGCTTATCGGAGGAGAAGCAGTTCCAGGCGGCCTGGGCAAGTTTTAAAGCATTAGGCGGCTCGGCAGACGCTTCGGTGTTAACCAATACGGCAAATGGGTATATTGCAGCGCTGAATAAAGACCGGGATGGGTTTACCAAGAGTGTAGAAACTGCCCTGGCCGAACGTGTGGGTGGCTTGCAGAATGAACAGAAACGGTTGCAAACCGATAATGAGTCGCTGGCAAAGCAACTCGTAGAGATTCAGAAACAGATCGACGCCAATACAAACCGGTTGACGGCCATTACGGGCGAAATCACCGAACAAAGTGGAAAAATTACCCAGAATCGGCAAAATTACGAATCCACGTTTGCGCATTTTATTGACCAGATTAAAGATGACATCGCCAAAATGGCGCACTACTTAAAATAGGTTTACTACTTGATTGACAGACCTGCCGGATCGGTGATCTTATCCAACGCAGGCTCATGAAACCAAAAACCATAAACCCAAACAAATGGCAACTCCTGACTTTTCTAAACTTGGTGGCGGTGCAGACGCAGAAAAACGTTCGTTCTGGAGCCGTCCCGAAGGTGTTCTGGGCATGATCGTCCTGGCCGGTATGGCCGGATTAGGCCTGGTTTATTTTAACCGAATCATTGAATTTCTAATTCGGGCCACGTCGAACATCCTCGAACTGTCGCTGCTTCTTGGCGCGCTGGGCGTCCTGATTTTCCTGTTCACCAGCAAGGATGTACGGACGGCGGTCTTCTTTCTGTTCAAGTCATTGATGCGCAGTTTAACGGGAACGGTCATTCAGCTGAACCCGATTGCCATCATGAAAATTTACATTGACGATTTGAAACAGAAGCGGGAGAAAATGCAGGGCCAGATCAATATCCTGGCGGGGCAACTCGTAAAGCTGAACAAAAAAATCAATGAGAATAACGAAGCAATCAAGCAGAAATTCGCCGAGGCCAACAAAGCCAATTCACTGACCGACCGGCCCGGCATGCGCGAAACGGCTCAACTGGCGACCATCGAAGGCGCGGGCCTTCAGGAAATGAACGAAAAGCTGCTGCCGCTCCAGCGGAACATGAAAAATGTGCTGGCGTTTATGGAAAAAGTAAACCAGAGCGCCGATTACATCATCAAGGAGACAGAGATTAAAGTCCGGCTTAAAGAAACAGAATATCAGATCGTTAAAGATAGCTCGAACGCCCTCAAAACGGCGGTCAGCATCTTCAAAGGGGATCCCGACAAGAAGTTTTATTTCGATCAGTCGATGGAATACATCCAGGACGACATGAGTATGAAGCTCGGCGAAATGAAGCGGGCGATGGATCTCTCGATGGATTTCATCAACGGCGTCGATATTCAGAATGGCGTTCTGTCCGACAAGGGAGAAGCGCTGCTGGATGCCTACAACAAAGGCGAATTCAAAATGGTCCAGCTGGACGCTCCTGCCCAACCCCTAAACCTCGGCCCAAATCCTCAGAAGGACGCCGGTTACAAAAATTTGCTCGAATAATTTATAGAGCGCAAGAGTAAATGAGCGCAGGTGCGTTTCGTCCCATTTCACTTTTGCGCTCACTCACTCTTACGCGCTTTCACCTTTTCACTTTTTAAAATTATGCAACGATTAACCGTGGCCGGTCGGCTACTCATCACAGCTCTGATTCTGGCGGCTGCTTTCTTCGCGTTCCGTTACTTTGGTGGCAACGCGGCCCTGCGTAAACTGGCCCCTGACAACAAGGAAAAAGAATATTCCGAATCGCAGACGATGCCCCGGGCTGACGACAAAACAGCGGAAGGAGCCGTTGACGAATCATCGGCCTCTTCGTCGGAGGCATCTTCTGGCTCATCGGAAAATGAAGCGACGGATCAGCCTCGTCAGGCGTTTACGTATACGGCTCCCGAGCCTCAGAACGGCCAACTTAAAGGTGTTGTTGAGTTGGGCGCCAGTGGTTTCAATTCATTCATCGTCCGAATCGACGACCAGAAACGCTGGAAACTCGAAAAAGCTGAATTCGGAAACAGCCTGGTTCTGGAAAATATGGCTACGGACAACGATATCCGGACGGGCCTGAAAAGCTACATTGGCAAAATGCTTGACTTTGGCGTAGGCGGACGCAACATTCACTTTGTGGTCAGTTCGGGCGCGCTCAAAGCAGAAGGCACGCAGAAGATCATCAAAGCGCTGAAGTCGCTCAACTACTTTGTTAACACGGTTACGCCAGAACAGGAAGGCTCACTTGGCCTTCGGTCAGTGCTGCCCGCCGACTACGCCGATAACTCGTTTGTAACGGACATTGGCTCGGGCAATACCAAGATTTCGTGGAAACAAGGCGAGTCCATCAAGGCCCTGGAAACCTACGGAGCCAAGTATTTTGAGAACGGCACCAGTGACGAAGCCGTTGCAACGGAGGTGGCCGCTAAAGCTAAACAAGTGCCAACCGATCACCGTAAAACCTGCTTTATTATCGGCGGTGTACCGTTTGAGCTGGCGAAGTCGGTGCGAAAAGGCAAGGAACGCTACACGGTTCTCGACGCGCCATCGGCGTATAAACTGGAAAGTGCCAAATCGAAAGCGGGACTGAACATTTACAAAGCCATTGCCAATGCAACGGGCTGTAATCAGTTCGTTTTCGACTGGGACGCCAACTTCACGATTGGCTATTTGTTGACACTTAAATAAAACGAGTGCAATCGGGCCGCCGAAACTGAGTGGATACGTGAGCTGTATTTTCGCGTATCCACTCAGTTTCGGCGGCCTGATTGCACTCGTTCATTCTATCCCATGACACTTCGCGATGTATTTGCGGCCTTATCCGGCCAGCCTATCTTGTTATTTCTGCTCCTGTCGTCCATTCCGACAGGAGCTTTTTTAGTTAATTTATGGTCGGGTGAAACGGCGGAAGACATCTGGAAATGGCGCTATGCGTATGCGGTTCTGGTCTATCTGGCCTGCCTTCCGGGAATTTTTGCCATCACCCTCAACATCTACCTGTTTTTATTCGAGCGGCAGAGTATTTGGGAGATGAATCTCGGCCTGCAAGTGCTACCGGTATTGACGATGGTGGCCACGCTGTTGCTAATTCGGCGCAAGATTCCGTTCAGCTATATTCCGGGCTTCGGTAAATTATCCAGTTTTCTGACCCTGATCGGGGCTGTCATGGGCATTCTCTGGTTCATTGACCGCACTCGTATCTACGCGGTTACCTATATTCCTTTTGCCTACATTGTCATTGGTTTTGTTGCCCTGTTGCTGATTATCCGTTTTGCCTGGAGCCGGATTTTTTAATTGTTATTCTCTCTGCGTATGCCCAATTCCCTGTCTTCCTGGTTCCGGATAGTTGCCTGGCTAGCTTTGGTTTCAGGCTGCCAATCGGCCACAACCGAGCCCGCTTCATCAGACTTAGCCTACTTCCCGCTGGAGACGGGCCAGTTTTATATCTACACGGTACAGGAAGATCAGTACCCGCTTCAGGGCGCTCCCATGCAGCGGAATTACCAGATTAAGGAAGTTGTGGGAGCACCTTACACGGATGTGGCCGGACAAACGGCTTACCGACTCACCCGGTACCGGCGTGTTACTGACAACCAGCCCTGGCAGGCCGATTCAGTGTGGTCGGCCCGGTTAGTCACGAATGAAGCCATTCGCACGGAAAATGGTCAGGATTTTGTTAGCTTACTGTTCCCAATCAGTAACGGGTCAAGCTGGAACGGCAACCGATACAACACATTCGGGCCCGACGAGTACGAGGTCCGCAACGCAGGCCAGCCTTTTCGCGTATTGGAGAAGTCATTCAACGAAACCGTCACGGTTGTCGCTCAGGACGATTCGACACTGGTCTCGCAGGAGAAACGAGTGGCGGTGTATGCCCGGCAGGTTGGATTGATTTATAAAGAGCGGACTTACCGGCGATTTTGCATCACGAGTTCAGGTTGTATTGGAAAGAACCAGATTGATTATGGCACTCGACAAGTGTATCGCATTCAAACGTATGGGAAGGAGTAAAACGGGCTGGCTTTTACTGCTACTACTCTATTGCCAGTTGACCAGCTTTGGGCAGACAACGAGCAAGTACCTGGTGCTGCTGCGCGACAAGGCGAACTCGCCCTACAGCCTCAGCCGCCCGGAACAGTTCCTGTCACAACGGTCCATTTTGCGTCGGCAGAAACAGAACATTTCCGTACTCGAACGCGACTTGCCGGTCAACCCTACGTATGTGACGCAACTGCAACAGGCAGGAGCCAAAATCTGGTTCACCTCGCGCTGGCTCAATGCGGTACTGGTCGAAACCAATGACGTTACGCTGGCCACGATCCAGAAGCTTCCGTTTGTGAACGGACTGGAATTTGGCCGGTCGCTGGCAAAGGCCCGGGTAAGTGCCGAATCCCAACATAAAACCGTTAAAAAACTCGAGTCCTATGCCAACGTGAGCGAAGCCCCGCTGGATTATGGTAATTCGCAGGCGCAGATTAACCAGCTTGGGGTCGACAAAATGCACCAGCAGGGATATCATGGCGAAGGGATGCTCATTGGCGTGCTGGATGCCGGCTTTCAAAATGGCGACAAAGTGAGTTTCCTCAAACCACTCCTGGATGAAAAACGGGTGCTCGCAACCTATGATTTTGTCAGAAAAGAAACGAGCGTGTATGAAGACGATTCGCACGGACTTGAGTGTTTGTCGGCCATTGCTGCCACCGCCGACAAACAACTGTACGGAACGGCTTACAAAGCGTCGTTTATTTTGCTTCGCACCGAAGATGTCGATTCAGAAAAGCAAATTGAAGAAGCCAACTGGCTGATCGGTGCCGAATACGCCGATAGTGCGGGCGTCGATGTGATTAGTTCATCCCTGGGTTATACGCAGTTTGATGATCCAACGACCAGCTACACCTACCGGAATATGGATGGCAAAACGGCACTGTCTAGTCGGGCGGCCGAGATTGCGACCGAAACAGGCATGGTTGTGGTGGTAGCGGCTGGCAACGATGGCAGTGATGCGTGGCGTTACCTATCGGCCCCGTCCGATGCAGCCTCGGTGCTGGCCATTGGGGCCGTCACACAAACTGGTCAGCGGGCTTCGTTCAGTTCATTCGGCCCCTCGGCCGACCAACGGGTAAAGCCTGATTTGGCGGCTCGTGGTCAGGGAACCATTATCGGAGATCCAGGCGGAAAAGTCGTTTCGGGCAACGGCACTTCGTTTGCAACGCCTTTGGTAGCGGGTCTGGCGGCTGGCTTCTGGCAAGCTCATCCCCGCCTGACGGCGGCCCAGGTAACGGAAGCCCTTCGCCGATCGGGGAGTCAATTTGGTAATCCCGACGACCAGGTGGGCTATGGCATTCCCAATTTTGAGCGGGCGTCTGTTCTGGCTGACAACTACGGTCAATTGCTGGTTTACCCGAATCCGTTCAGCGATGGCGAGCCCCTCGGGGTTCAATGGGGCGAAATTCAGGCGAATACCCCTCTCGATGCGACGTTAACGAATGCAGCCGGGCGGGTTATTTGGCAGAATCGCTACACGTCGACGGGGTTAAGCGCGTTTATGTTGCCTAATTTGAATTTATCGGCCGGTATGTATTTTATGACCCTTATCTCAGGAGATAAAAAGCGCACCGTGAAGCTGATAAAGCTGTAACATAGAAGCTTGTCATTGGTGTGTAGTCTACAAGTTTGTAGTTTGTGGTTGGCTGACGCGTCAGCAACACTCGTGCGTCAGCCAACCACAAACCACACACCACAAACAAATAACCTGTCAGTAACGTCTGCCGGTTTAAAAATCAAAAAGATCAGGGCGGCTATAATGACCGATAACGTCGAAATCAAGCTTGCTTTTCAATACCTCGTCCAGGTCCAGATCGGCAATCAGGATACCCTCCTCATCCCATAATGGGCCAGCGATGAATTCGCCCTGTGGTGAAACAATGGCGCTGCCTCCCCTACTCAGAATTAACTCATCATCCGTCAACATCGACCGGTACTCTTCCGGGTAATCGTGTCGGGTAAAATACTGATTACAGCCTAACACAAAACAACGGCCCTCACAGGCAATGTGCTGGAGCGTGGCAGGCCAGCTTTGTCGCGCATCGGCGGTCGGGGCCAGGTAGAGTTGGGGAGCCTGCTGATAAATCCGCATTCGGGCCAACGGCATATAATTTTCCCAACAGATCAGGCCACCCATCCGGCCAACGGCCGTGCTGAATGTTTTCAGAGAATCCTGCCCCATTCCTTCGGCCCACACCAATCGCTCAACGCCGGTTGGCTTAATTTTTTGATGCTTTCCCAGATAGCCGTCCGTTGGGGATATATAAATCAGGGTGCAATACAAGCTCCCGTTCAGGCTGTCGCGCTCCGTTACGCCAATGGCCAGGTAAATGGCGTTGTCGCGGGCAATCTGCTCCAGCCGACTCAATTCAGGGCTGGGAAGTTGGAGGCTGTTTTGCCAGTATGTTTTGTAGAGTTCGCGACCGGTATCTGTCCGTGAACCGATGGTAGCACCAAACGTGAATTTTCGGGGATAGCCAGGAATGAACGACTCGGGGAAAAGCAGAAACTGGCACCCTTTCTTGGCCACGTCAACCACCAGGGTTTCCAGTTTATCGATTGTTTTGGCGCTATCGAAGAACACGGGAGCTGCCTGTACCACACCTACTTTAACCTGCATAGTTTTATTTTGTCCTGTCAACGCCCTACCACAGTTCGCAAAATAGCGCATTTTCATCGTGTCTGCACGGATAAAATGCGCTAAATACTGTACCGATTAATGTGGTAGTGGTCCGAACCTCACTAGTTCATTACCCTGCCACGGGTTTGGGGGCAATAAAGATCGACAACCAGGTACGGCGGGCGAGCCGGAAGAAGTAAGGCGTTAATAGAATCAACGTCGGCACCAACCCCACCAGGTAATAGTCCAGATCAATGTTCAACCACTTGACGAAAATGAAAAAGGTCAGCAGCGTATAAATGGTGTAAAACGCATAACTCACAAACATCGAAGCCCAGTAGAAACCAGGTTCAGGCATGAAGTTTTCACCACAATGCGGACAGTGATCGTGCATTTTGTCAAAATTACGGCTGAACGCGCTATTCGAAACAAAGAAGTCGCCCTCCTGACAACGGGGGCATTTATTGTTTACTATGCTATATAAACGGCTATGATTGGCTGACATGGCTATGACGATTTAAAAGTTAATACCGTTAAAACGCAGGGTGTAGATCTGGTTCTTTTTATGAAACAAAGGTACTTCGCAAACAGCTGGTCCGGAAAGACAGATCAAGTCGGGTATGGTACAAATCAATGATGACGCAGAAACAGCCACTCTCTTAGGCAGGAACTAAAACGAAACGGGTCAACAGTACGTACCGTTGACCCGTTTATCGTAATCGAGTAGCCTCAATTGCCAATGGTTGTACTGTCTGTTCTGCGTTTTTTAACGTAATACTCATCCATTGGAAAAGCCGGTTTAGGCTCGCTTACCCGTTGAACTTTATAATTTCGGTCGGCCAGACTTGCCGATGGCGTGTGGTCGACCTGAATGCCACCCGTTGGTTGTTGGTTAGGCATCTGATTTTTGTAATTAGCCAGCCGGGGATCCGTTGAACCAGGTTGCTGCACAACAATGCCTGCCTTACTTTCCTGACGCCGGGCAGCCGCTGCCATATTCGGATGCTTATAGTTATGGGGTGAATACATCGGATTATTTAAGGGCTTCCGCGCTCCATCGTCCTGCGAAAAAGCTTGCCCTGACAACGCCAATAGGCTGATGCCAGCAAGCAAAAAAACGACTGATTTCATGGCTATTTTTATGGTTTTGTTGTCCAACAAAGCTACTACCTCGTCGAATTAAAAAACAATTAAAATACCTACTATATTTCTAGTTTTTTACATTTTTTCGTAGCATTCTTAAAATAGACTCAGAATCTGCTGTATTTTTTGCCATTTCTATAGAAAACCATTGAATATTTTTAATTTCATCCGAATCCCCAAACGTTTCCAGCGGGTCAGCTTCAAGCAAAAAGCGAATGTCATAATGCAGATGTGCGGGTACATCCTTTCGGGACGGAATCTCATGCACATCAACATCGAAAATACCCTCGTCAATGTAGTTTAGGGAGGTCAATCCGGTTTCTTCGCGGGCTTCGCGCAAGGCCACCGCAGCCACATCGGGATCTCCATCCGCATGACCACCGGGTTGTAGCCACCGATCGAGCTTCCGGTGGTGAATAAGCAGCACCTGCTGGCGATCGGGACTAACAATCCAGGCCGACCCCGTTATGTGTCCAATCAGCAGGGACCGGTCGAAACATTTCGGATAAGTCCGGACAAACTCGATGGTTGCCTGGGTCATGGCCTGTTCGGTGGCGTCGGCCGGGGTGTGCTTCTGAAGCAGGGCAATCAATGGTTCACGGTTCATGCGTTGGTTTTTTGCGTAAAAAAGTCGCAATTTGGAACAGATTTTTAAATAGTCTACAGACAATTATGCGCAAACTTTCGCTTACAGCAGTTGCTATTTGTTTAGCCGCTCAGTTAACCACCGCACAAATTAAGTTACCTTCACCCAGCCCTGGCGCATCCGTTATGCAAACGGTGGGTACAACTGACATAACCGTAACCTACTCACGGCCAAGCCTGAAAGGACGCGACCCCTTTGTGGGCTCGTTTGTTCCAGCGGGGCAAATCTGGCGAACCGGTGCCAATGGCGCTACGCTCTTTACGACCACGACCGACCTGATGGTGAATGGTAAAACACTGCCAGCCGGAAGTTATTCGATCATGTCGATTCCAAACGCCGATGCCTTTACGCTCATCTTTAACAAAGATAAAGCCGTTACCGAAGCGTCGTACAAGCAAGCTGACGATGTGTTGCGGGTAGACCTGACACCGAAGGAAAACAACGAGAAAATTGAAACCTTTACCATCGGTTTCAGCGACTTGACAGACAGCACGGCAAAAATGAATTTCATGTGGGCCAACTCAAAAGCCAGTGCCGATCTGCGCGTCGATGTAAACGCCAATTCGGCCGCCAACGTCGATAAAGCCGTAGCTGACAAGCCCGACGATGCGGCTGTGTTGCAGGCAGCTGCCAATTACAACCTTTCGAAAGGACGTAATCTGGAGCAAGCGTTAACCTGGATCGATAAGTCGATTTCTATGAAAGAAACCTATCGTAATCTATACGTGAAATCGCAGATTCTGGCCAAAATGGGCAAGTATACGGAAGCGGTTCCCCTTGCGCAGAAGGCCCTAACGATGGGCCAGTCATCCAATGATTCGGCGTTCTCGTTCTTTAAGGAAGGCATTGAGAAAAGCATCACCGAATACACAGCCAAAATTCCCGCCATGCCGGCTATGAAAAGTGGCAAAGGCAAGAAAAAGGCATAAGTCAAGCGTATTGTCTCCCAATGACGAAGCCCGGTCCGAACGTTCGGACCGGGCTTCCTATTTAAAAAATCTCAATCTACAACCTACCAGATTATTCAGCCTTCATAGGCGCAACGGATTCAGGCTTTAGGCATAAATCGCTGCAATACCCAGGCAATGCCCACCACCAGCAGACAGCCAATGGCATTGAGCCATAAAAAGGCTGTCAGATCCAGGTACCAACTCACGACCACGAGTATTTCGGCTAGTATCGACGCCCAGAACGTAGCCCGGCCGCCAATGGATTTAACGTAAAACGCCACGACAAACACCCCAAGAATGACGCCGTAAAACAACGACCCCAGAATGTTTACAGCCTCGATCATACTGCCTAACCGGTTGGCAAACTGGGCGACGATGATACAAAATATTCCCCACCCTACAGTAGACCAGCGCGAAACAGCCAGATAATGGGCATCGTCGGAATCGCTCTTGATCAGCCGTTTGTAAATATCGACAACAGTTGTCGAGGCCAGCGAATTATAGGCAGAAGCTATGCTTCCCATCGACGCGCTGAAGATGACGGCAATCAGCAGGCCAATCAGGCCGTGCGGCAGGTAGTCGAGAACAAACCGTAGAAAAACATAATTGACATCATTGACATCGGCCGACGGGTTGTTTTTCTGAATAAGTTTGGTAACGTCTGTTTTAACCACTTTCAGTGCTTCGTCTGTCTGACGCAGCACCGTCCCGGCCGCATCCTGTGCGGCTTCATTATCTGTCTTTAAGGCCACCTGCATATCCAGCACCGCCCGTTGCCGTTGAGCAGTCAGGTTTTGATGCTTGATCTCGGCCAGTTGATAGGCCGATGCGTACTTGCTTTGCTTCAGCCGGTCGGTTTCCTGTTTATTGAAGAAGGTGGGCGATGGGTTGTATTGATAAAAGACAAATACCAACACGCCCACCAGCAGAATCAGAAACTGCATAGGCACTTTCAGGAGCCCATTCATCAGCAACCCCAACCGGCTTTGTCCAATCGACTGCCCGGTCAGATAGCGTCCCACCTGCGACTGGTCGGTGCCGAAGTAGGACAGCTGAAGAAAAAAGCCGCCAATCAGGCCCGACCAGAGGTTGTAGCGACTGTTTGGGTCAAACTTCAGGTCAATAAGGTTCATGCGCCCGGCTTCACCCGCTACGTGCAAGGCATCCACAAAACCCACACTTTCCGGTAGCATCTTAACGGTCAGATAGCCCGCCAGCCCCATGGCAAAGGTGACGATGGCCATCTGCTGAAGGTGCGTGTAGGAAATGGCTTTCGTACCACCCGTTACGGTATATACGAGGACAATACCACCCATCAGCAAGTTTGTCCAGTAGATGTTCCAGCCCAGAATCGTTGATAGAATAATGGCCGGCGCATAGATCGACAAGCCTGTCGACAGCCCACGTTGTAGCAGAAATAAGCCGGCAGTAAGTGTCCGCACACGGGCATCGAAACGGGTTTCCAGAAATTCATACGCGGTGTAGACTCGTAACTTATGGAAGATCGGAACGAACGTAACCGATAACACGACCATAGCCAGAGGCAAGCCAAAGTAGAACTGGACAAAGCGCATGCCATCACTAAACCCCTGCCCCGGCGCCGATAAAAATGTGACGGCGCTGGCTTGCGTAGCCATAACCGAAAGCCCGACATGATACCAGGGCAGCGATTGCCCGGCCAGCAGGTAATCGTCCATGCTCCGGCTGCCCCGACTGCGCCACAAACCATAGGCGATGATGCCTATCAACGAAAAAGCCAATACACTCCAGTCAAGAACACTCATGACAACCAGTGCATTAACCCATAAAAAAATAAGATTTCGGCAACCAGACAACCAATCACAATCGCATAGAGTTGTGTCCAGGAACGAGCAAACGGTGGTAGATCAGACGGATTTTCGGGCATACAGGAATGGCTTATCTGACAATAACGGCGAAAATAGCGGAAATCGGTGTATTCCTGCCGCTATTCTCACGCAATCAACTTATTTGCCAATTTTCAGGTGGTAGCTCGCATAAGGTATAAACGTAACCAGACTGGAAACGCCGGGACCAATAAAAAACGGAAGATAAGCGGCCAGGTCAAACGCGTGCCGACGACGGTCGAACCGAATGCCCGCCGACAACATGCCCCCAAAATTGACGGACCCGCGTCCTAACAGGACAAAGTTCTCCGTAATGAAGGAAAGTTTGGGACTAACTTTCCGAACCAGCCCGAACGAACCGACCACCGAACGGGTCAGTTCGCCATTGGATACACCCCACCCCAGGCCAAATGTCGTGTTGTTTTGCCGATCGCCGGTTGTAACGATACCCTGCAGATACCCGGCACCCTGGATGGATCCCCGCCCTCCGCCAAGCAGAAATCCATCTGATTGAACGCCTATGTACTGCCCACTAACGCCCAGCCGCACCCGATCACTAACTGGAAAAGAAACTTTCGTTGACAGACTGAAGATGGCGATGGGAACGAATGTAAAAAACGTGGTACCAACACTCCAGTTATCCGTGATGCCATACTCGAACTGGCTGAAGTACACCAGATAGTTTCGATAATAAAGTCGCCTTCTTTCGGCCGAGAAAGCCGTTGGTGCGAGCCGCATGGTTTGTGGAAACTGGTTTGGATAGATAGCGCCATCGGCCTGAGCACCCTGTTGCTCCATGCTGACGATTTGATCGGATCGCAGCCGGACTTCACCAAGGTTTTTGGTTCGTATAACAGCTTCAAGGCTATCCTGTTGCACCAGCTCGCCCCGTAGCTGGGTGCCGTCTTTCAATAGAATCGTATAGGTGGGCCTTGATGATACGGGCTGTTTTTTAGGTTGGTAGTAGTCGTCCTGAGCTATAGCCAGATTGGCCATCAACAGAACCGAGAGAAGATAAAGGTGTTTCATGGAGCAAGTTATTCAGCAGCCTGATCAACGCTCATCAATTAACAAACAAATTCGTCCAGTTCAAACTGAATCGCCATGATCTCCGTCTCTCTGGGGTTAGCAAGCTTGTGTGATCAATTGTAGACGAGCAATCGCTTCAATAAAAACCGCATGAAACGCAACGCGCCTGACTGTACGTACAGTCAGGCGCGTTAACAGAAGTCTGGCAGATGCTTATAACGGATTCTGAACGATTGCTTTATTGGCATTAATTTCCC
The DNA here is from genome assembly GCF_054776595.1 of Spirosoma horti. Taxonomy (NCBI): domain Bacteria; kingdom Pseudomonadati; phylum Bacteroidota; class Cytophagia; order Cytophagales; family Cytophagaceae; genus Spirosoma; species Spirosoma horti. The sequence continues at coordinate 73,500 of NZ_BAAHBQ010000006.1, forward strand.
GTCGTGGGATCAAAAACTCCCATTGAACATCGCCGGGCGCTACGTCGAAAATGACCACGACAGCCGAGCTGATGTTGGTTGCCCCATTCCGATTAAGAGCCATGTTCATACGTTTCAGATCCGTGAACCGGAATCCTTCGCCCCACAACTCGATACGCCGGTTAAACAGAATTTCGTCGATTAGCGGAGTTCCTGTTTTCGTTGACTTCACATACGACGGATCACGCTTGCTGACCAGCTCGAACAATGCTGTAGCCGCGGCTGTGGCATTACCCAGCCGTGCCTGCGCTTCGGCCTCGATCAGGTACATTTCAGCCACACGCATGTAGGGAACATCGCCCATGGTGCTGGTCGATGGCGTACCCGGCAGCCGGAACTTTTGGTTCATGTAAGGAGCACGTACACCACCCGTTGGTACGACCGAATTCGTTGCGGTTGGGGCTTTGACCCACATTTTCGACCGGACGTCCGTAGCCGGAATCTGGTCATACAGGGCGCTGTTAATAGTCTTCGGCGTCACCCGAATGTTTGTCGAGTTAAAATTACTGGATATATACGAGTGAAACGCGCCAAAATACTCCGTCTGGTCCTCAACGTGGTCGAAGCCCCACATCCACTCGGGATTGCCGATATCCGAGAATCCCTCCTGGTACTGAGCTACTGTCATTAGCGAAAAGCCTTTTCGGGCTTCAGCCGCGTATTTGGCCGCATCGGCCCAGTTTTGCTGAGTTAATGCAACCCGAGCCTGGAAACCTTTTATCACCTCCAGGTTAATGTGCGACTTGAAACTACGGGTCGAGGTGAGCAACGTGGCGGCATCGGCCAGATCCTTATTGATCTGCGTGTATATTTCCTCTACTGTTGCCCGTGGCAGCCCCGCTGTGGTGGGCGTCAGTACCAGCGGTACGCCAAGCTGACTGTTTGGTTTAGCGGCCGCATCATACCGCTTCCCGTAGAGTTGCACCAGGTTGAAATACGAGAACGCCCGTATCCCCAAAGCCTCTCCTTTGATCTGATTCCGTTCCGCCTGGGTACCCGCAGCGTTGTCTATACTGGTAATGCCAATGTTGGCATTACCGATCAACCGATAATACAATTCGTAAGGCAGTTGATCTCCACTCGATGTTTCCGAACGGTGAGCCTGCCAGCGCTGCTCGGCAAGGTGCCCGGTATTCGACGTATTACTAATTATCAGATCTTCGCCCAGCGCATCGATGATGATCATCATGGCCGGGTGCCCAAAGTGCGCCTGTGAACTTAAGTACCGGACAACCATGGCCCGGTAAATTCCATTGATGGCACTGGCGGCATTTTTTGTGGTTGAATACGCAGCCCCGGCATCGATACTGGCAGTGGGCGCAGTTTCCAGGTATTCTTTTTCGCAGGCTGTTGTCAGCAGGCCCAACGCTAATGCTAGTGTTATATATCTTGCTTTCATGAATTGTCTGAAACTTAAAGCGTAAATGAAACTCCCAGGATAATACTCTTGGCTGGGCTAAATACGTTGCTGGTTACGCCGGTGAAGGTCTGTTGAACGTTCATACCTTTCCGATGAGACAGAATGAGAAAGTTCTCGCCGGTAATGTATACTTGAGCGTTTTCCAGAAATGCCTTGCGGGCCAGCGTGGCGGGCAGTGCGTAGGATAGCGTTACCGAGCGTAGATTCAGGTAACTGGCATCGGTGAGCCAGCGGTCCGATTGCGCATCGAAATCGGAGGTACGGCCAGCGTCCATACGGGGCACGTTGGTGATATCACCGGGAGTCCGCCACCGTTGCAGAATATCGACCGATTTAGCACTGCCATACCCACCCGAACTCATCAGAGCCGCATAGGCGCCATCGTAGGTTTTACCACCCAACTGATAGACCGTCAGCGCCGACAAGGTAATACCTTTAAAGCGGAACGTGTTCGTAAAACCACCCGACAGGGCTGGGATAGATGAGCCATTGTAATGGTAACGGGCGTTGTTGACGCTGGTTGTCAGCGTATCGCCACCTTCCGTAATCCGGGAGTTGGTCGCTACATAGTTAGCGGCACGGTATTGCGCTTCGCCCGTAGCGGGGTTCACGCCTTTGTATTCGCGGAGCCAGTAATCATAAATGGACCGCCCAACGGCCAGCTTTTTGGTCCCGTCGATGATTTCGGGATTCTCATCCGGCATTTTTGTGATCCGGTTTTTTACGCGGGTAGCGTTCAGGTCAAGGCGCCAGGTAAAGTCCTTCGTGCGGATGGGTTCGATACCCAATTCAACCTCCATACCCCGGTTATACATCGTACCGATATTTCGCGTAACGGTCGCAATACCATCCGACAAGGGCAAGGGAACGGCAAAAATCAGGTTGGACGACCGGCGGTCAAAATACTCGATCGTACCGGAAACACGGCCTTTGAACAGGCTGAATTCCAGGGCGGCATCGAACGAATTGCTGGATTCCCAGGCCAGGTTCTGGTTGCCAAGGCTGGTTTGTAGAATACCGGCTTCCGATGCGTTGTTCCAGCTTCCTAAGCCAAACAGCGGTTGCCAGGCATAATAGCTGATGGTATTGTCCAAAGCGTATTGTGCGGTATTTCCTCCGCCGTCATTCCCCGTCTGACCATACGAAGCCCGCAATTTCATGGAGCTGATCGTTGGGATAGCCCGCATAAACGCTTCCTGGTCGATACGCCACGCCCCACTAACGGAGTAGAACGTACCCCAGCGGGAATCTTTGTAAAATTTACTCGACCCATCGCGCCGAACCGAAGCCGACAGGAAGTATTTCTGGTCGTAATCGTAGTTGATCCGAGAGAAGTACCCCTCCACCCGACGCGTGTTGTACACCGAAGCCAGGTTCGTTGTCGTCGTGAAGTTGCCCAACTCGTAGTTGCCATCCACAATTTGCTGCGACCGCGATCCTTCCAGGTTGTTATCGTTGATGCTGAAGTTCTCGTGGCCCAGCAGCACATCGAACGTATTTTTCCCGAACGACTTATTGTAGTTCAGCAACTGGTTGAGGTTATAGCTGGAAATGTTCTGAAATTGGTGCGTCGCACGGCCCGCCGGAGCACCATCGCCTATTTCTGGGTTGCCGTAGGTAAATGTATTTGTGTTAGTAATATCTGTACCGACATTCACCGAGAATTTAAAATCCTTCAAAAACGAAACTTCCGCAAAACCCCGGGCGCCCAATACATTCCGGCGCAGGTAATTCTGGTTCAGCACCGTTTCGGCAACCGAATGGCGACCACCAAACTGGGGCCGGGCCGGTAAACCAAGGGCCGTCAAGTTACCATAATCCCAGCGCCTGTTGCCATTTGGCAGCGTTAGAAACTGGCCGGGGTTTGCCGGATCATACGCATAGACTGGATAGATGGGCCCGATGTTCCGCGAGAAGAAAAATGGGTTCACAAAACTGGTGCTGCCATCAGCATCCGCCTGGTTGGACTTTGAAATGGTCGTCGACAGGTTGGCCCCCACCCGAAACCAGGGTTTCATCTGGGAGTTGATGTTGATCCGGCCCGTGAAGCGATCGAAGTCGGAGCGAATCAGGTAGCCTTTATCGTTCAGATACGACAGGGACACGAAATAATCGGAGTTTTTCTGACCACCGGCAAAGCTTACGTTTAGCTCACTCCGGTTTCCCTGACGCGTAATGGGCTTTTCCCAGTTCAGATCATCGGGCGAATACAACAGCGTAGCGTTCGGGTTCATCTGCCCATCGGTATTGACCAGTTGATTGTCCGGTACATTATATACGTTGTAGCCAACTAAACTAACCAGCCGATTGGTAGCATCGGCGTTTGCGGTAGCCAGAGGTACGGGGTTGGTGGCCCGGTACGCAACGCTGTTCCGGTACGTTTCCCACATTAGTGGATAATATTGGCCAACGCCAACCCGGTCGTACTCCGGCAATCCCCGGCTGCTAAAGCCCTGGGTATACCGTACGTTGATGGTATTCCGGTCTTTCTGGCCCTTTTTGGTCGTAACAACCACAACCCCATTGGCGGCTCGGGCCCCATACAAGGCTGTTGATGCGGCATCTTTCAGGACAGACACACTTTCAATATCGCCTGGGTTGATATTGGCAATGTTGCCCGAATACGGAATGCCATCCACTACATAAAGCGGATCGTTTCCGGATGAGATTGAGCCAAAGCCCCGAATACGAATTTCGGGAGCCGAGCCCGGCTGTCCACTGCCGGCCGTTGTCTGAACACCCGATACCGCACCGGAAAGCGCTTGTGCCACGTTACTCACCCCACGGTTCTGAATTTGTGTTGGCGAAAGCGTACCCGCCGACCCAGTGAATGACGCCCGCTTAGCAGTACCGAACGTGGTCACGATGACTTCATCCAGATTAGCCGCATCGGGTACTAGGCTAACAGTAATGGCCGACTTGTTGCCAATGGCAACTTCCTGCGAGGCAAAGCCAATGAAGCTGAAAACCAAACGACCATTGGCCGGAACGTTTAACCGGTAGTTTCCTTCGGCGTCGGTTGTCGTGCCGCGCGTGGTTCCCTTAAGTTGTACACTTACGCCCGGCAAGCCGGACTTGTCTTCTGATGACGTGACACGGCCCGTCACCAAAAAGTCTTGCGCTAGCACTGGCATACTGAACAGGACAGTTAATAGCCAGATGACTGATAAAGTTTTTTTCATGAAGTGCGACCAGGTAAATGTTTTAATCATTTTTTAATACTGGCCGCGAAATTACAACATTATCATAAAATGCAAGATATTATGTTGTAAAATTTATTAGTACATATATTTAATATCGCGCTTATACATTATTTCACAATTTAATGAATATATATTATTTTTTATCTTTCCGAACTTCAACGCTTACAAGACCTATCAACTAATTTTTAAAACGTATACGCTCCCTCACTGGCTATATGAATATTAATTCTAAAATCAGGTCTATAATACAGTCCAAAAGCGAGTTTTATAAACAATTTTATCTACTTGGATACAATCCCATACATAACCAGAAAAAATTATGATTTTCTGGCTTTAGGCAAAATTATTTTTCTCTTTTCCACCCAAAGACTTGCCGATAAAATTGAGCAATTCTCATTTCCGTTATGTTCATCCGCCTGTCAAAACTATTGGCAGATCAATAGACACGGCTTCCAGTTGATATGTCTATCTGAATCAAGCCAAATTGGTTATTGTTAGCGAGCGTTCACCACCGAGGAACATCTGCTTCGGAAAGGGCAACGGCCTGGAAGCCAATCGATGGCTAGTGGCCAAAAATAAAGGGGCAAAAGCCCCTTTATTTTCTTATTTATTCTGAATCTTTCGTACCCGCTCTTACTTGATTAGTTACGCCCAATGATCAGGTTGTACGCAATATAGGGAGCAACGTACACACGAGTCCGGGGCTGGTAGTACCCGACTACGTATGAATAATATGGCTGCACAATCCCCAAAGCACCAATATCGAATGCATGCCGACTCCGGTTCAGACGAAGTGCGACAGACAACTCAGCCGTATTCCCGCCCAGGTAAGAATTCAGGTAAAAGGTATTGTCGCTAAGAAAAGTCAGGTTACGCGAAATCTTGTGCATGACTCCCACCAGTACATAGGTCATCTTGTTATTCAGGCTGTTTCCGGGATAAATCCGCATCCCATAGCCGAGGGTGGCATTTCGTTGGCTGTCTCCAAAAGACATGAGCCCCTGAAACGCCAATTGCTGGTTCATTTTAAATAAATACCCCTTCTGACTGGGTTGATAGATCGCATTGATGCCAACCCGAAATTGCTCGCCAATCGGAAACGTAAGCTTACTATTGATTCGGATTGTAGCGCCCAATATAGTTTCACGCGCCCCGTTTTCGGGATTGATCGTTCCGAAGAATGGATTGACATTCACGCCGATACTCAGGTTGCGCGAAATGCCGTACTGTAATTCATTTAGTAGCAGAAACGTATTCCGGTAGTATAAGCGTCCTTTTTCAGCATTATAGGCCGTTTGCCCCGTTAACAGCCAGGGTGAAAACCGATTTGGAAACGAGCGGCCTGCCATTACTGGTAATGACGTTTGTTGAGACTGGCTTTGCATAGAATCGACCCGAACAAGCAATTCAGGCTCAAAATAAGTCAACTGCCCGTTGCTCTTCCGAACCGTTATCATGGTGCTGTCCCGGCGAATAAATTTCCCTCGAAGCTGCGTACCATCTTTCAGGATAAATACGGTGTAAGGCAATTCACCAGATGAGGTCGGTTCGGCTGCGTTCGCGGGGCGATTGGCTAAAATAGAAATAACCTGGTCGGCTTCGACAAACGACATATCTCCGTTTTTTTTTCGTACCGAAATAATCGAACTATCCTGCCGGACGACCTGCCCGCGCATCGTTGTCCCATCGCGCATAATCAGGTACGATTGTTTGCGTTGCGTATCCTCCGGCGTAATTTTAATCAGTTGAGCCAACAAAATAGTTGGGCTTAGTAACAAGGCTAGCAGAACTGTTTTCATGGTTGAGGGTGTTGACTTTTATAGAAGCAATATTGATAATTCTATCATGTATACGGTGACAAACCGGCAATTATTTTTCCAGCATATAGCCCAGACCTCCGATTTCCCTTTAGGGTTGGAAATTGACCGGGCCGAAGGCATTTATCTGTACGAACAGGGCGGTCAGGCGGCTTATATGGACCTGATATCGGGCATTGGCGTGAGCAATGTCGGGCATCGGCATCCCCATGTCCTGGCGGCTATCCATAACCAATTGGATAAGTACCTTCACCTGATGGTGTATGGTGAATACGTGCAAACGCCCCAGACGGAGCTTGCCCAGGCTCTTGCCGAAACCTTGCCAGAAAGTCTGAATACCGTTTACTTCACGAACTCTGGCACCGAAGCTGTGGAAGGTGCCATGAAGCTGGCCAAACGCTACACGGGCCGTAGCGAGGTCATTAGCTGTTTCAATGCCTATCATGGGTCTACACAAGGCGCCTTATCGCTCTCCGGCGATGAGAACTTTAAACGAAACTACCGCCCGCTCCTGCCCGATATCCGGCACATCCAGCACGGAAACCGGGCCGACCTTGCGCAGATTACACATCGAACGGCCGCCGTTGTGATGGAAGTCATTTGTGGCGAAGCAGGGGTTCGTGTTCCTGAGGTAGCCTACTTACAGGCTGTCCGCCAGCGCTGTTCCGAGGTAGGTGCGTTGCTGATTTTTGATGAAATTCAGACGGGTTTTGGCCGGACGGGTACCTTCTGGGCGTTTGAAGCCTTTGCCACCATCCCGGATATATTACTTTGCGCCAAAGGCATGGGCGGTGGTATGCCCATTGGGGCCTTTATCAGTTCGGCCGAGATCATGAGCGTATTCAGAAACAACCCGATCCTGGGCCACATCACCACCTTCGGCGGTCACCCGGTTTCGTGCGCGGCCTCGCTGGCTACGCTACAGGTTATACAGAACGAGAAACTTCATGAGCAGGCCGAAGCGAAGGGTCAGTTAATTAAACAGTTGCTGACGCACCCGGCGATTCGGGAGGTACGCGGTAAAGGGCTGATGCTGGCCGTTGAATTCGATTCGTTCGATGTGCTGAAACCCGTCATCGACCGGGCAATCGAAAAGGGCGTCATTACGGACTGGTTCCTGTTCTGTAACAACTCGATGCGGATTGCGCCCCCGTTAATGATCACAGAGGATCAAATCCGGGAAGCCTGCGCCGTCATTCTGTCAGCTATTGACGAGGTTGATCAAGTATCTGATTAGTGTATAGCGATCTGGCCATTTTTACCAGATCGCTACAGGATAAGGAAGCTAGTTGACACCGAATGGACAATTAGGGAAACAGAACGGTAAGCGTGCCAACGAGAAGGGCAATACCGAAGATAATCAATAAACCAATAATCACGGTTTTCAGTAAACTACCTGATTTTTTGGGAATTTGGTCGGCCATATAGTCAAGCTTGTTGTGTGTTATGAAACGAGATAAATGAGGCTTTGATTTTTCCCATTTCGTCTTCGTCAAAATTATAGAGTAAGTCTTCCATATTAACTTACAAAGGAATATTGCCGTGCTTTTTCTTCGGCAACGTCGCCACTTTATTTTCCAGCATGGTGAATGCCCGGATGAGTTTCTGGCGCGTCTGATCGGGCATAATGACCTCGTCGATATAGCCCCGGTTGGCGGCTCTGTACGGGTTGGCGAACTTCTCGGTATAGTCCAGTACTTTCTCCTGCAACTTGGCCTGCGGGTCGTCGGCTTCGGCAATTTCGCGCTTGAAAATAATCTCGGCGGCCCCGCTGGCCCCCATTACGGCAATCTCAGCCGATGGCCAGGCATAGTTCATATCGGCCCCGATGTGCTTGGAGTTCATCACGTCATAAGCACCGCCATAAGCCTTGCGGGTGATGACCGTTACGCGGGGCACGGTGGCTTCGCAGAAGGCGTACAGTAATTTGGCTCCATTCGTGATAATGCCGTTCCACTCCTGATCGGTGCCGGGCAGGAAACCGGGAACATCTTCGAGCACCAACAAAGGCACATTAAAACAGTCGCAGAATCGAACAAACCGGGCCGCTTTGGTACTGGCGTGAATATCGAGCACCCCTGCCAACACGGCGGGCTGGTTGCCCACCACACCGATACTCCGGCCACCAATTCGGGCAAACCCCACGACGATATTCTCCGCAAAATTTCGGTGGACTTCCATAAAGCTGCCCCCATCAACCAGTTCCTCAATCACTTCCCGCATGTCGTAGGGCTGATTGGGGTTGGCCGGAATGATGTCGTTGAGACCTGGCCTCGACTCGTCGGCGGGTTCATAAGCCAGCATGGGCGGCTCGTCTTCGCAATTCTGCGGAATGTAGCTTAGTACCTGTTTTATGTTTTGAATGCAGGTGAGTTCGTTTTCGCAGGAGAAATGCGTGACGCCCGATTTGGTACTGTGGGTACTGGCCCCGCCCAGTTCTTCGGCTGTAACGGTCTCGTGCGTAACGGTTTTCACCACGTTGGGGCCGGTCACGAACATGTAGCTGGTGTTCTCGACCATAAAAATAAAGTCGGTGATAGCCGGGCTATACACCGCGCCACCGGCGCAGGGCCCCATAACGGCCGACAGTTGGGGAATAACCCCCGACGCCCTAGTGTTCCGGTAAAAAATATCGGCGTACCCCGCCAGCGACAGAACTCCTTCCTGAATGCGGGCTCCCCCCGAATCATTCAGACCAACCAACGGCGCCCCGTTTTGTAAGGCCAGATCCATCAGTTTGCAAATCTTCTCCGCATGGGTTTCGGACAAAGCGCCCCCGAAAACGGTAAAGTCCTGCGCAAACACGTAGACCAACCGGCCATTGACCGTCCCATAACCCGTCACGACACCATCGCCCAGGTAATGTTCCTTGTCCAACCCAAAATCGCGGGTGCGGTGCATGACAAACTTGCCAATTTCTTCGAATGAGCCTTCGTCCACCAATAGAGCGATCCGTTCGCGGGCGGTCAATTTCCCTTTTTTATGCTGAGCGTCAATACGTTTCTGCCCACCACCGAGTTCGGCTTCGGCATTTTTCTGAGACAGAATATCGGCTTTTGACGGTTTAGGTGTGTTGGCTTGACTGGACTCTTGAAGGGTTGTAGTAGACATGCAATTGATCGTAGGTAAATGCGTGTAGACAAAGTTAATTTTTCTTGCGGATTCCAACGGTTGAAACCGTTTTTGTCTCTTACATTTATTCACGACCATGCCGCTATGAATCGACTGCTACGCCCGTTTGCTTTACTGATCATTGGCCTATTCCTCGACAGTTGCGGTCGGCCCTATACCCCACCTGTGCCTACCAAAGGTGATATATACCGACCCATTTATGCGGCCTATTCGGCTATGCGGGATGTGCAAACGCTTGCTCCTCAACCACTCAGACGAGTTGGCAAAATTTATACGAAAGATCAGTATCTGTTCATCAATGAAGTGGGTAGCGGCATTCATATTCTGGATAACAGCAAGCCCGAGACACCCGTTCAAGTGGCGTTCATCCGCATTTTGGGCAATCAGGAAATAGCCATCAAAGACAGCATTCTTTACGCTGACAATGTGACGGATCTGGTCGCCCTCAACATTGCCGACCCGCTCAACGTGAGACTCGTAAAACGGATTGAAAATGCATTTGAGTATGCGGCCTATCCACTGGCCACCAACGTTCGCTTCGAATGTCCGGATCGTGACCGGGGCGTTGTTGTTGGCTGGGAGATAGCCGCTATCGAAAATCCGCAATGCTACCGCTAAATACAGAAACCCATCAATCGTATGCGATCAACCCTTTACTTCGTTATGGGACTGTTTCTGCTGGCTTCCTGCAACAAATCTGGTAGCAGTGATGCGCCATCGCCCGGTTCGGGCATCGGCGGTTCCACGGCCCGCTTCACCGTGAGTGGCAATGCGCTGTATACCGTGAGCAGTACGGCCTTGCAAACCTATGATATTTCACAAAGCAGTGATCCAAAGAAGGGCAGCAAAACAACCCTCGGCTTTGGGGTCGAAACGATTTTCCCCTACGGAAACAATCTTTTTATTGGTACGCAAACGGGTATGTACATTTATGACATTACGCAACCTGGAGCGCCAAAATCAGTGGGTCTCTATACCCATATCCTGAGTTGCGATCCGGTGGTGGCCCAGGGAAATTACGCCTACGTAACCTTACGAAGTGGCACCAACTGCCGGAATCAGGCGGTGATAACGAACAGCCTCGACGTTATTGACATCAGTACCATAGCTAAACCTAAACTGTTGAAAAGCTATCCCATGACAAACCCACGCGGCCTTGGTGCCGATGGGAGTCTGCTGTTTGTGGGCGAGGGTGATTATGGGCTCCGGGTAATGGACATCAGTAATCCACTCGATGTCCGGGAGTTGCAGTATTTTCCGAACACTAAAACATACGATGTCATCCCGAACAAAAAACTGCTGATCATTACAGGTCCCGACGGGATTTATCAGTACAGTTATGCCGATCTGAAGCAATTGACGCTGGTCAGTAAAATTCCCGTTCAGCCATGAAACCCATTCCATGGATCGGGTTGCTGCTTCTGGCCTGTCAGCTGACCGTGCAGGCTCAATCTGCTGAGCCGCTTCCTTTCCCACCCCGTTATAACCCGAAATGGGTCGTCAAATTTGCGCCCTTTAGCCTCTTCGACCCCACCAATACGATTCAGTTTGGCCTTGAGCGGCTTATTGGCAAACGCCATTCGATTCACGTTGAAGTGGGTTATGGCTGGGAAGGCATAAGTCTTTGGCGAAACAACCAGCATGCGCGGTATACCGGCATCGAAAATTGGCGCGGACGGGCGGAGTGGCGCTATTACTGGCGGGGTGGTCTATTGGGACCCTATGTGGCGCTCGAAGGGCTGTATAAGCAAGTGACGGCCCAGGAAAATGGCACTATCGGAGTTGGTTGTGAAACCGGCCAATGTCAATATTACCAGATCTTTACGCGCCCTATTTCAAAATACGTTTGGGGCGGACACCTGAAGGTCGGTCGTCAGTTTTCTCTGTTTAACAACGAACGACTTGTGGGCGATTTTTACGGCGGCATTGGTCTTCGCAAAAACAGCGTTGAACGGGTTGCTCAACCCGACGGGTTGTATTACTATCCGGCAAGCGGCTTTACGCTGTTCGACCCCTTTTCATTGAATGCCTATCCCATCATCAGTCTTTCATATGGCCTAAAGATTGGGTACACGTTTTGAGCTTCTTATCGGCTACATTCGTTTGAATATCTAGCTCAATACGCCGGGCAGGCTAAAAATTGGCTTTCTTTGTAAAAACTGCGACCAACTTACGTTTGAAAGCCCTTTACATTACATTACTTTTTATGTTGACCGGGTCGGCGCTTACGGTTGCCCAGCCGCTTGGCGGGCAGCGCATCTTCTCCTTCCTGGATTTGCCGACGCATGCGCGCGTTGCAGCCCTGGGCGGTCAGGTGGCATCTGCCATTGGCCCCGATGGGGCTTATCACCTGAATAACCCGGCCCTGGCTGATTCCGTTAGCCCTAATCTGGCATCCATCAGCCTGATGCCTTACCTGGCCGCGGCCAAATACTATACCATTCAGTACGGGCTACCGATCCGGTCCAAAGACCCGGATCGGCATGCAGGCTGGGCCATTGGCATGCAGTATTTAAGTTATGGCCAGTTTAACTTCACCGATCCGGCCGGAAATACACTGGGTACATTTTCGGCCAACGACTACGCCCTAAGTCTGACTCATTCCCGCACAGAAGGTAATTTCACGCTCGGCGCGACCATCAAAGCCGTTGGTTCAGCCATCGAAACCTACTCCGCCTTTGGTGTTCTGGCTGATTTGGGTGGAGTTTGGCGGCACCCGAATCACAATTTAACCTTCGGGCTGGTCGCCAAAAATGTTGGTTATCTGATCAAGAATTATGGGCCAACCGATGCCAGCCTCCCTTTTGATTTACAGGCGGGCGTGACCCTGAAACCCCAGCATGCCCCCATCCGCCTGACCATAACGGCTCACCACCTGCAGCGATTCGACATCAGTTACAACGATCCGAACCTCAATGTCCGGTACGACCTGAGCGGCAACCCGATTCCAAAGGCCACCAGCGTGACGGAGAAAGTAGCTCGCCACCTAAGCGTTGGCGCGGAATTACTTGTCAGTAAAAACGTGCATTTATTGGTGGGTTATAACCACCAGAAACGGGCGGAAGGCACCCTGACAACCGGTGGAGGGGGCGCAGGTATATCGTTTGGGGCGTCGGTACAGGCCAAAGCGTTTCAACTTACCTACGGCCGGTTTACCTCGGTGCCCACAGCAGGCACCAGTCAGTTATCCATACGTATTGATCTGGACCGGTTGATGAAGTAATGAATCGGGGCCTTCTCGCCATAGATTTGCTTTCTCATTGAGCCATTTTCCTATTTCCTTTGTTTCTAAAGTAAGGAGCGCCCAACTCGCTCCGTTTTTTCAATGACCCAATCACTCAAAGACCTTACCCCACGGCAAATCGTTGCCGAATTAGATCAGTACATCATCGGCCAGCACGACGCCAAGCGCAATGTAGCCATCGCCCTTCGCAACCGCTGGCGCCGGATGAACAGCGTCGCCGATATGCAACGTGAGATCACACCAAATAATATTCTGATGATCGGGGCAACCGGCGTTGGTAAAACAGAAATTGCCCGGCGGTTGGCCAAAATTGCCGACGCGCCCTTTATCAAGGTAGAAGCGTCTAAATTTACCGAAGTTGGGTATGTTGGCCGCGATGTAGAAAGCATGGTGCGCGACCTGGTCGAGCAATCGGTCAACATGGTTCGGGCAGCTAAAAAAGAGGCCGTTCAGGCAAAAGCCCACCAATTGGTTGAAGATGCAATTCTGGATATTCTGATTCCGTCCGTTAAGCCCGCCAACGGGCAGATGGGTTTTGAGAACGACAACAAAGATTCGGACGCCGAACTGAACGAACGCACCCGCGAACGGTTCCGAGAAAAAATCCGCTCCGGCGAGATGGACGATCGGAAAATTGACATCGACGTGCAGCAGAACCAAACGCCCAACATTGGTATCATGGGTGGCGCGGTCGATGATCTTTCGATGATGAATATTCAGGAGATGATTGGCGGAATGATGCCAAAACGGGGTAAAAAACGCAAGGTAACCATCGCCGAAGCCCGTAAAATCCTGCTGGAAGAAGAAGCTGCCAAGCTGATCGACATGGACGAAGTGAAAGAGGAAGCCATCCGAAAAGCCGAAGATGCCGGAATTATTTTCATCGATGAAATCGACAAGGTAGCCTCGGCCCGTTCGGGCAATGGCGGTGGCGGACCCGATGTCAGTCGGGAGGGCGTTCAGCGGGATTTGCTACCCATTGTAGAAGGCAGTGCGGTGAATACCAAGTACGGCGTTATTCATACCGACCACATTCTGTTCATTGCGGCCGGGGCATTCCATGTGGCCAAGCCCAGCGATTTAATTCCTGAACTACAGGGCCGTTTTCCCATTCGCGTCGAGTTACAAAGCCTGTCGGAAGACGACTTCTACCAGATTTTGAAAGAGCCTAAAAACGCATTGACCAAACAGTACGAAGCGATGCTCCAGGCAGAAGATGTAGATCTAACCTTCCAGGATGACGCCCTGCGCGAGTTGGCCCGGATCGCCTTTGAGGTCAACAGTGATGTGGAGAACATTGGTGCCCGCCGGTTGCAAACGGTGCTTAGTCACCTGATGAACGACTTTATGTTCGACATTCCCGACGTTATCGGGGCCAATGCGCACGTGGTCATTACCAAAGAGCTTGTCAACGACAAACTGAATGGGCTGGTAAAAAATCGGGACCTGAGTCAGTTCATCCTGTAGTCTTATTCGTTTATATATAGCAAAAAAAAGTCCCGCCTGACGGGGCTTTTTTTTGCTATATATACGATCTATTCGTTATCCAGCTCAACGCCCGACTCCATGGCTGCGGCTTCGTCGTCTGTGGTGGCTGCGTCGAACTCATTGGAGTCAAAATCGGTCTGATCCAGGGTTGTCTCCTGAGGTTCTTGATTTTCCATTCGCTACCTTGTTTTTCTACTTATGAAGTTAAACTGCACCTGCACATTCGGTTAACGAACCTGCGGCCGCGCTCGTTTAGGGCCAACCAGCCCAACCAGGCCGGCTAAGCCAAAAAAGCCAATCCAGTCAAAATTCGTCTCATGATCTTCCGTATCTCGTTGACTGGTCTTCACGGTATTATCACCGTCGTAGCCTTTTTCGGAGCGCGGAGTTTGGCTAATGCCCGGTGTAACGCTCAAAAGTACTGCGCTGGTAGCCAGTACACCTGTAATGAGCACAACGGTTCGCATCGCCGTATTATCGCGACTTCGGTTCCGTCTCATACCCAGCAAACCGGCCAGGCCAGCCAAACCGATCCAGCCATAACTACTGAATTGATTTTTGCTATCCTTTTGGGATGCATCCTCGTAGGGACTCGAATTTTCTTCGCTGCTGGTTTGACTGAACGCCGGTGATCCACCAACGAAGAGAGCAACCAGGGCAACGAAAGAAACAAGGGCTCGTAACTTCTTCATAACGCTTGAGCTATCTATGAGTACATGGTTGAAATCGGTTTCCATCCCCGCTACCTGTGTCAGCCAGAACAGATTTTTCTGGATGGATGCGGTGTATAAAGTTCGAAATTGCCGTTCTCTGGCCTTTAAACTCCTGTTCAGGGGCCTACCGCTTGTGGGCTCCTGAACAGGGGTTTGCTCATCGCTATCTTCTGTTATTCGCTTATTTTTCCGGAGGTGTGCTTGTTGTCGACGATGAGCTGCCACTCTGGCTACCGCTGTTTCGTTTCGATTTTCGACCACTGCCGCCCGTTCCCTGGGTAGTCCCCTGGCTTCCTGAACCTGACTGGGTAGATACCGAGCCACTGCCGGTGGTACCCGTACCTGTTGTTCCGGTGGTACCAGTGCCCATCGTATTGCCGCTGCTACCGGAAGAGCCCGTGCCCATGGTGCTGCCACTGCCCGAGGTGCCACCCGTCGTTGACCCACTGCTGCCTGTACCGGTGGAACCTGATGTACCACTACCTGTTGTGCCCGACCCTGTGGTTGAGGTGGACCCATTCGTAGAACTACCTGAGTTTGTTGTTTGCGCTTGTGCGCTGAAGGCGGCTACTGCCAGTACCATCGCCCCCATAACTACTACCTTCTTCATACGCTTAGCTTTTTTACGAGTTATTGATTGACTCCCTCAACTAACCCGTATAGGCAGAAGATAGGCCTGATAATAAGCGCGATAAGTGAGGATACGGTCGGAGTTACTGAAAGGATACTGCCTGTTCTTCAGTCTTGCACCAGACCCTCATAAAGTATATGATGGAACATCTTAACCAGATCCTACGGCGTTTATCGTTTGCACATGCCAGACGACGATAGACGAAATGGGATTTGTTCCGCCGTTCGATAGCCCCTGACACCGAAATTAATTTAATCGCTAAACCCGTAACCCGATGACAAAAAAGATTGGCCTCGTATTGATGGGCTTACTGGCGGTGGTCATTGGCGTCATCGGCTGGAACAGTCCCGACGTTCACGAACTCAGTACACAGTCCTTTCTTCGAGGAACCGGAGCGCTTCCAACGTTGCCTGGACAGTGCCGTAGCCTCATCGGCTAAGGCAGCAAGAGCCCTTGCCCAACGGCGTACTTGGCCTTAACAAACCCGTTCCAGTCCCTGAAATCAGGCGATCTCACGAATTGGATCACGGGTTCTTAGCCGTAAGACCAGCAACGCCAGAGTGCTCCAAATGAGCAATTGCCAGGTAACCATGGACCAACCGCCCCAGGCCCAGCACTGAATGCCAACAAAGGTACCAATGGCCCCACCCAGGAAATAGGTTGTCATGTAAACCGTATTGATGCGACTATGCGCGGAGCTATCCAGGGTATAAATCAACGCGGTGTTGGTTACCTGCGTTGACTGAGCGCCCAGATCAAGCAGCAAAACAGTCAGGACAAAGGCAATCGCCGAAAATGGGAACACTTTAACAATCAATACACTGACAATAATGAGTGAGATCGTCACCAGTCGCACCTGGTTGGCATTTCCCTTGTCGGCCAGCTTACCAAAATAAGGTGCCATCAGGGCAGCCCCAATGGCTAGCAGGCCAAATAAACCAATGGTTCCGGTCTGGTACCGAAACGGCGGACCACTCAGGTGAAACGTGAGGGTAGTCCAGAACGAGCAGAAAGTACCGAAAACCAGCGCACCCAGAAGAGCCGTTTGGCGCAGTAACGCAAAGCGTTTTATCTGGTGAATTGTTGAGGCCAGTAGCTGACCGTAGGTACCCGTAAATTCGGAAGCTACATTGGGCAGTGAAACCTGAAGCGCCACGGTCACCACCGTTACCATGGCCGCCGAAATGCCATATACATACCGCCAGCCCAGCCATTCGGCAACAAAGCCGCTGAAGACGCGGGCAAACAGGACGCCCACCAGAATACCGGTGAAAATGATTCCGACAATTCGCCCCCGGTTTTCACGCGCCAGGCTGGCCGCCATCGGTACAATGATCTGTACCGAAACGGCCGATAAGCCGATGAGAAAACTCATGATGCTCACCAGCAACAACGTGTTGGCAAAGGTCATGCAAATCAGCGCAATGATCAGGAGAATCTGCAACAACAGCATCAACCGTTTTCGGTTTACTTTATCGCCCAGCGGTGTCAGAAAAAAAAGGCCAACTCCATAGCCTGCCTGCGCCAGTACAGCCACTCGGCCAACCTCGTTTTCACTGGCATGAAACGACCGGGCCAAATGGGGTAAAATAGGTTGATTGTAATAAATATTGGCGACACATATGCCCGCCGAAATAGCCATGATGGCAATCTGGGTGGCTGTTAAACCACTGCTTTTTACGTTGATCGACTGTTCCACAGGTAAATGACTGTCAGATGC
Source organism: Spirosoma horti (assembly GCF_054776595.1). Lineage (NCBI taxonomy): Bacteria > Pseudomonadati > Bacteroidota > Cytophagia > Cytophagales > Cytophagaceae > Spirosoma > Spirosoma horti. The sequence continues at coordinate 90,907 of NZ_BAAHBQ010000006.1, forward strand.
ACGCATTGTTTAAAAAAGTACCTGACAATCTATCCATACTGCGTGGGCAGGCTAACCATAAATCGGGTGCCTTTACCAGGCTGACTTTGTATGGCCAGCCGGGCATCGAGCAGTTCGCCCAGTTGCCGAACAATGCGAAGGCCAATGCCTTCACCCGATGTTTCGCTGGATCCAGTTGACTGAACGCCACCCCGATGCACCTGAAAGTTTTGACCCGATGCGAGTGGGGAATTATTGAGACTCGCTAATAAATCAGCCGACAGGCCTGGACCGGTGTCCTGTATTAAAAACCACCAGCGGTTATCCGGCTCAACACCCCATTCCAACCGAATGAGACCCGCCGGGGTGTAGTTAATGGCGTTCAAAAGGATGTTCTGAGCCATTCGACGTACATTCAGCGCATCGCCCTCAACGAGCAACGAGTCTGGCCCATCCATTTCCAGGCTTAAGGCCTTTTGCTCGGCCAATGCCCGGACACTCTGACTTAATTCAATCAACAGGCTCGCGGCATCGAAAGACGTGATCGTTCGTTTTTCCTGGCCTGCTTCCAGCCGGGCATAATCCAAGAGTTCGGTAAGCATTTGGGTAGCCTGCCGGACATTACGCTGCAACATCTCCAGCATTTGACGTCGCTCATCTTCCGACTGGACGGCCGTTAGCATGAACGCCGTCCCGGCAATCACCCCGAAATTGCCCCGCAGATCGTGTGACGTGGCCCTCAGCAGCTCTCCCCGCTCACGCAGGGTTTGACGCAACTGCCGTAGCGTCTGCAAGCTTTCGTTCGACCGCGTCAATTCCTCCATCCAATATTGTTGTTGCTGCTGTGCCTGTTTCAGGTCGGTAATGTCGAGCCCCGTTAGCACGACTCCATTGTGCTGTTTAGTCACGGACAGACTAAGCCAGCGATTACGCGTATCGTCCAACTGCTCTTCATAATGGGGCTGGCCCGTTTCCAGCACCTCCAGTAGATTAGGTAGTGTCCGTTCGTCCCACAAAATAGGAGCCAGTTCGGCAGTAGACAGGCCTACCAGCGCACCGGGTGGGTAATGCGCAAATTCGGCAAACTTTTGATTATGAACAACCACGGCAAAGTCGATCACCTGCCCGGCCTCGTTACGAACAGCTTTTAGAAAAGCGATGAATGCGGGCGATGCGTCCAGTACAGCCTGTAAGTTCAGTACCGTAAGCGCCAGTTGTTGCTGGGTTTGCCGTTGGCGGGTAATGTCCCAGCACACACCCAATACCCGCACGCCCAGGACCGCCGGGCAGGCCTGGGCCGTTCCCTTTACCTGAAATATCTTGAGTGCCTTTGGCGTTTGAATACAAAGTATTTCCTCCAGCTGGCCCGTGCCTGCCTGCAGAAAATTAACTATCTGTCGGGCAATGGGCTGGTCCGTTTTTACGGCAGACTCAACAAAAATGGCGGGCGCAACGGGCGAATCCGGTTCGATCCCAAACAACTGGTACATTCCCGGCGACCAGGTAAACTGCTGTGTTTGACGGTTATACTCCCAACTTCCTGTAGCGGCCAGCTCTTCGGTTTGCTGCAAAAGCGCCAGGTGTTTAGCGCGCTCCTGCTCGGCTTGTTTATACTCGGTGATGTTTTCATTGATCTCGACAACGCCATCGCCAAATTTGGCGTACCGGTTACGATGCCAGCTTTGGAAGTGCTCATTTGGATAGAAGAATTCGGCCGTAAAGGATTTTCCCGTCTCAACGGTTTCGGTCATGCCGGCCCATAGAATGGCTCTCGCCTGAGGATATGTCTCGAATAATCGTTTTCCGGGCAGGTCAGTCCGCTGGACCATCCGCTCCGTTCCCTTATTGACCAGTATAAATTCAAAATCAATGATTTCATTCCGCTCATTGCGAACCGCTGTCATGACCGATATCCCGGCTGGCACGGCTTCAAAAACGGATTGTAACAGGTCTTTACTACGGATTAACTCCTGCTCTATCTGCTTTCGGTCGGTAATGTCCGTTGAGGCTGCAATGATACCATCTTCAAGCCGGGTGTACATCGTATCGAACCAGCGGGGTCCGTGCGTAAAGTCGTAATACAACTCAAGGCGCTGCGATATGCCCGTATCGATAACCTGTTTTATAATTGGCCAGGTATCACGCCTGGTCAGCTCCGGTAACTGCTTCGACATGAGTTGCTCACTCGACACGTCGGGAATCTGCAGCCGATGTACGGAATGCTGGTTGATCAACTCCGGGCGCAAATCCACAAGTTGCCCCTGTTCATTGCGGACAGACCGGTAGAAACCTAATTCCAGGGGTACCGCGTCAAAAAGTGTTCTGAGCCGTTCGTGGGCAAGACGTAGTTCCTCCTGCGCCTGCTTTCGAACGGTAATGTCCGTGAAGAAACACAACAGCGTATCCTGTTCCTGGGCCGTAATTAATACCTCAAACCAACGGTCATCTGTTGGCAGCTGGTAGTCCACACGGAGGTTCTGGCCGGTAATGACTACCTGTTTATAGTAGTTCCGGAGTTCGTTGCCCAATGGAAAAACAGTCTGACAACTTTTGTCCAGTAAGTCATTTTCGTTGGCCTTCAGCAGAGCAGCAGCGACCGAATTTACCATCTGGTACCGAAAATCTATGGGCTCATTAGCCTCATTACGCATAACCTGATACAGAATCAATCCATTGAGGGAGTCCTTCAACAGGGCCCTCAGGAGAATATCTTCAGGTAATACATTTGTATTTAACATATAGGAGTGTTGCAACAAACGGCTAGCAGGCTTTAACTCAGGTAGTAATAAAAAAGTTAACGATTTATGCTGATAACGCACTTACTAGTACTTGATTAGTCTTACCGGTTAGCATCAATCGACCAGCCTAATGGTCGATTTCTGAAAAATGAGATTACGGCCCTGCCAGATCGATCAGTTTTTGCGCATAGGTCCGAACGTTGCTTTTATTCGCTGATTAGCCTGCTGCCTGAGTGGGCTACCATGACCAAATACAGCCGTATCAAAGGAAAATTCAGACACTGCCAGCAGACTTTTTATACCCAAGGCGCGATCTTCATAAACCGTGCTCAAGTCGAGGCCGACTACATTGGCGCATAGATCACCAGCAATCAGTACACCTTCATTCTTCAACAACAAAGCCATATGGCCAACGCTATGCCCCGGCGTATGCAGCACCTGAAGCCCACCAGCAATTGGCAGTACATCGCCATGGCTCAATCGCTCATCAACCGCTACGGCGGGTACTTTACCATCCCCTCCTTTAATGAACAGATTGTATACGAGCCAGTTAATCATACCCGGTGACCGATGAATGGGTGAGCGTCCGCTGATACCGGCTTCCAGAAGTGGGGACTCTGCCTGATGAGCCAGTATGGGAACCCCCACGGCTTGTTTGATAGCAGCAGCACTCCCGGCATGATCCGGGTGAGCATGGGTCAAAATAACCCGTTTGATGCGTTGACTGTCTTCACCTGCCTGCTGAAGGGCCTTGAAAACCGCTGTCAGGCTGCCCGGATAGCCCGTGTCAATCAGAGTCAGTCCATCCTCTTTAATAAAAAACGCGTTGACAGCCCCCAGGCGGATCTGGTATAGAGACGGTGTAATTTGCTGAATTGTGGCCATTTGGAAAAGAGCAGGCTAAAGTGGAGTTTATGGGGTTGAAACGGACACCGTAAAGCTAAGCCACTGGCAGGTAGATGGTGAAGGTGGCCCCCGCTCCGGGCTGGCTTTGCGCTATGATCTGCCCACGGTGATTCTCAATCACTTTTTTAACGACGGCTAAGCCAATGCCGGTGCCGGTATACTGACTGCGACCGTGCAGCCGCTGGAAAAGCTCAAAAATACGTTCCTTATAGGCCGTATCGAAGCCAATACCCTCATCGGAAATCCGCAACGCTACCCATTGTCCCTGATCAGCAATGAGTCTGGGCTGCGGGAGTTGATCGGCCGTTAGCAGGAATGAATCGACGCTTATGTGTGGCGGCTGCCCCGGCTTGCTAAACTTAAGGGCATTCGTTACCAGATTTTGCAGCAATTGCCGAAGCTGGGTCGCATTGCCTTTGATGATGGGCAATGGATCGACACGTATGACGGCACCTGTATCCTGAATCGCTGTTTCCAGATCACTGATCACATCGTCGATGAGCACCTGAAGTGATATGGGCTGAAAAGGGAGCTGCTCGGTCGATAGCCGGGCGTAATTGAGCAGGTCTTTCACCAGGCTCTGCATCCGCTGGGCCGCGTGTTGCTGGCGACGCAGTATATCCTGCCCGGTTTCATCCAGTACCTCCGTGTATTGCGTCAGCAGCATATCTCCGAACGACTGAATTTTACGCAGTGGTTCCTGCAAATCGTGAGAAGCCACATAGGCGAACTGCTGCAAATACTCATTAGAGCGGCTCAGGGCAATATTATTCGCTTCCAGTTGCTGCTGATAAACCCGTAACGGCGTGCTGTCCGTTGTGATCATTAACACGCCCTGCCGGAATGGCCGGAGGTCATAGTCATACGTCAAACCCAGTTCTGGATACTCGATCGATGCCTGAATGGCCTCTCCCGTTTTCACGACACGCATCAGGGCTGTATAAAGGGCTCGTTCCTTTACCGCCGGAAACAGCGTCAGCAAGCTGTGCGCTTGTGTCGCTTCCTGCATGAAATCACGACCCAGAAACGGAAAAAATAAACGCCCGGTTGCCGGATTGGCCAGCGTGATCAGAAAATCCGTCGGCTGGCCCTCCCCCTCGGTCACGGGTTCAAGAACCAAGATACTGCTGGTTGAGCTGTTCAGTACGCCTTTGATCAAATCGGCCTGCTCCTCCAGGTCCAGCTGAGCCATTTTATTGGCCGTGATGTCCATGAAGGTAACGATAAGCCCGTCGGCAATGGCCACCACCGACACATCATACCAGATGGTCGCCCCTGCATTCGCCAGCTCAAAGCGTTGGGACTCGCCCTTTCGGGCTACCTCGGCGTAGCGCTCAAAGAGCCCATTGGTCATCTGATGAGGCATCAGTTCGGATAATGGCCTGCCTCCTACCGCAGCCGGCGATTTACCCAGTGTTTTGGCGAGTGTGGCATTGACCTGCTCCAAGGTAAAATCGACTATCTGACCCGCCGGATTCTGAATGGTCTTCAGCCAGGCAATACCCGTCAATGAGTTGTCCAGCACCGTTCGGAGCAAGGTAGCCTGCCGTTGTTGAGCCAGTTGAGCTTCTTTACGGGCCGTAATATCCAGCGTAGTGAGCACAAAGCCGTTTCCATGCCGAACAGCCATGCAATCGAACCAGACCACCCGGTTCTCCAGCTCGCGGGACGTTTCAAAATGATCGCTCTGTCCCGACTCAACCACGGCTACATAGCGCTCAAAAAGTCCATTATCTTTCAAGTACGGATAAACGTCCAGGAGCCGTTTACCGACTGTTGACTGGGATGCCCGGAAAGGAAGGTAAGCCGCCAATTCGTTGCCGGTACTGGTCATAAAATCGATGATCTGACCAGCCTCATCCTGAATCGATTCGTAATAGCGAACCGCAGCGGGGGAGCTATTCATTACGCTTTCCAGTAGCGAAGTCGTTTTCTGACCCTGGGTCACATCCTGAAAGCAAACCAATACGCCATCGCCATATTTCACCAGCGATATATCCAGCCAAATATCCTGATGTGGCAGATACTGCCGTTGGTGATGCGGCTTACCTGTCGTAACGGTGGATACGTATTGGTAGAATAAATCGTACGCTTTCAGACTGGCATAGCGTTGGCTGATAGGTTTTGTGAGTATATCCTGACGACTTTGCCGACTTATCTTTGCCCCATTCTGATTACATAGAACTCCCTGGAAGTCAACTATTTCCTGCTCATGATTGCGAATGGCTTGAAACAGGGCCAACCCTGAGGGCATGGCTTCCAGCACCTGCTCTAGCGAATTCATATCCTCGGGCTCCGTAGCTACCACAGAAAGCAACACAAGATGCTGATCAGCTTTAAGAAGCCGACAGTCAAAAACCAGCATCGAATTCGCCAATGGCCGGATGAGTGTGCATTGGCTACTGATACCGTTGGCGACCACCTGATTAAGCTGAACGAGTAACTCGGTGGAATTAAAGGGCGAGGGTAATTGGTCCAGCGTTGCCCCGAGTAGAGGAACACCAACCGGATTCATCAGCTGCTCCGCGTCTGGATTGGCCTGTTTAATCCGAAAGCCCGACGCGGGTGCCGACATTACCTCAATCACCAACAGGGCATTTCGAACCAGACGGGAGGAGTCGGCCGTAGGCGTAAAAATTGGTTGAGCAGAAACGTTCACAAGGTTAAGTAGCGGTAGGTGAAATTACCATCCGAACGGAGATTCCGGTTAAAGATACGTGGTGGGCTAACTAATAGAAAGAAGCGTTTTCTGAATACCGTGATTTCAACAAAGTTGAGGGGAATTTTCAATAGATGAATTGAAAACAATTACATCTTTTCAAGAATTCCCGGTAAGAAAAAAACCGCTTACAATTCCAGAAGCTGAAGGACCTGCGTAATGGCCCGGTCGGTATCGGCACGCTTTCGGTCCGGGGGGTCGAATCGGTTGAACGGCGTCAAGGCAAGCACAAACGTTTCGTCAACGGTTTCTTCGTCGATTGGTGTGTAGAGTTTATAGGCCGTCACGTTTATAGGGATTAATCCGTGACGGGTCCTGAAACGGGTTAGCACGGTCGCCAACCATTGCTCAACCTGGTCGACAGCAATGCCATCGGCCGGTACAAACCGGATTTCGGCATGATTTCGGTCAACAAGCGTCTGTTCGTCGGGCCTATAGTGGCCTTGGCAACTCGAAAACGTCTGTATCAGCCCGGTTTTGTTGAGCGCATCAACCAAGGGGCGAATTTCTGGTTCCAGTTCGTTCATATCAGGGCTCGCCATCCAGTAAGGCCATTTCATCCGCTTCATCCAGACGATGCCGATTTCCGGGTCGGCTCTTTCGCCAGAACCAACCCAGGTAGGCAACAGCGACTAAAGCCAGAAAACCAGCTACTGCAAAGGAGGTATCGACGCCCGGCTTCCCCATCATGTGGTTATGCAGCCATCCCGATGCTAACGCCCCCAGGCCAATACCTGCCTCGAGGGCTATATACATGGTGGCCATGGCACGCCCTCTCGTTTTCTCATCGCTTAAGTCAGCCGTCCAGGCCGTCACGGTGGGCGAGTTCATTCCCCACGACATGCCGTAAAACACCGCCGATGCCCAGAACCAGGTGGTCGAATTAGTTAGGATCAGCATACCCATCGAGAAGGCCAGCACAACCGTCGAGATGAACAGCACAGGCACACGGCCATACCGGTCAGACGTCCGGCTAAACACCAGCCGTATAACCAGCGAAGCGATGGTGTACACGGTAAAAAACAAGCCATTGTTTGTAATACCCAAGGGTGTACTCACGTCCGAAATGACTGTGAGAATCACCCCCGACGAAAACGATTGCAGCAGCAGTACAATGAAGGGAGGCAAAGCCTGTTTATCAAAAATTTCTTCCTTTTTCAGGCGTAGCAAACCAAACCGGAAGGGCTGCGTGTGGGCCAGTGTTTCGGGCATCTGGAGCAAGATAGCGATGGAAAGCAATGCAAACCCGGAGGACGTCCAGAACATGACGTTCATGGAAAAGGCATGGGCCAGCCAACTGCCGATGGCGGGTCCCAGCGACATGCCCATCGCGGTGAACAATCCCAGCGTACCCATGGCTTCGCCCCGGCGGGTAGCGGGCACAATGTCGGCTACGTAGGCCGACGTGGCGGTAGGCTTGGTGCCCGTCGAGAAGCCGTGGACAAGCCGGAGGGTCAGGAAGCCACCAACCGTGAGCAGGTAGGGATAGAGAAACCCACAAACGAAACAGACAAGTGAGCCAAAGGCCATAACCGGCACTCGGCCAACAGTATCAGTAATTTTTCCGCTGAATGGCCGGGAAACACCCGCCGTGAGCGTAAAAAGAGCGATGATGAGGCCCAGGTATTCCTTTCCGCCCAGCTTGGTCAGGTAGGCAGGTAATTCTGGAATCATCATCTGAAAACTGGCCGAGAACAGGAAGTTACTGACGCAAAGTAACCAGAACGAGAACGTGTAGAGCGAGGGTCCGGCAGAAGCCCGGCGGGTAGCTAATGAACGAGCGAAGAGCAAATTTGTCGTTGATGGTTTGACGTTGCAAAGGTAGCCTGATCGACGGAACCTCGCCCCATAAACCGCAAACAATAAACCATCATTTGGGCTCGGGGGTTGTGTTACCGCCATCCACCACAAACCGCCATTCGCCATTCCGCTGGCGTTTCCAGACAGTCATATATACCCCGTAACGCACATTCTTTTTAGCAGAACCATCTTTTTGGGTCAGCATCCACTGGCCGAAGGTGTAGCCTAATTCGCCCGACTGGGCCGCATCTGCTTTCAGTACCTGCCAGGTTAGCACCGGCCCGTTGGCAGGCAGGCGGCTCATTTGAGCCCGCAGTGAATCGAAGCCAACCGTGGGCGCGGCCCCATCGTTCAGTTTAATAACGTCGTCGGCTGCGTAGGTTGTAAAGGCTTTGGCCATACCCTGTTTTTCAGACAAAATACTGAAATTCTGGTCGGCTTCACGAATTTCGTCAATCGCATGCTGACGGGCTGCGGCCGCCGGATTCATCGCACGCGGACTCTCTACACGGGTCCGACAGGAGGCTATCAACAGCAGACTACATAAAAAGGACAGTAGGTACTTCATGTTCGGTAGGGTGATTCGTACAGTTTTGCCGTAAATTTGCAGAATGAATTATGAATGATACATGGTGTATGATGAATTATTTCGTTGCCATTGATCACTGGAATACCAGCCCGCTTCATCGTTCATCATGTATCATTCCTTTTTTATTATGTCGCGTAATCTAAAAATCGGTCTGTTTCTCACCGTTTCCATTCTGTTAACTACGTTCACTTTTTACTTCTGGCAGGTTTTCAGAAGCCCCAACCTGCTGGTTCAGGATGACGACAAGCCGTTTGCCCTGCTGATCCCCAAAGGCGCTACCTTCGACTCCGTCATGGACACCCTCAAAACGCACCGGGTCATCAACGACGAAACGTCTTTCCGCTTTCTGGCCAAAATGATGAAATACCCGGAGCGGGTTAAAGAGGGGCGTTATGAAATCAAACCCCGCATGGGCAACCGGGAAGCGCTGGTCAAACTGCGCAGTGGTAGCCAGGATGCCATGCCCGTGACGTTCAACAGCATGCGCCAGAAAAGCGACCTCATTCAGCGGCTCGGCAGTAAATTCGAATTTGGTTCCGATGCCCTGGGTAAGCTGCTCAATGATCCGGCTACCTGTGAAAAATTTGGCTTCGACACCACGACGATTGTGTGCCTGTTTTTGCCCAATACCTACGAATTTTTCTGGACCATCAAACCCGAAGCGTTTCTGGACCGAATGGGCACCGAATACAAGAAGTTCTGGACACCCGAACGGCAGGCAAAAGCGAAGGCCCTGGGGCTGAGCCAGACCCAAACGCAGGTACTGGCGTCTATCGTGGCGGCCGAAACCAACAAACGGGACGAGCAGCCCCGTGTAGCAGGCGTTTACCTGAATCGGTTGAAGCGGGGCATCAAACTCGAAGCAGATCCAACGGTTATTTTCGCCCTTCGTGATTTCGGCATCCGTCGGCTTCTCAACAAGCAGTTGGCCGTCGATTCCCCGTATAACACCTACCGGTACGCAGGCTTGCCTCCCGGCCCGATCAATTTACCGGCTCCGGCTACGATTGACGCGGTCCTCAACGCCGAACAGCATGATTACCTCTACTTTGTGGTCAATGCCAGCTTTAATGGCTATCATACGTTTTCAAAAACGCTGACCGAACACCTCGCCAATGCCCGATTGTATCAGCAGGCGCTCACCCGAATGAAGATTATGAAGTAAGGAATGACGTTTTGCGTCAAGTCACGTATAACGTCACTCGCCCCCGACTATTGATAAATATGATTACGCACGACGTTACAGCGATTCGGGTCCGGTATTATGACACCGACCAAATGGGCATTGTCTATTACGGTAATTATGCCCGTTTTTATGAAATCGGCCGGGTTGAAGCGCTTCGAAACCTGGGACTGAGTTATAAAGAGATTGAACAGAGTGGCATTTCGATGCCTGTATATGACCTGAACTCCCGTTTTATCCGCCCCGCCAAATACGACGACCTGCTGACCATTCGGGTTACGATACCGCAAATGCCCAAAACGCGGTTAATGTTTGATTATGAGATTTTCAACCAGGAAGGTCAACTTCTGAATACAGGGCAGACAACCCTCGTCTTCGTCCGTACCGAGACGGGCCGCCCCTGTGCAGCCCCGGCTGAATTAGTCGAAGCAGCCAAACCTTTCTTTGAGTAGTAGGTTAAAAAAAGTAAACATCAGACTATAACCCGATGATGCAGACGACGCAGCATCGGGTTATGACTGTTGATACCCACCTATAGTTACTGACTTAAAAAGCCCGCTATGTTTGACAAGCTAATGAGTGTTAAGGCGTTGCGGAATGCCCGTGCCTGGCTGCACATCCATCATCCGTTCAATTCCAGAATCACCTGGTATACGTTTCTAAAAAAGATGATCGACCAGATTGCTGACAACAACACCAGCGAACGAGCAGCATCGGTATCGTATAGTCTCATTCTGGCAGTTTTCCCGACAGTCATTTTTTTCTTTACGCTCATTCCGTTCATTACCTTCATTCCTGATCTGGAAGACCAGATCATGGGTTTCTTTCAGCAGGTATTGCCGGGCGATACATTTAGTACGGTAGATACCACCATTCGGGATATCATCAATCGCCCACGCAGCGGTGTGCTGTCCTTTGGTTTCCTGCTGGCCTTATATTCGGCAACGAGTGGCCTGGTTGCCCTCATGCAGGCCTTCAACTCATCGTACCACTCAGCCGAACGACGAGGCTTTTTTAAACTCCGGCTCGTGGCCATCGGGCTTACCTTCACCCTGGCCTTTGCGCTTATTCTGGCCGTCCTGGTCTTGATTATCGGCGGTATTATCAGTGATTTTCTGCTGCATTTTGGCCTGCTCAACAATGTCATTTTCATAAACCTGCTGGCCATTGCCCGCTACCTGGTTGTCTTCGCCGTTTTCGTCGGTGTCGTTTCGGTGATTTACCGGTATGGGCCGGACGTACGGATGAAATGGTCCTTCATTACACCCGGGGCCGTTACGGCATCCCTGCTCATTGTGCTGACAACCCTGGGGTTTTCATACTATGTTTCCAATTTCGGTTCATACAATAAAGTGTATGGTTCAATTGGCACACTAATTGCGTTAATGATCTGGATAAACCTTATCTCGCTCCTGTTAATACTAGGCTTTGAGATGAATGTTGCCCTGTATAATCTTGAGGGTGACCCGAACCCAAGTGTGGCAGCAAAAACAACAAACGCCACCCCGGAGATTTGAGATGACGTTTGCAAAACCTAACCCATAAATGTAAAGGCACAATTTCAGACTAACCAAGAAGTTTGGCACGCCCAAAATGTGTTCAGTTTTTTATTTTACAAAAAGCACGCCAACCTTGATCGAACAGCAATTATTTTATCTGATTTCTTCCGTTTGATAAATACATCTACCCATCTGGTAACAAATAGGTTTTATTTTGAAGGTTTACGCAACACGGCTCTATGGGTCGGGTTTCGCCTACTCAAAACCGTTTCTACTTTTTTTTATGATTTCCGTTACCGGACAAGTCAACTCATTGCCGATGGGCCCTTACCTCAATCGGATCAAACCCTGGGTGAGTGTCATTTGTACAAGCTTCAATCAACAGGCTTACGTCGAACAGGCCTTACAATCCGTTATCGGGCAGGATTATCCAAACGTTGAGTTGATCGTCATTGACAACGGCAGTACGGATGGATCGGCCGAACGCATTTTTAACTTCATTCAGCATCACCCCGCCATACAATTTGTCCGGAACCCGGTTAATACAGGCTTGAATCGGGCGTTTAATCAGGGATTGGCACTGGCCGGAGGGCGTTATATTATTGACCTCTCTGCCGACGATGTGTTGCTTCCCAGTCGCATTAGGAAGCAGGTCGCCCTGTTTGAAGAACTCGCCGGCCCCTATGTCGTTGTCTTTTCCAATGCAGCTTACATTGATCCGGCAGGCCGGAATTTAGGGACTCATTACGCCGTCGATGCTAATGGGCGCTCGTTGGCTTCGGTTCCATCCGGCAATGTGTTTCGCCCGATTCTGGAGTCCTACTTCATTTGTACGCCAACCATGATGATGCGTCGGGATGTACTGAATGAACTGGGTGGCTACGACGAAACCCTGGCGTATGAGGATTTTGACTTCTGGGTCCGTTCGGCCCGAATTTACCAGTATGCTTATCTGGACGACGTGTTAACCCTAAAACGACAATGCCCCGACTCCCTGTCGGCTCAGGTGGTTCGTCCGGACAATATTCTGCTTCAATCGACATTAGCCGTTTGCCATAAAGCCTATGACCGCTGCACCACCCCCGACGAATTCAGCGCTCTGGCCCAACGCATCCGCACGTTTATTCGAAAAGCATTTTATGCGGAACAATTTGATCTGGCGTTAAAATTCGGAGATCTTCTGCGCCATATTGAGCGACCCGGCTTTTACAGTCTCCTGATTCTGGAACTAAGTCGATTTCACCTACCCGTCAATAAACTTTATCAACAATACCTGAAGTTCTATCCGGTAGGTCAATCTGCGAAACTGCTTTAGCCCTTTTCCCGTTTGTTACGTATGACGAGCTGGCGCATCGAGTCGATGGCCTTGGTTTTTCATAGTCAATAAACGTTTATTATGGCGGCCGAATTCATAAAACTTTATCCTAAAAATCCCGATCCCCGTCGAATTGAACATATCGTGCGTGCTCTTCGCGATGGTGCCGTGGTCATTTATCCAACCGATACGATTTACGGAATGGGCTGCGACATTCACAATGCCCGCGCGGTCGAACGAGTGGCCCGAATTAAGGGAATCAAACCAACAAAGAACGATTTTTCCTTCATCTGCTACGACTTGAGCCATATAGCCGACTACGCCCGGGTTAGCAATCAGGCGTTTAAGCTCATGAAGAGCCTGTTGCCGGGTCCGTTTACGTTCATTCTTCAGGCTACTGGCAACGTACCCAAACTGCTGAATACGAACAAGAAAACGGTTGGTATCCGGGTTCCGGACAATGACATTCCACGGCAGATTGTGCATCAGTTAGGCAACCCAATTATTACTACCTCGATTCGGGATGAAGATGAAATCATTGAGTATTCAACGGATCCGGAACTGATTTTCGAGAAGTTCCAGAATCAGGTCGATATTGTAGTTGATGGCGGGTATGGCGGCAACGTGCCGTCAACAATCGTTGACGCAACCGATGATGACTTTTCGGTCGTTCGCCAGGGTCTGGGTGAATTAATTCTTTGAAAAGTTAGGTTTTGGCTCTATACTTGCATACTAGGGTTGACATTCCTTTAAACCGGACTTCAACCCTTTTTTTGTGAATTATCCAAATTTCATCTTACCTACGTATGCGCTTTTCTTTGGCCGCGCTATCTGTGTTGGCTCTCAGTCAACTAACCGGCTGTTCAACACAATCAAAACAGGACGATTCGTCTAAAACGGGGAAAATCGCGGTCGAAGCCTCCGCCAAAAGTCCGGAAGCACCCAGCTCAGCACCTGATTCATCGGAAACGCCAACGGCTACAGCGGCATCGCCTGCTACCCGTACGGGTGCCGCATCGACTGGTGATCCCAGCCTCGATTCGCTCACCTATGCCCCAACGGGCGCGCTGCTGCCTAAACATCGCATTTTTGCTTATTACGGTAACCCGCATTCCAAAAAAATGGGTGCCCTGGGCAAATACCCCAAAGAAGAAATGCTGCGCCGACTGGACGAGGAAATCAAAAACTGGCAAAAAGCCGATCCGGCTACTCCAATCCAGCCCGCTCTGCACCTGGTAGCCACATCAGCGCAGGGTCTGCCGGGAAAAGACGGTGGCTACCGCATGCGCATGTCCGACAAAACGATCAAGAAAGTCTTGAAATGGGGCAACGAACATAAAGCTATTGTCTTCCTGGACATTCAGCGAGGCCATGCACCACTGGGTCCGGAGATGGCCTACATGGAAAAGTACCTCAAACTTCCGTTTGTCCATTTGGGTATCGACCCTGAATTTTCGATGGTGACGGGCGCTAAACCAGGCACTAAGATTGGGTCGTACGATGCCGCCGATGTTAACCAGGCGGTGCAATTTCTGAGCCGGATTGTCAAGGAGAATAACTTACCCCCTAAAGTGCTGGTTGTTCACCGTTTCACGCAGGGTATGATCAAAAACTACAAGAATATCAAACTCGACCCGAACGTCCAGATTGTCATGGACATGGACGGCTGGGGACCTCCGGTACTGAAGAAAGATTCGTACCACGACTACATTCAGAAAGAACCCGTACAATACACGGGCTTCAAATTGTTTTACGAGAATGACTTCCGCAAACCAGGTTCCCGCATTATGACACCTGCTGAGGTGCTGGCGCTGGACCCAAAACCAATGTATATCCAGTATCAGTAGGTATTTTTTATAGTCCAGGTTAACAGAAAGGGAGACTTTATGAGTCTCCCTTTCTGTTGTTCTTAGTGCATATCCAACTGAGCTATTTCGTCCAGCCAGGCCGCTCTTTGGGTTGAGGATGCCTGAAGAACGGACTCCAGAAAGAGGTGGTGTAAAATCTCAAACCCACAATATTCAAAAATTCCCCGATCAGACGTTAATCGCAACGCATTATCCATGCCTATAGCCCGGTATTCTTCGTGCGATTTTCCCTGTGTATTGATAATAATCGCTTTCTTGCCTGTCAACAAGCCTTTCTGTACACCCTGCACATACGTATAGGCAAACCCATACATAAAAACCCGGTCAATGTATCCTTTTAGTATGGCAGGCAGGCCGGTCCACCAAATGGGATAAATAAAGGTTACCACATCGGCCCAGGCTAAAAAGGATTGTTCAGTGGCAATATCGGCCGGTATTTGACCTGTTTTAGCCGTCATAAGATCAGCTACCGTCAGGACTGGATCAAAGCCTAAAGCGTATAAATCGCGTACTTCGACCAAATCCCCAGCCTGGTGCCGCTTGGCGACCATCGCTTCTTTGAGGTCATGATTAAAACTGGTCGGGTCGGGATGCGCATAAATCAGGAGATGTTTCATTTGTCTTTTGTGTTTTAGTGAGACAAATGTCCAGCGGAGAAAGCAGGCAAAATTGTAAGAAAACGAAATGGGGTCACCAACGAATAGCCAATTGATTGAGGCTGATGAGCAGCTCGCTACGGTACTCAGCCACTTTTACTGCGTTAAGCAGGCTGAACAGGCACAGCCTGTACGCCAACAGCTGCTGCCTAATTATGAAATGCTGCTGGTCTTCAACTTTGGCCCGGCTATTCCTATTTCGTTAGGCGACAATTCGTATGTTATCGGGCAAACGGCGGTGCTGGGGCCGCTCCAGAAAACGCTTACCTATGAGCTACCTGCCGGAGCCGATTTGATCGTTGTTAACTTCACCCTCAATGGGTTCTATCGGCTTTTAGGGGTCCCGATGCAGCAACTCAAAGCCGACGATTTACACGACCCGGATCTGTTGCTCAACAAGGCCTGTTTTAGCGAGCTCTGGGCTCAGTTGGCACCCATGACCGCATTGGCCGATCGGATACAGTTGTTACGCGACTACACGATGGCGTTTGTAGCCCCTTCCAACGCGGCTTCGCTCTCCCTGTTCGACAGCATTCCGTATTTCCGGGATTCAGCGGCTGATCCGATCAAAGTATTGGCACAAACGCATAAGTTATCCAGTCGTAGTATTCAGTTACGATTTCAAACGTATCTGGGGTATTCGGCCAAGGAGATGATCCGTTTCCTTAGGTTCAAAAAAGTGCTCAGTCATCTTTGTCAGCAGTATCCGGCTCCCCCCGACTGGCTGGAGTTAGTCCTTACATTCGGCTATCATGATCACAGCCATCTTATCAAGGACTTCACCTATTTTTTAGGCCTTACCCCTCGTCAGTTTCTTAACCAGTTAGCCGCAGGCGGTGTGTGTATCAGTCAATCAGGAAAGTTTTATTGACCGAATCAGTCAGGAAGTCGTATTATTCTTGACTCCGCGATTGAGGCCCGATTTTCGTGTCCAAAAAAGAGCAGCCCTCGTTGGACGCCAAATTCAAGAATCCGACAACCAACGAGGGCTCACCAGCGCGTTGGCTAGTTGATCAATCGGCCCACCCGGCTCCAGCGGACTTTGTGCCAGATGTCAGCCGGAACAGGATCGAGGGATAACCAGACAAAAACCGCTTTACCGACAATATGGTCTTCGGGCACGAAGCCCCAGTAACGCGAATCTTCCGAGTTATGGCGATTGTCGCCCATCATGAAATAATAATCCTGTTTGAAGGTATAGGTATCGATCCCCTTCCCGTCGATTCGAATGCTGGATGGCGTCACCTCTACGTTTTTATTCTCTTCATACCGCTCAATGATAGGGCCATACAATGCGATTGTCTGCTTATTAATGGAAATGGTTTGGCCTTTTTTAGGTACGTTGAGTGGGCCAAAATTATCCTGATTCCAGGCATAAGCCGAACTCCCATAAATGCGTTCATCCCGCTGACCCGGTTGCTCCTTGATTGGCTCAATGCCTTTTATCCAGTCAAACTGGTTAAACTTGTCGATGACAGCTTGCGTCGTGTTGATACGATAGCCAACCAGTAATGATGTTTTGGTGGCTTCATTGTATTGCTCGAGCGGTTGCCAGTTGATAAATGGGCCTTCCTCCGATTTAAAATCATTGACAATGTCGTATTTACGAAAAAAGCGCTCATCGAGTACTTCGGTCGTTTTAATAAAATAAGTGGTTTCTGACCGGGTCGGCACGGCCATTTCTTTACCGTTGACGTAAACCTGCCGTTGCCGGATTTCAAGTACATCGCCCGGAATGCCAATGCATCGTTTGATAAAATTCGTTTTCAGGTCAGTTGGATAGGCGGGTTCATTTGGTTTGGGTGGCGGGTAATTAAAGACAACGACATCACCGTTTTTCACCGTTGTGAAACCAGGCAGCCGGTACGAAGGCAGTTGGATCGCCGTGCTGTAGGAAGGAATATTGGTTCCCCATATTTTCTGGTGCGTCAACGGAATTTGTAAAGGCGTTTTTGGCGTGCGAATCCCATAATGCAGCTTACTAACAAACAGGAAATCGCCTACCATGAGGCTATTTTCCATCGAAGGCGTTGGAATGGCAAAAGCCTCAAACGTCAGAAACCGGATCAGCGTGGCCGCAATCACCGCAAACAAAAGTGAATCGAGCCATTCGCGCAGGGGTGATTTTTTCGGTTTGACTGGCTCTCCAGTCGCGTGTATTTTTTTTCTAAACATGGCTTAAGAGACGTTTATAGCTCGGTGTCATTACGACCAGATGATTTATCAGCAGAAAGATACTGGCCCCTGCAGGACGCAGGGTACTGTTTTACAGAAACGGTCCTATAGATAGCTGAACAGAGCGAATGCCGTTGAGCAACCCGATTGGTACAGCTATAAACCTAATTACAGGCGCTATAAACACAGAAAGGCTCAGTCAATGACCGAGCCTTTCTGTTAAAACGACAACCGATTATCTACCGGTTCTCGACCAATGCTTTAAACTCATCGACGGTAACGTCCTGCGTTACAATCGTCAGTTGGGTTTTAGCATACTCGATTACTTTATCGTCATACACCCGATTGAATGTGCTGGTGTAATTCTGGCCATTGTTCTTTTCATCCATCAGGTAATTGCGGGCGATCCGGTCAATGGTTTTATTCATCTCTTCGTCTTCGCCACCCATGAAGCCAAACTGCTCCTGAACCATCAGGCGGGTTACGGCTAACACTTCATCAAACTCAACGTTGATGTCGGCTTTTTCGGCGATCTTGTTTTTGATGAGCTGTAGTTTCACCGACTTCGTGAAGTCGTCATATTGCTCTTCGATTTGCTCCGGCGTGAATTTGCCTTCGTTGACTTCGAGCAACCAGTTTTTCAGAAACTCGTCGGGTAGCAGGATGGGCGTGTTGTCGATCAATGTTTTCTCGATGTCCAACCGCAGCAATTGGGCTGACTCACGACCATAATTGCCTTTGATGATGTCGGCCACTTTCGCGCGGAACTGCTCTTCATCCGAAACAGCGCCTACACCCAGTACTTTATCAAAAAACTCCTGGTTCAGTTCAGCAGGTTCATGACGGGTCACGTCATCAACTTCAAACGTAAATTCACCGGTCAGGTCCGCTACTTCTTCTTTCGGAGCACCCGTGGCGTTGGCACGAGCTTTTTCGTCCGGGAACGCCTGCTCCAGGTTAAAGGTGATCACGTCACCTTTTTTCTTACCGACAAACTGACCTTTGGCCTCTTCGGCCATCTGGTTGGTTGGGAAGGCCGTTTTGGCCGTGAACGGGCCATCGACCTGCTTCAACTCACCGTAAATCGTGTCGCCATCGTTCACATCCTCGCCATGAGCGTGGGTATGGAACCGCTGTTGCAGGTCGGCAATGGTCGAATCGATTTCAGCTTCGCCAGCCTGAATTTCGTATTGAGTTACGCTTGGCAGATCGCTGAAGTCAATATCAAATTCAGAGGCTAGTCCAAGCGTGTAGCTAAAGGCAAAATCAGACTGGTTGTCCCAGTCGATAGCTTCGGCCTGCTCCCGGTTCGGCACAGGATCGCCGACAACCTGAAGTTTATTTTCACGGATATACTGACTGACCGTTTTGCTCAACATGGCATTGATCTCGTCGACCAGAATACTCTTGCCATACATTTTCTGCACGAGCGACGCGGGAACGTGACCTGGACGGAACCCTTTCAATTGAACCTTGCGACCGTAATCTTTCAGTTTTTTATCAACTTCTGGTTTATAGTCGGCTGGAGTCAGCGTAATCTTTAGCGAAGCATTGGTATCGCTGGCTTTTTCTAGAGTAATATCCACGTTTGTATCGGTTTAAAATGGTGAATGAGCGAATGAATGATTGAGCGAATGTTAGTCAATGCGACAAAATACAATTCACTCATTCACTCAATCACTCATTCAAAACGTCAGTACGGGTGGAGGGACTCGAACCCCCATGCCTTGCGGCACCAGATCCTAAGTCTGGCACGTCTACCAATTTCGCCACACCCGCAAATTTATGGCCCGAACAGGTAGAATCTGTTCGCCGAAAGCTGATCAACCAGTGGTCGTTTCAGACATTTCAGGGTGCAAAAGTACAAAAAGAATTGAATCTACCAAGCTTTTTTCAGAAGGTTTTATTTTTAACGAGTAAGCCATCCTTTTTCGATTATTAATTTGTTAACTTGTAGTAAGAGTACAACCTAAAGGCAATTACCGCAACGAAGCCAATATGATGAATGTCTCAGCCGAACCCGTTATTGATTTAGAACTGGAGCGGCAGGAAATCCTGAAACGCTACCGACGCTTACTGCGGGCGGCCAAACCAATGTTAAAAGGCGATGACGCCAAACTGATCAAGAAAGCGTTCAATACCTCGGCCGAAGCGCATAAAAACATGCGTCGCCGGTCGGGTGAGCCCTATATTTACCATCCGTTGGCCGTAGCGCAGATTGCCGTCGAGGAAATTGGCCTGGGAACGACCAGCATCGTAGCCGCCCTGCTCCACGATGTTGTCGAAGATACAGACACCACCATCGAAGATATCGATCGGGCATTCGGCCCCAAAGTGGCCAAGATCATTGATGGTCTGACCAAGATTTCGGGCTATTTCGAGTACGGAACGTCGCAGCAGGCCGAGAATTTCCGGAAAATGCTGCTGACCTTGTCAGACGATGTCCGGGTCATTCTGATCAAACTCGCCGACCGGCTTCACAACATGCGCACGCTGGACTCGATGCCCCGCGATAAGCAGTTGAAAATTGCTTCCGAGACAATCTATATATACGCCCCACTGGCCCACCGATTGGGCTTGTACAGCATCAAGTCGGAGCTGGAAGACTTATACCTGAAGCACGTAGAGCCGGAAGCGTATAAGGACATTGCCAAAAAACTACGCGAAACCCGCCTGGCCCGCGACCGGTTCATCGGCCGGTTCATCGAGCCGATCGAAAAGGATCTGGCCGAAACGGGTATTAAATACGTCATTAAAGGACGGCCTAAATCCATTTATTCGATCTGGACTAAGCTGAATAAATCGAAAAAGCCCTTCGAGGAAATTTATGATTTGTTCGCCGTCCGCATTATTCTGGACGTACCACAGGATGAAGAAAAAGCCGCCTGTTGGCGAGCTTATTCCATCGTTACGGACCATTATAAACCAAACCCGGACCGGCTGAAAGACTGGATCAGTACCCCGCGAACCAATGGGTATGAGTCGCTTCATACGACGGTCATGAGCCGGCTAGGCCAATGGGTCGAGGTTCAGATACGGACCGAACGGATGAACGAAATTGCCGAAAAAGGCTACGCTGCCCACTGGAAATACAAAGGCAACGACACCCAGACTGGGGCGGGTATCGAAGCCTGGATCAGCCAGGTGCGCGACATGATCGAGTCGGCCGGGAAAGGCGATAAAAAAGCGGCCATTGAGTTTGTCGATGATTTCCGGAGCAATCTGTACAGCGAGGAAGTCTTTGTCTTTACGCCCAAGGGCGATCTTCAGGTGTTGCAGCGGGGTGCCACAGCCCTCGACTTTGCGTTCGATATCCACACCCAGATTGGGGCGCGGTGCATGGCGGCCAAAGTCAATAACACGCTGGTGCCGCTGAGTTACGTCCTGCAGAATGGTGATCAGGTTGAAGTGATTACGTCCAACCGCCAGAAACCCAGCGAAGACTGGCTGCGGTTCGTGGTTACCTCGAAGGCTCGGACCAAGATCAAGGATTTGATCAAGGAAGAGAACAAGCGGTTCGTGACGGATGGCCGCGAACTGGTCAATAAGAAATTGCGGGTGTTGCGAATGGAGATGACCAACGAGGTTATCAACCAGCTCCGAGCCTACTTTGGCTCGAAAACCACCGACGATTTTTTCTATCGGGTTGGCAAAGGACACATCGACGTTGGCGAACTCAAGAAGTTCAAGTCGGACAAAGAAGCGAAAGAAAATCGCGCGAATAAACTCAATACCGATGCCCTGCCCGACGCAAAAGCGTTTGTAAAAGAACTTAAGAAAATTCACGGCGAACGGGCCGATGCCGACATGCTCCTCATTGGCGAGGACATGGACAAGATCGATTATACACTCTCGAAATGCTGCAACCCGATCTCTGGCGACGACGTTTTTGGGTTTGTGACCATCAATGATGGCATTAAAATTCACCGCGTTACCTGTCCGAACGCCGTTGAACTGATGTCCAACCACGGCAACCGGATCATAAAGGCCAAATGGACCTCCCAGAAAGAGCTGGCTTTTCTGGCCGGGCTCCGGATTACGGGCACCGACCGCGTGGGCTTAATCAACGATGTGACGCGGGTAATCAGCAATGAGTTGCACATTAATATGCGTTCTGTGGCGATTGACTCGAAAGACGGTATCTTTGAGGGAAATATCCGGCTTTACGTTCACGATACCGGTCACCTCGAAACGCTGATGCAGAAACTCGAACGCGTTCAAGGCGTGTTTGAGGTAGTACGTTTCGATTCTTAACTGATGAATAATGAATGATGAATGATAAATGCTGTTGTATTAAGCCATTCATCATTCATCATTCATCATTACTTTTGTCCTATGAATGCTCCGACGCAAACAAATTTAGATGCCGCTCAAATGATTTTTCGGGCCTACCTGGAACGGAAGGGCCTTCGAAAAACGCCCGAGCGGTTTGCCATATTGGAAGAGATTTATAACCGGCAGGACCACTTTGATGTGGACGAGTTGTATATCTCAATGAAAAACAAAAAGTACCGGGTTAGCCGCGCCACGGTCTATAATACGCTGGACGTGCTGGTCGACTGCGACCTGGTCACCAAGCATCAGTTTGGTCGTAACCTGGCTCAGTACGAAAAATCATATGGTTTCCGCCAACACGACCACCTGATCTGTACGGACTGCCACAAAGTGATGGAATTCTGCGACCCACGCGTCCAGAACATCCAGAATATGGTGGGCGATATGTTGAAGTTCAACGTCATGCACCATTCTCTCATATTCTACGGCTCCTGCGCCCGCGACCGGTGTGAGAATCGGCAAGATGCGCCCGAGCAGGCTTCCAATGCACGGCCCGTCAACACGATACACGCTCCTGTGGGTGAATAATAGTGGTGTAATCCTATTGAGTTACTCACACTGAACGGCAACGTGGCTGTAATTATTTTCCGTTCAATGCCAACGTAAGACTGCCCAACCGGGGCCTTTTTTAATTTATTCAAGAATGATCGATGTTTTATTAGGCCTCCAGTGGGGCGACGAAGGAAAAGGTAAAATTGTGGACGTACTGGCTCCGCAGTATCAGGTTGTAGCCCGCTTTCAGGGGGGACCCAATGCGGGGCATACCCTCGAATTCAATGGGTTCAAGCACGTGTTGCATCAAATTCCGTCCGGCATTTTTCGCAATGATATCCTGAACATCATTGGCAATGGCGTTGTGCTCGACCCAATCGTGTTCAAAAAAGAAATCGACGGACTCGCCAAGTACAACCTTGCCTTAACTGAAAAACGTCCGACGGCCCGGCTCCAAATTTCCCGCAAGGCATCCATCATCCTGCCAACTCACCGACTTCTGGACGCTGCCTATGAACAAGCCAAGGGAGAATCGAAAATCGGCTCTACGTTACGCGGAATCGGACCAACCTATCAGGACAAAGTGGCTCGCTTAGGGCTGCGGGTTGGTGATATAGAATCCCCTAATTTTTCAGATAAGTACGAGAAATTGGTGGCCGTTCACAAAGTCATTCTGGAGCAGAATAATTTCGATTATACGGAGGCATTGCCCCAGGCAGAAGCTGAGTTCTTCAGTGCCGTGGAGTTTATGAAGCAGTTTGAACTGACAGACAGCGAATACAGCATAAACGAAGCAATAACGAGTGGCAAAAAAGTGCTGGCTGAAGGTGCTCAGGGCTCCCTGCTCGATATTGACTTTGGTTCTTACCCATTTGTAACCTCCTCCAGCACGATGGCGGCTGGTGCCTGCACCGGTTTGGGGGTAGCTCCACGCAAGATTGGTGAAGTATTTGGCATTTTTAAAGCCTATTGCACTCGTGTAGGTAGTGGCCCCTTCCCCACCGAGCTGAATGACGAAACGGGCGAACTGATCCGGAAGGAAGGCCGTGAATTTGGCGCTACCACGGGCCGTCCGCGCCGGTGTGGCTGGCTGGATTTACCCGCCCTGAAATACGCGATCATGATCAACGGGGTAACGCAGTTAGTGATGATGAAAGTCGATGTCCTGAATATCTTCGACGAGATTCAGGTCTGTACGCATTACAAACTCGCGGATGGTACACTTTCCGAACAGATGCCCTACGACCTTTGCGATACGGATGTAACGCCGGTTTATAAAACATTTAAAGGCTGGAAAGCCGACCTGACCGATATCCGTTCGTTTGCCGATGTACCTGCCGAACTGGCAACGTATGTCTACTTCCTCGAGGATACACTGGGGCTTCCCATTAACTTTATCTCGACCAGCCCCGACCGTGAAGCCATCATTCATCGGCAGGCTGTGATTGCCTAATCGACATAAATACCACGAATTGCCCGGCAGCCGCCCCCGCTATACAAGCAGGGGCGGCTTTTTTGCCTATTTTTGACAAAACGAATGAGGGGTATGTCCGTAAAGAATTTTTATCAAACCGTATACCAGACCGAAACAATCTTCCGGATAGACGGTGAATCGTGGGAGTCGCCAGCTGACGTTAAAATGACGGAATCGCCCGTTATAGAAAACGCACTGGCTATCGATGACACCCTCGATTTGCTTTCCGAGCTGGATGAACTGCTGATAGGCGCATCGGCCGTTCAGGCGGATACGGTAGAGATCGTTATAGATACTCCATCTGTTACCACCGTGCCGCCAACGCTGGAGTCTGCTCCGGCAAAGGCAATACCCGAGCCGTTGCCACAACCGGCGCCCCGCCCCACAACGCCGTCGATCTTACCGCCTATCCAAAAACAGCCGAGAATGCCCCAACTAAACCATAAAGTACTGCTGCTAGCCGATGAAGAATTGGATCCCAGCAATCTGCTGTTCCTGGAAAAAATCCTGAAGGCCGTTAACTTGAACGTGGACGGGGTTGACTTATTGAATCTGCAGGGTGTGCAGGGTATGGACTTTGCGGAGTTGTTGCGAGGAAAATACATCAATCATTTTATCACCTTTGGCGTGCCCTTTGAACGAATCAACCTCGACATCATGATGGACCGTTATTCGCCGGTTCGCTTCGAAGGCATCACGTTCCTGATGGCCGACTCGCTACCGACGATTGAAGCCGATCAAGCGTTAAAGAAACGGCTCTGGAGCGCTTTACAACGAGTTTTCCGACTTTAACCAACGCCTGTTCACACGGCTCTGGCCGTTTTCTGCCAAGAATTCTGTTCATCCATTTTCTTTCGTCAGCGTTCCCTAATGACGTTTTTTCAACGACTCCGCCGTTCCTTTTTTGCTACCTCCGTACCTCCTGCGCCAACGAGCGTATCGGTACCATCGCCTATCGTATCGGTTCCCCAACCTCCTGCGTTGACTACACAATCAGCAGCATTCCGTACATCGCCAGCCTATGCTACCGAACCTTTGCCCGAGTGGCTTGCCGATGAGGATTCGTTGCGGGACGAAGGCGTACTTTTCGGTTTATCGGAGGCTCGCCCGGATGGCAAAATTTCCCAGATACGGGCGTTTTTCGCTCGGCAAACGGCTTCTTTAACCGAATTGGCAGATGAGAACTCCGAGCGAATTGGTGAACTCAATCTGTTTATCGAACAGCGGGAGAACCAGATTACTGCCCTTCGTGATCAAATCAATGAGTTGCGTGATCGCGAACCCCGTCCCAACAACCTCATTCGAACGGTGGTGAGCTTGGCCCTCTCCTCAGGCGTTTGTGTCGGCAATTTCTATCTCATCGACGAAACGCTGCGCCCTTTATTTCCAAATCGGCTGATCGCCGTTGGTGTATTTCTGGCTGGCATGTTCAATTTGTTTAGCCGTACGTCGTTTTTATACGAGGATGAGGCTCGCCTGTCGGTTCGGCGGATTCTGGCAGACACCGGTTTACCACTGGCGGCATCGGTATTTGTGCTGGTACAGGCGCTCCAGTCGCAATCGACAGGGCAGGCCATTGCCTTGTTTGTGTTTGTTTTTTTCCTGTTCCTTCTGGCCGGAAATCTGTTGTTAAGTAACCTTGTAACCTTGCAAACCGACCTGGCTAACCTTGACGCGAATCGCCAGTCGATTCAAACAAAAGCACAAAGTTTACCCATTTGGGAAGCTGAAATAGACCGGTTGAATCGGGAGGTAGATGCCCTTCGGGTTCAGAAGTGGCCACTGGTTACGGCCCTTAACCATACGCAGGCTCAACTAACCCATTGGAACACCCGGCGGGATGAACTTGTTAACTTATTTGTGAGTGAGTTTGACCTTGCCCGAAGCCTCCGCGATCGACTCTCTGAGCAACAGCGGAAATCAATTTTGACCGGTGCGCCGGTGCGAGTATGAATGATAAATGATGTTTCCCTGATGAATTAACGTCTCCTTTCATTAGTTGTCGCTGAACCGAACCAGCCTGTTGTTAGCTGATCGGTCATGTTTTATAGTTCATCATTAATCATTCTTTATGGAGCCAACAAACAACCCAGACTTCCTGCACGGCTATACGAGTGGTGTGGAAGGCGTTAATCGGGAAACATACGAAGGATACTTATCGAGCCAGATCAATACCGACTGGCTCACGGAACGAATTGACGAGAAACGGACGGAGGTAGCCACGATTAATCAGCAACTTTCTGAAGCCACCGAAGCAAACCGGGCGGCCTTTGCCAACCTTCAAACACACACCCTGCAAGTTGAGCGGCTGGCCAAACAAGTGGGTCAGCGTGAAACGGACCGGCAGGTTGTGCTCGCCGATCAGGCCAGTTTGCGGGAACGCCGGACCAAAGCGGCCCCGGATTATTCGTTGTTTGCGGGATTATTATTTTTGGTCGCGGGTATTTCGTTTCTGGCGGGCGATCTGATCATTTCGCACGAGATCGTTGCTTACGCGCTGAACATCCGCAATACTAACGAAGCCTGGGCCTTTGCCGTTGGTCTGGCCATGGTGTCTATCCTGCTTAAACCAGCCTACGACCGGCTTATTGAGAAACCCTACCAGGAGGACCCCGAGAAAAACGGACGCAAATATGGACAGTTCAAGATTGCGCTGGCGGTGTTCGCGGTTATCACGCTGGCCGTACTGGGCTGGTTTCGGTACGAAGCCTACCGCACGGATCAGCTTAAATCGGCTATCAACAAGTCAGTTCGGCAACTTCAGTTAAACACAGATCCTTCGGCGACAACACAGGTCCTGAGCCCGGCAACGATAAACAAAATCGAAAAACAGTTAAGCGAGTCGAGCGAGTTGAACCTGGCGCTGGTAAATAGTCCCTGGGCGTTGCTTTCCTTTGTTTTGAGTGGTATCCTGTTCGCGCTGGCGGGCGCCGTATGCCTGGGCATTGCCTTACCGGTGATCGCAGCCTTCTGGTTCCGGTGGCTACAGGCCGATATCAAGCTCTGGAAACTGCGTCGTCGGCTGAAACGGCTGGATAAAGAAATGGCTCCGCTCGAAGCTGAACTGGCCGAACAACGCACCCAGCAAAATGTATTGCAGCACAACCTGGATCTGCTACCTGACCTGACAGAGTTGAAAGAGCAACGACAGGCTATAATGGCCGAACTCAACGAGTTGCTGGCCGAACTGAAACTGGCACAAACGGATAGCCGCATCAGCAATTTCAACGATGGGTATGGGCAGGGCGAAGCGACCCGTACGGTTTTGAGCGACGAGGAGCAGCGGCAGCTTCGCAAAGAAATGCTGGCTCTTCAAAATGGTAACCGTAACCGGACGAACGAGTCCCGCCCTGCAGGTACGCCAGCTGCCAACGGCGCGAATGGAAAAGCGCCGGGCCTACGTCCCCACCAGACCATCCGAAAATTTCTCTCAGACGAACTATAGTAGGGTTATTTTTCGGGCGTTCGTGATGTCAGATTCTTAAATCTGACATCACGAACGCAACTAGCTTCTTTGACAAAAAACGCTCTTTCGGTTTTGCAGCCTGAAGAGCGTTTTTTGCGAGTCAACTGTTCGTTCGATAGTTTCAAAAAACCAGAATATGCAGGAAGTCAACGTTTACATTGTCGATGTATTCGCCAACAATAAATACGAGGGAAATCAACTCGCCGTTTTTCTGGATCTGGACAACCAGCTTACCGACGAGCAAATGCAACGAATGGCCCTTGAAATAAACTTTGCCGAAACTACCTTCATCAAAGCGATCAAAGATGACCTTCGGTTTGCGGTTCGCATATTTACCCCTGAGCACGAAGTTCCTTTTGCGGGCCATCCATCGCTTGGAACGAGTTACATCATTGCCAAATTTATTCTGCCGCAAGCCCCAACCCAATTGACGTTAGAACTGGCTCATTCGGACGTTGAAATTTCTATTCTGGAGCCTGATAACCTGGATGAAAGCCTTTTTTTCATGCGTCAGGCACAACCTGAGTTCAGGACTACGTTTACCCGGGAAGAGGTGTCCGCCGAATTAAACATCAGGCTCGACGATATCGATTCATCGTTGCCTATTCAGGAAGTCAGCACGGGGCTCCCTTACATTATTGTTCCGCTAAAAAGCCGGGAAGCCATTGACAATCTGACGCTTACTTTCGAGTCGTTCAGAGACTTTCTGCTGGCTCGTAACAAGTATAAAACGAATAGCGAAACAGGCCATTCAACCTCCCTGTTCTTTTTCACGAACGGCGTTTATGAGACCGGAAATTCATTTAATACCCGCATGCTTTTGACGGAAAACAACAGACTGTCAGAAGATGCTGCCACAGGCAGCGCCAATGGTTGCTTTCTGGCTTACCTGTTAACGCACCAACGTAACAAAATCAAGGCAACTGTCGAACAGGGCTTTCAACTGGGTCGCAAATCGTATATATACCTCGATGGCGCTCTTGAAAACGGTCATTACCAGCTCAATATAGGTGGCCGGAATAAGCTCATTTCAGCGGGCATCTGGTACGTCTAGACTGTGCTAATACCCTTCATCCGTAACCAGATAATAATTCTCGCTTTGCGCCTGTTTGTCTTCGGTCAAAATCTTGACTGTAAGCCATTCCACATGGGTATAGGGATCAAATGAACCGCTTTCTGTTTCGGTAAGTACTTGATTCCGTGCCGCAAGCCGTTGCTTGATAAAGGAAATGGCCTCCTCTCGGGAGTCAAACGTGTCGATCAGATCGCCGAAGTCCAGCGTGGGTTCCGCTTCGGGCAATTCTCCTCTCAGGTTCGAAACGGGCGATTCGGGATGGTTCGGTTTGCCCGGCGTTTGGGGGCTGGCATACAGTTCGATGGTCATTCGGGCGCGTAGGTTTATGGTCGGGCAGCCTGGCAGGCTACCGCTCTGTGTAGAGAACCCCGTGAGGAAAGGAGTGTTAGGAAAATTTCAAAAAAAGGTAAACTTGCGTCGATTTGCCCTAGCGATATGGTTACTAATTTGTGGCTACCGATTATCTCTTTTTTGATCACTTTTACCTACAGTTGGGCCCCGCTAAAATCGGTCCTCTCAACCGAGCCAACCCATTTTCCCATGATCAGACAAAGTCCGTCCAGTTCGGCCGAAGCCAGTAAGAAGAAACAACGCCAGACGTTGTATCAACTGCTTGGCAGGCTCCCCGACCGACACAGACCGATCACTGTCGTGGTCGTTTCCACCCAGGAAACGGATGAACTCATCATCGAAAAGCTTCTATTGGACATCAATGGGCTTGAGCGCGTACCAGCCTATTTTACAAAGCCCAAAAACAAATCGGGTAAGCTTCCTGTCGTTCTGTTTAACCATTCGCATTTTGGGCAATACGAAGTTGGGAAGGAAGAATTTGTTCGTGGCAGACCCGAAATGCAGAAGCCGCCTTATGCACTGGCCTTAGCCCGGGCGGGTTATGCCGGGCTGTGTATTGACAGTTGGTGCTTTGGCGAGCGCCAGGCCCGCAAGGAGACCGACACCTTTAAAGAAATGATCTGGCAGGGACAGGTACTGTGGGGTATGATGGTCTACGACAACCTTCGCGCCCTGGATTACCTGGAAACCAGACCGGATGTCGATGCCCGGCGAATAGCCACTATGGGTATGTCTATGGGTAGTACCATGGCCTGGTGGCTGGCAGCCCTGGATGAGCGCATCAAGGTATGTGTCGATTTGTGCTGCCTGACCGATTATCAGGAGCTAATCAAGGCAAATGGACTTGGCTTACATGGCATTTATTATTATGTACCCGACCTGCTGAATCATTTCTCAACAGCCCAAATCAACGCACTTATTTCTCCTCGTCCGCACTTTGGTTTAGCGGGCCGATTTGATCCGCTTACTCCCTTACCGGGACTTAAAAAAATTGATCAGGCGTTACAATCGGCTTACCAGAAAGACGGGGCTCCATCTGCCTGGCAATTGCGCATCTATGAAGTAGGCCACCAGGAAACAGCCCCCATGCGAGCGGATATAATGGCTTTCTATGCCAAATGGTTGTAACGGGCAGGAGTAGTTTATTCCATTGATCCCTGATTCATACCGACTCAAGGCCTCTTTCCGACAGTTCATACGGATAGGTGATGGGCCGGATCAGGTGCTGACTAGTTTTGCGACCGGTAGACGACAGTTTCTTTACTTTCCCATCGTTTCCCGACTCAATTCATGGATACATTACTACTCCCTCATTTTACCACCAAGCGATCTATACCCGTGGCCTCCATCGAGTACCTGGAAGCAATGGGTAATTATACAACCGTTCACCTGATTGGTAACAAGCCAATGCTTGTAGCCATCACATTAAAACGTTTTTCCGAACGGTTGCCTGCTTTTCTCCGCATCCATAAGGGAACGCTGGTTAACCCCAATCACATCGTCGCCTACAAAACCCGGTTTACGGTGACCCCTTATGTTCAGCTTTCGAAAGATCGACAGTTGGCTATTTCCCGCCGGCAATCCAAGCGGTTGAAACCACAGCTAGCGTCATTTCCGTGGTGTTCTGCCAAGATCTGATGAGCCGGATGCTACTGTCCCTGTCCACACAGTACGTTCAATCAGATAAAACCTTTACTTGCCAATAAATCGTTATTACTAAACCGATACATTAACCTGGGTTTCGATGAACGAACCGAATTTGCTGTTTGAGTGCCTGACGTATCAACAACAGCACTTCCCGCTCAATAACATGCTGTGCGCTAAGGAAGCGGGCCAATGGCGCCACTATAGTACGCAGGAAGTCATAAAACTGGTCAATCAGCTTAGTGCGGGCTTACTGACGCTGGGTATAAACGACGGAGATGGAACCGCTGAAGGACGGAATAAAATTGCTATTCTGAGTGCAAACCGTCCCGAATGGCTGTTGGTCGATCTGGCTATTCAACAGACGGGAGCTGTTTCGGTCCCTATTTATCCAACCATCAACCCCACCGAACTTCAATTCATACTTCAGGATGCCGCCGTAAAACTGGTGTTTATTGGCGACGAGAAACTAGCCCGAAAAGTGGCCGGCATCCAGGCTAACCTCCCTGATTTACAGGAAATCATTACCTTCGACCAGGTTAGCGACGTACGGCATTGGCGGGAATTACTGGTGGAATTAACGCCGGAATTGGAAACACAATTGACAAAGCAGCGGCAGGCAATAACCCCGGCGGATCTGGTCACAATTCTATACACGTCTGGTACAACGGGCACGCCCAAAGGGGTCATGCTTTCGCACCACAACATCCTTAGCAATGTATTCAGCAGTTCCATTCTGCTGAACGAGGTAGGCATTCAGGGCAAAAAAGCGCTTAGTTTTTTACCGCTCAACCACGCTTTCGAGCGGATGGCCACCTATTGTTACATGTATGGTGGAGCCGCCATCTACTACGCCGAAAGCATGGATACGATTGGTGAAAACCTGCGCGATGTTCAACCCACGCTCTTTACCACGGTCCCTCGTCTGCTCGAAAAGATTTATGAAGGCATTCTGGCCAAAGGAGAAGAACTGACGGGCATCAAACGTAGTCTGTTTTTCTGGGCCTTGAAACTTGGTGAAAAATATGAACTTAACGCGCCACAGTCTGTAAGCTATCGGCTTCAACTGGCACTGGCTAACCGGCTCGTTTTCAGCAAATGGCGCGAAGCGTTGGGCGGGCAGATCCGCGCCATCATCACGGGGGCAGCCGCCTGTCAGGTACGGTTGCTGAAACTATTTGGCGCGGCCCAGATCGTGGTTATGGAGGGCTACGGCCTCACGGAAGCATCGCCCATCATCAGCGGTAATCGCCACAGCGACAAAAACCGCATGTTCGGCACTGTCGGGCCGATGCTGAAGGATGTTGAACTCTCTTTTGCAGAAGATGGTGAAATCCTGTGCAAAGGCCCAAACATCATGATGGGCTATTACAAACGACCAGATTTGACCGCCGAAACCGTCATTGATGGCTGGCTTCATACCGGCGACATCGGTACGCTGGTTGACGGTAAATTTTTAAAGATTACTGACCGAAAGAAAGAACTCTTCAAAACCAGCGGGGGTAAATATGTGGCTCCCCAACCCATTGAGAACAAACTGGTGGAAAGCCGATGGATTGAGCAGGTCATGGTCGTGGGCGAAGGGGAAAAGTTTGTTAGTGCCCTGCTTGTCCCGTCTTTTAAAGCAGTAAAAGAATGGTATGCTCAAGAGGGGAAAACCTATCCTGGCGATGACGCTATGGTAACGGACAAAGCTGTTCTGGCACTATTTATGACTGAACTGGAGGCCTATAATCCCTTTTTCAACCATGTTGAGCAGGTAAAAAAGTTTGCCTTGTTACCGGCTGAATGGACGATTGAGAACGGCGAGTTAACCCCAACGCTCAAACTGAAACGGAAAGTGATTCGGGATAAATACAACCAGCAAATTGCCCGTATTTATGCTAGTTAGGTGTCTAACTGATTGGCAATTCGGTCTTAACAAACTACGGTATTCTTGAGTACTGACCTATGATGTTACAAACGCATCACGTGTACCATTTTATCATCCTGTAGTACAATTCACTCAATTTAGCCTTACGGCTAACCTCAACTACCCGTTTATTCGTTAACTGACAAGCTTAAAAGTTGCTGCCATTCGCGCTCCAGTTGCTGAATTATTGTCGAATAAGGTATGTCTTCACCATCGAATGCATGAATGGGCAATTGAGTTCGTTGACCGTTATCGATCAATTCAACTGTCAGAAGTTTGGCACCCGTCAACTGAATGGCATTCACTACGTCAAAAGCGAGTTCCAGCTTGGAGAACCACCACGAAAAATATCTTTTCTGATTATTGGGATCAATTGTTTGTATGAGGATAATCATTGAAAGATAGATTTAGGCTGCCTCGTAAAAATACTCGCAAAGGTAGCAAAGCAGTAAGTATTTATACTCGTTTAATGCATCTTTAATTTAGGTCATTCCACAGGCCTAAACTTGAGTAAACTCAATCAGGCTAATTGCTAGTCCATTTATTCACTTTAGGGCAGTTGACTAATTGGCTACCTTTGTGAATGGATTATTTTAAACACCTGCTCGATTTATTGAAGGCAGAAAGAGACGAAGACCGTAATCAATATCGCAGACTCACAGAATCCACCTCCATAGCCGAACGCAGAGCCAATGGCCTCACTTGGTATTCCATTGCCATTAGAGGGTCTGAAATGAGTCGGGGCGATTATATAACCGTCGAAGTAGAACGAACCACGCATCAGGATCTATCGCATCAATTGCGAACGGGTATGCCCGCCCTGTTCTTTAGTAATCACGACCCTAAAACGGATCGAGTGGAGGGTACAATCGCCTACCAAAACGGTAACCGACTTAAGATCACGTTACTTACCGACGAATTACCCGACTGGTCGCGCGATGGTAAGCTGGGCGTCGAGATGCTCTTCGACGATAAAAGTTATGACGAAATGGAGGAGGCTCTCAAAACAGCCAACATCCTAAGTCAGGACGCTAAAAACAGACTGGTGTCGATTCTAATAGGCCAGTCCGCTCCCACTTTTCATCCCGATACACCGAAACTATCCATTCCAAAACTGAATGACAGCCAGTTGCGTGCTGTCGAAAAAATACGGGCGGCCAATGAGCTAGCGATCGTTCACGGACCGCCCGGCACAGGTAAAACAACTACGCTGGTTCAGGCGATCAAGGCGCTGATCAACCAGGATCATCAGAAGATACTCGTTGTCGCCCCCAGCAATACAGCGGTCGATCTGTTGAGTGAAAAGTTGCACGAAGAAGGGTTGAACGTGCTTCGGGTGGGTAATCCGGCCCGCGTATCGGAGCGCTTGATGGCGCTCACGCTCGACCATAAAATGGCAGAGCATAGCCTGATGAAAGAAACAAAAAAGCTCAAAAAACAGGCGAATGAGTTCAAGAACATGGCGCATAAATACAAGCGCAGTTTTGGCAAGGCCGAGCGCGACCAGCGAAAAGCGTTGTTCGATGAAGCTCACCGGATCATGAAGGATGTTGGTAATACGGAGCAATATATTGTTGACGATCTGATTGCCAAAGCGCAGGTCATTACGGCGACGCTGGTCGGCTCGAACCAGTACATGATTCGTAACCTCAAGTTTCATACGGTTGTCATCGACGAAGCCGGGCAAGCTCTGGAACCGGCCTGCTGGATACCCATTCTGAAAGCGCAGAAACTGGTGCTGGCGGGTGACCATTGTCAACTATCACCGACGATCAAATCGAGCGAGGCCGCCCGTAAAGGACTAAGTACGACATTACTGGAGAAATGCGTAGCCTTGCATCCAGAAGCCGTTACGCTCCTGGAAGAACAGTACCGGATGCACGAGCATATTATGGGTTACTCCTCGCAGGTGTTTTATGGCAGCCAGTTGCGGGCACATGCATCGGTGGCTACCCATTCGCTGTTTCCGGGCGACAGCTCGTTGGTTTTTATCGACACGGCGGGTTGTGGGTTTGACGAAAAACTGGAGGGAACGAGCTCAACCAATCCGGACGAGGCCGCATTTTTGATCAAACACCTGACGCATGTGGTCAGCGAATTAGGTCCCTATTATAGCCCGGAGACGTTCCCAAGTATTGCCATAATTTCGCCCTATAAGCAACAACTGAACCTATTGAATGAGCAGATTCTGCACACCCCTGAGCTAGACCCGTATCGACCTAAACTAGCCGTTAACACCATCGACAGCTTCCAGGGACAAGAGCGGGATATCGTCTATATTTCTATGACCCGAAGCAATGACCAGGGCGAGATCGGCTTTCTGTCGGATGTACGCCGAATGAACGTAGCCATGACCCGCGCCCGCAAAAAACTGGTCATCATTGGTGACAGTGCCACGCTGTCCAGCCTTCCCTTCTATGCAGACTTTATCACCTACGCCGAACGTCTAAATGCCTACCAGAGCGCCTGGGAATGGCTATAGCGCAATGACTTTAGGCGTGTAGCCGCGATCTACCGTCCGTCTACACGCCTAAAGTCCTATCCCGTTTTTAGTTAATCTTGACCAGATCAATCTTGAAAACCAGGATTGAATTAGCCGGAATTTCACCCTGCTCCTGCGAACCATAAGCCAGACTCGGGGGCAGATAGAGCGTGATGCTACCGCCGGGAGCCACTAACGGAATGCCCTCCTGCCAGCCTATAATGAGTTGGCCCAAGTTAAAGCTGATTCCCGAAGCACTATCGAAGGTTTTTCCATTAGTGAGTTTGCCACTGTAGTTAACGGTTACATTGGAGCAGGCCGTTGGCTTATTTCCCGAACCGGGCGACTCGATGGTATAATAGAAACCACGGTCATCGGCTTTGGCGGGTATATGATTGGTTTCTATATAATGTTTCAGCGAAGCCGTTTCCTCTTGCGGTGCCTTGGTTGACACAACGGTCTCCGTACAGGGCTGATCGGCTTGCTGGCAACTACCGGCCATTAATGCCCAGCCTAAGAGGGCAAATACGTATTTTTTCATAAACTGTACTTAGCCAACCGTACAACAGGTACGGCTCGCTTTTGTGAATGGATTAGATATAGAGAATATAGCCAAAGCTACGCAGAAACAGATACTCGGGGCTATTTACAACGAATTTACCCACACAAAAGCGTATTGCTGCACGTGACCTGAATGATTTCTTTTTCGTGATTTATCCTGTAGGTTTATCCTTCTTTTCTGTCAATACCTATGCGTCAACGGAAACCAATTAACCTCCTGCCACTTTTGAGTTTCGTTCTCTATAGCTTCAGCATGTCTATTCCGGCAAATGCGCAGCTGATGAGCCGTATTGACTGTTTTTTGCCCGTTGGTTGGGAGGGTAAAGAAGCGAAGTTAGTGGTTAACCTTCTGCACCAACCTCCGTTAATTGATACAGCCATTGTGGCGAATAGGCATGCAGTCTTCACCGTCAATCTGATCGAATATAGTCCAGCCTACATCTGGCTGGAGGGCAACAGCGAAGATATTCATTTTTTCCTTGATGCGCCCCGAGTTGATATTGCATTCGACCCTAAAGTATTTGCTCAGCCACTTATTACCGGCTCGCCAAGCAGCGAGCTATGGCTTCATCAACGAGAATTATTACATGAGATCGATGAGTCGCATGACAAAGTAAGAGATGATTTTTTTGCTACGAAAAGCGTAACTGATTCATTATTAGTCAATTCACCTTCTACGACTTTACTAAACTTTGAGCCCACTGCTGACTCACTGGCTGATGCGTATAATCAGGTGGTAAGCCAGCTAATTATGGAAAGTCCAGAGGCCGCTTCAAGCTGGTATATATTTGCGTCCCATGTTTCTCGCTTACCTTATTCGAAAACGCTAGCCTTATTTAATGAATTAGCGCTTTTCCGCTCCTATTCCTCTTATAAACAGATACGTGAAATGTTGGCCCGGAATAAAGTGGGCCAGAAGGCACATCCTTTTGATTGGCCCACCACGAACGGAGACACAATTAGATTAGCCGATCAGCAGGGCAAACTCGTTTTACTTGACTATTCAGTGAGTTTTATGGCCTCTTGCCAGCTCCGACACCATGCATTGATAAAACTTTACGCACAGTATCATCCACTTGGCCTGGAAATTATTACTGTTTCGAATGAGTCTAATCGAGAAGCCGGCCAGGAATCTTTTGCGAAAGAAAACTTACCATGGCCTGTCGTCCTGTCTAATCCTAGCGCATTCGACGTAAAAGCCAATTATACGGTTTCAAGAGTTCCCGATAACTTACTCATCGACACTCATAAAACGATAATCGGACGGGATATGTCGTTGAAAGACCTTCAGGACACATTGAAAGCGTTGCTGAAAAAGGAATAGGGGTCGCTATAGGATAGCCCCGGCGACCAAGCCAATGACTATCAGCACATAAGGCGGAATTTTGGTGTATAAGAGCACACCAATCGTCAGTATCACCACCACTACCGATGGCCAGTAGGGAGCCATGGGTTCAAACAGGGCGATAGCAGCCGCTGCCGTTAAACCCGTGCTGGCCGCATTGATGCCCTCCAGCGACGCCCGCACAACCCGGTACCGTTTCAATTGCTCCCAAAAACGATAAACAAAGAAGATGAGAAAGGTGCCGGGCAGGAAAATACCAGCGGTTGAAATAAAACTGCCCCAGAACTGGCCGCTAAGCCCGGCGTCGCGCATGGATAAAGCACCAATGTAGGACGCAAAAGCAAAAACGGGGCCCGGTACGGCCTGTACTAACCCGAGCCCCGACAAAAATTCTTCACGAGTCAGGTAGTGTTTGAAGGCAACAAACTCGTTGTAGAGC
Source organism: Spirosoma horti (assembly GCF_054776595.1). Taxonomy (NCBI): domain Bacteria; kingdom Pseudomonadati; phylum Bacteroidota; class Cytophagia; order Cytophagales; family Cytophagaceae; genus Spirosoma; species Spirosoma horti. The sequence goes on from NZ_BAAHBQ010000006.1 coordinate 127,910, forward strand.
ATGGGCGTCAGCACTTGTCCCCCACCAAAAACGAAACTACCATTCCGGTAGAAGTTCTCGAACAAGCGCACGGGCAGCAGCTGCGTATAGGCCCCAAGCGTAGCCGCCCCGATGAACACACCAAACCACAGAAAAAAATTAGCCCACTGCACATGCAGGGGCTTTTTCTCCATTCGCTCCTGCTGCTGGTAGGTCAGGGCGGTTGTCAGACCGCCAACCAGCAGCACAATGGGTGTCATGACCGGCGACCGGAATAGGTAAGCTACCACTGCAGCCAGCAGTGCCAGCGCCAGACTGGTTTTATTCTTAATGACTTTTTGCCCGATTCGGTAGCCAGCTACCACCATGAACCCTACGGCCATTGGTTGAATGAAGCGGACAAACTGGAGAGACAATTTTTGCTGTTCCAAGTAATAGATACCCATTCCAGCGGCCGTCATGATGCTTACGGCGGGCAACACCCAAATCAGCAGGGTAATGTAGGCGAGGTTAGGCCCGCCAATTTTAAAGCCAATAGCGGTAATTGTCTGGGTAGACGTTGGTCCTGGCAATACCTGCCCCAGCGCATTCAGTTCCAGCAGTTCCTCTTCGGTCAGGTAGCGTCGCTTCAGCACAAGCCGCTCATAAAACATGGCCAGGTGAACCTGTGGCCCGCCAAACGTCGTTAGCGCCAGAATCAGCACATCTTTTAGAAAGATGAAAAGGCGGATTCGGCGTACGGGCTGAACAGTAGACAGGTAAGGCAGCATACGTGGCGGTTATCTGTGATGATTGACTGATCGCGCACATTCTTGCCGATGGACTTGATAATCAATCATCACCATGAAGATAGCTACTTTTTGAGACCAAGTTCAATTAACCGTTCGTTCAAAAATTCGCCAGCCGTCATATCCACGTATATCTTCGGATGCTGGGCATCGATGCAACTGTCCAGGCTGGTCAAATCCATCTCCGCGCGCGGGTGCATAAAGAAGGGAATCGAATACCTGGACTGATTCATTTTCTCCCGTGGCGGGTTCACCACCTGGTGAATAGTCGATTTCAATTTATGGTTGGTAAGCCGGTCGAGCATATCACCCACGTTCACCACAACCTGGTCGGGCAGGGCCGTAATCCCAATCCATTTACCATCACGTCGGAGCACTTCCAGTCCATCGGCCGACGCCCCCATCAGCAACGTGATTAGGTTAATATCGCCATGCGGAGCAGCCCGTACAGCTCCATCCGGCGTTGTGTCAGGATCAAGAGGGAAGTAGTGTAATGCCCGCAGAATACTGTCGCCGTTTTTTACTTTATCATCGAAATACGTTTCGGGAAGTTCCAGATAAAGCGCAATAGCCCGCAGGAGTTGCTTGCCCGCGTTTTCGAGCGTACGGTAAGCAACCACGGTCGCTTCGCCAAATTCAGGAACCTCTTCGGGTAATACGTTGGCAGGCATATCACCCTCCGGCTCGGGTTGCCCAATGTGGTAGAACTCCTTTAAGTCAGCAACTTTAAATCCTTTTGCCGTTTCCTTACCCTTCCCGATATACCCCCGCTGTCCGTTCAGTTCAGGGTGTTCGTATTTCTGTTTAATCGAATCGGGCGACGAGAAAAAAGCCCTTGCCGACTCATAAAGACGCTTCGTCAGCTCGCTGGTCAAACCATGGTTCCGAATTGCAACAAAGCCAATCTGATTAAATGCCCGGCCTAAATCCTGTACAAATTTCGCTTTTCGCTCGGAATCACCGGATGTAAAATCCGCCAAATCCAGCGATGGTATTTCATTATATAATTCTTCTCCTGCCATGGCATCAACTATTTTCACAAAAATACGTAATGTTAGTAGAGACGCAACCCCTTGCGTTTCCTGTGCCGGATGGTTTTGCTACCGCACAGGAGACGCAAGGGGTTGCCAAACCGGCGGGCCGGTCTCTACCTAGTTAACGATATCAGGCTCCGAAATGCTTGCCGACTTTGTTCCAATCGACTACATTCCAGAAGGCAGTGACGTATTCGGGGCGCCGGTTCTGGTATTTCAGGTAATAGGCGTGTTCCCAGACATCAAGTCCCATTACGGGGGTCCCTTTTTTCTCAGCCAGGGCCATTAGTGGGTTGTCCTGGTTGGGCGTCGAAACGATTTCAACGTCATTGCCATTTTTAATTAACCACACCCAGCCTGACCCGAAACGACCGGTAGCGGCTTTACCCCATTCGGTTTTAAAATTATCGAACGACGTATATTTCTTGTTGATGGCCTCGGCCAGAGCACCCTTTGGTGCGCCCCCCGCGTTAGGACCCATTATATTCCAGAAGAAGGTGTGATTCCAATGCCCGCCCGCATTGTTTCGAACGGCGGGTGGTGTCGTACTGCTCACACTTTTCACCAACGCGTCAATATCCATCTTGGCCATGTCTGTTCCCGCAACGGCTTTATTGAGGTTGTCAACATAGGCTTTGTGGTGTTTATCGTGGTGGATTTCCATAGTCATCTTGTCGATGTGTGGTTCAAGCGCACCTGCGTCATAAGGTAGCGGAGCCAGTTTGAACGGCCCTTCAGCCTGTACTGGCGCAAATCCTAAAGACTGGAAGGCAACTAAACCGGCGGATGCACCGAAGGCCAGTTTCAAAAACTCGGAGCGATTCATGCGAATGTTGGTTTTGGGAAACAAAAAAGCGCCTGTGACCACACAGGTTGTTAAACTGAACAGCCCAGATTGGCGAATGTTCAACAAACCAACGGTCAGAGACGCAAAGAAAGGAGTTTTTTGTATCCGAAATCGAATGGTCCGGCGTTTCGGACGGATCGCTGCAAAAAATTAATCCAGCAACCCGGTTAAAACGCCGGACCACGTACTTCATCGACCATTAATCGTAAGCAATCCGGCTTACTATGCTACGTCCGAGCGTAACTTCATCCGCATATTCGAGGTCGCCCCCGATCGGGATGCCACGTGCGATCGTCGAGATTTTGAAATTGAATGGTTTGAGTTTCTTCTGAAGGTAAAACGCCGTTGTATCCCCTTCCATAGTGGGGCTGATCGCCAGGATGATTTCGCGTACGTGTTCGCCTTCGTCGCTGCGCAACCGGGTAATGAGCGAATCGATCTGCAGATCGCTTGGGCCAATGCCCTCAACGGGTGATATAATACCGCCCAGCACGTGGTAGAGGCCTTTATACTGCGATGTATTCTCGATAGCCAACACGTCGCGGGTATCCTCGACAACACAAATGATCGACTGATCTCGTTTGTTACTGGCGCAAATCATGCATAACTCATGGTCGGATAGGTTATGGCATTTGCGACAATACTTGACTTTAGTACGCATGGCCGTCAGACTCTGGGCCAGCGTCTCGGTTTGTTCTTCATCACGTTTGAGCAGGTGTAACACCAGCCGGAGGGCCGTTTTCTTCCCAATTCCCGGCAGTTTCGACACCTCGTTCACCGCGTCTTCTATAAGTTTAGATGGATACTCCAAAAGAATGATGAATTAGGAATGATAAATGATGACTGGTCGCCAATGCGCTGATGAACCATGAATATTAATCATTCATAACTCATCATTCATCATTAGTTCAAGACTTCAGCCGAAATGCCGCGTCGGCAGATTTCGTTGCGCATTGGCACGAGTTCTTCCCATGAGCCGTTCTTAACGGAACATTTGCCTTTGTAGTGAATGAGCAGTGTACACTGCTCCGCCTGTTCGGCTGTGTGTCCGCAAACGTCAATCAGCGTTTCAATGACATGCTCAAACGTGTTGACTTCGTCGTTGAAGACCACGAGGTTATGGACATCGGTTGCAACAACTTCGTCGAGTACGTCCACACCGGTTTCTTCAAAAGGTTGCATAGGAGATAATATGGTATTTATTTAGCAAATTTACGGCAAAATGGGCACTTTAAAAAACCAGTGCCACGCTATAAAAGAACCCGATTTTGGCCTAAAAAGTTGCCTGATTTTCTATGAATACCACCCTCGCTTTAGTCATTCTGATTGCTTATTTCGGGATGCTGATTGCCGTTTCGTTCTACACCGCCCGAGGAGCTGACACGAATGCTTTTTTTACGGCCAACCGGCAGTCTCCCTGGTGGTTAGTGGCTTTTGGGATGATTGGCACGTCGTTGTCGGGCGTCACCTTTATTTCCGTGCCGGGCGCCGTGGGCAAGATCGGTTTCTCGTATTTTCAAGTCGTGCTGGGCTATATTATCGGCTATATTGTCATTGGGTCCGTTCTGATGCCGCTCTACTACCGGCTGAACCTGATTTCCATTTACGGCTATCTCGAAAAACGGTTTGGCTTTTGGTCGTATAAGGCCGGAGCCGGTTTTTTTCTGCTGGCGCGCACGGTTGGCTCAGCCGTGCGGCTCTATGTTGCTGCCGGTGTCCTTCAAATTGCCCTGTTCACGCCCCTGGGCGTTCCATTTGAGGTATCCGTGCTTATAACCATCGCTTTAATTTGGATTTATACCTTCAAAGGGGGCGTAAAGACAATTATCGTGACCGACACTTTACAGACCGTGTTTCTGGTAACGGCCGTTGTACTAACCATCGTTTTGATTTCGAAGGAGTTAGGCTTCTCATTCGGCGATCTGGTCCGAACGGTGAAGGACAATTCGATGTCGCAGGTGTTTTACTGGGATGCCAACGACCCCAAGAACTTCTTTAAACAGTTCATCTCAGGCGCTTTCATTGCCATTGTCATGACCGGTCTGGATCAGGATTTAATGCAGAAAAACCTGACCTGCAAAAACATCGGCGAAGCCCAGAAAAACATGTTCTGGTTTACGGTTACGCTTGTTTTCGTCAACTTCATGTTTCTGTCACTGGGTGTGCTTTTGTATGTGTATGCTCAACGGGAAGGCATCGCGATTCCCGCCCGCACCGATGACCTATATCCCATGCTCGCGCTGAATCACCTCGGCCTGCTCGTGGGTATTACCTTTCTGTTAGGGATTACGGCCGCCACCTACGCCAGCGCCGATTCGGCCCTAACGGCTCTAACGACCTCATTCTGTGTAGACTTTATGAACGTCGAAAGTAAATCGGAAGCTGAACGTTCCCGAATTAAACACATCGTTCACATTGGCTTTTCCATCCTGTTTTACATCGTCATTATCATTTTCCGGCAAGTCAATAGCAAAGAAGTCATTACGGCTGTTTTTGACATTGCAGGCTACACCTATGGCCCGCTTTTGGGGCTGTATGCCTTCGGAATATTCAGTAAACGCCCGGTTATGGATCGGTTTGTGCCCTGGATTTGCGTGGCCTCGCCCCTGCTCACCTATTATGTCAACGAGCATTCGGCGGCCTGGTTCGGGGGCTATCAGTTTGGCTTCGAACGGCTCCTGCTGAACGGCTTGTTCACGTTTATCGGACTATGGGCCGTATCGAAACCCGTTATCAAAGAAACAGAAGCTGTAGCCGTTTAACCGATCACTGACGCCGGTATAGTTTCGGCACCTTATCAACTAAGGGGAATAAATACAACCAGGATTGTCGCGCTTATTTTCTTCTCCCGTATCTTCGTTGACAACCGATCAGCGGTGATCTCAACTCAGTTATGAAGCCTAGCCCTACCTACCTCATCACGTTCCTTTTGGTCGTTCTGACCGTATCCGTTGCCAGAGCGCAATTCTGTTTTTCGCCTGAACGGCCACAGCTTGGGCAGGTAGTGTCCTTTACGTACTCACCCCAAACGACTCCGCTGGCGGCTGACAGCACGATCGAGGGCCGCTATGTGCGCTATGGTGCTCCCAACGCCATGCAGCTTAGCCAACCAGCAAGTGTTGCATTGACACGCGTAGGCAATGAATATGTGGGTCAACTGGTTCTTCCTAAACGGGACGTGGCTGGACTGATGCTTCTTTTCAGGAACAGTAAACAACCCAAACGGGCCGATCTGAACAAAGGGCAATTATACGTCATTCCGGCTTGCGACCCCACGGGGCGGCCCCTTCCGCACGCAACGGGGGGGCAAGCATCCGTCTTTACACGCAGTCATTTTATTTATGAGGCAGGAGCCAAATATGACCCAAACTGGGTGGTGACGGTGTATGAGCACGAGATTCTACAAAACCCTGATCTTCGTCCACAATATTGGTCAGACCTGCTGGCGGCCCAGGTCAAGCAGCGAAAACCCGGCTACGGTCCGAAAGTAAAAGCAGGCATCGAATCTTACCTGGCCTCCCGCCCAACACCAACAAGCGCTGAACTGACTACGGCGGCCCAATTGTATGAAAGTATGGGCGACTTCCCGAAAGCAAATGCCCTGCGCGAACGGCAGAAGTTAATCGAGCCCACGGGTTCGCTGGTGCAGAAAGACCGATCCATGGCCATTCGGAACGAGTCGGACTGGACCCGGAAGAAAGTGGCTTATCAGGCATTTTTGACGGAATTTCCTACTTCGTCGTATCTGCCCGCCCTGACCGTACTGATGACCGACGGTTACTTTAAAAACAATGACATCAAAGGCCTGGTCACGTTTGTGGAACAACAGCCCGCATCACATATCGATGTACTGATGCTGAATACGATGGCATTTCAATTGGCCGACGAACGGCGTTCCTTACCCGAAGCTGAAGTGCTGATCAAGCGGGCAATGGACATCCTGAAAACGCAGCCCAAACCGAAAACGGCGGTGGGAAACTGGGAAACGGAAAAGCAAACCCGACACCGGCAGTTGGTCAATACCTATGCCCGGGCCTTGGAACAACAGGGTAGATACGCCGAAGCCTATCCAATGTATCAGGAGTTCATCAACCCCGATGATATCGATAACAGTGACCCACGCATTACAGAACGTTATTTTTTGTGCGCTGTCCGAACAAATCATGTGGCTGAAGCCCAGCCAATGGCCGAGGCTGCGGTGCAGATCGGGAAAGCAACGCCCGGCCTTAAAACGACCCTCCGCGACTGGTATGCCAAACAATCCGGTAATACCATGGCCAAAGCGGATACCTATATGACCAATCTGGAAGCCGATCTACGCGCTGATCAGCGGGACGAACTTCGGCAATTACTTATTAACGAACCAGCTCCGTCCTTTTCACTCACCGATTTACAGGGCCGGACCATTTCGTCGTCGGCCTTTAAGGGAAAAGTCATTGTGCTCGATTTCTGGGCAACTTGGTGTGGCCCCTGCATTGCGTCATTTCCGGCCATGCAGCAAGCTCAGACACGATTCCAAAACGACCCGAATGTTCGGTTTTTGTTTGTCAACACGCGCGAAGGTGGCCCCCTGCAACGGGTCCACAACTTCATGAACAGGAATACGTACAACTTCGTAGTACCGCTCGATACGCAGCAGAAAGTGGCGAATGCCTATAAAGTCCAGGGTATACCAACCAAAGTCGTCATTGGTCCAGACGGTCGCGTTCGGTACCGGACCATCGGCTATTCCGGCAACCCTGAAACAACGGTCAATGAACTCAGTATGGTGGTTGAGATGCTAAAAGAAGGAAAATAAGTTAACGGCTTAACAGTGTCAGGTCAAACATGAAACCGGGCAGCACAGGCTCAGCCGGAAGTGTTTGCGTGAAGGGAAGAACGGTTTACGGTTTAGTTACCTATCGACAAAATACCGTATTTGCGTCAAATTAACAAGTTACTTCCAATGACTGTTCGCCTGGCTACGGCTACTGATCTACCCGCGCTGATGCACCTCATCCGCCAAGTTGTTCCTCTAATGCGCAAATCCGGTAATTTCCAGTGGGATGAGCACTACCCTAACCATGCCGTATTCGAAGCGGACATTACCAGGAATCAGCTTTGGGTGGCCATTGTTGATGGATTACTGGCGGGCGTGTCGGCCATCACGGAGGATCAGGAACCCGAGTACGCGCAGGTTGGCTTCGACCTGAGCCAGCGCGCCATTGTAACCCACCGGCTGGCAGTGGACCCGGCTTTCCAGGGGCGGGGTGTAGCCGTTGCATTACTGAACCAGGCCGAACAGGTAGCCATTGAGCGGGGGATTGCCTATCTACGCATCGATACAAACTCAGAGAACCAGGTTACGCAAAAGCTTTTCCCTAAATTGGGTTACCAATATGCGGGCGAGATTACGCTTAGTTTTCGACCAGGGCTACGCTTTCTGGCCTATGAGAAGAAATTGTAGAAAGCGCCTTAAAGAGAACGGCCCGCCAAACACAACATGTTGTATTTGGCGGGCCGTTCTCTTTAATTTTTCCTTAGTTACTCAAAAAGGCGAAGGTTTTTCCCTGATAACGGGGCAAAGACAGGCTATTCCGAATCAAGACAAACGATTGATAAGCGCTTGAGGCCGCAGCTACGTTATCGAGCCAGGCAGGAATATCGCCACCCGGATCGAGTCGACAGGTGTAGGTAACCTGCATCCGTTGTTTAGCTATCGGCCGAACATTCCAAATGGCCAGCCAGTCGGCAATACGCACCGTGTTGGGTTGAGCCGCCACCAGGTTAGGCACACCAACCCCTTTCACTTCCAATACTTTTGAGGCCGGATCCTGCGCAAATGTCAGTTGGACACCCATATCACGATCACTCACCGGCCAGGGCACGGCGGTAACGACATGATAAAATAACTCGGTTTCGCTTACCCGCCGGATCAACCGCGCCGACTTCGTTTTGTAGATCACATTTTTATAATTAGCAATGTCGGACAGCAGCGCCACCAACTGACTCTGCGTACCGGCCATTGTACATTCGACCTTTAGTTCGGTCGACCGGCTACCGGGTATATTGCGCGTATAAACCTGAATCTGATCTTTATCTTTCGCCAAATGCCAGCTTTCCTGCGCCCGTGCTGCTTTCAGGGGGAAACCGAAACTACCGATCAATACTGTCAGATAGCATCCTAACCGAAATAACTTCATAAAGCATTTGCGTCTGTTTGGGCAACATCATTGCCTATCTGTTCACTTGATTAACGTTGCCGTTCTTGTTTTGTTGGATACGGCAAATTACTTAAACACCATTGGATGTCCTTCTTTCGGCACCAGAAACTGGCTTTCTGGAATTTTTGCCACCTGTAATGCTTTCCGTAAGTCATCAGCAGGCTCGGCCAGTCCATCATCTCCCTGCTGGAAGGTGCCAAAGTGAATACCTACAGCCTGGGGCGCCTTCAAATCGATAAATGCCTGCACAGCTCCCGCTGGCGAAACGTGAACGGGAGCCATGAACCACTCGGGTCGGTAGGATCCAATAGGCAGCAAGGCCAGTTTGATTGGCCCCGTTGTTGACCGTTGGGCCTGATCAGCAATCTTTTTAAAATGAGGGCCGTAGCCACTATCACCACAAAAATAAATGGTCCCAAAACTCGTATGAAGAAGATAGCCGCACCAGAGGGTTTCTTCCCGATCACCGATGCCCCGATTGCTAAAGTGCTGAGCCTGCGTGCAGCTTAACAATAGTTTATCATTCACCCGTAACGTGTCGTTCCAGTCGAGTTCATGCGCAATGCGGCCGTCAACCGAGCGGGGCAAATAAGACACGCCGAGGGGGGTCACGAACAGCGGATTATGCGCCTTGACCAGTTTCTTAAGCGTGGGTAAGTCGAGGTGGTCGTAGTGATTATGGCTCAACAGGACCACGTCAATGGGGGGCAACTCCTCTAGTCGAAGCCCCGGCGGCCGTTTACGCTTGATACCCAGCCACGAGGTGGGGCCCACCCGCTCCGACCAGACAGGGTCCGTAAGAATATTCAGTCCCGCCGTTTGAATTAGAAATGTAGAGTGATTGACAAACGTCAAAACCAGGCTATCGCCTTCTACGCGCGTAGCAGGCCGAGCCCCGACAAAAACGTTGGGCTGCTCTGGCCAGGGGCCCTTATCGCGATGGAGCAACCATTTCAACACACCACCCGAGGTACGTTCGGGCATACCCGGATTAAAAAACTTCTTGCCGTTAAAATGATCCGTAATGGGACCTTTATACCGGGGCGCACAGGCCGATATAGTTAAGAACAGGCACGACAGCGTAAGGAACGACAAGGCGGTAGGCATCAGGTACTGAACCATAAGTTTAGTCAAATAGATCAAAACAGCGATAATTGGCCAGACCGGGCAAAAGCACCTTCATGTTCCAGCAACCATTTTTTGCGCCATAATCCACCGGCATAGCCCGTCAGCGAACCATCGGAACCGATAATGCGGTGGCAGGGCACCACGATCCAGAGGGGATTTCGGCCGTTAGCAGCCGCTACTGCCCGAATCGCTTTCTCATCGCCAAGACGTCGGCTTAGGGTCAGATACGAACGTGTTGTCCCAAAGGGAACCTCCCGTAAGGCCTGCCAAACCGTCTGTTGAAAAGCCGTACCAACCGGATTAATTGGAAAGTCGAACGTTTGCCGCTCCCCGGCGAAGTAGGCATTCAACTGATTGACGGCCTGTTCGACCGGCCCTGGCAACGAAATATCTGGCGGGGTTTTATCGGCCGGGACATCCGTACAGGAGATAACAGAAACGCCCTGCTCATCGCCTGTAATGCACACTAAACCCAATGGTGATTCAAAAACGGTGGTCATTTGGCAAACGGTAAGTTTTACCTGGAACAAGGTATCAATATACGGAAAAAGGTGCCCACTGCTCATGCCTGGCCACCTTTTTTACCTGTTATGCGCCTTGTAATTATTTGAGGAATCAGTTTCCAACCAACTTCAGTATCTTACCAGTACCTAAATCACACAGATAAATCTCCTTTTTCTGGTCTTCACCGAAGGCTGAAATAGCCCCAGCCTGCGCCATAAGTTCCTGGGCAGTAGCCGTTTTATTTCCATTTGGCGTTAGCGCCCATAGGCGTCCACTGGCATAATCGGCGAAGATGTATTTTCCACGCAGGGACGGGTTGGCAGATCCACCATACACAACGCCACCCGTGATGGATACGTCCCCCTTGCTGTGGCTGTACTGATAGACAGGTGGAATTAATTCGGCCTCGGGAACGGCATTCTCCTTGGCGTTATAATCAGCATTGGCCTCTTTGATCCGCCAGCCGTAATTACCACCTTTCGTAATGATATCCACTTCTTCAATTTTGTCCTGACCAACGTCTCCCGCCCATAAGCGCCCTTCATCATCGAAGCTGACCCGCCACGGATTACGCAGTCCGTAGGCAAATATCTCTTCCCGATAACCTTTGCTGTTGCCTTTGAATGGGTTGTCGGCCGGAATACCATAATGACCTTTCTCGGTGCTGTTTACATCAACGCGCAGAATTTTACCGAGCCAGCTGCTCTTATTCTGGCCATTATTCTGAGGATCTCCCCCACTACCGCCGTCGCCGGTAGACACGTACAGAAAGCCATCAGGCCCGAACAGAGTCTTACCGCCATTGTGATTCGCATAGGGTTGTGCAAATCGAAACAAGATCACTTCAGAAGCCGGGTCGACCTGCGACGCAGTGGCCGATGAAGCTTTAAAACGGCTGACAACTGTTTCGCGTGGGTTGCTCTTCGTATAGTTGACATAGAAAAAGCCATTCTGTTTGAAATCGGGATGGAAGGCAAGGCCTAACAAACCCATTTCACCACCCGATGCGACTTTGTTGCGAATGTCCAGGTATGTACCGGCCGTGGCCGTATTGGCATCGTTTTCAAAGACCCGAATTTTGCCTTCCTGTTCAATGACAAAGACCCGGTTTGTACCATCGTTGGCATGTGTGTACTCTACAGGCGACGAGAACGTCAATTTTGGATACGCGTTGACAACCCTGGCCGATAAGGTACCTGTATTGGTGCTACCTGTGGAGTCTGGCGTCATTGAGTTCGATTGATTCGATGACTGACAAGCGGCTGCTACTATCCAGGCAACACCCGACGTGGCCGTCAGAGAAATCAAAAACGCAATGATAGTTTTACTGAGCATAATAGGTTGATTCATTAGTTTACCTATTTTTCTCTTACAAATCAGGTTCCAAAAATTAGCGCCGAACTTTGCGGCCCGCTTTTTGTTTAAAAATCAACGAAACCACTGTTTTAAAACGGTCTGATGTACGTTTAAGGCATAGCTGATTAGTGTAGTGTTTCCACAAAACGGGGCAAAAATTCTACCGCATCGGCGGGCCGACGCATCGGCGGTCCGATGCATCGGCGGTCCGACGTCCAATGCTTTAGATCACCGAACGGCTAATGGCCTGCTCTTTCGATTTCGATTCAGATAATGATTAATATGACTACTGAAACCAGTTCCTTTCTCGATCATTTACAGACTCAACGAGCGCGCTATCGCTATAAGCTTCCCTCCCGACCAGATGCCGGGCGTTTTATCGACCAGTTAATGCGGTTGCTTTTTCCGGTTACGCAGGAATGCAAATCCATTTCACAGCATGTCGAAGAGACTTACCAGAATCTGAATGAGCAACTCGTTTGTTTATTACATCCGCTGGAGAAAAACCTGGCTGAAAGTCCGGTCGTCATTACCGAGCGTTTTTTCGAGCAGTTACCTGGTATTTATGACAGCCTGCTGTTCGACGCGCACGCCATCGCGGATAATGATCCGGCAGCCGTTGGTATCGAAGAAGTCGTGGCTGTTTATCCGGGATTTTATACCATTGCGGTCTACCGGATTGCACACGAGTTGCTTAAACTTAATGTACCTCTTCTGCCCCGGATGCTGACGGAATATGCCCACGGCCAGACGGGTATCGATATTCATCCCGGCGCCCAGATCGGCAAATCATTTTTCATTGATCACGGCACAGGGGTAGTCATTGGCGAAACAACAATCATTGGCGATAACGTTAAGATTTATCAGGGTGTAACGCTTGGTGCCACACACGTGGCTAAATCGATGGCTCAGAAAAAGCGCCATCCGACTATCGAAAACAATGTGGTGATCTATGCCAATGCCACCATTCTGGGAGGTTATACGGTCGTGGGACACGACTCCGTCATTGGTGGTAACGTTTGGCTCACGACCAGCGTGGAAGCTCACTCGCTTGTCTTCCACCAGCACCAAACCGATGTCCGGGTGAAATCGCTCGAAGCGGCAGAACCCATTAATTTTGTTATTTAATTTACGTCGATACCCCATTGACGTACAACCCAAAACCCTTCTTCTATGAAAGCTGTCTCCATTCTCGATACGATTGGCAATACTCCTCATGTTCGCATAAACCGTTTATTTCCCGGCTTCGAAGTCTGGTCGAAACTGGAACGGGCAAACCCCGGCGCGAGCATAAAGGACCGGATTGCGCTGGCGATGATCAACGAGGCCGAAGCAAACGGATGGCTAACCTCGGATAGTACGATCATTGAGCCAACCTCGGGTAATACCGGCATCGGGCTGGCCATGGTGGCGGCTGTAAAAGGCTACAAGATCATTCTGGTTATGCCCGAATCGATGAGTGTCGAACGGCGTAAAATTATGGCGGCTTACGGGGCAGAATTCGATTTGACACCCCGCGAAAAAGGCATGAAAGGAGCCATCGAGCGGGCGCATGAGCTGGTTGCCCAGACACCCGGCGCGTGGATGCCCCAACAGTTTGAGAACCAGGCCAATATTGATATTCACGTAAACACAACGGCTCAGGAAATTCTGGCGGACTTCCCCGATGGTTTCGATGTGCTCATTACAGGTGTTGGTACGGGCGGCCATATAACGGCGGTTGGGCAGGTCCTCAAGCAGAAATTCCCGAATCTGAAAGTATACGCTGTAGAGCCTGAGCTTTCCCCAGTCATAAGCGGAGGTTCACCCGGCCCTCATCCTATTCAGGGTATCGGTGCAGGGTTCATCCCAAAAAACTTACATACCGATATCCTGGACGGTGTGATTCAGGTAAGCAAAGACGAAGCCTACGAAATGGCTCGTCGGTCGGCTCGGGAAGAAGGGACATTTATTGGTGTTTCGTCCGGCGCTTCGCTGGCTGCTATCGCCAAGAAATTGCCAGGTCTTGCCCCTGGAAGCCGGATTTTAACATTCTGTTACGACACGGGCGAACGTTATCTCTCCATAGACGGCTTATATTAGACCAATACGTCTATTTACTATTTATCAGTAGACCGAATGAACAACCCGTTTATTCAGTCTACTGCTTCCCTATTGTCTCACAACTCAACCTTATGTTCAGACATTCAGCTACATATCGATTAATCAAAGATACCACATTCATTGTCGCTGGCGTACTTAGTGCCGGCATGGGCATCAAAGGCTTTCTCTTGTCAAGTCATTTTATTGATGGTGGCGTTACGGGCGTTTCGATGCTCCTCGCGTCACTGGTCAGCATACCGCTACCGATCTGGCTTTTGGTTATCAATTTACCTTTTATTGGCCTTGGCTATCGGCAATTTGGCAGGCAGTTTGCGCTTAAAAGTACGCTGGCTATTACGGGGCTGTCCATCAGTCTGGCCGTTATCCCTTACCCGGATGTTACGCCCGATTTATTACTAACAGCTGTTTTTGGCGGCTTTTTCATTGGGGCAGGTATTGGGCTGGCCATGCGCGGGGGAGCCGTTCTGGACGGAACTGAAATTGCAGCGTTACTGATTAGCCGGACCAGTCCGATTTTGAAAGTGAGTGATGTTATCCTGGTCCTCAATGTGCTTATTTTTGGTGCGGCAGCTTTCTTTCTGGGAATAAACCCAGCCCTATACTCCATGATTACGTATTTCGCAGCCTCAAAAACAGTGGATTTCGTTATTCACGGCATTGAAGAATACACGGCCGTTCTGATCATCTCAAAACAAAATGCCTTAATTCGGGAACATATCATTGAAAAAGGCTGGGGTATAACGATCCTCAAAGGTGAGGGTGGCTACGGGAAACACGGAAGCCATCAGGATCTTGACAGTGTCCTTTATACAGTTGTTACCCGACTCGAAATCAGCCGCTTACGAACAATCGTTACTGAAGTAGATCCCAAAGCGTTCATTATTCAGCATAGCGTTGATGATGTGGCGGGGGGCAAAGTCAAAAGTTTGCCCATGCACTGATTCTACACATTGGAATACCTACAGTTGGGCGGCAAATTGGTCCACAGTAGTAAAAGGTTTACCCAGATCGGTCCAGGTTTGGGCGGCCTCGAAAATTTCCGGGTAGTTATTGAGTGCTTTCGTGATATGCAGACCATAATCGGCCTGCTGAGAGAAGAATCGTCCCAATTGCAGGAAGAGAGGAGAAATTATCAATACAATCAACTTTTCCTTTTTATAAGCAGCCACAAACCGTTCGGCAGCTTCATGCTGGGTGAGGGCTTCCGGCCCCTGAATGATGTATTCCTGATTCTGCTCGCCCTGAACCCATTGAAACGCCCGCGCCACCTGACTCCCATAATCCCGGGCCGCTATATACCAGGGTTTGACGACCGACCGGCCAACCATCAGCACAAAACGACCCAGCCGTTGTGTACCATTCAGTGAATCAAGAAAGCAGGACGGATAAAAAATACTATACGGAATACCTGATTCTTTAATAAGCTGTACTGCTTTCTGCTTTACCTCAAATGCCCACCAGTCAAACCCATCCATACCTTGGTACCGAATGATGATCGACGACAAGTAGCCGATTCGACGAATGCCCGCCAATCGGCTCGCCTGAATCAGATTGAGCAAGCCCTGGGCTTCGGTATGAAAGTGATCTTTCTTTTCGGTCTGTTTGATGGATAGGTTCAGGTACACGGCCTCTACTCCACTCAAGGCGTTGACCAAGCTCTCGACATTGTTCAGATCACCCGCCACAACGTCGGTAGCTGGAAAAAGATGCCGTGCTTTTGCAACATCCCGGGCGATGATCCGAATTGAAAAACCGGCCCGGATAAGTTCATGCGTAACGGGCTGGCCAAGCATCCCTGTTGCGCCGATAACGGCAATTTGCATGAGATGTGGGGTGGATAGTGCGGGAGAAAGAAAGCCTGCTCTTCACAAAACAGTCAATTGAATTTCTCCGCGCTGGTTACCGCAAATCGCGAACAAAACGACGCATTGTTTCCCGATAAATTTGTTCTGACTGATCGAGTGACTGTTCGTTCTTAAGCAGCATGGCCAGCATAATCGTCCCATGCGATACTGACCACCATTGAAAATAAAGTCGCTTGATACTTTCTTCCGCTTTGGGAATAAACGAGAAGATAATTTCACGGACAATCCGGCTCACGGCCTGCATTGTTTCGGATTGATACACAGGGAGCGTACAATAGGCGCCATCCAGGTTGTACATCACCTGATAGATTTCTGGCTGATGACGGGCAAACTCCCACTGCACGAGTGAAATTTCGTAAAGCCGCTTTTCGGGATCGCGGTAAAGTTTTAAAATACGCTCATATTCCTGAGCTAAATGCCGGAATCCCTCATTCCGTATTTCATCTAACAGAACATCCTTACTATCAAAATATTCATAGACAATAGGCGCGCTATACTCAATGGCGTCGGCTATTTTTCGAATCGAAACGGCTTGCCAGCCTTCCCGACGGGCAATTGTTTTAGCCGTCTTCAAGATACCGGAACGGGCTTGCTCTCGACTACGTGGTTTGCGTTCGATAGTTTCCATACAATTTCAGGCGATCGATCTTCAGTTAACGGTGTTATATCGACTGAAAACTACGGATTTATACCGAAATAATACAACGACCCTCAAAAAAGTTAAAAATAGAATCAAATAAAATACATAAATTACTGATATACAGCTGGTTAATTTAATAAAAAATATAAATCAATAGGTAACATAATTATATACTAATCAGCAATTCGTACTTATTATCTCTTGGCTAAGATCCAGACTGCTTCATCGCCAAGCGCAAATGGTTCGCCATCAATTGTACCATAGCAATCGAGAATCGTCAGACCTGCGTCAACAAATAAGCCACGAAGTTCAGCCAGGGTGTATACAAAATGCTGTGCCGTGCGGGTCTGTGTCTGACCGGCCCTAACATAGGTAAGGTGGGCGTCAATCCGGCTCTCCATGGGAACATACTCATTCTCGACCAGAAATAGAATTGGGTCATCGCCGTCTTCGCCAACAGGTTGCCAGTTACGGGCCTGGTAATCGGGCAGAACCGATTCGGCAAGCATTTCCGTATGCACCAGAAAACGCCCCCCTGGTTTTAATAACCGGGCAATGCGGGTTAGAAAAGTGCGCATGTCGGGTCTGGGAAAGAAACTGAAACTATTTCCCAGGCAGTAAGCCGCATCAAATGAGCCAGCCGCCCCAAGGTCTGTCTCCGGTATGGTCAGGAAATCGGCAGCAACGGCAATCAAAGGCAGTTTCTCCACTTTGACAGCAGTTTCCAGTTCGGTGATGTATTCTTCTGAAATATCGACCCCGGTCACGCGGGCACCCATCCGCGCCAGCGGCAGTGCATGCCGACCATAACCGCAGAAAATGTCCAGCAAGCGATCATCCGGACCAAAATCCAGCGTTTCCACGAGTAATTCGAGGTCAAGATGCGTTTGTTCCTCTGTTTGTGCAGCCTTCCACGCAGCCTGCGGTAATCCATGAAAAAAAGTATGATACCAAGCCATTTTATTAAAGAATGATATATGATAAATGATGGATGCTGAATGCCATCAATAAATCATTTATCATTTATCAATCTTTCTAACGTTTGCTGAACGGCTGAGAAGTTAGGCACATCGCCCGCACTTTCGAGTACTTCAGCGTATTGAATAACGCCATCCTGATCGATCACAAAGGCCGACCGTTTGCTAACGCCTTTCAGATTCATGACAAAGGTTTCATAATAGGTGTTGTAGGCCTGCGAAACTTCTTTGTTGAAGTCAGATAATAAATCGAACGGCAGGTTCTGCTCTTCCTTAAATTTAGCCAGCGTAAAAGGCGAATCGACCGAAATAGCCAGTATCTCAGCATTCAGATTCGAATAGGTACTGATGTTATCCCGCATTTCGCAAAGCTCGGCCGTGCAGACGCTCGTAAAAGCCATTGGGAAGAAAAGAATAACGACATTCTTTCCTTTAAACGTTGACAGGGTAACTTCCTTTTTATCACTGCTAAAGAGCGAAAACTCGGGAGCTTTTTGGCCGGGAGTAAGCATACTTATTTTTGATTTTAAATTAATGCGTGTTGATTTGAAACAGAATCTTTCCGCAATTCCTGAACAAGACATGTATGTTGATGGCAAAATTCAGGAAAAGCAAGGGTAAAACTAGCTAATTTGTCATTAATCAGGTTATATAGGAACGCTGTAAGCACAAAGGATAGCCATCTTTGTCCCGCTTACTTGTTGGCAGATTTTAGCCAACGAGTACAAACCAGAACCTTAGGGCTATAAAGCAGGCGTAGTCATCAACCTAAATCAACATCACCTATTCTTTTTAATAAATGCAAAACTATTGGGGTATTGACCTGGGCGGCACCAAAATCGAAGGTGTTATTCTATCCGCTCCTTCTCCCGACGCCGTCATTATTCGTAAACGCATTGACACCGAAGCGCATAAAGGCTACGATCATATTATGAACCAGATTATTCGGCTCATCGATATGCTGAAAGCCGAAACCAGCCTTCAGCCCGACCGAATTGGGTTTGGTACGCCGGGCTCCTTCGATCCGGCTCGTCAGGCCATGAAAAACTGCAACACAACGGTATTGAACGGTAAACCGATGAAGCAAGATCTGGCCCGGCTTCTGGGCATACCCGTTTCGGTTGCCAACGATGCCAATTGCTTTGCTCTGGCCGAGTCGACAATGGGCATTGTGCCGGATGTTGTCCCCGATTTTCAGACCGTTTTCGGTGTGATTATGGGCACGGGTGTTGGCGGAGGAGTTGTAATTCGCGGACGAGACGGTGTGCCATTCGTGCTAAATGGCTTACAGGGTATTGGTGGCGAGTGGGGCCATAATATTCTGGAAGAAAACGGCTACCCCTGCTATTGTGGAAAAGCCGGGTGCAACGAACAGGTCATTTCAGGACCAGCTTTGCAACGCTATTATAAACAACTGAGCGGAGAGGAACGGACAATGAAGGAGATCATGGAGCGGTACCAGGAAGGTAACGACCTGATTGCCAGCCAGACCGTAAACCGAATGCTCGAGTATTTTGGCCGTGCGGTCTCCGTCATTATAAACATCCTCGATCCGGATGCCATTGTTCTGGGTGGCGGGGTTGGTAACGTGGATTTGCTGTATACCGAAGGCGTCGAACGAGCCAAGAAATATGTTTTCAACAGCCGGGAAATCAACACTAAATTCCTGAAACCTAAACTGGGCGACAGCGCCGGGGTTTTTGGGGCCGCGTTGCTGTAGGTTATGCAATTCGGCGAGCAATGAGCCGAAAAACACATTACTATTTGAATTTTGGATAAGGGTCAGTAGCTTTGTTCCCAATCCGCCCTCTTACCGGGGGCGGATTACTTGTTCTTAACCAAACTATTAAGTCTATAGAGTTTATAATAATTATTTTCGAATAAAACGAGTTATCTTATGACCGTGATCATCAGCAACAAACGAGTCCAGATTCGCTCTTTTTCCATAAACAAGCATCCTATGCTGACCCTCAATCCGACAGCCCGGCATCTGGGCAAGGCATTGGAACGATCGACTTCCAAATTTTTGGTTGATAAATCCGACGATATGACGCTTAACCCTTATTCCAGAGCGTTCTTTGTGCTTTGGTTAGTGGCGTCGTTGGTGGCGATTGGCGTGCATGTAATGCACCAATAACCCACCAATGGCCTTTAAGGCCTTTAGCTCGTGAGCAGTTCCTTTTTACCTGAGTGCTCTACGAGCCATGTATTCTTCATCAATGTCTAATGCGTATAAAATCTCTTGATCTGCTACGGCAGGAAGCCGACGAAAGCGGAAAGTCAACCCTGAAGCGTTCGCTTGGTGCGTTTAATCTGGTAGCCCTGGGTATTGGGGTCATTATTGGCGCGGGCTTATTTTCACTTACGGGTATTGCAGCCGCAAATCATGCTGGCCCGGCCGTTACCCTCTCGTTCGTTGTCGCAGCCGTTGGCTGTGCATTCAGCGCATTATGTTATGCGGAGTTTGCGGCCATGGTGCCCGTGGCCGGGAGCGCCTACACCTACGCCTACGCTACTCTGGGCGAGTTATTTGCCTGGATCATCGGCTGGGATCTGGTTCTCGAATACTCCGTAGGAGCCGCCACCGTTGCCATTAGCTGGTCGCAGTATCTGACGCGCTTTCTGGGCAAATACGACATTCACCTGCCTCCGCAGTTGGTGCAATCCCCGTTCGAAACGTTGACGATGCCCGACGGTTCTGTGGTAAGCGGGTTCATTAACCTGCCCGCCGTTCTGGTTGTGGTGGCTGTTTCGGTGATCATCATCCGGGGTACGCAGGGCTCCGCCGTATTCAACGCCATTGTCGTCAGTCTGAAAGTGCTGGTAGTCCTGGTATTCATCGCGTTGGGGTGGCAATACATCAACCCGGCCAACTATTCGCCCTATATTCCGCCCAACACGGGTGTATTCGGGGAGTTTGGTATTAGTGGCGTTTTACGGGGTGCCGGGGTCGTTTTCTTTGTGTTCATTGGCTTCGATATTGTGGCTACTATGGCCCAGGAAACCAAGAACCCGCAACGCAACATGCCCATTGGCATTCTGGGTTCGCTGATTGTCTGTACCGTCCTGTTCGTTCTGTTCGGTTATGTCATGACGGGGCTGGCCAATTATACCGAGTTTAAAAACAGCGCGGCTCCGGTAGCTATAGCCATTGAGAAAACCCCTTATGAATGGCTCAGCCAGGCCATCATCCTGGCCATTCTGATCGGCTACACCTCCGTTATTTTAGTGGACCTGCTCGGGCAATCGAGGGTATTTTTCTCGATGAGCCGCGACGGATTACTACCTCGCGCCTTTTCCGATATTCATCCCCGCTTTCAAACACCCTGGCGATCAAACATCCTGCTATGCGTTTTCATCAGCCTTTTTGCTGGCCTTGTGCCGATACGGGTCGTAGGTGAGATGACGAGTATCGGCACGTTACTGGCCTTCATTATGGTTTGCCTCGGGGTATTGATTCTACGTAAACGACAGCCCGATGCCCCCCGCGCCTTCCGAACTCCCTGGGTGCCAGTGGTACCCATTTTGGGCATTCTGACCTGTGCCCTCATGATGCTGTCACTACCCGTCGACACCTGGATTCGGCTGGTGGTCTGGCTAGCCATTGGCCTGGTGATTTATTTTACGTACGGCAAGAAACGGAGCAAGCTACAAACCCCGTCGGTTTAGATTGTCCAGCCCATTTTCTTCTGTACAGACAGCCACAATGAGCTACGTGACAGATGTAGGAAATAAGTTTATATAACCCAAAGACGGCCGATTCGATTAATTTCGCCGTTGAACGTCAGTTGCCGGGCGCAGCCATCAACGAACTCTGATCTTGCACACAATGAATCGATTTATGTTTTTACCGATAGCTGTGCTAGCTATCGGTACAGCATCGGCCCAGTCGACAGCGCCTTTACCAGCTATACCTGCCGAAGCCCAGAAAGTTGCTCGGAGTGTTCGTCCCGAAGCGATCGAGGCTCATATGCGCTACCTTGCCGACGACAAACTCGAAGGGCGTAAACCCGGCACCAAAGGGTTTGAACTGGCCGCTCAGTATGTCGAAAAACAATTTAAGCAGCTAGGATTTCTCCCGGCAGGTCAGAAAGGGACTTACCGGCAGGCCGTACCTCTCCGTCGGGCACAGGTGCGCGAGGATGCCAGTTCAATGACGTTCGTCCAGAATGGTAAAGAGCAGCCGTTAACGTACGGCAAGAACTTCATTCTTACCCCTAATTTCGGGAAGGCCGTCAGTGATGTGTCAGCACCGGTCGTTTTTGTCGGTTTTGGCGTATCGGCGCCCGAACTAGGGTATGATGACTACAAAGACATTGATGTACGCGGTAAAATCGTAGCTTGCTTCAACGGTGCTCCAGCCATCTTTCCGTCAAATCAGCGGGCTTACACGGGATCGGCAAAAGCTGAACTAGCGGCTTCGCGCGGTGCCGTGGGCCTGATCACGTTCAGCCTGCCCACTGACGTACGGGCCCGCATCGAGTCGAACTCACCCCGAAATCGGCAGCCCATTTATCGGTGGACGGATACCAAAGGACAGTCACAGCGTACGTTTCCACAGCTAAGCGTTGTTGCGTCCCTGGGTGACTCCACTGCCCGATCTATCTTTACGGGAGCCAGCAAGACGTTTGAGGAAGCCCGGAAAGCGGCCAATCAAAGTCAGCCACAGGCATTTCCACTAACTATTTCCGTTCGTGCCCATACCCAAACGGATCTAAGCGATGGTCTGGTGGGCGAAAATCTGGTGGGTTTACTGCCCGGTTCAGACCTAAAGCTGAAGGACGAATACGTCGTCTATGTCTCCCATCTGGATCACCTGGGCATTACCAGACCTGTGAAAGGCGCATCCACGCCGGGCGCATCCACGCCGGGCGACTCGATCAATAACGGGGCTCACGACAATGCATCGGGCGTAGCCATCAATCTGGAAGCGGCCCGGCTGTTTTCATCTCTCCCCAAAGCGCCCCGGCGTTCCATTCTGTTCGTCGCCGTTACGGGCGAAGAAATGGGCCTGCTGGGCTCCGATTACTTTGCCAGTAACCCGACTGTACCCAAAGACAAGATTGTGGCCAACCTCTGTCTGGACATGCCTTTTTTCTTTCATCCCTTGCTCGACATCGTTCCGTATGGATCGGAGCATTCGAGTATGAAAGGGGCCGTCGATGCAGCCGCGCAGTTTGTGGGCGTAGCCATTGCCAAAGACCCGATTCCGGAACAGGCTGTCTTTATGCGCTCCGACCATTTTAGTTTTGTTCGGCAGGGAATTCCCGCGATCTACATTAAAAGTGGGTCAACGACCGGCGACGACCGCGACGGAACTAAACTCAACCTCGACTGGCGGGCCACGGTGTACCACACACCAAAGGATGACATGAATCAATTGTTCGACTGGACGGCGGCTGCCCGGCACGTGCAATTGCAGTTTCTGATCGGCTACCTCACCGCTCAGAACACCGAGCGTCCGGTCTGGAATGCGAATGACTTCTTTGGTACCAAGTTTGGCTCGTCAACGGTGACCAAACGCAAATAAGGCATTGGCAGACACAACGCATTCATCGCCCGTTTTGCTGCGGGGCATTGGTCGGTACGATTTCATTGCGCTCATTATCAACATAACCATTGGCGCGGGCATTTTAGGGCTACCGGCCAAACTCTATGCCCTGGCAGGCACCTGGAGCTTACTGGCTTATGGAGTGAGTGCCGGTATTGTCACGCTTATCATTCTTTGTTTTGCCGAAGTGAGCAGCCGTTTCAGCGGCACTGGTGGCCCCTATTTATACACGCGCGTGACCTTCGGGCCACTGGCAGGCTTTGAAGTTGGCTGGTTATTCTGGTTATCCCGCATCGCAGCTTTTGCCTCGATCTGTAATTTGTTCGTCAGTTACGCAGCCCTTTTCCGGCCCCAGCTTGCCACGGGCTGGGAGCGTACCGGACTACTGGCAGCCCTTGTTGCCAGCCTGGCCACGCTGAATTACGTTGGCGTACAGCGGTCAGCCCGGGTCAATACGCTGTTCACAATCACTAAACTACTGGCAGTTGCGTTGTTTGCCGGTGTGGGCTTACTTTTTGTTAAACCAGATGCTTTCGTGTGGCCGCCGTTTCCCACCTATTCGTCCTTCTCCCAAACCGTTTTGTTGCTGATTTTCACCTTTTCCGGGTTTGATGTAGCCACGATACCCTCGGGCGAAGTTCAACAACCGCAGCGAACAGTTCCGCTTTCGCTGCTGGTGGCCATTGGCACAGTGGCGATTTTGTTTATGGCTGTTCAGATTGTCTGCATCGGCACGTTGCCCAACCTAGCCAGTTCTGAACGTCCTCTGGCCGATGCTGCCCGGCAGTTTATTGGCCCGGCCGGAGGCTGGTTTATTACCATTGTGGCGCTGCTAACGGCGCTTGGCACCCTGCATGCACTTATGCTCACAGGGCCGCGTCTGCTGTTTGCCATGGCGGAGCAAGGTCAGTTACCTGACTGGTTAGCCTCGACGCATCCTCGCTTTCGAACGCCACATCGTGCCATATTAATCACAGCGTCCCTGCAACTGATACTCGCCGTGACCGGCACGTTCCTGTATGCACTTACGCTTAGCACACTCATCCGGATCGCGTATTTTGCTTTAACCTGTGCGGCTTTACCTGTACTTCGTCGGCGGGCCAATGTAGCGCCCGCCCAATTCCGGGTGGCAGGCGGCCGGTTTATTGCTGGCCTGGCGGTGCTCCTTTGTGTATGGCTTCTAAGCAACAGTTCGGGACGGGAAGCACGGGATGTCGCGATGGCGATGGCCGCGGGTTTACTTATTTTTGGTTTGATGAACCGTCGCCAGAAACGACAGAATTAGTCACATTTAAAAAAGCTGTTTGTTCACTTCATGCTTCAGCAACCTATTCAACCGGTTTCCATTCGAACGCACCAGCGCGTATGCGAGTTAGCCTGGTTTTCCGATCTCTGTGGAGAAGATACTGAATTCCTGAGTCTTCGTGACCCGGCCCGCAGCACCTTTGTTCATTGCCGCAACATTGCCCTAAAGGCCGATCAAATGGGTTTTAGCAATTTACTTCTTCCGACATCGTACATGCCCGGACAGGAAGTCATTCCGTTTGCGGGTGGGGTTGCTCCCGATCTTCAACAAATCAACCTGCTGACGGCTATTCGTTGCGGTGAAATGCACCCGCCCATGCTCGCCCGTACGCTGGCCTCCCTCGATCAGATGGTACAGGGCCGACTGACGATCAACATCATCAATTCTGACTTACCCGGTTACCGGGAAGACGCCGATTTCCGATACCAGCGCTGCGCTGAAACGATCCAGATTTTGAAACAAGCCTGGACCCAGGACCGGATTGAACACGATGGGCCCGTTTACGGGAAAATCAGTTTAGACACAACCCCTGTCAGACCTTACCAGCAGAATGGCGGCCCATTGCTGTATTTCGGCGGGACCTCAGACGGAGCCCGGGACGTCTGCGCCCGCTATTGCGATGTCTTTCTGATGTGGCCGGAGAATGAAGAAAGGCTCTATGCCAACATGCAGGACGTAGCCAAACGAGCCGCCCGGTTTGGCCGCGCCATCGACTTTGGGTTGCGGATACACGTAATCGTGCGGGAAACAGAAGCCGAAGCGCGTGCCTGGTCGAAACACATCATGTCGAAGTTTGATCCGGTACGTGGGGCAGCCCTGAAAAATGCATCACAAAGCTCCTGGTCGCTGGGCGTAAAGCGGCAAAACGCACTCCGCGAAGAGGCCGACGCTGACGGGTTTGTCGAACCTTTACTGTGGACCGATATCGGGAAAGCTCGTTCGGGAGCGGGGGGTGCTTTGGTGGGCAGCGCCGATCAGATCGTTGAAAAAATAAACCGATATATGGATATGGGCATGCGGGCCTTTATTTTCTCGGGTTACCCGCTTTTGGAAGAAGCCGAGTATTTTGCCCGGCTGGTACTACCGCGCCTGCCCAATGTGTCGATGCCTGTTGTTCAGGGGCGCATACCGAAATAGATAATACGGTTGAGAGTCTGTTTTCCTTGAGGAACGAAGATGTATTATCATTGATATGCCACCAGGCATTGCTAACCAGATTACATGAGCTTATTTTCGGGAAAGTCAACAGATAGACGGTAGGTTGTAGAGCAGGTTGCAACGCTATAAGCAGTAACGGGGTCAGTTCAGAAAACCAACTGTATAAATATGAAATATACCGAATTAGTGCTTGTTGCTCTTGTACTGTTGGTGTTCTCGAACGCCTGCCAAGAACAGGAAAACACGGTAGGCACTTTTCCCAAAGCAGGAGATACTTATGAGTTAGGCTCTGTCTTGCCTGAATTAAGAACGATCGATAAGGATACTGCCCGAATAGCTCTTTACCCGTATGCACGCTGGTTTTACCTGGACATGAAAATGAAAAACAGCCAGAAATACTTAACCATGATTCAGACCGCTGGAAAATCAGGCCGTCAGGTTAAAGCTCGAATTTTCAAGCGCCCTGTTAGTACAGGTGGTGAAGAGATTGCCGAGATTTATTGACTCCCAACAGTTGCTCAACCTGTATCAGCACCGACTCTGTTTCGCTTTAATCGAATAACCTAGAAGGTATTGAATGATAAATCGGCGCTGCCAAATCAGACTATAGTCTAATTTGGCAGCGCCGATTTATAAACACTGGTTCAGTTGGCTATCAACGAGGCCGGCGAGCACCACCGCCACTCGCAGGAGCTGGCTGCTGCGGTTGATCTCCACCGCCTTCGCCCCCTTTCACGTCGTCGTTATTGATCGACTTTTTCTGCCGTTGGGGCGCATCGAAGCTGAGCTTGCCCAGTTTATAGCTAAAGTTGACCCGTACACCCGCATTATACAGATTCGTTGTACTGCTCTGGGCGAAAATGGGTGATGACGATTCCGAGTTAACCGTGAAGGGGTGATTGAAGAAATTTTCAGCGGCAATACCGAAGCTACCCCGTTTGTCTTTCAAATCTTTCTTTACACCAATACTGTAGAACGCAAACCCGCCCTGATAGCCCTGCAACTGGATTTGTTTGCCCCGGATAAAGCCAAATCCCTGCACGCCCCAACCATTTTTGAGCGTCAGATTGGTAAAGAAACGGCCTGTGGTAACCCATCCTGAGTTGGTCGCGTTGTACACGGAACCCGCATTGTTGTTGGTCAGGTAAGAATAATACAGGTCGAAGCCACCCCCAATCTGCCACTTCGAGAAAAAGGTGGCGTTACCAAACACGTTTGTTCCGTAAGCTGATTCGCGGCCAATGTTCAGATAGGTTGTCTGAATAGCCTGCGCCAGTGTCGGATTGGTCACCTGCCCGGCACCGGTCGTAATCGTATCACGAACGCTGGTAATCGAATTGTTCGTTTGCCGGGCAAACAACGCTACGTTCAGGTACACACTCTTGATGTATGCACTCGTGCTTAACTCAAGGTTATCCGTTAGCTCAGGCGACAGCAAAGGGTTTCCTTTTGTAATGTTCGTTGGGTTCGAGGTGTTCACGTTCGGGTTTAAAAATTGAATACCCGGCCGTTGCAGTCGACGGTTATAAGCCAGCTTGATGGTTTTCCCTCCTTTCAACGCCTTCGAAATGTTGATACTCGGCACCAGATTGCTATAGCTTGGAATACCCAGATCCTGACCAGCGGCTCCCCCCTGCTCACCCGGCTGATTCTGGCTGTAGTTGGCATTGATAACCGTGTGTTCATAGCGCGTACCCGCCTTGATGGTATACTTATTTTTGGTCGTCAGGGTATATGATACATAACCGGCACCGATGCTCTGGTCATAATTCAGGGTATTACCGGGGCGAGTCGGGTCGGTTAAAAGTTCGCCGGCTCCGCTGCCAAGCCGATAGCTGAATGCACTTTCAACTTGCCGAAAAATACCTTTGCCTCCAAATTCGAGCAGTTGATTCTTACCAATCGGCGTCTGATAATCACCCTGAATCGTCGATTCCTGGTTGAAGCTGTTATTAAGATTCTGCTGACGAGCCATAACGGTCGAGAAGTCCGTCGTGTTCAAAATATCGGCGGTAAAATCGTTGTTCCGGTTGTTGCGGCTAAACTGAGCCGACACACTCAATTCCTGTTGAGGTTTGGCAAACGTGCGCGTGTAATCGATGTTCGCATCGACCGTTGCGGACAAATCTTTGGTCAATACATTCCGGTCCGATACGATGGGGAAATACGAACTTGGCGAGATCGTACGGGTAAAGAAATTATCCTGATTCTGGTAGTTGTTCCGCGCGCCGTAGCGCAGGCTGGCCGTAATCGAGCTGGTCTTGCTGATGTCATAATCCCAGCCAAGGGTATACTGCCCAAAAATCCCGTGGTTGCGGGTATCCGCCGTTTGATCGGTTGTGGTCGTACCCGTGCTCCCGAATGTTTTCTGGGTGTTGGCAAAATTGCCAACTACGTTGTAATTAGCCCGCCCGAAACCACTCAGGCTAAAGCCCATTTTCCCCGTCCGCAGGTTCCCATTCAGGCCCAGATTGCTTCCCCGGTTACCTACGCCCGAGTCGATGTTGAGCGTAAAGCCCTGCAGCGTCGTTTTCTTGGTGATGATGTTAATGATCCCTGCCGACCCTTCAGCGTCGTATTTTGCCGATGGGCTGGTAATGACCTCAACGGTTTTGATCATGTCGGCCGGAATCTGCTTCAACGCGTCGGCAACACTGCTGGCGACAATGGTAGACGGTTTGTTGTTGATCAATACCCGAACGTTACTGCTGCCCCGCAGACTAACGTTACCGTCCAGATCGACCGATAACAGCGGCACTTTACGCATGACATCGGTTGCGTCGCCCCCCTTGGCCGTAATGTCTTTATCCGCGTTATAGACCAGCCGGTCAACTTTTTCTTCCACCAGCGAGGCCTGTCCAACCACTTCCACCTCTTTCAGCGTACGCACATCGGCACCCAGCTTAATGCTTCCCAGGTTAATGTCCCCCTTGCGGTCGAGTTTAACGCTCGAAACAGTTTTGTTGCGGTACCCGACAAATGAGATAAGGAGTTGAAAGTCGCCTTGTGGCAATTTTGTCAATGTAAACTTGCCCTTGTCATCGGCCACCGTTCCATCAATTGGCTTCTTCGTTTCGGCGTTGATCAGGGCGATACTGGCAAACTCGACCGGCTTCCCGGTTGTCGAATCCGTCACGATACCGGTAAGTTTGGCGCTACCACGGGGCGATGTATCGCTCGACGTACCGGGGATTGCGGCCGCCGGTTGCTGACTGCCGCCCGGTATCGTTGGAAACTGTGCCCAAACGATGTTTGGGGCCGTCAACAGGGCAGTACCAACACATACAGAAAGTACTATTTTTTTCATATTCAGGTTAAAATCAATAATAAAGGTATTTTGCCTCATGAGACCCGTTAAATAGGACTACAAAGACAACTTAGTTGACCAAAACTCGGCACAAATTTCCTGATAAAATCTTATTATACACAAGCGGATGGCAACATGGACAGGCGGGCCGGGTTACTTAGCTAAACAGTTGGGTAGTATTGCTCAATTCTGGATAATTGACCGGTGTAAGGACGTCGGGAACATCACTCGGCTCCGTTCGGGACGTGATGCGTTTGCCGATGCTGTAACTATGCATTTTGCTCGCGGGATACGGGTGAGCCAGCAAGGCCAGCGCTTCTTTTTCGTTCAGATCGTCGTGTAACCAGGCTTGTTCGGCATCGGGCGTCAACACACAGGGCATTCGTTTTTTTGTGTTATGAATAGCCGCCAGCAGCGGGTTCGCTTCAGTTGTCAGCAACGTGTAAGTTGGCATCAGCTCACCCGTTTCGGGATCCAGCCATTCATCCCACAAACCAGCAATGGACGCAATTTTCTGATCGGCGGCACTGATGTAAAACGGGAATTTTTTGCTTCCCTGCGTGTACCATTCGAAAAAGCCCGTTACCGGAATCAGACAGCGCCGAGCCGCCTGGGCCGCTGGCCGGAAAGATGGCTTTTCGTAAATCGTTTCGGAGCGGGCATTGATCGTTTTAGTCCGAATATCGTCGGCGGCCTCCTGACTTCGGGTCCAGCTTGGAATAAGACCCCATTGGATAAATTGTAGCTTGCCCGGCTCCTGCCTGGTTACAATGGGCCAGGCCGGTAAATTATAGGCATTCGCATGGTATATCGGCTGGAAATCAGCCGAAGGTGGCAACGCAGCCTGATAACGGTCCTCTAATTCTGAGGCATTGACATTGAGTGACTTATGAAAACACATGAGCGAGATGAACGCGTCGCTAGACAGTCTATTGATATACTGGGTAAACCAGTAAACACCCTTATCGGTTATTCAATTTCAAGGATTGGGCAAAAAAAATGGTCAAGCCAACTTAGCGGCTTCCTCCAACCCGAACAATTGCCCTCTACGGCTCGTTTATCAGCCTTACGAACCCTATTGTTTATCTATTTCCTGACGAATGCCTTCCCCTGAAACCTCCGTTTACCCTGGTCTTTCGCTTACCTTGCCTACCCTTGAACAAAGTAGCTGGCATCAACTAGTAACTGTATTCGACAATGAGCCGAACGAGACAACGGCTTCCGGCTTCAAAACCATGGTCGTTGCTTCCCGCACCCCCACTGGCGCCGATGCCCGAACGGTGGTACTCCGAAAAGTGGATGCGGACCGAAAGTATGTCTGGTTTCATACCGACGTACGAGCCGCCAAGGTGATGCAATTCGAAGCATTCCCCGATTGTACGTTGGTGTTCTGGGACGAAAAATCGCAGGTGCAACTGCGCCTGACGGTTGAAACGCATCTCCACTCGGATGATTATGTGGCCGATGAGCATTGGCAAACTATAGGCGCTGGCACCCGGAAAAACTACCTGTCGGAGCTTAGGCCCGGTAGCGAACAATCCGCTCCTTACCCCGGTTTTTCCGCTCATTTAGGCGCTGACTTGCCGTCGATTGAAGAAAGCGAAGCGGGACGATCTAATTTTGCGGTCATTGAATGCCGGGTGCTGTCGATGGACTATCTGCAACTAAGTCGGAGTGGACAAGTAAGAGCCCTGTTTCAATACGAACCCGAAGCAAAAATGACCTGGCTGGCTCCGTAGGTGCTATAGGGTCAGTCACTAGATAGCCATTCGTCCTACTTAGTTGTTATATCGGATAAGACCTTATTCGTTATTCTTCCGCTCAATGGCAACCAACAACCGCGCTTTCAACTACGATCTCGACTACCGCACGCTGAACCTCCGGGAACATCCCGAACTTTACCGCGTCGGGAAAGGTGAAATGGGCGTTCTACTGGTCAGACCGTATAAAGATGAAATCCTGCCCTACTGGCGATTCAAAACACCCGACATTGCCCGTGAGTCGTCCGAGAAGATTTACCAGTTATTTCTCGACTACAAACAGAATGGCGACTTCATTGGCATGGACATGGCCCGGAAGTTTTTACAGATGGGATACACCCGATCCCGTCGGTATGCCAACCATAAAACCGGCCAGAAGTACGACGGAGCCGTGCCCGACGATAAGAAAGGTCAATCGGGTGCGCACAGCCGCGAGCAGCTCCCCCGCGATGAAGACCCCGTTAAAGCAGAATCGGCACGTATTTTCTACGGGAAATATCTGGAAGCCCGTGAAGATGCTGACTACAAGAAACTGAAAAAGGAATGGCAGGAGAAGTATGGTTAATTTTCTACCTTTTACGCCACTTCAGCCGTAATGGTAACCATCCAGCTTATGCCAAATTGGTCAGTTACCATCCCAAACGTATCGCCCCAAAATTGCTTTATGAGCGGAGCTGTAATCTGGCCATTTTCTGAAAGTTTTTCAAAGTAGCCCGTTAATACAGTCTCCTCAGAACCTTCCAATGACAAACCGAATTGCCCTGTATTTTTAGTTTCGGTGTTGTGAGGATTGTCACTTGCCAAAAGGACAATATCGCCATCTAGTTTGGCATACATAATCTTCGACCTCATTTCTTCACTGTTAGCTTTAGGGTCTTTATGGGCTTCAGGAGGCCCTTCCGAATAAGGAGTCAGAACTAAATTTCCTCCAAAAACATGTTTGTAAAACTCCATCGCTTCCCGACAGTTGCCGCCGAAGAAAAGATGCGGATTAAGTTTGACGATTACCTGTGACATTTTGCTTCGTATTTAATGATAAAAATCAGATTCTGTTACGTAACAATCCACCCAACTTTTTTGCGCCAGGCATCATACGCTATCTGCTCCAGTTGCCTTTCGGCTGCCGTTGGTTGTTTTCCCTGCTCAACGTTCATCTGGGCGGTCAATTCGGCCAATCGCTCGTCAAGGGTATTTAGCCCTACCTGCTGACGACGTTGATCCACCTCGTCCACAGAACCATCAAGTTGATACGGCACCAGCCGGCCTTGTTCGTCGCTGACAAACTGAGTACCATACGATTGGGGGCGATTCTCAAACATAGCAATTCGGTCTGACAGAAAAGCCAGATTGACCGGATCGATAGTTCTCGTCTTTTGCTGCTCCTCCATCAACGCAAGCGCACGTTTCATGAATGAAGGTAAGCTAATGGCATGCTGGACAATTAACCAGGCCGCCTGACTGGCCTCCTGGCCAACTTGTTCCTGAGCTGGCCAGCCAATCTGACCAATTATCGCCTGAAGTCGTCGGGCATTATCCAGATGCACCTCTTCCATTTCCGGGTTATAGCCCCGAAACAGCTTTCCTTCTGCAATAAGTCGTTGCCTAACGTCAAGGTCGTGTTTGCGTCGTTCGATCAACTCGTGTGCAATAGCCGGAAATTTCATTTAACTCCTATTGAATAGATAAGAGATTGAGAAGTCCGCTTCATTTGCTTAGATATGTAGGTTACTACCAAAAACCTACCCACGTAAAGCCAAATCGGCCCTATCAACTTAGCATCTTTTCAACTTCAACATTCGGAAAGTTTAATTTGACATAATCCATGAAGTCAGAGTTTCCATACTTTCCATTTAATGCTCCAATTCTACGTTGGCTTGAATGAGTGAGTAATTCTTTAATGCCTTGTTCTGTTTTTAGCTTATTGAGCCAAATAATGATTTTTTTGTCGATGAACTCAGTCAGCTTTTGAAACTTGTACTGATTCAATTCATACACGTTACAGGTATGACTATCTATGACTAGCGATTCCGTGCTGTATTGGTCAATCCTTTCTTCTTCATCTCCGAATATATGCTTGACCTTAATTCGCCTTGGATCAGCACTGTATTTATGATAAAAGAGTCCCGAATGGCCAAATAGAAAGCCTTTAGTCTTAGTGATTTTGGCAAGTTGTTTTGAATAGAAAGCTGGCAAGATTTCCAGCAGAACCCATTCACCGGGTTTGTTACTACGACTTGACCAAAAACTAATTTCAAGCTTCAGCGTGTCGTCGCTATAAGTGATTTTAGATCTTGACCGCGAGTATTTGAAACCTCTATTCTCATAATATTTTCCCAGCTCGTCGCAAACCGCCTGAAAGACCTCTTGACAGGGAGTATGTTTTGAATGTGTAAATAAAGGTTTATTATTTATCAGGTTCATTTCTATTCTAACTGTATTTTGTCATACATATCTGCTTTCAAACAATAAGTTCGCCCAATCAGGCGGTTAGTTTATCAGCCGCAATAGGGAAACTAAAGCCTATATGTGATTTTCCACAAAGGCAATGAATCTTCAGCTTCCCTGTGAAGCACCAGAAATCTATTTACCATACCCCGTTTTTAACGGCAATCAGGCGAGCTGTGCTAAATACAGGCGGAAAACTATTCAATATCTAACTCAAGATGGTACTTTCGCAACGGATTACAAATCGTATTGATGAATAAGTGGCCTTGGAGCGTTCCCTGGCGGGCACTCACGGCACTCGAATCAATTCTAATTCACTGTATATCAGCGATACCTAATTATATGCAACTCCTTGACGGTAAATTTCTTTCGGCACAAATCAAACTGGAAATCGCGGCAGAGGTCGCACAGATCAGGCAGCAGGGCGGCAAGATTCCGCACCTTGTGGCCATTCTGGTCGGCAACAAAGGGGCGTCCGAAACCTACGTAGCGTCTAAAATGAAGAACTGCGAAGAGGTCGGTATGCACTCGACACTCATCCGGTTCGACCCATCCGTAACCGAAGCCGAACTGCTCGATAAGGTTCGAGAGGTGAATAACAACCCGGACATGGATGGGCTCATCGTGCAGCTTCCCCTCCCCGATCACATCAACCCCGACCGGGTAATGGAAACCATCGATCCGGCGAAAGACGTGGACGGTTTTCACCCCATCAACATTGGTCGCATGGCCAAAGGGTTACCGGCTTATATTTCGGCCACGCCACAGGGCGTTCTGGAAATGATCAAGCGCTATGATATTAAAACGGCCGGCAAGCATTGTGTCGTGGTGGGCCGAAGCCAGATCGTTGGGTTGCCCATGTCGATTCTGATGCAGCGGAATACCTATCCCGGCAACTGTACCGTGACGATCACCCACAGCCGGACCCAGAACCTGGCCGAGATATGCCGCTCTGCCGATATTCTGGTGGCCGCGCTCGGTAAACCGGAGTTCGTTACGGCCGACATGGTAAAAGAAGGTGCCGTTGTTATCGACGTCGGTCTGGAACGTGTGCCCGACACCAGCAAGAAAAGCGGATTCTCCCTAAAGGGCGACGTGAAATTCGATGAAGTCGCTCCTAAAACGAGCTTCATTACACCCGTTCCCGGTGGCGTGGGTCTGATGACGATTTGCTCGCTGATGCAGAATACGTTGAAAGCCGCTAGAGGTGAGATTTATTAGATCGACAATAAATCTCTCCAGATTACCAAAGGCGCTATTTACGAATTTACAGCCTGAATTCGTCCGTCGTCGGCACCCTTAACAAACTTTAACAGCCCATCCTGCCACGGACGGGCTTCTTTTTGCGTAATTTTGGCTCGGCCTGAATGTGGCCCGGCCTGGATTGGCCACTACTTACACAAAAGCAGTCCGTTTAATCTTCATTTGTATGCAGTCATTCAAACGCCTGAACACCCTGACAGGCTGGTTCGCTTTCGCCGTCGCGCTGATTACCTTCGCGATGACCGTCGAACGAACGGCCAGTTTCTGGGACTGTGGCGAGTTCATTGCGTGTTCCTTCAAGCTCCAGGTTCCCCACCCGCCCGGTGCTCCATTCTTCCTGCTGTTGGGCCGGATTTTTTCGATGTTTTCGTTCGGGAACCTGACCAGCGTGGCCTACTGGGTCAATATGGCTTCTGTACTGGCCAGTGCCTTTACCATCCTTTTTCTATTCTGGACCATTACCATGCTGGCCCAGAAGCTGCTGAACAAGCCGGAGAGTGAGTACACAACGGCCGACACCCTGCTGGTTATCGGTACGGGTGCCGTGGGTGCTTTGGCGTATACCTTTTCCGATACGTTCTGGTTCTCGGCGGTCGAAGCGGAGGTGTACGGGATGTCGTCGTTTTTTACCGCCATCGTCGTCTGGGCTGCTTTCAGATGGGAGCGCATCGAAGACGAAGCTGCGGCCAACCGCTGGCTTATCTTCATTGCCTACCTGACCGGTTTATCCATCGGCGTCCACTTATTGAATCTGGTCACATTACCGGCATTGGCCCTGATTTATTACTTCAAGAAATACCCCAAACCAACCTTCTGGGGTGGTGCAACGGCTTTCGGTATTGGCCTGGTTATTCTGGGGATCATCAACGCGGGTATCATTCCAGGTCTGCCAGGCATGGCCTTCGCCGTCGAGCGGTTCTTTGTCAACATCCTTGGCTTACCCTTTACGTCGGGGGCCATTTTCTTCACGGTGGTGTTTATTGGTGCCATTGTGTACGGCATCATCTGGTCGGAGCGCCGGAAACGGGTTGTGCTGAACACGGCTCTGCTGGCGCTGGCGTTTGTTCTGATTGGCTATGCCTCGTACATGCAGGTGCTGGTGCGGGCTGACTTCAATCCGCCCATCAACGAAAATGACCCGAGCGACGAACTGAACTTCCTGTCGTACCTGCGTCGGGAGCAGTATGGTAGTCGCTCCTTATTATACGGTCCCGTTTTCACGGCTCGCCCCATCGACCAGAAGCCGGGTGCCGCTATGTGGAAAAAAGAAGGAAACAAGTATGTGATCTTCGACCACCAGCCCGAGTACGTTTACGCACCCGGCGATGAGATGCTGTTTCCGCGGGTGTATAGCAGCCAGCAAAATCACCCCGCCTTGTATCGTCAGATGCTGGGCCTGGCCGAAGGCCAAAAACCAACAATGGGCGACAACCTGAAGTTTTTGTTCAGCTACCAGTTGGGGCATATGTGGTGGCGTTACCTGATGTGGAACTTCGCCGGTCGGGAGAGCGACGAAGAAGGCGCTGGGTACCTCCTGCCCTGGTCAACGGATCAGAATGCGCCGGATATGCTGATTCATAACAAAGCGCGCGACAATTTCTATATGTTGCCGTTTATTCTGGGCCTGTTCGGTATTACGTTCCAGTATTTCCGCCGTCGGCGCGATTTTCTGATCGTTGGCCTGCTCTTTCTGTTCACCGGTATTGCGCTGCAAGTCTTCCTGAACTCGCCCCCATCCGAACCCCGCGAGCGGGATTATATCTATGTGGGTTCGTTCTATTTCTTTGCCATCTGGCTGGGACTTGGCGTCATGTCCATTGCCGAGGGCTTGCGAAATACACTGAAATCAGACATAGCCCGTAATGGCCTGGTAGCTGGTCTTTGTTTGCTGGTACCCGTGATGATGGGCGCGAAAAGTTGGGATAATCACAACCGCGACAAGCGTTACCAATCGGTTGATTTTGCCAAGAATCTGCTGAACTCCTGTGCACCAAACGCGATCCTCTTTACGGGTGGCGATAATGATACCTTCCCGCTTTGGTATGTACAGGAAGTGGAAGGATTCCGGCGTGATGTTCGGGTGTGTAACCTCAGCTTGCTGGGTACCGAGTGGTACATTCAGCAGATGAAGCGCAAAACGTATGAGTCGGACGCCCTGCCCATTTCGCTCGAATTCGACAATTTCAACAAAGGCAAAAACGACATTGTGCCGTTCTATGAAGTGCCCGGCGTGAAAAACGGCATCGATCTCAAGCAATACATCAGCCTGATTAAAACCAGCAGTCCGGCAGTTCAGGTACCGCTCACGAATGGCGACATGACGAGCATCCTGCCTTCGTCGGTGCTGTTCCTGCCTATCGACAAAGCCGCAGTGGACAATGCGAAGTTTGTACCGGCTGCGCTTCGTCCGCTCATGAAGGACACTCTGCAATGGACCATTGGCAAGAAAGATCTGTATAAGCCTGACCTCATCATGCTCGACATGATTGCGACCAATAACTGGAAGCGGCCAATCTATTTTTCGAGCACCCTGGCGAGCGATAATTACCTGAGTTTGAAGAATTACATGCAGCTGGAAGGCTACGCATATCGGCTGATGCCGGTAGCTGTACCGGGCGCAACGGATGGGTATGTCAACTCCGACATCATGTATACCAACATGACCAAGAAGACGTTCTGGCGGGAGTTCGACAATCCGGACGTGTACTATGATGAGACCTATAAGGGGCCGCCCGTCATTTCGGCGCGCATTGCGTTCTTCCGGCTGGCCGATCAGTTCATTCGGGAAGGCCGCAAAGACAAGGCACTTGAGGTACTCAATTATTCGCTGAAGGTTATTCCCGACAAGTCGATCCCGTACGACCAGATTTCGTCAAACTACGTGCGGTTCCTGTTTGAGGTAGGCGATAATAAGAAAGCCCTTGAAATTGCCGACATCATGGCCAAGCGTGCCGATCAGGCGCTGACATATGACAAGAGTGGCAACGGGCGCTTCGGTAATCCCGATTCGGATCTTTACATTCTCCAAACGATTGTGGAAGCCTGTAAGGAAGCCAAGCAAACGGCAGCTGCCAATAAATACGAAGCGATCTTTCAGAAGCACATCAACGCCTTCGGTTGATAATACCGGATATAAACAGGAGTCATCTTGACGTTTGGCTCCTGCTTTGGTAAATAGGTAGCAGGGCGGCCAAGGAGGCCCGCAGGCAATAAAGCGGTGTCAGTGCAGACTGGCACCGCTTTCCTGTTTGGTAGGCCCCGTAATAAAAAGCGTGAGTTAGGGCGTGTCAGTTGTGCTGGTGTTTCTGGTAACCATTTCCTGACGCTGTCTGGCGCGTTGCGAATCATAAACCTTAGCCAGACAATGATAGAGAACCAGTTCATACGCCCGTTGCTTTGACGGAAATAACCGGTTGACAATCATGTGCATCATGCTCCTACTGTTGTTAAGAGACGTGCGGTCGAACTGGAGAGCTGCTGCTAATTCCGACAGGGATGATTGCTGATCATCAACCCAGTTTTCAAAACCACCTGTCAGCACAAATGGGCGATTCAAGGCCTGCTCCAGTAAGGGTTTATACGTTCGGTAATGGTCATTTAACTGCTGCCGGAGCGCCGGGCTACCACCAAATTCCGTAAAAAACTGCTCTTTCATGTTAGTCAATATCGTGCACCGCTCATCGATGGTTGAGGACAGACCAACAAGTAGTTTGTCTACTTTGTGGGCTGCAAAGGCAAACCTTAAGTTTTCATCGAAAGCATCGCCAGTCTGTTGCATAAACTGAAGGGTGCTGAGGCTATCGTGGTGAAAAAACTGTTCATAAACGGTTATTTTGTCCATTCCGTATCGTTCCAGTTCACGCTGATACGTGTCGGTCTGGATTCGATGAACCAACCCGCTCTGCACATACGGATGCAGTACCTGCTCGATACGCCGGATGACGTAGTGGTAAAACTCGATATATGGATTTCCCCGAAATCGGAGCCGTAGGTGGGGGTCCTGATCTTTGTAGCGGACAAAGTAAAACTGCTGAATAGTCTGCTGCTGAAGCAACTCCTGAATGGCGGGGTACAACTGGTTAACAAGCAGGGCATCAGACGCCTTTTCTCCCGCATAAATCTTTAGGTATAACCATTCACTACCAACCGAAAAACGGCGTTGTGGCATGTCGATCGTGGCGGAGTTGATGGGTGCATAGGCCGGGGCCGACGGATTATGGAAAGGGAGCACTAACTCGTGGACATAGGCCTGCCCCTGGTGATCGCGAACCGGACACTGCTCGGGTTTGGCCAGGCATTCAATAGCCCGGATTGACTTTGCCCGGCCTAACTCCTGTAAAAACAAAGTCAGTGAAACATCCATAGCCACGTCGATTTTCAGCTCATTGTCACCTTGCGCAATGACAAATTGTGCCGGTAATCCCATGTCCTGAAGTTGCTGCCGTGCCTCGGCCAAACCTGCGGGTTTAAACTGATCGGCGGTCAACTGCCAATTGGCCCGGCTCAGAATAATGTGTCGGTATCGAACGCGGGGCAGATATGCCTGTTGAGTCAGCAGACCCCAATTCCAGCGTATATCTAAGTATGCATCCTGATACTGGAGTGTACTTAAAAACTGGTAGACGGGCAAACCGCCTTTAAAATTATGCGCATTTGACAGCCGGGGAATTACTCGTTTGTTCAGGCGTTTAGATCGCAGGACGAGTCGATCATTCCGAACGGACAGGTAAAGGTCTGATAAGGGAATCTGATACTCTGGTGCTACTGATGCACGGCCCAGGTAAGGTATTTCGTACTGATAGAGCGTAGGCCGATGGCAGATATTTCCTGCTCTGGCTTCAGGCAAATGCACAATTTCGGCCAAAATTATATCAGGGTGGCTGGCTTCCTCCAGCTTGGCGCACTTTTTTAACTGTTCGGCCAGGGCAGGGTCCGCTTCCCCAAAACGGCTGAGCAAGTTAACCGCCGATGGCCCCAGGCAGGACGTTAGCGAGAAGAGGTACTCATCGCGGTCAATGTTGTCAGCCGAAGCGGAAAGCAGCGTACCGAAGGCATAAAAGCTGCTTGGTAACGTGCGCATTGCCTCCTGCGGATTACCTACTTTACCCAAATCGTCGTCCGTTAAAACAATCTCAGACCGCCCATATCGCAATGCCTCGGTATACCGATCCAGCACAAACAACTGCCAGTTGGTCAGGGCAGCATCCTGATCTTTTGCTATTCCCGATAAGCTCAACGTATCAAGCATGGGCGCATTACCTACGCCTAATGTGGATGTGTCACCGTATCCGACTCCCATTTCATGGTCGAGGGCAAACGCCAGTGGCACCTCTTCCGCTTCGTAGCGTAAATAGAACCGGTGTCTGAATTCGTCAAGCGCATTGTTCTTATACGGTCGGTTCAGGACCAACAGAGCGTTCAGTTGTTGTTGGAAATGGTCGAGCCAACGCTCGCTCAACTGGCAGGTATCAGCGGGCAGGGCTGTATCAATCTGAATAAAATCCGAATGGGGTAACGCAATTCCCTGTTCGGCAAGGTACGGTGGCAGGGCATTCAACGCCAGCGGTCGGTGGGTAAGCAGTTCATGGATTCTGGTCAGTACCTGACGGGCGTTGATTACGGCAGGGGAAGCAGCAAGTGTGGATAGACGCTTGGCAAAAACGGCCAGATGGGCGTCGCCGGTAAGAGTTGGCTCAAGTTCGAAGACCAATAGCTGACAGTTGATCAGCTCATTAACGTAGTCAATCGCATCGTCCTGATCAACCTGATGCTGCTCGTTTAAAAAACCGATCAGTTGGGCCTGTGTAACACCAGCCTGAGCAAAGGCGAAGAGATCAGACAGGAGGTTGTCGCGACCAACGGCACTGATAAAATAGGTTCGCCCGGCGGGTTCATGCTGCTGTTCAATAAACCGGAAGTAGTTCCCGGCCAGATACAGCGTCGTGTTGAGCTGTAACGTCAACTGGGCGCGAATATCGGGTTGGGCCAGCAACCAGTCTTTAATTGCCTGAATGTATTCAATATCCAGCCTGACATGAGGAGCTATGCGGTCAACCGATGCGGCAACGAATGCTGTTTTTTTTTCGACGGAGCCCAATGCATACCCGGCAAAAAGGCCGTAAGGAGTACTTCGGGTAGTCATTCGGATCAGGTACTTGTGGAGCGTGTTGATTAGCTTGGCTTCGTCGGAGAGCGTCTCCCCCGCCAGCCACCGTTCTGCGCGATCAAACAGCCGGGGCGAGGCCGTTGCCAGCGCCTGTCGTTGGATCGGATTGGTAAACCACTGCCTAATGGTATGGGGGAGCGTATTTTCCCGATTTTGCAAAGGCTCGTAAATGGATTGAAGGGAATCAAGCGAGAAGAGTGTTCTTCTTAAAACGAAAAAATGGAAACGTTGAACCATTGGAGGGCGAGTAAAAACACCTTCCAATATATCCATTTATTCCGGGATGGATGCGAAATTGAGTAACATTTTACCTAAACTTAATACAAAAAATTGCCAATTAGTAAACTTATAATAAACGATGTAGCTACTTATATTCTTCGGCGCGCTTCTTGCTGATAGGCCTCTAGGCAGTCGTTAAATTTTTTAAACGTAAACGGTTCGGTAAGAAAATCAAAAGGCTGCATGAACAGATTTGGAAACTGATGCTTGGGAAACGGCGAGGTAATAACAACACCCGGATGATTCATTAGCTGAGAAGCTAGTTCGTCATGAACCATTTCATCTGGATACGTCAGGTGAAGAAAGATAAAATCGCAGTTTAACCACCAGGTCACGTCAGTCGTATACCCTTCCGGGCTGGTTGCCAGGGTTAATTTCTGGCAACCAGCCCGGAGGATGTATTGACTCAATAGCGCCTGGCTACCACCATCGTAATTTATTAGTAAACAGCGCATAACGATGTGGTGATGTGGCTACGTGTTGAATTTTACTTAAGGTATGGATAGAATGCGTACTATTCTGGGACAAAGCGTAGGGAACAGACTTGCCCGTTTCCTGCTAATCAGTAATGGTAAGCCAACAGGGAAGGCCCGATTTGGTGGAGCTTGTCCGAACGCCTACGGCGTTTAAATTGACAACGCGTTGTACTTTGATGGAGGGGCGGTTTGGTAGAACTTGTTGCACTTGCATGGGAGAAAAGAGTTAGGGTTGGGATGAATTAAGATGTTCATTTCGTTCAGCGGTATGTGCCATCTGATTGATGAATTAAATATAGCAGATAGCCGAAAGGGAATCAACTCTCGTAGACCGGTGCACGAACTCCTTCGACCAATGCCGTTTTTTTTTCGACCAATGAAAAAACAATTAGTATCGGGGCGTCTTGGCCGGGGCTGAAGCGAGCTGCAAGGTGAGTGTAACCGCATAGCTATCAGCCGAATGTTCCACGTCGACCTGATGGGCATTCGGGTAAAGCAACGCCAGCCGTTGCCGGACGTTGGGCAGGCCAATGCCCCCTGATTTCTGATCCGGAAAGTTCCGTTGGACAGACGTCGCCAGGCTGTTCTGAACCGTAAAGACGAGTGTGTTCGTCTGTTCCACATGTGCTTCGACCCACACATAGGCTTCCTGCTGTTGCCCGCCAACGCCGTGTTTGAAAGCGTTTTCGACAAACGCCAGTAGAATGAGGGGAACAATGAAAAGGTGCTCGTGCGTGCTTTCACTGCTGAAAAGAATCTCAACCCGCTGCCCGTGTCTTGCCTGTTCCAGTTGCAGGTAGTTTTCGATGTATCCCAACTCCTGATCGAGCGAAACAGTCGAAGCTTCGGTTTCATAAAGATTATACCGCATCAGCTCGGCCAGGCGAAGTACCAGATTAGCCGCCTGTTCATCGGCGTTAATGACCCGGGCATAAATACTGTTGAGGGCATTCAGCAGAAAATGCGGGTTTAACTGCGCTTTAAGTAGATCGAGTTCCAGCAGGTTATTTTCCTGATTTAGCGCCAGATTGGTTAGTTCTTTCTGTCGAACATCGAAGCCTAACGACAAATAATACCGGAGCAGCGTAACTAATAAAAATAGACTGGCGTAAAAATAGGGGTCGCTCAAAATAAGACTAATGGCTTCCCAATTATACAGCCATCCCCATATACCCAGTTGGTGAATTTTGTACCAATAAAACAGGGAGGATCGGGGCGTACCGGCTACAATTTTCGATTCGGCTATATGCGTGACCGATTGCAGCAGCGGGTAGGTAAAATAGGTAATCGTGTGAACGGCTCCAAGTAACGCTAATGACCCAATTAAAAACCGGAGCCAGCGAGCATTGTACAGATAGCGCACAAATAACCAACGC
The DNA here is from genome assembly GCF_054776595.1 of Spirosoma horti. Taxonomy (NCBI): domain Bacteria; kingdom Pseudomonadati; phylum Bacteroidota; class Cytophagia; order Cytophagales; family Cytophagaceae; genus Spirosoma; species Spirosoma horti. Next base: position 170,421 of record NZ_BAAHBQ010000006.1, read on the forward strand.
ACGTTGACCTCGTAAATAAAAATAACCAGGCCATACATGGCCCAAAAGACTAGGTTTTTAATCGATCGTTCGTCCGGACGAATGAAGGCCCCGTTTATCACGTATATACTGATACCAATGAGCAGCCAGACCAGTAGCGAGCGAACAATTCGGAGGAGTAATGAACGGATGGGGCGGAACTTCATGAAGCGAGCGTTGGATCGGAACCCACGTTTTCAGGAACTGCATTCAGGTCGAGCTGGAGCACAACCCGATAATGGTCATCGGTTATGTCGTGCGTGACCGTATACCGGCCCGCATACTGAATATCCAGCCGCTTATGTACGTTGGAAAGTCCCACTCCGCCCGCCTTACGAACGGTGGTGAGAGCACGTTTTCTATTCAGGCTGTTTTCGACGATAAAGTGCAGGACGTTTTGTTCCAGCCGCGCATCAATGAGAATATAAGCCCCGCCAGCCGCCGACTTGATGCCATGTTTGAAGGCATTTTCGACAAAGGCGCTGAGTACGAGCGGAGCAATCAGGTACCCAGCCGTTGCGCCGGACGACTTGAACGATACCGTCAGTTGGTCACCGTGTCGCGCCTGTTCCAGCGTTACGTAACTCTTCAGGTAGTCCATCTCCCGGTCCAGCGGTACCCTCGGCACGTTCGCTTCGTATAAATTATACCGCATCAGTTCGGCCAATCTTAACACCAAATCAGCTGCCTGATCATCGACGTCAATCATCCGGGAGTAGATGCTGTTGAGCGTGTTGAACAAAAAATGGGGACTAACCTGTGCTTTCAGAAAATTCATCTTCAACAAGGTGTTGTCCCGATCCAGTAACAACCGATTTCGTTTCAAATCGAATTGTTTCTGACGGAAAACCATCGTTCCCTGCATAATCTTGATACTCAATGGAATGAGTGAAGCCACAGTAGCAAACGCAAAATTCCAGAGGAATACCCGCAGCGATGTGAAGCATCCGAAGATACCCGTTGGCCCTATAATGGACTGAATCCGGGTTATGTATTGACTTGATTTGGGCAGGCCTGGCTCCACACTGAAAATAACCGTTCGGTTAAGTAGATAAGCGCCCCAGAAGGTCAGCAGGACAATTAAGGTAAGCCATTTCGGCCGACGTTTGTAGAAAAATTTGGGTAAGACCCAATACACGGTCCCATAAAAAACGAGTATATTCTGGCTAACCAACAAGACGACCAATGAAATCAGCACGGGCCAGTCGTTCCCAACGGCCCGGTAAACGATGCTTACGTCGATACCGGCAATCAGCAGGATGGTAATGGCATGAAGGGCAATGCGTACTAGTAGAGGAAGCTGACTCGTTTTGGCAATGAGCCGATCAAGGAAGGTACGCTTTGCCGGTTTCACATCAGGTTTTCTTTCATCGCTTCCCATACAGATTCCCGGTAGGTTACGCCAATCGGTACGCGTTTTCCATCGATTGTGGTAATTAAATTACCGTCAATTTCCCGAATACTTCCTTTCCGAACGATATAAGACCGATTGACGCGCAAAAACTGCGTTGATGGCAGCATTTCCTCTATTTTCGTCATGGTCATATGGGTCGTAATGGTCCGGGCGGGCAAATGGATAACCAGATAATCCTTCATCGCTTCCACAAAGATGATCTCTTCGGGCAGCACTTTGATCAATTTCTTATCTTCTTTTACCAGAAAGAAACTCGCCGATTCCGGAGCGGGTTGACCAGCCTTGGTCGCCGGACGGTTCGTTGACGGCTCCAACGAAGCCGGCACATTTCCGGGTAGTGAGACGGATGGCTGCAGCTTCGTTACGGCTTTGTTGATTGCTCTTAAAAAACGATCGAAAGCAACCGGTTTCAGCAGGTAATCCAGTACGTCCAGTTCGAACCCTTCCAGGGCATACTGGGGTGAAGCAGTTACCATAATAACCTGAGGGCGTGGCGCATTCAGGGACTTTAAAAACTCGACACCTGTCATTTCGGGCATTTCTATGTCGAGCAGGATCAAATCAGGTTTCAATTCCTGAACGGCCAGAAGTGCCTCCACGGCATTATAGCTATAACCAACCAGTTCCAGAAAGGGTACTCGTTTGATAAACTTTTCTAGTACCGCCTGGGCTGGTTGTTCATCATCAATGATAAAACACCGCAGAGTAAGCGCCATAATACGTGAAGGGCTAAAGTCAAATGTACGTCTATTTTCTTCTAAGTAGTAATTTCAAGTCATTATCACGGCATACGGTTTTACCGAAAGCGTATTGGTTACTCTGTTAACTGATTTCGCCTTGCACACGAACATGTGCAAGGCGAAAGAGTCGTATGCTATTTGATTCCGGGCAATGTATAGATGCCGTATAGTTAAGCTGCCAACGCCATTGTCCGAACGTTCCGAACGACTTCGTCGCAATTGGCACAAGCGCCCGCTCCCTCCTGATGATACCACCGGCAACGATCCCGGATGGCGCAGCTGACAAGGGTGGCTTCTGCCTTCCGGTTCATGGCTTCCACAATCTTGCCGACCAAACTACACCCTACGCTTTCCGAACTCCAATGACCACAGCCCGTTTTGGCGCAGTTACTGGCGAAACGGAAGCGCTCTTCCGGGGCGCGGCTCTGCTGCCGGGCGGTATCGACAAATGTCTGGTCAACAATGATGGGTTCATCGAGGTATTGAATATGACCGGATGCGTCCTGCACGCCAAATAGAGCAGCACCGGGTTTCGCGGTCGAACTGGGACAAAGTAAGGAAGCCATGGGATTAGAAATTAAAGGGTCATGTCAGGAGACGTTGGTGGGAACCAGATACCCAGTACGGGCAGATCGATAATGGGGCTTTTCGCACCAAGGGGCGCTCCGCCATTCACCTGGTCCAGCACGTCTTGTGTAAGCTGCCCTTTCTCATCCAGTTCGGCCAGTTTCTTCATAAACTCGGCCTGATTTTCTACCTTGTTCTGTAAGGCCTTGATCTTGTTGTTCATCGATTTTTTCATACTTTCTTTGATTGATTTATGTTATTGTGACTGTATTTTATTGCGGTATTTAGTACTCGTTTATTCACGTCAATTACTCCAGGAATAACCCCAGCCATTTTGGTAAACTCGGCCAGGCACTGCCGCCATTGACCATGTTTAGCACGTCGTCGGTGAGTTGGCCTTTTTCATCCAGCTCGGCCAGCTTTTTCATGAATTCTTCCTGGTTACCCGCTGCGTCACGCAGTACGTTTACTTTGTCTTTTATTCCTTTCTCCATGGCTTTTTTGATCGATAAATAGATTTTTTTATGCTCTATGAACAGAACAAAGGTGGCTAATCATCATCCCCTTAGCTATAACAACCGCTTGTAATTCAGTCGATTGAGTTATTATTTATTCCCGATAGTTATAAAAAAAGCCGCCACGGGCTGGAGTCCGCTTTATTCAGATCCCAGCCCGTGGCGGCTTACGTAAAAAAGTCCAGACTTTAAAAATCTATGCTCTTGACATTATTTTTCGGATGACGGTCGATGAGCAGATTAAGGGGATCAATACCCGCCCGTTCTGGCTTTTGATCGACACGCACGGTAATCGTTTGCTTCGGTTTCGTGATGTGGTGCCGGTGGTAATACAACAGCTTTTCCGGCTGACTACCTTTTGTTTTGGGCGCATATACGCCCACCCACATCCACTCGTTCAGGGGGCGGGGTGTTTCGTTACCGAGGCTGTCGGCCCGTACTTTTTGAGCTTCCACAGTTAGGGTCACGTCGTAGTAGTTCCCCACAGGTTTCACCACGACCTGGTCCGTTTTGAGTTCGTACAGCGTGATCGTGTTGACCCAGTCATTTAGTAGCCCCCGCAAACTGTCTGGTGTAACGGCCCGTAGTTCGGCAGTCAGGTCAGCGGCTGTAGGGTATATACCTGTTTGGGCCACTCTGGCCGTATTCCAGCGGTTTCGGTAGTTCTGCAACGCCTGATTGATGGAAGCCTCACCCAACTGATCCTGCAGGGCATAGAGTACCAGCGCCCCTTTGTTATAATGGATATACGACTGATTTTCGCATTGAGACAGCGGTTGTTCCTTCTGAGTTTCTGCCTGACGCCCTCGCAGGTAGTAATCGAGTTCGTAGCCCAGAAAAGCCTGCATTCGCTCTTTCGGGTAGTGGTGTTTCATCACCATTAGCGCACTGTATTCGGCCAGGGATTCGGAGAGCATGGCGCTGCCTTTCACATTGGCTTCCGTAACCTGATGGCCCCACCACTGGTGGGCTGTTTCATGGGCGGTTACGAAAAAGGGCATGTCGATGTCCGTTGCATCATCAATATCAGCCACAAAGCCCATGTCCTCACCAAAGGGAATCGTATTGGCAAACGATTGGGCATACCCTCGGTAACGGGGGAACTCCATGATGCGCAGCTGGCGGTGCTGAAAGCGACCATAGTTCGCCTGGTAATAATCCAGCGACGCCTTCATGGCCCGCATCATGCGGTCGAGGTTGTGGGTATGGCCCGGATGGTAATAGATTTCCAGACTGACCGGTTTCCCGAACTTACCGCCGTACTGTTCTTTTTTGACCAGATAGTGCGCCGACACAATGGAATAGAAATTGGCGATGGACGAATCCATTCGGTAGCTGAAGTACCGCCGGGGTTTTCCATCAGGCCCTGTTTTTGTCCATTCTTTCTGGAGGTAGCCGGGCGCAATAGCCGTTTGTTCGGGGGTGGTGCTGATGGTCATGGCAAACCGAATCTGATCGGCATCATCCCCAAATACGCTTTGTCGCCGTCCTGTCGGGTCGTTTTGCGCCCGCATCCGCTCCGTTAGCTTCAGTCCATTTTCTTTTCGTTTGTCGTCGTCCTGCAGTTCGTAGCGCTCGTTGTACCCAATACTCGGGAAGTAATCATTGGTGAAAAACGTACCATTCTGTACAATGTCAATGTTAGCCCGACCATTCTTGAATCCTCTGGTTCGGTAGAGTACATCGAAATCGAGCCGTACACTATCCCCCACTTGTAATGGACGGTCCAGGTGGTAAATGTGATAGGCGAAATCAGCCACGTATTGATTATCGACCCGGTTCGGGACCGAAAGCCGAAGCTGTTTTACCTGCATTTCATCCGCGCGGTAGGTTTGCAGATGGATTTCGCGAATGGGCTGCGTCGTCTTGTTTTTGAGAATATACCAGCCCGTTGCGGAGAAATCGCGGGTTAGCGGAAACAGATCGACGTTCATGGTTACACTGGTCAGGCGTGGCTGGGGCAGGTCGGCAAACTTCTTCAGGGTTTTCTCATACCGGCTTAGTTCAGCTTCGACCACTTTGCTATTTTTATACGTATTGAGCACGTTGGTGTTGTAGTAAACGTAGGAGCCGCTGGAAACGAACACAACCAGCGTCGCCAGGCAAACGGTCAGCACGGGGCGCGTTAGCTGGTGGCGACCCATGCGCAAGCGCAGTTTCATCAACTCTTCCGATCCCCGCACCGACAGCACAACCGCTCCGGCAAAGAGAATTACGCCGAAGGCTGTCCAGTAGAGCGTTGTCCAGGAGAAAGGAGCTACCTGATGCCCAAAGCCATTCATGTCGGAATAAGTCCCTAAGGAAGCGGAGTCGAACAGGAGTAACCGGTGTTCGATGCCGAGGTACGACAGAACGCCCAATGCCACAAAAAACAGGATCAGCAGCGCGTGTCCGGCAAACTTGTTATTGACCACCGTGTGGATGAAAAAGCCCAGCAGCATAAATGTCAGCATCCCTAGCAACGATCCTCCGTAGAGGCTCTTGGCATAAACAGACAAGTCGATGAGTGCCCCGCCACCCAGAATGACCTGCATAAGCACACCCAGCCCGATTGCCAGCGTAATCATCAGAAAAAACGCGAGGCCTAATCCCAGGTATTTACTCAGCAGCGGTACCCAGTTTGGCACGGGCAATGCATCACTGATGAGGTTGATTCGTACATCGCGCTCTTTCCAGATCAAATCGCCAACGTACAGGACCATCAGGATAAATAGAAACAAGCCAGTAAACAAGCCCATCTTATGCAACATGACATAGGTAGTAGGCAACGTTCTGGACCCGTACCAGTCACCCGTGTTATCGAAGGCCGAAAAAAGAAACATGCCCAATCCGCCAATACTTAACGCCAGAAAAGGAAGGTCTTTCATAACCACTTTGGCGTAGAACAGGGTTAAATGACCAAGATTACTAAACCAGGCACCCTGTCCGTAGCTACGCTTAACCTGCGCCAACGGGCGACGTAACGCAATAGCATCCAGCTCGGCCTTATTGTCTGTTTCCCGTTTTCGTTTAAGCAGCCCGTTCGTCGGTTGATACGAGAAGAATCGGTAGGTGGCCAACAGGGCGAATCCTGCGATACCTATCCATAACAGGCGATTCCAAAGTAGCATATCCGCTAAAGGCAGGAGCTGGCTATTCTGCTGGCTAATGGACCAGTATTGCGTTAGGTAGCCTATTGCCCGCAAACCAAATGGGTCAAGCAGAGCCGCCGTTTCGCGCCGGTCAATCTGGGAAAGTAAGGTACCCGATAATAAATAGAGCATTAGAAAAACCATGCCCTGCGTGAAAACAACCAGCATTTTACGGCTGAGCGCACCGACGGTGAAGAAAATACTGCCAACGATCAGTGCGTTGGGGACAATAATCGTCCAGTAGGGCTGCCAGTAGGTGGCCGCTCTGAACGGTAATAATCGGTCGGCATTGCGCCAGGGAGCAACCTCGCCCAGCATCAGTCCCAGCGGAATGGCAGCCAGCGTGAGCAACAGAATGGACATGGCCCCCAGATAACGGCCCGTTAAAAACTCCCACCGCCGGATAGGCTTTGTAAAGAACAACGCGTCGGTACGGTGTTCGAAATCGCGCACGACCGATACGCCCATGATCGCCGAACTAATGAGAACGCCCATCATCATAAAGAGAACCAGGCTGATGCGTAACACGACCATGGTTGCATTGTCTTTCACGGCTCCGCCCGATAAGCCCTGAATCAGATCAGTGGTAACCGTTGCGAAGCTGAGGCCCAGCAGTAGTGCAAAGAATAAGTATGTTGCGGGGCGGTTTCGGCGATAGCGAAACTCGAAACTGAGAATGGATAACCAGTTCATAGAACAGATGGAAAAACGGATGGACGAAAAGAGTTTCCGGATCAGACGGATTACGTATGTACTACACGGTTAGGCAGCCAGAGCATGCGCCGTTGACCGGAAACGATCGTTCGTTTTGGCACCGGTTATTTCGGTAAAATAGACCTCTTCTAACCCAGCATCAACGGGGACAAATCCATAGCCGGGCATCGATTTGGCATACACGTAGATGACCGGTTCGCCAGCAATCATGCGCTCGTTGATGACCGTATGCTGTTGCTGCATCGACTCTACTTCTTGCGGACGCACGGACTTTTTCCAGATTTGACCTTTGAGCTGGGCCACTGCATCGAGCGGGTGACCGGCGAGCAGCACCTGCCCTTTGTTAACAATCGCCATCCGGCGGCATAGCTCCTGCACATCTTCAACGATATGGGTCGATAAAATGACGATGGCTTCCTGACCCAGTCCGGCCAACAGATTCAGGAACCGGTTGCGTTCGGTGGGGTCCAGGCCCGCCGTTGGTTCATCAACAATGATTAGTTTGGGATTTCCCAACAGGGCCTGGGCAATCCCAAACCGCTGGCGCATACCACCCGAATAGCCACTCAGGTTATTTTTCCGAACGTCCCACAGGTTGACGCGATGGAGCAGCGTTTCGACTGTTTCTTTACGTTCGGCCCGATTATGAATGCCTTTCAAGACAGCTAAATGATTCAGCAGGGTTATGGCATCGATGCGCGGGTAAACCCCAAAATCCTGTGGTAGATACCCCAGCACCCGACGCAATTCATCCGGTTGACGAATAGCATCAATATCCTGACCATCAACATCCTGCAATACGATACGTCCTTCGTCGGGCAATTGCAAAGTAGCAATCGTGCGCATCAAGCTTGATTTACCCGCTCCGTTCGGGCCAAGCAGCCCAAATAACCCTGGCTCGATCGTTAACGACACGTTATTCAGCGCACGTATCGAACCGGCAGACTGGCCGTTCTTGTACGTCTTGGTCAATTTATCGATTAGTAACTTCATGTTTGTAGGGGGAATAAAGTTGAAATAAGGTGATGGCCAGGTCTGGTTTATCGCCCGCTCAGAACACTGTACGGGACTCGAAAAATGTGGTTAATGCACCTTTTTATCCTGCTGCAACACCGCGATAATCAAGTCGTTCAGTGGCAAACTGAGCAGATCGACCAGACTAATGCCGTACAGAGAGGTCACCTGCTGCAGAACGGTCAGGGATAACTCAGTCCGACCCGTTTCCTTTTTACTGTAAGCGGCCTGGCTAACGCCTAACTGGAAAGCAACGTATTCCTGGGGATAGCCGTGGATCTCCCGGAGCTTGCGGATTTTGATAGCAATGTGGTTCATATCGTAGATTGAAAAGTTTGTGTCATTTGATCGACACAAATCAACCTTAGTCAGACATGAATAGAAATTTGTTTCGACCAATGCGCCCACTTCATCGACCAATGTGTCATTACACAAGCTAACTGATTGGTACGCCCACCTGCTACTTCGATGAATGACGAGTTACCTGCCTTCTATTTCCAATAAACGACACTTAGTTGATGACCTGGGGCTTACGTATAAAACATAGTATATTCTTCGCGGCAAGGCCAAGCCCCAATAAATCTGATCTCAAAGGGTGTTGCAATCAATCCATATACTTCCATTTCTCCACCAGGAACGGCTATTTAATACTGACAATAATCTCTATATAACTTATCTGAATAAACTATATCTCAATGGGTTACGATACAACGTATTGTTATTGAATTCAGGTCGATTACAGGCAACCTTTGTTTCATCAAAACAGCACAAAAAAAATCAATTCTAAATCAATGTTAACCATAAAGCAAAAAAGCCATGAAAAACCGCATCAATTCCGAATTCTCTTTTGAAGTATGGATGAATAATGACGTCGACTCGATGGCCCACGACGCGGGCTCGTTCGATGACAATTGGCTCGTATCCGCTGGTGACCTATTTGGTCAGATGGACCTATCGATGGACGATTCAGCTAATTACTACGACGAAGCTGCCTAGTCAATTAGCATTAACTCAATTACGGGATAAAAAATCCTTATTGAAATAAGTAAATTTTCCATACTGTAGACGAATATATACCATCAGTTATCTGCTATAACCTAATCGAATAAAATACAATATTTAGTTGTTGATAGCTGATTATTTACCGCACACCTTTGTCCCATTAAAACGGAAAAAATTGATAAGAAGTAAGACAAAATAAACACTAAACAAATCGAATACATTATGAAAAATAAATCAATACAGTCGAACGAATTAACGCCGTTGAGCGAAGTCGAACTACCACAAATAACGGGCGGCAGTGATGATGTACCCGTAACGATAGATATCTATTTTCCCCGGCCTTTCCCCATCATCAAATTTCCACCTATCAAGTTTCCTCCCATCCGATTACCATTACCAATTGATCCGGGTATATTGTAGTTCAGCTAACTAAATAATTACGATTAATTTACGCATAGTATTTATACAGAGTAAGCTATATTATTATCTCAACCCATCATTCAAAAAGTACGTTTTCCAGAACTGTAAGCGTACAATGCGTGGGTGAAAAGAGGAGAGTTAATCAAAAAAAAATCAGTAGCCATTTAACGTATCAAGCAGGTGGGATAAGATCGGGCAACTCCCCCGCTCTCTTTGGCGGGGAAGTTCTTTCAACAACCTAGCAGACCACGTATAAAATAGTACATGAAGCTATAGAGTATAATCAATAGTTATTGAATCAACCACTTATCTATCAGACATTTACATCAGAAATAGGCAAAAAAAACAACCAGAAATCATGACTAAAATGAATCTATTGGTCGTAGCTGGCTTACTGCTCCTGGCGACAGCCTGCAGAGAGAGCTCTCCGGTGATGCCGGTCCATACAGCATCCCAGGAAAGCACCTCAGAACCGGTACTGATTGTCCCCCTGGACGATTCGGTACACGTGAACAAAGGCAAAGGCCGACCTGTCAAGGTAAACCCCGAAGTGCCTGGCTCACTACGCCACGCCGATGTAATGCCGATAGAGGTGGTCGAAGACAAGTAGGAACGAAGTGACTGTTTAACAAATAGTTTAACCTAGTAAATCAATTCAAAAAATATGCTGATAGACCTAACGAAAACGGAATTGGGGACCATTGAAGGTGGAAACTGGCTTAATGACCTGGCTCGCGCAGCCGACACAGTTCTCGACGTTTGCGATGACTTTCAAAATAACGGTTCAAATCGCCCATTTCAGAAATACGAATAAACAACTAAACGTATGCAAACAGACAACCAAACTCAGGAACTAACTCCGAAGGAACAACAGGAACTAACAGGCGGCAACTGGCTGTATGAGGCCGCAAAGGCTGTTGCCGAAGCCGTTCTGGATATGGTCAGCTACAAAGGTCCACAGGCATAACGCCATGACCGACTAGGCTCCATCTAGTTCACTAGCCTGGAGTTATCAATTGCGAATTAATTAATAGACACAGGGTTGGCGATCTGCTGAATAACTCAAGGAAGATGCCTGTAATACGTTTGATAGCTATCGGGCACAGATCCCGTAGGTAACGATCAGGCAGACGGTTTTCACTAGCAATAAACGATCTCTGTGATATAGATTGAGAGTGCCCTCCTGGCCAACGCATCCCGGGTAAGCCGTGGCCGGAAGGAATAGAGTATACATTGTTTTATACCATTTTAACAAATCAAATCATGACTAATTTTAATCTTGACCAAGCCGAAGTAGTTGAATTGAAAGGTGCTGAGATGACCGAAGTAGACGGTGGTGGTGCCATCGGAACAATACTCTGTATCGCTGGTGCAATTTGTAATTTTCTTGGGCTGTAGAGTAAAGCAATCTGACTGCCGACAATCTCAATAGTTTGACGAGTATACCTAACTACCCTTTGGGGGAAACTGGCATGGCCCAGTACAGAAGATAGATAAAATTTCTTGTCAAAAATTGAAAAAAGTTAAGCAGGATTTTGCGAATATAATACACTTATTTTTATACCAATTTAATCAATAAAATCATGACTAATTTTAATTTTGATCAAGCCGAAGTAGCTGAATTGAAGGCCGCTGAAATGACCGAAGTAGAAGGTGGAGGCATCATCGGTTTGGTACTCACCGTAGCGGGTATCATTTGCAATTACTATGGCGTTTAAGTAAAGCCATCTTACCAGAGATTCAGGTACTATATTTTATTTATTATTAACTATCAAAACAAATCAAACAATGTCTAATTTTAATTTTGATCAAGCTGAAGTAGTAGAATTGAAGGATGCTGAAATGATTGATGTCGATGGCGGCCTGGCACCGGTTGTTGCTGTTGCTCTTATCATTGCCGGTGGCGGACTCTTGGTCTTTGCTGCAGGCGTAGCTGAAGGCATGCTGGAAGTTTACAACTCGAAACACTAATAGCTATTCTTATACTTTAAAACTTATTTATACAATGGAAAATTATAACATCGAATTGACACCCCTTACAAACGAGGATCTGATTGAATATCAAGGTGGAGTTGATCTGTCTGGTCTTGGCGACTGGATTACGAATACTCTCGATAACATCCATACGTACGGTAAAAACTTAGGTCGTCAAATTGGCGAAGCTATCTGGTAAGCAAACGATACGATATACAGCCAGCCCCAGGGGTTGGCTGTATATCGTTTTAGAACGAATATTATGAAACATATTCTTGCCTCACCGTTTATTCAGGCGCTACTGCTTGTCGTTGTTCTGGCAATTATCAGTAAAATTGGATTGATTGACTTTTTTTATCGAATCGGTAAAAGTTTAGGTAAGCAGTTAGGTGAATTTTTCTTCTAACGAGTTTCTCTGTAAACATTCATACTCAAGCCATGCCCAAAGAGCTGACCCTGTCTACCTTTAAAGCGCAACTCTACGGTGGAGTTGCGTTTCTCATTGGTATTCCCTTAATGGTCTGGCCGTTTACCAGCATCTGGCTGGGATCGCTAAATAAACTCACCGGTTCTGGCGACGATTTTGCCCGGCTTCTCTGGTTCATGGTTGCCATGTTTGCTGGCATCGTAGTACATGAATTGATACACGGACTGACGGCAAAGTGGATTGGACGGCTGTCGTGGCGAAGCATCAAGTTTGGTATATATTGGTCTACCATCACTCCATATTGCCACCCTACCATGCCGATGCCCGCCCATGCCTATCGGCTGGTTGTCGGTATGCCGCTCGTAATCATGGGGCTGCTCCCCTATGGCTTTGCGCTGGCAACGGGTAGTGGCTGGCTTTGTGCGCTTAGCATATTTTTTACCCTGGCGGCAGCGGGCGACATGATGATTTTATGGATCATGCGGCATCTACGATCTAACGATATGGTGCAGGATCATCCCACCAAAGTAGGGCTGCTGGTTGTCATGTCCAGCATTACAACCCGATAGCATACGGTATTCCCCACTGTTATAAAGTACAACTACCTGTTATTGAACCTCGTATAGCACCGCCCGACCTTTGAGATAAGATTTTATCCCAAACGTCAACGCGATGCAACATCAACTACACCCGCCTACCGTCATTGAGCACACGACGGAGGCTTATCTGCCCCAGGTTACGGTTCGGGGGCAGCTTATCTATTGCTCCGTTACCCTGGCCATCGTGGCGGCCCTTTGTGCCCTTCCATTCGTCTATACGGAGGTATCTGTGCAGAGCAGTGGCATGGTCCGCACGGTAGCCGAACGCAATGAACTTCGCCCGCTTGTGGCAGGCACCATTGCCGAAGTGCTCGTCCACGACAATCAGCCCGTACGCCGGAACCAGCCCATGATCCGGCTCCAGACCGACGTACTGGACAGTAAACTCCGGCTGAACCGTTCTCAGCAAAGCGAAAAAAACCTCAATATCCACGACCTCGACCGGCTCGTACACGCTTCCCGCCAAAACCTGTTGTCAATATCCGGGCTGCAATCGCCGGTGGTGCGGCAACAATATGAGCAATTCCGGTTTTTGCTCACGGAGAACACCCAGACGCAAACCAAGCGCAAACGTGAGTTAGACGTGACCCAGCAGCTTTACCAGGACAAAGTTTTGGCGAAGCAGGAGTTTGAAGACAAAGAATACACCTACAACACGGTAGTCGCACAATACGCATCGCAGATAGAACGCCAGGTGAGCGAGTGGCAGGCCAGCCTCAACCAACACCAGCTCGCGCTTGATGAACTCCGCGCCCAGGAACGTCAACTGCTTAACGAGCAAAAACTGCATACCATCAAGGCCCCCGTAGACGGCACAGTCAGTCAGTTGGGCGGCCGTTATGCCGGCTCCTACGTACAGCCCGGTGAAGTGCTCGGCGTGATCTCGCCCGATTCCAACCTGCTGGTCGAGTGCTATGTATCGCCAAAAGACATTGGCCTGCTACGGCCCGGTATGATCACCCGCATGCAGGTCGACGCCTTCGACTACAATCAGTGGGGCATGGCGCAGGGCAAAATTACCGAAGTATCGAACGACATTATTGTGATGAACGATACGCCCGTGTTTCGGATCAAGTGCCAGCTCGACCAGAATTTCCTCGCGCTCAAAGAAGGGTATAAAGGCTACCTCAAAAAAGGCATGACCGTACGGGCGCGGTTTGTGGTGACGCGTCGCAGCCTGTTCGACCTCCTCTACGACAATGCCGACGACTGGCTCAACCCGAAGAACACCCCCGCCTTAGCCGCGAAATAACTAAACCCCCTCCTCAAGAAATCATGGCAAAGAAAACGATACTCAAACAACACGACATTACCGATTGCGGAGCGGCTTGTCTGGCGTCGATCTCGGCACATTATAACCTGATGATGCCCATCGCCCGCATCCGTCAGATGGCCTCTACCGACCAGAAAGGAACGAATGTACTGGGTATGATCGAAGCAGCTCACCGGCTGGGTTTCCAGGCGAAGGGCGTACGCGGCACGTTCGAAAGCCTGAGCAAGATTCCAAAACCGGCTATTGCTCACATTATCGTAAAGGAAGTTCTGCACCATTTTGTGGTCATCTACGACGTAACCGACAAATACATCGTTGTGATGGACCCTGGGCCGGGCAAATTCATAAAACATACCCACGAAGAGTTCAAGAAAATCTGGACCGGCGTGTTGATTCTCCTGCTGCCCGATGATCAATTTACGACTGGCAACGAGAAAATATCGGCCACGCAGCGTTTCTGGCAATTGGTACGACCGCACCGCAATGTGATGATACAGGCGCTTTTCGGGGCCTTGATCTATACGGTGCTGGGGCTGTCGACGTCGATTTATGTGCAGAAGATTGTCGACAACGTCATCGTGGAAGGGAACCGGAATCTGCTCAATCTGCTCAGTATCGTGATGGTACTGATTCTGGTACTGCAACTCTTCATCGGCAGCATGAAAAGCATGTTTGCGCTCAAAACAGGGCAGCAAATCGACGCACGGCTGATTCTGGGGTATTATAAACACCTGATGAAACTACCGCAGCAATTCTTCGATACGATGCGGGTGGGCGAAATTATTTCCCGAATCAACGACGCGGTGAAGATACGGGCCTTCATCAATGATGCCGCTACGGGTCTGGTCGTCAACCTATTCATCGTGCTGTTCTCCTTCGGCATGATGTTCACCTACGACTGGAAGCTGGCGATGATCATGCTGGCCGTCATTCCGTTTTACGGCGTTATATACCTGATCGTCAACAAGCTAAACAGAAAGTACCAACGAACGCTGATGGAAGATGCCGCCGAGCTGGAGTCGCAGCTGGTCGAGTCGCTAAACGCAATGGGTACCATCAAGCGGTTTGGGCTGGAGGAATTTGCCAATGTCAAAACGGAGACGCGATTCATTAAACTGCTTAAAACCATTTTCACCTCGGCCCGCAACTCGGTCTGGTCAGGCAACGCGACGGAAATCGTGTCGCGGCTGTTCACCATCGTGCTCCTTTGGGTGGGGTCCGGCTTTGTGATCGACAACCAGATAACTCCCGGCGAGCTGCTGTCGTTCTACGCCCTCATCGGCTATTTCACCGGTCCGGCAAGCCAACTAATTGGGGCTAACCGAACCGTGCAAGATGCACTCATTGCTGCCGATCGTTTGTTCGAAATTATGGATCTGGAACGGGAAGAGACCGAGAATAAAATCGAACTTAAACCGGAGATGATTGGTGATATCCGCTTTACCGATGTATCGTTTCGCTACGGCACCCGTACCCAGGTATTCGATAACCTCAGCCTAACCGTACCTCGTGGGAAGATCACCGCCGTTGTGGGCGAAAGTGGTTCGGGCAAGTCTACGATGCTGTCTCTGCTGCAAAACCTGTACCCGCTCCAGAGCGGCAGCATTCATATCGGCGATTACGACATTAAGCACGTTAGTAATGACAGCATCCGGCGTCGGGTGAGCGTGGTTCCGCAGAAGATCGACCTCTTTGCCGGAAACGTAATCGACAACATCGCCGTCGGCGAATACCAGCCCGATATGCAGCGTATTGTGGCCATCTGCCAGCGACTCGGCATTACGGATTTCATCGAGAAACTACCCAATGGCTTTCATACCTACCTCGGCGAAAACGGGGCAAGTTTATCGGGCGGGCAGAAGCAGCGCATTGCCATTGCCCGGGCCCTGTACCAAAACCCTGAGGTCTTGATTCTGGACGAGGCTACCTCGTCGCTCGATTCCATTTCGGAGCAGTGCGTGCAGGAAACGATTCAGCACTTGCGGGAACACAACAAAACCGTCATTCTCATTGCGCACCGACTAAGCACCGTGATGAACGCCGACAAAATTGTGGTCATCGAACAAGGTAAACTAATCGAAGAAGGGTCACACTTCGAGTTGCTGGCCCAGAAAACCGCTTATTACAAGCTCTGGGCCTCCCAAATGCCATTAACCTTCAGTACGATAGCACAGTCGCCACTGGATCTGCTCCAGATCAGCGCCAACGGCGATCAAGCCGTTTCCAGAATTGACAACACCGACTCTAAATCCGCCCTGGTCGCATGAAACATATATGCCTGCTCCTACTCGCGTTGAGCCTGTTTAATCCGGCCGTGGCTCAAGGCCCCCTACCCTCCTTGCCAACATCGGCCGAACCACGCTCGACCACGTTGACGCTTGACCAATGCCTTACACTGGCGCTGGAAAATCAGCCAGCCCTACGGCAGTCAGTCCTGCAAAAGCAAGTGGCTGACAATACCGCGGAGCAAACCCGAAAAAGTCAGTTGCCGGTCTTATCGGCCCTGACTAATCAGGGAATGAATTTCGGGCGTAACATTGATCCGTATACGAATGGCATTACCAACGCCCAAATCGCAACCAGCAACGCCGGGCTGGGTCTGAACTGGACCATTTTCAACGGATTTCAGCTAAAGAATACCTTGTTACAGCAAAGCCTGATCGCCCAGGCGAGTCAATTTGACGTAGCGGCCATCAAGAACAACATTACCCTCAATACCTTACTAGCGTATCTGCAGGTTCTGTCAGCACAGGATTTACTGGCGGCAAGTTCCGTGCAGGTGGCGGTAGCACAGGCCCAGGTTGAACGAACTGAAAAGCTGGTGAAGATGGGCACTGTAGCTCCATTTAATCTCTACGATGCCAAAAGCCAGCTGGCCATCGACGACATGCAACGGGTACAGGCCAAAACCAACCTGAACGCAGCCCTGCTGACCTTGTTGCAGGTATTGAACCTGCCCGCCACCACGCCCTTAGAACTGGTGCGACTATCGGACACGATGTCATCGATGCAACCCGGCTTAACCGATGCGCACCAGTTGTACGGCCAGGCACGAACATTTATGCCCGAAGTGCTGGCCGCCGACCTGCGGACTAAAGCGGCACAAAAAGGAATTGACCTGGCCAAAGGGCTCGCCTACCCAAATGTAACCCTGACCGCTAACTGGGGAACATCGTTCTCCAGCGCGGCCCGACAGAATGTATTTGGCACGGACATGATCGAGCAGGCAACGACTGGCTTTGTCGATGTAGCGGGTCAGGCCTACCCCGTAAAAGTGCTGGCCCCAACATCGGCGACGGAGCGCATTGGCTATTTTCACCAGCTCGACAACAATCAGTACAAAAGCGTGGGTATCAGCATCCGCATCCCGATCCTGAACGGCTTTCAGGTGCGTTACAGAACAACCAATGCGCGATTACAGCAGCAGTTAGCCGAGTCGCAAGCCGAGGGCGTCCGGCGAAATCTAAGGCAGGCTATTGATCAGGCGGTTAATCAGTTGGAAAACGCTCAAGATCGTTACAAGGCTTTAGATCAACAGGTTTCGGTCTTAGGCCAGTCCTTTAAAGCTGCCGAAGCCCGCTACAACGCTGGCCTACTAAACGCCGTAGACTACAATCTGGCGAAGAGCAATGTTGACCGAGCATCGGTTAATTTAATTCAGCTTCACTACGAGACGCTCCTTCGCGAGAAGATTGTTGACTTTTACAGGCGAGGTGAGTTATAACAACGCCTTAGTTCTAACTTACCTACTTATACTATAATAACGCTGTATCTGCAGTTTATAAGTACTAAAGCAAACCAGCGTGGCGTATATCCCGTATGCTATGGATTAAGGTTAACACGTAGTAAACCATCGCCCTCAGCTACTAAAAAATAGCTCCGCAAAACGTCCGATTAAACTAAGGACAAGATACTAATGGGACGGTTCACCAACTGACAATGGATTTGCTGGATAACTCCCTGGTCGACGGCCTTGAAAATGCCTGGCCTAACACCTTCCAGAACATACCTGATATAAACACGATTATTGCCGTAGCGGGTTGCTACGGACGATTTAGGCCAACGAATTATCTGGGCTTTGGTAGACCAGGGAGATGAAGTCCGCATCCTGGTTCGCCCCAGTAGTAGCCCCGCCACCCTACAGAATTTTGAGAAACAGGGCGTCCAGGTCGTCAGGATTACGACCTGGGCCGTCCCTGAACTTACCGAAGCCTGTCGGGGTATTTCCTGTTTCGTATCGGCTCTGTCGGGTCTGCGGGAAACGGTCATTGATGCTCAGCAGGCCTTGCTCGATGCGGCAGTGGCGGCTGGGGTACCCCGATTTATTCCTTCCGACTACTCGATTGACTTCACCAGGTTTCAAGCCGGGCGAAATCGCAACCTCGATTTACGGCGGGAGTTTCACGTCTACCTGGATAGGACTCCGACAGAAGCGTCTCGCCAGCCTGTAGGTCGGCGGCCAGCAGCCCGCTATACAGCACCAGGAGCACTCCATTCGATAAATGAGGTCGCCCGGTGGGCACCGGGGCTTGAGTGCTGTTCGCCCCGTTGGGACATCGCCAGGTAATCGGCTTCATTGTTTTATAAATTCGCTACCGCCAGCGAACTAGAATCGGGCAACAGATAAGCTAAGGCCGGTCAAACTACTCCGTTTCTGCTGAGTTATTCGCAGCCATAACCTGTCCCGTTTCTTTACAAGGACTGAATTAGGCAGACCATTTATTTTCAGGATCAGATAATAGTCATCACTTTTCAGGACAAGTTATAGTGAGGTGCCTGTGACTTCGAGTACTTGTTAAAGTCAAAACAATCATACTATCCTCCTATTTACCATGAATGTTATACAATCCACACGTAGGGTTTTCCTTCCGATAACGAAAGGTAAATTACTAACCCTCAGAACCACCTTTGAAGTTACTCTGGTAAGCTTCATCGTATTGACTTACATTCTTGAATTCATCGTTACCGTGTTTGACTTCTAGACAAAACGCCCCGACTAATTGGACAAGATGCTTTATCTGGAAGAAGATCTATACATGGAAACGCCCGGTCAAGTTGACCGGGCGTTTCCATGTATATTCACACCAATAAAAGTGGTAGGTAAAGGTAATTCCAGCTTATCTTCAAGATGCCGTTCGCATTAAGGCTGACTTGGGAAAAGCCCTAGACCAGCCTATAAGCCAGGATACGGTCAAGCGATTGCTAAAAAACGATTGCGCCTGTCACCGGCTTCGAAGAACCACTGAACCCTTTCAAGACCCCGCAGCTTACGCTGATGTTCACCAGGGCTGGCAAATCACGAAAAGGCTCCTATCGAAAAAGCCTCACCCAGCCATATAACCGGAGAAGAAGGTCGTAGAGATATGCGGGTTATAGAAGGTATTTACCAGGCAGCCACAACTGGGCAAAAAGTAAACCTGGTGTAATCGGTCGAATCCATAACGCCTGGCTAGAGAATTTGCCGGACTGGACAACCCGTCTGCAAATAGAGTATACAGTTAACTGTAGCAGGTCCACTAGTTTCTTCGCAAAGACCTGTCAGATTTGGGCAAATTTCTGCCTGGTTCGGTCTTTTGGGCAACACCCCATCCTAATCCTCCCTGGATGACTGCTTCATCTGGACGGGCGCGTTGACCGAACGCTAAAATTCTTTCCAGCCTCATGCAATGGAAAACTACATTGTCCATTGGTTTTGATGAGTACTACCGCTTCGCTTACGAGTAAGGTTTTACGGTCATTCCCTCAGCTAATTTAATCAAACAGCTTCCACTTCAACCACACGATTATGGTTTTGCCAAGAAGAAACGGTTCACCCAATAGCTACAGGCTACTAGTTCTGGTCAGCACACTCCTGACTGGTTTTACAATGGCGTGTAGCCAACGGAGTATGCCTGCCCAATCAGGTCAGGCCACCAATACCTCGTCAACCCTGTCCAGGGATCAATTGCCTATGGAGGAGGAAGTTTTTACGGTTGTGCAGGTGCCACCCAGTTTTCCGGGTGGTAGCGCTCAGATCGGCCCTTACCTACGGCAGAACTTACGATATCCGGAAGCTGCCCTTAACGCAAAGGTTGAGGGTAAAGTATTCGTTTCGTTTATTGTGACCTATGAAGGCCGGATTCAGGATGTGACCGTGTTAAAAGGCTATGGCTACGGTCTTAATGAGGAAGCTGTTCGGGTAGTACAGGCTATGCCCACCTGGACACCCGGAAAGCAGGCCGGCCGCCCCGTCAACGTGAAGTATAATCTGGTTATTCCCTTTGAGTCAGCCAGTCGAAAATAGTCGGTTACGCCACGCAGCTATTTTTGTAACTACTACCTAGGGTTGACGAGATGGTACTATTCTAGCTGCGTATGGGACAGCTTGAGCCCTCACGTTGATACTTATCCAGACGTACCGAACCCGCAGACCATGCTGGTTCGGTACGTCTGGTTCCCTTCCTAATCACGACAAAGACCAAGCTATTATTTTTTGCATTAAATCTGCTTGACCCATTTTCGCTTGTTCCAAACCCGGGAAAAAGCCCCCTCTGGTGTAAAGCGCCAAAATCTAGGTTCCCGTACTTTCTCTTCGGGAAGCATCACCGTCCAGCACTCGCCATTTGGCAAGTCAGTTAATTCATGGATACAGGCTGCTTCGACAATATGCGTTGTCCCTGGCGCCCGAAATACATCGGTATACTGCCAATCCCCAGTTTCATTTATCTGATAAACGCGCTCCGTATAACCGCCTTTCAAAATATGGGTCGTAAACCGGAAGGGGTGACAATGAGGATACCCTTTGTCTCTATCCGTAAAGTGATGCACGACCATGTGAAAGGGGGTATCCTTCCCCTTAAAATCGAATAAGTGTTTGGTAAACTCATTACTCATTTTCTCTTTTCTGTACTTCATTCGTAATCGGTTTGGTGAGGGCATGTTTTTGATTCAAGTCACAATACACTGATAATAAGACTTTTATTACACAAAAAACGGTAGCTAATCAGCAATTAACGTCCACGCTACGTTATTTCCTTTACCCCAGAAATTGTAAAATCCCAGCCATGTCAAGGTAGCAGAACAACGGGTGGTTGAATCAATATGCACCCCGTAGAACATCCAACTGAAACCGACCTTTTGTCGGTGAAAGGTGATTGCGTATTCTACATCAACCTATACAGTTACTAGTGCATATAGAAAGCCAAATTTTGCCCTTAAAAAGGGTAAATCTCCCGGTGTCGCAAGACGTTCAGCTTTTTACCTTTAATCGTTCGTATAGAAGGAGAAAGTTTATGCTTTCTCCGTTAGCTGATTCAGTCTTTACCGGAAAAGCAATTTACTACTCCTGAGGTGCATGCAAGACTGAATTACCACAGATTAATCAGTAGAAGTTAACTCAAAAAATTAAGAAACGCTTCTCTTAACTGTAAATCAAGATGGATGTTGTCATGGATTTAACGGCCAGAGCGGTGAGTTACATCACCTTAGCTCAAGATATTTCTTATTCAGTAAAGCCGCAGCCAAATGAAGGTATTCCATCACAACCTGCTGTCTTACTGCAGGATCCCAAGGATATTAATGACCAGTTAAGACAAAATTACATACCGTTTCAAAAAAGAATAAGTGAGGTAGTTTCTATACCATCAAATGCCAAATTCGCTGAAGATGATGACCCTATCTACACGAATTGGTTTATTACTATGGAAGCTCTCCTCCTTTGGATGAGCCAGGTAAGAGACACGTTGACCCCCGAGCTTTGCTATTATCCCCTCCCACTCGATCATTCCGCAAATAAAGATCCTGAAGAGAACAAGCGAACTAACAGTTCACCCAAAGAAGCCTTAGTACGCACCGATCCGTATCCTGCTCCTCAGCAGTGGCGGGAAGCCATTCGGAGCGCCCTCTATAAAGACCCTGAACAACGAATTGAAGTAGCCAAAGCGTTAAACTACCTACCGGTTTTAGTAGAACTAGCCTGTAAAGGCGATATCGGTTCAGATGGCCAATCGTATAACTGGTAAGATGACAAGCTTGCTTTATCTGTTCTACAAAACGACGATGAACTGTTTAGCCTGTTAAAGCATCGTAATATTCCTTTGCCATTTGACGTGGTATACCGACAGGAATTGAAAGAGGTAAACTACAGCCGCAACGATCGCAAACAACAGACTGTCAAGTCGGATGGTATGGATCCATTGCAACAGGCTAAAACCATGCACTTAACCGGACTTGCTTTTTCAGGCGGAGGTATTCGGTCGGCTACGTTCAATTTAGGCGTTTTACAAGGCCTGGCAAAAGCTGGGTTACTACCCCAGTTCGATTATTTATCGACCGTATCTGGTGGCGGGTACATAGGCGCCTGGTATACTACCTGGATCAAGCGCGATGGATTACTTTTAAAGGTACAGGACCGACTAAATACCGAGAAATCAACGGATCCCCGGGGCGAAGAAGTACGACCGATACGCTGGTTGCGTATGTTCAGTAATTACCTCGCGCCCAGCAACAATATCATGTCTACCGATTCATGGACGGTAGGGATAACCTGGATCCGCAATACCATTCTGAACCAGATAATTATCCTGTTACTCTTGTGTTCTGTCCTTTTGTTAGGCTTATGTGGCTACTTAGTATGGAGTTTTGAGGGATTAAGCCAGTATATCCCTGAACAGTGGGCATTTATTACGTTCAGTATTTTTTTGTTGACGGGTTCAATAATAGCCGGTATAGGCATGGCCTCCTACCGTCCGGATTTATTTCCGGGCAGTTCACTAGGTTCGCTTAAATACACCTACGTAACGGCTGGCCTAGTGGCTTTAGGCCTGATTACGTCCTACCTGGTTAGTAGCTGGTTGTTTTTTTACTCGAAAAGTGCGAATCAACCTTATACATTTGACTATCGCTTTTCTTATTTAACAGACACTGCCCTGGTTGGGACGCTGGGCTTACTGCTCGTGGCCTTATTTGGTCGCTACGATTCGGGACTGCCGGGCAATAACTGGTTACAGAAAGCAGTGGCCTTATTGCTAAGCATACTATTTTCCGTTTTATCGGCGTTTTTCGGCATTTTATCACTCGACCTGGCCTGGGGCTTATTACAGGACCTGGCCGTCGCATCCAAAACGAGCAACTCTTGGAATGCCTCCTTTATAGTGAACGGGAAAGACTTTAGCTGGCATGCTTTATTTACCACAAGAGAATTTCTGAATAGGTTCACGTTTGTGATTGGCCCGCCCCTTATTCTGGAAGTGTTAAGTGTGATGGTTGTCTTACGGATGGCTTTATTAGGAAAGTATTTTCCTGATGCACGCCGGGAGTGGTGGGGACGCATTGGTGCCGTAGTACATCGGGGTATGGTCATTTGGATCATCCTGGCAAGCATTGGTTTGCTCGGCGAAAAAATGCTGGAAGCGGCTACAACGTATTTAGTAGCCATAACGGGGGGCTGGGTTGCCTTAGTCGGTTTGGCAGTCCGTCTGGCCTACAGCGCCAGTACGCCCGCCCAGGGAGACGCTCCTAAAACGTTACCCACAAAAGCAAAGGATTTTCTGGTCCGGTTGGCTCCGTACGTGTTTATCATTGGCCTTTTGATTATCGCAGCCAAACTCATTAATCTGGTCCTACAATCCGGTTGGTTAAACGACCCGACTACTGAACCGCCCCTAAAAGCTGTTTTAACGCTGACTCTTGTCTCCAGTTTGCTTACGTTGGGATTAGCCTGGCGCGTGGGCGTGAATGAATTTTCCATGCACCATTTTTACCGAAATCGGCTGATGCGGGGCTATCTGGCAGCTACTCGCCGACGAACGGAACGGGAAAAAACAGCGAATGCCTTCACTGGATTCGATGACGAAGACGATTTGAAATTATGTATGCTCAAACATGAGCATGCGTATCATGGCCCCTTCCCTATAATCAATACAACACTGAATGCCAGTCGGGTAACTGACCTGGACCGACAGGATCGAAAGGGCGAATCGTTTATTTTCACTCCCTTGTTTTGTGGGTTTGACATTAGTCCTACCCGCCCCAACAACCGCCAAAAGAATATATCCTGTGAATATGGCTATCGACCTACTGAACTTTATGCGTATAAACCCAAAACGCTCCCAAACGGTAAAGTAAGACCGGGCGGACCTGATCTCAGTACCGTAATGGCTATCTCCGGCGCGGCAGCCAACCCTAATCAGGGAGCCCACTCATCACCGGCTACTGCGTTTCTGATGACGGTTTTCAATGCCCGTTTAGGATGGTGGATTGGTAATCCACACGGCAAGGACTGGCAACTTTCCGACCCGCGTTCTGGTTTGGCCTATCTAATTTACGATTTGCTGGGAAAAACGAATACTGCCCAGGATTTCGTCTGCTTATCTGATGGTGGCCATTTCGATAATATGGGTCTTTATGAGTTAGTCAGGCGCCGGGTTCGCCTGATTATACTGGGCGACGCAGAGCAGGACAATCTCTTTACTTGTGAGGGGCTAGCCAACGCTGTGCGACGTTGCCGGGTGGATTTTGGTGTCGAAATCAACATCAATGTAAGCGATATAACCACCCGTGATGGTAAAACCAATTATTCTAAATCCCATTGGGCACATGGTACGATATGGTATCCTGAAGATCCCCAGGGTCAGCCAACCGGGCATTTGATTTACCTTAAATCATCTTTAACTGGCTATGAGCCAGTCGACGTGAGAGAATATGCCGTTAAAAACCGGGACTTTCCCCACCAATCGACGGCTGATCAGTTCTTCAATGAAGCTCAGTTCGAAAGCTACAGGCTATTAGGATTGCACATTTTAGAAACCGCATTGGCAGATCCTGCCGTTAATAGCCTGGTCCCCTTAACCCCGGCTAAAACTAGCCATACAGCAAACCATGCATTGCCTAAAAAGAACAATTCAGAGAAAAGTAGAACTATACTATACCTGCTAAAAGCTGCATTTCATCTATAAACGGCGAGCCTCATCAAACGTCGAAATCCTTTTACTAATCTTCTAAAAAATACCTGTCGATCGTAATTGACGTATACCAGGGTTCTGTTTTCCTTCTCTGATGGGCATCCTAATAGGTTACGCAGACCTGGTTTAAATTGCGGGTCAACCTCAGTAGTGCTGTTTTCCTCCAGCATGTTCTATCGTTCACTCATCCTCAATACGGGCTTCGTAAAAGGGTGACAGTGTAAGTCAAAAAAGCCATTGATAGGGGAACGATCATTGCGTTACGCGTGGATAAAGTATCGAAGTCCCGTGCGTGTACCAAACCCTTGCACCAGGCGGCCAATGTTGAAGTTGCGAGCACCTGCCTGGGCAATAAGCGGCCCTTGGTTTGTACTATTTCCTGGCCGGATCACGGCAGTATGGCCATGCCCACCGGTTGGATTTTTCCAGACCACAACGGATGGACATCCCTTATTGGCGTTATCCTGGGCCTGATCCTGATTGGAAGCCAACCACCCGTTCGCGGGACCAAACTTGCGTAGCCAGTCTACGCCCGCATTAATCGTAATTTCGTTGGCCCCCGAAGCAAACGGTTTGGCAATAGCGCCAGCGGCATCGATCCAATGGGGAATTTCTGACGTCATGGCACGGGTTACATCCCACAGGAATATGTTGCAGAACGTAAACCCTTGTGTCGGTAAATGACGGGGATTATGACCGACGGCGAATTGATCGATTACTTCTTCATAAATATCGCGATGGCGATTGTTGGCGTCATTGATCAGTGGAGGATTCGTAACCTGGGCCCTGGCAATAACTATCGTTCCAGGGGCAGGATTAATGCCATCGAACGTAGCACCAGCGCGGCTAGAAATCGGTGCTGAATCAGGAACATTAATGACCTGACCTATCATAATCTTGTCAGGATCAATAATCTGTTGGTTCATCTTCAGCAGTTCCGGAAGCGTGATATTAACTTGCTTCGCTATCCGGCTCAGCGTATCACCACCCTTTATTGTGTAGCTCTTGATGAGTTGTAGCATAAATGAATAGTTGTCAGATGGTTACCTTTTATACTAGTCAAAGCTACCCATCAAATAGATACCTCCACAATGGGAAATTTCCCCTATTTATCTAAAGCTCAACATTGTGTCATTTGTCGTGTATTACAGAAAATCCTGGGTCAAAGGATCTTGGTAGCTGGCAAACAAATCGCATCTCATGGGTCAACTGTCCTTGACTAACCACGCCCATTCAAAACAACATCAAAAGGCTCATTCATGAACCTTCTTTTAGGATTCAACAAGTAAGTAAATTGGCTCGCATTTGGTTTAATTAGTATTCAACCGCACTACGTACCCATTTATCAAACTCCTCAATTGTGAGGAACATACATAGATCGATCAACGCCGAATAAAGCCTCACAGAAAGGAAAAATAAAAGCCAGACAACACGAAGTCACCTGGCTTTCTTTCCATTCTGTGTGCAGTCCTATGGCTGCGTTTTAAGTGCATTTAGGACTACTTCGAGTGGAATATGATAGTAAAACGGAGTAGCCAACAAATTGTTTAAAAATTCTATACTTTCGTTCTAAAACATCTTTTGTGCCTTTAGCACGTTAACAAAGTACACTCGCTCAACGAAGCTGATCTATGAATTACGCACGCGTTTTTTTGTTCGGATTCGCAGTTTTAGGGATGACCGGCTGCGGTAAAAGAGATACCCACTTACAGCCTCAAGCTGATCAACAGTCTCAGCATGATCAGTTGATTGACCAGCAGTTTACGGGCAACTGGAAGCTAATCGGCATTAAAACGCTGGAGCCAATTGATGCCAACTTAGATGGCGTGGCATCAACTGATTTAATGACTGAAATTCCCGATCATGCTTATGTGATTGCTCAATTGAAAGTGAATTGGCTGACACAAAAGAGGGTCTTTGCGGATGGCTATATACGGACTTATCCCGCCACTCAAACCAATGGCAATACAGCTCAATATGTGGTCAACGGACGAACTTTATTCTTTGATGTGAACGAGGATCGAACGCAGATTAGCCTGACGGACGAATTCGAAACGAAGACCTACCCATTTACTTATACCAGCGCTGAAGAATTTAGAATAGATGGAATTGAACGAACGTATAACACAAAGTCGGGTTGGAAAACTATTCCAACTATAAGCACTTATGAACGCACAAAGTAAAATTAGCTGGTCAAATCGCTCAACGACATGGCTGATGAACTTTTGCAACAGCCACTGGGCTGATGAACTGTGCTAAACGTCAGACACAAGTTCGTAAAAAAATAAGTTGGGGCTTGTTAAATAGCCGCGTAGGGAGTCATAAAAAATGTCCGAAGCCATAACTCCGGACATTTTTTATGACTCCCTAATAACTCCAGTACCCTTCGACCCAAACCCGTCCCCGGCGGGTTTGACGCCAGTAACCAGGATTCCAGGTTTTGTACCGGGCGGGCTTTGAATACGTAACGTACTCAACGGGAGCTGTCTGATGATAGCCGTTTACCCAGATATAATTCCGTCCACGACGGACGTAATGACCCGGAACCCATACTTGACGCGTAGCTCCAGCATGAGGAATGACAATCACCCTTCTAGGCCCAGGTACTTGCGCGGTAACCTCATCTGAATCGACGGTACACAACGCAGTAAGCAATAAGCCTGTTAATGCCAATACTTTCACATTCGTTTTCATAGCGTTTACCGATTAAGTTCGGCAGAAAATCGAATCGCGCATCGGTGAAGATGAACGTTTTCTGCTCTAATTATCTTGACTAAGCTATTGTTTATAAACTGATGTTTAAAACTTGACTACATACTAACCAATCTGCAATCGAGATTGTTAGACCGTTTTGACAATGGTCGGCATGACTTGGTTTAATAGAATGATTTCTGACGCTGGCGAGATGTTTAAAACCTCCTGTTTACAGTAGACTATCTACTGTCACTGACCAAGTGATCAGGCTACCCCACGACAAGGCCATTATGTGGACCAAGATCCATTGGTGGCCTGGGCTTACCCTTTTTTGCGGGTAGGGTATGTTTGGCCAAAATACGGGTCTGCTCGGCCTGACCAACTTCAGTCTGGCGAGGCTCATGGAGCAGAACGCGGGCCTGGCGAGCCGTCATCGTAGCATCGATGATGGGAGCCGGGTAGTCAATGCCAACCTGAAAATGCTCCATGGCCTGTTCCAGCGGTGGCATCGTCCATGGATGGTGAAGATAGGCCAGCGGACAATTGGCCAACTCGGGTACCCACTGGCGGATGAACACGCCCTGTGGGTCATGATCCTGCGACTGCTTGACGGGGTTATAGATCCGGATCGTGTTGGTTCCCGTCATACCCGACTGCATCTGAAGTTGAGCGTAGTGAATGCCCGGCTCGAAATCAGTATAAAGCCGGGCCATATGCCAGCCCCCCTCCTGCCAGTGCTGAAATAAATGATGGGTGAGGAAGGAGGTCAGCATGGCTCGCATCCGAAAGTTTATGTAGCCCGTGGCCGCCAGACAACGCATACACGCGTCGACGAGCGGATAACCCGTGCGTCCATCCCGCCAGGCTGTGTAGTGATCCGGATTCACATGTTTAGGCAGGGCATCAAACGCCCGGTTCACATTTTCGAACTCCATGCGCTCTTCGCCCTCAAACTTTTGAATGAAATGGCAGTGCCAGCGCAGCCGGGAGGCAAAGGCACTGAACTGCCGTCCTGAACCTACTATCTGCGGGTTTCTGGCGGCCTGTCGCTGGGCCTGATACACCTGCCGAATGCTCAGACAACCCCACGACAAGTAAGGCGACAGGCGACTACACCCCCGACGACTTTCCAGGGGTTTGGAGATGGCCGCCCCATACCGCCCGATTCGCTCGGTCAGAAAGCTGGCCAGGTATCGATGCCCTTTATATTCTCCACCGGGCTGAAATAAGGGATCTGGAACTTGCCACGCCCCGGGCAGATCAGGTCCACGCTCGGCCTCGAACCAGGTCAGGGGAACCTTGGCCGGATACCAACGGGCCAGCTCGGGATGCTGTTGGGGTGCCTGCATGGTCTGCTGCCAGTCGGCAGCCCAGGTATCGCGGTTCTTGAGGCATCGAATCACACCATTAGACTGGAACTCGTGCCAGACAATTCCCTGCTGACGGCAAAAGAGGGCCACGGCTTTGTCCCGGTTATATGTTACGGCCAGGCCGGTTTCCTCATGAGAAAAGATGGTGCCTATGGTAAACTGCTCCTGTATGGCGGTTAATACATCCAGGACCTCCCGGTGAAATACCCAGACCGCAGGTTCACCTGTTTCGGGCTGGGTGTCTTCCTGTTGATCGTCAAATTCGAATGGCAACCACTCGTGTACCAGCGGGTTCGTTTCCGACGGAGAAATGGGTGGTGAGGGTAAAGCCGCCAGTTGTCGATTGATGTCGGCCAGACACTCGTATACAAATCGCCAGTGGCGCAAATCGTAATTGGGATCGGCCATCAGCGATGGCTCGAAGCAGTAAAGCAAAAGTAAGGGCCGTTTGGGCGCGCGCTGTCCCCTGACAATCGCTGTCTGGAGAGGGGCATGGTCGCGCAGGCGCAGGTCCCGCTTGAACCAGAGTATGTCAATGGTTGATCGGTTGGGCATTTAGGGGAGCAATAATCGCTTGTTAGCGGAATACTTTTGACCTTGCCTGGCGAGTTCAGCTATGGGAAGTCCGGCGTACTAGTCCCAGCACTCACCGGTCAGTGTGGTGATGCGCAGCAGAACAATGTTCGGATCATCTTTACCTTCTGGAAACCAATCACGTAAGGACTCATTCCACAGAGCGTCTACCTTCGCTTGATCGATAACGACTTCGGCCTCTCCAGCCGTAGTAACTGAAACCTGGGCTTGAGGGTCAGAAAAGCCTAACGAAATAGACGGTTGTTGGCGGATATGGGCGACTTTATCCGAATTAGCTCGGGTGAAAAACCACATGGTTCCATCTGGATCGAGTTGATGGGTGGCCATCGGTCGGCTACGTAAAGCACCCGAGGTCGTTTGAGTAGTCAGTAAAGCCACGCGGATATCCCGAATGTGGTGTTTAATTTTCTCAAATTCGTCAGGGGTAATTGTCTTCTGGCTGGGCATGTTCGTTTGTTGTCAATAACAACTGAGTAAGTAGCTGTTGATGACAAAAGTTTTTAATCCTATCGGATTGATATGTTCTGCGCAAGACGACTGGTCCGACTTTTACGGAGTCCTTGGACATAAGAAAACCTTCCGGTTAGTTGTGCGTACGGCACAGGCCGCCCTACACTAAACTCGGAAGGTTTTCGCGTTTTAGCCAGTCCCATCAACCGCCGGGATGACTCCTGTTGTGCGTATCAGACGCTAGTGAATCGGGTGATTTATTTTTTCTTCTTCCAGATCAAGGCGGGCCTCTTCCTGACGGATCACCTCATCATCGAACTCGTTCAGGTTACGAAAATAAAGCAGCGTCTTGCGTTTGGCCGTAATGATATCGCCCATAATTTTATTATACTGATCGACCTGTTCGCCATCGCGCTCCAGCGAATCCAGGTGTTTCGTAATGGAGTGCAAGTCGTTTTCCATTCGATCTCTCAGGTTACTTACCAGGTCGTTATCGATGGCTTCGGCTGCATATTTTTCCTCGACTTCTTTCAGGGCAACTTTCAGTAATTTCAGTCGGATGGCGGATGTCTGCTGATTCTCAGGAGCCCGATGATCGGGATCTTCATAGTTCACTTTCCGAATAACCATGGGCAAGGTAAGCCCCTGAAAAACAAGCGTAAACAGAATAACAACGAACGTAATGAACAGAATCAGATTCCGATGCGGAAAAGGGGCGCCATTGGTTAGGGTCAGCGGAATGGACAGCGCCGACGCCAGCGACACGACACCGCGCATACCGGCCCAACTGACAATGATAGGTCCGCGCCATCCGGGACTACGGTCGGCCACAGAAATTACCCGGCTAATTACCTTCGTAAAAACAGATGAAAACAGGACGACAGCCATCCGGGTAACGATAACCAGAAAGGTGATCAGCAAGGCGTATAGAATTGCTTCTGTCTTTGAATAGCCATCCAGCCCATTGATAATAACGGGTAGCTCAAGACCGATCAGCATGAAGACCAGTCCGTTCAAGGCGAAAACAACAGTCGACCACATCCCCGTCCCCTGAATTCGGGCGCTGTGGTTCAGAATCTGGTGGCTGTGATTCGACAGAAACAGTCCACCACTCACCACGGCCATCACCCCCGAATAATGAAACTCTTCGGCTGTCAGGTACATGATGTAGGGCGCCATAAACGTCAGCAGAATGCTAACTCGCGTTGTAGTGGGGAGCCAGCGGTGAATGACGTAAAACACGAGCGCTACGGCCAGACCAATGACAATGCCCATGAGCGTAACCATGACGAAACCGGTTGCGGCTTTCTGCCAGACAAATGAACCGGATAAAACAGCCGCCAGGGCAAACCGGAATACCACCAGACTGGAGGCATCATTTACCAGACTCTCTCCTTCCAGAATGCTGATTATTCGCTTGGGCACCTTGATTCCTCTCAAAACAGACGCAGCCGCCACAGCATCGGGTGGCGAAATAATGCCGCCCAGTAGAAAACCTAAAGCCAGCGTGAATCCCGGTATCACGGCACTCGACACATAGGCAACGGCAAAAGCAGTAAAGACAACCAGACCGAACGCCAGCACGACAATAATGCGTCTCCACCGCCAGAACTCTTTCCAGGAGGTAAACCAGGCCGCTTCGTAGAGCAATGGCGGCAGAAAAATGAGGAAAATAAGCTCGGGATCAATAACGACAAGTGGAACACCCGGAATCAGACTGACAACCAGACCGCTGATAACCAGAAAAATAGGCGCCGAAATTCGTAATTGCTGCCCCAGCATAACAAACAGAGAGATCGCCAGCATGAGCGATAAGCAAAGCAGTAGTGTTTGGTGCATACTTGTGTAGGAAAGGTAGGAGACGAAAATAGTACAACACAGGCATTATGCATGACTATGAAGCACAGATTCGTCTTTTATGGATACTCCGGTCCACGATGTGCCTACATGATCGACTGTTGAGCAGAATCAAGATCCTGGTAGGTAAGCCCAATCTACCACTACTCCTCAACCAGAATGAAGAAATTAAAACAGCATTGATTAAACTAGGCAGAAGCGTTATTTTTGCGGCACAATGGCTGACGACCCCGCTGAGGGAAGGAACGTTGGCAAGCCAGGAGGACGACCTCCCCCATTGTGGGAACCAAATCGGGACGGCCCGGCCTAACAAGCCAACGTCATGTCCTGGATTTATTTAGTGTTTGCTGGCCTACTGGAAATCGTTTGGGCCTATTCTATGAAGCAGTCGGCAGGTTTTACCCGGACTGTTCCTTCTGTAATTACGGCCGTAGCCTTAGTGGCTAGCTTCAGTTTGCTGGCTCTGGCCATGCGCACGCTGCCACTGGGCACCGCCTACACAATCTGGACCGGTATTGGAGCCATCGGTGCCTTTTTAATTGGCATCTTCGTGCTTGGTGAACCGGTCAATGCAGTTCGCCTGGTGGCTGCTTCGCTAATCGTCATGGGGCTTGTGCTGATGAAACTCGCTTAAAAATCAGAACGTACTGAAGGGGATTAAGGAACCGATCACAATTCGGAAGGCCGAATTAACCAAGCTGGCTACTATACAATATCCGGAGACATCGAGCGGATTACACGGGTTTCATTTTTATTACACTTAGTAAACCAAATTGACTACCGCTACGTTTTGCCACTAGTTTTTTCTACCAATTCGTTCATGCAAGCTGATCTTTCTACTAGTTCACCTGCCATTCCGACAGGGCTGGTCCGTGTAATCATTGTCGTTACGGCTATTTCGGCCGCCGTAATGGAACTCATCGACGTGACCATTGTCAATGTGGCCCTTAATGAAATTGCGGGGGCATTGGGAGCCACCATTGAGGATGTAGCCTGGGTTGTCACCTCCTATGCTATCGCTAACGTCATTATCATCCCGATGACGGGTTTTCTGGCCGACTATTTTGGCCGCAAAAAGTATTACGTTGCGTCGATTATTCTCTTCACAGTGGCCTCCTATTTCTGTGCCAGTTCTACGAGTTTGTGGCAATTGGTGTTCTGGCGATTCATTCAGGGTATGGGCGGAGGAGCCCTGCTGTCTACCTCACAGGGGATTATTTTCGATGCCTTTCCACCGGCGAAACGAGGGGTAGCTTCCGGCATTTTCGGTATGGGCATCATTCTGGGGCCAACGTTGGGGCCTTTTTTGGGGGGCGTGATTGTCGATAACTACCACTGGTCTTATATTTTCTATGTCAATGTCCCGATTGGCATACTGGCCACTATACTGACCCTACTGTATATTGCTAAAAAACCCGGAGAGGGTACGCGTAAGCAACAAATTAAGATAGACTACCTGGGCATTCTGCTACTAAGTGTGGGAGTCGGATCGCTGCAATATGTATTGGAGAAAGGGCAGTCTGACGACTGGTTCGAGTCGAAAACCATTGTGATCCTTACCCTATCGGCCATTGTCGGGCTGGTGGGCTTCGTCTGGCGGCAACTGACAATCTCCTACCCGGTCGTTAACCTGCGCGTACTAGGCAAGGGAACGCTGGGCGTGACGACTATTTTCAGTTTCGTGGCCGGCCTAGGGCTCTTCACCTCCGTCTTTGTATATCCCGTTCTCGTTCAGCGCATTAACGGATTTACCCCCACCATGACGGGGCTTTCCTTGCTCTGGCCCACTTTAGTGGGTATTCCCTTATTTCCTTTAATTGGCAAACGCCTTTCGGTGGGAGCCTCTCCGCTGCCGTTTATTATTGTCGGCATGTGTACGTTTGTCGTGTTCGGCTTCTATAGCGGAACCCTGAACGGCCAGGCCAATCAATGGGACTTTTTCTGGGCGCAGATGATGCGCGTTTTCGCCGTAACGATGCTCCAATTACCGCTCATCAATCAGGCGGTCGCGGGTTTGCCACCCCAGGACTTCCCGTCGGCTATCGCCCTTAACAATATGATTCGGCAGTTGGGTGGGGCCTTTGGCATTGCCCTGGCGAATACCTTTGTCACCCGAGATTATGCCCAGCATCGCTATGACTTGGTCAGCAATCTCGATCCCTCTAACCCTTTGCTTACCGAGCGGCTCAACTTGCTGGGTGGAGCAAGTCAGCGAGCGTACAAAATTCTCGATCTGGCGGTGGATAGACAGGCTTACCTGCTCGCCTATCTGGATACGTTTCGGCTGGTCGGTATTTTTTTCTTCGCCATCTTACCCTTAGTTTACTTTTTGCGCACTAAGAAAAAGTCGGCGGCTGAGATTGCCTTAGCTGCTAAAGCAATGTCGGAAGCCCACTGACAACAAGGTGGTGGTTTGCTTGTGCTCGACGGTTGCTCCTGATATGCTCCGTTAAGACCAATTTATTTCTGCTTGGTATATTTGCTTCATGAATCGACGCATTCGTCTCAACGATCTTGACAATACGCCCTACAAAGAGGTAATTCAGACCCTAACCTTACAATGGGTTCGTGCCGAGTTACCAGATCAGGGACTCTCCTATGCAGATTACCAAACCGACATTCGTATTCTCCTGTTAACAACCCAAAATACGGATCGGACAAAAGACATTGTTCAGGCGGTCCTGGCACAGGCGACTAAACTGAATAAAACGTCGGGTTGGGTGGAAGAAGAACTCAAATTTGAGGGGATGATTGACGGAGCCGACCGAGCCGATTTTCTGCGATTCGAACTTCAGCAAGCTCCTGCGATTGATGATCAGCTATTGGATAGGTACAACGAGCGAATGAATCGATTTGCCACCTGTAGCGAGTAGAAGCATCCGACTCAGCTGGCTACTGCGGTTACCCTTCCGAATCAGGACCAATAGCCCGTTTTAATACCACTTGGGTTCAAATGTCGGCCAAGCGGATACTGAAAATGGTAAAACACGATTTAATAACTTTTGGCCCCTACACCTGGCAGGTGCTTGCCATTGAAGACGGCCGCAGGGCGTTGCTTATCACCCAAGACATACTGGAATTACGCTGGTACCACACCAAGTTCGTCGACATAACATGGGCCGATTGTGCGTTGAGGCAGTACCTTAACCAGGAACTGTACCATACATTCAGCCAGGATGAGAAAGCAAGAATCATCGAGGTGACAAACCTGAATGATGATAACCCATGGTTCCACACCCCAGGTGGGCAAGACACTACTGACCGATTATTTCTACTAAGCCTGGAAGAGGTTTGCCAGTATTTCGGTGACAGCAGGGCTAAACTAGGGAATAAAGGGGGGCAAACTTGGTCAATTGATGACGAAAACAACCGGAAACGACAAGCCAGATACGGTACTGATTTCCACGGGTGGCGGCTTCGGTCGCCCGGTTATTACGGACGCACGGGTGCGGGCATCAATAAAAACGGCCATGTTTACGTCCGAGGCAATGGCGTCTTCGGCCGCCCAAGAGACGGTGGTGGTGTTCGTCCCGTTTTATGGTTAAGGCTGTCCGATTAACTCGTTCACGGATAGGCGCTACAACCCTTTTCAATTAGATTTTTCTTTCGCTGAACACGTAAAGACCTTTCATTGACGCTGGTTTTTAATAGCAGTCAACATCAATCAGCCACATACGTAGTTAACAGGACGAGTATTTACGGGTTTTAAGCCAATAAGGTTAGTGTTTTCCTGTCGGCCTCTCCCTGATAATATTTCGTTAAGACCTGCTGAAAGACGGGTTCAGTGGGGTCAACAAGGCTGAACAGGGTCATACTCGATTTTAGTTTTAAATCGTCCGGACTACCCATAATTTGATGGGCCGTTTTGCCCTCAATCCCAAGCAGCGCCTGAGAAATTTCAATTAGTCGACCACCCAGGATGGGATGGGCTAAGTAGGCCTTCGCTTCAACTAAATCGTCAATGCCATAATACTGAGCCATCTGACTAGAACCTAATCCGGCTAGCTGAGGGAAGATATACCACATCCAATGGGTTTGCTTACGGCCATTGCGGATCTCGGCTAGAGCCTGCTCGTAAGAGGAGGCTTGAGCATCAATAAATCGGGTTAAATCAGGCTCGTTTTCCATTTTCAGAGGGGTTTGAGTAAATAAACTCACCTTTTAAGCCTTTGTTGGTTTCTCCCTTCACTTTAATTATAGGCCTACTTAACATTGTCTTGGATCAGGTAACAGAATTTTACCACGAAAAGGATATAGTACTAAGATTTCATTTACTACAATGGTCCGCTATACTTTTGCTTATCTTTAACTCATACCAAGTAATTTGAGCTCATGATTCACCCGTTACGATTGCTGCCAGGACTACTTTTCTTTATCTTACTTGGTCAGACAGCCCTCTCTGCACAGAACCATCACCAGACCTACTTAGAAAGTCAGGAAGATTTCTCCAACCCAGAACGGGGATTTTATATTCCGATCAGTACTTCTTCAGCCCGGTTCGTGCCCCTCGATGCAGCGAAACTAATCCTTTACCGGACCCAGGAACAGCGCGTCTCCAAGGCCAACTACGCCATTCATTGTTCCCTGGTGTATCGAAGTTATCAGCTGAACACCTTCAAAAACAGTCCCATAAGCGAGGACTTTCTCAAAAAGATAGGAAAGGACTTTGATATTGCCCGGCAGGCGGGCATCAAGCTTATTATCCGGTTCGCTTATACAGAACAAGCTACGACGGGCACCTGTCCAGATCAATATAAAATATGCCCGCCCTACGGCGACGCCCCCAAAGCCATTGTGCTGACTCACATTAATCAGCTAAGCCCCTTGCTTCAGCAGCATGCCGATGTTATTGCGGTGTTGCAAATGGGGTTCATCGGCATTTGGGGCGAGAATTATTTTACCGATTATTTTGGCGACGCGTCCACCAATAGTCTTGGCGTGGTGCCTGACAGTAGCTGGCAGGATCGCAATCAGGTGCTGGCCGCTCTATTAAAAGCCCTTCCCAAAGATCGCATGGTGCAGGTACGTACCCCCCAGATCAAGCAACGGTTTATTTATGGGCCAAAAGCACCAGTTACCTCGGCCGCCATGAAGCCGGGGGACGGGTACCGAGGTTCCGATCTGGCCCGGATCGGGTTTCACAACGACTGCTTTCTAGCCAGTGCAGATGACTACGGTACCTTTTATGATGTCGGCAACTCGTCGACCAAACGCGGTCCGGCCACCACTCCCTTACGTCGGTATATGGCGCTGGATAGCCGCTACACCGCCATAGGTGGCGAAACCTGCGACGATGCGTTTAGTCCGCAAAATGACTGTGCCCCTATGGGTCGGGCCGAGCAGGAGATGGCCCTGATGCACTACAGCTACCTCAATGCCAGTTATAACAATGAGGTGAACAATGACTGGCAAACGAACGGGTGCATGGACAATATCCGTCGCCGGCTCGGCTATCGATTCGTGTTACGGTCCGTAACGGTCCCCAAAAAGATCAAAGCAGGCCAACGATTACAGGTTGACTTAGCCTTGAATAACGTTGGCTATTCAGCTCCTTATAATCCAAGGCCCCTTCAGCTTATTCTGCGGAATAAGGCTAGTGGTACCCTTCACAACATAACGCTCGAAACGGATGTCCGTAAACTATCACCCGGGGCACATCAGCTTCGCTACGCGCTTCAGCTTCCTACTACAATAAAAGCCGGTCAATACGAACTACTGCTAAACCTCCCTGACGGCTATCCCTCACTAGCAATAAACTCGTCATATAGTATCAGGTTGGCCAATACAGGGCTTTGGGAAGCCCATACGGGGTATAATAAACTAAACCTTGACCTCATCGTTGGGCCGTGAGATGGCAGACTCGTCAGGTCTACGAAAGCAAAAAATGTAAAGCTGAGCGAAATCAGAACGGTTCACTTTTTTTCGGATCATACAGCCTGGTCCGTCCCAGATTGAATCGTACTGTTCACTACATCAAGAGATCACATTTATTTGGCCGCGTAACTTTAATAGCATTTTAAAGCTATAGACGCCCTTAAATGGCACTGCGTTAGTAGTTAACTCGTCGCAAAAAATACTCAATTACGAGTAAAAATACCCCAAAAAATACTGAGTAGTTACTGCACCAAAGAAGCATCAATAGTGCTCCTTTAGCCTGTAATCCTGCTTTTTCGTCTTTTTTTTCGGATGGCATGATTTTTCTCTACGGATCAGCCAATGCCCGTCAAAAGGGCTCTCATTATTTCCGAAATAGCTTAAGTTAGATTTATGCGGTTACGCTCATCCCCCCTGGACTTACCCACTTACGCCAAAATAAGTGCTATTCTCCTTTCTCTAGTCATCATTGTTTACGGTCTGCATACACTGGCCGGCATACTGATTCCTTTAGTATTCGCCATTCTCTTTGCCGTATTGCTGTTTCCCCTGGCCCATCGCTTTGAGCAGTGGCATTTACCGCGTATTCTGGCCAGCATCATTTGTCTGGTTTTGCTACTCACGTTTATTGTAGGCTTATTTTATGCCGTCTCTCTACAAATCAGCAATTTCTCCGAAGTTGTTCCGAAACTCAGCCAGAAGGCCAGTGAGTATGTTGGGAAACTACAAACATTAGCTGATGAGCGCTTCCATATCAACCGTCGCCAACAAGGTCAGGAAGTCCAGAAATACATGAAGCAGGTAATGGCTGAGGGAGGAACTATCCTGAGCTCAACGCTATTGGCCACAACCAGTGCGCTGACGAATGTGTTTCTGGTCCTGCTGTTTACGTTTTTTTTTCTGCTCTACCGCGACTTTTTTCGCTCCTTTTTTTATAAAGTCTTCGCCGAAGAAAAAAGGTCGGTTATCGATGTCGTCTTTCAGGGCATCTACACGGTAGTCAAAGATTATTTAGCCGGATTAGTCCTCGTTATTCTAATTATTGGGGCTATGATGACCGCAGGCCTGTTCTTCCTGGGCGTTGACTATGCCGTATTCTTCGGTTTTTTTGGGGCTTGCTTAGTGCTTATTCCTTATTTCGGCATTTCGTTAGGGGCGCTTCTACCCGCTGCTTATACCTTAGTTACTCAGGATAATCCACTGAAAGCATTGGCTGTCATTGGCTTATTTTTAGGGGTACAGATGATCGAAGGCAATTTCATCACGCCTTACGTAGTAGGTTCCAAGGTGAGTATTAACCCATTAGCGGCCATTGTCGTGCTGATTCTATGGGACAATATCTGGGGTCTGCCCGGCCTGATCCTGGCGTTACCCATGACCGCCATTCTGAAAGTTATTTTTGACTCTGTAGAGGGTCTTCGTCCGTATGGATTTCTAATTGGCGAAGCCGAAAAACCCCGTCCGCCTATTCAAAGCTGGCAACAACTTACCGATCAGTTTCCGAACCGGATCAAAAAGGTCGGTAAGGTCGACGAAAAGACGACAGTAGCGACAACCTGATAGCAGGCCACACACTTGTGGAATAGCAGGCCTGCCTCCCAGATGAAGATAAATTAATCTGAATCTAATCGAAACTTCAGCCAAACTGGATTGCTTTGTCCCTGTCTGAAAACAGACGGCGCAAGCAGGGCGCAATAGAATGTGAGTAACAGATACGATTATATGTCAATCGTACCTGTTAACGACGACTAAACAAGCTTACATGACTCATATTTTCATCTGGATTATTACGTTTGTATCCATTGCGGGTGTCATCATCCGACCGTTTAACATACCCGAGGCCGTCTGGGCGGTTAGTGGGGCAATTTTACTGCTGCTTTTTCAGTTTTTATCACTTTCCGAAGGGCTGTCGGGTGTTGCTAACGGGTTAGATGTGTACCTGTTTCTAATAGGTATGATGCTCCTGGCCGAGACTGCCCGCGAAGAAGGCTTGTTCGACTGGCTGGCAGCTCATGCGACCAAACGCGCTGAAGGGTCGGCCAGCCGCCTTTTTCTGCTGATCTACCTGGTAGGTGTCGTTGTTACTGCGTTTTTATCCAACGATGCCACGGCTGTTGTGCTTACCCCGGCAGTAGCGGCTGCGGTTAAAGCCGCTAAGGTCAAAAACCCACTACCCTACCTGTTCATCTGCGCCTTCATTGCCAATGCGGCTTCATTTGTATTGCCGATTTCCAATCCGGCCAACCTGGTTATTTA
This sequence comes from Spirosoma horti, assembly GCF_054776595.1. NCBI lineage: Bacteria > Pseudomonadati > Bacteroidota > Cytophagia > Cytophagales > Cytophagaceae > Spirosoma > Spirosoma horti. The sequence goes on from NZ_BAAHBQ010000006.1 coordinate 210,264, forward strand.
TGGTCGCCACATGCCACCCCTACTGGCCTGGGTAGCCCAATATACCCTGCCCTCGCTGGTGTCGATTGCCGTTACGTATGGGGTGCTGCGGTTTACCCAGCGGGAGGCACTAACCGAATCCGTTGAGACGGATATTGCCATTCCCGTGCTATCACCCGGTGGTCGCCTGGCCATCGTCGGTATTGCCGCTACGGCAGTCGTTCTGCTGGTTTCTTCCGCACTGGACAGGCCCCTTGGTCTGCCAACAGCCATTACGGGTATCCTCACGACCGTTCTTGTCCTGATTCGGGCGAGACTAGACCCGTGGGTCGTTATCAAAGGCGTATCCTGGTCGGTGCTTCCGCTGGTTGCGGGCCTGTTCGTTCTGGTGGAGGCTCTGGTTAAGACGGGCCTGATCCAGGAGCTAACGACCCTGCTGCACGAAAGCACGAACCATTCAGTAACGATGACCACCTGGGCGAGTGGTGTTGGCGTTGCGCTGACCTGCAATTTGGTCAATAACCTGCCTGCTGGTCTCATAACCGGTACAGTGGTGCAGGCCAGCCAGGTGCCCGACGTAATCAAAAGTGCCCTGCTGATTGGCATCGACCTCGGCCCCAATTTATCCGTGACGGGCTCACTGGCTACGATTCTCTGGCTGGTTGCTTTGCGTCGGGAAGGCCAGCAGGTCAGTGCCTGGGCGTTTCTTAAACTTGGCATTCCGGTCATGTTAACGGCGCTTCTGTTCACACTGGGTAGCATCTGGCTATACCACCGTTTGCTCTAGCCCTGCTGGTATAACTTACGTATGCTCATCACTAGTAAAAACTCGTCGTTATGAAACCATTTCACAGTATCCGTTGGTTGCCAGATTCGGCCGGACTCCGTTTAGCGAATTCGCTGTTTAGGGACGTGTTTATGCGTTCAACCGTCTACTCATTTACGCAAAAATGATCGACGCGCCCGCTAAAACTCCGAAACATAAAGCTCATAAAAGCAGTCTGCGCGCATTGGACGCGGCTAACTTTTTTCTGGCCGATGTCCGCGATGGCCTGGGGCCGTATCTGGCTATTTATCTGCTCACAACGTTGCACTGGGACGCCCAGACAATTGGTATCGCGATGTCGGTTATGGGCATTGCGACCGTAGTGGCCCAGACGCCCGCTGGTGCCCTGGTCGACCGTACGCGCCGGAAACGTATTTATTCCGTTGTGGCGTCGCTGTTGATTGCTACCGCTGCCCTGCTCACCATTACCTGGCCACGCTACGGGGTCATTCTAGGCGGTCAGGCCATGATGGGAATAGCGGCTGCCTGGTTTACTCCCGCCGTTGCTGCCCTGACGCTCGGACTGGTCGGGCCCAAAGCACTCGATGGACGGGTGGGTCGAAATGAAACATTCAACCACGCAGGAAACGTATTTGCAGCGGTGATGGCGGGCCTGATTGGCTATTACCTTCGAACGGAAGGAATCTTTGTGCTGCTGGCCGTTATGTCGCTGCTCAGTAGCATAGCCGTCTGGCGCATCCGCGAAACCGATATCGACCATGAGCTGGCGCGTGGTCAAGGATCGGAAGACGAACCGGACGATTCAGAAGGGAAGCCAACCGGCATCCGGGCGGTGCTGAGCAACCGATCCGTTTTATTTTTTGCGCTGGCCTGTGTACTTTTTCACTTTGCCAATGCAGCCATGCTGCCCTTGCTGGGCCAACGATTGGCGAAAGGCATCAACGCCGGGGCCTCATCGGCCTACATGTCGGCCTGTATTATTGTCGCCCAACTGGTTATGATTCCCGTCAGCCACCTCACGGGGAAGCTGGCACCCAAAGGACGCAAGCGGTTGCTACTTATCGGATTCGCCGTGCTCCCCATCCGTGGGCTGCTCTACACACTGACGAATGACCCCATGCTTCTGGTCGCTATTCAGATTCTGGATGGCGTGGGTGCGGGTATATTCGGGGTGCTTTCTATTCTGATCGTCTCAGATTTAACCCGTGGCAGTGGGCTCTTTAATACCACACAGGGCGCCATTGCCACGGCTGTCGGGCTGGGCTCCTCGCTCAGCAACGCCTTTGCCGGTGGTCTTCTCCAGCGAACCAGCTACAATGTTGCCTTCCTGACACTGGCGGCCCTAGCCCTGGTTGCCCTGGCCGTTTTGTGGTTTTTCGTGCCGGAAACGGGACCACAGGAAAAAGAGGAAGGTGCCTAAAAAGTCGTCAGTTGACTAAAACAGAACATGGTAATGCACTCATCTGCTTACCGCCGTGCCAACAATTAAGTTCTTGATAAACATGGCTTATATCATTCAAAAAAAGCTGCCATTAGAACTAATGGCAGCTTTTTTTGAATGGTACTAGATCAGTGACTATTGATTCATTATGAGTTGATAAACGCCAGCAGGTCAGCGTTAATGGTATCCGCTTCGGTAGTTGGCATACCATGCGGGAAGCCAGGATACGAAATCAATTTCCCATGTTTCAACAACTTAACCGCCTTGGCTCCGGAAATGGGAAAGGGAACGATCTGATCATCTTCGCCATGCAGTACCAGAACAGGAATATCCACACTTTTGAGATCTTCCGTAAAATCGGTTTCTGAAAAGGCTTTGATCCCATCATAATGGGCTTTGATACTTCCCATCATGCCCTGGCGCCACCAATTATCCCGGATTCCCTGTGAGATGGTTGCCCCCTCCCGATTGTACCCATAAAATGGAAGTGTGAAATCCTGAAAATATTGGGGGCGGTGCTTAGCCGTCCCTTCCCGTATTTCGTCAAATACCGACATGGGAACGCCGTCAGGGTTGGCTTCTGTCTGGACCATTAGGGGTGTAACTGCACTAATCAGCACGGCTTTAGCGACTCGGCCCTGGCCATGTTTGGCCACGTAATGAATCACTTCGCCACCGCCCGTTGAATGGCCGATGTGGATCGCATCTTTTAGATCGAGGAATTGGGTTAACTCGGCCACATCGGCAACATAGGTGTCCATATTATGGCCATCAGATGTATGGGATGAACGGCCATGTCCCCGGCGATCATGGGCAATAACGCGAAATCCTCGCTCCACGAAAAACATCAATTGGGTGTCCCAATCATCGCTTGATAAAGGCCAGCCATGATGAAAAACAAGCGGTTGGCCTGTTCCCCAATCTTTGTAAAAAATCTCGGTACCGTCTTTTACTGTGATCTTGCCCATGATTGTACGATTTAATTGTAGAGAGTAGATGAAAAATTAGAAACCGGTATTTTTCGTTTCCTTTACCTCATTGATCCGGTTAACGGGCAGCTCGTATAGCGTTCAATCAATGCGTAGTAAAGTAATAACGTAAATTCGTTTGCCGGATCAAAATTACCAGGAGAAGGCCGAAGCGAACGGTACAAACAACTGGTATTCCAGTACAAAGAGAGGATTTGTGTTCATCATAACGTCTCCTGACACTATTTTTACCAAACGAAGCGAAGTCAGCTACCTATCTTAGCGCCATGTCCTGGAATTGTTTCGGTACTCAGTGCTCCAAGACCAGCATCAAGCCTTCACCCGATGAGAAAATCGTTTCTTTCCCTTTTACTTGGTCTGGTTATGGCCTGCCAGGCAGTAGCTCAATCCACGCCTGGGTCTGGCAACGGCCTCACCTACACCAATCCCGTTATTGAAGGGGATTTTGCCGACCCGTCCATCATTCGGATCGGGAACACCTACTTTGCCGTTGGTACATCCTCCGAGTGGGGGCCAGCCTTCCCCATCTATACCTCGGAAGACCTGGTGAACTGGGCCTATGTGGGCCCTGCCTTTCGCCAACTACCCGCCTGGACAATGGGTAGCTATTGGGCACCCGAGCTTTTTTATCGGAAGGGCACCTATTACCTGTATTACACCGCTCGGCGAAAATCCGACAAGCGTTCGTTTATCGGAGTGGCGACCACACGCGAGCTCAACAAAGGGTTCACCGATCATGGCTTATTACTCGAATGGACTAGCGAAGCCATTGATCCTTTTATCATAGAGGACGGCGGCAAACGCTTCATTACCTGGAAAGCCTACGGCTTGGATCAGGGTAGGCCCATCGAAATCCTGGGGGCGGAACTGGCTGCTGACGGACTTAAGGTTAGTGGGCCCGCCTTTACGCTCATCAAGGCGGAGCCCGCTAATTGGGAAAAGGGCGGAGCCGAAGGACAGGCAATTTTCAAACGGGGTCGTTATTACTACATGCTTTACTCAGGCAACGCCTGTTGTGGGCTGGCGTGTAATTACCAGGTCGGTCTGGCTCGGGCCGAGACCCTGCAGGGGCCCTGGGAGAAATACGCCAACAACCCCATTTTAGTCAGTGATACCACCTGGAAATGTCCTGGACATGGTACTGTTGTCGTTACACCTGATCAGCGTTACTTCTATTTACATCATGCCTATAACGGCGTCGACTTTACCCTTACCGGCCGTCAGGGTGTGCTGAGTGAATTAATTTGGGATGAGCAAAGCCAATGGCCCGCTTTCCGGTATGGCCGCTCAACGCCCAGGCAGGCGGAGTCACCCCTACAGGCCCGGCAGAAACGACAGCCGGACCTACGTGTTAACTTTAGCCAAGCCATCAAGCAGACTCCCTGGGTCTGGGATGTTAGCCTTCCCAAGCCCATCTATCGAGTCAATCAGGGACAATTACAGCTTGTTCGTCAGGGCTCAAGTCCGGGAGGCACCTTCCTGGGGCTCGTTATCAGAAAAGGAACCTATTCCCTGTCGGCCGATATTCTCCCCCGATCCGATCTGCTCCAAAGTTTGTGTGTGTATGGAGATGCCCAAAATCAATTAGGCATTGGCATTCGGCCTGGATGGCTCGAGGTCTGGCAACTTAAAGCAGGCGTGCGCAAGGTTCTAACGACGCACCCCCTTCCAGCAGGAGCCCCTCTAATTACGCTACAATTACGGAGCAAAGGAGGCCAGCTTTATGAGTTCGGCTGGCGCACCAAAGCTGGTGAATATAAGCGGCTAATGGACAGCCCCTTAGATGGCTCTTTTCTACCTCGTTGGGATCGGGCTCCTCGTGTCGGTATCAGCCTGAACGGTAAAGACCAGGTAAGCAGCCGGGTTCGGACGTTGAGTATTCGGTATGACGACTAGTACTGATTTTGGGCAATAAAACACTCATCATTAGTAAAGGCTGGATCCGGAGGGCTAGCTATTTATTCGCTTTATTAACTGACTGATTTCCTGTTCTCATATGTAGCCAACCGGAGCAAAGCGTTGTTGTGAGTAGACAAGTCGTCAGCCGACTACCGTTCCGTTCCCCGGCTGATTGAACAGGATTCATTGCCAGCTATCCCAAATAGCTTTTGCCAGTTTGGCGATTACGGCTTCCCGGGTGGTCTGGTCCGCTTTGGCGTCGCTTATAAAAACGGCCAGGGCCATGTGCTGCCCATTGGGAAACGTAATCAGGCCAATGTCGTTTGTGGCAGCCGTAATCCCGTCCAGGGTCCAGGATGTACCCGTTTTGTGGGCCACTGGGGTTCCGATGGGCAATAGCCCTTTCAAACGCTTGAGTCCGGTTTCTGTATCGGTCATTAGTTGCAGCAACAGGGTCCGGCTTGTTGCGGTTAACCCGCGTCCCTGTTGCAGGGCCTTCAGTAAGGTTACCGCTTCATCCGGTCGGGCCCAGTTACGGTATTGTATGGCGTTATGGGTCCCGATTTCTTTCTCCGTGTTGACCACCATCAGTTGGCGGATACCCAGATTTTTGAGGTAGGTCATGATGCTTAGTGGCCCACCAACCAACCGCATTAGAACATCGCTAGCCGACCCGTCACTTTCCGATACGGCATAGCGTAACAACTCCTTTAGGGTTACGTCAGCACCGCCCGGATGCTTATCCCGGAGGGGGCTGTGCTGACGTTCGGATACGTAATCTCCGGTCGTAACATGAACCAACTGATCCAGAGTAAATTTGCCTTCATCAACCTGGTGCAGGGTAGCCATGGCGATGGGAAATTTATAAACACTTTGCATCGGAAAATGCTCATCCCCATGAAAGGACATAGACTTACCCGTTTCGATCAGGGTTGCCGCTACCCCAACACGTCCCTGGGCAAGGCAAGCAATCTGTTCAAGCTGGTCGTAAAGGCGGGTGCCTTTAGCCTCCGTCTGTTTGCTGGGTTGAGCGTTGATAAAGGCTGAAACTAACAGCGCTACGGGCAACAGAAGGTGTTTAATCATATAATCTTGCTTTTAACTGGCTTTGCTTCATTAAACAGGCCATCTCAATCAGGCTTCATTGAGTGTCGAGTTTAAGGGCGTAAGGCCAATCAATGAATTTCTACTCTTTCGTTCACTAAATCACCCATTCGTGAAACACCTGATGTTTATGCTTCCGAGAATTGGTCCGGAAGTTGAGCAAGCGCATCCGCTTTACGTCAACATCAAGTAGCATTAACCCACATTTGGCAAGATAAGTAATTCTTATCCATAATATTAGTTGACGCTTGAGTGACTAACAGGCAACGCTTGGGAATTTCCTGCATCTTTAGCAAACATATAAACCTGCCGTATGAAAACCCCGGGATACCTGCTCTTACCTGTTGCTTTGTTGATGGTAGTAAGTTCCTTTATCAAGACGTACGCTCAATCAGCAACAGATAGAGCCTCGTTAGAAAAAACAAGTCAGGCTATCCGGGCCGCCTTCGCACAGGGGGATGTAGCCACTATCCTTTCTTATCATCATCCTGACGTCATTAAAGCGCTTAGTTATACAAAGTATTTAAATGGCCGTGATGCGGTGAAAGCCGATCTGGCAGGGACATTTCAGGGATTTACCTTAGCATTCGAAGACAACCAGGTCGAGAGTCTGTTCATTCAAGGGGACACCGCTATCGAACAGGCTCTTTTTACGATTAAAGGCACACCCAAAATTGGGGGGAAACCCTTCATCTTCAAAGGGCGTGCGCAGGTTGTGTACGTCCGTTATAAACAGAGTCCAACCGGCTGGGCCTCCATTCGGGAAATTATTCAACCCGCTACTGAGTAAATGCCCGATTATCAACATGTGGAAGTTTTTCTGGCTTGTTACTACGAACAATTCGCGTATCACCCTCCACGTTGTCAGCAAAACGTGCCCCTATTTCTACGGCAAGTGCCCCCAAACGATAGCATTTAGGGCACTGCGAATTCACGAAATCTGACTATTGATCCCTAATCTGTAGCTTGTCAATAACTGGCTAACTCCATTCGAAGGACAGGGCCGATCGGGCAGGGCTTTATCGGTACGAGTAAAAAAAAGGAATGATCGCTTATTAATGAGTACTCGTCTACCTGGATAAGCCCCATGAGAATTGCAGGATTACTATTATTCGGTTTGCTGATCATCTTACAAAGGCTAAACGCACAGCCATTCGGCGTGGGCCAGATCCGGAAAAACGTACCACTTGATTCGATTCGGCTCAGCGATCCGTTTATTCTGGCTGACAAAAAGACAAACAGGTACTTCATGACCGGAACGGGTGGTATGCTCTGGAAAAGCGCTGATCTGAAACTATGGGAAGGGCCTTACCCGGTCGCCCAGACAGACCCCGGCTCGTGGATGGGACCTAAACCAATGATATGGGCCGCGGAACTGCATTCATTTAAAAACAAGTACTACTATTTCGCCACCTTCACCAACCGGGCGGTCAAAATTGATACCGTTGGAAAAAACATCATCGAACGGCGAGCCAGTCATATACTTGTCAGCGACAAGCCCGACGGGCCCTATGTACCCATGCATGATGCCACTTACCTGCCTGCCACCAAACCTACGCTCGACGGTACATTTTGGGTCGACAAGGACGGGAAACCCTATATGGTGTATTGCTACGAATGGCTGCAGAACAATAACGGCACCATCGAAAAAATAGAACTAAAGCCCGATTTGAGCGGCAGCCTGGGCGAGGGTAAACTGCTGTTCCGCGCCAGCGATTCGCCCTGGAGCCGCGAAAAAGATTCGACCGGCCACGACCGACCGAACAAAGTCACCGACGGGCCGTTTCTATTCCTGACCAAAACCGGCCGACTGGGTATGCTGTGGACGAGCTGGATTTACGACGTCTACACGCAGGGGGTAGCTTATTCAAAAAGTGGCACGCTTGATGGCCCCTGGATACAGGAAAAAGACCCGATCACCCCATCTAATTTTGGCCATGGCATGTTGTTCACCACGCTCGATGGGAAGCTACTTATGTCAGTGCATAGCCACAGAAGCCTAAATGGGCGCACCGTCCGTATTCCCTGCCTATTCGAAGCCGATCTATCGGGAGACAAACTGATCGTTGGAAAACAATACATACCTTAATAAAACCACACTTCCTGGCTCATCTGCTTGGTGAACATAACTCGTTCTGCAGCGATCTGGCAATCGTTGCAGAAATTGATCGTATTTTACAACCATACTTGACCGTTTGCAGAATAACGGCCAAGTGTATGGGTGCGAGAATAGCCCTAAAAGGCTCTTTCCCGGCCTTGTGATGCCCCAGGAAGCTTACAAACCTTGCCGCTACAGGGTGCGTATACCTCATCGGCGGCCCTCCATTGACCAATCAATACGCTTTGTTTTCCAATGAGTATAGTTCATCACGGCTCAGGCATAGCGTTGTTTTAATAGGTTCATCATGAATACGTTGATCTCCCATTGATTGCCAATGGGAAGCTGGGTATAAGGCATAACGGGCATATAGGGCGCCGGACCAAACTCGGTTGTAATGGTCAACGAGTCGCCGGAGCGGTTGGTATTAGTTGCCCGGTATGTTTCAACGACTTTGTCCCACCAGGCCAAATGCGTATTGAGGGTCAGTTCCCATTCCGAAGCGCGGGGATCGTTAACCTGAGGCCCTCCCGGATGCCCCACCCGGCTGTGAATATGGTCGGTACGGGATATAGCCAGCTTCACCGCTTCGGTCTGATCATCCAGTAATGATTCATGGACGTTACACCAGTGCGAAATATCGAGGCAAATGCGCAGATCAGGGAGCTTAGTCAAATAGTCCTGCGCGATATGAGCCGCAAACAGCGACTTTCCCCGGTGCGTTTCGTGGATAATTTTCACGCCTGTTTCAGCTGAAACACGGTCGGCCAGTTGGAACAGGTGTTTGTTCTGCTCGAACGTAAAGAAATCCTTACCTGTCTGACAGTTGATGAAAACGGGCCGCGCGGCAATCAGATTCCGGAGGTACTTTTCATAGTTCCGACTATGTTCGTCAAGATCGCTTTCGAACGATTGCCAGTACTGGCCGATCAACTCAAGATCATAGTCGGTAAGCGTAGCTACAATTTCCCGGCTCTCATCGGCTTCCAGGGGCAAGGCCATTTCCACCCCATCGTAGCCAGCGGCTTTCACGTTCTGGCAGAACGTAGCAAACGGTAACGTATTTCCCCATTGGGGCGCGTAGAATTTAATTTGCATAGCGGAGCTGGTCGTCGGTTTGCAGTATACGGTTAGTCATTAATGTTTTTTTGATAAGCTATCGTCTGCAGCACCTGCGCCACCCGGACGTATTGCGCACCAAGCGTTTTGGCATTCTGACCAACGTCGGCCAGTTTGTTTTGCAGATCAGGATAGCCAACTCCAAATGAAGAGCATTTCATGCCCCGTTCGTCAAGGAATTTTCGTAGTTCGGCGGCTGTTTCACCGAACCGATTGGAAAATGCCACGTCGGTAATTCCCAATGACTTGATGGTATCGAGCGTAGCCGCTACGTTTTTAGCAAAGCTATCTCGATTATGTATACGACACGACTCCCGGTGTTTGAGGAAATCCCTTTTTTTGCGCCTGAGCAGCGCCAACGCTCAACAGAATTGCGAAAACCAGCCGTTTTTTTTCACAATTTGTACTAGCATGCCTAAACTGACTTATAACGTAGCGTCCTCGGCAGATAACTTCATCGCCCACGCTAGCGGCTCTATCGAAGGCGTTCAGATATCAGGCGATTTTGCCAACGATTTTCTGAAACGTATGGTGACAGTCACCTGGTTTCTGCCTTACTCCTGGTATTCCCGCAGCAGCGTCTTGAGCTGTTGGAGCGGCTTAACGAAGCTTTTCCTATTTTCGGCGCGAATAGCAGCGTAACAGGACAGCAGCGTAAGGACATAGGTAAGGAGCGCACCGCCGGGAAAAGTGCGCACTCCTCCCGGCACATACAGGGTAAAAACCAGGATAACTCCAATGGCCCCACTAATCGGGATCAGTAGCAACTCATACCGCTTCTTGAACGTAAAAAAGCCGTCCAGTAACTGGTACTGCTCCGCCAGGTAGTCTCGGATTGAAGCCGGCTCTTTACTCATAAGCTGGCCTCTGGCGACCCGCTTAAATTTGTTCATCAGGACAATGGTAAACGGAAGGTATAACAACATACCTGACAGGCTCAGTAACAGAATGTGTGTTTGTGGCCAGTACTTGATGACAAGGTGGCTACACATCGCATAAACGACTAGTTGCAGGGTAAACGAAGCCCAGAAATAGTGAAAGCTGGCTTTCGTATGCTTACGCACGCGGGACGTAATGATTTTGCGAAGGGAGGCTTCATCCAGCCGCGTCTGCCCGTCAGCAGCGGAGGCTTTGCCGGATGGCTCCCAATGTTGTTTGAGTTGATCAAGAGTTGACATTGTCAGGAGAATTTGTTTGTTTTTTGAGTTGTGCTTCCAGTTCTTTTTTGATGCGTACCAGCCGTACACTCACGTTGGATTTTGTCAGACCGGTAATGGTGGCGATCTCTTCGTAGCTTACCTCATCCAGGTATAAAAGCACAATGGCTTTATTTAAAGGAGACAACGTGGCGATAGCCTGAAAAAGGGCCTGCCGTTGTTCTTCCTCAGGGCCAGTTGCTGGCTCCGGTATCTGCTGATGACTGAGCGAAAGGCGCTCCCAGTTCCTACGGGTAGTTTTCTTATGCCAGGTCAGGGCTGTATTCAGACACACCCGATACATCCAGGTGGTAAAACTGGAACGTTCGCCGAAACTTGGATAGGCTTTCCAAAGTTGGTACAGCATCTCCTGCAACAGATCGGCCCGCTCTTCGGGGTCCTGGCAGTACAAGCGGCACACCTTATGGGCAATGCCAAAGTGGTCATTGATCTGGTTAAGAAAGGGTTGCTCCAACTGGTCAGCCATCGTCCTGATACGTTAAGGTTTTGCACTGTAACCTACCAGTTAGTAGCCGGTTATACCCAAAAACTACAGTCTGTTCAAGAAAATTTGGTAACCCGACTTAGGTATGGGGCGAACGGAACAATGCTGTCAATGATTGAAATGGTCCCGCGAATTCCGAGTGGATGCGGGGAGGGCGAGGAAAAGTCAAACACACAACGGACAAAATCTGGCCGGGCATGGGCGTTAGCCCGGCCTGTATATTTCAGCAGAACAGACCCGATTTTTAATAAATCATCGCCCAGCCGCCCGCTAACGGCGTTCGGCTGGGCGATAGTATCTGATAGACGCTAGGCTACGAGCTCCATTTCACGTATTTCTGCCAGTTATGCTGTTCGTTAAAGCCCAGTACTTCGCGGATTTTACGATTGGAAAACAAGGCTTCATTTTCCCCCAATTCGCGACTGATGGGCACTCCGGGGAAGTATGTTTCGGCCAGTTCTTTGCTGGGAAGGATGGCCCCATTCTCATCATTGCCCGCATTGAAAACCTGATAACCAAGGTTATCTTTTTGCAGGCATAAATCCACAATCTGGCCCAGGTCACGCGCATCGATATAACAGAAGGCATTCCGACGGCGCACTTCAGGGTTTGCCAGATAAGCGGGAAACAGATCAGCGTATTCGTGCGGTTCAATCACATTGCCGATACGAAGGGCATAAATATCAAAGCCTGACCGGCGCTGGAAGCTACGGGCCGTTTGTTCATTGACAACCTTCGATAAGCCGTAGCTATCCATAGGATCAACGTCGTAATCCTCTTCCAGCGGTAACGATTTAGGATTAGTTTTACCATCTGAAAAACAGATCCCATACGTGGTCTCTGAAGAGGCAATGATAATCTTTCGAATGCCAAGTTTAACAGCAGCTTCGATTACATTGTAGGTACCTATGGTATTGACCCGAAACGTTTCATTATCCGGCTTGAGTAAGATCCTGGGTATGGCAGCAAAATGGACTAATGCATCAAATTTGGGTATGCCATTCCCTGGCTCCAATTCATCTAAGTCCGTATATGAACTCATGGCATTGAACATCTGGCCTGAATCGGTCGTATCCGCAACCAGATTAGCTACCCCCGGGTGATCCAAAGGAGCTAGGTCTACATTCATCACTTTATGCCCCTGTTCGAGCAGGTAAGCCACGACATGTTTGCCTGCTTTTCCCGATCCTCCTGTAAATAATATGCGCTTTTTAGTCATGCGTTTGCCCGAGTTAGCGATTGACAGTAATTAGACAGATTTCAATAAGATTTCAACTGGAGCTGGCTAAGCTGTGAAAGGGAGATAAAGTAGCGTTTACGCCCTTTCTAACCAATCCTACGAAAAATAACACGTTTCAAAAAAGCCAGGCCCGTTGAACCAGAACATGCCTCTTACGATGGAAACAGCGTAGCTGGTTTTACCTCGGTGATGAGCCGTCAACCGACGTAAGCTGCCGGAAAGGGCGCTTTCACTAACCTGCTCAACGCCTGCACGAAGGGTTTAGGCTGCTCGGCCGAAAGGTTCACGTTGATTCTGTACTACTATTTCGTAGTGTGATGTCAAGGATGTAATTATGGTCACAATCGACTGGCGCGATTTTCTAACTATTTTATCCATGGCAACCGCAGCCGTCGCCCGATACAAGCTGACTAGACCAATAAGAAGTACATAGCCATTCGCATACAAACAAAAAAGCCCCAAATCCGGGGCTTTTTTGTTTGTATGCCATAATTACTTATCCGTGAAAGAAATCCTTCATCTTGTCGAAGAATCCTTTTTCATTTTTATTGGGCTTTGGCTGGAAGTTCGGCGAGTTGCGCAATTTTTCAAGAATACCGCGCTCTTCGGCCGATAGCATTTTGGGCGTCCAGACGTTGACATGAACCAGTTCGTCACCCCGTCCGTAGCCGTTTAGCTCTTTAATACCTTTTCCCTTCAAACGGAGGATTTTCCCGCTTTGCGTACCGGGTTCGAGCGTGATGCGGGCTTTTCCATCAATGGTCGGCACTTCAACACTGGTACCAATGGCCGCATCGACAAAGTTGACGTATAAATCGAACACGACGTTATTCCCATCGCGTTTGAGGTCTATGTCTTCCTCTTCTTCGATCACAATCAGCAAGTCGCCGGCAACACCGCCCCGTGGGGGAACGTTGCCTTTACCACCAACCGACAGTTGGATGCCTTCGGCCACACCAGCCGGAATTTTGATTGGAATAACATCTTCCTGCAAGACGCGTCCTTCACCGAAACAGGCGTCGCAGCGGTCGGTGACAAGTTTACCTTCGCCGTTACAGGTTGGGCACGTACTGGTCGAAACCATCTGGCCAAGCATCGTATTGACCACTTTGCGCGTCTGGCCCGTACCGCTACAGGTCGAACAGGTCTGTACCGCCGTGCCATTTTTAGAGCCGTTGCCGCCACAGGTATTACAGGTAACGTGGCGCTTCACTTTTATCTTCTTCTCAACACCGTTGGCAACTTCCTGCAAATTCAACTTCAGTTTGATGCGCAGATCGGAGCCACGACGAACGCGCTGCCGACCACCACCGCCACCACCCTGAGCACCCCGGAAGAAACTACCAAACGGTGAATCGTCGCCAAAGACATCGCCAAACTGGCTGAATATATCTTCCATCGATGGGCCGCCAGCGCCATATCCGCCCCCAGCAGCACCACCCATACCGGCATGGCCAAACTGATCATACCGCGCTTTTTTCTGAGGATCGTTCAAGACATCGTAAGCCTCAGCCGCTTCCTTAAATTTCTCTTCGGCGGTCGGGTCATCCGGATTCTTGTCGGGGTGGTACTTGATAGCCATCTTACGATAGGCTTTCTTGAGGTCTTCTGTCGAGACGTTCTTGTCAACGCCCAGTATTTCGTAATAATCGCGCTTCGTTGCCATATCTTTCAATGTTGAATGATAGAATAACTGAATGATAGAATAGCGTATGCCAACCCATTCTATCATTCAGTCATTCTATCATTCAATCATTATGTTAACTTCCTACAATCACTTTTGCAAACCGAATGACCTTGTCATTCAGGTAATATCCTTTCTCGATTTCTTCGATCACTTTCCCTTTCAGATCGTCGCTGGGAGCCGGGAATTGCGTAACAGACTCGTGCAGATCAGCATCAAAGGCTTCACCTTTAGAAACCATTGGCTTCAGGCCTTTTCCTTCGAGCGTCTTGAACAGCTTGTTATAAATCAACGAAACGCCTTCTTTCAAAGCCGCCACATCGTTTGTATTATCGATGGATTGCATGGCCCGTTCGAAATCGTCAACAACTGGGATCAGGGCTTTCAATACACCCTCATTCGCATTGTTGATCAACTCCAGTTTCTCCTTTGCGGTGCGCCGACGGAAGTTCTCAAAATCAGCGTATAAACGGAGATATTTATCTTTCAGTTCAGCTACTTCACTGCCGTTTTTTTGGGGCTCAACCGGGGTGGCTTCGGCCTCGACGCTTTCCGTCGATGTCGTTTCTTCCGCTTCGGTGGGCTCTCCACCATTCACCGTTACAGCCTCTTCACCGTCCGCCGTTGCAGTTGTCAGGTTGTCAGGTTGTTGCGTATCGCTGGATGCCTGATCATCCAAAATGTCTTTATTTTCCATTACTGAGCTTCTATTTCTCTTCCAGAAATTCATAAGCAAAGATGGGCAAAAGACCGGCCAAAACCGCATTTCCTGCCAACTTGGCACACAGTATCCAGATTTGTATCTTCTGGATTTGATAGATTTGCCGGATTTATATTCGGCTCAGCTGTGTTTTCTTTTTGTTATTCCAGTCTTTTTAATTTAGTCTGTCTCCTATGCCTTCGTCTGTCAGCCACTACACGCAACTCATCAAAGCAAAAGCCGCTGAACTGGGCTTTGATTTTTGCGGGGTGGCCAAAGCCGATTTTCTGGAAGAGGAAGCGCCCCGGTTGGAAACCTGGCTGAAAAATGGGATGCACGGTCAGATGAATTACATGGCCAACCATTTCGATAAACGACTGGATCCGCGGTTGCTGGTCGATGATGCAAAATCGGTGCTAACCGTGCTGCTTAACTATTACCCCGAGCAAAAACTTCCCGAAGGCGATGATGACCTTAAACTATCCAAATACGCCTACGGCACTGATTATCACTTTGTTATTAAGGACAAACTAAAGGATTTACTGACTTTCATACAGGACGAAATTGGCGAGGTGGGCGGACGCGCTTTTGTCGATTCGGCGCCGGTCATGGATAAGGCCTGGGCCAAACGCGCCGGGCTTGGCTGGGTGGGCAAGCACACGAACCTGATCAATCGGGAGATCGGTTCATTTTTCTTCATTGGCGAACTGATTCTCGACCTGGAGCTGGAACCCGACGGCCCGATAACGGACTATTGCGGCACCTGTACCCGTTGCATCGACGCCTGCCCGACCGATGCCATCGTTGGACCCTATGTGGTTGACGGCAGTAAGTGCATTTCCTATTTTACCATTGAGCTGAAAGAAGCCATTCCGACCGAAGTTCAGGGAAAATTCGAGAATTGGATGTTTGGCTGCGATATCTGCCAGGACGTGTGCCCCTGGAACCGGTTCGCCCGCCCCCATAAAACGCCCGCCTTCGACCCTCATCCCGACTTGGCCAGTCTAACCAAAACCGACTGGAAAGAAATTACGGAAGACGTTTTCCGGGAGATATTCCGCCGATCGGCCGTTAAGCGGACTAAGCTGGACGGGTTGAAACGCAATATTGCCTTCCTTTCCTCGACGGACGACTCATCCGGTAACGAGTAAAGTAGTTAATTGCCAATCTGTAAGTGCCGTAGGCACGATAGGTTGTAGCGCGGCCATCCTGTCCGCAGTGCTATACAGATGACCCGTGAATCTACACAGGAGCAGCCTAACTATTCCTGTGCTGCATAGTATGCCTTTAATACCTCGCCAACACGCCACACCTCCTCAAAAGTGTTGTACAAAGGGGTTGGTGCCAACCGAATACAGTCCGGCTCCCGCCAATCGCCAATGATGCCGTTTTCCACCAGATAAGTAAACAAACCTTTGCCATTTTTACGGACCAGCAGCGACAGTTGACAGCCACGCTGGTTTGGATCATCGGGGGTCAGGAGAATGACTTCTTCCAATTGGTTCAGTATAGACTCCAGAAAACCCGTCAGCTGTTCGCTTTTTTGCCGGAGCGCCACCATGCCAGCTTCAGCCGTGATGGCAATGGCAGCCCTGTGCAGCGATAGAGCCAGAATATTGGGCGTGCTGACTTGCCAGCCATCCGCACCAGGAGCGGGCAAAAATCCGGGCGTCATCTCGAATCGTTTGTCTTCCCGATAGCCCCACCAACCAGCTAGTCGGGGTAAGTTTTGATCGTGGTGTTTTTCATGCACAAACACCCCCGATACGGCACCAGGGCCGCCATTGAGGTATTTGTAGGAACACCAGGTGGCAAAATCAACACCCCAATCGTGCAGTCGCAAAGGGATATTACCGATGGCATGGGCCAGGTCGAACCCAATGGGAACACAATATTTTCGCGCCGTTTCGGCAATGGCGGCCATGTTGTAAACCTGACCCGTATAGTAGTTAAGGCCACTCATCCAGATCAACGCCAGCGAATCAGCATGCTCGGCAATAGCGGCCTGTATATCCGTTATGTGAATTAGATTATCGTCGGGTCTTGGAGCGATTTCGATGATCGCATCGGATGGCTGTAAATTATACTGCTTCACATGGGTTTCCAGGGCGTACTGGTCCGATGGAAAGTCCCCTTTGATGGTCAGTATCTTGTATTTTTTGTTACCCGACCCATTCACCGCATCACCGGGCCGGTAAAAGGAGGCCAGCAGTAAATGAAGATTCACCGTCAGGGCGTTCATGGGGCAAACTTCGGCGGGCAGCGCCCCAACAATCTGAGCCAGTGCATCTTTACAGGTTTCGTGATACCGGAGCCACGGTTGCTCGGCGGCTTCGGGTTTATCAAACCAGCCTTCAACGCCTAGATTTTGCCATGTATCCAGTTCCTGTTCTAAAGCTTCCCTGGCCGTTTTTGGCTGCAACCCAAGTGAATTACCACAGAGATAGATCAGATCCTGCCCGTTGCGCCGGGGAATATGGAAGCGGTCACGATAGGAACGAAGCGGGTCGGCCTGATCGAGTTGCCGGGCAAAATCAAGGGTATTTTTGTAGATCATGGATGGAGTCTGTACGTTTTTCAAGTTCCGGTTTCAAGCTACTTATGCTGTTTCAGCAACCACGCATATAGGGCGTTATCCTCATACACGTATTGAATGCCGTGGCCTTCTTTTTCCAGCCGAGTGAAGTTAATCTTCCCCCGGCAATCAGTTAACCGTTTCACCAATCGCTCTGTTTCGGAGATTGGAATTAGATCGTCAGCCGTTCCATGAAATGTCCAGATCGGAATATGTTTGATCCGGCAAATCCGTGTCGAATCATCACAGCCGCCACATAAGGGAACCACAGCCGCAAATTTGTCCGGATAGTTTACGGCGGTTTGCCAAGCGCCATAGCCTCCCATGCTGATACCGGTCAAATAGATGCGCTTTTGATCAATCCGGTACTTGGTTGTCAGTTCAGCATACAGCGAATCGAACCAGTTATCGGTCGACCAGAATTTGCCATCCGGACATTGGGGAGAGGCAATAATGAACGAAAAATCCCGGCCTCTGTCGACCAAGTGCGGTAGTCCGTATGTCTTTAATTTACTTAAATCTTGTCCTCCCTGCGACCCGCCGTGCAGATAAATAACTATAGGAAACTTGGCTTTATTGGTGTTATATTCTTTTGGCAGATAAAGCAGATACGGGTATTTCACGTAGTTTTTGGCCGTAGGCTGCGCCTGCGTTTTTAGCGGTAGGGTTAACATAAACAGGCTGATAAACGCACAAAGCAACTGGGAGCGCATGGAAGGAGAAGTTGTTCACAAAGATTGTGAACTATCCACTTAATTCAGCTTGGATCAGAAAAAGTCTTTCCAATCAGCTATAGTGCGGTCAGCCTGGTGGGAATGCTTCAAATTCTGAAACCTTCTATCTTTTCCTCCTGATCAACAGCAAACATTTCGCGACTTAACGACAGGAAAACTATAGGCTAAACCCAGATCAAAGACAGTTGACTTCCCGCCATGGCTATTGCAAAACGCTATCAGTGCCTGATAATGCTGAATAGGTAGAGTTGTTTTACAGTCGCGGCTAGAGAATCGTGTCGGCCCCGGGAATCGTCAACGCAAGTCGGCCAATCAAGAAAGAGCCGATTACGGCTAATGGAGCAACAAAGATGAGCTTCAGGAAGGGATCGAGCGACACACCGGCTACCAGCAGCGACAAACTGATGATGAGCAGTGGATGAAAAATATAGGTACTGTAGGCACTTCGGGCCAGCTTATCCAGAAACGCATTATTACCATTCCAATGGTATTTGCCATAGCTTAACAAAGCCATACTGATTGACAGGCCCGTTAGCTGTTCCCAAAGACATAATAGCAGGGATTGCCAGTTCCATCCTCCACTAAAATTGTCAATAGACAACTGTAGTTTTATCGCTGCCACGAACAGCAATGGGAAACCAATCCCAACAAAACCCAAGGCTAACCACCCAAATCGCTTTCCTTCCCGGATCGATAGTTGATCGAGCCACTTATTCTGGCGAGCCACTACACCTACAGCGAATAAGACTACATACTGGGGAAAATAACTAAACTGAAAGCCCAGGAAGGGCAATACCCAGCCGATAGGGAAGACCAGCCGAACCAGAAAACTGACCAGCCCAAGAGCAACGGCAAACAGGAGAATACCGCTCATTGGGGGTAATTGAATAGCGTACTGTAGCGTGTAGCGTTGCCGTAGAACCACATAAATCAACGTAAACGTCAGCAAAGCCGCAACAAACCACAACACACCCGGATCGATCCAGTCGTCGTAACCGATTAGAAATTGCCAAAAAGTGGCCCGCTGATGCTGGCCATAGCGGTATACTAAAAAGTTCATTATTGGTGAGAGAACCAGCGAATAAAACACCAACGGAATACCCAGCCGCTTGAGTCGGTCCTGCACAAACCAAGGGGCTCCTTTGCGCTGGTAAGACGGTTCGATAAAGTAGGCTGCGAGCAGAAAGAAGAGCCCCATAAAAAACGATTGGTTTGTGGAAACAAACAACGCTAACCCAAACTTAGCGGCAAGCTGGGTCGTGGGTTGTCGATAATACCAGCCACCTGGGGCGCCATAGGTAATACAAACGTGGTGTAAAATGACCAGTATGGTCAATAGTATTCGGGTGTGATCGAGGTAGCGAATTTTTGGCTGGGCGCCACCGGCTAAAGGGGAAGAGGCAATTGTTGGCATGGAAGACGTGTAGAAACAAAACACAAGGTTAGACAAAAAGTGTCAAACAGGCGTAAATGCGTTTACTCGTTAGGCCGGCGTAACGTATGCCTTTAGGGAATATACGCATCGCACTTCAAGCACAACAGGCGCTACCCAATCAGTCAATGCGTTCAAATGAGGCTAGTTCGACCCAAACAAACAGCCCCACGTCTCCATAAGACGTGGGGCTGTTTGTTTGGGTCAGTTCGTTTATTGATGAGCCATTCCGCTGTCTTTTTTGCAACAGCTCGGAAGTTTGTTATAACCGGCTTCGTCAGCCACGACTTCTTCCGCGTCGTAACCCGTTTTGCTGATGTTCGCTTTTAATTTGGATATATCCGTTTTTGCCGGATTGTATTTGATGGTAACGACTTTGGATTTCACGTCAAGATCCGCTTCTTTGACACCTTTTTCGTAAGACAGATTCCGTTCAATACGGGATTTGCACATGCCACAGATGGCCGATGTCTTGATTTTCACTTCCTTTTCCTTGTCGTCGCGGGTTGGTGCACCAGCGAATAGGTTGCCTATAAGCAATAATGACGTTAGGGTGGTTAGAAACAGGTTACGCAACATAGGGGTATGTGGTTTATAGTGAATTGATAACGATAGTTTAGTCCAAATGGTGCCCGGCAAGAAGCGCTACTTCCTATACAAAATACCTGCTTAGCGGCTCATGCCCTTCATCTGACCATGACCCGCGTGATTCATGCTTTTCATGGTCATCAGGCTGGGCGTCAGGCGTAGGTAAATTTCTCCCGAAATGGGCATTTTTCCATAAAGAGATTGTAAAAAATGATCGGGCATACTTGTCGTCACCTGCGCGCCCAGTACCAAATCGGTGCTGTGTTGCTGAACGATTCGGTAGTTCATACCGAGTGTCAGGTTGTTAATAACAAACGACTGATCGCGGGTGATTTTCCCGATCTCTCCCGATGATGTCGGCTGGTAGATAGCCAGCTCTTCCGCCGATTTCTTGACGTTTTCATATCGGCCATAAACCGCTACTTTATCCAGTTGCAGGCTACTTTCTGCCAGGTACGAATTCTCACCAGCGCCATCGTGGCTATTGCGCCCCCAAACAACCGCCGACGTTATATAGCTGGAAGGTCCCAGTCCCTTGCTGTGCAAAATGGATGCCGTAGTTCGGGTGATGTTTTCTTCGGGATGCGCTTCTTCGGGGCTGTGCAGAAATCCCTGCGAGAATTGAACGGCAAAGGAAGGCGACGGATTCACGGATAAACGATAGGAATAACTGTCAAATTTAGGCGTATCGAAGTTATAGCGATTCTCGTCGGGTTCACGCCCTTTAAAAGTCGATGCCTCCAGCTTGGCCCATTTGTACCGAAAACCCGCCGTAGCAACGCCAAACAAAATGTGTGTAGCATCCTGCCAGTGGTGGCTGAGGGGTGCGTCGGGGTTGTTGAATGCCGAAATCCGGTGCATAAACGCAGGCGGCCCAAGGGCGGGTTCGCCTGGATACCCGACGTATCCATATACATCTACGTCTTTACTAAGCGCATGACTGTAACTCACGGATAGCTCTGACACAAGATCATGTGGGTGTTGCCGATCTATCAAAGGCTGGCCTTTATATGTTTCGCCCGTTTGAAACAGCAACGGGTACCCACCATTTCCCACCGTCAGCGG
Organism: Spirosoma horti; assembly: GCF_054776595.1. NCBI lineage: Bacteria > Pseudomonadati > Bacteroidota > Cytophagia > Cytophagales > Cytophagaceae > Spirosoma > Spirosoma horti. The sequence continues at coordinate 231,399 of NZ_BAAHBQ010000006.1, forward strand.
GTCGAGCGACACCATAGCGCGCACCTGAAACAGGCCACGCTGCCCAACTTTACGTTGCGCCATGCCCATAAACCAGTTCGGTGCCCCCAGTTGCTGCCCACGCCCCCGACTGTCAGGATTGTTGCCATTCTGATTTGTGTACCGTAAATAAATGGCGTAGTGCAGCATATAACTCCAGCCTTTGGGCGTTGGCTGGCTCATGTAGGCATACATGGGCGTATTGTCGGGATGCCACGATGTGCCGGAACCATTCCGGTTCATGGGTAAATTCCGCGATAACGAGTGCGTCATACCCATCGTTGTGTCCATTGTCAGGCCCTGATTCAGGGCTTTCATGTCACCTGTCATTTCCATACCCTTTTGCTGATCCATATTCATACCATGGTGTCCGGAATGATCCATGGGCAGGGTGGTATCAGCAACCGTTTTGCCGGAAGTTTTCCCGTTCGCAGGCGTATTCTGAGCGGGCATTTTCATGCCTTCGTGGTGCTGATGCTGCGCCTGAACGACACCAGTCAGCGCTATGAGCCAAAAGAAGAAAAGTATTTTTGTCATAACGTCGGTATGAGTATGGCCTCGACTTGAAAAAATGGCGCAAATTACGACGTACACTTAAGTCGTGTTTTAACATTGATTAGTAGTAAGCAAACAACTACTAATCAATGTTTTATGCTCCACGAAGACTGTTTTTATGCATTTGCCGACATTGACCGGCACTCTTCGGCACACTTGCGGCAAGCTTCAGCGCAGGCTTTGCAATGAGCAAAATGATCTGCGTGTTTTTCGCATTCTTCGGCACAGGCTTCGCATACTTCGGCGCACAACACCATGAAATCGCGGGCAAATTCAGAGCCGCGGGCATCTAACCGACCGCAGAGTGTGCAAATATCGGCACAATCGCGACAGAGCTTGATGCAGGCCGTCATGTCATGGCCTTTGCCATCTTTGTCACCCATTTCCAGGCAGGCAGTAGCGCACCGTTCGCACGCTTCCGCGCAACTGAAACAAGTATCCGTGTGGCTGTGGTTGTGTTGCATGGTTTCCATAATCGTTGTCATTTTATTGACCACCGTTGGTCTGACAAAATAACTACGCTTTCCCGATAGAGTTTTTACATAATTGTGGTCTGGTTTTATACCTGCACGAATAATGCGTCGAGACTTTTCTCCAGATCGGCAATGGAGACGAAGACGTCTTCCTCAATATGGTGCTTCGTCTGCCCCATTTTAATGACATGGCTGTAGGCCGAATAACGCATGTCCATAACCTGGGAGAGGTACGCGAAGTGGTCGACAATCATGTTGGCCGGGAACAACTCAAAAAGGTGCGTTCCGGGTTCGCACCAGATTATATTCGTAAAGGAAGCCCCGTGTGGCCCCATGATAAACGAAGCATTTTTATAGATCGTTACCTGCTCCGCCACCGACCGGGGTTTGTCTTCAATGATGGTGAAGTCGTACTTTTCCAGCAGTTTAAGTAAGGCGGCTTCGTTCACAACTTTGCGACGAGTGGACCGGCTTATATAAATTCGGCTTTGGTTCGTTTGTTTGATCGTCAGTTTGGCTTCTACCAGTTCTTTCAAGGCAAAAATATCGGCTGGGTCCGGGTAAAACCAGTGCCCGCTATTGGCCAGAATACACCGGTCAAACCGAATATCATACGCGACGCTATCGAAGATATGATCTGGTTCAACCCCAATCAACGCCAGGTACTCCTGCTCGTAGGTCGTCTTGAAAAGCGGATATGCCAGGGCGGCCTCGGCGAAGACCTGCTCTGGCAAGGCGGCTTTCATACGGCTCAGTTTAGCAGCCACCAGTATGACAAAGTCATAATAGCCTCCAAAGACGACGATATCCAGATAATGGCTAAAGGGGGCAATAACCGTTTCATACGCTAGCAGGGTTCGCTTACCAAAGCCCCGCCAATTTTTAACCAGGTGGTAACTCTCGAAATCCAGACACAATACCTTGCCTTCGGCCAGAATACCTCCATAAGGTAGTTGAACCGCCTTTTTCGTTCCCCGTTTGTAACTCCAGACAAATGACGGATGCGTGGCGGCCCGGACGGGCGAAAAAATAAGCTTTGTCAGCTCCCCCTGATTTTGCACACCGGGTATAAAGACCTCTCTTACCGGGCTTTTCGCCGTTTGATAGTTCTCCAGAAAGGTTTCTGTTTCCTGTTTCGTCAATGGATCAACTTTACATGCCTTCAGGACCCGCTTAAGTAAGGCCCTGGGAAAAGCCTTCACGGTTGCAAAAAAAGAATAGATCATACATATGGTTAGGTTATGCTTCTTTAGACTGATTTCTTTTATAATCAGACACATAGACAACCTTATGTTAGAACGATTCTGCCGAACCAGGTATCCTGCCTGACAGGCCCAGCGGTATCTTGACGAGTTGCTTTCCACCGCCTACGGCGAAAAATTACTACCCAGCAAGCCAATCCGTAGTTGTCCTAAATGGCGTCCAGGTTGCGTCGGTTTGCATGGACGGCCTTTCTGAATTGCCCCGGCGTTTGACCAGTCACCTGCCGAAATTGACTGGAGAGGTGCTGAACACTGCTGTAGCTCAATCGCCAGGCTATCTCACTCAGGGTAAGTTCAGCGTATTGCAGCCACTCTTTCACTTTCTCGATCTTAAGCGCAATGATGTACTTCTCTAACGTCTGACCTTCACTGGACGAAAATAGCCCACTCAAATACGAGTACTCATAGCCTACTTTCCGCTCCAGAAACGTCGAGTAGTTTTCAGTCGGTAGCCGGTCGGCTTTCAGGTACTGGATCTCATTGATTAGCAACACTTTGATGTGTTCTACGAGCGACTGCTTTTTGTCGTCGATCAAATCAAATCCGTTTTCCTGCAACCGGTGGCGGATAGCCTCCAGGGTGTGGGCAGTCGGTGGAGTATCGAGGTCGACCTCCCCCAACTCAACCCGATTAACAACCAAACCCAGTTGCTCGAGTTCATCCCGGACGACACGCTTGCAGCGATCGCACACCATATTTCGGACGGTAAGTGTCATTAGTTTACTGGTTTAAAGCGAAACCCTATATAGACCATACGCCCCGTTACGGGTCCCCACGCCCGGCTTGCCGCATCGAAAACAGGCCCGTAGGGATCATTGGCCGCAAAAATGGGATTCAACTGGCGGAAGCCCGTCAGGTTCTCCCCACCCAGGTAGATTTCCCAACCACTCCTGAATCCACGACTAAGCTGCGCATTCAGGTTGGCGAATCCCGGCGAGTAATCCGTTGGCGAATTCTGGTTGCTGGCATGCACATAGCCTTCACGCAGATAGTGGATCCGGCGGGGACCGTTCCACTGCAGCGTTGCGTCGAATTTCCATTTATCGTAGGGCAATGCATAGCCCACATTCAGCAGAAATCGCTCGCGTGGCACCATCATTTTGGGGAGCAGCACTGTATCTCCGGCTGGCATGGCCGTACTTTGCTGGGTATCGAAAAGCCGGTAAGCCACTTTCACCTCAAACCGCCGGGCAGGCTGCACATTTAGCTCAGCCTGAAAACTATTGGCAAATGAGCGGCCATGATGCGTTGCATCGCGCAGGTTATAAAAATACAGGAGCGACGAGTTCTCTACATTGACTACCAGCTGGTTCTGAAAATCAGTCCGGTAGTAGTCCAGCGCCAACGATGCTTTTTTACGCAGGACTGTAAAGTCTTTTGTTAGGCTAAGGCCATAATTCCAGGAGACTTCGGGCTTTAACGGCGTCAGGTTCCAGTTGATGTAAGGACCGGCATTTCTGTTTTGGTACATAAACACGGCCCGTGAGCTCACCAGAAACCCCATATTTTCGCTGATCGGGTTGGGCACCCGGAAGCCCCGCCCCGCCGAAGCCCGTAGCGTCAGACTCTGACTAATATTGTACTTTACATGCGCGCGGGGCGTCCATTGCGGACCGAACAGATTATGGTAATCAAACCGTCCGCCAAGCACGAGTGTCATTTTTTCGGGGTAGGTGTATGTATATTCAGCAAAAACGCCTGGCACCGACTCCGTACGGCTGGTGGCTAAAGCGGCCAGATCTTCTTTGTAATCATCCAGCAAATAGCTTAGTCCCGCTTTGTAGGTGTGGTTCGTAGTGCCAATGATGTTCTGATAGATCAGGTTTGCGTAGAGGGTTCGCTGCTGTCCGTTATAGGGTCTGAAGCCGATAATAGCCGTTTGGTCATGGTGAACACCGTTTATGATCAGGCCCAGACCTTTGTACGGTTTATCGGGGAAGAGAATGGCCGTTTTTGAGAAGAACTCCAGACGTCGGGTTGTGTTTCCAAATTGATACCGGGCGATACCGACCGGTGAACGAAATGTCGATAGCTGCCCCCCGTCGCGGTCTTCATAAAGCGCCTTCACCCCGAACTGCGCCATGAATCGTTCGCTGCTATACTTATATCGATTGATGGCGTTGAGTTGTGTGTACAAAGGCAAATCGCGGAAACCATCGTTGTTCTGATCAATTTCCTTCTGGAGGGTGCTGGCATGGCCCAACACGCCCACACTCCACTTTTTATTGAGTGTATGTGACCAGTTCACGTTTCCTTCAATTCGCCCAAAGCTGTTCGCGTAGCCGTTCAAAAATAGCTTGTTCGTATCGTCCGGCTTTTGCAGTTCGATGTTCATTTGGCCGCTCATGGATTCGTAGCCGTTTACGACAGAACCGGCTCCTTTGCCAACGTCGATGCTGGTGATCCAGGTACCGGGAATGTAGTTTAACCCAAACGTAGTGGCCAGCCCGCGTACCGTCGGAATATTCTCGATGTTCGTCTGAACGTATTGGCCACCCAGGCCCAGAAACTGAATTTGTTTCGCACCGGTAACGGCATCACTATACGACACACTGACGGAGGCATTGGTTTCAAAGCTCTCCGACAGGTTGCAGCAGGCGGCTTTGGCGAGGGTGCGCTGCGTGATAAGCTCCGTTTGAATGGGATTGATCCGGTCGATCTGCCCCGGCGCCCCCGACACCGTTACCTCCTGCAAGGTTCGTTCGGAACGAAGCGTCACCGTTAATTCAACGGATGGATCGGTAACGACCAGGGTATCTGCCTGGTAGCCAACGTAGCTAATAATCAGTCGGTTCTGAGTCGGATGCGTGAGTAGTTGAAACAGTCCATCTGCATCCGTATTCGCACCCGAAGTTGTGCCAGCCCAGATGACCGTTGCACCGACCAAAGGTAGGCGCTTTCCGTTCACGGTTTCGCCAACGCTACCCCGAACCGGTCTGTTTTTTTCGATGAGAGTGGTATCCGACTGCGCCTGCACGGCGGGCAGAATGGCGAATAAGCCAAGCCATAGCCCACTGATTAGCAGCACAATCCGTAAAAATGAAAAGTACATGAGTCTGCTGATTAATAAGTACGTAGAACAAGCCCATGATTACTACATCGGCCAGAACAACTTAATCAGCGTATCAAAGGAGGAGGCTCTGAACGAACGTCAGGATGTCGCGCCCGGAAAGAGAAGGGGGCGACGAAAAATTTGAAACGGTCGTTGATTTTCCAGCAAAAACGACCTCGATAATCCAGGCCATAACGGCCACGAAGCCGGTTATAACCGCTTCGGTAACAATCTTAACAAACTTGGCAACGAACTGGCTCAACGACGATGAGATATCGACGTTTTCGTAGCGTTGATCATCCTGGCAGCATTCTGTTTTTTTAACGACCGTTTGCTGCTCTGGCATGGGCTGTTTGTTGGTCGCACAACCCGATGACTTCACCTCACTAAAGGCAACAACCATCGTTTTTTTCTTGCCCCGCATCTGACACGAATGCTCCACCAAACCAAAGCCGGTACTGCTGAGCAGCACGACGCAGGCCATGAGTAGGTTGAAGAATTGGAACAGGTTACGTTTCATGATGGGACAAATATCAGCACGGAACGAATTCAACGCAAGTCTTGACGGCTGAAAGTCAGGAATTTCGTAAAAAAAGAATGCCATTCTATAAAAGGATGGCATTCGATTATGAGCGTTAGACGGTTTCCGGTTCGGGACTGAGCACCTCGCTGAGTGGGCGAAGGTTTCGTTGCTCCTCTTCATTGTACGGAAATATCTCCAGAATCTTGGTTGTATTTACATCCGTGATCTCGAACGGATCGAGGGCACTTTTCAGGCTGATTTCAACCTGTTCGTAGGCCTGTTTGGGCGTTTCGGCATTGACGAGCATTACACTGGGCGTTTTCTTCTGTTTACCCGTTTTTTCGTCGTCCGTAATGAACATGGCCTTCACCTTGTACCAGGTTTCGCCCCCTTCTTCGATATGAAACACATCGGCCAGTTTCATGCGCGAAATGTTCGTGATCTCAAAGTCGGGTGTATTGGCAGCAATTTCCTGATAAAGACGAGCCTCTGCATCGGTATAGCTAACCGCATCAACCAGATAGGCTTCTGTCACGGTTTTTTGCTTGATAAACTCTTCATTCCGGGTGCCGACATTCGAGTCGTCAATGGGCTGCTGATAGCGGATCTTTCCGAGAAACCAGTTGGGCATTTTAAAAGGTTTTGATACGTAAATAGAACAAAAATCTATCGGCAAAGGTGCGGAATAATGGTGAAAGAGCGAAAGATTGAACGAGCGAATTCACCACCTGCAATTCGCTCGTTCAATCTTTCGCTCTTTCGATATTTTTACTCGCCCGGTTAGCTTGTTTGATGGTCTGCTCAATCATATCCCATTGCTCGGTCGTGACTTTTTCGAGGTGGCTGAACTCCCCCGCCATCAGCACTTCGCCCCCATCAATTGTGATGCTTTCGCCCGTAATGTATCCCGAATAGTCTGACAACAGAAAAGCCGCCAGGTTCGCCAGTTCGCCATGGTCGCCAACCCGATGGAGTGGAATGCGGCTAGTAGGGTCCATCATGCTGGCCAGCGGCTCGGGAAAGAGCCGATCCCAGGCACCTTTGGTCGGAAACGGCCCCGGCGCAATGGCGTTGAGCCGGATGCCATATTTTCCCCACTCGGCGGCCAGCGATTTGGTCATAATCAAGGCCCCGCCTTTGGCAACGGCCGAAGGCACAACATAGCCCGAACCCGTTGTGGCGTAGGTGGTGGAAATGTTCAATACAGTCCCCGGAATTTTATTGGCGATCCAGTATTTACCCACGGCCAGCGTAAAGTAATAAGTGCCGCGCAAAACGATGTCGACAATGGTATCGAATGCCTTATAAGACAGCCGCTCGGTAGGGCTGATGAAGTTCCCGGCAGAGTTATTGAGTAAGCCATTCAGCTGGCCAAATCGCTCAATTGTCTTCTGGATGACATTTTCGATTTCGTCCGTATTGCGAACATCGCAGGCAATGGCCAGCACCGTCCCCGATCCACTGATCTGCTTCATTTCCTCCATCAACTCGTTCGCGGTTTCGTCCAGAACGGCCTGACGGCGGCTACAGATCGTGACGTTAGCCCCCAGTTGCAGCAAATAACGGGTCACCGATTTACCAAGCCCCGTGCCGCCACCGGTCACGATAATTGTCTTACCCTTTAGCGCATCGTCGCGCAGCATTCCAGTCGTCATACGTTTTGAATGATTGAGTGATAGAATAAAGAGTGAGCTACTATTTAATCACTCAATCATTCTATCATTCTGTCAATAACCTCGGTTTATCTTCTTGTTAAATTCGGCTTTGCGTTTTTCTATGGTCGCCTGCATGGCTTCACCAAAATCCACGGACTGCATCTGGCTGGAGTTCCAGACGGCAACGTACTGCAACCCGTCTTCGATGGATTTATTGATGCTGTAGTTAAGCACTTCTTTTGCGCCCTGTACGGCTGGAGCCGGATTATCGGCAATTTGGCGGGCCAGCGTGCTGGCAGCCTCGAACAGGGCCTCGGGCGTATCGTAGACATGATTCACCAATCCGACCCGCTCGGCAAACGTAGCATCGTAGTCACCCCCCGTAAAAGCCATCTCGCGGGTAAACCCCTGCCCGATCAGGTGAGGCAGAAACTGTAAGCCACCAATATCGGGTGTAATAGCCAGCTTAGCTTCCCGAAGGCTGAATTTAGCGTCGCGGGAACACAAACGAATATCGGCTGCAGCAATCATGTTCAACCCACCCCCAATGCACCAGCCATGAACAGCCGCAATGACCGGTTTTGCCGACTCGTGGATCTTCAGAAACCCGGATTGCATGAAGCGAATCTGAGCCATTAGCTTACGGCGCTCGCTGGCCATTGGATTTCCGGACGCCAGGCTGGCAATGCGCGGCATCATCCGGGCAACATCCAGGCCATAACTGAAATGATCACCACTGCCCCGAAAGACAACACACCGAACATCGGACATCTCATTGATTTCATCCATGACCCTGGGCAGTTCCTCCCAAAACTCCGGACCCATGGCGTTCCCTTTGCCCGGACCAAGCAGTGAAACGGTCAGTACACCATCGCCTGACTCGAATGATAAAGACTCATATGTTTGATTCATAACCTGTAGTATGCTTGCATACGGATTTCTAAAAGTAGTAGTCTGACTGCGATTACTGACACTTTATAAAAAATATTCATGCGAGTAGTTCGTAACGCGGACCACCCGTGCGGTCCACGTTACGTATGTCAACTTTCTTTCAGTTCCTGCTGTTTCGATGTCGAGTCTATTACACATAGTCCTTACTGACCATCTTATGCATTTCGATACCCTTGCTCTTCGCGCTACTCATCAGCCGGATCCAATCACCGGAGCCGTTGTTTCTCCCATTCACTTATCGACTACGTTTGCCCGCAACGAGGCCAATGAGTTGCCTGAAAACTATATATATGCCCGACCCAATAACCCTACCCGCGAGTCGCTCGAGATGGCAATTGCCACGCTCGAAGGAGGAGCAGTCGGGATGGCGTTCGGATCAGGGCAGGCAGCTGCGATGACACTTTTTCAGGCCCTTCGTCCCGGCGATCATGTGCTGCTTTCTGCCGATGCCTATTATGGCACGCCCGCCCTGCTGGAACAGGTTTTTCATCCCTGGGGGCTAACCTACACCCGGGTGAACATGAGCGATTTAGACGCCGTCGAGTCGTCGCTGCACGAGAATACCCGGATAGTGTGGTGTGAAACACCGTCAAACCCCATGCTATCGATAACCGATTTGCTGACAGTAAGCCGATTGGCGCACGAAGCCGGGGCCATTTGCGTGTGCGATAACACCTGGGCAACCCCTGTACTCCAGCGCCCTATCGACTTCAATGTCGATGTGGTGATGCACTCGACGACCAAATACTTCAGTGGCCATTCCGATGTGCTGGGGGGCGCTCTGGTATTCAGACAGGATAACGAGTTTGCGCAGCGGGTACGACTCTTGCAGGGATTGTCCGGCGCGGTTCCCTCGCCATTCGATTGCTGGCTGGTGAGCCGGGGTATCAAAACGCTGGGCGTTCGGGTGCGGGCACAAAGCCTGACCGCACAGGCTATCGCCGAGTTCCTGAATGATCATCCAGCCGTTGAGAAAGTACATTACCCTGGCCTGGCCAATCACCCCGACCGGGCTATCATTCAACAACAAATGAATGGGCCGGGCGCGATGTTATCCGTACAGATAAAAGGCGATGCTGCCGATGCGTTGCAGTTCATTAGCCGGTTAAAACTGTTTACGAGAGCAACTAGCCTCGGCGGTGTCGAGAGCCTGATCGAGCATCGGGCCAGTGTTGAGGGCACCAACTCCACGACACCAAAAAATCTTCTTCGTGTATCCATCGGGCTGGAACATGCCGACGACTTAATTTCCGACCTGGCGCAGGCATTGAACTAATGGCCTATAAAAACACCAGAACAGGAGTCAGCGATTGGCTTCTGTTCTGGTGCTATCAATGATTTTTCGGTGTTATATGCGGGAATACTTTTGGATATAGGCCTGGCGGGTCGATTGGGCCTTTCGGATACAGGCTTGCTCCAGGCATGGTGTAGGTCATGGATGTATCCGGAACCTTGATAGGCATGTTATCCAAGGTCGCCCGCACGATATTGGGGCCATCCTTAGGATCTCGGTAGAAGGCATTGTTTGGCCGGACAGCAGGCATGCTGCTGGATGAGTTTATGTCCGGCAGAAACCGTTGCCGTTTCTCCGGAATGGAATCCTTCCGAATGGATTCAATAGGGACCTGCGCATACGCACAACCCGAAATCAACACGAGGTATAGGAGCTTGTTCATGGGTATAGCTTAGGTTCGGTCAACCAATAGGATGCAAAGACTCATTCTATTCCACAAGCGTTGCATGGCTCCGCCTGCTTTATCCCTGGAAACTAAAGCGGTAACCCCGTGGTTTGTTAGGCATATTCACTGAATTGACCGCATGAAAATCACACTAATTTCTACCTCATCGCGCAAGAACAGTAACTCGCTGCGCTTTGTCAACTACGTTCGGCACCTTCTGACGGCCGAGGGTCAGCATGAGGTATCCATTGTCACGTTTGAGCATTACGATATTCCTTTTGTCGGTCAGGGATCGGTCAAACCCGATCAGCTAACCCCTTTTCAGCAGGAGTTGATCAGTGCCTGGGAGGCCGCCGACCTGGTTCTGTTTGCCATGCCTGAGTACAACTGGACGGCTCCGCCACAGGCAACCAACGCGATTCATCAACTGGGTGGTCCATCGTTCAAGCACCTGTTCGAAAACAAAGTCTTCGCTATGGTAGGCATCTCCAATGGACGCGGTGGCCGCCAGCCAGCGCTGGATATGACGACAGTGATGAACAAGATTATCAGCTTCACCAACAGCTATTCAATCGTTTCGCCGAAATTATATGAGTCGCACGAGACGGATAAAAATCTGGATGAGAACGGCCAATTCATCGGCCATGACGTGTACGAACGGACGGTAAATGCCTTTTTGACCTACACACTCAATGTGGCTAACCGATGGTTGACACCCACGCTGGTGGAGAAATAACCGTCTGATAAACTGCACAATAGCAAAAAGGGCACAAAGCTAAAACTTTGTGCCCTTTTTGCTTACTTGCCTATCTAAGCCTTCTGCTCATGAAAACGGCAAGCCTATTTCTTTTCCTCATTATCACGCTGGTTGGTAGCTGCCACCAAGCGGAGCAGGCTACCCAGGTAGCGTTACCACTCACATTAGTTGACGGATACGGACCGTTTCACCCTGGCTTTAGCGCCCTGGGAAACGACCATAAAAACGATTCGGAGGGTAAGAAACTTTGGGGTAAAATGTATTTATCAGTAACCGGCATCCCGAAACATTGGTCACATGTCGACAAAGCAATAGTCTGGTTAAATTCATACCAACTTGTTTATCAAAACTACCTCGCGGGCAATATTACAAAAGCCTGGTTCAACCATCTTCAGGAATCCTGGAAATGGGTGCCCGACACACTAACGCTCTCTAAAAAACCCATTAAGTGTTATGTGTATACATTGCATGGCTTCGACGAAGAAAAAGGCAAGTGGGCGGTAATGATTGACACAGATAACGACCTTGACTTTAGTGACGAAACGGCTACATACCCCGAAGTCATAAAAAATACGGATCCCTATTCCTACAAAAATCCATCAATCGTAAACTATGAGGTTTATCGAAATGGTCAGGTCGTGAAAATGAAAATTCCTATGGTGATAAAAACTATGGGGAGCGAGTTTCTGTATAACTTTCCACAACATGCGCAGACTACGTTCAGGAAAGATGGCAAGGAATACAAACTGTCCGTAATATCTGGTTTTACAAATCCCGACTTTGAAAATTCCGCGTTCGTTGAGTCATCTTCCTTTGGGGAGGGGCAACGGGTTTCTGAAGACAAACTGATCAAAATCAACGAGAACATCCGGTTAGATGGCGTTACCTATAAAAACAAGGGGGTTGACTTCTATAATAATGTGTTACGGTTAGATCCCCTGTCAGACGACAACAAAGAATATTCGCTACAAATCGGCTACCCGTTCCGGCCATTTTCTGCGCAGGAGTTCACCTCCAAACAGCCCATTACCCTGGCCGATTATAAAGGAAAATATGTGTACGTCGATTTCTGGGGAACCTGGTGCAAAGGATGCGTGAACGACATTCCAAAGCTAAAAAAGCTGTATGCGGGACTTGACAAAAACCAGTTCGAGTTTATTGGCATCGTTCAGGACTCATCGGAAAAGCTAACCAAATTCATCCAAAAGCAGGACGTACAATGGCCACAAATCCTATCCGACAAAGGCAACAAACTGGTTGAGACGTATGGTATTACGGGTTACCCAACATCCGTTCTTCTCGACCACGATGGCGTTGTTATTGCCAGAAATCTACAGGGAGATCAATTGAGAAATAAGCTCAAGGAACTGAGAGAACAGTAAGACAGTCAATAGATATAGATTCCTTAGTTATGCCCGCCGTCTAGATTGCCGAAACGGCTAAATCATCTAGCTTCTCGGTAGCCCGCCGACTATTTTTGTTGCATGAAACAACGCATTCCCCACATTACGCTTGTTGTCGATAACTACGACGACGCCATTGCTTTTTATACCCAAAAACTCAATTTTACCCTAGTTGAGGATACGCCATTAAGCGAAACAAAGCGCTGGGTTCGGATAGCTCCGCCTGGTTCTACAGACGTTTGCCTGTTACTCGCACAAGCCTCCAATGAGGAACAGAAAAGCCGGGTGGGGAATCAGACAGGTGGGCGGGTTTTCCTGTTTCTGTACACGGATGATTTCTGGCGCGACTACAACAGCATGCTTGCCAACAACGTAACATTTGTTCGCCCACCCTCCGAAGAAGAATACGGAACAGTAGCCGTATTCGAAGATTTGTATGGCAACTTATGGGACCTGATTGAACCTAAATAATCACCGTCCCTGGCCCCTTCTGAAGCGCGAGGGGCCGGGGACTATTTCTTTACACTAGCTTACCCTCTTTGGCATACAAGCCAACCAGCGTATCGACGGCATAATCGATCTCATCGGCAGTATTGTATTTTCCGAATGAGAACCGGACATAGCCCCGGTCGGCATCCAGGCCCGGAAGAGCACCCAACACATGAGAGCCAATACTTGACCCACTCGAACAGGCCGACCCACCCGATGCCGAAATACGGGCAATGTCCAGGCTGAACAGCAGCATATCACTGATTTCCGATGCAGGCAGGCTGACATTCAGCACGGTATACAGGCTGTTGTCAACATCCGCCGAATCGCCGTTGAACTGCACCTCCGGCAGTTGAGTCCGTAGTCGCTCGATCATCCGGCTTTTCAGTGACGTAATGTGCTGCCGGTGTTCGTCCATGTCGCGGTAGGCAATTTCGAGGGCTTTGGCCAGCCCAACGATGCCATAGACGTTTTCGGTACCGCCCCGCATGTTACGCTCCTGCGCGCCCCCATAAATAAACGGGTTAATTTTCACCCGGTCGGCATTGACGTACAAGAACCCAACACCTTTGGGGCCATGAAATTTGTGCCCGGCCCCCACAATGAAATCGACCGGTAGCTGTTGCAGATTATGCCGAAAATGGCCCATCGTCTGTACCGTATCGGAATGGAAAACCGCATCGTACGACCGGCATAGCTCCCCTACCCGACTCAGATCCAACATGTTGCCGATCTCGTTATTACCGTGCATAAGAGAAACCAGTGAACGGGTCGAGCCCGTACCAGCCGGCTGATGTTGACGTAGAAGTTCGTCCAGATGGGCTAGGTCAATATGCCCTTTCTGGTCTATATTCACCATACTCAGCTTAATAACGCCCTGTTTGGCCAGGTGCTCGAGCGTATGCAGCACGGCATGGTGCTCCAGGGGTGATGTGATGGCGTGAGTGAGGCCATAGGTTTCGATACTGCTTCGAATGGCCGTGTTGTCAGCTTCGGTTCCGCCCGACGTAAAGAAAATTTCGGCAGGGGATGTATTCAATAACATAGCTACCGTTTTCCGCGCTTTTTCAATGGCCGTTCGCACCGCCCGACCATGACTATGAATGGACGAAGGATTGCCAAACTGCTCCGTCATGAGCGGCAGCATGGCATCCAGAACTTCAGGATCGAGCCGGGTAGTAGCGGCATTATCGAGATAAATGGCAGCGGTAGGTTTCATCATCAATCAGTTGTATCAGTTCACAAAGGTACGGGGAATGCACGTACTATTGAAACAGTAAGTAAACTCGCGTCGTTCTCGGCTTACACGATTACCTTTGCTTAATGGATTTTTCTCAGGCTCCCGGTCTTATTTACGCCGAACTCTCTCTCTGGATACGTAACGCTATCCGATTTGTGCCCGAACTGGCCGTGGCGATCCTTGTCTTTGTCCTCTTTACCTTCCTGTCGCGTTGGCTAAGTCAGGGAATGGTGCGGGGGCTACGTCGGGTTAGCGACAATCAATCACTCGTCAACCTAACGGGAGCCCTGGTCAGAGTCATGGTTGTTGCCGTTGGGCTATTCGTGGCGCTCGGTGTGTTAGGGCTCGACAAAACGGTCACCTCGTTGCTGGCCGGTGCGGGCGTTATTGCGCTGGCGGTCGGTTTTGCGTTTCAGGATTTGACCGCCAATTTCATTTCGGGAACGATGATTGCGCTGGCCCGGCCCATTCAGGTGGGCGATACAGTCGAGACCAACGGATACACGGGCAAAGTGCTCGATATTAAATTACGCTCCGTTGTGATGGATAATGGGCAGGGGCAGACCGTCGAGATTCCGTCCAAAGATGTTTTTCAGAAACCAATTACTAATTTTTCGCGGATTGGCATTCGCCGAATCGAGCTGGCAGCTGGTGTTTCCTACATCGACGATCTGGCGAAAGCCCAGCAGGTAGCCAAAATTGCTGTAGCCAAGCTTCCGTTTGTCCTGAAAGGTCATCCTGTCGAATTGCATTACCGCACGTTTGCCGATGCCAATGTGCAGTTTGTGCTGTGGTTCTGGATCAATCCGTCAACAACCAATGCTCAGGCAGCCTTGAGCGAGGCCATCATGGCCGTGAAACGCGCCTTCGATGAACACCAGATACTTATTGTCTTCGCCGGACAAACGTTTGATCTGAAACAGAAACTGGCGAATACCCCGCCGGGAAGTTAAGCCATCACATCAGGCTACCTCCTTCAAAAAAGTTTAACCACGGAGACACAGCGAACACAGAGATTCCTCGTCACAGAAACTAAACGGCGAAGGAACCTCTGTGTTCTTTTTACCTCCGCGGTTAAACTTTTTTGCCGCCCTGGCAAAGCCTCTTTTTCAAAATAAAATCAATACCTTTATCGCTACGAATCGTATAATTACATACCGCTAATCTGGCCCGAAACCCCGCTGCGAAAGCAGGCAGGGCATTTCTGCTGTGCTGTCCAACCCTGGACAGGTGTAAATCTACATGCACAGCTTACCAGTCATTATTCCTTCATTAGTTAATTTTCATATCATGAAATTTCACGATTTCATCACGGGCATGCTGTGCTTACTGGCAGCCCTGTCTCTATCGTGTACCAGACCGCTGTCCAAACAGACAGCCAACCAATCGCATACCATGCAAAAAGAAACACTCCATAAATCACTCATACGCGATTTCTATCGGCGGGCGGTAGCCCAGGGCGATATTGCCTTTGCGGAACAGCTTATCTCCGAGCATTACATTCAACATAGTTCAGCCCTGAAACCTGGCAAAGCTGGCGTCCTTGAAGCCCTGAACCTGATGAAGCAGATGCCCAAACCGACCGCTGCGACAGCCCCGTTTATGCGACTCATTGCTGAAGATGAATACGTGGTTACAAACCTTAGTTTTGACTGGGGAGGCAAACAGAAAGTAGTCGTCGATCTATTCCGGTTTGAGAACGGCCAGGTAGCCGAACATTGGGACGCGGTACAGGACCAGCCCGAGACAACAGCTAATGGAAACGCCATGATGAACGGCCCATTACCGACTGAGAATACGGCCTTAACCGCTACTAATAAAACAATAGCGCTTGCTTTTTATCAGCGGATTTTCGTTGACAAACACCTACAGGCTCTGCCTGAATTTGTTGTGGCTGATCTTATCCAGCATAATCCCGACATGGCTAACGGGCTTGATGGCCTGCACTCCTATCTGCATTCCGCCACACTGACCATCTCGAAGATTCATCGAGCAATCAGCGAAGGCGATTTTGTGGTCATCCAGGCAGAAGGTCAACTGGCGGGTAATCCCACGATGGTTTACGAGATACTTCGCTTCGACCAGGGAAAAATAGCCGAGCAGTGGACCGTAAAAAGTACACTATAGTCTAGAAAAGCAACAAGCCGTAAGTGACTGTTATCGAGTCCACTTACGGCTTGCTGTCTTCTGAACCAGAACTCGATCAGTTCACTTTATAGAATTTGGCACCGAACAGGAAGATAACGGCGTAACAGATAATGGGCAGGTAATAGGCCGATGCCACATCGTGTTCGGCCGCCATGCCCATCAGAAAGGGAAAAACAGCGCCCCCAACAACGCCCATCGAAATAAAGGAAGATGCCTGCTGCGTATGCGAACCCAGATTTTTCAAGCCCAGACTAAAGATGGTTGGGAACATAATACTGAAAAAGAAATTAAGCATCAGCAGCGCGATAAACGAAGGCCAGCCAAAACTTTGGGTGATAATAAGGCACATTACAATGTTACAGGCAGCAAAAATAGCCAGCAACGAATGGGGCGCGATAATCCGCATCAGGAACGTACCCGCGAAACGTCCAGCCAGCATGAGTCCCATAAAGAGAATCATGTAATTGCCCGCAGTAGCGTCGGAAAAGCCCATTTTTTCGTGGCCATAATTAATGAAGAAGGCCCAGGTTCCGCCCTGTGCAGCCACATTGAAAAACTGAGCGATAACGGCCCAGATGAAATGCTTGTGTTCGAAAAGAGTTTTTCCGGGTGCCGTGTCTACGTTGGCGGCATCAGGATCGGCCACAACGGCATGCGGGTCCGTCAGCGAGGGAACTTTGACAAAGGAAAACAGAATGGCAATGGTCGCAATGACGCTGCCAATGACAATGTATAAGGTCTTGACTGACGTCAGATCGGTACTTCCTTCGGTATTGTTCCGTAGCAGAAAATAAGAGCCGATAGCTGGCCCGATGATGGCGCCTAAGGCGTTGAAAGCCTGAGCGAAATTAATGCGCTGGTCACTGGTGCGCTGGTCGCCAAGGGAGGCCACAAACGGGTGCGCCACGGTTTCGAGGGTTGAAATTCCACAGCCCAGGATAAACAAGGCAATACCAAAATAAGTGAAAGACGCAGCTGCGGCAGCCGGAACAAACAAGAACGAACCCAGCGCAAACAAGGATAGCCCTAACAAGACGCCATTTTTATAGCCGAACCGTTTCATAAACAGACCGGCGGGAATTCCCATCACAAAATAGGCCCCAAAAATAGCAAACTGAACAAAAGCCGATTGGGTCTTGGTAAGGCTCAGAACGTGTTGAAAATGCTTGTTCAATACATCGCCCATGGTGATGGCGATGCCCCAGAACATAAAAAGAGACGTAACGAAGACGAGGGTGATAAGGTACTTATTTTCGGTGAAAGCGGCTGGTTTTGATTGGCCAGTTGCGGTGGTTGCCTGCATTAGTTTGTTAGGATTAAAAGCTCGAGTGTCCTGGGGCTTTGTTTGTAGTAGCAAAGCTGTTGAGTAGGCGAAATTACCCTTATTCGCGTTAAATTACACGTAGAGACGCATATTTGCGTCTCCTTATCCGGACGGCTTTGGCTGGCGCAAAAGGAACCATCCGGATATGAACCATCCGGATAAGGAGACGCAAATATGCGTCTCTACATTGGGTCATTACGCTCGGCTGCCCATTTGGCTGGATTATCTTCGATATACATACGGATACGATCCAATTCATCTTGATTTCGAACCACGCGATCATAATACCGAGGCTGCCAGCCGAATTCAATCTGATTCAGCTTTGCCTGTTTTGTTACGCCCGCTTTAAAGCCTCGTATGACTGCCGCCAGATTTTGTTGTTGTGGTCCAAACTGGTTAGGTTGCCAGCAAACCTGTTCTGTTTCTGGTTTGCCAATCGCCAGAATACCGTGTAAGTGATTAGGCATCACTTGAAACACGTCCAGCTCAATAAATGGGAAATAAGTCGGTATAGACGACCAGCAATCAATGGCAATCTGTCCGACAGCTGATGGGCACAAAGAGGCAGGATTCAATTCGATATTCCCAAAAAATGGATATTTATTAAGGGTACAGATTGTTACAAAATACATCCCATTCGACCCATAATCGTATTCTGCCAGGCGGGCAGCGTTTATTCGATATTTGTTCTGGTATACATTTTCCATCATCGCCCAGCGTATTGTAGAGACCGGTCCGCCGGTGCGGCATACTTGCGTCTCTACAATACGCTGCGTCAGCCATTAGACGGAAATGCCCATACAAGGTCATGAAGGACAGCCTACTAATCCTCCCGTCCTTCTTTCCGATTGGCATCGGCCATCCGAACAATTTTGGGCGTGAAGGTAGCCAGCACAGATACCAGATCCTGTTGCGCGTCGATGACAGTATCTATGTTTTTATACACCATCGGCGCTTCGTCCAGATCACCCCCAATGAGCTGAATGCCCGCTTCTTGCAGGGCTTTGTTCCACTGAGAGCGAGTCAGCGTATTGAACGCCTGGCTCCTGGACATGAGCCGACCGGCCCCGTGCGATGCCGAGTTGATGGATTCGGCATTACCCCGCCCCTGCACCACGAAACCGGGTTGAGTCATCGAACCCGGAATAATGCCCAATACACCCGCCCCGGCGGGTGTGGCGCCTTTGCGATGAACGATTACCTGGCGCCCGTCAGCTAGTTGCTCTTTCCAGGCAAAATTATGGTGGTTTTCAACCATCACAAGCGGCTTTTGTCGAATGGCTCTGGCTAGTTTGTTATGGATTTCGTGGTGATTGGCCGAGGCATAGTCACCGGCCAGACTCATACCGATCCAATAGGCCTGCCCTTCTTCGGTGTTCAGGTCGAGCCACGCCAGATGAGCAGCCTGTTTGGGCAGTCTGGTTTTCTGCATGGCCAGCTTTGAATACGTGTTGGCTATGGCGGCACCAAATCCGCGCGAGCCCGAGTGCGATAACAACGCGAGGTATTCGCCCGGTGGCAGGTTCAGGACCGACGGCCCGGCTGGATTTTCTGTCTCCTGAATCGCAACAATGCCCCACTCCACAAAGTGATTCCCCGTTCCCGAGCTTCCCAGTTGGCGGTAGGCTTTGTCTTTCAGATCACGAATCACTTTGGTCGCCTGCCATTCGGGCAAATCCATAACGCTCTCGTCGATTTTATTCCGGGTTTCGCCCCCAATCCCAAACTTGGTCTCCTCCACCAGCGACTTTTTGAGCAGATGCGGTTCCCGAGTCAAAAAAGCAGGCGGCAAATCAAAGACGGACAGGCACATGCGGCAGGCAATATCGACGCCAACAGCATACGGAATTACCGTATGCTCATCGGTAGCCAACACACCGCCAATAGGAAGACCATATCCCTGGTGGGCATCAGGCATGAGCGCACCGGCCACCGAAATGGGTAAGCTGGCCGCCGTTTGCATCTGCGTCAGCGCTCCTTCTTCAATTTGCTCCCGGCCAAACACCGCATAGGGCAATGGTTCAGCACGCAGCCCGAAGGTATTCTCCGGTTGTTTTTCATGGCTCACTAATACAGGTGGAGCTACCTCGCGTGGCAGGAAGGTCACACCCATTTCGCTGAGCGGGACAGCAATTCCCTGCTTATTCAGGTCATAAATAGAGCGGGCCAGGTTGGTAACTTTATTTTTGGAAAAGGCAAACTTTTTTGGATTCTGAAGCATCTGTGCCAACAACCCCAGCGCCTTTTCCTGGGGGTATTCGGCCCGCTGGACGAGACCGTTTGCTACCCTCAGAAAAGCAGGCTGTAAGTGATCGGGAATTGGCCCCAATGATAAAATATCGTCAAGTGAAACGATCGAGTCCATTTATCTGGCGTTTATTAATTAGCTTAATTTATTGACTAACACTGCCTTACATTACATGTGAAGTAGATTCTTAAATCTGACTTCGTGAGGTTTCTTAACACCGGATGATTCAGATGGTTCGGTTTTAAGAAACCTCACTGGGCAGGTTTGAGAACCTACCCGCACGAACTGTTTGGTTTCCTGCTACTATTCTCACTGCGATCGGCCACGAACGAAAAGCTGTTTCAACTGATCGACCATCGAGCCATCGCTGGACATGGAGATCGAACTGATTTTGTCCGCAATTTTCTCCACGTATTCCATCTCTTTCAGCTTCCAGAGCATTTCGTTATCGTCCATCAGCTTGGCGGTGTTCAGTAAACTGCGGGTCGATGCCGTTTCCTCGCGACGCATGATGCTGTTGGCCTGTGCTTTCTTTTCCGCCATCAGCACCTGGTTCATGATGTCACGCATGTCGCCCGGCAGGATGATGTCCCGCACGCCACCGTTGCGAAGCTCAACACCCAGGGCAATCGCCTTTTCCGCCGTTGCGTTGATCACAAAAGGAGCTAATTCGCCCTTCCGGTCCAGCAGTTCATCGAGCGTTAGTCCACCAATGTATTCGCGAAGGGCCAACTGTATCGATACATAGAGTTGTTTGTCAAACTCCTTGTTGTCAACCAGCGCCTTAATAACATCCCGCACCTGAAACTGCATGTAAAAGCTCAATCGCAGAGAAGCTTTGTCCTTCGTCAGAATCTCCTGCCCCGAAACCTC
This sequence comes from Spirosoma horti, assembly GCF_054776595.1. Taxonomy (NCBI): domain Bacteria; kingdom Pseudomonadati; phylum Bacteroidota; class Cytophagia; order Cytophagales; family Cytophagaceae; genus Spirosoma; species Spirosoma horti. The sequence continues at coordinate 252,049 of NZ_BAAHBQ010000006.1, forward strand.
AATTTGCTGCTGGCGCATGTCGGCTTTCAGGACATGAATCGGCGTGTTGTTTTTCCACCACATATACGTTCCGGCCGACAGGATCCGGTCAAATTTCCAGTCGATGAACAACACGCCCTGCTCGTGCGCTTCGACCGTATACGTCCGCACATACGCTGACAACGGCTGAGGCATCAGCGAACTCAGATCAATCTCCGTCGGAATCTCAAGCTGGCTCATGTCCGCTTTTATGTATTGGTACTGCTTTACGCCCTTCCAGTACGCCCAGCGTCCTTTGCGCAGAATGGCCTGAAAAAGCCCATCGACATACTGTAATACAATTTCGTTGTCTTTGACCTCAACCACGTCCAGTGCCGCGGCTACCTCCGGATAGGCGAGCAAAACGGACAGATCGCAGGGTGGGTTCTGTAGCCATTCGCCCTGGTTGTAGACATGCACAGTTTCATTCGACCAGAGCCAGTGGTTTCCTGCCGAAAGCATTTTTTGATACCCGCCATTTTTGAACAATAACCCGATTTGAAGGGCCTGAATGCGTACAGTTTTCATGCTAGTTGTGTGTATAATTTATGGCATACGGTAGATTTCAGGTAGATTCATCGGCAACCGTATATACAATGCCGACGACTACGTTTAAAAACCAGTCAGAAGCGCCCCATCTAGCTCAAGCGGAAGCAGGTAAGCGAATGTTTTGGCACGCCGGTCTTAGATAGGATTCGGGCGGGTATTTCTGAAGACATCCGCAAACGCATTTGTCTTTTCAACCAGCAACCCGGAAAACGTTCGAGACACAACGTACACCCCACACACGCGGAGCCTGCCTGCTGGCTCTCGCTAAACTGTTTCATCCGGGCGAGCCCGAACGGAACCGGATAGCTTCTAACCGATCTTCTTTCAGGAGAGCTTTTTAGAAGTGCTCGTCTTCTTCCATCCAACGGATCAACGTGACAGGTTGATAGCAGGATTCGAACCCGCATTTTGGAGACAGAACCAACGCATAACCAACAGCATATCAAACCAGCCAGTGGCCGCGATACTAGGGGGCTATTCAGAAACCCGCATCCGGTTCGGCTATGTTTGCTTCCGTCACGACAAAGGTTTGGCCCTACTACGCAGTGTTTTTGCGTAGTACAAATTTTTTTCTCATTTTTCCAAAAAATCACACTTCCTTCATGAATTCTATCCATGCCTGCTAACCGGAATGCACTCATTCGCTACAAAACCATTGATGCCTGTCTGCGCAACAGGCAACGCAAATGGACACTCGACGACCTGATCGAAAAAGTATCCGAATCGCTGTATGAATACGAGGGCATCGATAAAGGCATCAGTCGACGCACCATTCAGGCCGACCTTCAGCTCATGCGAAGTGACAAGCTGGGGTACTTCGCTCCCATTCTGGTAGTCGACAAAAAATATTATACCTACGAAGACCCAGACTATAGCATCACCAATATTCCCCTGTCGGATGGCGATCTGTCGCGAATGAATGAAGCCGTTGACGTACTCCGGCAATTCAAGGGGTTTTCCCATTTTACGGCGCTGAATGAAGTTGTTCAAAAACTGGAAGATCATGTGTATTCGACAGCCCGCAAGTCGGTCTCAGTCATTGATTTCGAGAAAAATGAGAGCCTGAAAGGGCTTCATTTTCTCGACGATCTGTACCAGGCCATTATTCATAACCGGGCGCTCCGGATTCAGTACCAGTCATTCTCGGCCCGGCTTCCACAAACGTTCCCGTTTCATGCGTGGTGGCTGAAAGAATTCAAAAATCGATGGTTTGTCGTTGGCATTCGCGATGGGAAGGGCTACCCCATGAATCTGGCGCTGGATCGTATAAGCACGATAGCTGTTGCGCCCGACATAACGTACCTGCCCAATCAGAATTATGACCCGGAAGTATTTTATCGGGATGTCATCGGCGTCACCGTGAGTCTAACCCTGCGACCGATCAAAGCAAAACTTTTTGTTAGTCGTTTGCATGCGCCCTATGTCGAAACAAAGCCGCTTCACGCGTCGCAGCAAGTGGTGGAACGGACAGATGACGGTATTGTTATTCAACTCACAGTGCAGCATAACTTCGAGCTGGAAAAAGAAATTCTGGGGTTTGGCGACGGGATGCGCGTTCTCGAACCCGAACGACTTCGCTACACTATTCAGAAACGATTAGAGGCCGGTTTAGCCGCTTACACATCAATTATTACTGAAGTTGTTTAGGATTATTTGTCCGTTTGCTTTACCCCTAAATCCCCGTAACTAGCAAAAAAGGTGATCCTAAACCGTTTTAATGATTTGAGTTAAATAAGTGCTTATTTAACTCAAATCATTAAAACGGCCATTTCCAGGAAAATGGCCACTATTCAAATAAGTTAACAGAATAATATAGACGCCTGGAAACTTTTACAACCCTTAGAATAGTTAACACTGTTATAAAGCATAACACTACCCAAATGGGAATTCTGGAACGTCGTTTACGGCAAAAAGTAGAAGTTAAAACCAGCATCTTGCAGGCGGCCTGGCAGCTCGTTCTGGAAGAAGGCTGGCAGGCGCTTTCTATCCGTAAAATCGCCGACGCCATTGAATATAGCGTTCCTGTCATTTACACGCATTTTGAAAATAAGGACGCGATTCTGCAGGAATTTACCAGAGAAGGCTTTCGGTTATTGACAGAAGTCATTATCCAGCAGCGGGATAGCCAACCTGATCCCAGTCAGCAACTGGTAGCTATTGCTCAAGGGTATTGGAATTTCGCTTTTGCCCACAAAGAATACTACCAGGTTATGTTTGGGCTGGGTATCCCCCGCTGCGAACAGGTGAATCAGGTGGCCGAAATAAAGCAATTTTCAGCTGTACTCATTAATGTTATCCAGAAAGCGATCGATAAAAGTCAGCAACCAGAGGTTGATGCGTTTCTAAAATTCCATACATACTGGTCTATTCTACATGGCCTGGTGTCCATCCAACTCATTGACCAACAGCCTAATGAAAACCCCTGGAGCCAACTGGTACTGAAAGATGCCGTTGACGGATACATTAAATCACTGAACGGCTAATTTTTTTGCCTATCTACTAACAGTGTTAGCTTTTATATCGCCAATAGATAACCCCACACCATTCAACACGAGACCCGATTACAAAAACTTAACAAAATCGATAACCAGTCAAACCAGTACCTACAATTATGGAAACTACAAAATGGGTCGTTGATCCGATGCACTCCGAAATCCAATTCAAAGTAAAACACCTGGTCATCTCAACGGTAACCGGCACGTTCCGGAATTTTGAAGGGGGGGCCACCACGGAACACGATGATTTTGACAATGCCGAAGTGCATTTCTCCCTGGACGTCGACAGCGTTGACACCAATCAGGAAATGCGCGACACACACCTGAAAGCAGCCGACTTCTTCGACGCGGCAACCTATCCAAAGATCGTTTTCAAATCGACTTCCTTTAAAAAAGTTGACGACGATGAATATGCCATGACCGGCGACCTGACCATTAAAGGCATTACGAAACCAGTAACCCTGAAAGCCGAGTACGGCGGCACAGCCAAAGATGCCTATGGCAATCAAAAATTTGGTTTCGAAGTTACGGGCAAAGTAAATCGTAAGGAATTTGGCCTGACCTACAACGCCTTAACAGAAACGGGCGGCCTAGCCCTTGGTGAAGACATCAAACTATCAGCTAACATTCAGCTGGCCAAAGCTGCTTAATCAGTAAACCAATGGACGTTGAAATCTGGAGTGACATCATGTGCCCTTTTTGCTACATCGGTAAGCGAAAGTTCGAGCACGCCCTTAGCCAGTTTACGCATAAAGATCAGATAAATATTGTCTGGAAGAGCTTCCAGCTTAACCCGGACATGAAAACCGAGCCCGGCAAAAATATCAATCAGTATCTGGCCGAAGTGAAGGGATGGAGCCTGGCCGAAGCGAAACAAATGAACGACCGCGTCACGGCAATGGCCAGCGAAGTCGGTTTGGCGTATGACTTCGACAAAGCCGTTGTCGCCAACTCGTGGGATGCGCATCGGCTCATTCAATTGGCCAAACAGCAGGGTTTGGGCGATGCCGCCGAAGAACGGCTGTTTAAAGCGTACTTCACGGAAGGCCGAGACACGTCTGACCATGCAACACTACTCGAACTGGGTACGGAGATTGGTCTGGATAAGCTGGCGATTGAGCAACTCCTGAGTAGCAATCAGTTTGCCGAAGCCGTCAATCAGGATGTGTACGAAGCGCAGCAGGTAGGTGCCCGGGGCGTTCCCTTCTTTGTCCTGAATCGTCGGTATGCCGTTTCGGGAGCCCAGCAGCCCGAAACATTTTTAAGTGCCCTCGACACCGCCTGGGCCGAATGGGAAAAATCCCGACCGACCCTCACCGAGTTACCTGCCGAAGGACCAACCTGCACGCCTGGTGAAGTCTGTTAACGTATAAATACAACCTATACAATGGAATTACTTGAAGCAATGAACTGGCGGTATGCTGCCAAAAAAATGAACGGGCAGAAAGTGCCAGCCCAAAAAGTTGACACAATTCTGGAAGCTATCCGTTTATCGGCCTCGTCGGTGGGCCTGCAACCCTACAACGTTATTGTGATCGACAATCATGAATTGAAGGGGAAAATCCACGAAAAAGCCTGTCCACAACCACAAATCGTGGAAGGCTCCCATTTGCTGGTTTTCGCGCACTGGGCAAGCCTGGAAGCGTCCCAAATTGATACCTACATCAACCTAATTGCCGATACCCGGAACGTTCCTGTTGACTCGCTGACTCCCTTTGCCGATTCGATAAAAGCTGGTCTCTTATCCAAAACGCCAGAAGATCAGGCAGTATGGGCCTCCCGCCAGGCCTATATCGGTTTAGGATCAGCCCTGATTGCGGCCGCTACCGAACACGTTGATGCCACACCCATAGAAGGCTTCAATGCCGCAGCCCTCGACGAATTACTGGATCTACCAGCCAAAGGCTTACGGAGCGTGGCCCTGGTAGCCCTCGGCTATCGTGATGAAGAAAAAGATTTTCTGGCAAAAGCGCCGAAAGTTCGTCGCGCCAAAGAAGAATTTTTTATTGAGCTGGCGTAGTTTTCGCTATCCTGACGATCAAACCCGGCGTCACTTCTTTAAGAGGTGATGCCGGGTTTTCTTCTGTCTCCTCGGTCCGTGAGGACACGGACCAAGGAGACAGAAGCGGACTACACGCCAACTAGTCAATTGAAAGGCTGGCTATCGAGTATGCATAGCCATGCCCCATAATATGGTTTGGGTCGGTGGAGCGGCCCGGTTTCTATCTGTAATCGAATCGCCCTGAAACAGAAAATAAGGCCGGTATCTTTGCCTCAATCAACTGGCAACGAATCGGTACGTGTTGAATCTGGCCCGAACTTGGGAACCAGTCCAACCAAAGCAGATGACTTTAGAAACGTTCGCCGGGGCTATTTGCGAACCATATTCGTCAGAAGCTATTTTTCATCCTCCTCTACCCGAACCTTTACGAACGAAGAGAGAGGCTGCCCAAAAAAGGCAGCCTGCTAAGAGAAAGACCCGTGTTCTTAAAAAGAAGCCGCAAACTCTTTGGCAAAATCAGCCAGCTTTACCTTGCCCATTACGGCTGGCTGGTGCAGGTCATAATCCTCCCGCAAGGCACCACTGTGAATGCTAGCGCCCAGTTCGATAAAACCAGCCACATAGGAGGGTGGCATGCCTGCCTCTGTCATCGCGTCTTTCACTTGTTCGTCACTAAAAACGACCCATTTCAGGTCAGGCTTGCCAATGGCAGCGCCTATGATATGGGCTACGTCACTGGCAACAAGGTCATCGCTGGCGATGTAGCGCACGTTAATTCCTGTAGAGGGCGTTTCTAGTTCTTCGGCAGCAACAGCGGCAATATCGACCGGAGAAACCATCACCAGCCGATCATCACCCCCATAATTGGTGCCAATAAAACCCTGCTCCTTGATCATCGGAACGAAGTTGTACAAATTGTAATAGAAGTAACCGGGACGCAAATGCGTAATGGTCACGTCTGGTAATTCATTCAACATACCTTCCGTATAATGCGAACCCAGGATCAATCCGGTACCCTTGTCCAGGTGTGCACCGTAGCTGCTGAGATAGACTACCCGCTTTATACCCGATTGCTGGATGGCCTGTATGTAATTACCGACAATTCTCCGGTAATAGGCCAACTGATCGGGTTCAGCATAACCTGGCGGCACCATGGCAAATACAGCATCGGCACCGGTAAATGTAGCGGCCATAAAATCAACATCGTCCAGTGAGCCAATGGCGGCAATGGCACCTAGTGCGTCAATGGCCGACTGCTTTTCCGGCTTGCTGCTGATCACGGTAACAGTATGGCCTTTTTGAACTAACTCCGTTGCCAGTGGATGGCCGATATGCCCTAACGAACCTGTCACTACGACTTTCATAACACTTTGTTTTGGTTTACAAGACAAAGGTCGGCACCCCGATAGTCAGGGTTGTAGCTTAATCATCGATTGTTGTAGCCGTTTCTTTACGAATCGTCGGGCCCGTTTAATTGAACGAATGCCGGAAGTCTAATGGTGAGAGATTGGTCTTGTTTTTGAATAATTTACTGAACGACTGCGAATGCTCAAAGCCTAATTCATAGGCAATTTCACTAACCGATAACGTTGTTGTAGACAACTTCTCCTTCGCTTTTTCGATCAGTTTATCGTGTATATGCTGCTGCGTACTTTGACCGGTCAATACGTTCAGGAGTACACTGAGGTAATTGGGCGATACATTCAGGGCTTCGGCAATGTATTGAACCGTTGGCAACCCCTTATCTGTCAGGCGGCTGCTATCAAAATATTCGTCAAGAATAGCTTCCAGACGGGTAAGAAGCTGATGATTCGTAATTTTTCGGGTGATGAACTGGCGATGATAGAACCGATCAGCATAGGTCAGCAGTAAATCAAGCTGGGCAATGATTACGTTCTGGCTGAATTTATCAATAGGCGAGTGATACTCCTGCCCGATATGTTGCATGATCCCTGTGAGCATGGCTTCTTCTTTCTCGGATAGATGCAGGGCTTCATGCACCGCGTAGCTAAAATAATCATATTGCTTTATAGCTTTGGCTAAAGGCGTATTCCATAAATAATCGGGATGAATAAGCAACATCCAGCCCGTGTGTTTTAAATCACCCTCTACCTCAATCGAAAAAACCTGACCAGGCGACATAAAAAGCAGTATGCCCTCGTCAAAGTCATACGACTGCTGACCATATTTTATCTTACCCGTGAAATTTCGCTTGAGCACAATGGAATAAAAGTTATTGATAAGGCTCTTAGGACCATCGGGGGGCAGGCGTTTAATGGCGTCAAAATTAACGACACTGATTAACGGATGCTCCGGTTTTGGAAGACCCATTAGTTGATGGTACTCGCTTATCGTGTTGATTCGGAGGGGTTGTGTATTTTTCATTGTTGACGTCTGTTCTCGAAAGAATTCACCACAAATTACTCACTAACTCATTGGTTAACAAGACTACATGAGCCATTGCATGAGCAATCATGGCAAAGACGAGCCCATAGCGCCAGTATACCCAGCCACCAACCATCATTTCGTACCGGTGCCATTACCACACCCGGCTCGCAGCCAGATTGATCAGTACGTTGATCAGGAAGGCAATCCCAAAGGAGAGAGCAATCGAAAAGTCGTTAAGCAGAAAGACTTGCAGAAATAGAAAGGTGGTAAACCCCAAAAGACCAATGACAAGGCCACGAAGTGTGGTAATGGTAGCGCTGCTCCCCTGAAGTGTATGGGTAAAGATGGCCAGAATTGTCGTCATGATCGGAAAGGGGGTCAGGATACCACTCCAGTTAGGGCCCAACACGCTGGCTAAGGCCGTGATAGCCAGGACAAATACCGTAGCGACGGCCATCCGGATAGGAATATCGAAGGGCAAGCGACGGGTACTCGCTGGCGGTCCGGTAGGCGACGGATAAACCTGTAGACTCACGATTATACTGATTATGACAAGGGCGTAACTTATATACAAATTCAGTTGTAAATAATTGAACATCAGAGCCGTAGCCGTGTATAACGTGTACGAGATCAGGAGCGTCGGTAGCCAGGTTAGTTTGCGGGAAAAAGCGGAGTAACTGACACAAAAACTGATCAGCGCCAGGATGCCGGTCATCGATCCCTGGATCGAGTAAATGCCAAATGCTTTGCCTTGTTCCAGGATAAAAAATAGTAAAATCGGACCCGCCACCCAGGGCATACTGCCAATCAGTCCACCTGCTTTACTTCCCCACTTTCGGATGGCCAGCGTCACCAGCGCAATGACCGAGGGCATTAATGTTACTTTGAGCAGGAGTATGTTCATTCGAAAAACGGTTGCAAGGTAGGCCAGCCTGAACCTTTACATCTTTTTAAACAGGTTGGTAGGCATGGGCTGGTGCGAAGTTACGTGCTTTCCTTTTGATGGTATTCCCTTATTAAACCTGGCTGTAAATTTCTATGGATTGACCTTGCCGATCCCAGGACGCACCTAATCGCGCTGCTCACATAAGACATGTATAAATCTAATCAACTGCAAGCATTGCCGCAACCAGTTGCGGCAATGCTTGCAGTTGATTAACAAGCTTAAAATCTTTAAACTTTTTTCGTTATTATTGACAAACATTCCCATGGCTCTTCGCTGCTCTATACAGCCTAAAGAGCGATTATTCCCGGTAGGCAACGTGCGCAGAGTCCCGCTTATGTTATGAAGAATACACCCGTAACCATCAAGGATATTGCCCGCTCGCTTAACATCTCTATCTCGACTGTTTCGCGCGCGTTACGGGGATTACCTGAAATTCATCCGGCAACACGGGATGCCGTGGTTAAACTGGCCGAAGAGCTTGATTATCAACCCAATCAGTTGGCTAAGAACCTAGCGAAAAGCCGTACAAAAACCATTGGTGTGATTGTGCCCAATTTGAGCTATCATTTTTTCTCGGCGATGCTCAACAGCATCGAGGAGGCCGCTCTTCAGGCGGGTTATAGCGTCCTGGTCTGCCAAACCAATGAATCGTACCTCCGGGAAATTACCAACATTCAGAATCTACTACGAAGCCAGGTCGAAGGGTTTATCATTTCGCTGTCGCGCGATACGGATAATTATGAGCACGTCGAACGGCTGGCTCGCAAAAATATTCCCCTTGTCCTGTTCGACCGTTATGCCGAAAGTATCGACGTCTCAAAAGTCATCGTCGACAATGAGGCTGCCGCGTTTAAAGCTACCGAGCATCTGATCGAGAATGGCTGTCAGCGCATTGGCTTTCTGGCTGGCCCGGCCCGATTGTTATTGAGCAACCAACGGATAAAGGGATATCAGGCAGCCCTGGCGAAATACAACTTACAGCCCGATGACCACTATGTGTTCCACTGCGACTACACTCAGGAGAACACCGTTATGCAAACATTGGCCTTAATGAGTCTGCCACAACCACCCGATGGCGTTGTTACAATTAGTGACCGGGTGGCCTATCCGGCCATTTATGCCATGAAACAAAAGGGGCTTCGTGTACCCGACGATGTGGCGGTCGTTAGTTTTAACAATGAACCGGTATCCGCCTTCTTCTCGCCAGCATTGAGCAGCATCAGCCAGCCCATTCAGGAAATGGGCACAGAGACCGTTCGCCTGTTACTCAAACAAATAGACGCCAACGATACGGGGGCCGAGAAAGAGACCCGGATCATGGACACTCAGCTCATTGTGCGGGCATCGTCGCTCCGGCAAAAGGCTTGACAGGCTGCATCAAAGGCGATAGCTCCGAATGTATTCGCCGGGTGCCATGCCCACCACTTCTTTAAACTGGCGATTAAAATTTGACAGGTTCGTGTAGCCACAATTGAACGCAATCTGGCTAATGCTTTCCCGCGATTCGCGCAAATGTCGGCAGGCATGTTCAACACGGACCTCATTGAGCAATTGCGAAAACGTTTTGCGCGTATGTTGCCGAAAGAAACGACAGAAAGCACCGGGCGTCAGGTTGGCCACGTTCGCTACGTCTTCCAACGAAATAGGTTGGGCATACTGTTGCAGAATATAGGAGAAGACCTGCTCCAGCCGACGCTGATCGTCGGGTCGCTGGGGTCTTGCATAGGCAGTAGCCGACAGAACTTCCCGGTCGGGATTTGTTGCCAGGTTATGCAATAAGGCTAACAAGCCCAACAACTGCTCGAATGGGCGCTGTTTTGGCATATTTTCCAATTGCGCGGTGAGTGCATTACTTAGTCCACAGCGCAGCCGGACGCCGTGCTGGGCTTCCTGCAGCAAAAAGCTTATATGTTTTGTTTCTGGTAGATTCAGCAGGGTTGCTTCCAGATGCTCCGGCCTGAATAGAACAGTAACCGAGGCCGCCAGTTGAGTCGAACCGGGCAGGTAATAACGAGGATCGCTCAGTAAGACATGAGGCAGGTTAGCGCCGAGCAACAGCATATCGTACTGGCCAAAGCGATCTATTTTATCCCCGACGATCAGCGTACCTTCCCCCTGCTGAATAAGGGTCAGTTGTATTTCGGGATGAAAGTGCAGATGTCCATAAAAATGAGGAGCACTATCCTGTTCAATCCGAAAAGAGCGGTCATCGACCGTGGGCACCCGAAACAGAAGCGGTTTCATTAATACCTATTTGACTACTTTTTGTGATAACTTGGCAAATATGGGTAAATAAGTATTAGTATGCATGAATAATGGGCAATGGACTACCTCGATAATTGATGAACTTTGAGTGTGTCAAACGACCAGACTGTTTAACCGAAGCATTTAACATTACAACTACGCCAATGAATGTATCTGTCCTGTGGGAAGGTGTCTACCCCGCACTCTTAACGCCATTTACGGCCGATGATGAACTGGATATCCCACTCTTCGAGAAAAACCTGCATGCCCAGCTCGACGCGGGTGTACACGGATTTATCATTGGCGGCTCATTAGGTGAAGCCAGTACCCTGCTGAATGAGGAAAAAATCACCCTGTTGCAGTCAGCACTGGCCGTTTGCCAGGGCAAGGTTCCGGTGTTGGTCAACATTGCCGAGCAAGGCACCAAGCAGGCCATTACCCGCGCCCGCGAAGCCGAAGCGAATGGGGCCGACGGGCTGATGCTTCTGCCGCCGATGCGCTACCCGGCCGATGCCCGTGAAACGGTTACGTTCTTCAAATCGGTCGCGGAGGAAACGACCCTGCCCATCATGATTTACAATAATCCGTACGATTACAAAATCATGACAACGGTGGCCATGTTCGAAGAGCTGGCCGAACTACCCAACATTCAGGCGGTCAAAGAATCGACTCGCGACCTGACCAACATTACCCGGATGCGCAATGCTTTCGGCAACCGGTTCAACCTGATGGGTGGTGTCGATACGCTGGCGCTGGAAGCCCTGTTGCTGGGCTGCGATGGCTGGGTGGGTGGTCTGGTCGATGCGTTCCCGCAGGAAACGATAGCGGTCTACGACCTGGTGAAAGCCGGTCAACTGGCCGAGGCACTGGACATTTACCGCTGGTTTATGCCCCTACTCGAACTGGACATTCACCCAAAACTGGTGCAATATATCAAACTGGCAGCCCAGGCCACCGGCATTGGTTCGGAGTATGTCCGGGCTCCCCGCCTGCCGCTCATCGGTGACGAACGAGCTCAGGTGGAACATATTATTCAAACGGCCATGGCCAAACGTCCACTTATTAACGTAGCCTAGACGACTGGTTCAAATCATGGCCGAGTATCACTTTTTCTGCATCGACGCTCATACCTGTGGCAACCCGGTTCGGGTGGTTACGGGCGGCAGCATTCCGTTTCTGCAAGGGGAAACCATGAGCGAGAAACGGCAGCATTTTTTGCGTGAGTACGACTGGATCCGGAAGGGGCTGATGTTTGAACCACGCGGCCACGACATGATGTCGGGGAGTATTCTCTACCCGCCCACCGACCCGGCGAATGACGCGGGTGTTCTGTTTATCGAAACCTCCGGCTGTTTGCCCATGTGTGGACACGGCACCATTGGCACCGTTACCGTAGCGATCGAACAAAACCTGATCCGGCCCAAAACGCCCGGTGTTCTGAATCTGGAAGTACCCGCCGGACTGGTTCGGGCTGAGTACCAGCAGGAAGGAAAGAAAGTGACATCGGTGAAGATTACAAACATCAAATCGTACCTTGCAGCCGAAAAACTACCCGTCGACTGCCCGGAACTGGGGCCGCTAACGGTCGACGTCGCATATGGAGGAAACTTCTACGCCATTGTCGATCCTCAACCGAATTTCCCCGGCCTGGAGCACTACAAAGCCGAACAGCTAATTGGCTGGGCGCGCGAGATGCGAACACGCCTAAACGAACAATACACCTTCGTTCATCCCGAAAACCTGACCATCAATGGACTTAGCCATATCCTGTGGACGGGCAAACCGCTAAAGGAAACGTCAACCGCCCGTAATGCCGTTTTTTACGGCGACAAAGCCATCGATCGTTCGCCCTGCGGCACAGGCACCTCGGCCCGTATGGCGCAGTGGTACGCGCAGGGCCGCCTGAAACCGGGTGAAACGTTTGTGCATGAGAGCATTATCGGGTCAATTTTCAACGGTCGTATCGAGGCTGAAACGGAGTTGGCGTCTAAACCAGCCATTGTTCCCAGCATCGAAGGCTGGGCCCGGATTCACGGTTACAACCACCTTATTCTGGACGAAGACGATCCATACGTGTATGGATTTCAGGTAATATGACACATCGGGCGTCAAGTAGGATTGGCATTGTTGGCGGAGGTATAATTGGGCTTAGTTCCGCCTATTATCTACACAAAGCGGGGCACCGCGTTACCCTGTTCGACCAGACGACCATTGCCGACGGTTGCTCGTTTGGTAACGCCGGAATGATTGTGCCCAGCCATATCATTCCGCTGGCTCAGCCGGGCATGATTGCCAAAGGCATGCGCTGGATGCTTAACTCCACCAGCCCATTTTACGTAAAGCCCCGGCTGGACTTGGAGCTGGCCCGATGGGGCTGGTTATTCTATCGACACTCGACGTCCCGACACGTGGAGCACTCCATTCCGGTTTTGCGCGACATCAGCCTGTTGAGCAAGACCTTATATCAGGATTTAGCGGCTAATGGCGATCTGGATTTTGAATGGCAGGAACGGGGCCTGCTGATGCTTTACAAAACGGCATCGGCCGAACACGAAATGGCCGAAGAAGCCAGCGTTGCCAATCGGGCGGGCATCGAAGCGAAGGTACTTACCGGCCAGCAGGTTCAGGAGCTGGAACCCCACACGCGGGTCGATGTACGGGGCGGTGTACTGTATCCCGGCGATGCCCATTTGAATCCCGGTGAACTGGTCCGTTCGCTGGTCACGTATTTACGCAAGCAGGGCGTTACTATCCTGGAAAACCATACCGTAACGGGCTTTGGCAAAAGTCAGTCGCGCATTACGTCGGTACACACCGCACAGGGCGATTTCCCCATCGACGAACTGGTTGTGGCGGGGGGAGCATGGTCGCCATCACTTGCCCGATTGCTGGATCTGAACTTATCGATGCAGGGCGGAAAAGGCTACAGTTTCGCGGTTCGCAACATAAAAAACAACGTCCGTATTCCGGCTATCATGCTCGAAGCACGCGCTACAGCGACCCCAATGGGCAACGATCTACGTTTTGCGGGTACGCTCGAGGTGGCGGGTACGGACATGACCGTGAACATGAATCGCGTGCGGGGCATTGTTCAGTCCATCAATCAATATTACCCCGATGTACCGGTTACTATGCCCGACGTCGAGATGGTTTGGCGGGGTTTGCGCCCCTGTTCACCCGATGGCTTACCCTACATTGGCCGGACGGAACGATTCGATAATGTCATTCTGGCAACCGGGCACGGCATGATGGGGCTGAGTTTAGGCCCCGCAACGGGCAAGCTGGTGAGTGAACTCGCTAGCGGAGCCGCCGACAGTATGGAGGTTACAGCCTTTAGTCCCGATCGGTTTTCCTGAATTGCCCCGGAAGCCGTTTGACTTGGTGAAGTCGGTTTTAAGAACCCGACTTCACCAAGTCAAACGGCTAAAACACCTCGCCAAAATTAAAAAAGAACCCCCGAGCCCCGCCGATTCCTACACCATAGTCGATTGCCAGATTGAGGTTGGAATGCTTGTTCATTTTCACCCGTAGCCCAACGCCCCCACCCGGCAACAAGCGCCCGAAATGGCTCGTGTCGGGGTAGCTGCTGTACGTCTGCATGTTCGTAAAGACAACCGCGCCCAATAGCCCATTGCTCAGCAACTGTGTGCGGTATTCGGCTTCCAGATAAATCAGGTCCCGACCGCGGTACCGGCCCTGCACATAGCCACGGCCCATATTCGAGTAGGTATCCCAACCACTGCTGGGTAAGTCCAGATACGGCGCCTGACCACCCAGGCTTAGCCAGTTCATGTTCCAGAAAGCCAGAATATGCCGACCCGTTGACGACAAGGGTATGTATTTCCGAAAATCAGCTATAACCGATTGCCAGTTTTGATCACTACCCAGCCAACGTAGATTTGGCCGCACAACCACGCTCCCAAAGAAGCCACTTTGTGGATTATTTGGGTTGCGTCGGTTGGTGTACTGCACGCTGAACGTAGGTCCGGATGAGACTGTGTGATCCGTCGATGTATATTGGCCAAAATCATTATTTAGCTGGGGCGTATTGTTAACATCCTGGATATGCCAGTGATAATCGAGCGCATACCCAATACCAACCGACAGATTCGGCGCAACCTGACGCAGCACCGCTTGGTGAAAGCGCAGGTAGGAATACATCAGCCGGTCATCCGCATTACCGGGTGAGTCGTCACCTAATCCAAAGTTATCGGCAGAATAGTCGTAATAGCGCCAATCCGTAACGATGTTGTACCGGTTCCCTTTTGTCCAGAAATTAACGACAACCGGAATAATCACCTGACGGTATTGCGTATACTGCGGGGTTGAAATAATGGTCGAGACGTTCTGTTCGGGGTTAGCGCTGGTAAAGGATAGATTGGCATTCAGCCCAATGGCCACGCCCGTTTGCAGCGCGTAGGCTAACTCCGGAAAGATGGTCGTATGCAAACCGGGCTTATAGTGCTCCGCACGGCGGTGCCCCTTCCGGTCGATGTACTTATAATACACATCCCAAACATCAGCCAATGAATCGCGCGGGTAATCAGTCACATGCTCCTTACTGGCCAGTTGAACAGAGTCGGACTGGGCACTGCTCGTTGCTGACGGAGAGAGCGTTGCCCAAACGCTAATGAATAGTAATCGTAAAAGAAGCCAGCGGCTTTGCAGACTGCATTCCGCCCAGCTCAGACTACAGAAGTAGATTTTTATCATGCATTGTCAATTGGTCGTTTAACTTATTTGCAACTCATTCCGTTCCCATCAATAACCAGGCTACAGACGATTTAGCCATAACCCCCAACTGGTTAAAACTGTCGGAATTCACTCTCTCCAAATAGACATCGAAAATACTTTTTTCACATCAATAAAAGCAAAAAGTCGATTCCCATAACGGGAATCGACTTTTTGCTTTTATTGATGCACTGGATAATATACCGGCGCCATGTATTTATTCCTTCTTGTACTGTTGAATAATCTTGTACAAAGCCTTCTGTTTTTCCAGTTCGGGGAAGAACTCGAACAACTGAACGTGCGCGTCATAATCCAGTGAAAGCGCAGCCTCCAGTTGAATGAGCGATTCGCGATAATGACCGGCATGAATCAAATAAACGGCCGAGCGATAGTACAGATCCGCTTCGGCGGGCATGTCGTTGATACCCGACTGGATAATATCGTTGGCCCGCAGAAAATCGCCCTGATCGAACGGCACCAGCGACCAGGTCAGATACACATCAGGATTTTCCGCGTCGACCTCAGCTGCTTTTTCAAACGCTTCAACACTCGACAGGACATTACCGATTTTATATTCTGTTTCGGCAATGGCGAGGTAATATTCGCCATTCTGGTCACTAAGTTTAACGGCTTTTTGCAAAAACGGCAGGGCTTCGTACCACTTACCCGATTCGCTCAGACAGACACCGATGCCAAACCAGGCTTCATCCCACATGGCATCTAATTTGATGGCTTCGCGGTATTCCTTGATGGCTTCGGGAATGCGATCCTGTTTTTCCAGGCTGGCTCCAAGGTGGCAGAAGGTATCGGCAGTTGCTTCTTCGTATTTCAGCGTTTCGCGATAACAGACTTCAGCTTTCTCGAACAACCCCAGATTCATGTAGGTGTTACCCAGGTTAAAATGCGCTGAGGCAAAATCTCCCTTGATAATGACCGCATAATCATACGCTTCCGCAGCTTCGGCATAACGGGCCAGCTTGCTGTAGGCGATACCGATGTTGTACCAGGCATTGTAAGAATACGGGTCTGTATCAATCAGCTGCTGATAATAGGACAGACTGTTCTCTAATTCTCCCGTTACATCCAGGCAAAATGCCAGCTCATAGAGCGCATTTTCATTGTTAATGTTCAGCGCAATCGACTTTTTATAGTGCGTAATCGCTTCGTCATATTTACCCCAGTTCTGATAGCTCTGCCCCAGTTGAAACAGAATGTCATCCTTATCTTCAGCGCGGTCGAGTAAATCTTCCAGTACCTGAATCGATTCTTCATAGCGACCAGCCATGTTCAGCACCGATCCCTGCATAAAGGGGACATCCAGGTCGCCGGGGTTAAACAAAGAAGCCCTTTCCAGCAAATCCAGCGACTCATCGAACCGTTGAAAATTAGCCAGAATCTGGGCCTTATCGAGCATCAGTTCCAGCGCATAGGGGAAATTTTCCAGACCGGCTTCGGCGGCTTTGAACGCCTTGTCTAAATCACCTTGATTGAGGTAGTGCTCAATCATTTGTTCATAGACATCCAGGTCGAAAAACTGACTTTGTTGCTGATCCAGCATCTGCTCAAAACGCCGGATTGATTCTTTTATATCGCCTTCTCGTTCTTCGAACTCTTGCTCCATGCTATTGCCTTCAAAATGTGGGCGGATAGGGGCCGCACCAATGGTGCGATTTATCCTTTGGCACTTCAATATAAACTCAAAAAAGCGAAACTCCAACCCCCGAACCGAAAATTTACGGACCGTTTCGGAGCTGCCCGAAGGCGTCTGCCACACGCTTCAGGGTCTCGCTCAATGCTCGATACTGAAAATCAAGCACCTTCTCAATACTGCGCCCGTCATACTGGTATAACGAACTCGCCGACCGCGCTGTTTCTCTGGTTATAAGCGGTGCTTTGTCCATCAACCAGGCCCGCATAGCCTCCAGAGGCCAAAGTAAACGGCTAATGGCGGGCGGAATCGACACCGTCGGTGGCCGCTTACCCAGCACGGTGGCTATCTGTTCTAACAACGAACGGTACGGAATGGTGCCCCCATTGAGAATGAACCGACGGGATCTTGTATCCGACTGCATCAGACCCACAAGCGCGTCTGTCACATCGAGGACGTCGACATAATTGGCCAAACCGGCCGGATAAAATGGCCGTTCGTCCTGTACGTATTTGATTAGTTGAAGGCTGCTTCGGCTCCAGTCGCCCACGCCCAGCACGACAGATGGATTGACCATCACGGCGTTAAGGCCTTCGGCAACACCCCGCCACACTTCCAGCTCTGCCCGGTATTTGGTTTTGGCATATTCGGAGTTGTTCGGCGATTCTTCCCATTTCAGTTCCTCATTGATCAGGACTGGTTCGCCAGCCTTCCCTCCTTTTGCCGAAGGTCGACCGATGGCGGCTACGGAGCTAACATAGCCCAGTTTTCGGACATTCGCTTTCAGACAGACATTCACGATGTTGGCCGTCCCCTCCACATTGATCCGCTCCATTCGATCGCGATCTTTGTGAATGAACGAGACGATGGCAGCAGCATGAATCACATCCACCGAACCATCGGAAGTGCGGCTATCCGACCGTCCTGCCTGAATGGCCGCTTCGAGTGAGGGAATATCCAGCACATCGCCCTCATGCCAGGTAAGTTGATCCGCCACATCGGCTAGGAGCCCATACCCGCTCGTCGGACGAAAAAGCACTGTAACCGAATAACCATCAGCCAGATAGCGCCGGGCAATATGAGAGCCGATAAAGCCAGTGGCCCCTGTGATAAAGACCGATTTAGGTAATGATGAATTCAATTGACGTTTTTGATTTCGACCCAGTTGAGGAAATTATTCGTATTCGTCCCGGTGTTCTCCATAGTAGCGCGGCAGTTCTCTTTGTGTAAACATAACAACGTTCGGCCCTGAATTGCTAATTTTGCGGGCAAATAAGGTTTTCCGTTCCCTGTTTGCCGGGGTTCGTTTGAGCCACGGGTAAACCGAAGACCAGAAACCGAAAACCGAAATCAATCTATGTCTCTAGAAAATCCACAACGCTATACCGTCACGGCAGCTCTGATCTACGCAAACGGACCCATTCACATCGGACACCTTGCCGGGTGTTACCTGCCCGCCGACATTTACGTTCGTTATCTCCGCTCGACGGGCAAAGATGTTGCGTTCATCAGCGGCACCGATGAGCATGGCGTGCCCATCACGATCAAAGCCAAAAAAGAAGGCATCACACCACAGGAGGTCGTCGATAAATATTACGGGCAGATCAAGCAGGCGTTCAGTGAATTTGGCATCTCGTTCGATATTTACTCACGAACCTCGAACCAGATTCACCATGAAACCTCACAGGAATTTTTCACAAAACTCTACGAAAAGGGCGATTTCGATGAGGAAGTGACGGAGCAGTATTATGATGAGGTAGCCGGACAGTTTCTGGCCGACCGATACATTGTAGGCACCTGTCCAGTCTGCGGCAATCCCAACGCCTATGGTGACCAGTGCGAACGCTGCGGCACCGCCCTCAGTCCCACCGAGCTGATTGAACCGCACTCCATGCTGTCTGGTTCCAAACCGAGTTTGCGTTCTACCAAAAACTGGTTTTTGCCGTTGGACCGCATGCAGCCCAAAATTGAGGAGTACGTTAACAGCCATACAGAATGGAAAACGAACGTATTTGGTCAATGTCAGTCGTGGCTGAAGGAAGGACTGCGCCCCCGCGCCATGACTCGTGACCTGGAATGGGGCATTAAGGTGCCCCTTCCCAATGCGGAAGGCAAAGTGCTATACGTCTGGTTCGATGCGCCCATCGGCTACATCTCCATGACTAAAGAATGGGCCAAAGAGCAGGGGCGCGACTGGGAGTTGTACTGGCGCGACGAACACACCAAACTCGTCCATTTTATCGGCAAGGATAACATAGTTTTCCACTGTATCATTTTCCCGGCCATGCTGATGGCCGAAGGAAGTTACATTCTGGCGGATAACGTACCGGCGAACGAGTTCATGAACCTCGAAGGCGACAAGATCAGCACCTCGCGTAACTGGGCCGTCTGGCTGCATGAGTACCTCGACGAGCTGCCGGGCAAGCAGGATGTATTGCGCTATGTCCTGGCGGCCAACGCCCCCGAAACCAAAGACAGTGAATTTACCTGGAAAGATTTTCAGGCACGGAATAACAATGAGCTGGTGGCCGTATTCGGCAATTTCGTCAACCGGGCCGTTGTGCTGACCCAGAAATTCTGCAATAACCATGTACCCGTCCGGGGCGACCTGACCGAGTATGACAAAACGGTATTCAACGAACTAGCGCTGTTCCCGGACCGCATTGGGCAGTCCATTGCCCAATACAAATTCCGGGAAGCGCTGGGTCACCTCATGGACCTGGCGCGTTTGGGTAACAAATACCTGGCCGAAACCGAACCCTGGAAAGTTGTCAAGACCGATCCGCTTCGGGCGAATACCATCCTGAACATTGCCCTCCAGATTTCGGCAAACCTGAGCATTGTCTGCGAGCCATTTCTACCGTTCACGAGCGAGAAATTACGCAGCCAGCTCAACATTACCGAGCACTTCAACTGGACCAATGCCGGTCGGGCCGACTTGTTGACTGAAGGCCATCCGCTGGGTAAAAGTGAGCTCCTGTTCGCTAAAATCGAGGACGACGAAATCAATAAACAGATTCAGAAGTTACTGAATGCCAAACACATGAATGAATTAGAAATTAAAACCGTGCCGGCCCTTCGGGACGAAATCACTTACGATGATTTTGCTAAAATGGACATTCGCATCGGTACGATCACCGAAGCGGAGCGGGTGCCCAAAAGCGATAAACTCCTGAAACTGAAAGTAGACGACGGATTGGGCGGACGTCAAATTCTGAGCGGCATTGCCAAGCATTTTGCGCCGGAAGACATCATCGGCAAACAGGTAACCTTTCTGGCCAATCTGGCCCCGCGTAAAATGATGGGTTTCGAATCGCAGGGAATGATTCTGATGGCCGAAGACCGCGACGGGAAACTAGCCCTCATCGCGCCCGGCGATTCTGTCTGGAACGGGGGAACCGTATCGTAACAGCCTTAACAGTAGACCTATCGAAAGCCGGGAGCAAGCGTTCCCGGCTTTCGATAGGTCTACTGTTAAGGCTGTTAAACGATACCGGTTTTTATAGTGGCATTCGCTAAAACGCCAGATAATGGCTCGCCCTCACCCCTTAATGGCGTGGTCCGTTTTGACATCCTGCCCGGACCAGATCCGTTTCGATGTCCAGTCGACGGCCGGGGCCAACCAGAATTTATCGGATGCCGGTAAGCCCAGCGGTAAAAACGCCACCGAACACAAATACAAACTTCCCGTAGAAATATACGTTTCGCCAATGCCCGGTTGATGGCCGCACAGACCGATCTGGAGCCAGCCTTTCGCATCAAATGTGCCATTGACGTCCATCGTTCGCCGGATCACAGCCGTCAGCGCCGAACGTACCTGGCCGGGTGGCAACTCCGGTGGTAAGTTACCCTGCAAGGCAACCTGCGCCAGCAGTTGAAAAGCCCCGCACCGGTACGCCAGTGACCGGCCAAAAGCCGCAAAGGAACCGTCGGGATTGATCAGTCGCTCCTGTACGATGGCATACCGCTGCGCCCTGGTCATCAGTGACGCATACAAATCCGTATCGGCCTTCCCAGCATCGGCCAGGGTTTTGACCACATCCAGCAACATAGGCTGAATGACATAACTGTTGTAATAATCCCAGTGAAAATCAGGGCCGTCGCCATAGGTTCCATCTCCTTTATACCAGGCTTGGTGTTGCCGGATGGCATAATCCATGCGCAGTTCATCACCGGATCCCGCATATTTCAGCAAAGCGGCTTCCACCATGGCACTGAATAACAGCCAGTTGTTGTACCCTGGCTTGATAACCCGGCTTGCCTGCAACGCCTTAATCACATTCGCCTGTTCGGTTGCCGTTAAGGACTGCCATAGTTTCGGTGACCGAATCAGGCCGTGGGCCAGAAAAGCCGCATCGACTAACGGCTGACCGTTCTTGGTGAAGTTCAGGTAATCGGGCGATGTAGGATCGACTCCGTTGGCAATGGCCCGTCTGGCCAAGTCAAAGTACCGTTGGCGCAAACGGGTCTCCTGTGCGTCGTCATGGGTACTCAGTTCAAGCCAGGGAGCCAGCCCCGCCATCGTCCGACCGAGTGCTTCAAGGTGGGATACAGCCGCCCGGCTTGCCTGCTGGCCCGGCGCGCACTCAATCGGCATGGTGGCTTTCAGTCGATTATCGGCTAAAGCCGTCAAAACCGGATCAGCGACCTTCAGCAAGGTTTGCAGCCAGTAGGCCCGATCGCCACCAGCCACGTTAGCGTCCGGCCCGCCGGAGAAAAAGGGTTCATCATCTCTTGTTGTACTACCCAAACTTACCGGTAACGCGGTTATAAGCCGGGTAAACATCCGCCGTTTCATCATTTGCGTTTAAATCAGGCCTTCTCTCAACAAAGCTGCCGTGCTCGTTTTTTACTGCTTCCTGACGTAGGGTTCTATGATTGCAGGCATTCCCCGGTAAATGCCTGCTGCGGTGAAACGTTCAGTTTGAAAACACTGTTACCCAACTGAACTTGCCATGTAGTTACCCTGTGAACGAAGAACAGAAAAGCGCGGGCCGGATATTTGACTTAGCTATCCTCCGGCGACTCTACGCGTTTGTAAAACCATATCAAACGCGCTTTTACCTCCTGATCGGTATTATTATGCTGGCGGCCTGTCTGGCTCCGCTGACACCCCTGCTTATCCGCTACACCATCGACAATGTGATTGCCATGGGCGATTACCAGCAGTTGACGGTCATGCTGGTCATTATGATTGGCGTCCTCGTTGCCCAGGCCGTTATCCAGTTTCTGAATACGTATCTGTCCGGCTGGTTAGGCCAATATGTCATTCGGGATATTCGGGTACAGCTGTATCGCAAAATACTTCATCTACGACTCAAATTCTTCGACAATACGCCCATCGGTCGGTTAGTTACGCGCTCGATTTCTGACGTCGAAACGCTGGCCGATGTGTTCAGCGAGGGTATGGCGGCCATTGCGGGCGATATTCTTCAATTGGTTCTTATCATCGGTGTCATGTTTTATACCGACTGGCGGCTGGCAGCCATCAGCCTGTCGACCATTCCGCTCATGCTGTTCAGTACGTACGTCTTCAAGGAAAAAATCAAGAAGTCGTTCAATGAAGTACGAACGGCCGTTGCCAACCTGAACTCGTTTGTTCAGGAACACATCACGGGCATGAACATCGTCCAGATTTTTGGCAGTGAAAAAATTGAGGCCGAGAAGTTCCGCGTCATCAACAACGAGCACCGGGCCGCCAACATCCGCTCCATCTGGTATTACTCCGTCTATTATCCCGTTGCCGATATTATTTCGGCAGTGGCCGTTGGCTTAGTCGTTTGGTATGGCGCTCAGCAGATCATCAGTTCGGATGTCACATTCGGGACGGTTACGGCTTTTGTCATGTTCATTAACCTGTTCTTTCGTCCGATTAGGATGCTGGCCGACCGGTTCAACACGCTACAGATGGGTATCGTCAGCACCGACCGTATTCTGAAATTATTGGACAGCGACGAGTTTACGGTTAATAATGGTACTTACGCTCCTACGGCCATTCAAGGCGAAGTTGAGTTTAAGGATGTCTGGTTTGCGTATAACAACGAAGATTGGGTACTGCGCGACATCTCGTTTCGGGTCAATGCGGGCGATACGGTGGCTTTCGTAGGTGCAACGGGTGCGGGCAAATCGTCCATTATCAATCTGTTGAGTCGTTTTTATGACATTAACAAAGGTGAAATACGCGTGGATGGTACCGACATTCATGAATACGAATTAGGCCACCTCCGCCGGAATATAGGTGTTGTGCTACAGGATGTTTTCCTGTTCTCCGACACTATCGAAAACAACATCACGCTGGGCGACAAACGAATCAGCCGGGAGAAAATAGTCGAAGCCGCCAAACTGGTTGGCGTTCATGATTTCATCGAGCGACTGCCGGGCGGATACGAATACAATGTTATGGAACGCGGCTCCACCCTTTCCGTTGGTCAGCGTCAGCTAATTTCATTTGTTCGGGCCATGGTGCAGGACCCTAAGATCATTGTCCTCGACGAAGCCACCTCTTCTGTCGATACGGAAACCGAAGAAATGATTCAGGATGCAATTGGGAAGCTGATGAAAGGGCGTACGGCTATCGTTATTGCCCACCGGCTGTCAACGATCCAGAAAGCAAATAACATCATCGTCGTGGATAAGGGCCGAATCGTTGAACAGGGAAACCACGAAGAATTGCTACAGCAGGAAGGCTTCTATGCTAATCTGTACCGGATGCAGTACAAGGAAGTGGTTTGATGTCGGCATTTTAGCTTGTTTTCTGTGCTTTTGAGAAAAGCGCGTCTACCTATGGCAACGTCACCAACAACCGGAAAAGCGGCAAAACCGAAGCGAAAAGTACCCAATCACCTTATTTATGAGATGATGGATGGTAAGCTACCTTGCTGACGAAAAAGGGATTGTCGTCGATGAATCGTAATCAGGACCGCAACGCTTCCTCTTCATCCTCAGGTCCGGCACCCGTTATGCCTTCGGTGATGATTTTATGACCCGACACATTCGGTTTGTCGTTCGTTGGGCCGGGGCCGCTGCCGTCGAGCGCATAGGCTATCGAAGCCGCTAAGTCATCAGGAACGATTTTCGCTGATTTCTCCACTGGTTTTGGATACTCTTCACCAGCCTGCTGGTTAATCACTTCCTCATCGGCATTGGGATCATTATCCATACCAGATGGAACACGGCTGGACGTATTGCCAGTCAACTCGTCGGGATCGGGGCTGAAGTGTCGCATGGGCGTTGATGAGTTTGATTTCAGATATAACCCGCGAACAAGGACTGCTGTTTATTCTTCAGCAAGTTTCTTGACCATTATCTTGTCAATTCGGCTCTTATCCATATCAACGATCTCGAACCGGTACCCATGCCAGACAAACGATTCGCCCGCCTGCGGAATGTCTTTCAAAATATATAACGCAAAGCCACCCAAGGTATCGAACCCGGTTAAATCACGACGCATCTGCGCATTGATATTGATCGACAGATGCGACAGGAAATCCTCAAAAGGCAGTTGTGCATCAATGAGATAGCTTCCATCTTCGCGTTCCCGGATTTCGTAGTCGGAATGAACATCATCGTTGATATCGCCAACCAGCACGTCCAGAATATCATTGAGGGTGATAATACCTAACACGCCCCCATACTCATCGACTATGACGCCCACATACTGCCTGCGCTCCCGAAACCGCTCCAGAACCTGATACGCCTTGTTGTTTTCGGGAATGAACAGCACATCCCGTTTCATGTCGCCCAGGTGCAGCAGCTCCGAGTCGAGATCTCTTCCCAGAAAATCTTTGGTATAGATCAGGCCAACCACCTCATCGACTCCCCCATTGCAGAGCGGATAGACCGAGTGCTTGTGTTCCAGAATCCTCGCTTTATTTTCGATCGGGTCATCCTCCAGATCAAGAAAAACGATTTCCTGCCGATTCGTCATCAGGGAGGTAATTTTACGGTCGCCCAACTGAAAAACGTTTTGCACGATTTCCTGCTCAATTTCCTCGATGGCGCCCCCCGAGGTGCCTTCCTGAATCAGGCTTTTGATTTCTTCTTCGGTTACGGCACTCTCATTCGGCCGGATGTTCAATAGTTTAAGCAATAAATCACTCGAAATGGTAAGCAGGGCAATAAAGGGGGACGTCAACCGCGAGAGAAAAATCATGGGCGCGGCCATGGTTTTGGCAATCCCTTCCGGGTTGGATAAGCCAATTCGCTTGGGTACTAACTCGCCGAAAACCAGCGAAAGATAGGTGAGCAGCAGAAGTACCAGAACAACCGCCACGGAGTGCGCATAGGGACGAATGAACTCTATCCGGGCCACATATTCCTGCACATCGGTTGTCAACTTATCGCCCGAAAAAATACCGAGTAAAATCCCGATCAATGTGATCCCGATTTGCACGGTCGATAGAAACCGGTTGGGTGAATTTGACAGATCGAGCGCAACCTGAGCCTGTCGATCGCCATTCTTGGCGGCTGTTTCTAACTTGGACTTACGGGAGGAGACTAAAGCGATTTCTGACATCGAAAACACGCCGTTCAGCAATGTCAGAAGGAAAATAATGAGGAGTTCCACAAAGAGGATGATTGGCCTGTTGCAAAAATATAGAAATGGAACTGGTTTGCAACAGATTCAACAGTGCGATAGACCATCTGTTTTGCTACTTTTACGCTTCGAACTGTTTATCTTCTGATGATTGTCTTTATTAATGACCGGCCTATTCGGCTCGTTGGCCCTAAAGCCGCTGCTCAACTGACCAATCCAGCGTTGGCAAATCACCCGGAATTCGTTGACTATGACCAGATTGTTGATGCGCGATTGGAAGCCCTCAAGCCAGACGCTTTGCATGGCCATCTGCTGCTTATCAACGCTACGCCTGCCACCGTCAATAAATTGCTCACGCTGCTTCAGAAATCTGACGCGGGTCAATTATTGTCGGTTACGCTGGGTTGCCTCAATAAAGAAGATTGTGAAGAAGCCATAAAAAAACCGTTCAAGATTATTAAAGCCGCGGGGGGCGTGGTCTTCAAAGGCGACAGAATGTTGTTGATGTTTCGACGGGGCGTCTGGGATCTTCCCAAAGGCAAGTTGGATAATGGCGAATCCTCGCGTCAGGGAGCCGCTCGCGAGGTAGAAGAAGAAACAGGCGTTCGGGTGTCCGTCAGCGAACGGATCTGTACAACCTGGCATACCTACACCTTGAATGGTAATCGAATTCTGAAACGCACGAAATGGTATCGAATGGCGGTCGTTAATGACAGCCGTATGGCTCCTCAAACCGAAGAAGATATTGAGAAGCTTGCCTGGTTCGATAAACGGGAAACAAAACTAGCTCTTACGAATTCGTTCAGTTCGATTCGGTATGTATTTGATCAGTTAGCTCTATAAGAAAAGAACAGTTACGTGTTCCTGTTCACTTGGCTCTATCGGGTACCTGTAATCGATACGGAAGAAACTCGTTCACATCCTGACCGTAGCGATGCAGGTCACGAATAATACTTGAACTGATGGGTGCCAAATGCGGTGACGTAATCAGGAAAACGGTTTCTACGTCTTCATAAATATATCGGTTCACCTGCGATATACCATTTTCATATTCGAAATCGGTCGTATTACGTAACCCACGAAGCAGGAATTTGGCCCCAATTTCACGGGCTACGTTGGCCGTCAGGTCATCATAACTCATCACCCGAACGGCGGGCTGGTAGCGGAATGCCCCTTCGATCAGTTCGGTAATCTGCTCAAGCGGGAAATAGCGCACCTTATGGGAATTACGCCCAATGCCAATCACGACTTCGTCAAATAATTGCAAACCACGCAGAACAATATCCTCATGACCCCTGGTAAATGGGTCGAACGAACCAGGAAAAAGAGCAATACGCTTCATAGAGAATGGACAAGTGACTGAGTGACCGGTTAGATGAATCCCTTATTCACCCATTAAGCCTAACCCGTATAAACTAAGATACCGATGATCGGGCAGGTCATTGAAATCGGCAGCAATGGATAAACCTGGTGGCGTTTGCCCAAAGGCCAGGTTGGGTAAAAAACGACTTAACTCCGCATACGACTCAGCGAATGGCGTAATCTCGCCAAATAAAGAAACCCGAGTCTGCATAGGATTTAGTTTCTGTTCATCGAGCACATACAGAATATAATAGGTCAGATCCTGCACATTTTTATAACCAAACCGATTGCAGTAGCGCACCTGATGTGCCTGACGGTAGATGACCGTTACAAATTCATCTTCGAAAAACAGATACAGGTTATCGGGCGTCAGCGCATGGCGGTCAAGGTCGGCGGTGGCCTGTATCAGCGCACTTACCTGATGAACAAACGTTAGAGGCTGAAGTGGATACATCTCCGAAAAGAAGTCAGCCAACGGGTGTTCAAGATTGAATACGGATAAAAATCCTTCAGATCGATGCAAGAAGGATTGAGCAAACTCATGAGCAGGCAGCGCACTTCCCCGCATCAGTGCCAAATAACTACCAGCATATTCTTTTCGAAAAAGAGGAGCGGGTATTAGCGTAAAGGAAGGCGAATTAACGCCGATCCGAATCTCTTGCCACGGCCCGGCCGATAGTACCGGATGCTGGCGAAATATCTCCGGCAAAATGCCCGTTATTGATCGATCACTCAGCAGGGACGAAAATGCGTAATCATTGAGATAAATACCACGCCCTCCTTTATCCTGCACCAGTAACCGGAATCGGTCTCGACCGACCTCCAGACTTAATACCGAATTTTCGGTCAGCCGTGGATCGAATAAGTCAGAACCAATGGAAATAGTGGGCGTAAGGGTCACAGCGATTTGCACAATATCGGACAACTGAAGTTTACGAGTGGATCAAAAGATAAACATAGATAAAACGGGCCATTACTTCTCAATGTTTTATTGTAAATAGCCGCTCAGCTTAAAAACATCATCCAGCGAGTTGCAGTAGCGGAACATCGCATGTACTTCTTCGGGTGGGTAACTTTTGATTTCCTCAAAGCTCATCAGTCGAACTTCTTCAATGATTTGTCCATCGAGACTCATTTCCGGATCAACTCCCTGCCGGAGCACTCCTCCGGTTACCTTCACCTCGAAAAACAATTCCATAGCATGGAGGGGCGGTTGCATGAACTCATTCACAAACAGCATATCGCCGATTTCAATCTCCAGCCCGGTTTCTTCGATGAACTCCCGTACCAGCGCTGCGGGGGCCGTTTCACTAAATTGAGCACCACCGCCGGGGGGGCACCAGAACGTATCGGTTGGGCCAATACCCCGATGGCGGACCATCAATAATTGGTCACCTTCCCGATAAAGGCCACAAACACGCAGCCGAAGCCGGTTTCCATACAATTTAAGTACCTCTTCCCGAGGATTATCAGCTACTTGCGTCACGGTATACGATGCATTTGGGGACGCAAAGGTAAGTTTTTACTGATGAATTATCACTGATGAAGGATGAATCGTACATCAACCAATTCATCCTTCATCAGTGATAATTCATCATTTATCAATACGGGCTTCCGGAGATGTAGCTTTCGAGGGAGTCGATTCGGGTTTTCTGATCACGGATAATGGCCGTGACTACGTCGTTGATGGAGATAATCCCGATCAGGCTTCCCTGTTCCATCACCGGCAAGTGGCGAATGTGCCGATCAGACATGATGACCATACAATCCTCCAGGGACTGCTCGGGCTCAATGGTGATCACATTTGCCGTCATAACATCAGCAATGCGGGTATCGTCGGAGTGGCGATCTTTCAGGATCACTTTGCGGGCATAGTCACGCTCCGAAAAAATGCCGGTCAATTCGCCATCATCAACGACGAGTAAAGCGCCTATATTTTTGTCGGCCATAACCTTGAGTCCATCCAGCACGGTTTGGTCAGACGAGACGCTGTAAAGCGCGTTAACAGACTTTCCCTGAAGTATTTGACGTATGTTCATTGGGGTAAAGGTTTAGTAGAGGGTGAATATAAGAAAAAGGGCGTAAGGCCGAAAGACGGAATGAAAAAAGGATTAAAAATTAAAAAACGACGGTCTTTTTCTCCTTTCCCGTTTGCTCCTTTTTTCGTAAATTAGTCCCATGAACGAAACCCAAGCGGCCGCCGATTTGCTGGCCAAACGTTTCCCTTTTAAGCCTACTCCCGGCCAGAAACAGTTCTTCGAACAGATTGGCCAATTCATTACTCCCCAGGAAGTTGAACATTATCGCGACTGCTTTTTACTACGCGGCTATGCCGGTACCGGAAAAACGACACTCGTTGGCACACTCATAAAAGTACTCCCCCGATTTGGCTATAAATCGGTGCTGCTGGCCCCTACTGGTCGGGCAGCCAAAGTAATGACGAATTACGCCAAGAAAGCTGCCCAAACCATTCACCGGAAAATTTATCGGCAGGTGGCCGAGCCGGGTTCAGGGAGCCTGGCCTTTCAGCGGCAAAAAAATTACCACGAAGACACGCTGTTTATTGTCGACGAGGCATCGATGATCTCGGACGAAGCGGACTTTGGTGGCAAAGGACTCCTAACGGACCTGATTGATTATGTTTTCGAAAATCCGGGCAATAAGCTAATGCTCGTGGGAGATACGGCTCAGCTCCCCCCCGTTGGCCGTGAGCTGAGCCCGGCCCTGGACCGGGGGTTTCTGGCCAGTGCCTTCGACATGACGGTTTATGAACAGGAATTGACAGAAGTCATGCGACAGGACGAAGAATCGGGCATTTTATACAATGCAACCAGCCTGCGGATGTTACTGGACGGTATTTCATCAACGCCCAAAGCCGTTGGGTTCGATGCCCTGCTTACCGATAATCCTGCCAGTTCACCCACTGAAATGCCACCGATTCAGCTCAACGTCCGATCGTTCAATGACATTTATAAAATGCCCCTGATGAAACTGGAAGATGGCATTCGGTATGCGTACGACAAATATGGTCGCGAGAATACGGCCATTATCTGCCGATCCAACAAGACAGCGGTGCAGTACAACCAGTTTGTTCGGCGGATGATCGACCAGTGCGAGGAAGAACTCGATGCGGGCGATATGCTGATGATTGCCCGAAACAATTATACGGTGCTGGACGAAGACTCTCCGGCGGGGTTTCTGGCGAACGGTGAGTTTGCGGAAGTGCAAAAGATTCGTAATAAAGAAGAAATGCACGGCTTTCGGTTTGCGACGGTGACGCTGCACCTGGTCGATTATGAAGAGCAGCCTGATTTCGACGCAAAAATCATGCTCGATACGCTGCATACGCCTGTGCCCTCCTTAACCGCCGATCAATATAAGGCCTTGTACGAAAGTGTCTCGAAAGATTACTTCTACATCAAGAGCAAAAAGGAGCGCTCCGAAGCAATCCGGCGCGATCCTTATTTAAACGCCCTACAGGTTAAGTTTGCCTATGCGCTCACGTGCCATAAGGCACAGGGCGGCCAATGGAGCGCTGTTTTCGTCGATCAGGGCTTTTTGCCCGAAGGTCAGGTAAACGACGAATTTGTGCGGTGGTTATATACCGCTCTGACCCGCGCAACGGACGAAGCCTTCCTGATGAATTTCAATCCGCAGTTTTTTAACTAGTTTACCGTTTTTGGGTTTACAGTTTGTGGTTTGTGGTTGGCTAACGGGTAGCTACCTTTGGATCAGTCCCAACGGGGAACCGCAACCACAAACTGTAAACCCAAATAGTATGTCCCTCGACTGGATTATGAGTGCCTGCATTGGCGTTGGCCTGGCTGCCTGCTGCGGGTTTCGAGTGTTTGTGCCTCTGTTGATTGCCAGTGTAGCGACAAAGCTCGGCCTGATTGGTACAATGACTGGTTTTGAATGGCTGGCGGGATGGCCAGCTCTGCTCGGCCTCACGGTGGCCACGGTCTTTGAAGTTGGCGCCTATTATATTCCCTGGCTCGACAATCTGCTCGATACGGTTGCCACACCGGCATCCATTATTGCGGGCACTTTACTCAGTACCTCTTTTCTGCACATTGATAACCCCGTGATTCATTGGGGCCTTGGCCTGATGCTGGGCGGTAGTTCGGCCGGAATCGTTCAGGCGGGAACCAGCTTACTACGGCTCGGCTCAACAGCAGCGACCGGTGGAGCCGCAAATCCGGTGGTAGCCACCGGTGAAAATGTAGCCTCGTTTGGTTTATCCGTCTTTACAATTTTTTTACCACTCGTTGCCATAGTCATCATTGCCCTGATCCTTATTTTTATCATCGGCCGCCTGGTATCCCGGCGGAAAGTATGGTTTACGCGAGCCTCAGCCAAACAGGCGGGCGGGCCCATCAGCCAGATCCCGCGAAGCAGCAACGGGCGGGGGTAAAATCTGAACCGGGATTTTTGTGATTATTCTGATTACCTTGATTTAAAGCAATCATAGTCTATCAGAATAATCACAAAAATCCCGGTTCAGACTACAAGGTCGCCACCGTCCGCTTCACAAACGCGGTTAAGTCAGCACCAGTCAGCATGTTCTGCGAAAGCAGGGCCAGGTCATAGACTTGTTTTACCAGTGCTTTCTGTACGTCGGCGTCGGTTTCGGCCAGAATTTTGCCGATCAATGGGTGGTTCGCATTAACGACCACATTATGCGTCATCGGGAAATTTCCGTAGAACGATTGCTCACCCGACAGGGCCGACATATCCTTCATCCGGCGCATGAACTCCGGCAACGTAATCGTAACGGGTAGCTCGTCGATTGGCTGGGCTTCAATGCTTACGTTAAGCATCTTGTTGTCCAGCACCTGATCGAACACTTCCTTCAATTTCGTTTTGTCGGCTTCTGACAGAACGCTTTCGTTATTCAGTCCCTTATCGATCAGCTTATCAAGTGTATCGGCGTCAACGCGCTGGAAGTTGACTTTTTCGAGCTTTTGCTCAAGGGCATTGATAAAGTGAGCGTCAATAACATTATCCATCAGCAAAACATCGTACCCCCGACGACGGGCCGATTCGATGTACGCATCCTGCTGTTTACGATCCGATGTGTAGAGCAGCACCAGCGTTTCATTTTTATCGGTCTGATTCGCCTGTACTTTCTCGCGGTATTCGTCCAGTGTGGCAAACGAGCCTTCCGTATTTTTAAGTAAGACGAAGTTTTTGGCTTTCTCCCAGAACTTATCGTCGCTCAGGATACCATATTTGATAAACAGGCCAATATCATCGAACTTCTCTTCAAACGACTTCCGGTCGGCATTAAACAGGTCATTTAATTTATCAGCTACCTTACGGGTAATGTAGCCGTTTATTTTCTTAACGTTAGTGTCCGACTGCAGGAAGCTGCGCGATACGTTAAGCGGAATATCGGGTGAGTCGATAACGCCATGCAGCATCATCAGGAAGTCAGGCACAACGTCCTTCACCTCGTCGGTAATAAATACCTGGCGGCTATACAGCTGGATTTTCTCGCGCTGAAAACGCAGTTCATTTTTAATACGCGGGAAGTACAGAATACCCGTTAGATTGAACGGATAGTCGACATTCAGATGAATCCAGAACAAGGGCTCCTCGCTCATTGGATACAATTCCCGATAGAAGTTTTTATAATCTTCGTCGGTCAGCTCCGAAGGCGATTTTGTCCAGATCGGGGTCGTATTGTTCACCACCTTCCCGTCGAACTCCACCGGCACCGGTAAGAAACGAGCGTATTTATCCAGAATGCCCTGTAAGCGACCTTTATTCAGGAACTCCTCCGAATCCGGCGCGATGTGCAGAATAATATCTGTTCCGCGGTCAGCACGTTCGGCGGGTGCTAATTCAAATTCGGTTGAGCCATCACACGTCCAGCGAACAGCTTCGGAGCCGTCTCTGTAGGATTTCGTAATAATGTCGACCGTTTCAGCCACCATGAAGGCGGAGTAGAAACCCAAGCCAAAATGACCGATGATCTGACCTTTGTCGTCGGTTTTGTCTTTATATTTTTCCAGAAAGTCGGTTGCGCCAGAGAAGGCAATCTGGTTGATATACTTTTTGATTTCATCGGCCGTCATGCCGAGGCCATTGTCACTGATGGTGATCGTTTTGGCGGTCTCATCGAGCGACACAGTAACTTTTAAATCACCTAATTCGCCCCCAAATTCGCCGAAAGATGCCAGCTGACGCAATTTTTGCGTAGCATCTACGGCGTTTGATACCAATTCCCGCAGGAAAATCTCGTGGTCCGAGTAAAGGAATTTTTTAATGATGGGAAAGATGTTCTCGGTGTGAATCGAAATCTGGCCCTTTTCGTTTTGTACTGCTTCCATAATTTAGTCAGAATGAGATTATGAATCTATTCAGGCGACGTCAAATCCTGTTCCACCCTACTCGTCTATGACACATTGACAGATTTTTTCCTTTAATATCCTGTTACAACGTTTATCACACTAGATGGGTCCACGAAAGAAATGATGCTGCCTGAACATGAGACTTACCTGGTATTTACTGCTTGTCGTTTTGGTTAGTTGCCAATTCAAGCGTGGCAACACTGTTGGTCCAGATCGTGTACTATTTGGGTTTATCAATGATTACAGCCGCTACGCGGATGGTTGTGAATTGTACATCGAACAGGATAAAGATAGTTTATCGGTTCAAGCTAGTCAGTATAAGCCTTCCGCCAGTAGTTTATATACAGTGAAGCGGGCCCAATTAAGCATAGCTCCTGGTCAAGTCAATCCAAATAGAGTGCCAGTCAAAGTCTTATATAGGGAAACCGGCAAACGAGTCATAATTCATTGCGGCTGGGTAAGCCCGACGGTTCCTGAAATTGATATCCTGGAAATCACGAAACGCTGACGTAAACGAACAGCTCATTAACATTAGCTGTTATGCCTGCATATGCTTACACACGCTTATACGGACATAACCTTACACGAATTGCAGGAACTTCGCCACCAACCGCACACGGCGATTATCGATGTGCGGGACGAGTGGGAGTTTGACGAATTCAATATCGGCGGCCTCAATGTACCGCTACCTGATATTCGCACCCGGAAAGCAGAGCTCCTGCCCTATCAGGCGCTGGTCGTCATTTGCACCAATGGCGTACGGAGCCGGGTAGCGGCCAAAGATCTGCTCCGTCAGGCAGAATTTCAGGACAAGACGATCTATCATCTGCATGGCGGCATTATTGAAGCCGTTGATTAGGTCACGATAGTGAAACCCGGCTTGGCAGCCTGTTTTTCTACATGGGGCAGATGAATCTGTAGAATATCGTGTACGTTCACCCGAATCAACTGGCTTAACTGACTCAGTGGAAGGTCATTCCGTTCTAACCCGAAAGGCTCCTCTATTTCCTCACCAATCAGTTCGAGACCGACCAGAATGTATGACGTTAGTAGAACGACCGGGATTGTCAGGTAGCCAAAGGCGGTGATTACAGTGAACGGCAGCATCATGACGTAGAGCATGATAAACAGCTTAATAAACAGCGCGTAGGAGAACGGAATGGGCGTACTTTTGATCCGTTCACAGATCCCACAGACATCCATAAGGGTGGTTAAATGCTGATTGAGGTTAATGTGTTGCGATTCCGAGATGTGCCCTTCTCGATAGAGAATTTCAGTTTTTACCCAAAGCTGATTAGCTACACCCGCCGGTTTATGATCGAAATTCCTAAGATCACGTCGCTCCCCTTCCTCCACCATGTCTAATTCACTCACATCAGCTATATCGCGCAAATGGTTTTTTAACGCGACAGGAAAGTTAGAAATGGCTTTAGCAAAAAAGTGTCGGCTGCTGATGTCGCCCTCGGGCAGAACAGCGTTAAAAAAAATAGCCAGATTACGGCAATTATTGACCAGTGTACCCCAGGCCTGGCGGCCTTCATAAAAGCGGTCGTAAGCGGTATTCGTCCTGAAAATAAGCAACAGGCTAAGCAAAATACCCATGGCGCTCAGAAAAGAACCAGGCGTATCTTTCAAACGTATGTCGAGGAAAGTCATTTCGCCAATCGTAACCAGCGTTACATAAACAGCAACGACAATCAACTGGCGCAGTAATCGTTTAGCAGTAGGACCCGTGTGAAAATGCCATATAGATGGTAATAATCCTTTACTCTTATAAATAATCATCAGGTTGTTGAGTAATTCGCTTTTTGATTAACGGCCTAAGGCGCTAAACAGTTATGCTTCCCGCAAAAACACGTTTGGCGGGGCCAATCAGGTAAATAGTATCGAATTTGCCGTCGGCCGATTGATTGAAGGACACGCGCAGGTTGCCACCAATTGTTTTGATCGCAACGGGACCCGTCATAGCCAGTTGCTGGTGAGCGGCTAACGCAACCGCCGTTACTCCCGTTCCGCAGGAATAGGTTTCGTCCTCAACACCCCGTTCATAGGTTCTGACAAAAACGGTGTCATCGGCAAGCACCTGTGCATAGTTCACGTTCGTACCACCGGGATGAAATGAATCGCTGTACCGAATGGCACGACCCTCAGCCACGACATCGAGCGACTCCAGATCATCGACAAATAAGACAACGTGGGGTGAGCCAGTGTTCAGGAACGTGAGCCCATCCCGACCATCGATCCCGGATACAGGGCTCATTTTCAGTGAAACAGTTTCTTCATCGACAACGGCCGTGTGTTCGCCGTCTACGGCAATGAACCGTGTTTCCCGATCAAAAATACCCAGATCGTGGGCAAACCGGACGATACATCGCCCGCCGTTGCCACACATGCTGCCTTCCGCTCCATCGGCGTTGAAATAGACCATCCGAAAGTCATAATCCGAATCAGGTTGAAGCAGAATCAACCCATCGGCTCCAATGCCGAACCGGCGGTGGCATAGTTGTTCGATCAGCGCCTGGTTGGCTGCGGGAAACGTTTTAGAGCGGTCATCGATCAAAATAAAGTCGTTGCCGGTACCCTGGTATTTGAAAAAGTCCATATGACGTGGGCCAATTGAATACAAAAAAAGCCGTCTTCACAGACAGCTTTTTCAACATTGTTGTACAAAATCGAGGCAATTAAGCTGCTGCAACTACTTTTGCTTTACGCTCTTTAACACGAGCAGCTTTACCCTGACGGCCGCGAAGATAGAATAGGCGCGCACGACGAACCTTGCCCAGACGGACGATCTCGACTTTGTCGATATTGGGTGACAGAAGCGGGAAAATCCGTTCAACGCCAACGCCATTTGATACTTTGCGGACTGTAAAAGTCTCGCCACCGGTGCTTGGATTACGGCGTTGAATCACCGTTCCTGTAAACACCTGAACACGTTCCTTATTTCCTTCGCGGATTTTAACGTGTACGTTCACCGTATCACCCGCCCGGAATGTGGGCAACTCGGTGCGACGCTGCGCGTTGTCTGCCTCCACTAATTTGATTAACTCGCTCATGACCGTATATAAATCGCCAGATAACTATTTGCGAAATGAGCCGCAAAGATAGTAATTTTCTCAGTAGGAGAAAATACTTTTGCAAAATTACGTGCGGCACCAATAACCAACTTTATGAAAATACTGAACGTTGATCAAATTCGTTCCCTCGACCAATCGACAATACAACACGAACCGATAGCGCCAATTAATTTAATGGAGCGAGCCGCGCTCACCTTTGTCGACTGGTTCGTTGACCACTTTTCGAACAAAACAAAAACAAAAATTTTCTGTGGGCTGGGTAATAATGGGGGCGACGGTCTGGCCATTGCCCGTTTGCTACTGGAGCGAGAATACCCCATCGACATTTTCGTTGTGCGGTATGCTCCCCGCGAGTCGGATGATTTCATGCATAACCACCGGCGGCTCAAGCTCGTCACTGAAAACGTTCATTACATTGAATCAGCGACCGATATCCCAGCTATACGACACAACGACGTTGTTATCGACGCTATTCTGGGTTCGGGTTTGTCGCGCCCAACCGAAGGCATTGTCAGTGACACCATCAAAGCGATCAACCGCGCTCCGGCCACGGTTGTTTCGGTTGACATTGCGAGCGGACTTTATACCGATCAGCCCAATAGCCCGACTGATGTCATTATCGAGCCCGATTATACGCTTTCCTTTCAGCTACCCAAACTGGCCTTTATGATGCCCCAAAACGGGCCTTACGTAGGTGACTGGCAGTTATTGGACATTCGGCTACATAAACGATTCATTGACCTGGCGCCAACGCCTTATTATTTTACCCAACCCGACGAAGCCCGCCTGTTGCTCCACAAACGGGACCGATTTTCGAACAAGGGCACCTTTGGTCATGCCTTGTTGCTGGTGGGTAGTTACGGGAAAATTGGCGCAGCCGTTTTGGCCGCCCGGGCCTGCCTGCGGTCGGGGGTAGGGTTGTTGACAGTACAGGTACCGCAGTGTGGTTACACCATTGTACAGACAAGCGTCCCCGAAGCAATGTGTAGCCCCGACCGGCACCAGAATGTACTCACCGGAACCGCTCCAGCAGGCCATTCAGGCAATGAAAGCATTGATCCGGCTGATTATTCGACGATTGGCGTCGGTCCGGGCATTGGCAAAGCTCCCGAAACACTGGCGATGTTAAAAGGGCTATTACCAGCCTTAAAAAAGCCGATTGTTGTCGATGCCGACGCTCTGAATTTGTTGGCTGAGAACCGTGAGTCATTGGCAAATCTTCCCAAGAACAGCATTCTGACTCCGCATCCTAAGGAATTTCAACGGCTCACAAGAAAATGGAATGACGATTATGAAAAGTTGACTCTTCTGCGTGAGTTTGCCAAGAAATACCAGGTAGTCGTCATTCTAAAAGGTGCTCATTCTGCCATCACGACGCCCGATGGGGATATTCACTTCAATTCGACGGGCAACCCTGGATTAAGTACGGGTGGCACTGGCGATGTGTTAACGGGTATTTTAACGGCTTTGCTAGCGCAAGGCTACGATCCGGTCGAAGCGGCTGTGCTTGGCGTTTTTGCGCATGGTCTGGCTGGAGACCGCGTGGCCCAGCAACGCGGACCAATTGGTATGACGGCTTCTGACGTGATCGACGCCTTACGATGGGAATAAATTCACCAATTAGTGTGGATTTTGTTCCACATATCCACACAACTAAATAGAGTAATAATACACCTGAACTTACCGCTTACGAAATATTTAGAGAAGGAGGAAAAAGGTAGTTCTACGTATTCAGCCGATTCCGGGTTTTCGCTCTATTTACGACCAAAACAAGGTCCCAAATTTGTGTCAGTATTATCAAACAGCATACTACTGCACAAAATGAAACAAACAGTACAGCGCGATTGGCGTACGAGCCGTCCTTCCCGAAGGAACCGAGTATCTTTTGATCAAACAACTGCCCTGGGCGGACTAACAATGGCTTTGTTTGCTTATATACTCTACTATTTCATTTATCCGATGATTGCCAAAGGACTACTTTGGTAAGATTCATACCCAGCTACTTTAGAAACTGATAAGTAGCCAGCGCTGAAACGTAGGCCAGCACCATCATGTACGCTAACTGTACAGCTGGCCATTTCCAGCTTTTTGTTTCCCGTTGGGTAGCGGCTAGTGTGCTCATACACATCATAGCGAAGACATAAAATACCAGCAATGACCAGGCCAGCGCAGGTGTATACATTGCCTGGCCTGTTTCAGGATTCCGTTCCTGCCGCAGCCGCTCCCGAATGGTAATGCCGGCATCATCGGCTCCATCACCAATACTATAAATCGTTGACATCGTACCAACGAACACCTCCCGGGCGGCAAACGAGCTTAACAAGGCAATACCGATCTTCCAGTCATAGCCAAGTGGCCGAATCACGGGTTCAATAAAGTGGCCGAAATTGCCGGCGTACGAAGCTTCAAGTCGTTCAGATGCGATTTGATTCTGCAACTCGTCCGCCGAAGCTGTAGGATTTTGCCGGCGGACATCAGCCTCAGCCTGCTCCATTGAATTGCCGGGCCCATAACTAGCCAGCACCCATAAGACAATGGATATGGCCAGAATAACTCGCCCGGCTTCCCATACAAACGACCGTACACTTTCCCAAACTGTTAAGCCAACATGGTTCCAGCGGGGCAGCTTGAACGTGGGCAATTCCATAATAAAGTACCCGCGCTCCTTTGTTTTGAGAAAAAGTTTCAATACATAAGCCGCCAGTAAAGCACTAACCAGACCCAATAAGTACAGGCCCATCAACGCTAATCCCTGAAGGTTGAAAACGCCCAGAACGCGCTGACTCGGCACTACCAGCGCAATTAAAATCGTATAAATTGGCAGTCGGGCCGAGCAACTCATCAGCGGTGTTACCAGAATCGTAATGAGCCTGTCGCGCCGGGTACCGATGCTACGGGTTGCCATAATGGCGGGAACAGCACAGGCCACACCCGATATAAGTGGCACAACGCTTCGCCCATTCAACCCGAATTTTCGCATGATCCGGTCCATGATCACCATCACCCGCGACATATAGCCCGATTCTTCCAGCAAAGCAATCAGCAGAAACAGAAAGGCGATCTGGGGAATAAAAACCAGTATGCCGCCAATACCGGCCAGTATCCCATCCGTAAGCAGATCGGTGAGCGGACCGGGGGGCAGGCTTTCTTTCAGTTGCCCATTGAGCCAGGCAACCCCTGTGTCAATAGCATCCATGAATGGCTGTGCCCAGGCAAAAATGGCCTGAAAAATCAACAGGAGCACAAAGCCAAAAATGGCGTATCCCCAAACGGGATGCAATAAGATCCGATCAAGCTTCTGGCTCCAGGTCGGTTGGTTGACTGGACGTTTATCAGTAACGACTTCCGCTACGATTGCCGCTATACGTTTATAGCGTGTTATTGTCTCGTTCGCCTGAAACGTTGACTCATTGAACTGATACTTATCAATGATAGCATCTAAACCTATCTGTTGAGGACGGTTCAGAAACGAGAACCCATCATGCTGAATGATGTACTGTAAGGCGAGGTAGTTATTATCGAGCTGGTATTGGGTTTTGGTATCCGCAATTACGTTTGCGGCTTCGTCGGCCGGATCGAAGAAAAGTTTGCCTGGCAGCGTTGGTGCTTTGATTTGTTCCTGAACAGCTTTTTTGAGTAACTCAACTCCTTCACCAGTCCGGGCATTGATTCGAACCACAGGTACGTCCAACCGCATCGCCAACCGTACGGCATTGACGGCTTTGGCCTGCTGCTCGGCCACGTCCAGCATATTCAGCGCCAGAACAGTCGGCACACCCAAATCGATAACCTGGGTGAAGAGGAGCAGATTCCGGTGAAGATTGGCGGCATCGACCACTACAATAGCGACATCGGGATAATCGGGGTGATCGGGATTGGCCAGAATATCCGTAACGATCTGCTCGTCTAACGACTTGGGATAAATGGAGTAAACGCCGGGAAGATCGACAACGATAGACGAAGTCTGCGCATCCAGGGGCCACATTCCGGACTTTTTGTCCATGGTGACGCCAGGAAAGTTACCCGTCTTCTGACGTAGGCCGGTCAGTTGGTTAAATAAAGACGATTTACCGGCATTTGGGTTGCCAACAAGGGCAATTATAGAAGACGATTTCAAGGCACAGGTTCAGACGAAGCCGTCCTTACACAAGGCATGAAGACGGGACCATCTGCATGGTTAAGTACAGTTATTCTTTGTTCTGAATCAGAATCGTAGCCGCTTCAGACTTACGCATAGCCAGGCAGTAACCGGCAACATTCAGGCATATCGGATCACCCAGGGGCGCTTTGCTGTGCAAGCATATTTCAGAACCGGGTAAACAGCCCATTTCGAGCAATTTTAGCGACATCAACTGATTA
This sequence comes from Spirosoma horti, assembly GCF_054776595.1. NCBI lineage: Bacteria > Pseudomonadati > Bacteroidota > Cytophagia > Cytophagales > Cytophagaceae > Spirosoma > Spirosoma horti. The sequence goes on from NZ_BAAHBQ010000006.1 coordinate 292,760, forward strand.
TTGAACGATTCAATGATGGCTCGTTCTCCAACTTTCAGGTCAGCTACGCTACGGTTGCTCATGGTCTTCTTTAGGCTAATCTTTATTTAGATTCAGTTTAATTAACACAAGATTACAACGGAAAGTTTATTGATGCAAATCTATCGTAGCAAATCCCAAGCAAACCGGATAATTGTTGCCGCGATAAGCGCCAGAAAGAACACGCGTATAAAGCGATTGCCTTTCAGGATAGCCAGTCGTGCGCCTAAAAAAGCACCGGTCAGATTGGCGATCGCCATAGGGAAAGCCAGGGCATACAGGATTTTACCTTCACTCACAAAATACAGGGTACTGGCAAGATTCGTAGCCGCGTTGACCAATTTAGCGTGAGCACTTGCTTTGAGAAAATCGAAACCGATCAGGGCAATAAATCCCAGCACCAGGAAACTACCCGTTCCCGGACCAAAAAACCCATCGTAAAAGCCGATAACCGCTCCCATACTCCACATGCGAATCCGCTGCTGTTTGGCCGTTACGATTCGGTTGGAGACCTGCCCAAAATCCTTTTTGGTAAACGTGTAGCTAAACACCACAACCAGAATAAAGAGTGCCAGCGGTTTCATAAAGCTATTGGGCACCTGCGAAAGCGTCCAGGAGCCAAGCCATGATGCCCCAAAGGCAATGGCCATCATAGGACCAATAAATCGACCAACGACGGCTACATGTCGGGTGTATTGAAAAGCACCCATCAGACTGCCAAACAGGGATGGAATCTTAGTTGTACCAATCAAAGTTGGCACCGGATACTGCGGCAGGGTGAAGAGCATGGCGGGCGTTTGAATTAGCCCTCCCCCACCAATGATCGCGTCGACAAAACCAGCGAGGAACGAAAAACTGCAAAGAACCAGAACGGTAGAATAATCCATTAAGTAAGCGTACACCTAAACCAGCAATGGTACAAAAGTAACAGGTGTGAAGGCTGTTGATGCCAACATGCTGGCTGTAAACTAAAAGAATTCCGGCATCAACGCCAACCCGATTTTACCGGACTAAGCGCTGAGCGTAACAGGCCAGCATACGTACGCATCAGAAGGTGAAACTATTTCTTTTTCGCATCAGCATTGCGCCGTAAATTTGCAGAATTAATAGATCGAGCATGGCAGAATCAGTACGGCAAATGAGCGCGTTGATGCGGAAGGAATTTCTGCTGGAGTGGCGACAACGCTACGCGCTCAACGGAATGCTGCTGTATATTGTCGGGGCGGTGTTTGTGTGTTACCTAAGTTTCAATGCCAAACGTGGCCAACTAACGCCCATTGTCTGGAATACATTATTCTGGATCATCCTGCTGTTTACCGCCATTAACGCCATTGCCAAAAGTTTTGTCCAGGAGCGGGCAGGGCGTCAGCTCTATTACTATACGCTGGCCAGCCCGCAACAGATTATCCTGTCGAAAATTCTGTACAACACTATTCTCATGCTGGTATTAGCCTTTTTAGGCTTTGCTGTATATGCCTTTGTGATGGGTAATCCGGTGAACGATATACCGCTTTATCTGCTTACGTTATTGCTGGGTGCCATCGGTTTTGCCTCATCGCTAACCCTGGTATCGGGCATTGCCAGCAAAGCAGAGAACCCGGCAACGTTGATGGCCGTGCTGAGCTTTCCCATCATTCTGCCATTGCTGCTCATGCTGCTGAAAGTCTCCAAGAATGCCCTGGATGGTCTTGACCGGAGCGTCAGCTGGAGTGAAATTGCAACCGTGTTGGCCATCGATGCCATTGTGGTGACACTTTCGTGGTTATTATTTCCGTTTTTATGGCGGAGCTAATGTAACGCGGACATCCTGTCCGCCTTTATTTGCATACTACTGCGGACAGAATGTCCGCGTTACTTAAATGAAAAAAAATTGGTGGAAGGCCCTAGCGGTCTTGATTTTAACCTACGTGATTTTACAGGGCTTACTGGGCGTCGTGCCACGCCAGCCAATTTTGAACGAGAGCATTCGGAACGTCTATTTCCACGTACCGCTTTGGTTCAGCATGATCGTTCTGCTGCTGACTTCGGCAATTTACTCCATCCGGTACCTGCGCAGTGGTCGTCTGGACGATGATCTGGTCGCGGTTGAGTTTGCCAATTCGGCCATTCTGTTTGGCTTGCTGGGTTGCCTGACGGGTTCGATCTGGGCTAATTTCACCTGGGGCGAACCCTGGCCCAATGATCCGAAACTAAATAGTGTGGCCGTGGGGATGCTTATGTACCTGGCTTACCTGATTCTGCGCGGCTCTTTTGACGACGATCAACGCCGGGCCCGCATTTCGGCGGTCTACAACATTTTTGCCTTTGCCGTATTTGTGCCACTCATTTTCATCGTTCCACGCCTAACGGATTCGTTGCACCCTGGCAATGGCGGTAACCCGGCCTTTGGAAAGTATGACATGGATAACCGGATTCGGATGGTGTTTTATCCGGCCGTTATCGGCTTCACCCTGCTGGGTGTCTGGATTACGGAACTGCGGGTTCGGTTCCGGCGTCTGAAAGCTGCTTTAGATGACTAAACTCATAGCACTTCCGGAATGATTCAGCTTATCTTTGCGTTATTTTTCTAACTACTACATACGACAATGCGACTGCCTTTTCGCTTAACCTGTCTCCTGGCAACGTTCCTTCTTTTTAGCCAAAAGCTGATGGCCCAGCAGCCGGTAGCCGATGGTATCGAAATGGCCGACCGGCTCCGTGCCGACGGGAAAATCTGGGTAGTAGTGGCTGTCATCGCGGCCGTTTTTACCGGTATTATCATCTACCTCATTCGGCTTGACCGGCAGATCGGAAAGCTGGAGAAAGATGTACAGGAGCAAAAGAAGCAATTTAGTTTATAGTCCGTGGTTTGTGGTTCACTAAGCCTGATAAGCCACAGTCACTAAACCAGTTTAACAACATGAAGCTTTCTCACATTTTTGGTATTGTCGTCATCGCTTTAGCCATCGGCATAATCGTGGCCACAGCGGGTGATGCTAGTTCATATGTTACCTTCAAGCAGGCGACGGAGCTCGCCCAGGACGGTGACGATAAACTGATTCACGTAGTTGGTAAGGTTCAGAAAGATGCACAGGGCCGTATTACAGATATGTTGTATAACCCCGCCATCGACCCGAACCACTTCGAATTTACACTGGTTGACAATGACAACCGGGCGCAAAAAGTGATTTTCAATAGTCCAAAGCCACAGGATTTTGACCGGTCAGAGCAAATCGTGATCATCGGTTCGATGGAAGGCGATCATTTCCGGTGCAACAAGATTCTGCTGAAATGCCCATCGAAATACCAGGATGGTAAACTGGAAACGACGGAACACGAAGCAAAAACGGCACAGTTGTAAATGACTATGGCTAAACTGGCACAAGTATGAGCGTACAGGAAATAGAAAAGGCCGCTAAAGAATTACCAACCGATGAATTAGACGGCCTTGTAACTCGTCTTTTTGATTTTTTTAATGATCGTTGGGATAAGCAGATTGAAGCCGATGCGAAAGGTGGTCGATTAGATGCGTTGCTGAATGAAGCAAGAGAAGAAATTCGTAAGGGCAATACAAAGCCTCTATGAATCATAATACGACGACAACGTTTTGGAAACATTATTATAACTTATCCGAAACAGTTCAGGAATTAGCTGACAAGAATTTTAGTCTTTTAAAAGCTGACCCGTTGCATCCTTCACTGCATTTTAAAGAAATAAGTGGAAAAGATAAGTTGTGGGCTGCACGTATAGGGGATCATTTCCGTGCGTTGGCTATACGTGAAGACAATGAATTGTATTGGTTTGGATAGGCTCTCACGCAGAATACGATAGAATTATTAGTCAATGATACATACCACAGTCGGACAACTCGGCCATTTTTTCGTCATTTTATCGTTCGTTACGGCACTCGTCGCTACGGTCGCTTATTTCCTGTCCGCGCTTGGATTGGGGAACAAGATTTCAAAAGTTGAACCCGTTGAGGAGCCCCAGCTGGCTTATGCCGGTGAGTCGAGTCTGGGAAGCAAAAAGGCCCGACATAAAACGCCGTCCAACCAAACCAACCAGCAGGAAACAGCCGACAAGGACGATTGGCGAACGCTGGCACGCTGGGCCTTCTACATTCATGGGGCAGCCGTTATTGGTGTGGCATCGAGCCTTTTTTTTATTATCTACAACCATTATTTCGAGTATCATTACGCCTGGAGTCACTCGTCGCGGGCACTTCCCGTTCAGTACATGATCTCGTGTTTCTGGGAAGGCCAGGAAGGGTCGTTCCTGTTGTGGCTGTTCTGGAATGCTGTCTTGGGCGCTATCTTGATCCGCACGAGCGGAAAAGGCTCGTTATCCCGGCAATGGGAAGCACCGATGATGGCCGTTTTTGCCCTTGTACAGGCGTTTCTAGCGTCCATGATTTTGGGCGTCATCTTCGGCGATTCGTTTAAAGTAGGCTCGTCGCCGTTTTTGCTGCTGACCGAAGCCATGCCGGATGCGCCGATTTTTACGGCTGACCCAACCTTTGTGCCCAAAGATGGCAATGGATTGAACCCACTGCTCCAGAATTACTGGATGGTCATTCACCCGCCAACCCTGTTCCTTGGCTTTGCCCTGGCGCTGGTTCCGTTTGCGTACTGCATTGCCGGGTTGTGGCGCAATCAACCCCTCGAGTGGATACGGCCAGCCTTACCCTGGACACTGATTGGCGGTATGGTTCTGGGCATCGGTGTCATGATGGGCGGTTACTGGGCGTATGAAACCCTCAACTTTGAAGGATATTGGAACTGGGACCCCGTCGAGAATGCGGTGTACGTTCCCTGGCTGGTGCTGGTGGCTGCATTACATACGATGCTGATCGCCAAACGTAGTTCGACAGGCCTGAAGATGGCCATTATCCTGACAATTTCTACGTTTGTGCTTATCCTCTACTCTACTTTCTTATCGAGAAGTGGGATTCTGGGCAACGCATCGGTTCACTCGTTTACTGATCTGGGTTTATCGGGACAGTTGTTGCTGTATCTAATGGCTTTCATTGTACTAGCCGTTATTCTGGCGGCCAGCAAGTGGAAATACATTCCGGCCGATAAAGAAGAAGCATCGGTATACACCAAGGAGTTCTGGGTATTTATTGGGGCTACCGTCCTTTGCCTGGCCGCTTTTCAGGTGATTGCGACGACCTCCATCCCGGTTTATAACAAGGTACTGGAATCGTTCGGTAAAATCTCAAATCTGGCGCTCCCTGCCGATCAGGTAGCCCATTACAGCAAATTCCAGATCTGGTTCTTTGTCGTCATTGCGCTGCTGACCGGCGTTGGCCAATACATGTGGTGGCGTAAGCTGGAGAATAAAAAATGGGATGCGCTCATTACGCCCGGTATTCTGACGATGCTCATTAGTGCAGCTCTCATCGCTTTTGGCGAGATGAAAAATCCGGTCTACATGGCCTTGTTAGTAGCCTCGGTTTTTGCTCTGGTCACGAACGGTACCATTATGCTGAATGTCATGCGGGGTAATCACCGGCTATCGGGGGGCGCTATTTCGCACATTGGCATGGCCCTGATGCTGGTCGGGATTCTTTACTCAGCGGGTTATACCAAAGTGATTTCGCTCAACAACAGTGGTCTACTCATTTCCAAACAGGAAGAGTTTACGAAAGACAACAACAAGCAGAATAAAGAGAATAAGCTACTGTGGCTTAATCAGCCCGAGCGGATGGGTCCCTATCAACTTACTTACCGGGGTAAGCGCATCGAGGCACGTGATGTACCAGGTTACATTCCCCGTCAGGACGTTGTGGTCATTGAAGGCGATTTCCACGGTATTGCCCAGCGCGACATTGAGCAAAATGGTAAAGTTTACCACAAGAAAGGCGATACGCTTGCACTCTATCCGGAAAACACCTATTACCAGGTTGAATACCGGGAGCCTAGTGGAAAGATCTTTAACCTGTATCCTCGCGCTCAGGTAAACGAACGGATGGGCTTGCTGGCCTCACCCGACATTCGGCATAAGACGGATCGGGACATGTACACGTATGTATCGTCGGTGCCGGACCCGGAAGCAGAGAACACCTGGGAGAAAACAGAAACCTATAGCGTTGCCATTAAGGATACATTTTTCCTGAATGATTATGTCGCTATTCTGGATGATGTAGCCCGCACAAACGAAGTTGAAGGCGTTGAAATCGGTCCAAATGATGCCGCCGTTCGGGCTAAAGTCCGGGTGCTCGATAAAAATGGCGAACACATTATCAGCCCCGCTTTCGTGATCAAAGACCGGATGGTGGCTCACCCCGCCGAGGTGAGCGATGAATTGGGTGTTCGGATGCAATTGAACGAAATCGATCCGCGCACGGGCAAATTCACATTCGCCGTCAACCGGACCCAGCGGGATTATATCGTCATGAAAGCCATTGAAAAGCCATTAATCAACATTCTCTGGATTGGCACCCTGATCGTTGTGATCGGCTTCCTGATTGCCACCGTTCGGCGGTACCGGGAGTTTAACAAGATGCAAAGCAAAGCAGTTTAACGAGTTAGTGGTTCGTAGTCTGTAGTGTATCAATGCGGTAACATCCGTTCTATACGCTACAGACTACGAACCACTAACTGCAACAATACGTATGAAACTCTCCGAAATGCTTCTTTTAGCCGTTTCCATTGGCTTTTTGGTCATCTGGATTGCGGAATATCAGCGGACCACTTTCGGTGATAGTTATTGGTTATTGATGCTGTTTCTGGGGTTTATTCTGGCCTTTCAATATGTCCGGAATAAACGAATCGAACGGGAGAAAGCCGTTTCGCCAACGATCAAACAAATGATCGAAGACCGAAAGAAGAAAAAGAAATGATGCGTTATGCATGAAAAATGATGAGCCCAGGCAAATCCAATTCATTCATAACACGTCGTCCATAACTCACCATTTTTCATTAAAATTTGGAACCTTACGCTCTATTAATCGGTGCCTTACTTGCTCTCGTACTGGCTGGTTTTTTTTCGGCGGTTGAGATGGCCTATGTATCTGTCAACCGATTATATTTTGAGTTGCACAGCAAACAGGGGCCACTGAGTGAAAAACTGGTATCGAACTTTCTGAAGAATCCTATTTTATTCGTTGGAACCACCCTAACGGGGAACACGCTTTTTCTGGTTCTTTATACCGTTTTGGGCGTTACCGTTCTCAACCCTTTTCTGACGGTTATCTTACCCGAAAGCTGGGCTGCGCACGAATCGGTATTCATTTCCATCGAAACCCTGATTCTGACGGTCATTTTTTTGCCCCTGGCAGACTATATCCCCAAAAGCCTGGCCCTCATTCACCCCGACCGTTTTCTGGAAGCACTGGCGGTACCGCTTTGGGTAATTTATAAAGCCATCGCCCCCATCGTTCGGATCCTGGTGGGTACGGCCAGATTTTTTATCCGGTACGTACTGGGCAAACGCAATCCGGAAATCCGTCCGGTCTTCGGCTTGACAGACCTGAACCACTATCTCCAGCAACTCAATCAGAAAGCTGATACCGAAAAGGACGTAGAAGTCGACACCAAGATCTTCAACAACGCCATTGAGTTTCGGGATGTACGGGTACGCGATTGCCTGGTGCCCCGGACGGAAATTAATGCTATTGATGTAGAGGATACGGTGGAGGATCTCCGGTTAGCTTTTCAGGACAGTGGGCACTCTAAAATTGTGGTCTACCGCGATACGATCGACGATGTGATCGGCTACTGCCATGCCCTGGCCCTATTCAAAAAGCCAGCAACGGTTGCAGAAATCATTACGCCTATTATCGTTGTACCGGAAACCATGCCCGCACAGGACTTACTCTTACGCTTTCTGTCGGAACGGAAAAGTCTGGCCCTCGTTGTCGACGAATTTGGCGGCACGGCAGGCATTGTGAGCGTTGAAGACATGGTTGAAAAGATTTTCGGTGAGATTCAGGACGAATACGACACAAACGAAGACTGGGTAGAGCAGCAACTAGATGAGTCGAACTGGTTGTTGAGTGCCCGCCACGAAATTGAGGATCTGAATAAAACCTACGGCTGGACTATTCCCGAAGGGGATTACGATACGCTGGGCGGTCTGATTTTAGAAACGCATGAAGATGTTCCTCGGGTTGGCGAGGTAATTGAATTTTCGCCATTTACATTTACCATTATCTCAATGGACGGTACACGAATCGATACGGTAAAGGTCCATTTGAGTAAGGAATAACGTTTTGCTTTCGTTACCATTCTCTTATATCGTGAATAAATCATCTATTCAAAAAACTGTAGCGCGGCATTTACTCGCGGTACAGGCTGTCCGGCTCAAACCTAATGAGCCGTTTACGTGGAGTTCAGGCTGGAAATCGCCTATTTACTGCGACAATCGAGTGACGCTGGCCTACCCAGAAGTACGTACGTATATCAAAAATGCACTGGCGGATGCCATCCGCGAACGCTTTCCATCGGTTGAGGTCATTGCGGGCGTCGCTACGGCGGGCATTCCTCAGGGTGCGCTGGTTGCCGATGTGCTGGGGCTCCCCTATTGTTATGTACGGCCGGAACCCAAGGCACACGGCATGGGCAAGCAAATTGAAGGGCATCTGTCCACCGGCCAGCGGGTTGTTGTTATTGAAGATTTAATTTCGACGGGAGGCAGTTCGCTGAAAGTAGTCAATGCGCTTCGGGCAGTGGGTGCTGAAGTGGTCGGTATGGCCGCTATTTTTACCTATGGATTCTCCATCGCAGAACAGAATTTTGCCAGTACAAACGTGCCGCTGGTGTGTCTCAGTGATTATGATGCACTTCTGATCGAAGCACAGGCCCTCGATTATATATCGGCTGACGCCATGGATTCGTTAGCTTCCTGGCGACAGAATCCGGCGCAGTGGGGTCAATAGCTTGATACGCTAATCGTTGCCGGTAGCTGGTGATTGACATTTATTTGTCTATATTTCATCTTATTCACTACACTAAATACCATGGCGACAATTACAGCAAGCATTCAGCGAACGCCTTACGAAACGCATCTATCAACGGATTCGCAGGTTATTGTGGCCGATGAGCCGGTTGACATTGGTGGACAGGATAAGGGCATGCGACCGGGCGAGCTACTGGCGGGATCGCTGGCTGCCTGTACCGTCATGACCCTGAGAATGTATGCGGACCGGAAAGGCTGGCCGCTCGAATCGGCCGTTGCCCATGTCGATTACACCAATGACCCGGAAACGAAACGGTCACTTTTCACAGTACGATTGATCCTGAACGGTAGCCTCAGCGAAGAACAACGAGTAAGGCTATTGGAGATGGCTGACCGATGCCCTGTTCATCGAACGCTTCAGAATCCCATCGATTTCAACACAATTCTGGTTGACGATATGCGATCTACCAGCAACGTACCGAGCATTCCTGAAGCCGCGGATTAAGTCATTTGTTTACCAGATAACAACCCATGAACCCATCCGAACCTACGCCCGATATTACCAAAACATACACCAACGGCGAGATTACCGTTGTCTGGAAGCCGAACGTATGCATCCATTCGAAGCTTTGCTGGACGCAACTGGCCGAAGTTTTCAATCCGAAGGCCCGCCCCTGGGTCAATATGGAAGGGACGACCACGCAACGAATTACCGAACAGGTAGACCGTTGCCCCTCCAGGGCGTTGAGCTATTTCTGGAATCAGGAAAATATACAACCTGAGAACGTACAAGCCGAAAGCATTGTCGAGCCAATGCCGAACGGCCCGCTGCTGGTGTACGGAAACTTAACCGTTAAAAGCCCTGACGGACAGGAAACCCAAAAGAATAAAGTCACGGCTTTTTGCCGATGCGGAGCCAGCAGCAACAAACCGTACTGTGATGGGTCGCACGTCAGGATTGGGTTTGTTGGCTGACAGAAGCCCAATCCTGACAGCCAAAAAGCTGGCTTCTATGCGGGTAACATCGAACTCAGGTCCGATCCATGCGTTGGGTAGGCAAACAATGTATTTCCCAGGTCTTTGGCCGAAATATGGTGCTTTATGGCCACGGTGAAGAGATTGATGACTTCGTCGCTGCCAGTGCCCAGCAAATGCGCTCCAACAATTTCGTCGGTTTCCTCATCGACCAGTGTTTTAAAAGCTGAGAAGGATTCGTTAATTCGTCGGCTGCTGTACCAGTCGCTGGTTTCCTGAAACATCACCTTTACTTTCCTGCCCTGCTCGTTGGCCTGCTCCTCCGTTAAGCCAACCGATGCCAACGTTGGCAAGGTGTAAACGGCAGATGGCGCTGGGGTGTTCTGATACGTTTGCCGATTGCCGTTCAGTATGTTATCGATGACAATGTTACCTTCATAAGATGCCAATGGCGTGAGCGGTAGCCCCTTATCAGCAACGTCGCCACAGGCATAGACAGTCGAATTAGAAACGCTCTGCAGGTATTCATTGACCAATACACCCTTTTTGCCCACATCGATGCCCGCTTTTTCCAGGCCAAGTTCCGCCGAATTAACCACGCGTCCGGCCGCATGAACGACAAGTTTAGCCGATACTGAATGACTTTCCTTTTGCTGCGTATAGGCTACGGCCAGATCGCCTTCTTTTCCGGAAATGGCAGTTACAGTGGCGTTCAGCACAATGCGTATGCCGATGGCTTCCATCGCCTTGACCAGCACAGCCACCAGATCGGCATCGAAGCCCTCCAATGGGCGTTTCCCCTGATGTAGAATAGTCACCTTTGACCCGGCGCGGGCGGCTATATGCGCGAATTCAAAGGCAATATAACCTCCACCAACCATCACAATTTGATCAGGTAGTTGCGGTAGCTCCAAAAAGACCGTGCTGTCAATCAGCAGTTCCTCTCCGGGAATATTGAGTGGTTTAGGCTCCAATCCCGATGCCAAAACGACATGGTCTGCCTGTAACTCATCGTTGCCAACACGTACTGTATTGGCCGACGAAAACGACGCAACGCCATGAAAAGTCTGAACACCCAGATCAGCAAATTTCTTATTCGTTTTCTCAGGAACCGGATCCGTAAATGTCTTCTTGAACGCCATCAGCTCAGGCCAGTCGATAGCCGGTTGGTTCGTAATGCCTTTTCCAGTCATTTGTTCGGATCGGGCAATGATCTCAGCGGCTCCAACCAGCACTTTTTTGGGATCGCAACCCCGTTGTGAGCATGTCCCGCCAAAAGGCAGTTTATCGATGATGGCCACCGTTTTACCCGCTTCCCGTGCTTTCTGCGCAACCGTTGCGCCGGCCGAACCGGTGCCTATTACAATTAAGTCAAAAACCTGCATATACCCTGTGAATGGTGACGAGTTAACACTATAACACAAAATGAACGGCACTGGCTAAAAAAAAAGTGGTTGATTCGGGTGAATCAACCACTTTTTTATACTAGAACGTTTAGGCCAGAATTGATTATGCCACAGCCTCATATAACTCCTCACGTTGCGCCTTCACGCGTTCATCCGTAAGGTATTCATCATAGGTCATCAGTTTATCCAAGATGCCAGCCGGGGTAATTTCAATCACACGGTTGGCAACCGTCTGCACAAACTGGTGGTCATGGGATGTAAACAGAATAGGTCCTTTGAAATCAATCAGACCGTTGTTCAACGATTCGATAGATTCGAGGTCGAGGTGGTTGGTTGGTTCGTCGAGCATCAGGAGGTTAGCTCCGGAAAGCATCATTCTCGATAGCATGCAACGCACTTTTTCGCCCCCGCTTAAGACGGTCGCTTTCTTGAGCGATTCCTCACCCGAGAACAGCATACGGCCCAGGAAACCCCGAATGAAGCTTTCGTCTTTCTCCACCGAATACTGCCGCAACCAGTCGACCAGGTTCAGGTCCGTCTGGAAAAATTTCTCTTTTTCGGCATCAGTTGGGAAATAAGACATAGTGATGGTTATGCCCCAGCGGAACGTACCTGAATCCGCTTTACGCTCGCCCGCCAGAATATCCAGCAGCGCCGAAACGGCCAGTCCATCCCGACTAAACAGAAATATTTTATCCTGCTTGTTCATCGTGAACGACAGGTTTTCAAATAATTTTGTGCCGTCTTCAGCCGTATAGGTCAGGTTTTCAACCGTCAAAATCTGATCACCGGGTTCACGTTCGGCTTTGAAATTGACATATGGGTACTTCCGTGATGAGGGCTGAATGTCGTCCAGGGTAAGTTTTTCGAGCAACTTACCGCGGCTCGTAGCCTGCTTCGATTTAGACGCGTTAGCCGAGAAACGACGTATGAACTCTTCGAGTTCTTTCCGCTTGTCTTCCGTTTTCTTGTTCTGATCCTGGCGTTGTTTCAGAGCCAGTTGGCTCGACTCATACCAGAACGAGTAGTTCCCGGCGAAGAGCTTAACCTTGCTGAAATCCACGTCGACGATCTGCGTACAAACCTGATCTAAGAAGTGACGATCGTGAGATACCACGATGACGGTGTTATTGAAGTTAGCCAGGAAGTTTTCGAGCCACAAAACGGACTCGACATCGAGGTTGTTGGTCGGCTCATCCAGCAGCAGCACATCGGGGCTACCGAACAACGCCTGAGCCAGCAGTACACGCACTTTTTCAGAGCCATTAATTTCGCTCATCAGTGTGTAGTGCATATCCTCTTTGATGCCCAAACCCGACAGCAGACTAGCCGCATCCGATTCGGCATCCCAGCCGTTCATCTCGGCGAATTCCGATTCCAGTTCAGCCGCTTTTTCACCGTCGGCATCCGTAAATTCGGTTTTGGCATACAAGACATCTTTCTCCTGCATGATGTCATATAGGCGTTGGTTGCCCATAATAACCGTTTGCAGAACCGGATACTCATCGAAAGCGGATTGATTCTGGCTCAATACGGACATGCGCTCGCCGGGGGTCATAATGACCGAACCCGTTTGCGGCTCGATTTCGCCCGATAGAATTTTTAGAAACGTGGACTTCCCGGCTCCGTTGGCGCCAATAACACCATAACAGTTGCCGGAAGTGAATTTTATAGTTACGTCGTCGAAAAGCACCCGCTTACCATAGCGCAGTGAGACGTTTTGGACCGATATCATGACGTGATCTCCTATTCAGATTGAGCCGCAAAGGTACGAATTTTTAACGAAAAATCTGGACGTGATTTCATAGACTTCTATGACTGAGGCCGTGAGCTGATACCAGCGGCCTCTTACTTTTCGCGCACACACCGAAAGCCAAGATTGTTGCTTCCACTGCTTATTTCACCCTTGCCCCGGCTGCCAGCCTTATACCGGATACAATATTGATCGCTGCACAGGAATGACCCGCCCCGCTGCACGTGCTTGACCGCTCCGGGTTCTTCAGGATCGTAGCTATCGGTAGGGCCGCGCGGGTCCGTTTTCGGCGATTTGCTGTAGTAATCAGGCCGGTACAAATCCTGGCACCACTCCCACACATTGCCATCCATATCATACAGTCCATACGGATTAGCGGGAAATGATTTGACGGGTGCAACGCCCGCGAAGCCATCTTCCGTCGTGTTCCTTGAGGGGAAATCACCCTGATAGATATTAGCGATCCATTTTCCGGCGGGCTTCAGCTCGTTACCCCAATAATACGTTCGATTTCCTTTACCGCCCTGAGCGGCAAATTCCCATTCGGCCTCAGTGGGCAGACGCTTTCCGGCCCACCTGGCATAGGCTGCAGCATCGGTATAACTGACATGGATGACAGGCTCCTTTTCATGTCCGACGAGGTTACTTTTCGCCCCAGTTGGATGGTTCCAGCTTGCCCCTTTCACGTATTCCCACCACTGCAGCGGATTCGCCAGTGAGACTTTCTGGGCAGGGGGCGTAAATACCGCTGAGCCAGGCACCAGCTGCTCGGCCGGAACGCCCGGATAATCGGCCGGATTGAGTGGGCGCTCGGCTACCGTTATGTAGTTTGTGGCCAATACAAACCGGGCAAACTCGGCGTTGGTTACCTCATGCTCATCCATCCAGAAGCCTTTCACCGTAACCGAATGTACGGGTCGGGCATCGGGAAACTCGTCGGCACCCATCAAAAACGTTCCGCCGGGAATCCAGACCATGTCCTTCGTGCCCGTCACTCCCGAACCATCCTTCGAAGCCGCCGTGCGAATAGCCGCCGACCGCGAAGGCATTCCGTTGGCAACGCAGGTAGCACCCGTATCGGCCGTCGTGGCCTGCTCATTTGCGGGTTTATTTGTGGAGTTGCAGGCGAACAACCCGGCAAAAAGAGCATAGCCCAGTAAGACAGTCCGTCCGTTATAATTTACGTTCCAGAAGGGTAAGCGCTTCATCATCCTTGTACTTCTGCATCTGCTCTTTCAGTCTCGTTTTCAAGTCAGCCGTTATTGCCTCATAGCCTTTCATGCCATACAGATTATGCATGTTATGAGGATCTTTTTTAATGTCATATAATTCCCAGAAATCCTTCGGTCCATAAAACCGGGCTAATGTATATTGGTCTGTTCGGATGCCAAAGTGCGGATAAACGTGGTGCGGCTCTGGATACTCATAGTAGTGGTAATACGCTTCCTTGCGCCAGGGAACCTTCTCTCCTTTTAACAACGGCAGAAACGACTCACCCTGTATGGCTTTGGGGACGGCGGTGCCGGTCAGGTTCAGCAGCGTAGGTGCCCAGTCGATGTTGGAAATCAGGTCGCGGATTTGAGTCCCCGGCTTTATAACGCCCGGATAGCGAATAACAAAGGGCGTCTTTAGCGATTCTTCGTAGATAAACCGCTTATCGAACCAACCATGTTCGCCGAGATAAAATCCCTGGTCAGAGGCATAAATGACCACCGTATTTTTGGCCAGACCGCTTTTATCCAGGTGATTCAGCAATTCGCCAATGTTACGATCCAGCGAATTGGCAACCGATAAATAATCTTTCAGATAGCGCTGGTATTTCCATTCGGCCAGAGCGCGGCCAGAGAGTTTTTTGGCGTCAAACTCCTTGCTGATTTTATTCTCGTAATAGTCGTAAAAAGGCTTCTTCTGCTCCGGTGTCAATCGGTTAAAAATACCACTGTTTTCATAGTCGGCATGCACCTTCAGATCCTCCTTCAGGCGCATCGTTTTTTCGATGGTCATGTCCTGATCTTTGGCGGCTTCACGACCCGCATACTCATCATAAAACGTTGCGGGCAATGGAAAGTTGACCTTATCATAAGCGCCCAGATCGGGAGCGTCGGGCAGCCATTCCCGGTGGGTCGCTTTGTGCCCAACCACCAGAAAAAACGGTTTTGATTGATCGCGTTGGTTGAGCCAGTCGATAGACAGTTTCGTAATCACGTTGGTTACATAACCCGGATAGCGAACCGATTCATTTTTCGAGTTGATAAACTCCGAATTGTAGTAATGACCATGACCGGGCAACACGTTCAGGTAATCGAATCCGTGCGGCAAACTACCCAGGTGCATTTTGCCCACCCAGGCAGTTTGGTAGCCATTTTTCTGTAACTCTTCGGTAAATACCGGCTGGTTTATATCAAATACTTTTTCATTCAGTTTATAGCCATTCAGGTGGCTGAATTTCCCCGTGAGCAACGTCGCCCGGCTGGGTCCACAAATGGAGTTGGTCACAACGTTTGTGTGCAGAATTGCCCCTTCTTTGGCAATACGATCAATGTTCGGCGTCTTAGCCAGCTTGCTTCCATAGGCGCTGATTGCCTGGGAGGTATGGTCGTCGGAAAAAATAAAGATAATATTGGGTGGTACGG
Source organism: Spirosoma horti (assembly GCF_054776595.1). Classification (NCBI taxonomy): domain Bacteria; kingdom Pseudomonadati; phylum Bacteroidota; class Cytophagia; order Cytophagales; family Cytophagaceae; genus Spirosoma; species Spirosoma horti. The sequence goes on from NZ_BAAHBQ010000006.1 coordinate 308,425, forward strand.
TATTCTGACGGGCTGGCGGAGACGTTTCCTGCTTTTTAGCGATACTACCAGACACAGCCAGCAGGCCCGCTAGCACCGAGCAAATGGCAAGAGTAGAAAGAATGGTATTTTTTCGGTTCATAACGGATTGAAAAATAAGCACAGATCGACCGTTTTCTGATAAAGACCGGGTCGGGCCTTTTTTTACTTTCCAGAAGGTTGATTCGTTCCTTGCAGTCATAGAACGCCTGTCCTTACGAACCCACCTTCGCCAACTCTTGCCACGAAATCAGGCCGATGGCCAACACGGCTAGACCAAGCCCAATTTTATTGGCTGTCGATAGCTTCTCGCGAAAAAAGAGTGTAGCCATCAGGGCAGCCAGTAAAATCACACCAATGTTGTAAAGCGGATACACAAAGGCTCCATTACTACCAAAAGCTGACAAAGCCAGCAACAATGTATAAAAGCTAAGAAAGTTGGGGACGCCCAGCGTAACAGCGCCAATCAGACTTTTGGCCTGAATCGTTTCCTTACCCTGAATGATCCGCACGATCAGCATACCAAGGCCAGCCACAACGGCTCCCAATACCATTGTCAGGGTTACCTGAACGGTTTTGTCGGCAGAGGGAATATAGTGCAGGTTCATGTAGTTGATCATGGTGTTGGTGGCTCCGTAAAAAAGGAACACACCCACGGGCAATAAAATAGTAAGGCCGGACCGACCTGGCTTTCTATCCTTCGTATCACTCGGCTTTTCCGTACGCTCCTCCTTTTTATAGGTGCTCAAACCAACCGCAACGACAGCTAGAACTAACCCCAAATAATTGAGCGTATCGAAGCCCGAGGTCCCTCCGCCCGTCCGAAAGACAAACAGACTAAAGCAGACTGGAATGACCAGCGATAGGTTATTAGCCAGCGATGTCGCCGTAATTCCCATTCGCTGGGTAGACGCCCCCGACAGCAGGAACGTTAAAATAAATCCCACGCCTAAGCCCAGCGACAACCACGTCCAGGTTTGCGAAAAATCAATGATGAACGATTGTCCGGCTGGCAGTAGCAACCAGCCCGTTAGAAAACAGACCGGGTAGTTGAAAACAATCGCCTGGAATGTGTTGATTTCATAGCGTGGAAACAGCCGGAAATTCAGCAGCAGAAATACCGAAAGAAGAATACTTAGGCTTAAAAAAAGCATGAGCGGCAGGTATCGGATTGGTAATTTTGGGCCTAAGTTACTTTACTGTTCGGTTACCCGCTTATCTTTAAAGACCGTTTACTGATCTATTCTGAAAATAGCCACTCCGTTATGCCATTGACCATACGCCTGCTGATTGCTCTTTTCTGGTTTCCAGCGACCCTTGTATTCGGGCAGCAGAAACTGGCGATTTCAGCCACGGTGGCCCCTACCTATTCACATACATCGTATAAATCCCGTTTTTTTTATCCCAACAGTGCTGGCCAGATTGTGGAGCCTATTTACATGAACGGCAAACGGTGGGCGCCGGGTTATTCAGCTGGGGTATCCGTTCTGTACAACTACGCACCCGGCTGGTCGGTTGCGTCGGGTATCTGGTATCAACAATTAACTACGCGACAGGCACGCCAGACGGCGGCTGGTGAAGGAACAACAACGGTACATAACCGGGCCATCCGCCTTCCTGTACTGCTCAATTACGCGTCGTCGACGAAACGGTTAACGCCCTATTTTTCGCTGGGCTTATTAACCGATATTCCCCTGTCGGCGCGGGTGGTCGTTGTGCGGGCAGCCGAATCGACACAGAATCTTGTTTTGGAGAACAGCAGTCGTCCTGTTTTCAACCTCATGCTGGGAGCTGGTGCAAAATACCAGCTCAGTCGTCAGTATACACTCATAGCTCAACCCGCATGGACGTACCAGCTGGGGCAGATAGGCGGAGCGAATACCGACAACCCAAGGTTTGAACTCAGCCTGCTGACACAGTTGGCGTATTCGTTTTAGTAACCTGTATCGACTACCAATCACCGGCTTATACAACGCTTTTCAGCAGGTGATCTACCACTCAAACTTGTCCCGATGAGCCATTCATTACGTTCTTTCACAAAACGTCTTCTTTTTCTGTCAGTCGGCATTCTGGTGTCGGCGTCGGCCAGCGCACAAGCGGTATCAGCCGAGATGACACCGCGCCAGATCGACCAATTCATAACGCAACTCATGGACAGCACTCACGTGCCGGGACTGTCCATTGCGGTTATTCGGGGAAACAAGCTGCATTACAGCCAGGGCTATGGCCTGACCAAAGCCGATTCGACACAACGAGTTACCTCCGCAACGGTATTCGATGCGGCCTCGCTCAGCAAAACCGTCTTTGCGTACGCCGTATTGCAGCTGGTTGAACAGGGAAAGATCGACTTGGACAAACCCCTGTTCGAGTACCTACCCTATCCGGACGCTGCGGAGGATGAGCGTTATAAAAAAATTACGGCCCGTATGGTACTGAGCCACCGAACGGGGTTTCCAAACTGGCGTAAAAACAGAAGGTTACCCCAGTTAGCGATGGTGGCTGCTCCCGGCGAGCGATTCGGGTACTCGGGTGAGGGCTTTTTCTATCTGCAAAAAGTAGTGGAGAAAATTACGGGCCAACCTCTGAATGTCTTTATGACGGAGCGCGTTTTTACTCCCTTACAGATGACCCGCAGCAGCTACGTCTGGAGCTCCGCTTTCGACAACGACTTTGCCCTCCCGCATAACAAGGCAAGTGAGCCGGAACCAAAAGACAAGTCGAATTACGCGAATGCAGCCTACTCCTTACAAACGACCGCCGATGATTACGCCCGGTTTCTGCTGGCTATCCTGACGCCAACAGGACTCAAAACAAGCTCTGTCGATCAGATGCTATCGCCCCAGGGCCGCTTGCCTAAAAAGCTTTCGGGTGGCGATTCCCTTTCGCCAGGTTTAAGCTGGGGCTTAGGGTTCGGTCTGGAGCACACGCCAAACGGGGATTATTTCTGGCATTGGGGCGACAACGACACGTATAGATGCTATATAGTTGGCAATCGGAAGCGCCAGGACGCCGTCGTTTACTTCACCAATTCCGAAAACGGACTTCGCCTTATCGACGAGATAACCCATCAGTTCATGGGATTCAGCCCATCGACCGTTGATTTCCTGGGGTACAAATCCTACAAGAAAGGCCAGAAACAGGCGAAGTAGTGGCAGAATCAAGGTTTTTCTCGCTCAAAAAGCGCATTCAGTTATAAAGCATTCTAGATAGATATTAACAGTACATAAGCGTTTACTATCTTGATTTACAGGAAGTTTATTTTACGTTTCGTTTGTGTAAGTTGATCTATTTGTATAGGATTGTGTGAAAGTGAAATACTTTTCTATTTAGTCACCCAAAGTAGCCAATGTAGAACGCATACTGAATGATTAGTGGTTAATTGTTAGATAGCCACAGTGAGCAGAATTTGATATTTACTTTATATATTCTTATCGTCATTCAACAAAAATCCATAACCAATAATCCCTATGAATAAAAAAGTTATAATGGCGTCCTCTCATTTAGATCGGCACAATCATCGCATTATGCCCTCCGCTCTGAAACAGATGAGAGACATAATAAATGGTGAAAAAGCCGTTCAACTCTTATTTGAGCATAATGCCACCATGCCACCTTTAGGACAAATTAAAAACGCAGAAACGTACATTGGAGATGACGGTGAGACAATACTAATTGTCGAGCAGAGCTACTTTAATGAAGGTCTCATTATTGAGTCTGAAGAAGGGGAAGACTTATATGTAGAACGGTTAAAAGAAGGTGGTAGACCTTTTAATTCAATCGAATATGAGGAGTTAGAAAGTATAGAAGTTTCAGTTGATATTACCAATCTCGGCAATCAACCAGATAGCGTGGAAAAATTTAAAAATAGTATAGAATCAGAAATAGAGTATGATTTTGATTTATCTGAATTTGGAAGAAAATCAGAAATACCTGATCCGCAAATCTTAATAAAGCTAACCCCAGAAATTGTAGCTTATCTGCTTGGATTAACTTTTCTGTTTAAGTTTAGTGAAAAACTGGGCGAAAAATTTGGCGAACTATCTTCTAGCGACATTTCTAAGTTCTATAATTTTGTCAGTGTTACAGCCAAGAAAATAACGGCAGTCGCAATACCGAAACTTAGACCTGTAACGTATGTCATCCAAATTTTAGGGGAAATAAACATTGAACTTGTTGTTGTTACAAGAAAGCCAGATGACGTAGTGAAAGCAATTCAAAAAGACTCTCTACATGGCGTCAGCGATAAAATAAAATCGTTAATGAAGCTGGCCAATGCTCAGAAGATTCAGTTTCTTTTCAATGAGAATGGGGAATGGGAGTTTAACTATATGCTAACAGGTAATGGTGAGGTTATTGGAACACCCAAGTCATTTGACAACAGAACAAAATTTATAAATAGTACGATTTCTTCTGCTCGTCTAGAAAATCCTGAATAGTTTACTCGTCTTAGAATCATTGCCGGGTGACCGGAAGCGTGTCCTGTAGAATAGCTATTAAGCTTAACAAAATGAGTGGACAAAGGCTCAAGTACGTTTGTTAAGTTAAATATTCTGCTCACCATCAACGCCCATAGTCGTTAGGTAACTCGCCTAAGTAAGCAGTGTTGTCGGGTTACATTCAATAAGTTAACTAGCTGTAAATGAGCATTATTTATTAACTTGCAACATACCAGCCGACTGACCAATCACTGGTGAGTAGAACAGGTAAAAAGCGTTTCGGTTGCTAACTTAGATGACTTATGAAGCTACTGCTTTGAGTAGTTCCTTTTGCTTAGACTCTGGTACGTTTAACCGTTTTAATTCACGCTTGGCTTTGTGGTAAGCCAAATCCCGGTTGTAATTGCGTTGCGCATTCAGCCAGAAGGAGGCATCTATTTGTAGGGCTTGCTCTAGCTTCAACGCCATAGCGACTGATACGCTCTTTTTGCCATGGGTTAATTCAGAAATAAACGTAGCGCTAACCTCTATTTGCTCCGCCAGTTGTTTTTGGGTGATGGCGCGCTGCTCTAATTCATCGGCTAACATTTCGCCTGGATGCGTAGGATGGGCTGCAAATACTTCTTCTCCTTTGCTGTTGAGTATCATCAGTGATAGTCGGTTAGTTGTTCAATATCAATAATTTCGAGTTCTCCTTCCTGGGTCAGGCTAAACACGATCCGGTACTGCATGTTAACACGAACCGCATATTTGCCTGCCAGCTCACGCTTAAGGGAGTGAAAATCTAACGATTTGTTTTGCTTCAGTATCGTTACACTATCAGCGGCATCAAGTTTACGAACTGTCTTCTGGTAGGCTTTGAGGACAGCGGCACTAAAAGGTTGTTTACCTGAATAATCTTCAGTGAACCAGTTTTCAATTGCTTGGTGGCAAAGCGTATTGTCATAGCGCTTCAAAAGTAACAATAAACCTACTTGGTTTATTCATCCCTTGCCGAATAGTTTTTGTGAAATGTGCTTAGCCTTTTATAGGAAATCATGAGGAATTTCGGTCAAGCCTGCGGGGCTCACTTACCTCAGAAAAGCAGGCCCTACAAAATCTCCTATTCTTTCAGCAAAGACGGTGCATCCTGCACCAAGCGCATCCGGTACGCATTCATGGCCGTTTGGCCGAGCTGGTTGACGAGTCGGTAATTGACCACGATACCAACGGCGGCCCCAATGCCGGGAATTAACTGCGCCATCTTAGCCAGATCAATGTAATCGCGGTATTCCTGCTGAAAGGTCAACCAATCGAACTGATTGATATCATTGGGTAATTGGCGGCTGTGCTCCGGCCAGTTAGCAAGGTGCTGATAAATAACCTGCCGACGCTCCTGACTCGAAAAGGCCAGTTGAAAAACGTATAAAATGAAAACCCGCTCGCGGTAATCACTGGTCGAATACCCATAAAGGCTCGCTATTTCAAACAGCAGTTTCATCTTCAGACTGAGCAACAGGGGAAAGTCCGCCAGACCGAGCAGAATACCTCCAGCGCCCGTAACGCCCCCTTCGGCCGCACTGGTTTTCTTGTAGAATTCGATACGCCGGGCCACGGCCGCATCCCGTTGGATCAATGTCTGCCCGGATACAGGCGCACGATTCAGGAAATCGGCCCCGAACAAGACCGCCCGCGTCATCTGCTTGATAGTCGCCGTAATGAGGGCGTGAATACGATCCGGAATGATTCGATTAATCCGCTTTTGTACCGATGTTGACAGCTTTCCAAATCTTGAGGGCGGCTTTTGCATGGCCTGCTGCCAGCGAATCAGTTCCGTCTGGACGGCTTGTTCGTATGGATTCATGCTGCTATTTTTGGCAAAAAGTGGTATCTTCATCGAATCAAAAGACCCGTAAGCTTGTTGAAATTATATGCATATTCATAAATCCCGACGTCGCAAGTTAGTAGGTATGATGAATGTCCTGGTTGTGATGGTGGCTATTGTATTGATTTATTTTGCCAGCACTGCACACAAAACTATACCAGGCCCAACCGTAAAAACGGTAGCAACAGCGCCAAAGAAAGTCAAAACTATGGCTCACCTGGATGTTTACGACCAGTTGAACCTCAGCAAAGTTGGCTTGCAGAAAAGCGTTTTTGAGTACGCATTGCGCGGCTGGCAAAAAACAGACACGGCTAAATCAATGCTGACGATTGTCGATCTCAGCCAGCCCTCCTCTCACAAACGCTTATACGTAGTCGATTTAGTCCAAAAAAAATTACTTTTTAACACCTATGTCTCGCATGGACGCAACTCCGGCGACCTGATGGCCAACCGGTTCTCCAACGCCCAGTCGTCCTTTCAAAGTAGTCTGGGTTTTTACCAGACGCTGAATACATACATGGGCAAACATGGCCTTTCCCTACAGCTCAAGGGGCTGGAAAAAGGCTTTAATGACAATGTGTACAACCGAAACATCGTTCTGCACGGAGCGGATTATGTTTGCGAGGATATTATTCGCAAAACAGGTCGCCTAGGCCGTAGCCAGGGGTGCCCGGCCGTACCGTATGCCGAATCGAAGGGCATCATTCAGGCCGTTAAAGGTGGCTCCTGCCTGTTCGTTTATTCGCCCAATCCCGACTACCTGAAACAGTCGGCTTACTTAGCCAACGAGTACACATCTTTGTAGAAATGCAGCTTTCCGCTGGCATCAACATCGGCGATGTTGTAGGTGATAAAGACTGGAAACTTCTTCGGAATGGGTAATGTGCGAGGTTTCTGGTCGATCAGGCATTTGTTCATAAACGCAGCGTCGAAGGTGTTGGTACCCAGCACCAGGTTAGCCAGCTCAACGGGCTTCTGAACGCGCACACAACCGTGGCTGCGCCAATGATCTTTCGTACTGGTGAACAGGTCCCGGCTGTTGGTATCGTGCAGGTAAATCGCCAGTGGATTTGCCAGGTTGAACTTCAATAAGCCCAGCGAGTTTTCACAACCAGACGCTTGCCGAACGCGATACGGAAAGTTTGTTTCGGACAGGCTGTCCCAATCAATATCTTCCGGGTCAACTTCGTGCTCTTTTTCGTCCAGAATCTGGAGGTTCTGGTTATAGATGTATGATAAATCCCGCTTCATTCGGGGAAGCATTTCACTCAGGGCAATATTCTTAGGTACGTTCCAGTACGGATACATCACAATATCCTGAATGTAGGTAGTCATACAGGGCGTCATTTTATCGGGTTTGCCCGAAATAACCTGCATGGGTAGCAGCCGTTTACCAGTCCGGTCGAACACGTTTAATTCGCCGGCCGGAATATTAACCAGCACAAACTGATCAGGATCGAACCGATTGACGTATCGGTAGAAATTGAGCGTCTGCCGGATCAGGCGCAGTGAATCGGCAAAAGCAGGATTGCCCGCCCCCTGTTTCCGAAGTCGGTTATAGTGCCCAACCAGTTGTTTATAAGGGATAAATGTAGCCAGTGTCGCCAGCGAACTGGGTTCAGCTTTGGCAGACCAAGTCGAGTCTACGGTTTCTTTTAAGCCGCTAAACGCCATGCGGGACGGTTTTTTGCCGTAGCGAATTTCCATCATTACATCCGCTAAAACTTCCTCGTTTTGAGCGGCATCGGCACTCAGTTTATAACGGGTGGTATCGATTCCCACTGAGTCGGCGTACTGGCATGCCTGGTGCACGAGCTGAGCAACTTGCCGACCAGATTCTTCCGATTTCTGTTCTTCAACCTTAGCCTGATCTGGCTTTTCGTTTTTGTTTGTGAACAGGTACTTCCCAACAAAGAACAGAATGACCAAACCTACCACCACTCCTATGCCAATTCTTATTCTTCGGTTATCCATATGTATGTAGTCAATGTGCTTGCATCATATAACATGATAAACGAGCCATTGGTTGTAACATTAATCTTCAGAAGCGTTGGCTAACTCAGCCATCATGTCCATACCATCGGCTCTGCGAATGGGTTGTTTGCTTACCTTCCGGTTGGCTTTGCCCTGAGTCAGTTTCTCAATGGCATACACCATCCAGACCATGCGGTTGCCTTTGGGAAAGGCGGGCGTTTTCTCGTCTGCTTCTCCATCAGACAGGCAAAATAGGGTTGAGCCGAGCGCATCGAGGGGCCGTTTTATGCAGTCTTCATCACTGTCAAAGGGCAGACTTCCTACCAGTAAGGCCGATCGTTTGCTGTGGGCATGAGCGGCAAAAACGGGCTTCTGTTGATTGGCTGGCATAAGGGTAGATAGGTATCGAAATACAATAGTATTTTTACCGTCGTAACATACAAGTCTCTACAACAGAGACTTCTCCGATCAAACTGCTAATTATCAGATACTTAGACCTACGAAACTTGCAACATGTAACCAAGCTTATCTGCCATTAGTTGTACATCACGTCTGAATCATTCCCTGTTCACCAAACTACTTGATGAAATCGCTACCACTTCACCTCCTGCTCAGTCTGGCACTGGGTGCTTTTCTGACCTCCTGCCGGTCACTCAGCCATCAACCCCAAGCGACATCCCATAACTATTGCGAACCCACAATTACTTACCAGTATGACGCCAGCAGCCTTCCGCTGGACAATATCGAAACCATACTGGCAACGGATACCAGCCTGACGCGTCGGTATTCGCACCACGACTTGGTACTGGCCAATGCAATGGGCATCTTACCGCTATTGCGTGAGTTGGTTCGTCTGGAAGGCAGCCAACAGTCAGACAATCGCCTGGAAATCTTGACCACATACCGGCGAATTCTTAGCCGAATCACGTTGACGTCTGTCCAAATTTCGGGGCTGGCTGCCGAACTGGACTGTGAAAGTCAACGGGCCAACCGAATCGCAACGTATTTAGATCAGCGCGACGCCCAGCGCATCAGACGACTGACTATTTTATCCGTTGTATTAGGTGCTGTAACGACCGTAGCCACAGCTTTGATTCATGCCGATGGGGCCAACAAAGTAGTAGGCGTTAGCGGTGGGGTTCTCAGCGCCGGTTTTGGCGGGCTGGCCGCTACGTCTTCTTCACATTCCGTTCCGTTTCAGCATGATCGAAATCTGTTAGCCGACATTTGGTATCAGCCCAAACAGTCGTCCGTTTATCCACCTATGATTTGGTATTTCCTGAATGAGAAACTGTTCAGCAACATTGGCGAGCATACCATTAGTTACAATACCCGCGAGCGCTGGCAGAACTATGTGCTCAATGGTATTCCGGCAAATCAGCAAGCGCTATACTTTGGCAAAGGGGGCAATTATCAGGCCGACGATCTGCACAATCGGGCCAGTATGCTCAACCAACTCCAGTCATCCGTTCGATCCATCAATCAGGACTTACAAAGTTTAGTGCTGGCACTGGCCCGGTAAATAAACAGCGAGGTCCATAAAGCCTGATTGCGTTAGGAACCTCGCTGTTTTTGGCTGTATACCCGACTTATTGTTTGGGCGCCGTTGGCATCAATACGGTATCAATCGAATGTACGATCCCATTCGTCGCTTCAACATCGGCCTGATTGATGGTCGCCGTACTTCCCGCGCCATCAGTAATGGTTATGTTATCGCCCTGCTTCCCTACCGTTAACGTTCCACCCGTAACGGTTTTTAATTTCTGACCGTCCTGCAACTGGTCGGCGGTGAACTTGCCCTTCACCACGTGATAGGCCAGCAGTTTTATCAGTTTTGGTTTGCCTTCGGGCTTCCACAATTCAGCCACCGATTCGGCCGGGAGTTTTTCGAAAGCCTCATTCGTTGGCGCAAAAACGGTATAAGGGCCCTTACCGCTTGCCTGTTCGGTTAAGCCCGAAACCCGCAAAGCCCGAAACAAGATCGTATGATTAGCTGATTTTGCAGCACTGATCGCCAGGTCTTTTCCCGTCGACGCACCCGTCTTGACCGTGGTGGTGGTTGTGGTGGTTTGGGCTGCTGAGTTCTGACTTTGCGCCACGACAGTCGCATACGAACTCACCAGCAGCGTGAACGAAACGGCCAGGCATAAAAATGGTGTCTTATTCATTTGGATTTAGTTAGAAATAAAACATACGACTTGTTGTACAGACAAGCCCGGAACAAACGCTCCAATTTGTTGATTAAACGGTCGGGACACCCCAGAAAATTGTTCAGAAAGGAAAGAAACTGAGCGAAAGGCCACAATAGGTTAATGAATAACCGACAATTGGCCTCGGTAAGTTGTAGTCAACGGCCCGTTACCCGTTTTAATCTGGTAGGTATAGATCCCGGTTTGCACCGTTTCGTGCCTGTAGGTGCCATCCCAGGGCTGGTCATATCCCCTGGAAAAATAGATGAGTTCGCCCCAGCGACTAAAGATCGACACTTCAGCCTGCGGGAAGGACCCAATGTTGGGTATTACCCACAAGTCGTTCATGCCATCGGCATTGGGCGAGAAGGCCGACGGAATATAAAGCGGCTCGCTTACCTCAACCAGCACCGCAAATGTGGCAACACAACCACTCACACTGACGGCCGTTAGCTGATACGGTGTCGTTTCGACCGGACTGGCCTCGGGGCTGGCCACATCCGCCCGACTCAAGGCCGTTGGCGGGCTCCATTGATATTGGCTGATGGGCTCATCACTCTGAGTTACGAGTTGAACAGTAGCGCCTTTAACGATACCATAGGTCGTTTGGCCGGTTAACGTAGGCCCACCCGACACAACGGCCCACCGATCCGCCGACACCCGACAGCCATCTGCCGATGTAATCATATAGGTTAATTCATGTCGACCCACGCCCGCCAATGCTGGCTCGAATGTGTTGTCTTTTACACCAGCGCCCGCATAAATGCCCCCGGCTGGCTGCCCCCGTAAGGGAATTGGATTAGGGTACGTAATGCAAACAGGGGCGATAGAATCGAATTGTACCGTTAGTCGATCAAACTGACCCAGCACATACACATTGGAAACGGCCGTGCAACCCGTTGGAGCCGTTACCGTGACGAGATACGTTCCTGCCTGGCTTGCTGAGACCTGGCTTCCGGTGTCCGTGAGTTTACTACCGTTCTGCTGCCATACGTAGCTGTAGCCCGTTCTGGAAATTGTCGTCAGCTGGACAGATGAATCGGGGCAAAGTTTGGCAGCCGATGCACTGATCTGCGCTGCCGGTCGATCATTTATCGTTAGTTGAAGGCTATCCAGGCCATCGCATTCGGCCACAGTCGATTTTGTCAGCACCCGGTAGGTCCCGGACTGATAAACCCGCAACGTAGCCTGCTCACCAGCAATACTCCTCCCATTCCGAAGCCATTGGTATTGGGTACCGGGTTGCCCATCGGCCTGTATCGTAATCGTGTCGCCGGTGCAATAGGGAGCGGGTGTAGTTACCGATAGTTTAACGGCTGCCGTTTTTGACACGTTAACTTTTACGGCCTGCGATATGGTATCGTTTGCACAAACTTTGGCCTGGCTCTTGACAACGGTATACACACCCGACTCCGCAACCTGAATCGTATCCGTTGTTGCCCCCCTCAGGTTAATCCCGTCTTTCTGCCACTGATAGGCCCAGACCGGGTTTTTCTCGACACTGAGCACCAGCGGTTGCGTGCCACACCAGTTCAGTTCAGTGGTCGGCTTTCCATTGGCCAGAACGACGGCGGGGGGTGGTGTATTTTTGGAACAATCGACAACAGGCAGTTGAAAATCCCGGCGCACAACCCCGATAAGCACGCCATTCCGGTATTCTTCGCACTGAACCGTGAATAAGTAAAGCCCTTCCTGACTGGCCCGAACCGCTAACTGGCCCGTTGCCGGGTCAATACGCAAGGCAGGATTCCCCGGAATTATGTTTGTCTGGCTATAGCCTGGCGCCCACGAAATAACTGGATAGGTGGCTCTTGGCGACTGATCTATACTGTTGGGGACACCCCGATTTGTGTAGCCGTTCAGCGGAGTTACGAGCGAATACCTGAGTTGATCTCCATCTACATCAGTAGCGCCGGCATTGAATGTAAACGACTTATTTATACAGATATAAGCGCCATTAGGCACTCTAAAGTCAGGCGCTGAGTTTTTAAAACTCACGCCATTTTTAGTCATTGCCGGAAACTCCAGGTAGAATACCATGCCAACACCCGCGGCTGTGCCGCTGTTAACATTTGTCAGATTATCCGTTCGGCAACAACGCTCCCAAACCATGTAGTAACCACCAGGATCCGTAAATTTTTGCGTATCAAACTGATAAGTCGTGTAGTATTTTGCCTGCGTGAATTCTAATTGGCGAAGCGTTGCACAGGCTTCATTATCGAATGTAAGCGGAAGCGTTTCCTGAAGTGTGAGTTCAATTTTTTCGATAAGTATGGGGTTCTGCTTGCGGTAAATCAGCAACGTAACGGACGGATCCCGATTGCCAGCACTCGTTTTAGTTTGATCCCAGTATTGATTTAACTGCAATAGAAAGAGACCAGGCGTTGTGCCTACCGCGCGCATGCTTACATCGCCACCGATAATGTGAGTTGCCCGAACGCAGAACGACAAGAGCAGCCCGGCAATCAACATCATTCCCACCTTTATCAGAGATGGACGCTTACCCTTCACCCGTCGCATAACGCCAGTGCCAATTAGTCAGATTTGTACAGTCAGCTTCACGGAAAAACAATACTGAATATACAAACGCTTATAGCACTTATGCGTCACACGGCTATAGCCTATTTATCCTATGGTACTTTAGATACATAAAACAGGGATAAATATTTACTACTACGTCCTATTTAGAGAGGATACCTTTAGCAATCAGGTATGGAATCAAAAGCCACAAAAGACCTTTGATAAGAAAAAAAAGAAAGCCGCCCCAACCAACGCGTTTGAGCCAAAATTTAAACCGCTCATTCATAGAATAAAGATAGTAATTTCCAATTGCCTGGTCTGTTTCGTACCAACGTTCGCCTTGCACCGGTCCGATCACTGCTGGCCAAAACAGATGATTCGACAAGACTAACGGGCGGATGCTGTAAACATAAGTCAAGGCTGTCTAGGAATCAACAAAATACCTGCGGTTGATCTTAAAACTCGTTTTCGATAAATTATACCAAAAAATAACAGCAACTTTGCCCGCTCAGTTGTTAGTCATAAAGAATCATTTTAGGGCAGAATCAATCATGAATATTACAAAAGACAAAGTTGCCGCCATCCACTATACCCTGCGTGATAGTAACGGTAACATACTGGATTCCAGCGAAGGGCGAGATCCATTGTACTACCTGCATGGCGCGAACAACCTGATTCCGGGCATGGAAGAAGGACTGGAAGGCCGCACAAAAGGCGACGTCCTAAAACTGGACGTTGATCCTGAAAAAGGTTACGGCAAACGTGATCCTCAACTGGTGGAAGAGGTACCCATTAAGGCGTTTGGCGGACAAAAGATCGAGGTAGGCATGCAATTTGAAGCCAACGATGGTCAGGTAATTACGGTGACCAATGTGGGTCCGGAAACTGTAACCGTCGATGCAAATCATCCTTTAGCCGATCAGAGCTTACATTTCGATGTTGAAGTGATCGATGTTCGGGACGCGACGTCCGATGAACTTACACACGGCCACGTTCACGGCCCCGGCGGACATCATTAAACGGTTTGTGGTTTGTAGTTCGTTAATAACAACGAACTACAAACCACAAACCGTTTCTATCTTTGTGCCACAAAATCATGGCACAACTAGGGACAGACAAGGCGCTTGCAAAAGCATTTCTGGAAGCGGGCAATGTAGTGGGTATTCCCACAGAAACTGTGTACGGACTGGCCGGTAATGCGCTCAACCCGGATGCGGTATTAACCATTTTTCGGGTAAAAAACCGCCCCTCCTTCGATCCACTCATTATTCATACGGATTCGTTCGACAAACTCAGCCAGTTTGTTTCGGACATTCCGGATCGTGCCTATCAACTGGCCAAAACTTTCTGGCCTGGTCCACTTACTCTTCTGTTGCCCAGGCGTGACATTGTTCCGGACCTTGTTACGGCAGGACTGCCCCGTGTTGCAGTTCGCATTCCCAATCATCCGCTCACCCTCGACCTACTTCGTTCACTCAACTTTCCGCTGGCCGCGCCAAGCGCTAATCCATTTGGCTACATCAGCCCCACAACGGCGCAACACGTAGCCGATCAACTAGGCGATCAGGTACCGTATATTCTGGATGGTGGCCCCGCCGGAATCGGACTTGAATCCACAATTATTGGGTTTGAAAACGATGAAGCTACGGTTTTCCGACTGGGGGGAATGGCCTTTGAGCAGATCGAAGCCCTGATCGGCCCTGTCTCGGTACGAACCCATTCCAGCTCGAACCCCAAAGCACCGGGTATGCTGAGCAGCCATTATGCCCCCCGCAAACCACTGTTCCTCTTGCCCGTTGGCACAAGCCCGCAACCGGGCGAGCGAGTCGGCGCACTCGCCTTTCGGGAACCCTTTGGCGGTATCCGCCCGGAGAATCAGCGTATCCTCTCGCCCACCGGCGATTTAAGCGAAGCGGCCAAGAATCTCTTCGCTCATCTACGAGCGTTGGATAATTTAGCCATCGATGTCATTTATGCCGAACCCTTGCCCAATGAAGGGCTTGGCTGGGCCATGAACGACCGGCTCAGACGCGCCAGCGTGCAGGTGTAATAGGTAGCTTTTTGTCGCAGTTTGATTAGGAGAACCACCTTCACCCAAAAAGGCATATACTATCTTGCAAACCACTTAGATTAGCATAATTTCACTTATATATAAACCCTTACAATCAAATCTTTACTTGTATTATCTATTTTTCTGGCTCTGTTGAGGGGGTGTAATAAAGAAACAGCGACGGTTCAACCACAGTCGACTACGTCAACTAATTTGGCGAGAATTCAGGCCATTATTAACGCATCACCGAATTTGACTATAGATATTTATCGAATCAGTGATTCGATTCTTCTTTCCAGGATTAATATTAAATCAGGAAATACAAGTGGGGTGCTCTCTGACAATTTCATTGTTGCCCAAGATGGCAATGGCAATTCGATCTATTAAAATCTGGATTTAGTGGTACGCTACATACCTTTTACCCAATTTCAGCGATTAGAATTATACTTTTAACAAGATCTTCAGCAATGTCTATAAGTGCTTCATTAGTTTATCTCCTTAACATGATCACAGTGACTGTTGCAAAAGGCTGGAATGGCTCAGATAAGCCTGTGTTTTGAGCCGTTGGACCTGATTAGGGGCAAAATTTGTCCATTAGAGCGGTCTTTTTGAGCTGGTATTGACTTCTGCAACAGCCGCGCCACTTATACAACATCTGTTCAAAATGTACAATATTATACTCATCCTAGTAGAAGTTTATTTTGTACTTTCGCTTGAAACTCTAAAATATATAATCCATCTAAGCCTTCTGTAATTTTGTTAACTACTTTAATGTATTAATATACTTTTCACTGCCGCTGGCAAAACAAGTCTATGAAAAGATCCACACTTCTTGCTTTAGCAATTTTTGGGTTATCGGCCTGTTCTGATACTGATAAGCAACCCGAGAGCGCCCTTTTAGAAGGGACTTACGAAGTGACCCGTTTGACTCAGTATCAAGACGGTCAGAAAGTTTTTGATGGTTATTTACCGTATCTACTATCAGACTCAATAACGGTAACAAATCGCGTTGGTATAAGTATAAATAAACAAGCCGGGGGGCCAGATACTTACTTAATACTTAGCCATAAAGAAAAAAGTCAACAGACAGGAAAGAGTGTAGTTGGCAATATTGGCGGGCTTAATATTACCCTTAGAAAAGTTTCAAGTCAAAGGTACAATTTCTATAAGGACGGTAGCACCGAAATTGGCACAGGCGACGGTAGGGAACTTTTAATCGACACCGAGGATAAGAACTCGGACGGTCATAACATGAGAAATGTTTTGGTGGCGAAAAAGATAATAGACAAAACGATAGTTCTCTAAAACAAGGAAAACACTAAAAATGCAGTAATGACATCCTAAACTATCAGTAGCGCTTTTCTTAAAGTCGTTGTATAACTAACGTGGCTGTTGCAAAAGTCGAGTATGGCTATCAAATGGAAAAATATAGTAATCGTTTACCTGATTTCACTGGTTGTCGGGCTTGGGCTCATTCTTCTTATACCGTCTCCGCCAGTATGTGACTTCGTTGGAGGGCTACTCGATGTAGCCCCCTTTACTCTGTTGGCATAGTTTCTTATCCAAAAAATAGCCCAACTGCTTAGTTGGGTCATCGAAAAATGGCGAGATATGTAATACCGATTTACTTTTGCAACAGCCACGACACTTATAGAACAGGTTAGCTAACCCCCAAACTACTTCCTATGCCGACCCTTGTATTTAAAGCACGCCTATCTAAACAGGAAGAAAATCGTTCTGCGGATATAGTTAGAATACTGTTTGGATTGGAGACAAAAGCTGAAAAAGAGCAGTTGTTTAGAGCTTTCTGCGAAGCGAGATATCCTGGCTGGATAATTGAAGAACCTCTGAGCATTTCTATATCGAAGCTCAATCTGAAACGGTAGGCAGAAATTGTATTTATTCGATACTCTGAACTACTATGGCTAAGCATGAATATATTTTAATTCCCTTAACATATTGTTAGTGGCTGTTGCAAAAGGCTAAATGGAGTTAGGACGCCTTAGCTAATTCCTTGTTTTCGGCAAAAAAACGACCTATCCCCCCCTTTTCTGAGCTTACTTATAGACTACAAGACTTTTACAACAGCTACTGTCTTTATCTTAACCTGCCTGGTAAATGTGCGATTTTTGGAGTATCTGGGTCCAGTCGATTTGTACAAAAACAACCCAGCCAAACAGGCGCTGACAGCTGAATTACGTCGTAAGAATGAAGAACATCTATTGTCAGGCTATACGCTTGGTGCTGGCTTTCGATGATTAATTGACGGACTACAGAAATAGCCTTCGCCCTCTTTAGACCTCTCTCCGCTCAATGGCCTCAACGGCTTTGTCAGCCAGTTCAATAATCATCGGCAACAGGTGTCCAAATCGGGCATCCTGGCTGTGTCCCTGCTTCCAGCGAGCGTAAATCTGCTGGGCAATTACTGCGTTTTTATACAGCCCAAATACATAATAAAACAGGATGTGGCTAACATCGCGACCGCTTTTTTCGGCGTACCGAGCGATCACTTCCTGTCGGGTTAGGTTACCGGGAAGCCATGTCAGGTTGAAGTTTCGATAGGCCGGACTGTCGCCCGCTTCCGACCAGTAGGCCAGCGTGGCGCCTAAATCCATGAGCGGATCGCCTACAGTCGCCATTTCCCAGTCCAGCACGCCGTTGATTGATGGCATCGGCTCACCCGTGGCCTTGTCGGATTCCAGCAACACATTATCGAATTTATAATCGTTGTGCAGAAAAGCAGCCGCCTGTTCGGGTGGATAGTTTCGCTGAAGCCAGTTTTCTGTGCTGTCCATAGCTGGAATTTTATCGGTTTCAGCAGTATGATACCGTTTTATCCAACCCTCGACCTGCCGCTGCACGTACCCCTCTGGTTTTCCCAACTGATTAAGGCCCGTGGCCTTTATATCCAGCGCATGAATAGCGACCAGATTGTCGACGAGCACTTCCGACAACTGACGCATCCGTTCGGGAGCAAGATTCAGCGCTGGGGCCATCGACGCCCGCAAAATAACCCCACTCACCCGTGTCATAATGTAAAACGGAGCACCCAGCACATCGGGCGATTCGCAAAACACGACCGGTTTCGGAATCTTGTCGTAATGCCCCGTCAGCAACGACAATACCCTGAACTCACGACCCATATCGTGACCTCCCTTTATATTGGCCCCAAACGGTGGTCGGCGGAGGACGTATTCCTGATCGGCCGTTTTGAGCAGATACGTCAGATTGGAGAAACCACCTGCAAACTGTCGAATCTCCAGCACCGTACCCACATTGGGCGCGTTGGCCAGCAGAAACGCAGCCAACGCAGTTAAGTCAAGCGCTTCGCCCGAACGGACCGAACGCGATAAATCAGAAGAGATCATAGAAAATCAATCAGTACCGAAGGCCATCTCCGGTCATTCTTTATCCGTTCGTTTCGATCATTTTCTCTGCCGCCATCATTTGGCGGAACTGCCGTAATTCGCGGGCTTTCTGCTTAATATCGAGGCCATATTTTTTCAGTATGCTGATCGCCAGATTCTGCTTGTGCACCTCATCGGCCCCATCCCAAATGCGGGCCCCACGCTCGTGGCGGTACATCGCGGACAGAACAGTATCGTCCGTAACACCCAACGCACCGTGCACCTGAATAGCCCGGTCAAGCACGCGCAAAAAGGCATTGGCTACATAAAACTTAATCCCGGAAACAGCCTCCCGTACGTTACTTACACCAACCGTATCAATCATATACGCCGTGTTGAGCACATACAAACGGCAAGCGTCAATCTCGGCCCGGCTTTCGGCGATAAAGTCCTGAATGAATTGCTTTTCACCCAACATCACTCCGTCTTCGATCTCCCGCGTTGCGGCCCGTTTGCACAACAGGTCCAGCGCTTTCTCGGCATTGCCGACCCACCGCATGCAGTGGTGCACCCGCCCCGGCCCCAGCCGTTCCTGTGCCAGCCGAAACCCCATACCTTCTCCGGCAATTACGTTGGTAACGGGCACGCGGCAATTGGTGTAGGTAACTTCGGAATGACTGAACCAGCCTTCTCCCGCTTCGCCAAACACGGGTATATTTCGTTCAATAGTAAAGCCTGGCGTGTCGGTTGGCACAATGATCATGCTGGCCCGCTGGTGCGGAGCCGTGTCAGGATTAGTCACCGCCATAACAACCGCAAACGCAGCGCCATCGGCCGACGACGTAAACCATTTACGGCCATTGATGACGTATTCGTCCCCCTCTCGTACGGCCAGGGTAGCCATGCGAGTTGGGTTCGAACCGGCGAACTCAGGCTCCGTCATGGAAAAACAGGAACGAATCTCACCCGCCATGAGGGGTTTTAAATAGCGCTCCTTCAGTTCGTCGGATGCGAATTTGTTCAGAAGCTCCGTATTGCCAATATCGGGCGCCTGACAGCCAAATACATAATGTCCGAAAAAAGGCGCGTAGGCTAGTATTTCGCTGATTTGCCCAAATTCGCAGAGTGTCAGGCCGTGGCCATCTTCTTCCAGGGAAAGATGCAGTCCCCACAAACCAGCGTCTTTTACCTGCTGGCGTTTTTTATCCAGAACGGGAATCAGGTCACCAAGTTTATTATGCGAAAAGCCATTTTCAAGCGGAATCAGCTCAGTCTCAACAAATTCTCGCACACGGGCCAGCAAGGGCCTGACGCGTTCGGTAGTGAAAATTGTGTCCATCGTTTGTTTACCTAAAGGCAGGCAAATTATGGCATTTTATTACAGTAAAATAGCACTTTCTAAAATGTTGCTGCCCACATATCATTCGTAATTCCGCTACCACACCCGATCAAGCTCCGCACTCCTTCCCTGCAAGCCGCCCGTATGCACCGCGACAACGGTCGCTCCTTTGGGAAAGTACCCTTGCCGGGCCAGATCATAAATGCCGTAGAGCATCTTTCCGGTATATACCTGTTCCAAAAGGACTCCGTTT
Organism: Spirosoma horti; assembly: GCF_054776595.1. Taxonomy (NCBI): domain Bacteria; kingdom Pseudomonadati; phylum Bacteroidota; class Cytophagia; order Cytophagales; family Cytophagaceae; genus Spirosoma; species Spirosoma horti. The sequence goes on from NZ_BAAHBQ010000006.1 coordinate 328,415, forward strand.
TTCCACTCAAAGCTCCGGATGAACGTCATCAGGTCGGGTGTGGTTCTGGCATATCCGCCGAAATGGTACTGATGTACCTGATAGCCAGGGATTATTGGCGCAGGCCATTCCAACAACCTCTGACTGGCGGGTATTTTTAACACCACAAATCCCATCACTTGGGTGCCTTCCGGGGCCGACTGCGTCAGGCCGGCCGTCGTGCCGCCCGTACCAACCGAACAACAAACGTAGTCGGGTGCGTAGCCAAGCTGAGTTACTATTTCCGGCATGGTTTCGGCGGCCCCCTGAATAGCCAGATCATTGGTACCGCCTTCGGGTACTAGATAAGAGGGACCAAACTGATCGGTTAATTTAGCCAGAAAATCAGGCGCATCTTTCCGCCGATACGTTTCGCGGCTAACGAAATGGAGCTGCATGCCAGCCTCCCGGCAAAAACGCAGGGTGTTATTCAGCGGCTTTCTAGCAAGTTCGTCTCCCCGTACAATCCCGATTGTCTGAAAACCAAATACCTGACCCGCTGCCGCTGTCGCATACAGATGATTGGAATACGCCCCGCCAAAGGTCAGCACTGTAGAACAGCTCTGTTCACGGGCTGCCAGTAGATTATACTTGAGTTTACGCCATTTGTTGCCCGACACGAGTGGATGCAGCAGATCGTCCCGTTTCAAATATAAGAGGATGTCCACGGGCTCCGGAAAGGGGTCGGTCAGTAGCTGAAGTGGCGAGTTACCTGCCAAATTGGTGAGTTGCCGGGCAAGTTCGTCCATAATCCGTATTTTTGCTGATTCATTACAAACCTAGGTGGTTTTTGAACCCAATGGGTCTATTAGGTATAGAAATGGTAGCGGAAACGGAAGACGAATTACCCGAAGACGACGAATTATACGAACATCACCGCATTGTGGTGGATAAAGGCCAGAGCCTTCTACGGATCGATCGCTTCCTGATGGATCGGTTGCAGAATGCGACGCGCACCAAAATTCAGGCCGCTATCGATGCTGAATCCGTGCGGGTAAACGACAAGCCAACCAAAGCCAGCTATAAAATAAAACCGCTGGATGTGATTACGGTTTCGCTCGCCCATCCGCCCCGCGAAACGGACGTCAAACCCGAGAACATCCCCATCAACATTGTCTTTGAAGACGATGATCTGTTGGTCATCAACAAAGTAGCGGGTATGGTTGTCCACCCGGCCCATGGCAACTGGGACGGTACGCTGGTCAATGCCCTCGTCTATCACTTTCAAAATCTGCCAACCTCCCGAAACGGTGAAATCAGGCCGGGTCTGGTTCACCGCATCGATAAAGATACGTCGGGCCTAATGGTGATCGCGAAAACCGAATTCGCCATGACGCACCTGGCCCGGCAGTTTTTCGAGCACAGCATCGAGCGGACGTATAATGCCCTGACCTGGGGCGTACCCAATCCGCTGGTCGGCACCATCACGGGCTTTATCGGGCGGTCGATCAAAGACCGGAAAGTGCAGGCCATTTACGATGATGAATCAAAGGGAAAGTGGGCCATAACGCATTACACCACGCTCGAAGAGCTGGGGTACGTGGCCCTGGTGCAGTGTAAGCTGGAAACCGGCCGGACCCACCAGATTCGGGCGCACTTCAAGCACATCGGCAATCCATTATTCAACGACGCCATGTACGGGGGCGACCGGATTCTACGCGGCACACCCGTTGGCAGCTATAAAGCTTTTGTCGAAAATGCCTTCAAATTGTTACCTCGTCAGGCACTACACGCAAAGTCACTTGGGTTTACGCACCCTCGCACGCGCGAATGGCTCCAGTTCGATTCTGACTTACCCGCCGATTTCCAGGCCGCGCTGTCCAAATGGAGAGGCAAAATGACGAATCGATCAGCCGGAGAAGATGATCAATAAAGTAGTATATTCGACCAGTCGCACTCACTGATTCCCTATTTATCATTCACTACCTTACTTTTCCCTGATACATGATTTCTATTCGCCCCGGTACCCTTGAAGACGTTCCAGAAGCCTTCGCGCTGGTAACAGAACTTGCCATTTATGAACGGGCAGTCGATCAGGTTACCAATACCATCGAACAGATGGCTATCGATGGCTTTGGGCCAAACCCGCTTTTCGGGATGATTATGGCCGAAGACTCTGATCGCAAAAAAATTGTCGGTATGGCCCTGTATTTTTACCGATACTCGACCTGGAAGGGAAAACGGTTGTACCTCGAAGACATTATTGTTACGGAGAGCTTTCGGGGGTATGGGGTTGGAAAACTACTTCTGGACGCCACCATCGAGATGGCCCGAGAAACCCAGTGTACGGGTATGATGTGGCAGGTGCTCGACTGGAATGAGCCCGCCATTGGTTTTTACAAACAGTTTGGTACCCGTTTCGACGATGGCTGGACGAACTGCCACCTCGATTTTTAGGTAATAAAGGCGCGTAGTGAGCAACAGGAACGAGAAGAGTTGATCTGTAAAGTAACATGAATGCAACATCCCTTCTCGTTGCTCACTCCGATTCCTAGCCGTAAAAACCTTACCTTTGCCTCTCGAGCATAGATATTAAGCATGACGTATCGTCAACAGAAAGCCATCCGTATAGCAGGATGGGTATTTTTAAGTATTTTTTTGCTGGCTCTCGTGGGCGCTGGCGTTGCCTATTTCAAACGGGAAAGCCTGTTAAAGACCGCTCTTGCAAGAGGTATTCGCAAAGCTAAACGAGACTATAATCTCGATGTTAAGATTGGGTCAGCCAAATTCACCGGATTAAGCTCGCTAGCCTTTACCGACATCTCGGTCGTGCCGGAAAAGCGCGACAGTCTGGCCCGTATTCAGCGGGTAGAGCTGGAGGTTCGGTTCTGGCCGTTGCTGGCCGGCAAAATTGGTCTGTCGGGTATGACGCTCGAAAATGGCCTCATCCAGGTAATCAAACGCGACTCCCTGACCAATATAGATTTCCTCCTTCACCGCAAACGCGATTCAACGGCCACTGACAGCGCCCCCGTTGAGCCAACCCGACGGACAAACCTGGCCGATGTGACGGAGAATCTGATCGATAATATCCTGTCCAAAATTCCGGACGACCTCAACGTGAGTAATCTTGAATTCAGAGGTATTGATATCGGCAATGACACCATTAACCTGCTCACCCAAACCGCCGTCATCAAAGACGAAAATGTTACCTCAACCATTAAGCTGAATGGGAATCAGGCAACCTGGCATCTGGCGGGTACGGCAGATCCCGGCGATCGTGAATACAACCTGGCCCTCTATGCTGAAGGACAGAACGGCCGCCCGCAACCCATCGAGATACCGTATGTTCAGAAGAAATATAATCTGAAAGTTCAGGCAGATACACTCCGCGCCGAACTACGGGACGTAGATCGATCTGGTGGACAATTCCGGCTCGAAGGCGCAGGCTCTGTACGGAACCTTCGGATCAACCACCCGGCCATCGCCCGTACCGACGTATTGGTGACCAGTGCCGCCGTGGATGCTAATCTGTTTGTCGGGGAGAATTACATTGGCATCGACAGTTCGTCGACTCTCCATCTGGGCGAAGTGAGTGCGCGGCCATTTATAAAATATACGCTCCCCGATGCAGGCTCGTCTACCGGCCAGGGGAAACTGTACGACGTGCAGTTGCATACCGATCCAATGGATGCGCAGGCCTTGTTCAATTCATTCCCTCAGGGGCTTTTTGAATCGCTGGAAGGCATGCAGGTGGCGGGCAAGCTCAAATATGACCTGTCATTCCAGTTTGACACCGCTCTCCCCGACTCGGTCAAATTCAACTCTGGCCTGACACAGGACGACTTTCGGGTCATCAAAATGGGCCGAACGGACTTCTCAGCCATCAACAAACCCTTTGTCTATACGCCCTACGAAAAGGGCAAACCCGTTCGTGATATCATCGTTGGTCCCGAAAACCCGGACTATACACCCATCAACCAGATTTCTCCTGATCTGCGGAACGCCCTTATGACATCGGAAGATTACAACTTTTTCACCCACAATGGCTTCAATGAAAAAGCATTTCGGGTGTCGATTGCGACCAACTTCAAGGAAAAATCATTTAAAAGGGGAGCCAGTACCATTTCGATGCAGCTGGTGAAGAATGCGTTCCTGAGCCGAAATAAAACGCTTTCACGCAAGATTGAGGAAATCCTGATTGTCTGGCTCATCGAAAATGAGCACATCGTTTCCAAAGAACGGATGTATGAAGTGTACCTCAACATCATCGAGTGGGGTCGCAACATTTATGGCATTGGCGAAGCCGCCCGTTATTATTTTGCCAAAAGCCCCGCCGATCTGAATCTGGGAGAAAGTATTTTTCTGGCTTTTGTTGTTCCTCGCCCAAAAGCGGCTCTCAATTGGTTCGTTCCTGATGGCACCCTTCAGACCCGTAATGTGCGGGGCTATTTCAAGCTGATTGGCCGGATCATGGCCCGTCGTGGTCTTACTGCTCCAGATTCTGGCGCTTATGGCTTTTATGATGTTCGCTTACGTCCGGGACTTCGCAAAGAGGTGGCCCCTGTCGACTCCCTTTTCCAGGGCGATAGCCTGATGACCGACCCAGTCGATACGGATATCGACACGGATGAAGAAGGCGGAAATGGTATCGGCAATTTCTTCCGTCGCTTGTTTAAAGGCAAGAAAACGGACGATAACCGCAACAATGAAGAACAGCCAACGGTCCAGCCAGACCGCCAGGAAGTGATCCCCGGTTCACCAGCGCCCGCCGATACGGTTAAAACCCGCAAGCAGCTTCGGCAGGAAAAACGGGAACGAAAACGGCGGGAGAAAGAAGCGCAACAGGCGTTGGAAAATAGTAATCAATAAACTTGTAAGGCATGAAAACGCTTTTTAGACTTTTACTGGTCGTGGTCGTGCTGGGCGGCATTATCCTGTATGTCGTTTCCCGGCACAATAACACATCCCTGAGTCCACAAACCATCGACCTGCAGGTTGACTGTTCCGATCTGGAAAACATTCTGGTTACCTCAACGGTCAATGTGTCGGTCAAGAACTTGTCATCCCGGTCACACAACGATATATCCGTAAAACTCGTGGCCTACGACAAAGAGGGGAAGATGCTCAAGGAGAAATATACAACGTTTTCCCGAACGCTTTCGCCAAACAGTATCTTCGATAAACCGGTTACGCTACCCGCCGAAACCAAGCGTTGTGATTGCAAAATAGTGAGCTCGCATCCCGTTCGCTAACAGGTTAGTTCTTATTTACGTTAATTGACCAGCTACCTTTTGTCTGGGCCAAGCTCCGGCTTGGCCTTTGTCATTTCAATGGCTAAGCCGGAGCTTGGCCCAGACAGATCACCGCCGGGACTAGGCCCCTGTAATGGTTATGGCTTTTTGTCGATAGGTATCCTTATCGAGCTGGCCCAGCAGGAAAGCAGCTACATCGGCGCGGCTGATTCGGGGGAAGTCAAACCGGCTAAATGGCAGGTGTTCGCCTAGTCGGTAATGCCCGGTTACCAGACCGTTTGTCAGGCTCGTAGGCCGGACAATTGTCCAGTCAAGTCCGCTTTCGCGAACAGCCTGTTCCTGTTTTTCTTTCTCGGCAATAACCCCGCTCAACAGCGTTTTGATGATCAGCTTGCTGGGTAAAGAAGCCTCTTCGTAGCTGGTTCCTACACCTAGCGACGACACCACAAATAGTTTCTGAACACCCGCCTGGTGCATGGCCGCTATCAGATTCCTGGTCCCTTCGGCAACAGCCTGATCATGTTGACCCGGACGGCTCCCCAACGAACAAATGACTACATCCTGACGCCGGACAGCGGGCAGCAGGGTTTCGGGTTCCAGAACATCGCCCATCAGGACGGTTAAATTGGGGTGCTGGATAGGAAGCCGGGCCGGATCACGAACGAATGCCGTTACAAAATGGCCTGCCTGAAGTGCCTGTTCTACCGTTTGCCGCCCTGTACCTCCGGTGGCACCTACTACGAGTACTTGCATAAAAAAGCTGAATTGAGGTTTGTGTATAACCCTAAACCAGCCGTTCAGTTTAATCGCATCATGTGGATACAGCGTAAAGCCTTACTAATCAAGGGCATTTCTGAAATCACTTAAAGTTTAAGACCAAGCGTCAGTCCACTTTGGCCAGTTGGTGTAAAATAAGGGTCAAGCGTTACTTTATCCATGTGCTTTCTTCGCTTGTGCCATTCCGGAATGAGAATGCCCGAAGCGGCACCGACAACAAATCCCGTGATGACATCTGTCCTGAAATGCTTACCCGCCTGCATTCGATTCCAGGCCACCAGCCCCGGTGGTACGCTGGCAACGGAGTAGGCCAGAATGCGCTTCCAGCCTTTAATGTGATGATAGTCGGTAAATACTTTGGCTAGAAAATACGTCGATGTGGAACTGAACGACACGTGGCCGCTATAGAATGAGTTGGTTTTGGCCTCACCGATTTTTGCTTCCAGCGGGAGCCCCGGATTGTAGGTTAATGGCCTTGCCCGCCGGATCGAATAAGCCGAAGCGAAGTAAATAATATTATCGACGGCGTGCGTTACGGCATACAAGGTCAATAGGTCGAGCCAGTCTTTTCGTATGCGTTTATCGGCCGCCAACAATAGCGGACTTAAAATAGCGACATTCAAAAAAAGGTCGGAACGGGCCTGCGCCCGCTCAAAGCCTGCCGGATCATACAGCGCAACGGGTCTATCGAACGCATTGATTTTGTTGATGTCCAGGGCCTTGACATCGTCTGCCGTAAAAGATGCCAGCCGGTCCAGTTTCTTGAACCCAACCGAGGATACGCCGATAAAGAGTACAGAACCGGTTAGTTCGTACTTTTTGGTTACCTGGTAAATCGTTTGATTTGTTGAATCCGACTGGCCAGACGCACTACGGATAACAAATAGACACATGCATAGGGCGACGCGAATAGTCATAGCTAAACGGAAACGTGATTATTGGTTGACAGTTGCGTATAAATAGCTTCCTGTGACCGTACCGGGGCACCGACCGATGGTACGGGCAACATCCTCAACTGGTCATCTATAAAACGCGCTTGTGTATTATCGGCCAGTTGTAGGTCTATCAATTGCCGGATCTGGGCCTGCAACTGAGCGTCATAAAGGGGAAAACATACTTCAATTCGCCGATGCAGATTTCGGTTCATCCAATCAGCCGAACCAAGGTACGTTTCAGGCTGGCCGTTATTGTGAAAAATATATACGCGGCCATGTTCTAGGTAGCGGTCAACAATCCGCCGAACCGTGATGTGTTCACTCTGCCCAGGCACGCCCGGCACTAACGTACAGATTGCCCGAACGATCAACTCCACCCGCACCCCGGCCCGGCTGGCTTCGTAGAGTTTATCGATCATTGTTCTCTCCTGTAGATTATTGAGCTTAATCGTGATATGTGCTTCGCTGCCAGCCCGTTTATGCGCAATCTCCCGATCGATGAGGGATAAAAACCGATCCATCAGGTTGAACGGTGCCACGAGCAGATGCCGAAAGGAAAGAGACGAATAGGCATCGGGCTGCTCGCGGGTTTGCAGATAGGTAAAAAGCGAATCGAGTTCCTGGGTCAAGCCCGAATGGCTCGTCAGCAACACGTGATCGGTATAAAACCGGGCCGTCTGTTCGTTAAAATTACCCGTTGCCAGCAGGCCATAATGCTGGCTCCGTGAACCCTGCTGCCGTTTTACCAAAGCCGTTTTGGCGTGTACCTTCAATGACGGAATACTGTATACGAGCCGGACACCGGCTGCCTTCAGTTGCTTACCCCATTTAAGGTTATTGGCTTCATCAAAACGGGCTTTCAACTCAACAAAAACCGTTACTTGCTTACCGTTCGTAGCCGCACTGATCAGCGCATGGACAATCGCCGAATCAGAGGCTACCCGATACAGCGTTACGTAAATTTCGCGCACGTACGGGTCAACGGCGGCTTCGTTAAAAAAACGCAGTACCGAATTATACGACTGGTAAGGCAAATGCAGCAAATGATCCCGTTGATCGAGTTGGGTAAAAATAGACGAGTCGCCCTGTAGAACCGGATAGGCAAGCGGAGGATGTGGCGGGTATCTCAGCCGACTGCCTACCGGATTGGGCAGGTCGGTCAGATCGCTCAACGTATGGTAACGCCCGCCTACTGTCAGCTCCTGCCGGGTCAGGGCAAAATACCCGCAGAGAAAATCGAGCAGTTCGGCGGGCATGGTTGCGTCATACAAAAACCGGGTCGGACGACCGGCACTCCGCTGTTCAAGCATTCGGGCCACATTTTCGTCCATCTCGCCCGAGAACTCATCGACTATGCTGACATCGGCATTTCGGTTGATTTTGATACTGTAGCACCCCTGTATGGCGAAATCCGGAAAAACTGCGGTCAGATGCTGACGAATCACGTCGTCGAGAAACACCAGCTGATAGCCATTCGCTAAGACAGGCAGCTCATAAAAGCGCGGCAGGTGCTGGCGAGGAATAGGCAACAGGGCGTACTGGATTGGCGTCGAGGCATCATCTGTCGCCAGGGCGACGACAAAATAAAGCGAACTGTCGGGCAACTGAATTGCTTTCCGGTTATCCTCAGTGAGCCATACAGGCTGAATAAAGCCTAATACTCGACTAAAAAAGTAATCGGTTACGGCCAGTGCATGAGCCGGTACTATCGGTTCTCCGTAATACAAATGCACGCCATTTTCAACCAATTTCGGCAGAAGCTGACCCGTTAACAATCGCCCAAACTCTTGCTGAAATTGCTGTACCGTCGTTTGTACCTCAAGCAGTAAATGTGTGTCAGTAGCCTCATGATCGGCAGATCCTAATTCACCCAGCGCCATCAGAGCCGACACTCTAACCCGAAAAAACTCTTCCAGATTGGACGAGAAAATAGCTAAAAACCGGATGCGCTCGTAGAGTGGCACGGCTGGATTAGCCGCTTCCTGAAGAACCCGATGGTTGAAACTGAGCCAGCTCAGATCCCGGTTGAAATACGTATAGGACGAGAGCGGGGACATCTTGTTTCGATTAGTAGTTACGGAACAGAAGGTTTTTTACTCGAGCAAATCGGGTCGCCGGATACGGGTTCGTTCGAGCGCCTGTTCGTGCCGCCATTCGTCAATTTTAGCTTCATGGCCCGAAAGTAAAATATCGGGAACCCGATGCCCTTCAAACTCGGCGGGGCGTGTATAAACGGGTGGTGCTAAGAGGTTATCCTGAAACGAGTCGGTCAGGGCCGATGTTTCGTCATTCAGTACGCCCGGTAACAAGCGGATAATAGCGTCAGACAGGACGCAGGCGGCCAGTTCGCCCCCAGAAAGCACATAGTCGCCGATGCTCATTTCTTTCGTAATGAATACCTCCCGTACTCGTTCATCGACCCCTTTATAGTGGCCGCACAGAATGATCAGGTTCTGTTTCAACGAAAGCGAATTAGTCGTCTGTTGGTTCAGTCGTTCGCCATCCGGCGTCATGTAAATAACCTCGTCGTAGGTACGGTCGGCCTGTAGCGACCGGATGCACCGGGCAATCGGCTCGATTTGCATGACCATTCCGGCCCCGCCCCCGAAGGCATAGTCATCGACACGACGGTGTTTATCGGCGGTGTAATCGCGCAAGTCGTGCACGACAACCTCCACATAACCACCCTGTTGCGCCCGTTGCAGAATGGAATGGGCAAAGAAACTATCCAGAAGCCGGGGCAGGCAGGTTATAATATCAATCCTCATCGGTAGTATCCGGGCTGTGTTCAGCGTCGTCGCCGTTCACGTCTGCGTTTTCATTATTCTTACTATCCTCTTCCATATAGATCGCCAGTAAGCCATCAGGCAAGACTACGTTGAGTTTCTGTTTGGCCCGATCAACCGTCCGAACGATGTCGCTATTGATTGGAATCAACACTTCTTTACCCAGATAATCCATCGCAATCAAGTCTTGGGCATTCATGGCATACACCCCCCGAACAATCCCTAATTCACCCGCTTCGGCATCAACAACCTGGTAACCAACGATTTCATGAAAATAGAACCGAGTTTCGTCGGTAATGGGTTCCAGTTCATCCAACGGCAAAAAAGCACCACAGTTGATGAGCCGCTCAGCCTGCTCGATGGTGTTTACATCGTCAAATGCAACAATAGCCCGGCTTCCTTTAACAATCGCGATGGATTCGATAAAGTACGGAATCAGGTCCCCTTTTACTTCCAGTAAAACAGATTCCAGATCGGCGTATTCGGCCGCATTGTCTACATCTAAAAAAAGAACTAACTCACCACTGACGCCGTGCGTCTTGGTGATGTGTCCTAGCTGGTAACAATCATCTTTTGTCATATATAATGTGGCTCATGGCACTTTATCAGAACGCTGTCTTTATTGATTAGCACTAGGGCAAGCCAGCCCGGCAACGGCCGTTGACCCGCCGACTGACTGCCTATTGTACAAAAATAGCCTGTTCATCGTTGAACAGGCTATTTAGTAACATTTTTACAGGAGCGCAGCGCTCCGTAGAAAATTATTCAGCAGCCGGCGCGTCCGTTGCAGGAGCAGCTTCAGCGGCAGGCGCTTCCGCTACGGGAGCTTCGTCAACGGCAGGTGCTTCGGCTACAGGCGCTTCTTCCGCTACGGGAGCGGCTTCCACGACTGGCTCTTCTACCTTGTTTTTCTTAGCGATGGCTTCAGCACGCGCTTCGTTCACCTTTTTCTCCGCATCCAGACGAGCAGCACGATCCTGCTCTTTGGTTTGCGATTTGGTGTCGGCAGCACCGGCTTTGCGATTCTCTTTCTCGCTCTTCCAGGTCGAATATTTCTCATCGGCCTGTTCCTGTGAGATGGCTCCTTTATTGACGCCAACCTGCAGGTGTTTGCGATACATGATGCCTTCATGCGACAATACCGAACGCGCGGTATCGGTCGGCTGAGCACCTACCATGAGCCAATAAACGGCCCGTTCCGACTTCAATACGACCGTCGATGGGTCGGTGTTGGGGTTGTATGAACCGATTTTTTCGATAAACCGGCCATCGCGAGGAGAAGTTGACTCTGCGATCACGATGTCATACATCGCCATTTTCTTGCGTCCACGACGCGCTAAACGAATTTTAACAGCCATTTGTGCTTGTTTGTTTTTGACGGGAGACGCATCCCCCTTGTAAAACGTGGCCGCAAAGGTAAGAAAAAATATGGGTAGACCAAAAAAGTTTGTAGTTTATGGTTTGTAGTTAGCTGACGCATGCACAGTTGTCGCGTCAGCCAACTACAAACCTAAAAAACCCTTCACCATACGAGTCTATAAGCCGGGTTCTGTCCTCCCGCTGAAAGCGGAATGGCTTATCATTTATCTAGGATGGTCGTCACCGACCACCTCGTTCGACCTACCCGCGTCGGCAGTCAACGCACTCCCGGCTGGAAGTACGCAGAAACGGAGACGAGCCGCCCCACGTCCGACGCTTATTTGGTCTTTCAGCCCCTAAGGTTTATCCTGCCCCGCTGGTCACCCAGCGGGCGGTAGGCTCTTACCCCACCTTTTCACCCTTACCCCGCCAAAACGGGGCGGTATATTCTCTGTGACACTGGCTGTCGAACGGTCGTTCCCAACCGCCCGCCTTCCCGTTAGGAAGTAGGGTGCCCTATGCTGCCCGGACTTTCCTCGCCCAATTGCTCGGACGCGATAAGCCGACTCGTACCGCTCAGGGAGCGCAAAGGTACGGATATGCGTCGGTTTTGAGAAACCAATATAAGTTAACCTGCAACCATAGGTTATCTCACTGCAATCCCTCCACTTTTACGTCGATCCGGCCTTTCGCATGAACAACGGCCAGCATGGCGGTTGGGGTCAAATAAACCTGATCGGGTTTAATTTCGTCGATATGCCCATTGATCGTGACACCCTTAACGATCTGGTTATTTTTTAATCGCTCCTGCAACAGTTTCTGCATGTCGGCCAATTGGGAGCCGATGGGAATTGTGAGTTGCTTCTCGAGAGTTCGGGCAAAAGGGCCTTTCAATAGCCAGCTAGCCGACTGCTGTAACACATTGCGGGTGTCCAGATCATACCGCAAGTCTTTTAACGAGATAGTCTGTTGCTGTGCATCGTAGTAAGGCCGTCCGCTCAGATAAATATCGCCGTTGATCGTACCTTTCAGGCCAGCCTTGATAATCAGGTTATCATTCTGACCGTACATGTCCATACTCGTAATCGTGATATTGTATCGATTCTCGCTAAAGGAAAACGATTTACCAACGAACTCATCGGCGGCAAGTTTAGCCGCTTCCGGGTACGTGGCCTCACTTAATAATCCTATTTGAAAATCATCTTTTACCTGCGGAACAACGACCAGATCAGGGAGCGATACGGCTGGTTTCACATCCGGCTTAGCGCCGGTTGTCGTCAGCGTAAATCCTTCAAAGCCAATGGTAGACCGAATGACCCGACCTTCAAAACGCAAGGGTGTAATGAGTATCCGTTTGGGTACCACCTGCAAATAGGTCCGGTATTTTTCGGAGATAAGGTAGGGCTCCCGAATTGTGTTCCAGGCTTTTAGGACGGGCGTTCGAAGGTCGATGTTTCGGCGCACCTGCTGGTCCAGCGTTTTGGTGATACTGCCCAGATTTTTGTCGATCATCCGGCCAACAATATTCGTAATCGGAATATTTAGTCCAACAATATTCACCGTTGGCCGACGCACCCATCCGTACCCATCAGCTTCGGTATGTGTGTTGACTGACCAGTCGGGGTCCAGATCGAACTTCGTTTTGAAACGTAGATCGATCTCAAATTCAGTTTCCTTGTACTGCGTGAAGCCAAGTACCGACACGCCCGCTTTGACCCAGATACGCAACGGCACGGTGAAATGGAACAGGCTATCCTGGGCATTGACCAGGATGGTCCCCCGCTTCCACACCTTTGTCATGAACTGATCCTTATTGTTGTCGTCTAAGCTGTTATCCTCATAGATCAGTCCAGTTACCTGCGCATTGATTTGCCGTTCAACATCGCCCAGCGCAATGGACACAGGTACATGCGCCGTAGACAAAAAGCGTTCATTTCGAACTTCCATTTCGGTGGTATTATAGGCTTCTTTAGGTGCTCTGGTATTCAGTCGGTTACCAGACGGATGTCCGCAACTTACTAGAAAAAAATTACAACACAGAACAACAAGACACAAATAGGGGGATCGATAGTCTCCATCGAGCATACCCTGTCTACTTAAGCGTGACCTTGGTGGCGCCATAGCCAAATTTCTGCTTTTGAGCGTCTTCAAAAAATTTGACATGCGGGTGTTGACCTAATCGCTTGTGGAGTTCAGTACGCAACGAGCCGCTCCCTACCCCATGAATGAACGTAATGTCGCTCATGCCGCTGGCAATGGCATTTTCAAGCGTTTTCTCAAAGGTATCGAGTTGTAGTTTTAATAACTCAGCGGGGTTTCGGTTACCCGCTCCCTTGGGTAGCAATTGTTCGACGTGCAGATCGACAACCGACGTTGGCCGTTCAACGGACACCGTGTCTGGATCTGATTTTGGTTTAAGCATTTCTGCCTTTAAATCCTCGGGATGAATGACCGTAGGCTTCGGTTGGGCAGCCCGGTTGCTGGTCGGTGCAGATGCTTGCGGTTGATCGCTCTCCGCATCCAGCTGCGTCAGGAAGCCGGGCAGATTGATAATGGGCACTGTCGTTTTATTCTTAAAAAACGTTGTTGCCCGTGCTTTGAACCGTTTGATCAGCGGCTGTCGTAACGACGATTTGCCTGCTCTGAACCAAAGACCCTGCACCACAAACGTCGGCCAGCTTTCGAAGCTGGCATGTACATACAGATCGTTCATTTTCTGTTGCGACTTGGGTTTCAGGAGGCCACTGTGAAGGCCCCGAAACTGAACCCCTCCGCCGGCACCCGCCGATTCTTCACCCAGCACGTAGGCAAACTCCCAGTCGGTGTTGTTGATCAAATGAAGCGTATACTCCCGGTCATTAACGGGCATAAACGCCAGATAAATACCCTGGTTCGACAGGATCGTCGGGGCTTTTGGCTCCACCGTTTTTTGCGGGGCAAAGGTGCTGGTCCTGAGCAGACGGTCGGCTTCCAACGGCGAAACCGGAACCAGTTCCGAACGCATGACCGGAATCCTGAATCCATCTTCAATTTCAATCTCGATCATATCGCCGGGTAAAAAGCGCGATATAACTCCTTGTTCTTTTGCCCGGAGCAACCGGACTTTATCACCAATATTCATAGAGGGTAGCGATCAGTCGTTTTACGTCAGTCGTCAATCGGCATTTGGTGCCAATGACTTGCCAAAAGTATAACTGATATAAACAAAAATCCCTTCCCTTTTAGGGCAAATCATTTGAAGAGAAATGGTTTTGGTTGGTTATGTATGTAACTATCCGACAATATTTCCCCGTAAGTCACTTGCAGCAAGGTCGTTATTGTCTTTCAAGGCGACGCCCGTTAGTTGCAGCCGAAAAGCCGACTGAATGAGATACATCAGCTTATCGACGGCCATTTCAGCGGATAGGCCCTGCTCCCGAATATTCGAAATACAGTTTCGTCGTTCATCCGTCAAGCCAGGCGCGGGCGCGTAGGTAATGTAGGCCCCCATGCTATCGAACGAACTCAGGCCCGGCCGTTCACCAATGAAGACAATAGCCAATCGAGGGCGCAGAATCTCGCCAATGGCGTCGGTGATCGCTACCCGTCCCTGCTCAACGACGAGTATTGGCGCCAGTGAATAACCCGCCTGCCGGACCCTGTTGACCAATAATGGAATCACCGAGCCAGCATTTTTCATGATGGCCGTTGCCGACAGACCGTCGGCAAGGATAATGCAGATGTCGGCCGGAGGGCTGTTAAGTTGCTGGAGGTAATCAATTGAGTGGTCGTCAAGCAAACGACCGTAGTCGGGTCGTTGCAGATAGATATCCCGGTTCCCTGCCCGGCTCCGCAAAGTATGAATGGGCAAGCCCGCATCGGCCAGAGATGTCTGTAAATCAGCCAGATCTAACTGTGAATAGACGGCATCTTTTGCGTGCGCATGCGCCAGTTTGAATCGAAGAGATTCGTTAAGCGGAACCGAAACACCGGTTTTTCCCAGCGCAATCCGGGCTCGGGTATAAGCCTTGAGCGGCTCCCATTCGTCGGGCTCGATGCCTTTTTTTTGCGGTTCGTTCATGCTGGGAGAAGGGCCGCAAATAGTTGTTTTTGCGCACCTCCCGACAATCGATTCCCGATGCCGTCCATAATGCCCTGCCGAAGAAGCCACTCTTCAAATTCGGGCGCCGGTCGCAGGCCCAGCACCCGGCGGAGGTAAAGCGCATCGTGGAAGGAGGTCGACTGGTAGTTGAGCATGATGTCGTCGGCGCCGGGAATGCCCATGATGAAGGTAATACCGGCTACACCCAACAGGGTCAGCAGCGTATCCATATCGTCCTGATCGGCCTGCGCGTGGTTGGTATAGCAAATATCCATGCCCATGGGCAAGCCCATCAGCTTCCCGCAAAAGTGATCCTCAAGCCCCGCCCGAATGATTTGTTTTCCATCGAACAAATACTCCGGGCCAATGAAGCCAACGACAGAATTGACCAGAAACGGGTTAAACTTCCGGGCTACGGCATACGCCCGCACCTCACATGTTTGCTGGTCAACGTTATGATGGCCGCCTGACGAAAGCGCACTCCCCTGCCCCGTTTCAAAGTACATCAGGTTGTTGCCAAGCGTACCCCGATTCAGCGAAAGACCCGCTTCGTGCGCTTCCTGCAGGAGCGATAAATTTACCCCAAAACTGGCATTCGCTTTTTCAGTACCGGCAATCGACTGAAAAATCAGATCAACGGGCACGTTTTGCTCAATCAACTGCAACGTGGTCGTAATGTGGCTCAGCACGCAGTTTTGGGTCGGCATGTCGAATCGCTCACGCAGGTTGTCAAGCATGTACAGCAGTTGCGCCGTTGCCGCCGGGCTATCCGTGGCCGGGTTGATACCGATCATGGCGTCACCACTGCCATACAATAACCCGTCGATAATACTGGCCGCTACCCCTTTGGCGTCGTCGGTGGGGTGATTGGGCTGCAAGCGAACGGATAAATGCCCCGGTAGCCCCTGCGTATTTCGAAACCGGGTGACTACTTCACACTTCTTTGCCACCAGAATCAAATCCTGATTTCGCATCAGTTTCGATACAGCGGACACCATTTCGGGTAAAAGTCCGGGAGCTATCTGGCGCAACATACCCGTGGTGGCTTCATCACTCAGCAACCAGTCGCGGAGTTCCCCGACGGTAAAATGACTAATACTCGAGAAAGCCGCTTTATCATGCGTATCCATGATCAGGCGCGTTACCTCGTCGCTTTCGTACGGAATGACGGCCTCATTCAGAAAGGTAGTCAACGGCACATCGGCCAGTGCAATCTGGGCCGCCACACGCTCTTCGTAACTCTCGGCAACCAGGCCAGCCAGCGCATCGCCCGAACGTAGCGGGGTCGCCTTGGCCAGGAGTTGCTTTAGGTCCTGGAAGCGGTATGTAAAGCTGCCAATGGTGCATGTATAGGCCATTCCAAGGTTGTGGTTTTATGAGTTGGCCGGTAGGGCCTGCTGCCATTCCTGCTTCACTTTCTGATATTTACCCGATACGTAAAATACGCCCGCAAGAACAACCAGCCCGATAAAGAATAGAAAACTTAACCAGCTATAAAAGTAAATCATGGCAATGAGCGTTACAACCGCCAGCAACAGGGCCAGCGCCGGAACGTATGGATACAACGGCGCTTTGAAAGATCGTGGCAGGGCGGGCTGCGTTTGCCGGAGCCGGAATAGCGCCAGCATGCTGATGATGTAAACGACGACGGCCCCAATTGTAGACAGGATCACCAGTTTGCTCGTGTCAAATGAAAGTAGTGCGATCATACCAAAGACGGCACCCGCCACCAATGCCCGGACCGGGACTTGCCGGGTTTTACTGACCGACGCCAGCCCATTGGGCAGGTAGCCACTTCGGGCCAGCGCAAAAATCTGCCGGGAATAGCTGATAATAATGCCATGAAACGATGCAATCAGGCCAAACAAGCCAACGCTGGCGAAAAATTTTGTCAGTGGATTCTGTCGGCCAAGCACAATGGCAATAGCTTCGGGCATCGGGTAATCGAGGTGGTCCAGGTTTTCCCAATTCGTAATACCGCCCACACTGATCATGACCGTGAGGGCCAGAAAGGTCAGCGTCAACACGGCCGAAATGTAGCCTTTGGCAATCGTATTTTTTCCATCTTTCACCTCCTCGGCCACCATCGCGATGCCCTCCAGGCAAACGAACAACCAAATAGCAAACGGCAGGGCCGCAAACACGCCGGACCAGCCAAACGGCATTGGGTTATGCAAAAAGGTCTCGAAACGAGTGTACGGATACACGACGCCAATGAAAAGTAATAGTTCGCCGATGGCAATAATGGTCATCGCTAACGAGAACCAGGCCGCTTCTTTTATGCCCAGCAGATTGATCAACGTAAACACGACGAATGACCCTATGGAACACCAGACAACCGAAATGCCGGGATAAAGAAAATGCACATAACTGCCCAGCGCCAGCGCAATAGCGGGTGTCGCAAATAAAAACTCGATCAGGGTGGCATACCCGGCCACTAACGCCCCCAGAGGTCCAAAGGCTTGCAGGGCGTAGGCAAACGGCCCACCCGCATTCGGAATGGCCGTTGTGAGTTCGGTGAAGCTAAAAATAAACGTAAAATAAAGCAGGGTAATAAACAACGTAGCCAGCAACAGTCCTACGGTTCCAGCGACTCCCCAACCATAATTCCAGCCGAAGTATTCGCCGGAAATGACTAGTCCCACGCCAATGGCCCATAAATGAACCGGGGTCAATGCCTTTTTTAGTGCCGGAGATTCGTTAGCCATTGAGGTTGTGTAGCGTTGTTCACGGACAATGAAGAAATGTCAATCCGCTAAAAGTAAAAACAAAAAGCGATCAGCCAATAAATAGCCGATCGCTTTTTGCAACTGCTCTCCGATTGTAGTTAAAGGATTAGGCAATAAGTCTAAACTTGCCTTACTTTTTCCCATCGTTATAGTGTTTTTCTTCCAGAACTGTCTCTATACCGTTCTTAATGAGTGTTCGTCGTATCAGTCTCCCCTTTCGATCATTATAAAATCCTCTTTGGGTTCCGTCTTCGCTATAATCAATTTCTACCAGCGTTTGCCTAGTTGAACCATATGGCTGAGACTCAACCCTCTCAGAGAGACTAGTCATCTGAATAAGCCCATTTTCCCGGAAGCGAGTTACATAGTCAATGCCTTTATCGGGCAAACTAATTGTTTCAAGCATTATTCGTCCGGTGCGGTAATAACTTTTACTATATAACTGGTGGCCCTGTTGATCATACAGAGTAGTATTTAATAATTGATGACCGCCGTACAATCGCTGTGTAGAATCCAATGATTGTTGATACATATCGCTTAACATCCTTAATGTCGGGAGATATGTCTTGCTTTCATACCAACTCTGGCTGGTATCAACCAGCATACCTCTGCTATATTTTTCTTTATGTGCTACATGTCCATCATCAAACCATTTTTCGGCAACGCCCTCTTTCAACCCATGTACATACGTTTCACGCCCCCATAATTGACCATTCGGATACCAGTATAGTCGCTCCCCTTCATATTTACCCAGTGTATAGAACGCTGATGTTTCTTTTTGTCCGGTTGGGTAGAAAGATTCAACACGTCCGTTTCTAACAATATCCGGTTTTACGTTAAATGCCTTGCGAAGACGGTTTATTGCGGCATCACCAGAATCGTCAGCTAAATCACGCTTGCCATCCTGGTCTCGATATTGAAACGAGTAATTGCAAGAAAATACAGTAGCATAATCCTGTGAATCATTCACGAATATCACCCATTCCTGGCCCGGTCGCAAGCCAATATCGCACGAGGTCTTATACCCACCCATGAGTAGTGTATCAGGCAAGGGGGCCTTATAGTTTTCTAGTATATCAACCGTGAACATAGCTAGATCACTATACTGATGGTCTTTTTGGGTTTGTGCAGGTATTGAAAATGGAGCAAATGTTTTAATTTTAACGAAGGCTATGTATTTATACTTTTTATACGTGGCCTCATTTAAAGGATCGTAATTACTGCAATAACACGCAAAAACAGACCCACCGTGTAGGACTAATAAACTGATAACGATCCTACTCCATAAGGTTGATTTCATGGCTCATACATCTTTGATAGTCGTTCAAATCAAAGAAAAGTATGGGTAAATAAAAAGGCCGGAAGAACTAACTTCCGGCCTTTATTAAATTTTAGAGGAATGATTTACTCAATCTTTCCTACCATATCTTCCGGTTTCACCCACTCATTGAACTCCTCTTCCGTCAGGTAGCCAAGTTTGAGGGCCGTTTCTTTCAGGGTAGACCCGTTTTTGTGGGCCGTTTGGGCAATTTCAGCAGCTTTGTAATAGCCGATCTTCGTATTCAGGGCGGTTACCAGCATCAGCGACGAATCGACGTGCTTCTTAATGTTCGCTTCGATGGGCTCGATGCCTTCCGCACACTTGTCGTTGAACGACACACAAACGTCGCCGATGAGCCGGGCCGAATGCAGGAAATTGTAGATCATAACCGGTTTGAACACGTTCAGCTCGAAATGGCCGCTCATGCCCCCAATGTTGATGGCTACGTCGTTGCCCATTACCTGCGCAGCGACCATCGTCATGGCTTCGCTTTGGGTAGGGTTTACCTTACCCGGCATGATCGACGAACCCGGCTCATTGTCCGGAATGTGCAGTTCGCCGATACCCGCGCGCGGGCCGCTCGACAACATGCGAATATCATTACCGATTTTCATCAGGCTGGCGGCTACGGTTTTCAACGCACCGTGGGCTTCCACAATGGCATCGTGGGCGGCAAGCGCTTCAAACTTATTTTCGGCCGTGATGAAGGGCAAACCCGTAACCGCAGCAATGTGCTTAGCCACGTTCTCGGAATAATTCAGGGGCGTGTTGATGCCGGTTCCCACCGCGGTGCCACCCAGAGCTAGTTCGCTCAGGTGAGCCAGCGAATTGTTAATGGCGCGCAGACCATGATCGAGTTGCGAAACATAGCCCGACAGCTCCTGCCCTACCGTCAGTGGCGTCGCATCCATGAAGTGCGTCCGTCCGATTTTGACGATGTGCATGAACTGCTTTGACTTGGCGGCCAGTGTGTCGCGTAGCTTAGTAATGCCCGGAATCGTTACGTCGACCAGGA
Organism: Spirosoma horti; assembly: GCF_054776595.1. Classification (NCBI taxonomy): domain Bacteria; kingdom Pseudomonadati; phylum Bacteroidota; class Cytophagia; order Cytophagales; family Cytophagaceae; genus Spirosoma; species Spirosoma horti. Next base: position 348,631 of record NZ_BAAHBQ010000006.1, read on the forward strand.
TCTTATAGGCGGCAATGTGCATCGCCGTCGGAAACGTATCGTTCGACGACTGCGACTTGTTTACATCATCGTTGGGGTGCAGAAATTTTTTCTCGTCGGCGAGTTGACCACCATGCAGAACGTGTCCGCGATAGGCAATCACCTCGTTTACGTTCATGTTCGACTGGGTACCGGAACCGGTCTGCCACACGACGAGGGGAAACTGGTCATCTAGCTTTCCGTCCAGAATTTCGTCGCAGGCCTGCCCGATCAGGTCGCTTTTTTCCTGCGTCAATGTACCCGCGTCGAGGTTGGTCAGGGCGGCTGCTTTTTTCAGGTAGGCAAACGCCCGGATAATTTCGCGGGGCATTTTATTGATATCCTGAGCAATTTTAAAGTTCTCGATCGAGCGCTGGGTCTGGGCGCCCCAATAAACGTTGGCCGGCACCTGTACCTGGCCCATCGTGTCTTTTTCGATACGGTATTCCATGAATAAAGAGTAAAAGAGTGTGAGAGCGAACGAGCGATTTAGAGAGACGACGGGTTTCGCTCAGTCAAATTTCGCTCGCTCACTCGGTAATAGGACTGCAAAGGTAGAACTGAAAAACAATTCTCGCCTATCGTTTTGGGTTGAACTGAATTCTTACCTTTAGCCTATTGTTATCATTTAACAGGAACAAAACTATCAAATTACTATGCAAGTATCCATTCCTCAAATAATGACTGCTCTGGGGGGAGAATCGGTTGTAAAGCGACATGTAGAAAATACGTTTGACTTAATTGACTTGGTCAATGAAGGCTTGCCAATGCAATCAGTCAAGTTTTTGCAAGACAGGCTTGGCTTTTCGAACCGTACAATGAGCCATTTATTAGCCATTTCTGAAAGTACCTATCAGCGTCGAATTAGGGCCAAGTCATCTTTAACTAAAGATGAAACCGAAAAAGCTATTTCCCTCTCAGAACTCTACGCCAAAGGGATCGATATTTTTGGTAGCTCAGAAAAATTCCACTATTGGTTAGACAATCCTAACTACGCGCTGGGAAATCGAAAACCTGTCGATTTACTGGACTCAACTATTGGACGCCAGGAGGCAATGGAAATCTTATTTCGCATCCAATACGGTATTTATTCATAGACCATGCGATTATATCGTTTCTCGCCAACCGCTTTTGCGAACGATCTTAGCGGCACCGGTGGCCTCTACAGTGCTGGGCGATGGAATCGTAAAGGAACCAGAATTTTGTATACGTCAGACTGTGTCTCGCTCGCAAAACTTGAGCTACTGGCCAACTCGACAACATTACCGGATAACCTTATGTTAGTAACCCTTGAGGTTCCGGAGGATGCTACCTGTTTTAACGTTCCGCTAGGCACGCTCCCTACAAATTGGCGAGCAATTCCATACCGTTCTGAATTGGCTGTAATCGCGGAACAATGGCAGAAAGCAATGGCCTATTGGCTTTTGCAAGTCCCATCCGTTCATTCCCCAACTGAGTTCAATTATCTTCTCAATCCGCTTCACCCCGAGCACAAAACACTTAAATTGATTAGCGTTGAACCACATTCGTTTGACCCAAGGCTGAAATAAGCTCAGGAGTATTGGTCTATACGATCTAAAATCGAGTAAAAACGGTTAGTATTGACGAAAAGGCCAAACGGACTTCAGTATGCCTCCTTACAAACTACCTCAGAAAATAGCGGCTCGTCAGCACGAAATAACGGCTGATTTTCTACGCATCATCGACCGGCATCTGGCCGATATTGTCGACGGTCGTGTGTTGGACATGTACGAAATCCGGGATATTGCCGACGAGATGAACATCCACCCAACGCACCTAAGCAACACCATTAAACTGACAACCGGCAAAGCGCCCTGCTTCTTTTTTGAAGAAAAGATCATGGTCATTGCCCGGGCCATGTTGCAGGAAAACCAACGCTCTATCGCCAGCATTGCCACCACACTCACCTTCGATCCATCCAACTTCACCAAGTTCTTCAAACGGTTTCAGGGCCTGACGCCCAAACAGTATAGGGAATCGATTTTGCAGGAAGAATGGGCAAAAACTGAACTGCTCACCATTTAATCTGAAGCTGTCACCATAACCCGACGGGTTATAAGCCCCAATTTTGTGTCATCATATTTGAACACAAGACGATGGCAACTGAAAACAAAATTGCGTTAGTGACCGGCGGTAGCCGGGGTTTGGGCAAAAACATGGCCCTCAGTTTGGCAAAAAAAGGCATTGGCGTCGTGCTGACGTACTTTAGCAAACAGGACGAGGCCCAGGCCGTCGTGGCTGAAATAGAAGCCCTCGGCCAGAAAGCCGTGGCCCTGCAACTTAACGCCAGCGATGTCCGAAGTTTCGACACGTTTTATGGACAGCTAAGTAGCGCCCTGCAGAACACATTTTCGGCCGGTCACTTCGACTTTCTGATCAACAATGCTGGTACGGCCGCGTATGCGTCGTTCGCCGATACAACAGAAGAGCAGTTTGACGAGATGGTGACTATCCATTTGAAGGGTGTTTTCTTCCTGACTCAAAAAGCCCTGCCCCTACTCAACGACGGTGGTCGGATCATCAACATTTCAACAGGGCTGGCTCGCTTTGCCACGCCAGGCTACTCAGCCTACGCCAGCATGAAAGGGGGAGTCGAAGTCTTCACCCGATACCTGGCCAAAGAGCTGGGCGAACGGGGAATCGCTGTCAATGTAGTCGCTCCAGGGGCTATCGAAACAGATTTTGGCGGGGGCCTTGTGCGGGATAACACTCAGATCAACAGCCAAGTGGCCTCGGTTACGGCGCTGGGTCGCGTTGGTCTGCCCGATGACATCGGCGGGGTGGTCGCATTTCTGTGCACCGAGGAAGCCCGCTGGATCAACGCGCAACGGATTGAAGTTTCGGGCGGTATGTTTTTGTAATGCCGGTCTTTTAAGGTAACCCGATTATTTGGGAGATCATCAGCCAGGGTCTGTGTCCGCACAGACCCTTTTTTTATTCAGTAAGCAGTCAGGCTGACGCATAGGGATATGTGAGGACATAGGACCCGTGAAATACAAATACGCTGACGTACGATTTTGATAACCGGCGTTGAGCGCGTTTGTATTTCCGTGAACGATTCGTCAGTTTTACGGGATAAGCCTTTAACCAGATGACTCATGGATCAACGCATTATTAATCTCTTCGACGAATACACACACAAACCGCTAAAACGGGACGATTTTCTGAAGCGACTGGCGCAGCTAACGGGCAGTATGGCCGCAGCATTAACCGTTTTACCGCTTCTGGAAGTCAACTATGCGCATGCCGAAACGGTACCTAAACAGGACGATCGTATCAAAACAGAGTCGGTTACATTTCCTGGTTCAGACACGACCATGAAGGGGTATCTGGCCCGGCCAACAGCGGCCGGGAAGTACCCTTCCGTCGTGGTCATTCACGAAAACCGGGGCTTGAACCCGCACATCGAGGACGTAACCCGCCGATTGGCGCTGGCCGGCTTTCTGGCCCTGGCCCCCGATGCTCTTTCTGCTTCAGGCGGAACACCGGCTGACGAAACGCAGATGCGCGAACTTTTCGGTAAACTAGATGCCCAGAAAACCCGTGAGAACTTCGAGAAAGCGCTCGATTACCTTAAAACACGTCCCGAAAGCAATGGTAAAGTAGGGTGCGTAGGTTTCTGCTGGGGCGGTGCCATGGCCAACCAGCTCGCGGTTCATTACCCTGACCTCAAAGCCGCGGTCCCCTTCTACGGTCGCCAGCCCGATGCCGCCGATGTTTCTAAAATAAAAGCAGCCGTACAACTCCATTACGGCGGTCTCGATGAGCGCATCAATGCCGGAATTCCCGCTTACGAAGAAGCCCTGAAGAAAGCAGGCGTTCCCTACGAACTATATGTGTATGAAGGCGCTCAGCACGCATTCAATAACGACACCGCGCCCACCCGCTATAATGAAGCCGCTGCCAAATTAGCTTGGGAACGGACAACTAAATTCTTAAAAACGAAACTGGCTTGATGAACCAGCCACTGGCCAATTAATCATAAACACTAACAAGTCAACCGCCATCAGCTTATCAACCGGTAGCCTCATCAGCCACTGCATACAGGCTATGGGCCATTGGGTTAGTACATTTATCGTTATCCAATGGCTTCTAGCACAATTTTTTATCTGTCTTTATCAAAAATAGTAGCCAAAAAATTGGTAGTACTGAAAATTAAGCCATTACGGTGGGTTACTTTCTTCCGTATGGTGTATTAACAATGTATAAATCTACTAACTACTTCAATTCACCAACGACATGGCAAAATCTGCTTTTTTCTTCCTGTCAATGATGGCTTTGGCCACGGCCTGCTCCAGCTCGAAAACAGAATCAACTACATCGACAACGACTGTATCAGACAGCACGTCTATGATGAGCGACTCCACCAAGATGATGAGCGACTCTTCATCGACAATGATGAGCGATACCACGAAGAAAGATTCTATCAAATAGTCTCTTTTCATACGCCTTATACTGACGAAGCCCCTCAACATTGAGGGGCTTCGTCAGTATAAGGCGTACGAGAATGAACTTATTTTTTCAACAGAGCTGCCGCTTTTTCATCGACCAGCCAGACAAGCTCCCCGTCAACCGGCTTGATTACCTGCGACGGGTATTTATCCGGATTATAGTCTCCTTCGAGTACTTCTTTTAACGGTTCCGCTTTTTTAGGACCGGCCACCAGAAAGGCGACACACGAAGCCCGATTCACGATGGGTGCTGTCAGTGTCAGCCGATACATGTCCTGCTGGGTCAGGAAATAAGCGTCGGTCCAGGCCGTTGTTTCGTGGATAACCTCGGTGCCGGGGAATAAAGAAAGCGTGTGCCCATCGTCACCCATGCCCAGCAGAACGAGGTCGAAAGAGGGTCCCGTAGCACCAAAATAGTCGTGCAGAATCCGGTCATAGTCAGCGGCAGCCGCGTCGGGTTCGAGGTCCGTACGCCAGACATGAATCTGCTCTTCGGGTGTGTAGACATGCCCAAGCAGGGTATCATACGCCATACCCGCATTGCTTTGCTCATCGTCGATGGGCACATAGCGCTCATCGCCCCAGAAAACATGCAGTTGAAGCCATGGAATCTGGTCAACATAGGGAGCCTTTGCCAATAACTCGTGTAGCGCTTTGGGCGTACTTCCTCCCGACAGGGCAATCGTGAAGCGGTCCTGTTTTTTAAGGACGTCTTTTATACGTTTTGTAATGAAATCAGCCGCAGCATTGGCCAGATCGGCCGGATTCTTTTTTATAATGAGTTGCATAGCAGACATTTCAGCTATCGCTCAAAATACTGAGCAACAGGATATTAGACGAAATCTTCACGCATAGGTGTAAACACATCGACCAGCACACCAGCCTCTTCACAAACGGCTCCATGCCAGACATTGGGTGGAATATAATAAGCATCTCCCGCCCGAACGGTTCGCGTTTCATCACCGATCGAGATGGAAAATGCACCGCTGGCCACGTAGCTCATCTGGGTATGAACATGGCTATGGGCCGCGCCAATACCACCCGTTTCAAAGGCGACCTTAACCATCATCAGGTTCGCATCATAGGACATGATTTTGCGTTTCACGCCTTCAGCTACCTGTTCCCACGGCAAGCTTTGGTCATCAACAAATAGGGTAGCGAGTTGGGACATGGGTTACGGTTTGTAGTTTGCAGTTTACGGTTGGCTAACGAATGAGTGGTCCGTGTCCCCACGGACCACGGAGAGATTGGGACCTGTGTTGTGGTTTGTCGTTTACGGTTTGTAGTTGGCTCTATCTAGGATCTGTATCCCCACGGGCCACTCATTCGTCAGCCAACCATAAACGACAAACCACAACCCATTAACGTCTACTTCATCATCCACTGAAAGCCGTCTTTCTCAACCAGTTGCTGAGCCGCGTCGGGACCCCACGAACCGGGTGCATAGTTTGGAAAATCGACGGTGTCGGATTCCCAGGCTTCCAGAATTGGGGTAACTACTTTCCAGGCGGCTTCAACCTGATCGGCGCGCATAAACAGCGTAGCGTCACCCGTCATCACATCCAGCAAGAGTGTTTCATATGCTTCCGGCTCCTGCTCTTCATAGGCTTCTTTATAACTGAATACCATTTCTACGGGGTCGATAGCGAGGGTTTGGCCCGGCCGCTTGGCCTGAAACCGCAACCGAATGTCCATGGCCGGTTGAATGCCGATCGTCAATTGGTTCGACGACCAATTTTCGGTGGCTTCGTCGGGGAAAGCGTAGTTTGGAGCGGGTTTGAACTGAATATTGATGACCGTTGCTTTTTCAGGAAGCGACTTGCCGGTACGCAGGTAAAACGGGACATCTTCCCACCGCCAGTTGTCGACAAATAACTTGACAGCGGCAAAGGTTTCCGTTTTCGAATCGGGCTTGACGCCTTCCTCTTCGCGGTAGCCGGGAATGGCTTTCCCGTCTTTCTGACCGGGTCCATATTGTCCCCGAACGGCTACATCCTTCACCTGCTCGGGCTTGATCCGGCGAATGGCATTCAATACATCCACTTTTTTGTTTCGAACCTCATTGGCGTCGAACGAAATGGGCGCTTCGGTGGCTACCATACAGAGCATCTGGAGCAGGTGATTCTGGATCATATCCCGCAGTGCCCCCGACCCTTCGTAATAACCGCCCCGCCCTTCGAGGCCTACCGTTTCGGAAGCGGTGATTTGCACGTATTCGACATAGCGCCGGTTCCAAATCGGCTCAAATAGCGAGTTGGCAAACCGAAGGGCTAGAATATTCTGAACCGTTTCTTTCCCTAAATAGTGGTCGATCCGATAAATCTGCTCTTCGGCAAACAGGCCACCCAAGAGTGTATTAAGCTCCTGCGCCGTTTTAAGATCGTGCCCGAAAGGTTTTTCAACGACAATCCGAACGCGTGATTTATCACAGCAGAGTTCGAGTTTACCCAGGTTGGTCGCAATGCCGGGCACCAGTTGGGGCGCTACGGCCAGATAAAAGACAATGTTGGCCGGGCCGCCCCATTCGCCTTCTTTTTTGGCGACGAAGTCAGTTAGTTTCGAGTAAGCGCCTGCATCACCCGCATCCATTTGCAGGTAAGAGATGGCTTTCGAAAATGACCCCCATGTGGTTTCCAGGTCGTCTTTTCGGCGGGAAAACGATTGTACGCCTTCGAGCAACCGCTCCCGAAACGATTCATCTGTATACTCGCTTCGACCCAATCCAACCACCGCGAACTGGTCTGACAGGTAATTATCAAGCGACAGATTATAGAGTGCGGGGGTCAGTTTGCGGAGATTCAAATCTCCGCTGCCACCAAAGATAAATAAGATCGTTGCCGATGGGCGCTGATTAGTAGCTGGAATCATAGTCAGTAGTATTGACGGGCTGCAAATTACCGCCAGTCTGTTTTCCGAACAAGTTTACTCCGTTAAGGTTTCATCTTAGCACATGATTCTGCTACTTTTGGCTGTTGTTTTACTTCCTATCGTTTACATATGAAAATTGCCATAGGCTCCGATCACGCTGGTTTCCGTTACAAAGAAGCGATCAAACAATTTCTCACAGGTCTGGGACACGAGGTTATTGACAAGGGCACGTATGCCGAAACGCCCTCCGTCGATTATCCACTTTTCATCCGTCCCGTTGCCGAAGCTGTTGCAGCCGGCGAAGTTGAGCGGGGCGTTGTACTGGGTGGTTCAGGCAATGGAGAAGCCATTATGGCCAACCGCATCAAGGGTGTGCGTTGCGGCCTGTGCTGGAACGAAGAGTCGGCCCGATTGTGCCGCCAGCACAACGACGCCAACGTCATATCCATTGGCGAACGGATGATGAGCGAAGAGACAGCCCTTAATCTGGTAAAAATCTGGCTCGATACACCCTTCGAAGGCGGTCGGCACCAGGCTCGTATTGAGGAGCTTGATCGGTAATTGATTCGACCATGCTGATACTCTGGAATTACCTGAAACCGTACCGCTGGCTGGCCGTGCTGGCGTTAGCGTTGGCGGGTGTTGCCCAGATATTGGCTCTGGTCGACCCCATTATCTTCGGTAAGCTTATCGACGAATACGCAACCAACCCTGGTCAGAAAACCGATACGCAAAAGATCAACGGAGTCTTGTTCCTGCTGGGAATAGCCGTTGGCGTGGCTCTGTTGTCCAACATAACGAAGGCTTTTCAGGAATACACCACCCGGTTGGTGGTTCAGAAATTCGGTACCGACATTTTTAATGACGGGCTCAAACAGACGCTTCGATTGTCATACCAGGAATTTGGCGATCAAAGCAGCGGAGCGACGCTCTCGATTTTACAGAAAGTCCGTACCGACACCGAGAAGTTCATTAATGCCTTCGTGAACATCCTGTTTTCGTCGCTGGTCGGCATTGGCTTTCTAATCTGGTACGCCGTTACGAAACACTGGGCGCTGGTTCCGGTGTTTCTGATCGGCGTCTTGCTGCTGGGTGGCCTGACGGGTTTGCTTAGTACACAGATCAAAACGACCCAGCGGTCGATCAACCGCGAAACAGCCCTGTTATCGGGTGTCATTACCGAGTCGCTCCGCAACATTGAACTGATCAAAAGCTTAGGCCTGACGTTTCCGGAAATCAGACGATTGAAAGTTCAGACCGGGCGCATCTTCGACCTGGAAATGTTTAAAGTGAAACGGGTTCGGCTGCTCTCGTTTTGGCAAAGCACAACCCTGAATATCCTCAAACAATCGGTTCTGTTTACGCTCCTCTGGCTCATTTTCCGCCATGTGTTAAGCACCGGCGAGCTGATTTCCATGCAGTTCATTTCAGTCGCCATTTTCAATCCGCTCCAGGAACTGGGCAACATCATTCTGGCGTATCGCGAAGCCGAAGCGGGCCTCCATAGTTTTGACAAGTTGATGCAGAAACCCATCGAACGAAATCCGGAATCACCCATAGTCGTTGGACCTTTGGAACGATTACGCTTCGACGACGTGGTTTTCCGGCATAATGGCGCGGGTCAGAATGCCATTGACGGCGTGTCGTTCGAAGCCGGGCTGGGCGATACCATTGCGTTTGTAGGACCGTCCGGTTCCGGGAAGTCCACGATGGTCAAGCTGCTGGTCGGGCTTTACCGGCCCGTTGGCGGGGAAATTTATTACAACGACATTTCCACCAAAGACATTCGGTTTAATCCCATGCGTCGCCAAATCGGGTTTGTTACTCAGGATACGCACCTATTTGCCGGAACCATCCGCGAAAATCTGTTATTCGTCAAACCCGATGCTACCGAAGCCGAAATGCTCGACGCGCTGGACAAAGCCGCCTGCGATCACCTGCTGGCTCGTTCGGCCGATGGGCTCGACACACAAATTGGCGAAGGTGGCCTAAAAATGTCGGGGGGCGAAAAGCAACGGCTGTCCATTGCCCGCGCCCTGGTTCGGCACCCGCGGCTGCTGATTTTCGATGAAGCTACGTCGGCGCTCGATTCACTAACTGAAGAAGAAATTACGGATACCGTTCGGAGTGTATCAGCTCTGAATGAGCAGATTACTATCCTGATTGCTCACCGGTTGTCGACTATCCTGCACGCCAACACCATCTTTGTGCTGGAGAAAGGCAAAATTGTCGAGATGGGTAGTCATGATGTATTGGTTGCCCAAAAAGGCCTATATTATGCCATGTGGCGGCAACAGATCGGCGAACGCCGAACAAGCCTGACAACCGCCGGGCACTAAGAACGGCCCGCGTTTAACAGCATAGACGTTGATAAACAGCGGACTACAATTACTGATCAGACCACAAAATCGCGGCCCGGCTTTTAGGCCAATACCTGATAGGAAGTTTCTTTATGAACAAGCGTGGTCGGCAGGTCAGTTATTTTCTGTCCAGCCAGTATTTTTCTGATGGTTTGCGCATAACGCTGTCCATTCTGTTGCCTTCTTTACTGCTCGCTCAGTTCGGACAGCTTCAGGCGGGCATGGCCATGTCGCTGGGGGCGCTGAACGTCAGTTTGAGCGACGCGCCAGGCCCGGTCATGCACCGACGCAATGCGATGGCCATCAGTGCCTTAATCAGCTTTTCAGTAACGTTCATAACGGGTTTCGCCCGGATGCACCCATACATTTTAGGCGTTGAGCTATTCCTGTTCAGTTTTTTCTTCTCCATGTTTGCCATCTATGGCAGTCGCGCAACATCCGTCGGGACAGCAGCCTTGCTCATCATGATCCTGATGATCGACCGGCCACTCGACGCGCGGGGTGTCGTACATGAGAGTACGTTAGTGCTGGCCGGGAGCGTCTGGTACAGTACCATCAGTTTGATAGCGTCGCGGTTGCAGCCGTATCGGTTGGCACAGCAGGCGTTGGGGCAATGCATTCATGAGATCGCCAAACTGATGGCCATTAAAGCAGACTTTTACGATACCAGTACCCAGTTGGACGATGACTATCGCCGACTGATTGCCCAACAAGTCGATGTAAGCGAAAAACAGGACGCGGTGCGGGAAGTGTTGTTCAAGAGTCGGCGTATTGTTACCGAATCCACAAGAACAGGCCGGTTATTACTCCTTACGTTTGTGGATGTAGTCGATTTGTACGAACAAATTATTGCCATGTATTATGACTATTCCGATATCCGCGAGCGTTTTGGAAAGTCGGGCGTACTGGATGAAATTTCCCGCTCCATTCGGCGGTTGTCGGTCGAGCTGGATCACATCGGTTTAGCCATTCAGTTGCCCGTACCGTTTCACAGGCCTGTTCACAACAGGCCTGAACTGGAAAACCTGAAACGCAGCATCGACGCCATCAGCGATCAGGATGGTAGTACCCTCGTACTCAAAAAAGTGCTGGTTAGTTTACGAACAATCAGCCAGCGGGTCAGTACGCTGCAAAAAAACCTGGCCTCCACGAAACTGAACCCCGTCGACAACGAAGCCATGGAATATGGCCGGTTTGTTTCGCATCAGGAAATCGACCTGAAATCATTTCTGGATAATCTGACCTTCAGTTCCTTAACGTTCCGTTATTCGATACGGGTAGCGATTGCCATGCTTCTGGGGTTTATCATTACCAAACTACTGCCCTACGGACACCATAGTTACTGGGTGCTATTAACGATTTCCGTTATTCTGAAACCCGCTTTCAGCCTGACCAAACAACGAAATATCCAGCGGATCAGCGGCACACTGGCCGGCGGCATCCTTGGTGTTCTTGTGTTAACTTTTTTCCCCAACAAGTACGTACAGTTCAGCTTTATGGTCCTATTCATGCTGGGCACCTACAGCGCCCAGCGGATCAATTACATCGTTATGGTGATCTGCGTAACTCCTTTTGTGCTCATTCTCTTTAGCTTTCTGGGTGTAAGCTATCTGGGCGTTGCCGAAGAGCGTTTTTTCGATACATTGCTGGGGGGAATTATTGCTCTGGTGGCAGGCTATTCCTTTTTTCCGCAATGGGAGTCCGATCAGTTGATCAAACCTATGAAAGCCATTCTGCACGCCAACATTCGGTATTTGCAGTTACTGCTCGATAGCCTTTCGGGTGGAAAGATCAGTATGATTGAGTACAAGCTGGCCCGCAAGGAAGTATATGTCACATCGGCGAACCTGTCGGCGGCTTTCGAGCGAATGCTGTCTGAACCCAAACATAAACAGCGGAATGAGAAGCTTATTTACGAATTTGTCGTCCTGAATCACATTCTCTCGGCCAATATCGCTACGATCACATCGGCTCAATTGACCGCACAGCCTACGGTTTACCCAACCACATTGTTGCGCCCGGTCAAACGGGCTCTGTTTACGCTGACTGAAAGTCTGCGCCGTTTAGGAACAACAACCGAACGAACTCTTCAGGATTCACCCACTTCGTCAGTGCCTTCCCTTGTTATCGACACGCCAACCGACCCACTATTGAGCGACCAGTTAGCATTTATTCAACAGATTAGCAGTGATATCGGAAAACTGGTGGAGCGGGTTGACAAATAAAAAATCCCCGGTAGGTTAGCTACAGGGGACTTTTCTGGTTTGTTATAGGGTAAACGCCATTAAGGCCTGATTTGTTCCAGCATCGAAAAACTATCAAATAGTTTTTCGATTTATAATTGACTTTTTTAGACTTCATTCTACCATATTAAAGCTTAAAAATATGCCTTACTTAGTTCTTGACCTCGAAATGACGGGACCCGAGCCTGATTACAACGAGATCATTCAGATTGGTGCTGTCTTATTCGACGATAACTGGGTTGAGAAAGGCACTTATCTAACAAATGTGTATCCGGAGAATAAGGAAGCCTTTTCTTCCTCTTCCGAAAAGATTCATAACTTGTCACTGGCTGAGCTGGAAGATGCTCCGATGATTTATGACGTACTGCCCGAACTGGAAGAGTGGATTTGTACGCAACTTGGTCTTCGCGTGCCCAAAGGACAGCTGGACCGAACCCCGTTTTTACGTGATGTGATCATCTGCGGTCAGAGCGTTATAAACGACATTAACTTTCTCAAAGAGGCTTACCGCTATGAGAAATTGAAATGGCCCTATTCGCGCGTCTTACTTGATTTGCACACGCTGGCTTATTTTAGCTTCCGGGTTTTAAAAGCGAACGGACAAAAAGTACCGGATCGGCTGAGCCTCACGGCTATTGCCGGTTATTTTGGGTTCACCCGCGAAGATGGCTTCCATAATGCGCTGGAAGATGCGGTGCTGACGGCCAAATGCCTGAAAAAAGTCTTTAAACTGGCCGACGAGATGAAACTAATTGGCTAACCGCATGCAGATCCGCTTCGCGTTTGAAGTAATTTTGGCGTTGTCCATCATCAATATCGGTTTTTTTTCGGCCGGGCTGCTTTGGTTTACCCATTATAATCGGCTGGCTAATCGATTTCTTGCGGGGTTGATGGCGGCCATTTCCTGCTGGCAAATCGATGGTTTCTTCCGGGTATCGGGCCTGTACAGGCAAAATGCAGACCTGTATTTTCTACCCATTTTTTACTCGTTCGCCTTTGGCCCGCTTATTTATTTTTATGTCAAGAGCCTGACGAACAGCAATTTCCGTTTTGAGCGCAAACACGGATTGCATTTTCTGCCGGTTGCCATTCAGGCCGCGCTTTATCTCTTTCTTACGGGCCAGTCCTACGAATTTCGGAACTGGTTTTGGGCCACGATTCACTATCCATATACCTACAGCATCGAATTCGACGGCACCTGGCTCTCCTTGCTAATCTACCTGCTTTTATCCTTACGTCTACTCCGGAATTATGGCCGTTATGTACAGGAAAATTTCTCGGAAACCAGCCAATTGACTTTGCGATGGCTCCAGGTTTTACTGGTGATCTTAGCTGTGGTATGCGTCCAATGGGCTGTTGAGCTTGTTCTGCGCGATGTTTTTCATTCGTTTTACCAGTATGACTATTCATATTGGCTGCTTTGTTTGCTCCTGATTGTGTTGGGCGTGGCCGGTTTGAAACAAGGCAACTTAGCTAATGTGCACTTCAAGAACGATGCCGTAGCCGGTATGCCCCTTAGTCCCATCAAAGTAGCCGTGGACGTAAATCCAGACCACGTTGCGCGCATTCGTCAGGCTATGGATAATGACAAATTATACCTCAACCCCACCCTGACCTTAACCGAACTTGCCCAGCATGTTGATCTGAACCCTAAAGTTGTTTCGCAGGTCATCAATGCCGGTATTGGCAAGTCGTTCAATGATTTTGTGAACGACTACCGGGTCAGTGAAGTAAAGCAGCGGTTGCGGTCCAATGACCTGGCCCGACTTACCTTACTGGGTATTGCCCTGGAATCGGGATTCAATTCCAAAACGACTTTTAACCGGATCTTTCGTCAGCATACCGGGCAATCGCCAAGCGAGTTTGCTCAGCCCGACTAAGCCCAAATCATCCGTTGGGACGCCCCAATCCTTTTCTGGGGCGCTTGGGGCCCCTTGAGCCGCCACCTTTGTATCGTTCAAACGAACCAAACACGTTCAACGATGCGCTCATTTCTTCTTCTCACAACTCTCGTCACCGGCCTGCTCATGGGCCCAATGGCTACCGCACAGCGCCGGGATTCCGGCTGGTCCGACAAAAGTCGGCTATTGCCCGACAAGCTCCGGTCTTTACCGGTTGGACTTACGCTCTGGCACACCAACAACCCCTGCGTTCCTACGCTGGAAGGCGATACCTATTACTGGAAACATTCCACAATGGTTCGCGCCGAAGTGAGCGACCTCGAACTGGTCGAAGCGGGTAGTTTTATCTGGTACGATTCAACGGGATGGCATCCGAATATGCAGTATGACACCAACCTGTTTGCAGAAAAATTTAACTGCCCCAGCGGAAAATTAAAGAGTGGGCAAACCTATACGTTCGGCAAGAACTGGCGATTCGGCAAGCAAGCTTATGGGGGCGACGCGCTCTGGTACATTATTGCGCGGGATCGCTCGGGAAAATTGTACAAAGGTTACGGCCTGATCGAGACAGAAGGAAACCTCATCAAATAGTCATTCCATCAAACCAGATACATACATGAAAACGCTGACAAACATCATCTCCGCCTTTATTTTCGTACTTACCTTATCAATATCAGTTCGGGCGCAGTCCCAATCGTTCAGCATTGACACCGACGCCAGTAAGCTTACCTGGACGGGTTACGCTGAAGTGGGTTCATGGGCACCCACTGGCACGCTCCGCCTGTCCAGGGGACAGGTAACCCGAACGGGCAACCAGATCAGCAGCGCTACAATGACCATGGATATGACCAGCATTCAGCACGAAAACGACCGATTACAGACGCACCTTCGGGATGAAGCGTTCTTCGATGCAGCTCGATTCCCAACGGCCACGTTTGTGTTACGGTCGCTGTCGGGTACGGTGGCTACGGGACAACTTACTCTAAAAGGTATTACAAAGACGGTTTCATTTCCCGTTACCGTTGGTCAGGATGGCACCGGTCTGCGCATCAAGGGCCGGGCGCTCATTGATCGAACCCAGTTCGGCATTCGGTATAATTCGACAAGTTTCTTTGCCGATCTGGGTGATCAGGCGATCAAAAACGAATTTGCCTTAGCGTTCGATGTCCTTGCCAAACCGGTTACATCCGCCAAACGAAGCGCTACCCGGTAAAATAGCTTCAACTTGGGTTGCGAGGAGTCCCAGAGGAACTTAATGTTTATAGAAAGGCCACCTGGAGACGCTTTGATCGCTATGCGATCAGACAACAGTACAGTTAGATCGCTACGCAACCAAAGCTCTCCCCAAGCTATCTTTTCTAAAAACATGTGATCGCTAACGCGGCCGTACTGGTGTACTGTGGACTTGAGGTAGGCTTAATAAATGAACGGACGTGGGCTAAAGCACAGGACAAAAACAACCAGTGCCAGCCAGCCCAGTAATTGCCGCTTGAGATTAAGGGGTTCTTCCAGTTCAGTTTCTGGATGATAAATCCCCAGGAAACGCCCCAATACGAAGGCAAACGCCAGAAATCCCGAATACCCTTCTATATCTGGGCGCGCCCAGACAACTACCAGCTGAGTAGCCACCACACTAAGGGTAATGATCAGGGACGTCATCCGGTTTTCGCTGATTCGTGAAAAAGCCAGGTACAGGAAACCAATGTAGAGGCCAAAGTTACCCAATTCGGAGTAAAAAGCCTCGTCGGTTTGTACGGCAAAATCGCTGGGTTTAAACATACCTAATCCGGCATAAAACGCAAAGACCGTAAACAGGACAGGCGACACCCACTGAAACCGTTTGCGGCCAATGAGTGCATACAGAATGTGGCCACCATCCAGCTGCCCAATGGGAATGAGGTTCAGCGACGTAAAAAACAATGCCAGATAGCCCGCCATCAGATACGGATAATGAATCATCTCGTACGGGTGCGGTATTCGGGCAGGGTCAGCTACGTGATTCTTGAAAAAGTTAAAGAGCAGATTATCGCCAAGAGCTAGCGGAGAAACGCCTTCGGGCAGGTTTTGATAGGCATAACGACCGTAATCGAGTCCCCATTTCTGATATTCCGGGTGAATGGTAAAGATGAATTCGGGCGGTGGCAAATGGGTGAAACCGTACCACAGCACGACCAGCGCCAGAACAAACCCGGCCAGTGGACCAGCAATGCCAATATCGAAGTATTTCTGGCGGCTGTTGATGTAATCTTTAATCCGAATGAACGCCCCCAGCGTACCGATACTTTGCCCAATGCCAATCCACAAGGGGATATAATAAGGCAAGGTGACCCTGACATGGTTGGCTTTGGCCGTAAAATAATGGCCAAATTCATGAACGGTCAGAATGGCCAGAAAGGGAATCGAAAAATTAAATCCGTCCACAAACTCCGCCCAGCCGAGCGTTTTCATACCCTCGATTGGAATGAATAACCGGCCAAACATCCACTCGGCTCCCGCCATAGTGGTCGTAATCAGGGTAATTAAAAAAAGACCTCCGTGGAGGAGGTAGGTACGGGTACGTGGGCTCATTTATGATGTAGAGTGTATGTGATGGCTGTAGGCTATCGGATGTATCGCTGGAAACGTATATATCCGATAGCCTACATCATTATACATCTTTTAAATAGTCTAATATGGTCAACGGTGGCTGAACATGTACGG
The DNA here is from genome assembly GCF_054776595.1 of Spirosoma horti. Taxonomy (NCBI): domain Bacteria; kingdom Pseudomonadati; phylum Bacteroidota; class Cytophagia; order Cytophagales; family Cytophagaceae; genus Spirosoma; species Spirosoma horti. The sequence goes on from NZ_BAAHBQ010000006.1 coordinate 365,193, forward strand.
CCTGAATACCTAACCCGGCAGCAGCCTTGATGTTCGCAGCGTTATCGTCAAAAAAAGCGGTTTCTTCGGCAACCAGTCCGCCCTCAGACAGTACATGCTGGTAGATTTCGGGCGATGGTTTTGCCAGACGAACCTCGTATGAATAAAACACCCGTTCGAAAAGTTCCTCCAGCGATGGCTGGCCCATGCCAGTCAACACGCTATTCACTTTCCGGATGTGAATTGGACTGGTGTTGCTCAGCAGAAACAACCGATAACCCGCCTTCAATTGCTTGATCCGTTCGATGCGCTCAATCGGTAAATCGAGAAGAATCGTATTCCAGGCGGTATCGATTACTTCGTCGGCCCACTGATCGGACGATACCGTTTCAGCACCGGGCTCGCTGGCCCGATTTTTCAACAATGTTCGCACATGCGCCCGGAAAGCATCATCATCGATGAGGCCGGTTTCATATTGCCCAACGATGTCGTGTTGCATCCAAAGTTCCCGTACCTGCTCTTCGGGCAGGTTGGCCAGCATGGCAAAGTTTCGAATGGGAGCGGTCAGATCGATCGGGATGATCACATCGCCGAGGTCGAAGATAAGGTTTTTGAGCGTTGATGTATTGAGCATAACCTGCACGTATGGCGTCGGTTCGGGCGTTGCGTGAACCGGAAGCCAAAGATAACGTTAGATTTGCAGACAAACGGTGAAACAGGATGGCAAAGTTGACAGTAAAGAACGTCGGCCCGATTAAGGAGGCTGAGGTAGAGGTGAAAAACATACCGTATTCATCGACCCGCGACAAACGCTTTGCCTGAACGAAAGAAGCCGCTGAGAATCTCCCGGCGGCTTCTTTCTTAACTCTACGACCAATTTGTGGGGGCCGGCACTTATTCCAGAACGACACCCATTTCGCAGAATTTGTCGATGCGCTGATTGATACGCTCCTGCGGGTCGATGGCGTTTAGCTGTTCGATCGTATCTAATATGACCTTTTTCAGTTGGTTGGCCATGGCCTGATGGTCATTGTGCGCCCCGCCAAGGGGTTCTTCCACAATGTCATCGACCAGTTTATTCAGTTGCATGTCGCGGGCCGTCAGCTTCATGGCTTCGGCCGCCTGTTCTTTAAAGTCCCAGCTACGCCAGAGAATGGTCGAACAGTTTTCGGGCGAAATAACGGAGTACCAGGTATTTTCGAGCATAAGCACTTTGTCGCCGATTGCAATACCCAACGCGCCACCCGAAGCGCCTTCGCCAATGACGATGCAAATAACGGGCACCGTCAGCATGAACATTTCTTTCAGGTTGCGGGCAATTGCTTCACCCTGACCACGCTCTTCGGCTTCCAGACCCGGAAACGCACCGGGTGTGTCGATCAACGTAATAATCGGTTTGTTAAACTTTTCGGCCAGTTTCATCAGGCGAAGGGCTTTCCGATAACCTTCGGGGTTGGGCATACCAAAATTCCGGTACTGGCGCTGTTTGGTATTCCGGCCCTTTTGCTGACCGATGATCATCACCGTTTGGCCTGGTTCGCCGGGGCGTCCCAATTCGCAGAAACCGCCTACCATCGCCGGATCGTCGCGAACAGTGCGGTCGCCGTGCAGTTCGATAAACTGGTCGCACATGAGCGAAATATAATCGAGCGTATACGGGCGATCTGGATGACGCGATAATTGAACGCGCTGCCAGCGGGTAAGATTCTGAAAAATTTCCCGTCGCAGTTTATCGATGCTCTGCTCCAGCACGTTAACCGCTTCACTGACGTCTACATTGCTGGTTTGCGCTAATTTCTTAGTCTCCTCCAGCCGTGCTTCGAGGTCAGCAATGGGCTTTTCAAAGTCAAGATATGTTCTCATGTATACTAATGACCGGGTCGCCGGTACGATTATGACTGATGAGGTATACCTCATCAGTCACCATTTATAAGTCAAAGCGTTCGCCCTTTTTCGGGATAATAACCTGTGGGAAGCCTTCTTCGGCCAGTGTGGCCTTAAACGACTCCATGCTCTCGTACTCGCCGTGAACGAGGAAGATATTTTTGAGCGTTTCGGGCGACTGCATACGCACAAAGTTGATCAGGTCGTTCCGGTCACCGTGACCGCTGAATACGTCGATCTTTTCGACGTTAGCCAGCACCTGATGGTCCGTCCCTTTGATACTGAGTGTTTGTTGTCCATTCAATAATCGCCAGCCAAGCGTTCCTTCGGCACAATAGCCAATAATCAGAATCGTCGCATACGGATTACTAATGTTTTCGGCCACGTGGTATTCGACCCGACCGCCCTGCACCATGCCCGACGAGGAAATGATAATGCAGGGTTCACCAAAATTAGAGACGGCTTTACTCGCCTTCGATGATTCCAGAAATTGAAAATTCTGAAAATCGAACAACGTTTCATTTTCCTTATAAAACTCCCTGGCCTCCTTATTTAGCATGCTGATGTGCTGCATGTAAATTTTGGTACTCTCAAATCCCATCGGGCTATCCGAAAATACCCGGATAGGCGGGAAATTCCGTTCCGTATAAAGCCGGTTGAGCGTATAAAGCAGCGCCTGCGTCCGGCCAACACTGAACGATGGAATGATGAGCCGCCCCGGAATGTCGATGCAGGTGCGCTGAATAATATCAGCCAGCGCATCTTCGGGCGTCATCAGGTTCTCATGAAGGCGATTGCCGTATGTGCTTTCACAAACCAGGTAATCTACGGCGGGCACCGTAGCCGGATCGACCAGCAGCGGGTAGTTTTTCCGGCCAATGTCTCCCGAAAAGCAAATGCTTTTTCGTTCGCCATTTTCTATCACGTTGATCACAATGTGCGCTGCGCCGAGTAAGTGTCCCGCCGGAATGAAGGTCACATCGACGCCATCGGCAACCCTGAACTTGCGGTTGAAGCCAATAGGCACAACATTCTCCATCGTCTCCCGAACCTGTTTATCTAAAAACAAGTCTTTCTGCAATTGCACCTGCCGATCTTTTACCCGCTGTTTTTTGCTGGCATTCAGTTCGTTGATGCGTTTTTGATTGAGCGATGCTGAATCTTTGAGCAGCACATTCGTCAGGGCGAATGTTGGTTCGGTACAAAGTATCTGACCTTCGTAGCCTTCTCGAAATAAATTGGGCAGATTACCTGAGTGATCCACGTGAGCGTGGGTCAGCAGGACCAGATTTATACTTGATGCCTCAAACGGAAAAAATCCCGGATGAGTAACGGCGGGGGGTGTTTGACCGTTTGAATTGGCCTCTTGTGGCCTAGAGCGTTCCAGATCGGAACCACAGTCAATCAGGATGCGGTAATCATCCTCCAGTTCCAGCAGATACATACTGCCAGTTACCTGACGGGCCGCCCCCAAAAATGATAATTTCATGCGTGCAACTTTAACTATTCGGTGTCGTTTATTCGATATCTTAGGATAGGTGCTTTTAACGCAAGTTGGGTGGCGCAAACTTCGTAAGTTTGCAAAAGTACGAAATACCCTTCGAATCGCCTAACTGTTCCTTAATGCGCTTTATTCCCCATTTTCGGGCTTGCCTCCCATTTGTTTTGGTAGCTAGCCTGCTCACTTTTTTTCCTTTTTCACCTACTCTCTCCCAGCCCCGGCAAGCAACCGATTCGCTGGCTATTCAGCAACTGCTCAGGCAGGTAGAAACGTTCCAGGGGAGCCCGGCTGTTCGGTACGGGACTGTGTCGCTGTCCGTTCGGCGCGTGCGTGATGGGGAAGAAGTTGTCAGCTATAATGCCCGAATGAGCCTGCCATCGGCCTCTACATTGAAACTTATTACGACGGCGACAGCCCTGGCCGTGTTGGGCCCCAACTATACCTACGCGACAAATCTTGAATACGATGGCACGATAAAAGACAGTGTATTGACCGGTAATATATACATCCGGGGCACCGGCGACCCCTCCCTGGGAAGCTGGCGATTTCCGGCTTATTATGATTTGCCAGCCCTACTCAAGAACTGGTCAGACGCGGTTCGCACGGCGGGCATTCGAAAGATTCAGGGCATGGTTGTGGGCGATGCTAGTTTATATGAGGACCTGACAACGCCCGGCACCTGGCCATTTGGTGATTTGGGAAATTATTACGGCGCCAGCTTAAGTGCGCTGAACATAAATGAAAACCTGTTTCGCGTATTTTTCAGACCAGGGAAATCCGTTGGCGCACCCGCCAGTGTGCTGCGCACGGACCCGCTGCTCCCCTACCTCGCCTTTCGAAACACCGTTACGACCGATGCCGCCAATACCGGCGATCAGGTGAATATTTATGGGTCGCCGTTTATGAATCAGCAATGGCTGACCGGCAAAGTCCCCCTGGGCGAACCAGCCAACGAGTTCAGTGTGAAAGGCTCCCTGCCCGACCCCGCTTTTTTTGCCGCTTTTGCGCTTCAAAATCAGCTTATACAGGACAACGTATCGATCAGCAGTCCGGCCGTATCGGAAGGGGGCGGGTTACCCAAAACGGTTGTGTCAACCGGCAAACGAACGCTGCTCAATCAACATAAGTCCCCGTTGCTAACCGAATTGATCCAGCAGACAAATTACCAGAGCATCAATTTATACGCCGAAGCTTTTCTGCGAACAACCGCGCTGGCATTAACGAAGCCCGTCCGGTCGATGGAGGCTAGTGTGGATGCCTTGACGGCCTACTGGAAAAGCAAAGGGGTTGATCTGAACGGGTTTCGAATCCGGGATGGCAGCGGCCTTTCGACCGTAGGTGCCCTAACGGCGGATAACATGACCGGGATTCTCAGCGCCATGGGTCGGGAGAAAGTTTTCCCCCAATTCTATGAAACGATTCCGATTGTCGGGCAAACCGGAACCGTACGAACGCTGGCTCGCGGAACAGCCGCAGCGGGAAACATTCGGGCCAAGAGTGGTTCCATCGAGGGCGTTCGTGCCTATGCGGGTTACTTCACGGCTACGGACGGCGAACGCATGAGTTTTTGTGTGCTGGTCAATAAATTTACGCCTGGCCAGAACCGCGCCGTAACCAACGCGCTGGAAAAGATTTTCGTCAATCTGGTCGGGCTGACTGGAACGAGTGAACGAGCGAAAGAATAAACGAGCGAAAATGGCTGGTGTCAGCATTTGACTCGTTCACTCTTTCGCTCGTTCTCCTTTTTACTCGTCTTCCGAGTGTTCGCAAACGGTTACCACATTGAACCAGTACTGGCCAATGGCTTTGGTCACTTCGCTCAGCCGCTGAAAGGTTGGTGGTTTTGTGATAAAGCTGTTGGCACCGTTAAAATAAGATGTTTCAATGTCATCTTTGGCATCCGACGTGGTCAATACCAGAATAGGAATATGACGGAATGCATCGTTCGATTTAATTTCCCGCAGGGCCTCCCGGCCATCTTTGCGAGGCATGTTCAAATCAAGTAATATGAGTTCAGGCAGCGTATGAGCTGCTCCTGCATACCGCCCTTCATAGCGCAGAAAATCCAGTAAGTCTTCGCCATCTTCAGCAAATGAAATACGGCTTGCGGGATAATGCTGATGAAATGCCTCCCGGGTGAGGTAACGGTCGTCTTCGTCGTCGTCAACCAGCAGGATATGAATAGGTTTCTGAAGTTGGTCGGTCATACTGTTGTTGTGATTGGCTTTCTGGTAAAACGACTACAAACGTGGTGCCTGCATTTGGTTGGCTGCGGGCCGTAATGTAACCGTGGTGATACATAACAACGCGCTTGCAAATGGCCAGTCCAATACCGGTCCCTTCAAAAGCACTTTTGCCATGTAATCGCTGAAAAACTTTAAAGATGTGGTCAACATATTTCTCCTCAAACCCAATTCCATTATCCTCGATGGTAATTTCGAAATAATTTCGGCCGGGTATTAATCCGGTATAACACTCGCCATCGATGGCCTGAACGCCAATCCGAAGTAGCGGTTGAACATCAGACCGGACAAACTTCAAGGCATTGGAAATCAAGTTATTGAACAAATGATCCATTTGACTGGCAATACCTTCGATAATGGGCAAATTACTCACTTCCAGCCGAACATCTAACCCTTTGACCCGTAGTTCCTGATCATCCAGAATCCGCTGCACAATGTCACTCAGCGAAACCGACTCAAAATTCTCCCGGTGGCTGGAAATACGGGAAAAATTCAACAGGTCCTTTATAAGTTTGGACATGCGCTCGGCCGAATTCGAGATTTTGCCCATAAACAGCATACTATCGGCATCGAACAAATTACCGTATCGATCCGTAATTAAATTAGCAAAAGACTGAATTTTACGCAACGGCTCCTGCAAGTCGTGGCTTGCTACAAATGCAAACCGCTCCAGTTCTTCATTCGAGGCTTCCAGTTGTCGAATCTGGCCTCTTAATTGAGATTCATACGCGCGCAACTGGTCTTCAGTCTCCTGCCGGTGGGTCAACTCCTGCTCCAGCAACCGATAGAGAACAACTAATGTTAAGAAGGTTAGCAGCGATAAGGCGGCAATAATAATAAGCGTATTCCGAAAGGATCGATCGGCCTGCCGGTTTCGTACATCCATTAATGTTTGCTCCGTTTCGACCATCAAAGCTACATGGGTTCGCAGCAAATCCATTCGGTGTTTACTTTCCTTATTAAGTACCAAACTGCCCGGTTCTGAAAGCTTCGTCTTTAAAGGAGACGTTGTAATGGCCAGCTTGTCTTTGATGAGCTTCTCCAGCAGAAATCGACGTCGAATCTGAACACGATTATCGGTAGTCAGGTTTCGTAATTTGCTAATTTCTGCGGGCAATACCCGAAGCGCGGTTCGATAAGGCTCCAGATAGGTAACGTCATTCGTTATCGTGTAGCCTCTTGAACTGGTTTCAACATCCTTGATTAACGAGAGAATGTTATTGAGAACCTGGATAACTTCATAGGTGTGGCGAACCTGTTTTGTATCGTCACCATACCGGATATAACTGTAGAACGAGATGGTAAATCCTGAACCAATCAACACCATAGCCACGACAAAGCCCATCGCTATGCGACGGTTCATGAGCAATGAGCCAATTACGTTCACTTTCTGCATACCGTAGAGTTAATCAGTGACAAAGATAGACAACGAACACAGGAGCTGTCTCTTTTTACAACGTTTCAACAACCAAATTATGGTTGGTATAGATACATACATCTGCAGCAATGTGCAGGCTCTCACGAACCATTTCTTCGGCCGACAGGCCCGACGCATGTTTCTTCAGGGCTAACGCTGCCGACTGTGCATACATACCACCAGAGCCGATGGCGGCTACATCAGCATCAGGCTCAATTACGTCGCCAGTACCCGACACCAGCAAGAGGTCATCTTTGGAAGCGACAATTAACATGGCCTCCAGTTTACGAAGGTAGCGATCCGTCCGCCAGTCTTTCGCCAGTTCAATAGCGGCCCGTTTAAGGTTTCCACCATAGGCATTGAGCTTTTCTTCGAAACGTTCGATCAGCGTAAACGCGTCGGCGGTAGACCCGGCAAAACCAGCCAGCACTTTTCCGCCCATCAGTACGCGCACTTTACGAACATTGCTCTTGGCAACGGTATTGCCCATCGTAGCCTGCCCATCGGCACCAAGCGACACCTGGCCGTTGTGCCGAATGCCGACTACTGTTGTTGCATGAATTTTGGGTTGCATGAATTATAATTTGTTGATATGTATAACACCAAGTCTGTGGGTTGTAGTTCGTCGTTGCATTGATCGACGACTGACAGCCTACAAACTGTTTTCCGAAAAGGGAATAGGCCGGTTTACGCTCTCTTCGAGCGAAATAAATGTTTCGGTGCGCTGAATGCCACTTACTTTCTGAATTTTATCGTGCAGCACTTCGCGCAGGTGTTGGGTGTCCCGGCAGACAATCTTGGCAAAGATGCTGTAGATACCGGTTGTATAATGGACGTTGACAACTTCCGGAATTTTTTCCAATTGCCGGGATACCTCTTCATACAACGAGCTCTTGTCGAGGTAAATGCCCAGGAAGGCACTAATGTCCCAGCCGAGCTTCGCGTGGTCGATGACCAGTTGCGATCCACGAACAATGCCCATCTGTTTCAATTTGTTCATCCGAACGTGAACCGTACCGCCTGACACGAAGATGCGTTTTCCTATTTCGGTATAGGCCATGTTGGCATCCTGCATCAATATACTTAGTATTTTCAGATCAGTATTGTCAATTTCTAAATTTTTCTCCGTCATTTTAAAGCATTTTTTGATGAGTGCTAACAAAATTATCCCCTTTTTGAATAGTTTATAAATTTTCGGAAATTTTTATATAAAATTTGCAACGAATGACCCTTCTCTACTATCTTTGTATTGTCAAGTTGATCGAGCGGGGTCACACGCCGGTCTTCTTGATTCTTTTCCTCACACTGTAGGATGTCGAAATTGGCAGACGTGCCCTCCTGTCTCGGGGGTGGTGATAAAGGATAAACGCAGCATAATGCCGCCCGCAAGGGCGACTGGGGTTGACCACCAGAGTTGTACTGTAGCTAACTGCACCGTGGGCGGTTCGAGTCCCCCTCCTACAGCAAGTTTCCGCCTTGGCGGGCAATGATTTTAGTTTGTTGATGAAGTGTAATTGAACACGCCGGCTCCCCGATGAGTCCGGCGTTTGTTTTTTTACAGCCACTCCTAAAATTTTATCTGATTGACCCCGCTCGCAACCCGATGAATCTGGTCAATGGGCTAATTCTGGCCGACAAAAAAACCAGTTTGCTCCTCTTTATAGACAAGCAGCCACAAACTTGTCGTACTCGCTCCGCCTATACCTAGCTTAAACGCGGACTTTTTTGCGTATTTTTGCCGTTTATTTAAGATAGACTCCCCGTCGTAACGACGATCCGATATTCCAACGTGAAACATATTCGTAATTTTTGCATTATCGCCCACATTGATCACGGTAAGAGTACCCTGGCCGACCGTTTGTTAGAATTTACCAAAACAGTTGGCTCCCGCGATATGCAGGCCCAATTGCTGGATGATATGGATCTGGAGCGTGAACGTGGCATCACCATCAAAAGCCACGCTATCCAGATGGACTACATCCACAAAGGGGAAACGTATACCCTGAACCTGATCGATACACCAGGCCACGTCGATTTTAGCTACGAAGTCTCGCGCTCTATTGCCGCTTGCGAAGGCGCGTTGCTGTTGGTCGATGCGTCGCAGGGAACGGAAGCCCAAACGATCTCGAATTTATATCTGGCTCTCAATAACGATCTGGTTATCATCCCCGTCCTGAACAAAATCGACCTGCCGGGTGCCAGACCCGAAGAGATCAAGGACGAAATGGTGGACCTTCTGGGCTGCGAACGAGACGACATTATTCCGGCATCGGGTAAAGAAGGTATCGGCGTTCCGGAAATTCTGGCCGCCATTGTCGAGCGGATACCGGCCCCAAAAGGGGAGCCCACGGGGCCATTACAGGCGCTTATCTTCGATTCGCACTTTAACTCATACCGGGGTATCGAAGTTATTTTCCGGGTCAAGAACGGCCGTATTCGCAAAGGCGACAAGGTGAAGTTCATGAACACTGGTAAGGAGTATTACGCCGATGAAGTTGGAACACTTGGCTTAGTCCAAGTCCCCAAAGACGTAATCGAGTGTGGCGACGTAGGGTACCTGATCTCGGGCATCAAAGTAGCCAAAGAAGTAAAAGTCGGCGATACCGTTACGACGATCGACAACCCCGCCACGGTGGCTATTCAAGGTTTCTCAGAAGTGAAACCGATGGTTTTTGCGGGTATTTATCCGGTAGAAACCAGCGAATTTGAGGACTTGCGCGATGCCATGGAAAAGCTGCAGCTCAACGATGCCGCCCTTGTGTGGGAACCCGAAACATCGGCCGCGCTGGGGTTTGGTTTCCGGTGTGGTTTCCTGGGTATGCTCCATATGGAAATTGTGCAGGAGCGCCTGGAACGCGAGTTCGACATGACCGTGATCACCACGGTACCCTCGGTACGTTTCGAAGTTATGACCACCAAAGGGGAAGAACTTCAGGTATCGGCCCCCGCCGAAATGCCCGATCCAAACCTGATCGACTACATTGAGGAACCGTTTATCCGGGCACAGATCATCACCAAGGCCGAGTATGTGGGTGGTATTATGGGGCTCTGTATGGACAAGCGCAGTTTGCTCAAAAATCAGGTATACCTGACCGCCGACCGCGTTGAACTTCAGTTCGAGATGCCTCTGGCCGAGGTCGTATTCGACTTTTTCGACAAACTCAAAACGATCTCGCGCGGGTATGCCTCTCTCGATTACGAGTTTATGGACAACCGCGAATCGGACATGGTAAAGCTCGATGTGATGCTCAACGGCGATAAAGTCGATGCTCTCTCCGCCATTGTTCACCGCTCGAAGTCATATGAATGGGGCAAGAAACTGTGTGAAAAACTTCGCGAGTTAATTCCCCGGCAACAGTTTGAAATTGCGATTCAGGCAGCCATTGGCCAGAAAATCATTGCCCGCGAAACCCTGAGCGCCCTGCGTAAAGACGTATTGGCTAAATGTTACGGCGGTGATATTTCCCGGAAACGTAAACTGCTCGATAAACAGAAGAAAGGCAAGAAACGAATGCGCCAGGTTGGCAACGTGGAGATACCACAGGAAGCCTTTATGGCCGTGTTGAAGATCAACTAAAAAAAAGACCAGCCCGAAACGAGCTGGTCTTTTTTTTGATATGCCTCAATAAATGAATCGAGCCTTACGCCAGGGTAGCATCTACCTTGATCGTTGTGTTGAATAATTTTGAGATTGGGCAGTTGTGCTCAGCATGATCCACCAACTCATCAAACTTCGCCTTATCGAGGCCGGGGACGGCCGCTTTCAGGGTTAGAACGGAACTGGTGATGCCGCCGTCTTCCAGGGTAATCGCGCAGTTCACATCGAGCGAATCGGCCGCAAAGCCAGCCTGCTGAATATTGAACGCCAGTTGCATGGCAAAACAGCCCGCATGGGCCGCTGCCACTAACTCTTCAGGGTTGGTGCCTACGCCGTCCTCAAAACGGGTTTTATACGAATATTGAGTTTTGTTTAAAACGGTACTGGCCGTCGTTACTGTGCCCTGACCATCTTTACCAGTTCCGGCCCAATGAGCCTGTGCATTGCGGGTAATTTTCATAATTTTATCGGTTGACTTTGTTTGTTAGTCCATTTTGTTGGGTCAAAAGTAAGAAGCATCCGCCTGCTTATTTTTCACCTATGTTAAAAAGTAATCGGTAATCAAAAAACGGAGTCGCCGTTTCGAATCCAGCCCATGACATCCCCGCAGCACGTTATCCTCCATCAGCAATTACACCAGTTCGCTCAGCTTTCAACCGCAGACATTGAGCTCTCCAGCGCATTCTGGCAGGCCAGGACTGTAGGTCGACATGATTTCTTTAATGTCCCTAACTCCCTCTGTCGGCACATCGGCTTTATTGTCAACGGAATTTTTCGGGTTTATTATGTAGATCCGAAAACCGAACTTGAGCACAACCTGTACTTTGCTGCCGAAAATAACTTCATCACCTCACTAAAAAGTCTATTAACCCGAACAACCTGTCCCTATATCATAGAAGCACTGGAAGATTCTGAATTATTTGTGATGCCGTATGACCACCTACAGCAACTGTACGAACGCTCGCACGGCTGGGAACGCTTTGGCCGACTGCTGGCAGAGCAGTATTTTCTGATGAACCAACTCCGATCCGAGAGTTTGCTGACCCAGACAGCCGAAGAACGCTATATCGACTTATTGACGAATCAGCCGGATCTTCTCAACCGAGTTTCGTTGGGTCATATCTCATCGTATCTGGGCATAAAAGGGCCTTCTCTTAGCCGGATACGAGCCCAGGTAGCCCGAAAATAGTAGTCGTCCATCCTGGAGGATCACTGGTAAGAATTACTCTGTCCCAACTAAGCCACAGCCTGTATAATATCCTCAAACTCTAAATCTTAGCTCTTAGTTGTTTCTTTGCCTCTACCGTAAGTTGATGCACCAATACCTTTGCAGACAGCTACGAATAACCGTATATCCCGATAGAGTATTAGGTAATTGCCTGATACTCATTTTTTTACATTTATTTTGGAAAAACGAATTACGCTTTTCACCTTTGCCTTGTAGTTAACAAAGCTAGCCTAGCTTTACCCGTTCGATTCGCATGATTACGTTACACCAACCGGCACAATTCGTTTCAATCATCACCGCATCTCCTTTCCGGGATTCAGGAATGTGCCGAATGCCTATGCATCCCTGTTGTTGCCGCTAAGGTCAACTCCGCCCTGTATCAGGTGACCGTTTATCGAACGGAACTCACGGTTACCCTACCTAGTCAAACATATACCCACAACCACGCCCGATGCAGTAAAGGGAATATTACCCTAGTTAATCAATAGAATAAATAAACATTTAATGAACGATCCCTTTCCATCAGCAAGTCAACTATGCACGCTTCATTCATTTCCTCTCCACCCGACAGTCAAGGGCTCGTTGCGCACGTGACGTACCAGATAGCGGGTTTCGACCGGCTGAACTTCGTCAGCGATATTGCCGGTACAGTCCCTCAGGATGGTGGTTATACCATTCAAGCTCTATTCTTTGAAGGCGATGGAATACAGGCCAGTGGCTTGCTGACCGTTCAGATGCAGGAAGAGCACCGACGCAACGGCTTCCTGGTGCAGCGGCTGCGCTCCGTACGGGGCATGGTCAGTGTGCGGGAAATCTGACACATTCTTTTCGATTACCGGCCTGTGAATCAGCGGCAACTGATTGGCTCGCCCATAAAAAAGCCGAAACGGCGGCAACCGTTCCGGCTGGCTAACAAAAAGGCTCTGACAAGCCTGATTTTAACATAACCAAGACAAAGTAATGCAAAAACTTTTATTTGCGGGAGTAGTCTGGCTACTCTTCGGCGGAGGATTGCTGGCACAATCAACCGCAACACGACTATCGGGTACCGTTCGAACCGATAATGGCGAGCCACTGCCAGGCGCAAACGTGGTCCTAAAGAACCAGACAAAAGGAGCCACAACAGATGCCAATGGCCTTTTCAGCCTGGAAGCCCGCTCGGGCGATGAGCTCGTTATCTCGGCCATCGGCTACCAAACGACCCAAGTCAAAGTTGGCTTAAAAACAACCCTCGACATCTCACTACGGGAATCTGCTTCGCAGCTAAATGAAGTAGTGGTGGTGGGGTATGGCACCCAGGACCGTAAAAATCTGGTCGGTTCAGTCACGCAGGTCAACGCCGACGAAATCAAGAACCGCCCGGTTGCCAGTTTCGACCAGCAGTTGCAGGGCCGGGCGGCTGGCGTGCAGGTGGCGGCCAACACGGGCGTACCAGGCGATGGCATTTTCTTCCGCATCCGGGGAACCACGTCCATCAACGCCAGTAACGATCCGCTGTATGTGGTCGATGGCGTATTCGTCAATAACCAGTCGCTCCAGAAAATTACGACCCAGGGCCAGTCAAACAACCCATTGGCCGACATTAACCCCGCCGACATTGAATCCATTTCGATTCTGAAAGATGCCGAAGCGACCGCTATTTACGGAGCACGGGCTGCCAACGGGGTCGTCCTGATTACGACAAAACGGGGTGCTTATAACAGCAAAACGAAAGTTAGCCTGAACGCATCGGTGGGGCAGGCGTGGGCACCCAAACTCTGGGATCTGGCCACCGGGCCCGAGCACGCTACGATCATCAACGATGCCTGGATCAACGATGGCAAATCTCCTGCTACCCGGCCGTTTCGTCCCGTTTCGGAAGGAGGGCGCGGACTGCCGGAAGAACAGCCCACCTATGACCGGCTGCACGATATTTTCCGGACGGGGGCGCTCCAGAATTATGACCTGGCCGTGTCGGGTGGCACCAAACAAACCCGTTTCTACCTGGGTGGCGGCTACACCAGTCAGCAGGCAACGCTTCGTACCAATGATTTTAGCCGGGCCAGCTTCAAGCTGAATCTGGATCAGGACATTACCGATAAAATCCGGATCGGTACCAGCAATATTTTCTCCCAGTCGAACCGGACCAATGCGCGCGTTGGCGATGGACCCCAGGGGGGCATTTTGCAAGCTGCGCTACATACACCCACCTATCTGCCCAAGTTCAACACCGACGGCACGTATGCTAAATGGGCGGGTTTCGATAACCTCGATGTGCTGATTAACAATACCGACATGCACTCGACCAGCACCCGCTACATTGGCAACATCTACGGTGAATTCGACATCACCAGTGGCCTTAAATTGCGCAGTAGCTGGAGTATCGACTACAACAATTATGACGAATACGAGTACTGGAATACACTGACCAACCGGGGCAGCGCCAGCAAAGGATTAGCCACATCGAGTGTGAGCAAAAACACGATCTGGATCAATGAGCAGACGTTATCCTACCGGAAAAGTTTTGGTACCCAACACAATTTTGGCGCTTTGGTGGGTAACACGCTACAGGGTAACGTGTCGACCCAGACGCTGGCGCAGGGCACCAATTTCCCGTCGGATGCCTTTAAACAGATCGCGTCGGCTTCCGTAACGACGGCTTCGTCGAATCGCAACCAGTACAATCTGGTTTCCTTCTTTGGTCGGGTCGATTATAATTTCGCAAAGAAATACTTCGTTGAAGCCAGCCTCCGGGCCGATGCGTCGTCAAAATTTGCTCAGGGACACCAGTGGGGCTATTTCCCATCGGCCGGGGTCGCCTGGCAGCTCAAGCAGGAGAATTTCCTGCGGGATGTCAATTTCGTCAGTGATCTGAAAATCCGGGCCAGCGTGGGCTGGACGGGAAACCAGAATGGGATCGGCAATTACGCGTCGCGGGGATTATGGGGCGGGGGAAATAACTACCTGGACAACCCGGGAACGACGCCGGTGCAACTGGCAAATCCTGATCTGAAGTGGGAAACCACCCGACAAACCAACATTGGGCTCAACCTGGGCTTATGGAATAACCGCATTGGCGTCGAACTCAACGCGTATTCGAAATACACGTACGATCTGCTCCTTCAGGTGCCGCTTGCCCAAAGTTCGGGCTTCGCCAGTATTTACCGGAACGACGGCGAAATCAGTAACCGGGGACTTGAGTTTGCCATTAACTCCCAAAACATCAATAAAGCGGGCTTTCAGTGGAACACTAGTTTCAACATTGCTGGCAACGTTAACCGGATCGAGAAATTATCTATTCCCGTCGATGCCAGCTACGCAGCCGAACGCATGGCGCAGGGCCAGTCCTTCCACTCGTTCTATGTCTACAAGCAGTTGTATGTCGACCCAAAAACGGGCGATGCAGTCTATGACGATGTCAACAAAGACGGGAAGATCACTGTGGCCGACAAGCAATTCTACGGGACTGCACTACCCAAATTTTTCGGTGGTCTGAATAATACCTTTGCTTATAAAGGCTTTGATCTATCAGTCTTTTTCAATTTCACCTACGGCAACAAGGTCTTTAACAACAACCGATTCTTCCTTGAATCGGGTGGTACACGTGATGACCGGCGGGCTATCAACAAGAACCAGTTGACCCGCTGGCAAAAAGAAGGTGATATTACGGATGTGCCACGGGTCACTACCATTGGCAATAACTACAACCTTAGCCCAATCAGCCGTTTTGTGGAGAATGGTTCGTTCCTGCGACTGAACTCGCTGGTACTGGGTTACACGATTCCCAAATCGGTGCTTCGCCGGGTGGGCATTTCATCGGCCCGCGTTTATTATAGCGGCTCGAACCTGTGGTTATTAAGCAAGTATCAGGGGCCCGACCCTGAAGTGAACGTAACGGCCGACCCAACTACCCAGGGGTATGATTTGGGTACGCCCCCGCAACCCCGAACGGCTCAGTTCGGCCTCAATCTGACCTTTTGATCGTTAGCGCTCATTCACCATGAAAATCAACATCAAACTAGTACCCTTCCTTCTCCTGCTAACGGGCTGCCAATCTTTTTTAGATGTGCAGCCGGAGTTACAGGTCGATGAATCGCAGGCCATCACCAATGCCAGCACCGCCGAAGCGGCCTTAAACGGCCTGTACAATCGCCTGGGTAGCGACGGCTATTATGGCTCCAACTTTCAGTCACTAGCCTATTTATCGGGTGGCGATATTCAATGGACAGGGTCGCAGGGTGCGCCCCAGGAGATCACGGCCCGCAAATTAACCGCTGACAATGGCTATGTGGGTTCTGCCTGGTCGGCTATTTACCGGACTATTCTTCAGGCCAACTACCTGCTGGAAACCGTACCTACACTCACGGACCCGCTACTGATCGCTGACCGGAAAAACCAGATTCAGGGCGAGGCTTATGCCCTACGGGCCTTGTCTTACTTCGACCTGGTTCGGGGCTGGGGCGGGGTGCAGGTAATCCTGAAAGCAACCCGTACGCCATCCGACAATACGGGTATTCCCCGCGGTAGTGTCGATGATACCTACGCTCAGGTGCTCAAGGACTTAATCGCAGCCGAACCATTACTGAGTGCCACGACCAACCGAAACAAGGTGACCCGGAAAACCGTCTGGGCATTCCGGGCGCGCTACCATCTGTACCGGCAGGAGTGGGATCAGGCAGAAACCTACGCCAGTAAACTCATTGATGATGCGAACTACAAACTGGCCAAACCCTACAGCGCTTTTTTCGCGAACAACGCTGTAGCTACGCCAGAATCGGTCTTTGAAATTGCTTATAGCAACTCGTTCAAGAATGGGAATTATAACTGGTGGCTCCCGCCAGCCCTTAGCGGCCGTCGGGAATGGGCACCAAACGACAAGCTTGTGGCCCTGCTCAACGACCCCAATGTGGGCGGCAATCGGAAAGAGCTGATTGCCCAGACCAGTCCGCCGGGAAATTTGTGGTATGGCAAGCTCTATTACCGCAACCCGCTCGGCACCGATCCGGCCTATGTCATTCGCATTGCTGAATTGTACCTGATTCGGGCTGAAGCCCGGGCCCAACTCGGCAAAACAGCAGCCGCACTGGCCGACCTGAACGCCGTTCGGGACCGGGCGGCCGTACCCGCGTCGCAGGCCGCTACGAAAGACGCCCTATTGCTGGCCATAGAAACAGAGCGACAGGTAGAGTTTCCGTTTGAAGCCGACCGCTGGTTCAATCTAATTCGCACGGGCCGGGTGGCAACCGTATTGGGCATTACCGATGCCAGTAAATACGTACTGCCCATTCCGAACAGCGAAATTCTGGCCGATAAAGCGTTGACGCAGAACCAAGGGTATTAAATTGGTATCAAAAAACTCCTGTCATGAAAAAGCAATTCGTTTTACCACTTCTTATTCTGACGCTACTCGCCGGGAGGCTTGCAGCCCAGGCACCTCAGACAATCGGCCCCGACAAAGGTGCCCTCGTTATTGTCGGTGGAGGCACCATGGGTCCCGAACTCTGGAACCGGTTTGTTGAACTGGCCGGTGGACCTGCCAAAGCCAGCATTGTTATTATCCCAACGGCCGGCGAAGATTCGTCGGCGAACAGCACCCCGCGTGAAAAGGAAAAACTGCTTAGTCTGGGGGTAAAAGACATTACCGTCCTGCACACCCGCGACCCCAAGGTTGCCAATCAGGAATCATTTGTCGCTCCCCTACGCAAAGCTACCGGCGTCTGGTTTGTGGGCGGGCGGCACTGGCGACTGGCCGATTCGTATCTGAATACATTGGCCCATAAGGAGTTCAATGGCGTATTGAGCCGGGGCGGAGTGATTGGCGGTACATCGGCAGGCGCGACCATTCTGGGCTCCTTCATGGTGCGGGGCGACACCAAAGGCAACTCGATCATGGTTGGCGACCACACCCAGGGGCTGGATTTCATTCATAACGTCACTATTGATCAGCACTTTCTACGCCGGAACCGTCAATTCGATCTAATCGAGGTGATTAAAGCACGACCCGAATTACTGGGCATTGCCATTGACGAAGGCACCGCCATTGTCGTTCAGCAAAATACCTTCGACGTTATCGGCAACTCCTACGTGGGCATCTACGAAGCGGGGCAAATTGCGAGTAATGGGAAATACCCATCCGGGCAGAACAGTAGCGGAGGGCCTTTTTACTTTCTCGGCAAAGGACAAAAATTTGACTTAAAAAGCCGCAAAGTGATTAGTCCACAGCCCCAACGAGCTAACGAGCCGGCGAAATAGAGCAGCTATTTTAGTTTTATCATTCCGACAACAGAGGAATGATAAAACTAAAGTTGTCAGTTGTTCGGTGATGTCGATTCCTGATTGTGATATCAGTTTTTAGAAACTGATATCACCAAAACAGCACAGCATTAACTCGGCAAATTGATCAATCTGTTTACCACCCAAATAATCTATATATCCTATAGAATATATTACCAATTGACCTATGCCCAATACCAGCCATACCCCATCCGAGCCAGCGTGGACCCAACCGCAAAAGGCACTCTTCCGTTTTGCCTTTATCTATTTCCTGCTTCAGGCCATTCCCCTCGACTGGCGATTTTACCGAAACCTGTTGTCAATCGATTGGGGTGCTTACTACTACCGCGACCTATTCAATCTGGCGCGCTACGCTCCCCATTTTTTCGGTCCGACTGACACGTTTATCAATTGGATCGTTGTGGCCTCGATCGCGCTGGTGGGCGCGGTAATCTGGACTCTTCGCGATCAGAAACAAATTGCTTACGACCAACTGTATTATTGGCTGCGGGTCATTGTCCGGTATCGGCTGGCGGTGGCTATCCTCGCCTATGGGTTCATCAAACTCTTTCCCATGCAGGCGCCCCTTCCATCCCTGAGCAACCTCAACACGCCTTATGGGGAATTTACGGCCTGGAAACTTTTTTCGCTTAGTCTGGGCATTACGCCTTCGTATGAATCCTTCCTGGGCCTGGTCGAAATTCTGGGCGCAATTCTACTGCTCAACCGCAGGACAACCGTTGTTGGTACGCTGATTATCCTTCCGTTTCTGGGCAACGTTTTCGTGTCCAATCTGGCCTATGAAGGGGGCGAATACGTGTATAGTTTACTACTCATTACGTTTGCATTGCTGCTGTTTTCCTTCGACGCGATCCGTTTGTTTCGGCTGGTTTCACTTGGAAAACCCGCCCTGCCCAACCACTATAAACCCGTTTTTGCCGAAACCTGGCAACGCTATGGCCGGCTGGTTCTTAAGAGTAGTTTTGTCTTTTTTGCCGTATTCCTCTACGGCTACAAGACCTACGCAGCGTATAAAACGGGCCCGTATCAATTCCCCCAAACGCCGGGGCTAGCCGGAGCAGCGGGCGTGTATGACGTACAGACCTTTAAACTAGCTGGCGAAACCCTCCCCTATTCCAGAACCGATTCGGTGCGCTGGCAGGATGTCGTATTCGAAACCTGGAACACGATCAGTATCAAATCGAACCGGCCGGTTGTTCCAGATCGCTCAAATACGGAGCAGATTCAGGTCGATGACGCCAATCGAACCTACGAACAGGCGGGCACAACGGGACGCCACTATTACCGCTACCAGATCGATTCCACTCAACACGTACTGACGCTTACCAATCGCAACCCGAATTACCCGAATCAAACGCTGAAGCTCCGCTATCAGCAGTCGCTCAATCAACTTGTCTTATCGGGACTCAATGAACGTCGTGATTCGGTGTACGTAGTCCTGAACAAGCTCAACAAAAAGTACCTGCTGAACGAGGCTGCCAAAGCCGGTCGGCGGGGCACCCTTACCCTCTAATTACGCAAACCAATGGCACTCCCAAATAGCAATCCCGACCGGTTGGACCTCGGCCTGCTTTCGCCCGAAGAACTAACCGCCCCCCAACGTGCAGATAAGAAGACGGTAGACCCTGGCCAGTCGTTTTCAGATAAACGGCCGCCCCTGAACGATAAGCAAGAAAGCCGCTATCCGGCCTGGACACGAAGTCAGAAGATTGCCTTTCGCATTGCGTTTGTTTTCTTCCTTGTCATGTCCATACCGACCAATGCGAGCTGGTATAAAAATGTAGCCTCGCTCGACTGGCTGCACCTGCACTACCGCGACCTGTATGACGTAGCCCGTTTTCAGCCAAACCTACTGGGGCGGGTAAGCTGGTGGCCCGCCTGGATGGGCTATGGGGAGTGGGTCTTCATCCTCCTTGCTTCCGTGGTGGCAGGCCTGATCTGGACTGCCGTAGTGGCCTTTCGGCGGACAGATCCGCGCGACTATAACTGGCTCTATTACTGGCTTCGGGTGGTGGTGCGCTACCGGGCAGGCATTGGCATCATTGGTTTTGGCTTCACCAAACTGCTGCCCACGCAGTTGCCTTACCCGTCGCTCGGCTTGCTGAATACCAATTTTGGTGATCTTACGGCCCAGAAGATTTACTGGCTATCCATCGGCATTGTGCCTTGGTACGAAGTATTTACAGGCGTCGTGGAAGTACTGGCCGGTGCGTTTTTATTCTTTCGGGCAAGCACCTTCTGGGGCGCCGTCCTGTTGTTTGGTGCTCTGGCCGATATCGTCTACGTCAACCTGGCCTATGATGGGGGCGTGCATGGATACAGCTCCTATTTTGTGGTCCTGTCGGGTTTCCTGCTGGTGTATTACATCCGGGATCTATACACCCTGCTGATTCGCGAACAACTCACGACTCCGGTTCATTATTACCCTTCATTTACAGGTTGGCAGCAGGGGGCCCGCATCGGGTTGAAAACCGCAACCATTGGCATTTTCCTCGTTCTCCTCTTCTGGATTCAGTACGTTAACTTCCGGTATGATCCCTATAAACAACCCGCTCAGAAGGGCGTTCGGGAGCTTCGGGGCAATTACGCCGTAACTGAATTCAGGATCAACAATCAGGAAATCCCATACTCGCCGGCAGACTCCGTTCGGTGGCAGGAAGCGACCTTCGAAAACTGGTCGACACTTACGTTCAAAGTAAACCGGGCCGTCCCGCTCGACCTCTCCAACGGGGGCGGCTCTCCCATGCGCGACATCAATCGAACATTCGAATTAACGGGCGTGGCCGGCGGTCA
Source organism: Spirosoma horti (assembly GCF_054776595.1). NCBI lineage: Bacteria > Pseudomonadati > Bacteroidota > Cytophagia > Cytophagales > Cytophagaceae > Spirosoma > Spirosoma horti. The sequence continues at coordinate 386,109 of NZ_BAAHBQ010000006.1, forward strand.
GCGGGTATTTTATTATGATGCAGATCCGGTCAATCATGTCCTGTATTTACAGGACAAATACCGACCCGCCACCGGTCGGCGGGGAGAAGGCGCAGAGGGTGAAGAAGGAGCCTCGAAAAAATCATCAACCATAAAAAGTAAACGGACCAACGCTAACGAGCCTTGGATTCCGGCTTCGGCGCTGGCCAATATTGGCCCGGAAGATCCAAAAATTGCGGCCATTGCCCGCAGTACCCGACGTACCAAAGGCCTAAAATCTGAAGCCCGGCAGGAGGACGGAACCCGTAAACGCATGATTCTCAACTATCAGACAACCGATGGATCACACGTGGTGCTGACGGGCCTCAATGAAAACAAAGAAGCCATTTATGTCGTGCTGGACCGGATAGATCGCAAGTATGCCCTGTCGAAAAGCACCCTGAACGCGGGTGAATATTAGGCAAAAAATAGATCACGCCTGCGTCGGAACAGTTAAGCGGGCAACGGCTGTTATACTCTTGATTCCTAAATCTGCTACATGGCTAAACCTGAATTTGATGCCGTGGTTGTCGGCTCGGGCCCTAACGGACTGAGTGCGGCAATCACCCTGCAACGTGCTGGCCTGTCGGTCGTGGTGCTGGAAGCAAAAGATACCATTGGCGGGGGGCTTCGCTCGGCTGAGTTAACCCAACCCGGCTTTGTGCACGACATTTGTTCGGCTATTCATCCGCTGGCCGTTGGTTCCCCTTTTTTCCGGGCCTTGCCCCTTGCGGAACATGGCCTGGAATTCATCAGCCCACCCATTGCAGCGGCTCATCCGTTCGATAATGGTACAGCCGCTGCCCTCAGGCGATCGCTGGTCGAGACGGCTCAATCACTCGGAGTCGATGCACAGACGTACCAGAACCTGATGGAGCCGATCGTTCGTGACTGGCCGGCCATGGCCCCCGATATTCTGGGTCCACTACGCTTTCCTAAACACCCCATCAACATGGCCAGTTTTGGCCTGGATGCCCTTTTGCCCGTTACGCAACTGGTCAAACGGTTCAAAACGAAAGAAGCACGTGGGCTTTTCGGGGGCATGGCCGCGCATGCCATTCAGCCCTTGAGCAACCTGACCACCTCGGCGATTGCGCTGGTGCTCATGACTGCGGGACACCTCTACGACTGGCCTATGCCCAAAGGTGGATCTCAAACCATAGCCAATGCGTTGGCATCTTATTTTCGATCCCTCGGCGGAAAAATAGAAACGGGCCGATTAGTCCGCTCGCTGAAGGATATTCCTGCCACGCGGGTTGTCCTGTTCGATGTGACGCCCCGGCAACTGCTTAGCATCGCTGGCGAACGTTTTTCATCCATTTACCGCAACCAGTTGGAACACTACCGGTATGGCATGGGTGTCTTTAAAATAGACTGGGCGCTGGACGGCCCCATTCCATTCACGGCGCCTGAATGCCAGCAGGCAGGCACAATTCATATTGGCGGTACATTCGAGGAGATCGCTGACGCGGAACAGGCCACGTCATCGGGTAAACACCCCGACAAACCTTATATTTTGCTGGCGCAACAAAGCCTCTTCGACCCCAGCCGTAGCCCCGACGGCAAACAGACAGCCTGGGCGTATTGCCACGTACCAAACGGCTCAACGGTAGACAGGACCCAGATTATCGAGCAACAGGTTGAACGGTTCGCCCCCGGTTTCCGGGACCGAATTCTGGACCGGCATACGATGAACACCGCGCAAATGGAAACGTACAATCCCAACTACATCGGGGGCGACATCAACGGTGGGATCATTGACATTGGGCAGTTGTATACGCGTCCTGTCGTTAGCTTCTCGCCCTACAAAACATCGGCACCAGGCCTGTTTATCTGCTCCTCCTCTACCCCGCCCGGTGGTGGCGTGCATGGCATGTGCGGTTATCATGCGGCCAGGGTAGCCCTGCGCGAAGGATTTGGATTACCCGTTCCAATAACCCTGGCGACAACCTAAAAAGTCGGTAACGTTGCCGATCTGGTAATTGGCTCATCAGCCAGTGTAGGGAACTCAACATATCCGGCATTTTTTTTGCAGTGAGGGTTCTTACCCCACTTAGTCTCCTAAAATGCGCACCCTATTCACCCTATATTTCCTTCTATTGAGTCTGCATTATGCTTGCGGTCAGGCAAAAGTATCCCTTGTCCCCCAACCGGCTAAAACGCAGAAAACATTGTTCAGTATTTCCGCGGTCGACGACAAAACATCGGCCCAATTGTCCGCACAATTTACCATTCAGGCGTTACAGGCAAAGAAAAAATTCGTCGGAAAAAGCGAGCTGAACAAACCCTTTGATTTCGTTTTAACACGCACAGATACGTTGAATGTCATTGCCAGTGCACCGGGCTACTACGAATCCGAAGAATTGATGGTTGTTTCATGCGATACCTGCGCTGATTATGGATATGTAATCCGGCTTGAAAAAGAAGACCCTAAGGTTGACAGCGTGTTTCGAAACCTGGCAGTCAATCAGGCATTCCGGCTAGACAACGTCTATTTCGACCAAAGCAGTTATGTGCTCCGGCCAGAATCCTACCCGCAGCTGAACAAACTGGTCAAAACCCTGATCACCACGCCAAAACTGGTCATTGAAATTGCCGGGCATACCGATAATGTAGGCGACCGACGGCTCAATCAGGCACTATCCGAAAATCGGGCCCGCATTATTACCAACTACCTTGTCAGTAAGGGTATTCCGGAAAGTCGACTGCGCCATGCAGGTTATGGCAGTAGCAAACCGGCCGCGCCTAACGATACAGAAGATAACAAACGAAAGAACCGACGCGTTGAATTTGTTGTCTTGTCATTGTAGGGATTGGTTTGTTTCGTCAGCCTATTCGCGAATAGGTACCACCAACGAACGATCTGATCACAAATGACCACCGAGACTGTTCATCAATGAGTTTTTTTGTTAAACCCGGCTCCGTTACGCGTCAGATATGGGGCGATGCCGATGTCATTCTTCTCGTATTTGCGGGTTCAGCCGCCGAATTTGCCCTAAATCGGGCGGTAGACTGGTTGTTTTTTACGGGCAAACTCCCGGCAGATCCCATAGCCCGGCTCTTCTCGACGGTTCGCTATGCGCAGGATATCGTCTTTTCGACCGACGAAAAAGCCCGGCAGGCCATTGCCCGGATGAGTGCCATTCATGGGGGCGTTGAACAGAAGCGAGGCTATCAGATTCCCGACTGGGCCTACCGCGATGTCTTGTATATGCTCATCGACTACTCCATACGAGCTTTCGAAACCCTTCACCGGCCCCTGACTGACGCCGAGCGGGAAGACGTATTTTCTACCTTTCGGGAAGTGGGTGCGGGCATGCATGTTCCCGATCTGCCAACGAATTACACTGACTGGCAAATTGACCGGGAAACCCATCTGAACCGCGACTTAGTGCGGAGTGAATTTACCGATAAGCTTTTTCAGCGGTACCGCGAACAATTGGGAAACTGGCGGTATGATCTGCTCCGGCAGGCGCAGGCCGTTCTGGTTCCCAGGCAAGTTAGCCAGCGACTGAACTTACCCGAAAAACCATTTCTGGCGCATACAATTGGCTTATATAAAATCCTGAATATGCTTGGTCTTCGCTCCGTCGTGCAACGTGTGCTCCTGCCCACAGAATACCTCCATCAAATCAGAGGTTTGGACCGTTGAGTTAACCATAGTAGGTTTACGGTGTTCACCAAATGATGGCGCCAGGCTCCAGCCTGGTGTCTACTATTTTCCGGCCTCTGGCCGGTATTGACAAACCGTAATTAATACCTGGACAGAGGCCGAAAAAAATAGTAGACACCACCGGCGCCATCAACTTCATCAACATGACTACATCGCCCATTACCACCTCTGTCTTCGACCTGTTCAAGGTCGGACCAGGCCCGTCGAGTTCGCATACGATTGGTCCTATGAAGGCGGCCTTTGATTTCCGACAACGAATGGCTCAATTGCCTACGGATACACAGCAACGGGCCGACGCTATTCATGTGTATCTCTATGGTTCGTTGAGTGCAACGGGTAAAGGACACGGCACCGACCGCGCTGTGGTGGCTGGTTTACTGGGCTGGCAACCCGAAACAACGGATCCTGCTGCTATGCTGAAGCTCTTGCGTGATCCGGAGGTTTTATACCCCATTTTGGTGGGCGACCGAACGATTGATGTTGGCGCATCACAGATACATTTCGAACGAAAACGGTATGACTCGCCCCATGCCAACACAATGGTGCTCAAACTAACATTGGACGATCAGGTGCTGGCCGAAGAAGAATATTACTCGATCGGGGGCGGCTTTATCAGTCGCAAGGGGGAGCCGGAAGCCAGCACCAGCCTCCACAGTCTGCCCTACCCGTACAGCACAATGACCGAGCTGAAAGACCACCTGAAAACCCATTCCATTTCGCTGGATGAGCTATTAATGGCGAATGAGATGGCGTTGACAAACCGTAGCCGCGCAGACGTGAACCAGCGTATTGACCAGATCCTGGGTTTTATGCATAAAGCCGTTCAACGTGGCCTCAAGCACAAAGGCGTATTGCCGGGCAACATCAGGCTGAGTCGCAAAGCGCCTATTTTATTTCAGCAGGCGAAAAGCATGAGCCAGCCGGGGGCAGCCCTCCGCTCGGACAGCTTTCTCATTTTTTTAAACGCGTATTGCCTGGCCGCTTCGGAAGAAAACGCAGCGGGCGGTATTGTTGTGACGGCCCCAACCTCGGGTGCATCGGGCGTGATTCCAGGCCTGACTTATCTGGCCAAGCATCATTTTCATTATAATCGGGCAACGATGCGGGCGGGCATGCTGGCCGCAGCCGTGATCGGCTTTCTGATCAAGCATAACGCCAGTATTTCGGGAGCCGAAATGGGCTGCATGGGCGAGATTGGTTCGGCTTCTGCTATGGGAGCAGCTTTCCTGACGCGTTGCACCCAGTCTGTCAGCGACATTGGTCCAATTGAAGCCGCTGCCGAAATCGGCATTGAGCACCACCTGGGCATGACCTGCGACCCCATTGGCGGATATGTACAGATTCCGTGCATCGAGCGCAACGCCATGGGAGCCGTGAAGGCTTACAATGCTTATTTACTGGCGACATCAGGAGCGGCTTCGTTTCAGAAAATTTCACTCGATGCGGTGATCAAGGTAATGAAAGCCACCGGCCGCGATATGTCGACCAAATACAAAGAAACATCGGAGGCCGGGTTGGCGCTGAGTGCAACCGAGTGCTAAGTAGTTCTACTCCTTATGTTCTTGCAGACATAAGACGCATAAAAAGCGAGGGTAAAAAAGAGACGACGATAAGCCTTACTCTTTTTTACCCTCGCTTTCTTTTAGGGCCGCCCAGGCATTGGGCTAAACAATTGCCCCTATTTAATACTTTTTTAATAAATACGCTTATTAATGCGGCATTACGCAAACCTATGAATACTATTTATACACCCCAGCAACAACGTATTTTGCTCATCACCAGCCTGATCATTATCGCAGGCTTCATTATATATGGCTTAAGTGGTTATGTATCGGCTTTTCTGGGAGCCGGCATTCTTTATGTGGTTTTCCGGCCCTGGTTTACAGCCCTGGCCATTAAACGGCACTGGAATCGATCGCTGGTCACGACACTCCTGATTATCTTCTCTGTCGTTGTCATCATCATGCCTTTTCTCACACTGAGCTTGCTGTTGATCGATCGCATCCAGTACTATTCTCAGCATACGGAAGACATCCTGAATCTGGCCAAGAAAGCCGAAGAGTTAACCGGTTATCAGATTACCAGCCAGCAGAATATCCAGGCTGTTCTTCGGCAGGGCGGTACGTATGCCAGTCGGCTACTGCCTTCGCTGGCCGGTGGCGCGCTGGATTTTATCGTCATCCTGGGCCTGATGTTTTTCACCATGTACTTTATGTTTGTGCAGCAGGAAGCTTTTCAGAAAGGGCTTAAGAAATACCTTCCCTTCAAACACGATACGCAGAAAGAACTCGGTGAATCCCTCAAAAACAATGTAAATGCCAATGTGCTTGGTCAGGCGTTGGTTAGCCTGGTACAGGGAGTGTTAACCGGGGCCACGCTCTGGATATTTGGCGTTCCCGATGCGCTATTCTGGGGGACAGTGGCCTTTTTTATGGCTTTTATTCCCGTATTGGGAACGCCACTGGTTTGGGGACCAGCCGGCCTGATTCAACTATCGCAGGGCAACACGAGTCAGGGTATTGGTATCTTGGTGGTGGGCGTTGTCGTTATTATCAATATCGACAACCTGCTTCGGATCATGCTGGCCAAACGCATGGGTGACATTCACCCGCTGGTGACCTTAGCGGGTATTGTACTGGGCGTTCCCATTTTCGGCATTCTGGGGCTGGTCGTCGGCCCCTTGCTTCTTTCCTATTTCATTGTTCTCATTCAGGTATTCGAACGGGAAAATAAGAAACAGGAAAAAGAAGTAGCCGTAGCCCAGGAGCAGGTAGAAAAAGAAGCCGAGTTGAAGAAATAAAGAGGAGCGCTAAAAAGGGATGAACCACATCGGCGGTCCGATGTGGTTTGAAAAAATTCACGGTTCACGAAAGCGTGATGTAGTCGAACGTCATCAATTCAAGCTGTGCGATGGATGCGCGGTTGGAAAAATCACCAGGGCATCGTAACCCAGAATTGTCCTGCGCAGATCGGCATCGTCTATTTTGAGCTTTTGTCGCTGTAACGCTTTCCGGATGGGCAACAGGTTAAAAACAACCCAACTCTCGGTGGACGTAGCGTCAAAAAATGGCTTCACGAACTTTAAATCCCCATTGTCAGGGTCTAATTTTTGGGCAGGCAAGGCCTTGAATGGACTGCCCTGAATCCCGTTTTTCCCGAAAATGGCAATGTGGTACGAACTTTTGTACTCACTTTCGGCCAGGTTGCTGAGCAGGTTTCCGCAGTCGTAAACGGTGAGATAGCTTTCCCCACGGGCGCAATGCATAGCTCCCATCTTGACGAGTACCTTCTTGTTTTTTATAGCTGGCTCATAAGCCGTCATCAGTTGGTGCTTCATGAGTTGCACACGCAGGGCATGGCTCTGCGTCTTGTAAATACGGGCCGACAGTTGAATGGCATCCAGTATTTCCTTCTCATAAGCGGTCATCGGCTCTTTTTTTAGAGCCGTCACATTCTCGTCGAAGGCGGCACTCTGCATATACATGGGGTGATTCAGGTCCAGTGTCGCTTTCGTTGCCGAGATGGTAGCCTGTTCGGCCATCGCGGCATAACGCTGGCGCGTGCCGGAACGAGCGGCTTTGTGCGCCAGTTCATCGTAAAGTAACTGATCAGACATCATCATTATCTGGTCCAGCCCGATCAGAGAGGTATGCAGGCGGCTTGCTTCCCGAAGCATGTGAAACTCTTCCTGCAGGCTGTAAAATGAGAGTGCAGGGCCAGCCTGTACGGCCCATTTCATCAGCGAAGCCGTATCCGCCCTGGTAAGTTGCTGGTTCAGTTGCCGTGCCATGTAAGGGTCTATCTCCAGCGCAAAGGTGTTGAACGAAGCGGTTTTCAATACCTGCTCGGTGAAGTAAGGAATCTCCGCCATGAAATGATCCTCCCCGATCAATACATACGGGTTGTCCTTAACACCGGCCTGAATCAACTCCCACCCTTTGCCCGTAAAACCGGTAGAAGCAGGTTGTAACAACAATGTATTTTCCTTTAACAGACGCGCCCATAGCGTGTCGGGTTGTTGGGCAAATCCGCGAGAAAGGGTGAAGAGAAAGGTGATGAACAGGATAAAGTAATTGATTCGAGACATGCGGTCAGGTGGGCGACAGGCCCATTTATGGAAACTGTTTTCATAAAAAATGGCTGCGGATCGGGGGTTGCGATGCCTGACACGTTCAGACAAAACCCGGCCAATTCCACAGCCATTTTCACTATAGGTTACTCTTTATTGACGCGTCACTTTACTGGCACCCGACGTTTCAGAATCCAGTGAACCCACATGACCGAGTGTCGCGTGGCTGGCTCCGCTGGCATCCACCGATGCTTTGTCGACGTTCAGACCGGTTGCCTCGATTTTACTGGCTCCGCTCAAATCAGCTTCCAGTTGATCGACATGTCCCCGCAGCACGGCATTGGATGCTCCCGACAGTTGAATGGTTAGTTTTTCTACCGTTCCGTCGAAGACAGTCCGGCAGGCACCGCTCATGTCGATGTCCAGGTTTTTGTAATTACCAAAACCAACCAGGCTCGCTTTGGAAGCGCCCGACAGTTTCAGTTCGTCGATGTTTGGTACGGTAATGGTCAGCCCGACCCGTTTGCGGTTGTTCCAGTCGAACAGACCTCCTTTCCGATCGATTTTGACTTCCAGCGTGCTTCCATTCACCCGAACGTCCATGTCGCTCATATCATCCTCGCGACCGTCGGCAATAACTTTATAGGTGTCCCCTTTGCGGAACCGGACAACAAAAGCACCGGCTACATCTACCTTCGAGAAGGCCGTCACGTTGAACTGGCGTGTGTGGTCGCCGATGCGGTCAAAATCATCACCCAGCTCACTGGCGACGGCACTTTGCACATCGTCGGTCAGATCTGTAACGTCGTTATCTTCATCGTTGCGGTTATGGTCTTTTTCACGTGGGTAGTTGATACAGACGAGGCCATTTTCCTTGGTAAATTTCCAGATGCTGGCTGACATCCGCTCCAGTTCACGTTCGCCAAACTCGTTGCGGATATACCGGGCGAAATCTTCAGTCATTCGAAACGGCTTTTCATAGGGAATCATCAAGTCCATATCCAGATCCTGCGCCCGGAAACGCGCTTTAGGCAATAACTCCATCGAGTTATCGAATCGGACAACCGAGTCTTTAATGGCATAGACATAACGAACCTGCTTGGCGTTGGCCTGAGCTTCGGCACGAGTGCGCCCCTGCGCCCGGAAGGATTGGACAAGGCTCAGCGTCGTGCCTTCGTATCCTTTCAAATCAATTGATGGACGCGTGTTCCAGTTGTCGCTGTCATCGTCGACATCATTCAGCGCGAACAGTGGGATGGCCGCCGGAACGTTTAGAACTTTGGTTTCTTCGACCGTACCCCGACGCTGAAAGCTGCTGATCAATGGCGTTACCGTTCCGCCAAAAACAACCAGGCCCACCAGCCAGATACCGCCCAGCGTGAGGGCTGTACGCGTGGTGATGACCGACCGCGTAGTAATCAGCATGATACCCAGCACGGCCAGCGCGAAGGCAGGAATAAGACCCACCACAATACCAGACAGAATCATCGGAGCGGTTACGTCGGCCCGAATCAAGTCGGAAGGAAACCCGCCGGGTCCAATAGTCGTGCTTGACCAGATACCGATAGCCGCTCCAATAAAGGCAAGACAGGCGATCATGAAGGCAAAGGCCATCAGAAGCATAATTACCCCGGCAAAAACCCGGATCAGCGATACAACACCATTTAAGAGAGGCCCCAACGCCCGCCCAAGTCCACCAAGAATGGTGGCAATAGCGCGGAAAGGGAACAGCAGAATCCGTGTCAGGGCACTTTCGTTGGTTGTCGTTTCGTTGATATTCAGGTTTTGTTTGATGCTGTTCTCAATGTTGGACAAGGTGATAGGCTGGCCCTGCATTTCCATCTTTTCGGTCAGCGTTTTGGCCGTCGGCGCAATCATCCAGAGAACCAGATACAGTAGGAAACCTACTCCAAAGAACACAATACCCAGCACAAACAATAACCGAACAATACCCGTGTCGATGCCAAAGTAGGCGGCAATCCCGGAAGCAACGCCCCCAAGCACTTTATCTTCGGGGTTACGGAAAAACTTCTTGACCGTTTTATCGTCTTCAATCGTCACCACGCCCGGCAGGGCAATCCACATGGCAATGTAGACGATGAAGGTAAACCCACTCAGGCCACCGAAAAACTCACCGGGTCCGTTGGAAGCGCCACTCAGGGCTGGTAGACCAATGAACAGCGCAACGAAAATGAGCCGTACCCATACCACGTCCATGTTGAAATAGTGAGCCAGTCCGGCGCAAACGCCACCCAGTGTTTTCCGGCGCAGGTCACGCACCAGCCGACGGGGTTCGTGCGACACCCCGGGGTTGGGCTGTGGGGCAAACGTCGTTGTCGTTGCGCCACTTGCCTGATTGCCTTTTGCCTGAGCGCTGCCAGCCGATGTTGCCGAATGGCGACCACCGTTGGTAACCAGCACTTCTTCTTCTTCTACGGCTTCGAAATCAGCAACGGTACCCATAGCGGCAACGAGCTCATTCACATCCTCAAGCGACACGACCTGCTTGTCGGCCGCTTTCAGCTTAGCCAACAGCTTTTCGGCAATCCGGTTTTCAATATCCGTTACAATCTCCTGGCTGTCTTCGTAGGTCGAGAAATACTGCTGAACCGTAGACAGGTAATTTTTCAATTTGTCGTAGCCATCCTCTTCGATGTGGAAGATGACGCCACTAATATTAATACTGATGGTCTTTTTCATTGCAGTCCGATGTTTCGGTTTTATGAAGGGAATAGGTTAAGCGTTGGCTGGAGGAACGGTTGGATCGGGTGAGGGCGAAACGGTAACAGCACCGTTCGTAATCTTTTTATGAAGATCGACTTTTCCAATGATCGCATTAACAGATTCGGCAAGCTCCTGCCAGGTGTCGTTGAGGGCTTCCAGTGAATTTCGGCCCAGATCGGTCAGAATATAATATTTGCGTGGTGGCCCCGACGTTGATTCTACCCATTTGTAATCGAGCAGACCGGCATTCTTCAAGCGGGTTAACAGGGGGTACAGCGTACCCTCTACAACCATGATTCTGGCGGAAGTCAGCTCGTCGAGCATATCGGAGGCATATATTTCACCTCTCGATATGATGTGCAAAATGCAGAACTCCAGAATTCCCTTCCGCATTTGCACCTGAGCATTTTCTATATTCATTGGTGTATTTGATTTCGTTAATTTCTTGTATCAAAGGTACAATAAGGTACTATGCGATGCAAGGTACCTTATATTTTTTATTCCAATTTCGGTATTAATGGCAAAAAATGGGGATGAGTGGTCGTGTACTACTGGAGTTGCCAGCAGGCTACTGGGGCCACACAAACAAGAGATGCCAGGTGAGCACGCAGACAATCTTAAAACTTTGCCAAATTAAGCGGCCCCTGTTGCAGAGTACACAATAAACCACTAAAATCGGCGTTTTATAGCTGTTACGTTTCTTGTCAGGCCTCCCCTTTTCACTGGTGAGGCTTTTTTCGTGCCTTATACATCTTGACGAAGCAACCATGGAAGCACTGTCTGATCAACAACCTCAGCAGCCCGATCCACTGATCGCCCTGAAACTACAGGTGGAAGCAGCGACTGATTTTCTTAGCATCTGCGACAGGCTATCCACCGGTTATGACAGTGGCTATTACTGGGAAGATGTCCAGCGGGCCCTGCGGATTGCGGCTGGCCTGGAAAAATGGCCCGACTGATTTGCCATTGGCAATGGTGATTGACCGGCCTGCGTCGTTTGGCCGGAATTGGGGTTTAAGGCACCCAGCGTCTATCTTGGCGCATCGTTAACAGCTACTCCCATGCGTTTTCTTCCCGATAGCTCATTCCCGGCCATTAGTCCGGCCATGGCCCGCGACCGTTTCCTGATACAGGACGAATCATGGACCAGTCGGTTTAAGCCTAACTTTAATCAGTTTATTATCACCTCGCTCGAATACAGCCGACCCGTCATTAAGCTCCCCCTCCCTCCTTCCCGGACAAGTAATCATGCGCTGCTATTGGTGACCACGGGCCAGCTAACGGCAACGGTCGGACAACATGCCTATACACTGACGGCGCAGGATGTACTGATAGTGCCCGCCATGCAGATTTTTTCGCTCATTGATATTCCGGAAGATGCCCAGGGATTTATGTGTTTCTTTAGCAATGAGTTGGTGCTCAACGCAACGAGTGATGCTGATTTCGACTTTCTGAAACTAACCAGCCAGCCACTTATCCCGCTGTCGACACGACAAACACGTTTCGTTGCCCACATACTTGACCGGCTAACGATTGACTATACTGAAAATGGGGCCGACAAAACAGACCTGATTCGGCCTTATTTAGCCGCGTTGCTCAACGAAATCAACCGGGTCTATACCAGCAAAACCTCATCTAAAATTGATGCCGGAGACCACCTGGTCCAACGGTTCATGGACTTACTTACCGAAAACGTTCGCCAAAAGCGGCTGGTCAGCCAGTATGCCGATCAACTGAATATTAGCCCTAACCACTTAAATAAAGTCGTTAAAGCCCAGACCGGCCGGTCGCCATCGGTCTGGATCGATGAACGAATCATTCTGGAAACGAAAGTCCTGCTGTTCCAGTCAAACCTGACTGTCGCTCAAATTGCCCTTGAGATGGGCTTTAGCGATCAGTCGAGTTTTGGGAAACTGTTTCGTAAGTATACGCACGTCAGTCCGACTGACTTTCGAAAAATGATTGATTTAAACCAACTTTAGCCGAATCTGACCTAACAGCTTATGCTTGGCAACTATGAACTTTGCGGAAACTATAACCTCGCTATTCATCAATGCTTTATCCGTTTATCTTAGTTATTCATAATGCCTTTCGCTGGCTCGTGTTGAGCAGCTTGCTGGCCGTACTGGCCAGTGGCTATTCAGGCTGGTTAGGGGGCCGCTCCTACCAACCTGTTGACCAGACGTTACGGGTTGTGGCCACCTCCATTGCGCATACACAACTCCTGATTGGTTTTTATCTTTACGCCATTAGTCCGATTGTCAGCTATTACTGGCACGTTGGTGCGGGCACCGACGCGCCCGAGTTTACGTTCTTTGGGCTGGTTCATATTGGCTTAATGTTCACCTCCGTAATCATACTGACGATTGGCTCAAGCAAAGCGAAGCGGCAAACCGACGCCGGGCAGAAATTTAGGACCACGGCGATCTATTTCACCATCGGTCTTATCCTCATCCTGATTGCTGTACCCTGGCCCTTTTCCCCCTTAGCCGCACGCCCCTGGACACGAACGTTTTAACACTATACATGATGACCGATACGCTTTTTAATTCTCCGAAAATTCGCCTGCGGGTTGTGGGTTTGGCAGAGGGAGTTTCTTACTTACTGCTTTTATTCATTGGTGTCCCGCTGAAACGCCTGGGTGGTCACCCGGAAGTTGTCCAAATCATTGGCCCTATACATGGTTTGCTATTTTTGCTCTACGTATTAACCGTTATTCAGGCGAAGACAGAATATGACTGGCCATTGGGGAAAACATTGTTAGCGCTGGTGGCTTCCATTATTCCGGGAGGCACCTTCTATGCAGATCATAAGATTTTTCGTCACTTACCCGGTCGGCCAACCCCTCAATGACTATACGGGTGTTCAAGTTGCGCCGGGTGCAGGTTATCATCCGGGTGATGCATGAAGCCTGTTTCTGTGTAAAGAGCTTACTATGATGTGGATAACGACCTGATTAGGGTTGACGTTAGCTTTCAGGCAACTGGTACTCACGTTAATTGAGTGAGTCAATTAAAAAGTAACGACCGAGCCACCCCGTGCACGGCGGTTTATCAGGGAAGAAAGTAACCCTGGTGAACTGCTGTGCAAGGGGTGGCTCGGTCGTTTAGACTTACTGTCTTTCGCCTGCATCCTGCTCTTAACTTGATCAAATGTCAACCTGTAGCAGACTATGCGCGGCACACACGACCGCACGAGGTACTCCAGGAGGCTGGCAACCTAACAACTCCCCAATACGAAAATTCCGGATACGGCTCATCGCCAATTCTCTACGATTCGACACCAGAAGGGTAGTCACTCATAGCAAAATTTTTGATCGGCAGAATCGCCCATCACACCTTTGCAGCCTACTCAATCCAGACAGAGTAGGCAAAAAACTAACCGTTTATATCCATCCCTATGCGCCTTTTCCTTATTGGCCTGTTTATGGCCTGCTTTGTCAATACCGGTTACGGAATCATGGACTGTCCACCAAGTATCACCAATGGAAAACTGTACGGCATTCTGCCTGTCGTAAATCAAAATGTAATTTATTCGGAGGTGATCGACTGTGGTGCCGTCTCGCAGGCCGATTTGTTCCGGCGGGTCCGGCTGTGGACCGCCCAGACCTGCTACTCACCCGGCGATTCGTTCTCGCTGAGCGACAAAGAAACAGGTGATCTGGTCGGGCGGATGACGCAGGTGGTTGTTATGCCCCGTTCCGCAAATTCGGCCGGTGGCGTTTACACCGTTCATTACAGCCTTGTTATAGAGTGCACAAACCGCAAATACCGGGCAACCATCACGCACCTTGACGTGCAGGAAAGCGGAGCCCGATCAATTCCCATCGAGGGCTACTGCCAGAAAAACGAAGTGGACCTTCAGGCCCTCTATTCCACCCTTGACGGGCAACTCCGCAACCAGCTGGCTTCGCTTCAGGAGGGTGTAAAGAATTACAAACCATTTTAACGGCCAACACTGTCCAATCTATCCATCATGTACTTATTCTGGACCTTTTGGGGTATCGATGCACTTGTTGCCGCCACCCTCGTTTACTTCTTTTTCGTCGGCCTGGGGGATGGCACCATATCCTCGTATAACATTTTCCTCTGGCTGATCATACTTCTCGGTATGGCTGCGGTCTTACTGGGTGGCTATTGGCTGTTTGCGCATCAATACACCATTCTCGCTAAACTCCTGGTGTCTTTAATAGCAATACCAGGGATACTATACGGCCTGTTCATCGGGCTTATGCTGATGGGCGGCAATGCCAGCGGCTGGAAATGAACAGGGCCGAGTCCGAGTACGTTGCCCCGGATCACCTGGCAGACATACGACTAAGATCAACAAGTAAGATCATGACACTCGCCGAACTTGAGGAACTGGTAGAAATCCTGGGTGAGCGTATAGAGGCACCCAAAAATCTGTACCCTACGTATGGTCGTTCGCGGGATGGTGCGTTGCCGCATATTGAACTTGACGACTCTGGAAGTTTTCATTTTGTGGTGGTTGAGCGCGGGCGAGAACTGGAACGACAAACGACAACGGTCCTCGACGATCTCCTGTTCTGGGTTTTTAACACAATGACCTTTTCCATGGCCTGCTCTTTTGAGTTGAAAAACAGGATTAGTACTCAGGATTTCAGGCGAATCCTGTTTAGTAAACAGGAAGAACTATTAGGAATTCTCAACAGCGACTGGCAGGAAAAGGGACGCAAAAACCACAACCTTATTTTAGCGAAGCATCCCTTTACCGATGAGATCATTGATGCAACATAATGGGCATGTAGCCCAGTAGCCACTCAAAAGCTAACCTTCTTACTCACAACAACATAACACTATGTCAACCAATCCATTACTCATTACCATCCTTACGCTGCTCTCGCTTTCAGGAGCGAGTTATGGGCAAGCAAAGAAAAGTGCCGTTAATTTCCTGGGGATCGAGGGGCCGCTTTCGGTCCAGAAAAAGGTCTATCAGTTAGCCTGGTCAGCCCACCCCGATGCGTCGCTTTATAAACAGGAGTATATAGCCGCTGGGGATCGTTTCCCTAATTTCAACTCGTTGGTTATGGTTGACTTCGTTCTGACAGCCTCCACTGTCGATCAGGTAGTATCGACAAAGATTCACCAGTTAGAGACCCTGAAAGCAACAAACCCCAGCGTTAATTTTAATCTGTTGAGCAATGCCGCCACGGGCGAAAAAATGATTGATTGTCTGATCGGACAGACGGCGGCCGATGATCAGAATAGCCTGGTTGAACGAACTGTGTATCGATTCAAATCGGTCAAGACAAAGGCAGGACAGTCGGGTGTGCTCTTATTCGCCGTCAGTACGCGGTCCTACGGAAAAGACGTTACCCCTTTTCTGGTCAGGCTGAAAGCGGATAAACCGCTCCTGGTCAATGAAGTGGCAAAACTAGCCATGCCAACGATCCGCCTTACTGAATAATAGCCTGCCTCATGCGTAACGAAGGCTAATGGAACTGCTCCCGCCTTTTGGGTCGTAAGAAGCCCACACTTCTCCCCAATCAAACTTGCCTTCGCGTCCCAATTCATTTCTGAGCCAGGTACGGAGTTTTTTCAGGATGACAAGCTCGTTTCGCTCCGACCAGGAATGCCAATCGTCCGATAAATCAAATCGATTTTCTGAAACAATTAACTCAATCTGCTTGAGTGCATCGGCATAAAAGCAGAGCGAGATAATGACGTAATCTCCCGCCACTTCCAGATTTTTAATGGTCAGCCATTTCCAGCCATTGTTTCTGTCGGCGACCTCCTGGCTTTCCCCCAATTGTAAGGCCAACAATTCACTAAACGTGTCCCCTGCTTTAAGCTGGCATGTGGCCGAAAGGGTAATCGAGCCGGTTGTTCTGTCAATCATAAGCAACCAAATAAATGAACGATCATGAAAAAAACTACACAGTCAACCGATAATCTGCATGCCCAAACAAATGCGCAGGTAAGCTACGCCGACAACGGTCGAAGCGGGACAATTTACTACACAAGCTCCGAAACGCGTTTCGATTTGTGGTATGAATTAGCCTTGGAGCCTGCCATAGCCATCATCGGCATCCCGAAACCACAGTATTGGGAAGCGCAAACAAAAACGCCCTTGTCGCAACGAACAGCTATACTGAATTTTATCGGCCATCAAGTGGTAAACGACAAGGTAGGAGGAGAAGGGAGCTTTGGAATCGAACAGGACAATATTATGACGATTTATCGGGCAAAAAAGTAAAGCCGCAACTACCTTTTCTCCCGTACGCATACATGATACCAACGATCGCCATCCAGGAGTTTTTCGAAGAGTTAAACTCCCTCTTGAAGAGCCAACCCGACGAGTGGCAAGCCACACCACCCGACCAAAAAGAGTTGGTGGTCTCAGTCTCTGATTTTGATTATTACAGAACGATACGGCAACAGATTGAGGCCCCATCGGCACTTGAGACAGATGCCGAAGGAATGCCGATACTATTTTTTAGCGGTATCCGCGTAAGGCCTATTGTGAGTGAATGATTTAGTCAAGGTTTATTAGTTCTGACTGAAAATAAACGTCAACCCATGTTCTCCTCTACACCTGCTATCATTCATGGAACGCTTTTTGACCGCCTTCGTTTTAGCCCTTTGTACCGCCCCCCTATTAGTTATCCTGACTCTTCAGTTTATTGATACCAGTAACCGATTGGATCCCAGCCAACGCCCAAACCTGTCAGACAGTCTGCTTCTGGGCGTTGGTATGGCCTTGATTGGCTTCGTATTGATTGGTGGAATCGCCTGGTTATTAGTCACAAATGGCTATCTGCGCCCTGTCCAGGTCGGAACAGCCCTGATGCTGGCTGGCTGGAGTTTGACCGGGGCCGTGTTTGCCTGGAACGAACCCCGTTCATTGGACTATAGCAAGCAGTGGGCAGTGCTCGAGGCAGAAATCCGGGTGGCGAAATCGCTGCTTGAAAACCAACCGCTTACCCGGGCCGTAATACCCTCTTTTACGGGTGGCAATTTCGAACACAGTGACGCCAGGCGCGTTCGGGATGAAGGAAACTTTCTGGTTATGCCCTGGGAAACAACAGTAACCGTTGTGTATAACTGGTCCATCTGGATTACACTTCTCCAGGCGAAGCACGTGTACTTCTCCCTGAACTTACCGTATCGCCCTACCCAATCGACCAGTTGGTCGGCCTGGCAAACACCTTCCACCCATAAAAACAGCCTCACGCCCACTGGGATCACCTTACGCTACCGGTTCCGCCTGGTGACCCAACCGGCCGAACGCCCATAGCGCTATGAGGAAGATCTTACCCTTTTTCTTACTTTTAACCGTAAGAACTAGTCCGATCTAAACTACCCTCCCGATTATGTCAGTCAATACTTCGATTCAGCTCGATAGCGCCGTGACGACAATTATTATCCATCGTCCCTACAAAAGTCAGATGGTCGCTTATGAGAACTGGTTAAAGGAAATGGTACCCCTGGCCCAGAACGCCGACGGCCATCGGGGCGTAAATGTCATCAGGCCACACGGCCAGAGTGAGCAGTACACCATCGTCCTTCATTTCGCGTCGGAGACTTCGCTGCGCCATTGGCTGGAGTCTGACACGCGCAGGCAGATGATCGAAAAAGTAAGACCTATGCTAAATGAGGAAGAAACGATTGACATCAAGACCGGCCTTGAATTTTGGTTTACACCACCAGCCACTAAGAAGAATGCTCCTCCCTACAAACAGTTTCTACTTACCTGGTCGGCAATCTTTCCGCTCTCCCTGCTTGTTCCCCGGCTGCTATCGTTCGTGCCTTTTCCATCGCCTTTTCTGTCAGGTTTTTTGGTTAAGCCTTTTCTGAGCAGTCTACTGATCGTTGGGCTTATGACGTTTGTGATCATGCCCCGTTATGCCCGACTTATGGCTAACTGGCTTTATAAGTAATTGAAAAATTATTTCACAGCCACGACTTCGACCTCAATCAGCACATCTTCGCGAGCAAGCTGGGATACATTTTTCATCTCGACGATACCGGGTATCTGCGTAAAATAGCCCGAAGCCAACGTGTTAAGCACCCGAATGTTGGTTGTATCCACGGTGGTTGACGAACCTCTGATGGAGTAAGTAACCTGGGTTACATTTCGGAGCGTCATATCGACACTTTGGAGTGCGGTTCTTATGTTTTCAAAAACCTGCTGGGCCTGTGCCCTTAAATTCCCAGGTCCTACCAACTCACCCGTTACGGTGAACGGCCGTTGGCTGCACACGTACACCTGCTTACCGGGAATACCCGGTTCAACTTTATACAGATAGCCCGTTGGAACGCGGGGTGGCTCAATGGGTTGAGCCCGGCCGCAGGAGGCCAGCGCCAGGCCAATAACTAGAGCAAACAGGAGTTTTGTCATGATTTATAGTCGTTTTTTATACAGGCTTACTTTACAATCAGTTCAGTTCTTTTTACACCCTATTCACGTAGAGCCGTTTACCTTGTAGCGAAAGATAACGATCTAAAACCTTTATCTATCGCTTTGTGAGTGAAGCAAAGCGATAGATCAGCTGGATGTGCGTAGCGTAACGCGGCACTGGTCATCTTCCCCATTCGTATAGCCATTGCCGGGCCTGGAGTCCGGATCCGATTGAGTGACACTCATGATCTGCGCCTGATTAGTAAAAACACCCTTACTGGTTACCCGGATGGTGAATGTCAGACTCATCGACTCGCCAGCGGGAATAGAGCGAATAGACCCGCTAAGCACTGACCCACTCAGCGTCATGCCCGACGTAGAAGAAACAAATACGACACCCGAGGGCAGGAGATTGTTTAGTAACACATTCGTCGCCGTTAAGCCTCCCTGATTGGTTACGATCAGGCTCACATCAACCAGCTGGCCCGTCAGGGCCGTCGGCCGACTGAGTTGCATCCGTAAACTTAAGTCTGCCTTGGTCGAATCAGGTTTTGGCTGGTTCGATCGCACAATCGGTAGCGCGACCTGACCAGGGTTGGCCGACTCATACCGTTCGGGGGCAAACGTAAAGGTTCGTACATACGTTTGCGCTTCGTCGTCTTCCCCATTCGCCGTACCATTATTCTGTGTCGAATTAAGATCGGGATTGACCGTCGACGTAATTTCAGCCGTTGTGCGGTAAGTCCCCGCCGTTGTTACACGGGCAATATATCGCTGACTGACGGTTGCGCCAGCGGATACACCCGCTATCGTGCCACTAACAATATTATTCGAAAGCCGGAGCGGGTTGGTGGCTGAAACAAAGGTCAAATTGGGCGGCAAGCGACTTTGAACGCTTACGTTACCCGCATCACAACCACTTTTATTTTGAACCAGCAGGCGAAACCCAACTGTGTCGTTGAGCGCTACGGCCAGTCGCGAAGTCTGGAGGGAGATGCTTAAGTCGACAGGGGCTACCGTGATGGTTCGTCTGGTCTCCACCGATAAGCAGCCATACACGGGCTCTATGGACTGAACGCTGTAAACCCCGGGTGTGGTAACAACAATCGACGACGAGGTAGCGCTCGTACTCCACAGATTCGGGCCCGAATAAGACGAACTCAGCCGTAGTCCGGTCCGACGGCAAATACTCGCTGTACCGTTGTCTGTAGTCAAGACGGGTGGAGCAGGCTGCACAACGGCTGGCACCACCGTAGCAGGTGGGAAAAAAGTTCGTTTCCGCGCATCCATGATGCGGGCCGAATAGGTACCTGTTCCCACCGTTATCCGCTGGAGCGAGCTGCCCGTGCTCCACCGGTAGGCGTACCCGGCGGGCTGGGCGATGACCACTCGATTGGAGTCAGCGCAACTCAGGCTTGTCATTGGCTGTGCCTCTGCCGGATAAGGGGAAGCAGACGCCCAGACCGCGCTGATCGCTGCTGCCCATAAATCACCGGCTTTTACCTGGCCCGTTGGGGAGAAATGGATGCCATCAGGCCGGTCGTCGATCGAGCTGATCTGGTCAAGGTCTGGCCCCTGAAAAGCTTTGTAATTGGTCCGATTTATAATTTGCGTTTGGGCCGATCGTACGTTCTCGAAACGACCGCCCACAAAGGAGGATAACGCCACAATACACCCCAAATCAGGCTTGTTAAACTCCGTCCTCATTTTGTCAATCACCTTACCATAATACTTATAGGTCGAATCGGTTGGGTTTCCCCGATCGTTCTCACCATGTTGAATCAGGACGGCCCGGATGCCCGTTGTTGGCACGTAGAGATTCATTAAGTTGCGCAGGTTAGCGTAAGGCATGCGCAGATCATACCGCACAAACGAATGTTGAAAGGGAATGTCGTAGGCAGCCCAGTAATTAAACTGGATGGTGGTCCCCCCAAACCCGGCATTGTAAAGCAGGACGGGCACGTTCAGACGGCGGACCAGTTCATCGCCCATATGCCCCCATAACCAGGCATATTCGCCAAAGGGTGAGCTGCCGTTATGGGTCAGTAACTGATCAAAGTTAAGGCCAGGGATATATTGCGTATCGGCCGTATTCAGGTATTGCTGAAACGTACTGGTATTGGGGTCTACGGCAATCACCGTCACCCGATCGTCGCTGGCTCCGTTTATGGAAGGGCATCGATTAACCCCGTCGACAATACAACTCGACCCCTGGGCATTGGAATGGCCAATAATTGCAAAGACCTCGCCCACGCCAAACCGGTCCACCGAATCGACTGCCACCAGATTTCCCCCTTTGGATCCCCGGACCTGAATTTTATACCATCCTCCCGTCACATCCAGGTTACCACTGAACTGGCCGTTTGTTGGATTAACTTGTAAGGTGGACCAGGCCGTCGTTGTGCCTTGCCCATTGGTCCGGACCACCGCCCGGGCCTCAACGACATCCAGCGGTCGGCTATAACTACCGGCAATTTGTACTTTCGCCCGGTTATTGACATCCCGCTGAAGAACCATTCGATTCACCGGAAAGGTGATTTTTAGTTGGGCATATACGGCGTCGGATGTTCCCAGGCAACCCAATATTGCCCAACAAATCAAGATTGTTTTATACGTTGCGCTCATTCGTCCCCTTCCTTTAACGTGTTACATATTACCCGTTATTAGTCAGTATCTGAGCAATTTTGATACCGTTCGAACAAAAAAATAAATATATTATTATCAATATATTTTTTAATTTAACTAATTCGATAGTAATCAACTAGTTCTATAAATAAAATCATTTACTAAACAACTCGTCGTTTTCACGCCTATTCATCAGGGCTGACCATTCTGCTGAGTAGCAGACAGCATAACCCAAACTGGTGATTGTATGGGTTTCCAGGTAATTTAGGGCCAGAATACGCCCTGCTCATGAGAAAACCACTTCAGTTACTGCTTTGCCTGCTTGCCACGTCGGTTTTTGCTCAGCCTAAACCATCCTCCTTCATTACGCCCTATGAGCGTAGCCAGGGAAAAGAAACGGCCACTTACGCCGAAATTATTGATTACTACCAACGGCTGGATAAACAATTTGATCAGGCCAAACTGGTCGAAGTGGGTAAAACAGATGTGGGTAAACCGCTGCACATTCTCCTTCTCTCGGCAGATAAGGTGTTTACGGCCCGGCCCGACCGGGTCACGTTGCTGATCAATAACGGCATTCACCCTGGTGAGCCGGAGGGCATCGATGCCTGCATGATGATGGCACGCGACCTGCTGCTGGCCAACAAGTTGCCGAAAAATGTGCTGCTGGCGATCATACCGGTATTTAACGTAGGCGGCTCGTTGAACCGGGGCGTATCGCGGGTGAACCAGAACGGCCCAACTACGTATGGCTTTCGGGGCAATGCCCGCAACCTGAATCTCAACCGCGATTTCATTAAGGCGGAGGCTGAGAATACGCGTTCGTTTCAGGTAATCTTTCAGCAATTAAAACCGCAGGTGTTCATTGACAACCACACTAGCGACGGGGCCGATTACCAACATGTCGTTACGTATTTTGCTACCCAGAAGGACAAGCTTTACCCGGCTGTGTCGGGCTACATGACGCAAACCTTTCAGCCAGCGCTGGATAGGCGGCTTACGGAGAACGGATTTCCGCCAGCGCCCTATGTAAACCATCCGAAAGACACGCCCGAAAGTGGCCTGTTGGGCTACAACGACTCTCCCCGCTATTCGACGGGCTACGCGGCCATGTTCAACTGTTTTGGCTTTACGCTCGAAACGCACATGTGGAAAGATTATCCCGCCAGGGTAAAGGGCAGCTATGCCTTCGACGAAGCCGTCATGCGCTTATGCGAGCGTGATGCCCGGACAATTCTGGCCAACAAGCAACGCGCCGATGCGGCCGTCAGCCAGCAAACGACCTTTGCCCTCAACTACCGGCTCGACCGGACCCGGACGGATTCGATCACCTTCCTGGGTTACGAAGCAGGATACAAACCCAGTGACGTATCGGGCCTGAAACGGCTTTACTACGACCGGACTAAACCCTTCACCAAACGTATTCCGTACCAGAACACGTTTGTGGCCGACCTTCAACTGAACAAACCCAGCGCATACGTGATTCCGCAGGGATGGCGAGAGGCCATTGCTCTGCTGAAACGAAACGGCGTTAGCATGCAAACGCTCGCTAAAGACAGCCTGATTACCGTTTCAGCCTATTATCTGGAGGATTACAAAACAGGCGCTCGGCCGTATGAAGGGCATTATATTCACACGAGCGTGAAGGTTCGGTCGGAAACCCAGCGCATCCAGTTTTATAAGGGCGATTATGTCATTCAAACCAACCAGCCCGCAAACCGCTACCTGATCGAAACGCTGGAACCACAGGCAGCCGACTCGTTTTTTGCCTGGAACTTCTTCGACAGTGTGCTGGATCAGAAGGAGTATTTCTCCGATTACATTTTTGAGGACACAGCGGCTGAACTGCTCCGCAAGGACCCCGCCCTTCGTCAGCAACTGGCCGATAAACGAGCCGCCGATAAAGCGTTCGCCGAAAACGGCGATGCTCAGTTAGCGTTCATCTATAAACAGACACCCTATTTCGAAAAGACGTTTAACCGGTATCCGGTGTATCGGCTGGAGAACAGGCCCTGAATGGCCTCGTTGGCACATCGTCCCATTATGAGAATCAGGCACCCCTTGCAGCAGGCTACCCCATGATTGACCACGAACTCACCCGCCTTTCCCGCCTGGTAGCCCTACTGACACTACTGCAAACCAAACGGCTCCTGTCAGCGACCGAACTAGCTCAGCGCTTTTCGGTCAGCACGCGCACCATTTACCGCGACATCCGAACCCTCGAGCAGGCGGGCGTTCCGGTGGTGACCCAGGAGGGAAAAGGGTATACACTGGTAGAGGGCTATCGGTTACCGCCCATCATGTTTACCCGCGAGGAGGCCATCGCTCTGCTAACTGCAGAAAAGCTGGCCGCCGGTCTCACCGATATACCAACGGCCCAACTTACTGGCACAGCTATGGAGAAGTTACGAGCCGCGCTGCGCCGGGTCGACCGCGACCACCTGGAAATCCTTGCCCCCCACATCCAGGTGTTGGGGCCAGTCGAACAGCCCAACCACCCAAATACCTATCAGCAACTGGTGACCGCCATTACGGCCCAACAAGTTGTCAATCTGCTTTATCATGCTGCTCATTCCGACCAGATCATAACCCGCGACGTGGAGCCGATTGGCCTTTACCTGAGCCAGCAATGGCACCTGGTCGCCTTTTGCCGCGTGCGGCAGGCATTCCGTAATTTCCGATTGGACCGGATCAAAAATTTAACAATCCGTCAGGAAGTCTTTGCCGCCCGCCCCCAAGCGTTGCAGCAATACTGGGTCGATGAGGCTAACCGACGGGGCAGAGAAAAGGTCATTATCCGCTTTCAGCCTACGGGCATAGCGCCCGAATCGATTCAGCGGCTGCACGACACCAAACACCAGTATGGCTGGGCACTGGAGCAACGTTTGCCCGATGGTCAGGTAGAAATGACTTTTTTTATTGGCTCCCTGCCCTACCTGGCGGCCTGGCTGTTACCCTATGCCGGTGCCATCACCCTACTCGAACCACCCGCCCTGCGGGATCACCTGCGGGAACTAGCCCAACAGGCATACGATTTTTTTTGCGTCCCCAACGAAGGTCTGACATAGGGCTGTCAGTAGCCGCGCTGACCTTTGTAGAATCAGGCGATAAACATCCCTGACTACACAAACGTAAAAAGCAAGGTAAATGGAAAAGCGAACAGTTGATCCCTGGAAATGGGGCGAGCGGACGAATTCGGTGCAGGCCGTTGAGATCAAACAGGCCGAAGGTACACTTTATTGTTCAGGGCAGGTAGCCATCGACGCGGATGGACAGGCAAGTACTGGCGACATGAGAACGCAGTTGATCCAGACTATCCAAAATTTAGAACAGCTTATCCGCGAGGCTGGGTACGAATGCCAGGGTATTGTGCGCCTGAACATTTTCACCACGTCGGTCGCTGAGTTTTTCACGACTTGCACGGATGTCTACCAGGATTGGATCGCTGCTCATGGAATCAGGCAAGCGACTACGTTGATCGAAGTGAAAGGGCTATTTCAAACGTTAACCGTTGAGCTGGAAGCTACGGTGGTGAAATAATCACCGCACACGGGACTGGTCTTCGTGCGGGTGGTTTTCCTCGCTGTCCAGGATCTCACGTTCAGTCAATATCCGTATTTATTCGTCGGTTAATTTTACTCCTAAAGTCTCTTTCTGGTAAGACTAACCGACGAATAGCCTTAACCCTCTAACTACCAGGCAAATGAGCATACCTGAAAAAGAAATTGACATGTTTTGCCCAACAAACCGGCAACACTGGCGCGAATGGCTGCAGGAGAACCACGACAAAAAACAATCCGTTTGGCTCCTTTACCACAAGAAGAAATCAACCGTTGACCGGCTAGCCTATAGCGACGCGGTGGATGAAGCACTTTGCTTCGGGTGGATCGATAGCCTGGCAAAACCGGTGGACGATTACACCTACCGGCAATTTTTCAGCCGTAGAAAACCGAAAAGCGTGTGGTCGAAAGTCAATAAAAAAAAAGTTCAACGACTCATTGACAGCGGATTGATGACCCAGGCCGGTATGCGGGCTATTGACATCGCCAAACAGAATGGCTCCTGGACAATTCTGGACGACGTGGAAGCGCTGATCATTCCGGCAGATCTGGAAGAGGCTTTTCAGAAGAGGCCGAATGCGAGAAGCTTTTTTGTAACGCTAAGCCGGTCAGACAAACGCGTACTTCTACAATGGCTCGTTCTGGCCAAACGGGCAGAGACCCGACAAAATCGAATCGCAGAACTTGTTGAACAGGCAGACCAAAACCTGAAACCAAAACTAATTCAGGGCAAACCCAGTCGACAACTACCCGAGAACCCTGTATAGCAATGACTTAGAACATTACCGGAAAACTGAGTTTCAGGGATGTCCCCTGTCCCGGTGCCGAGGTGATGGCCAACTCACCGTGCAGGTTTTTAGCCCTCGTCTGCATATTCCGGACGCCATTTCGTTCCGTTTCTGCGTTTGGGTCGAAACCGACCCCATTGTCACAAACCTCCAGATAAAGGCGCTGGTGTTCCAGACTGATTTTCAAAGACGCCTGGGTGGCCTGAGCGTGTTTAACCAGATTGTTGACGGCTTCTTTCGAGATAAGGTACAGGTCCTGCCGCTTTTCCATGGACAAGGTCAGGTGCTGAATCGTATCGGGCACGCTAATCTGGTAGGTTATCCCCGAGGCTTCGAATAACTCAGCGGCATAACGGTTCATGCGGGCAATCAAATTACTGAGCTCATCATTATTCGGATTGATACTCCAGACAATATCGTCCAGAGAATTACTGACGTGCCGGGCTTCAGAAACGATCCGCTCAACCATTGAGCCTGATGGATGCTCGGCTGGAAGGTTTTGTTTGATCATGGTTCCCAATATGCCAATACCACTCAGGGATGAGCCAATTTCGTCGTGTAGGTCAGCTGAAATTCGGTTGCGGATGTGCAGAACGCGCATCAGTTGATTGATCCGGTACCGGTACAAAGCATATAACAGACTGGCAACCAGTAGCAGCAGCAGTGTCCTGAACCACCAGGTTTCGTAATAGGCCGGCAGTATTTCAATAGATAGCAGAAGCGGCTTGTGACTCCAGTTGCCGAATGAATCGGCGGCCTTCAAATGCAATGTATACCGGCCGGGATCCAGGTTGGTGTAGTAAGCCCGGTGCAACGACCCACTGTAATTCCACCGCTCATCCAGCCCTTCCAGAAAATAGGCATATCGCGTGTTGGCTAATCGGCTGTACCGTAAGGTCGTAAAATCAACACTGAACGCGTTCTCCGTTCGGGACAACCGGATCGGGCGCGTGGGATCGAACGGCCGCTCCTGCTCATGTACACGAAAGGACGTAACAACAACCGGTGGCAGGGTGGTCCGACGATGCAACTGCGTTACATCGAACTGATCGATTCCGTTTTGCTGACCAATAAACAGCTCGGTACCCCGGTGAACATAGAGCGCAGCCGTAATGGTATTCTGGCTCAGGCCATCATTGGCCGTTAGCCGTAAAAATCGCCTGGTTTTTGGATTATAACTATGCAGCCCGTCGAAGTTACCAATCCAGATCGTGCCTTCTTTGTCCTCAGCAAGCTGACGGTTTTCGCGGTCATACAGGCCATCCCGGGCGGTCAGAATCGTCGTCAATCGCCCGTTTGGCAGGCTTTCTGTTACACTTCCCCAACGGGCTGCCCACACATGGCCATTTTTCGCCACCAGAACAGCATTCGTGGCTAGATCATCGGGGCGTTTCGTGGCTGGCTGGCCACCATCGACCCACACAAACCGATGATTGGGCTCGGTTACATAATACAGACCCCGGTACGTCGATAACCAAATGCGACCGGTGGCGTCGATGGCCAGCCCCGTCAGAAAATTATTGTTTCGATGCAGAGCCGCGCGAATGGAATCAGACCAGTAGACCAATGGCTTGCCGGTACGCATATCCACTACCTGAAGACCTTCGTCATTGTTACCCACCCATAATCGTTGCTGCCTGTCAATGAGCCCATGGTCGACAAAGGGTACCGAAAACAGCGTTCCGGCGCGTTTTCCCGCCAGTGTTTCGACAAACCGGTTTAAGCGGGTATCGTAAACGATCACCCCGTCGCCTTTGTATCCCCAGTTCCGCAGCCCTATCCAGAGCTGAGCCGTGTTCGTCTGCTGAAACCACATGGCTTCTGACTCGCCGTGCGGAAACCGAATGAGGGTGAACCGGTTCGTTGGACGATGCCATCGGAGAATGCCGGTATGGGATAAGCCCAGCCAAAAAGTTTGACCCGTCGTATCCTGTTGATCGGTAGCGATCACCTTAACCACCACGGGCTGACGAACCAAAGAAGGGGGCAGCGCAATGGTTCGAATCAGGTTGTCCTGAGGGTTATAGCTGAAAACGCCCGTTGAGGTACCCACCCATAAAATGCCACTGTACGGATCCCGATACAACACATTGGTTTGAAATGGCGCCGACTGAATGTTCGTCAACCGAAAAAACTGATGCTGCTCCGGCCGGAATACCAGCAGCCCATTCTCGTCGCCAACCCAGAGAATCCGCTTCCCGCTTTCATCCTGTCCTTCCTCGACGCAGGTAATCCGGTTGGGCTCATGGGGCAATTTGAAGAACGAAAATTGCTCCGTGTCGGGATCGATTCGCAGGAGGCCATGCCCATAGGCACCAATCCAGAGAATCCCATTGGCATCGACGCACCCCCGGCTGAGGTACAGTTGTAGACTGCGTTTCGGATCGGGACAATCGATTCCTAACACGCATACAAAGCGGTTGGCCCGGCTGTCGAAGCGAAATACACCATTATCACTGCCAATGACCCACAGCCGGTGTTGTTTGTCTTCCAGAAACCCCTTTGCCTTTAGTCCCTGGTAGGTCGTTTGCCGAAATGAATACAGATCGACGTGGTGGGTGCGGAGGTTGATGCGGCCAACGCCGTTGACCGTGCTGAACCAGCCATCGCCGGTTGAACTTTTGTAGAAATGACCCGTCGTTCTGGGTGTTTTGGATATCGATGTCAGGCGGAGCGTATGCGGATCAATGCGGCAGATACCCCGCCTGTCGCTGGCAACCCACATCCGATTGGCCGAATCAGCAGCCATGCCATTGATCAAATAGGTCTCCGGGAAGAGGAAACTCCGGACTGACTGGCCATCGTAGCGAACCGGGCAACGGCGCGTACCGAACCAGATAAACCCCTGCCTGTCTCTGGCTATGCTATAGACGGTCTGACTCGGAAACTCGCCTTTATCCAGCAGGCGACTAAACACTACGTTTGGCGGCTGGGCATGAAGTAGGAATAACGATCGGCCACTCAGCAACAGGTGTAACAAAGCAGTGACCAATAGCTTTCTGTTCATAGTAACGGCCTGGTTAGAAAGCTTTAAGAAGCCGCCCTGACCATAAAAAGAGGTTAGTTAGTATGAGGCATTACCTGCCGTACTGTGTAGCAAGTTACACACTCATCAGGGAAAATAAGCAACTTATCTGTTAAATCAATGGGTGTAAAGGGTTATTGCATATTCGTGGCTGTCGAATGAATTTTGTGAACATTCATGTTAGTACGAACAGCCATGAAAACAGAAATCACCACGTTGCTTTTTCTGACAGGCATTTTACTACAAAACTGCACCCGTACAACCGACGATTCGATGACCACGATGCCAACCTCTACCACAACTGATCATGCGGGGTTTTATGTAAACGATCGGTTTCTGTACGATCCCTGCGGCACTAAAATCACGCTGCGGGGCGTGAACAAAATGAACTTCTGGACGGACCGTTCGGGAGCTTCCTTTGCTGAAATTGCCAAAACGGGGGCCAACAGCGTGCGAATCGTCTGGCAAACACGGGAAGATAACGGTCAACCCACCAAAGCCATCGACCTCGATAACCTGATTACGGCCTGCGTTGCGCAAAAGATGATTCCCATCGTGGAAGTCCATGATGCGACCGGCAACTGGAGTATGCTGGACCAGATGGTCAATTTCTGGAAGCGCCCCGACATCGTAGCCGTCATCCAGAAACACCAGAAGTATCTGCTGGTCAACATTGCCAATGAATGTGGCGACGACCAGGTTACCGATACTCAATTTACGCAGGGGTATACCAGCGCGGTTCAGCAGCTTCGGCAGGCGGGCATTCACACACCCTTGCTTATCGATGGAACGGATTTTGGTAAAAACCTGGAGCAGTTGGTTCATCTGGGACCAGGCCTGATTCAGGCCGATCCCGACAAGAACCTACTCTTTTCCGTGCATATCTACTGGCCGATGGCCCAGGGCGCTACTCCCCAATTTATTAAAACTCAGTTTCAGAACGCCGTGAACGCTGGCTTGCCGTTCATCGTGGGCGAATTTGCTGCGTACGGCGCCTATGTTGAAAAAGGAAAAGGGGATAGCTGCGGACCCGAAGGGCAGGTCGATTATAAAACAATACTGACGGAAGCTCAACGACTGGATATTGGCTGGTTGGTATGGGAGTGGGGACCAGGCAACGATGGTGGAGGTAATCCCCTTTGTGTCGTCATGGATATGACGACCGACAGCCAGTTTGCCACCTTGAAAGGCTGGGGTAAAGACGTAGCGCTTACGAATGTTGCTGGTATCCAGAAAACATCGGTCCTCTCCCCTTTCCTGGTCAATAATCAGCTTTGCAAATAAGGATCACAATCGGCATACCACCTGCCTGATTTCTAAAAACTACCTGGTATTGTTTATCGCCAGCCCTGACCAAATCAGGGCACGGGAATCCTATTGCCGGTAACTACCCGAATCGGCGGTATCGAAATAGCACCCAACCATCCAACTAAATAGCTCTATATCATCGCATTACCTGTTAACAAATAACCGTTTACCGTTCGCTCAGTGGGTGTAAAGGGTTATGGAAAAGGCTTCTTCGATTGAAGACCTTTGAGGCAACCAATCAGGATACAATCCCTTTAGGTAACATGAAAAATCAACAGCTCTATCTTCTTGTACTCCTTGGCCTGCTCGTCCGGGTTTCGATAACCCAGGCCCAACCGGCGGTGAACGCAACCGGCGTAAACCGTACGGACGAATCGGCTATCACAGAAACCGCTCCGCGCAAAACAAAAGCTGCGGAGTCTTCCATTTACCTAAAAGCGTATGGATTCTATAGCCTGTTAACGCCTGGGACGCAGATCAACTACAACTACTCGCAAAGCCAGTCAAGTTCACCGAACGCTTACCAGCCAGTCAAAACACGGCTGGGGCAAGGGCCACGCGCAGGCATTGGCCTTGGCCTGATCGCCAGTGACTTTATCAACGTCGGCCTTGATGCCGACATCCTTTTTGGCACCGCGCTGACAACCAACTATGATGTATTCGTAGGCAGCGGCAGTAATTTAAGTCGGTATGTTATTTCGAACACGACGACCCTGAAGGTACTGTCGGTTATTCCTAACGTCACGTTTAAAGCCCTTTCGCGGCCGAGCTATTATATCTACAACCGGCTTGGTCTGGTGGGAGGAGTCGTGCTGGACTACAAGACAATCGATAATAGGCTGGAAACTCCCACAATAGGAGCAAGCACGACATCGGTAGGCACCACCAACTACACAAAGAACTCACTGGCAATCGGGTATCAGGCGGCCCTGGGAATTCAGTTCCGACTAAGCCAGGCCATTCGGGGATTTGTTGAGGTAGTGGCTTACAATCAGTCCTTTAAGCCAAAAGAAATTCAGAGTACCACGGTCAGCACCAAGAGTGGAATCAGTACGACACAAAGTTCTACCACGGAATATAAAAGCCAGGGTGACTTCAATAAGTCGGACCCATCTGAGCAACCCAATTTCAACGTTGCGATCAACAGTGTCGGTGCCGGAGCAGGGCTGGTATTCCGATTTTAAACACGACCGGATCAGTCAGGCGGATGCAGTTCACAACCTGACCGCAGTCCTATGTTTCTATACATCTTAAATCAGATAGCCATGAATCGATTCTTCGTCCTACTCCTTGGCCTGCTTGTGCGGGTTACGATAGGGCAAGCCCAGTCCACTTTTGCCGTAAACACAGTAAACCCTTCAGGTCAATCAGCTACGACAGGGGCAGTTCCTCACAAAGCAAAGGCCACCGAAGCCCCTTTTTATGTAAAGGTTTACGGGCTTTATGGCCTGATCACACCGGGTGTACAGATTAGCCACAGTGAGTTACAAAGTTCAGATGGGTCAGTATTTACCTTTAAGACGGCCACTAAAGGCTTGGGGGCTGGTCCACGGGCTGGTATCGGACTTGGCGTTATCGTCAGTGACTTCATCAACCTGGGCATTGATGCCGACATCCTCTTCGGATCAGACCTGAAGATTGTCAATAGCTACACTGACGGTAAAGCTACCTATGGTAATACGGAGACCTCTACACTAAAAGTTGTGTCGGTGATACCAAACATTACGTTTAAAGCCTTGTCGCGCCCAGCCTACTACATCTACAACCGGCTGGGACTGGTGGGCGGAGTCGTGCTGGACTATAAGACGGTTAGCAACTCCCTTGAGGCCCCTACAGTCGGGGTCAGTACTACGTATGGGTCCACCAGTAATTATACAAAAAACTCACTGGCGCTGGGGTATCAGGCGGCCCTGGGAATTCAGTTCCGGCTAAGCCAGGCCGTTCGGGGGTTTGTCGAAATCGTTGCTTATAATCAGACATTTAAGCCGGAACGGCTCGAATTTACGAGTAAAACCCCGACCACCACACAGGTTACAGTTACTGAGTACAAAGATCAGGGCGTCGAGATACCGACCACAAATCCGACAACCCGCAAACCGCAAACGGGTCAGTTGGCCAGCTTTACGGTTCCCATGAATAGTATCAGTGTAGGTGCCGGGCTCGCCTTCCGGTTTTAATCGCGACAAGCTATGCCACAACCTTATTATGCCCTGCCGCTCCGCCTGGACGAGGTGATCCATCACCGGCCGCACCCTACCTGCTCGCTGCCCCAGTCGATTGCCCAGAACCTGTACCTGATGCTGACGACGCACTTCGCCGAGTCCCGCTTCGACGAAACGTTTGGGTGTAGCCTGTGGGATGAAGATTTTTCCAATCAGGCCAACAGCCGCTGGAAAGAAGCTATCCGGCAGTCGATCGAAACGTCCGTGGCGCAACACGAAAAACGGCTCATGCAGGTACACGTACGCGTCGACCTGGCCGATCAGGAAATACAGATCAACCGAACCAACCGGCGAATAAAACGGCGGCTGACGGTCTGGATCGATGGACTTCTGACCCGTACAAATGAATCATTCTCCTTTCACCGGAGCCTGTTTTTGGCTCCTCTCTCAACCGAATAAACAATGGCCACTACTGATCTGGTTTCGGAAGGATTCGCTCGTGAGCGGGTGAAAACCCGGATGCTTCGCCGGGCTGCCGACCTGTGGGGCTATGCCGAGAGCGATCTGGATAGCTTCGACCCACTTGTGGCCCTGCTCATCGAAGCCTGTGCGATGGAGTTCGAGCGGATGGCAGTGGACATAGGAAATACCCAAACCCGGCTGCTCGACCGACTGGCCAAGGTGCTACACCCCGAGCCCGACGTAGCCCGGCCCGCTTTTGGGGTCGCGCAGGTGCGGTCGGTTGAGCCTCGGGCAACGGTATCGCCCACGACGCAATTGAGCTACAAACGAGCCACGACGGCCCGCACCGAACCGTCCAACCCGACCGAAACTTACCTTTCACCCGTTGGCACCTACCCAATTGTGGATGGGGCGGTCCGGTATATCGCGACCACCGACGCCCTGTATCGGATCGATGAGGCTACCCAGAAAACGCCGGTAGCCCAGCGGCAGGGTGCACCGGTTGTCCTGCCTTACCAATCCCTGTGGCTGGGCCTGGAGCTGGCGGAGAACCTGCCGTCGCTGGATGGTCTGACGTTCTTTTTCGACTGGCCCATCGATGAGGGCCGGGTCGATTACGGGTCGTTGCCAGCCCAAAGTTCATGGTGGCTAGCCGGGCAGGCGCTACCGATCCAGCCGGGTTTGACTCACGTGACTACGACCACGCCCGCCGATTCGCCGTTGGCCGATGTGTTCGACGGGATGGGCAAGGTGGAGAGACAGGCCGTTCTGACCTATGATCGTCATTTTGTTACGATAACCGGTGCTCCCCCGTTTAAATCGTCCGGACTGACACAACAACTGTATCCGGCACCAATGAGTCAATGGTTTGCCGACCGGGATTTGCGTGTCCTTAAAGAGCCGCTCTGGTGGATCGAAATCCGATTGCCCCACACGGTTAGTTCACAAGTGCTGAGCGGAATGAGCGTAGGTATAAACTGTTTCCCGGTGATGAACCGGCGGCTCCATCGAATCACGTACCGGCTTCAGCAAACCCTCAACATCATTCCGCTCGAAACAGACCGGTGTTTTTTAGCCATGCGGGACGTACGGACCAGTCAAAACCGCCAGCTAACGGCCCTTCCGCTCGGAAACCTGTCGGATATGGCCACCGACACCTATACGGTGCAATATGGTGTCAGTCGCTTCGACGAACGCGACGCCCGCCAGACCCTGATTAACCTCCAGGATTTACTGCACGACGAAAGTGCCTCGTTTGCTGCGCTGGGCGAAGATTTTCTAACGTCAGTCATTCGGGAGCTCAACCAGGCGCTGGCCCGGCTTGAGGCCAAAGTAGACCAGAAAACCCGTAAACGGGACACCATTCCCTACCTGATCATTAAGCCAAAGCAACCCGGCGATACAGTTTTTATTGACTACTGGACGTGTGAGGGTGATGCAGCCAATCGATTGCCCGTCGGGAGTCGACTTAGTCCATACGCAGATAATTCGCTCCGTAAGGACGGCGGATTTCTCATGACCACCACCACCGGCGGTCGGGAAAGGCCAAATGAGTCGGAGAAAATCACCCAGTATAAACGGGCTTTGCTGACTCGAAACCGGATCGTTACGCTGGAAGATGCCCGGGCCGTTTGCCGTGCCGAACTCGGAGCGCACCTCCAGTCGGCGCGGGTGGAGCGCACCTTTCAGGTTGATCCCCAGCCGGGTAACGGGTTTCAGCGGTGCATTCGGGTGAGTCTGGAGCCGTCGGACCTGAGTACCTATACAGCCGCTGACTGGCAGCAACAGGCGCGGTGGCTGCAAATCAGTCTCGAACAGCAATCGGTAGCTGCGCTGCCGTATCAGGTTCTTGTTTTACCCGTTTGACCCAAAATCTGCATGAAACCAGTAGCTGATTACGCCGAACGCCTGAATCACCTCCCCGTTGACTTACGGGCCGAAGTGGTGCTGGCCGATATGCTCGAAGACGGCATCTCACCCGACGACTTGATCATCAATCCGGTGGGCTTGTTTAAACGGGCATTTTCGCGCGACATCGACCGGGTCCACTGGGTAGAATCGCAGCACAGCACGCAACGGTGGTTGCAGATCGACCTGAACCGCAGCGGCTTGTATGACCTGTTGCCCGAGGGCGTCTTTCACCAGCCAACCAGCCCCGATGCGTCAGCGTCTACGGAAACGACCCTGCGCGAAATGGCTATTCAGCAGGAGCGCGAGCGGGCTGCCCGGCGTTTTTTCCTGCCGATCGAGCAGGAGTTTTTTCGGCAACGCATTCGGATCGAGCAGGAGCAGCGGGCATTCCAGTTCGGCTCCCTCCTACCCGATGACATGCTGAGCTGGTTTTGGACATTGCCGGATTTTCTGACCGCCACGCAGCGAGAACGCCTGCACTATCTGCTGCCCGTCATACATCAGATGGCGGGTAATCTGGTAGCTATGAAAACATGCTTCGGCCAGCTGATCGAAGAGCGCGTGTCGCTGCAGCTGGATGCACCTGGAAAAGCATTTGTTCACCATGACGGGTCAGCGCTGGGCCAGTGGCAATTGGGAGCCGACTCCGTGTTTGATGGCTGGTTGTATGATGGCGAACCGTTGCTCCGGATCACCGTGTCCATCGACCAACCAGAACGCCTGACCGACTACCTGCCGGACGGCAATGGGCAGCGGCTGATCGATTGGCTCGCGGGCTATCTGATGCCCCTGGATGTTGGCACCCGTCTGGTGCTGGATACCTCGGCGCTTGCCGATACTTTTTTATTCACGGAGGAGGATGCCTTCGGACGACTGGATTTTGCGACGACTATATGATCGATACCCCTACTGCTATGACCGTACCACAACTCAACTATCCGCCCGTCAACTGGATTGACGGCATGAAGATAGCCCGCCGACATTTTAACGAGTGGGAAAACTTCATGCATGATCAGCTCCGCGATAGTAATGCGCTGGGGCTATCCCGGTTTCGGTATGGTATTTTGCCCGCCGACGACGCCCTCGACCTGCAGATTCAGTGCGATTTCAACCAGCAGATTCGGGTGCAGTTGCGGAGTTGCCGGGGCATTAGCCCGCACGGTGCCCGGATCGACTATTACAATGCCACCGACTCGCTGACTTGTACCACCTCGTTTCCGGCCCTGGCCGAAACCTACGGACTGCAAACCGGAAAGCCCCAAACGTTCGACGTGGTGCTGACGGTCGATCCGTTTACCCGCGTTCCGACGGGCGAACCCATCCTGACCGAAACCCCGCCCCGCCATCCCCACACCCGCCCCGAATACCGGCTCGACATCGTGCCATCGGCACAGATACGCCCCGCCGAACTCAGCTATCAGCTAATTGTTGGGCGGGTGCGCTATGGCAATGGTGAAGTACAAGCCGACACGAGTTACCTGCCCGCCTGCACGTCGACCTACAGCCTGCCCCGGCTTCAGCAATGGCACCAGCAATTCGGCAAGCACCTGGAATCCCTGGAAACAAATGCGTATAAGATCACGCAACGCACGAAAGAACGCGACACGAAAAACGCCCTGCAAAACAGCACCCTGCTGATGGCCGAACGGATGGCCTTTATTTTGGGCGACATCAGTACACGCTTTAGCTGGATCATTCCCTACGAGCCGCCCATTCAGATGGCCGAAATTCTGCTACGACCCATTCAGGCTGTGCGGGTGGTGATGACCATGCTCAGCGGCCGCGAACGGGAAGAGTTCATTGGCTACATCAGCGAGTGGGCCGACCTGACGC
The DNA here is from genome assembly GCF_054776595.1 of Spirosoma horti. NCBI lineage: Bacteria > Pseudomonadati > Bacteroidota > Cytophagia > Cytophagales > Cytophagaceae > Spirosoma > Spirosoma horti. The sequence goes on from NZ_BAAHBQ010000006.1 coordinate 422,628, forward strand.
CGGGTGCTTTTGAAGCCCAGCTAAATGCCACACTACAACTACCCTACCAGCATACCGAAGTAGCAACCCTGCTGACGGAAGTCGATACGTTTTACCAGACCCTGTCGAACGTGTTCTATAAACTGGCGCAACTGGATTTTATTGGCAAGCGGAAAGGGCAAAATGTGTTCATCATCGAGCACGAAGTCAAAGACACACCACCCGAAAAACCCCGATCGCGCTGGAGTCCGCTGGGGTAATCGTACCCGACAAAACAGCGATTACACCCTGATTAAGTTTCCTTTTCAACTCAAGAAAACGTACTGATGGAACCGCTTAACAAACCCGAACGAAAACAGGCATTAGGCCGCTTCCTGGGTGTTTACTGCCTGTCGCTCAGCCTGCCCCTGCTGGCAGTCTACCTGCTGTTCAGTGCGCCAAACTACATCTTGAAGCAGGAGAACGCCCGGCTCAACGAAACATTGACCGAGCAGACCCAGAAACTCCGGAAGCCAATGAATAGCGTAACAACTGACCTTCGAACACTGCAAACGACCGATCAGGCCTATCTGAAAGCGACCGACATTGAAAAGGGAAGTCTGAAAGCACAACTCTCTGGCCTGGAAAGCGGGCTGCAACATCAGGTAAATGGGCTCAAGGCGGATACGGCCAATCTGCAACCACTCAACAAACAATTGTCGCACGACATTATTGGCGCCTACGATGCTGTATTAACCTACCGCAACAGCATTAGCTACCTGCGTGAGTTGCTGGAAAAAGAAGGCATCGACGCCAGCCAGGTCGATAAGTTGACGGCAGCGCTCACCCAGGCCCGGCAGGAAAATGAAATGCTGAAAATTCTGGCGGCTAAACCGGCCGCACCGGCGGCCGCTCCTCCGGCTGGCGGTGGCGGCCCCAATTACCTGCCGCAGTTTCAGGAGTGTTCGGGCAAACTGACGCTGGCCCAGACCCGCATCAATCAGCTTCAGGATCAGCTAAAAGCAGCGGGCAGTGCTCCCGCTCCGACGGTTACGGCCCCCATTACCGCTGGCGCTTCCCGAGCCGATGTTGAAATGGACATTGTTGACCGGTGCGAGAAAAAAGCCGACGCCACCAATAAACCCCCACTCTGGCGACGGCCGCTCTATGAATTCGCCATGGAAACCCTCGAACGAAATACCCGTCCCGATGCCAAACAACGCATCTCCACGATCAATGATAAACTGCGCCGGTTAGGTTCCGACTGACATTTATAAACCCCTGATTCTGATGGCATACACCGAAGACGTTAAACGGGCTATCCAGATTGCTCAGTCGCTCTCCAAAGAGTATCGGAACGAACTGTTCACCCCGGCGCATTTACTGATGGGCCTGCTCCACAACGAGGTCGGACTGGCCTCGTGGCTGGCCGTGATCGGGCAGGACGTGCCTTACCTGCTCGAGTGGGCCGAAGTTCGTCTGGAAGCCAGCCCCAAAGCAAGTCGGCTGTCGCCCAACCCGCCGGGCGACGAGCAGGTGAAAACCGCGATGGAACTGGCCGATCTGGTGGCCATGCAGTTGGGGAAGGCCCAGACCGATCCTGTTTGTGTGCTGGTCGCGTTGCTTAAGCCCGGCGTAGCGTTCAGCACCGAGCAACTGCGGAGTTTACCCCTAACCCAGGCCGACCTGATGCAGGCGGCTCTGGCTGATACCGACGTTGAAAGGGCGGTTTCAACGAAGACGAACGAATCGAAGCCTGCCAGCCCGTCGGGTACCCTGGGGCAGGCCCTGCTGCGCTTTTGTGTGGATAAAACGGCTATGGCGGCCGAGGGGCGGTTAGATCCCATCATGGGCCGCGACCGCGAGGTGCGTATGATGACCGAAACGCTGGGCCGACGAACCAAACCCAACGTCATTCTGGTGGGTGAGCCGGGGGTTGGCAAAACGGCGCTGGCGGATGGCTTTGCGCTCAACATCGTGGCGGGTCAGGTGCCCGATTACCTGCAAAATGCCCGGCTGCTTGAACTGGACCTGGGGGCGCTGGTTGCCGGAGCGTCTTACAAGGGCGAAGTTGAAGATCGCCTGAAAAGCATTTTGAATGAGGTAAAAAAAGACGAGAAAATCATTCTGTTCATCGACGAAATTCATCAGTTGCTGGACAGCCGGGGACCACTCGGTACCGGGGTAGCCAATCTGCTCAAACCCGAACTGGCCAAGGGAAACCTGACGGTCATTGGCGCTACCACGCTGGACGAATACCGGAAATACATTGAAACGGATGAGGCCTTCAGTCGGCGGTTCGATGTGCTGCGCGTAGACGAGCCGACCGTAGCCACCGCCATCCGGATGATCCAGCGCCTGGTCCCCTTTTACGAGCAACATCACAAGCTGAGCGTTGGTGCCGATGCCGTATCCGAAGCTGTTGAACTGGCCAAACGCTACAGCCGAAATCGTCGGCTACCCGACTCGGCCGTCGATTTACTCGACCGAACGCTGTCAGCCGTGCGGATGATCAGCGAACGAACCCCCGCCGAAGTCGTCCAGCTATCACAACAGCTCGATCAGTTGACGGTCAGTACCCACAGGACCGATACGCTGAACGACCTGCGGTATCTGTATCAGGAGCTGGAAAACAAAATCAGCCCCATCCTGCTGGCCAATCTGATCGCCGATACGCCCTCCGACGAGGAGCGGGCGGCCGACCCATTTGCGTCGGCTCCGGCGCTGGCTGATCATATCAGGCAAACATTGAGTCGCCTGACGGACCTGACGGCAGTAGCCAGAACCAGCGTAGATCGGCATGATGTGGCTGCGGTAATCTCTCATAAAACAGGAATTCCGCTGGGAAAAATTCAGAGCCAGGAGCGCGATAAGTTACTAGCCATGGATGAGGTGCTCAAAAAGCGGGTGATTGGTCAGGATCATGCCGTAAAAGCCGTTGCCGACGCCATCCTGGAAGCCCGGTCCGGCCTGACGAAAGCGGGTCAGCCCATTGGCTCCTTCTTTCTGCTCGGGCCAACGGGCACCGGCAAAACCGAGCTGGCCAAGTCATTAGCCGATTTTCTGTTCAATGACGAGTCGTTTCTCATCCGGTTCGACATGTCGGAATTCAAGGAAGAACATTCGGCGGCTCTGCTCTACGGGGCCCCTCCCGGCTATGTCGGGTATGAGGAAGGCGGCCTGCTGGTGAATAAAATCCGCGAAAAACCGTATTCGGTCGTGTTGTTCGATGAGATTGAAAAAGCGCATCCATCGGTATTCGACATTTTTCTACAGATTCTCGACGAGGGTCGACTCCACGACCGGCTGGGTAAAGAGGGCGATTTCTCGGACGCGGTGGTACTCTTCACGTCCAACATCGGCAGTCAGTTGGTTATCGAGCGATTCGGGGCCGGACAGATTCCAACGACGGCCGAGCTCATGGAGGCCATGAGCCGCCATTTTCGGCCGGAGTTTCTGGCCCGGCTAACGGAGATTGTGCCCTTCGCTCCTATTTCCGAGGAAAACGCCGTGCGCATATTCGACCTGCACCTGCGCGGGCTGACCGATCAGTTACTGAAACAGGGAATCACCCTTACGCTCAGTCCCGAAGCCCGAAAGTACATGGCGCTGTCCGGATTTACGCCCCAATACGGCGCCCGGCAGCTCAAGGGTGTGATCCGGAACCAGCTACGGCGCCCCATTTCGCGGATGATCATAGCGGGTGAGGTAACAACGGGATCGGTGGTAACGGTGGACTGGCAAGGCAACGAATTGCAGTGGACCAATACGACTGACGAAACGCCCAGCATACCGCTTACTCAACCAGCCAGTAAGATGGCACAACTTACCTGAACGATGCCACAACCAGCCGCCCGACTCCTCGATATGCACGTTTGCCCGATGCAAACACCCGCCGTCGTGCCCATTCCGCACGTGGGAGGCCCCATTGTAGGACCCGGTAATCCTACGGTACTGATTGGTGGTCAGCCAGCCGCCACGGTAGGCGACATGTGCACCTGCGTTGGTCCACCCGATGTCATTGTCCAGGGATCAGCCACGGTGCTGGCCGGGGGCAAACCGATAGCCCGAATGGGCGACATGACCGCCCACGGCGGCAGTATTGTAGTGGGTTTTCCAACAGTTCTGGTTGGAGGATAGGCTACTACCCAATTGATTTTTAACCACTTAACTAATACATAAATTATGTTTGACTACGGAATCGGTGGACAGGAGCGCAAGCTCAACACCAGCGAAAGCATCGTTGACATTGCCCCGAACAAGACGCTCCTGATTGAGAAACTAACGGCCGATCCGCCCCTCCGCCCCGAGGTGGTTGAAGGGCTGAAAACAGTGGGCGAAGTCTTCGCTCATTTTAAGCCGGAGCAGGAAGTGGAATTCGATACGGCAGAAGGCAGCACCATCAGCGAAACGCTGCGCTTCAGTTCACTCGCCGATTTTGGCCGGAAAGGCATCATTGCCCAAAGCAACTACCTCCAGGAGCTGAATATGACATTCGAGGATTTTCAGCGGTACGTGCGGCAGCTCAAATCGAATAAAATCCTGAAAACCATGCTCGACAACCCGGATGGCAAAGCAGCCTATATAGCGGCCATTCAGGCTATGATCCGTGAACTGGAAGAGGCTCAGTAACCCTTAAACCTACTCAAAAACTATGGAAGCACAAAACCAACATAAACCGCTGAAAACGGCGGAACAAAGCGCTGTAACGTCAGCGCCTTCACTCGAAGAAAGCTGTACCAAACTAGCTAAATACGGCGGTTTCGGTATTCTGGAAACTACACTGGAGGGCGTTCAGAACCTAAATCCCGAGAAAAAAGCCCGTAAAAAGATCTTTCTGACCGAAGAGGCCAAAGCCGACGAACGCGCCGAGCTCAGCAAGCGCCTGCACCTGATGCTCGATCTGCTGAACGGTGCCGACTCCGTAGCCAGCCTGATCGAAACAGCTCAGACGAAGGCCGAAGCGGCACAGACGCTCCTGAGTACCAACCTGCTGCGGGCGTTTGATGCCAACCGGGGGCTGGAACAGGCCTATCGGTCGGTGGCCAGCTTCTACGCCAACACCGATCAGGATAAGGCCAAGAACGTCAACATTATGAACGCCGAACCGGAGCAGATTACGGATCTCGACAATACAACGTTCATTGATGCCGTAGCCGAAGAATTCTCCCGCACATTTGACCGGCTCGATCTGCGGGACAGCTACTCGTTGCTGGTCCTGCCGGGTTATCTCGGCTCGAAAAAGGTAATTGACAAATGGGCACAGATCGCCTATAAGAATAAGGTGATGATGGTGACTGATTTCCGGCACCTGGACGCCCCTAACGACGTAGTCGACCTATTCGAATCGGCCGATCTGACGGGGGGCGATGCCTATCTCTCTAACGTCATGATGACCTGCAACTGGCTTACCGGCCGTGGCCGGCATCAGGATGTGGGCGAAGAAGACGACCTCTACATACCCGGCTCCAGTGCGCTGGCGGGTAAGGTCTATGCCACGGTCATGTCGCAGGTGACCGCCGGGCGCAAACATGGGGCGCTCAACGAGGCCGACGGCGTACGGTTCCCGCTGAAGAAAAGTGAAATATCCACGCTCGACAAAATGGGGCTCATTCCCATGGTGAACGAATATGGCAAGGTGATGCCCTTCTCGGCCAAAACGCTTTTCAATGGCGACAATATCGGCTTGCAGACGTACTCTGTAGTGCGCGTATTTGATTACATCACCAAAGTACTCATCGACTTTCTGAACCGGCGGGCGTTTGAAAACTTCAATACGAATACGCGCATGGACATTCAGAAACAGATTGTAAAGTTTCTGGACAGCGTGACCGGGCCGGGTAAACTGATCGAGAAGTTTAAGCTGATGCGGTTCGAGCAGGACCCCAAACAGAAGGACCGCATTTATCTGGACATTCACATGATTCCTTACTTCCCGGCCAAAACATTCCTGCTTAAACTGGACGGACAAAAAGGCGAAGATCCGGATTCGGCAGCGTGGAAAGCCGACTACGACCAGCAGTAATACACGCAAAGAAATAAACCGTCTAAACGCCACTATATATGGCTTCTTACATAGCAAAATTAAGCGTCAGCAATACGGAGTATACACTGAGCAGAATCAATTTTTTCGCGGTTCGGGACCGGGATAAAAAAGGCCGTCCGGTACCCGACATGGCCTGGACAGTGATGATGTCATTATATGCCATTCGTGATACTTTTTTCACCGACTGGATGCTGGACCCTACAAAAAAAAGAGATGCAAAAATAAGCTTCTATTCAGGGACTGATAAAGAAAAAGAATGGGAGTTAAAAGACGTGTACTGTGTAGGCTTTGAAGAGAATTTTGTGGATGATCTGGGTATCATGGAGACCCTGGTTATTCTCGCCGGAAGTACTATTTCCAACGGCAATGCTACGCTGACGTACCAGTGGTCATCCTAAATATCAACCTTTCTAATTCCTTAGTAAAATGGCTAAACGAGCAGTTTTGTCTGTATGTGGCAAAGACTTCGACTTGCTGGAATTTAATATTAGTCTCTCTCAGAAAATAAACAATATGGGTAAGCCTGCTTCGGGCGTTTATCTGGGCGATTTTTATTTTATTATCCCTGGCGGTGATGATCTTTTTTTTGAATGGCTCAGCGACCCTACCCGTATGGAAAGTGGTCTGGTCAAGGTGTACTACAAAACATCTTCTTCACCATTTGTTGAGTATGAATTTGTGCAGGGTTTTGTGACAACAATTATGGAAAACCTGTATAATAACGAAGGAATCGGCAATGCGTTTAACCAGGTGAGTATGCTGGAAGACGACAGCGAAGAATTTGAACTATGGACAAATTTTTTCTCGCACCAATTTGATGGTACCAAGATCCTGTCGAATACAGTAGCAAAAACTCGTCAGTTCCAACAGCGAACCGGTATCGAGCATGTCCTGATGGTAACGCTCTCCTGCGAGCAGGTAAAAATCCGCAATATAGTTTTAGATAATAGATGGACAACTGAGCGTAAATAGTCAGATACACCGTCACAAAAAAAGATTATTTTTTCAACCTTAAATAACGTTAGATATGGCCTCGTTTCGCGCTGAAATGGAGATAGATAATGCTTTATTTATCCTGAACCGATTTTTTTTTACGGCTTCCCGGAAACGAAATCGGAAAGGTGAACCCGCTTCAGGAATAAGCTGGCGCTTGCACATAGCCATGGATGTTCTGGAGCAGGCTACGTTTGCCGAATGGATGTTCGATTCGAACATGAAAAAAGATGCCAGCGTCATTTTTTATGCGACTGACGATGAAGGCAACGGAGAAAAAAGACTGAAAGAATGGAAAATGGAGGCCGTTTACTGCTTTGGCCTGCTCGAATTGTTCGTGGGTGATGCCTCCTTCGAGACCACAAATTTCATTTTCAAAGGCAAATCGGTAGCCAATGGGAATGCTACTCTGAATACCGATAAAAGCAAGAAATGATCGTTAACAAATACAACTATGGCACATAAAGCAGTGTTAACGGTGGCTGGCCAGGATATTCCAGTCCTCGAATTTTTAGTTTCATTTAAACAAGCCTCCAACCACCTGGCACTACCCGCTTCGGATACGATGCTGGGTGATTTTTACCTGATTGTTGAGGGGGGACCTGATTTTTTCTTCGAATGGCTGGCCGATGAAGATCGACTTGAAAATGGTATCATTCAGACCTACCGGAATAACCAGCCTTCCGTTTTTTTACGGTATGAGTTCGAAAATGCGTTCGTTACGGATGTGTCAGAAAGTTTTTATGATGACGATGGAGGAAGTCAAAACCAGTTCAATCGAATTAGTTCAGCGGAAGATTTAACCGATGATTCGTACGAATATGGGTATAATTTAACCCGGCTCAGTAGGCAGGAAAGCGTACTGGTCCGTAATATGTGGAAACGAGTTCGCCAATTTCAGATGCGTACCAATATGAATTACTGCGTATTTGTTACGCTATCCTGCGAAAAAATAAAACTGCGGGATGTTCAATTAGATAACCAATGGCCCACTGACGAAAACTAACTGATGGCTTACGAAGGAATACTGACTGTAGAAGGAACCGACTACCCGATCAACTGGATGTTGTTGCGGGTAATTCGCGATGAAGACAAGCGGGGGGTGCCCGCATCCCGCCCCGACTGGGGGGTTCTTGTAGGATTGGATGCCATGGAAGATAGCACGATCAAAAACTGGATGATTGACCCACACCTGCAAAAAGATGGCAAAATCGTTCTGACCCGGATTGACGAAGATGCTACCTACAAAGAGATTGACTTTAAAAAGGCACATTGTTCCTACTATAAAGATGAATTTTACGCCGACATGAATTACCTGAGTACGACTATTTATATAGTCGGCAGTGAAATTACATTTAATAAAGCTACTCTAACTCCCTAACATTTAAGGCCGCTCCCAATGTCATTCAACGCTACATTGACCGTAGAAGGTAAATCATTTAATTTGTTGCAGTGTTCTCATACCTTAAAGCAAAAAAGTGAACGGGGAAAAGTGACATCCGGCGTACGCGGTGGCACCATCACGTTGATTATAGACGGCACAGAGGATGAACTTTTGGGAATCTGGGCAACAGGGCCAACGGCCAAAAAAAATGGTGAAATTGTCTTTGATCGAGTCGATCAAAAATCATCGCTTCAAAAACTCGAATTTGAAGACGCTTATGCTCTTTTTTATTTTGAGCTAATGTCGGCTAACCCTGTTTCTAAAGTCGATGCTATTCTTGAAGTTTGCAACGATATTTTCAGCTTCGATCAAACAGAGAAGAACGTTTTTATTGAGCGGCTGATAAATAATACCACAACAATTTTGCGTTTCGCCGAACGAACGCGCATCAGCAATTGCATTCTGATGCGACTGTCAGCCGCAAAAATCAAACTCGACGGTATTGACCACAAAAATACCTGATCAATGGCCAAGCAGGTTATCCCGCATATTGAACTCGAAGGCGGTAAAGAATTGAAAAATGTTTCGTCGCTAACCATCGAGCAGGACCTGTTCGGTCATCACCAGTTTGAGCTTTCGGTCCCCTTCGAAGACCTCGAAGACGCGAACGAGTTATTTTTTCACGAGTCGCACCGGAACGTGGTTGGCAAAACGATTCAGTTTTCGTTCGATCCCCTACTCGAAAAAGGCTCGTTCCAATTTAAATTCAAAGGCCTTGTTACCGAACTGGCCCTGAAAAATACCAGTGATACGTCGAATGTCTTCGCTCTGAAAGGCAGCAGCCTGACCATTCTGCTGGAAGACAGCCGGTTGCGTCGGACATTTCTTCAGTGTAGCCTGACCGATATCGTCAATCAGGTGTTGACTCCGTATCCCAGTAATTTGTTGAAGCGATCAGTAAACCCTAAACGATCGGAAACACTGCGCTATGTCGTGCAGTATGACGAAACGAACTTTGAGTTTCTGGCCCGCCTGGCTGCCGAATATGGAGAGTGGTGTTTTTACGACGGTCAGCAATTGGTATTTGGCAAGCCTGATAACCAGAAAATTGATTTTAAGGTCGATGGTATGCAAACCTTCGCCATGAGTCTGCGGCTTCTGCCCGCCAAGTTTTTGTATACCCGATATGATTATGTAGCCGATGAAACGTATCAGAGTCATTCCAGTGATCAGTCCGTCAGTGGGTTAGGCCAATGGGGCGATTTTACCCTGAACGAGTCCGAGAAAACCTTCAGCCAGGAATCGCAGCTTCCTCTGCCCAAACTTGTATATGGCCAGAGCGAGTTGAATGAGGTCGCCAAGACACAGAAAGCCATGGAAGCGAGCCGGTTGGTGGAGTTTCAGGGCTTTGGTGAAAACCCGGATATTTCGGTTGGAACAGTAATCTCCGTAAAAGGAACGCGCCTTACCGAACAGGGCTCGTCGGAGGAAAACTTCGGCAGCTATCGCGTCACGCACGTATCGCACACCCTGGATAGCAGCGGAAACTATGCCAATACATTCCGGGCCGTGCCCGATTCGGTCACCTATCCGCCCCCTAATCCGTCGTTCCGGCTACCCGTTGGCCAGCCGGAACTGGCAAAAGTGACCGACAATCAAGACCCGAACAAACTGGGACGCGTAAAGGTGGCCTTTATGTGGCCCGGCACCAATAAAGAATCGGACTGGCTGCGGGTGGCTATGGCCTATACAGCCAGTGGCGAAGGGATGCTGTTCGTTCCCGAGATCGGTGCGCAGGTCATGATTGCCTATGAGTCCAATCTGGCCGAATATCCCTTTGTGCTGACCAGCTTATATCCGAAAAAGGACGGCGTAAAGTACACCCAGCGCGACAACGTGCAAAAGACCATCCAGACCAAAGGGGGCAACCAGATCAGTCTGTATGATAAAGATGGAGAACAGAAAATTGAGTTGACCAACGTTAACAAAACGGATACGCGCCTGTTGCTTTCGTTTGCCGATGATGGGAAAATAACGATCGAAACGCCGGGCGGCATCGTCATTTCGGGGAAAGATATCCAGCTAAAAGCGTCGAATGATTTAACCCTCGAAGCGCAGAACAATATTGAGCTGAAAGCGACCAACGCCGTGAAGATTGACGGTACGGCCAGTGTGGAGATCAAAGCTGTCGAGATCAACGCCGAAGCGGACGCCACCGCCAGCATTAAGGCCAAGGCGCAGCTCTCGCTCGAAGGCACTCAAACGTCGCTCAAAGGCGATGCCATGGTAGAGGTGAAGGGTGGTGTAATTATGCTGAATTAACGGGCGGGATTAGCTCACTCGCCGGGCGATAATGGTGGCGTTATCGCTCAGTTTGTTCTGGCTGAAATCAAGATCCGGGTCCAGGTAAACCGGGCGCTGCCACCAGCTGCTTTTCGTGGTAAATATCCAGCCAAATGGCCGTCCGGCTTCGTCGGTGAACTGGATCGGGTTCGTGGGCGTGCGCTCATTATAATCATTGATAAAGATTAAAAACAGATCGCCCAGCGTCATCGTAACGGGCGCTTTCGCCTTGAAATTCGTAAAGTTCGCATCGGCAGGCGTTTTGAGAAACTCAAACTGGATAACAAAAATGGTCGACAGGTCAAGCAGATCCAGGTCAGGCATCGTCCCGTTGATTGGGTAATACCATTTCCGGTAATCGGCTGGCGGAATGTTCAGGTAAAATTGATAGGCCTGGCCAACGAAAAAAGGAATCAGGAATGGAATCAGGCTCGTTACGAATGGCCAGCGGTCGGCCAGGTAACCCGTTTTCCAGTAGAGTACCAACGCCAGTGCCATGGCCAGCAGCAGAAGGCCTGCTGTAGCCAATCCCCCCCGGCCAAATGGCACGAAGAGCAGTGGCGCAACCCGTCGGCTCAGAAACAGGTGCAGACAACCCAGCCCCAGCGCCAGCACCTGAATCAAAAAATAATAGCGCTGGAAAAGGGTGCTGTCCAGCGTACCTACAAAACTAAAGGCACTTAGCACCAGGACAATGACAAGCCCATAAAGAAAAACTGGAGATCGTTTGGCGATAGCTAAAGGAGGCATTAGACGAACCGTTATTACTCGTTGCAGCACTAGTTTATTCGATATGCAATATGGGCTAAAAATTAAAAGAACACACTACAAAAGTAGCTTGTCTTATGGCCATGAGCCCGACAGCGTTCATTTTCTACCAATTTGGGCACTCAGCAGGTCTATCCTGGTCCGTGCCCGCTATCAAACGTAAGGATACCGCGTCAATCAACGGGCTGGCTCAGGAGCGCTTCCTTGTTTTTACCAGCTCAATACGGTTTCTTTGTCCCAACGTTCTTTGTTTTCCGTCAAACAAGCTAATGGTTTTCCTGAGAGGTTCAGGAAATGAAAAAGGAATCGTGTGAGAATCACGAGCAGACGTTGCTACTGTCAGTGACCCATAAAAAGGGTTTGCCCTCGATGTCCATTGTCCCACAAACGGTTCGCCCACTCCGGCGAACCTGCAACGGGATGAGAAGGACGGCAAATACCGTCACAAGCCAGGAGACTTGCCTTTAGCTTTGCTGATTACGCCCACACGCGATTGGGTTTCATCACGATTGACTGCTTCGTCCCTGCTTCTCCCCGAGGCTGGGGGTAGTTTGTCGTATTGTGTAGATTCTGGATCATGTGGTAGGCGTATGGAGTTCGGCATCGAACGCGATCAACCATTTATCCATTAACAACATGATCGCACACAACCTCGGCTATCCACGAATCGGTAGCCACCGCGAACTCAAGCGTGCCCTCGACCAGTTCTGGGCAAAAAAAATCACCCCACAACAGCTTCAGGATGTAGCCCGTCAGATTCGACAGGCCAACTGGCTGACCCAGCAGCAGGCGGGTATTACCCTGATTCCCTGCAATGATTTTTCACTCTATGATCAGGTACTGGACATGTCCCTGACGGTGGGCGCAATTCCGAAGCGCTTTCAGCCCCTGCTCGACAGGCCGGAGCCCGACCTGCTGGCCCTGTATTTTGCCATGGCCCGTGGCCAGCAGCAAGGTGGACTGGACCTGAAAGCCATGGAGATGACCAAATGGTTCGACACGAACTACCACTACATCGTTCCTGAATTTTCGGCGGATCAGACGTTTTCGTTACTTTCCGAAAAGGTCTTTACCGAGTTCGACGAAGCGAAACAAACGCTGGGCGTAGTTCCAAAGCCCGTTTTGCTTGGGCCCGTATCGTTTCTGTTGCTTGGAAAAGCGAAAGAGGCAGGCTTTGACCGACTGGAATTGCTGGACCGTTTATTGCCGGTGTATGAACAGGTACTCAGCCGATTACAGGAGCAGGGGGCCGACTGGATTCAACTCGATGAACCCTGCCTGGCGCTGGATTTGACCGTTCATCAGCGGGACGTGCTGGCTTCGGTTTACCGACGGTTCCACGACAAGTTTCCAACGCTTAAGCTGCTACTGGCCTCGTATTTCGACTGTTACGGGGACAACCTGAATCTGGTTCTTCAACTGCCTGTCGAGGCCATCCACCTGGATCTGGTGCGTTGCCCCAACCAGTTAGCCGACATGCTGGCTACCGATTTCGTTCACCGGAGAACCCGCCTGTCACTGGGTGTGATCGACGGCCGGAACATCTGGATCAATGAGCTGGAAAAGTCACTCGCGATCATTCAACAAGCCACAGAAGCCATAGGTCCCGAGCGAATCCTGATTGCGCCATCCTGTTCGCTCATGCACGTTCCCTGCGACTTGTCGACCGAAAGCGACAAAGCAGGCCTAAACCGGCAGCTCAACCAATGGCTGGCTTTTGCCCGGCAGAAGCTGGACGAGGTAGCTATCCTGACAACCCTTAGCCAGGAACCCGACAACCCGAAAGTCGTTGATCTGTTGACGGCGAATCAGGCTGCGATACGGGCCCGCCGGGAATCAAGTCATGTCAATCGGCCGTTGGTTCAGCAACGCTTGCAGCAATTGAGTGAGCGGGACGCCCAACGAGGGCATGCGTTTGCTCAGCGTCAGGCAGTACAGCATGACCGGCAGAAGCTGCCGCTCTTCCCTACGACAACGATTGGGTCATTTCCCCAAACCGATGCCGTGCGGGCCAATCGGGCAAAATTTAAAAAAGGCGAAAAGACACTGGCCGAATACGAAGCCTTCATTGCGTCAGAAACCGAACAGGCCATCCGTTGGCAGGAAGAAGTAGGCCTGGATGTACTGGTACACGGGGAGTTTGAACGGAATGACATGGTAGAGTACTTCGGGGAGTTGCTCGACGGGATAGCCTTCAGCGAAAATGGCTGGGTTCAGAGTTACGGATCGAGGTGCGTCAAACCGCCTATTATCTTCGGTGATGTTCACCGGTCGGCTCCCATGACCGTTCGTTGGGCACACTATGCCCAGTCACTGACGAGTAAACCCGTGAAAGGGATGCTCACCGGCCCCGTCACGATCCTGCAATGGTCGTTCGTTCGGGATGATCAGCCACGAAAGGACACTTGTCTGCAACTTGCGCTGGCCATTCGTGACGAAGTCGTGGATCTGGAAGCGGCTGGCATCGGCATCATTCAGATCGACGAGCCCGCCCTTCGGGAAGGGTTACCGTTGCGCCGGGAGAACTGGGATACGTACCTGAACTGGGCGGTGATGGCCTTCCGGGTGGCAGCATCCGGCGTACAGGATCAGACTCAGATTCACACCCATATGTGTTATGCGGAGTTTAATGACATCATTGGTGCCATTGCCGATCTGGATGCCGACGTGATTACGATCGAAACGTCCCGTTCGCAAATGGAGCTGCTGGATGCGTTCGCCCGGTTTGCCTACCCGAACGAAATCGGGCCGGGTGTGTATGACATTCACAGTCCGAGGGTACCCTCAGTGGCCGAAATGGTCGACCTTCTTCAAAAAGCGACGAATGTGTTACCAGCCCGGAATGTATGGGTCAATCCGGATTGTGGACTAAAAACACGCCAGTGGCCGGAAACCACGGAAGCGCTAAAAAACATGGTGCAGGCCGCCCAAACCGTTCGTGAGGCCGTCCTGGAATCGGTCTAAGGTATACAGGTCTTCTGCCTTCGATAAGCAGAAGACCTGTTTTTATTCTCCATGCAGGCAACTCAGCAGAATGAATTATAAAGCGATAACTACCTTAAAAAAAGCGGATACCGACGGCCGAATCCCTCAACAGACACTGGATCAGTACGTTCGTACTGATTTAGCGTTTCAGCTTATGAAGGCGGTGACACCCGCCCTTGCCATTGATCGTATTGACCAGACAACAACGTCCGCTAGCCCGGCAAACCAAGTGACGGTTGACTTCACAACCGAACTGTTCATCCTTACCCCTCGCCAATGGCAACACCTGAAAGATTCCCTGAGCGCAACTATTGATGCTCTGCCCATTGACGGGCAACGTCTCATTCGCCGACTGATTGATGACATTGAGATGACTCAGTTGAGTTTACCGGCTTCTGGTTGACGAGGCAAAACGCATGGCGATTCGATTGCCCATGAATTCCCAAAAACTGCATAAAAAATAGGCCACCCCATTCGGGTGGCCTATTTTTTATGCTCATTCAGGAACAGGAATTCGTCTTTCTATCCTTAATGAACTCCGTTTGTGCGTTTAGAACCCGTATCGGGCACCTACCTGGAATTGATAGGGGCTGCCACTTAAGCCAGACACACCGGCATTGGTGTTGACGGCGTACTTATAGTTGTTCGTGGCGGTATCGAAGCCCGATCTGGACAGTAAGGATGTTGCCCCTAAGGCATGGTTAACGCCCCAAGACTTATTGATCAGGTTGGCGGTGTTAAACAGATCCCCGGACAGTTCGAGGTACTGCTTTTTGAGCGTTTTGACTTTGTAGGTCAGCCGTAAATCTACCGTTCCATAAAAGGGATTGACACCGCCGTTTCTTTCGGCAACCTTCCCAAAGCTATTCCGGATATACTCTTTCGCGCTTTTTTCCACGTTTGGGTTATTCAGGATTGCATTAATGCCATCTCTCAAGTATTGTGGCGTTTCAGCGCTGTTCGGGTCATAAACAAAAGCCAGGTCGTTCGTTTCCACAAAATCACCGTTGATGTTGCCATTCACAATCATGGAATAGCGCGTGCCACTCAGGCCCGAAAAGCGGAAACCCAAGTTAAATCCGTAAAAGCTGGGCGTATTTCCATAAACGACGATCTTACTCCGAAAATGGTTATCGGAATACCCCATTTGGTTCAATACGCGCGGATCACCGGCGGTATACTGGACCAGCGTTGCGGTATTGGCTACGTTTCCGTTATAGGAGGTATTGTCTTTGGTCTGGTTCCAGGTATACGAAAACGCAATCTCCCCATCCTTGAAATATCGGTAGTCGCCATCGATCACTACGGCGGCCTGATTGACTTTACCCAGACTTTCCAGTTCCAGCACGCGGCCTACCTCTTTCGTCTTACGGCCCAGGGTCCAGTCCTGCGAACCATTGGTAACGTTAATGGTCGAAGCAGGAACGTAGACGGGCCTGTTGGCTTCCTTTGAGAGCGTGAAATAGGGCTGATCAACTATATTCTTATCAATGTACGTGTAGTTGTTGCGGGCAAAAGACATATATCCCGCAATACTCATTCTAAAATTGGGCGTGAAGAAGTGGCTATAGGAGCCATTGATTTTATAAACGGTGGGTACTTTGGCATCCTTGCCATTCATGTTGATGGTGTAGAGTTTGGGAACGTTGGGGTTGTTCACCAGATCCAGGCCGGGAGCAGAAGCCGGATTGTTGCGGTAGGCAGGGAAGTTTGGCGTCGGCACCAGGTTCCCCGTTACGTCAATGCTGGCGATGTGGCTACCATCAAACAGCATGTTGTTGATCATGGAGTAAGGGTTCAGGGCAGAACCCAGAATACCACCCCCTATCCGAACGATGTCTTTCCCATCCTGCCGAACATCCCAGGTCGCCTGCACACGAGGCTGCACCTGAAGCGTAGCCAGTTTATTGTCGGTCCGTAACCCCAGCGTGTTAAATACCGTCTGGTTAAACGTAGGTTTGGTCAGGTAATCGGTATAATCGACGCGGATGCCGCCCGTAACACTTATACCCGGCCCGACGGTAGTCTGTGCCTGCGCGTACACGGTTGGCACCAGGATATTGAATTTAATATTGGGCGTATTACTCAGGTAGACATCGCGCGTATACCGGTAGGGTGCCAGGTTGTCAAAGGCAGTCAATCCCGTATACCAGAAACGCCCGTTGGTTTCACTTCCATAAATGGAATTCTGGTTGGTAAAAGTCAGGCCAGCCCCAAACGTAAAGTTGAATTTGTTGGTGTTTACGTATAGGTTATCAACCAGTTGAACGAGGTTATTATTGAAATAATCGCCACCGTAACGCTGACCGCCCAACTGAATACTCGTGTACAAGGTCTTCGTCGAATCCAGCGGACTCACAGACGGTACGTTAGCCACGGTTGCTCTTGGAATGTTGGCTTCGGGCAATTGTGGATTGGCGTATAGTTTATTGTACTCCCAATAGTGCTGAATTTTCAACTCGTTGGTCACCTTCGGGTTAATGGTTGTCCGCAACGAGGCCATCAAGCTGTTGTTCGCGCTTTTACGGGTGCTGTACACTTCATACATGTTGATCGCCGTATTGTCGCCGTCCGACTGATTGTCCAGATCATAGATGTAATTGTCGCGGATGGTCAACAGGTTTTTGGCGTTGATCTGCCAATCGATCCGGGCAAACAGGGCCTGCGTATTTTTGAACCGGGTAAACTGGCCAAACTGCGGGGAATTCCCAACACCATATTTGCTGCGGGCAATACTCAGAAACTTGTCTTCAGTGGCCTGCGTAACGTTATACCGCAAGGCGTCGGCCGTCGATTGAATGGGGGCAATCAACAGCGGCTGTGTGCTGGCCTGCCGATCCCAGGCGACAAAAAAATGCAGCTTGTCCTTAATGATGGGACCGCCCAAGGAGAAGCCATACTGGGCCGTATTGAAGGGCAGGTCTCTTTTTTGTTCATTCAACCCATAGGGACTCGATAACCAGCTGGTTCTCAAAAAGGTAAAGGCGCTGCCGCTCAGTTTGTTCGTTCCCGATTTGGTTACTGTACTGATCGTACCACCCCCTGCATTTCCGTAGGTAACGTCGTATTGGTTGGTCACTACCTGAAACTCCCGAACGGCTTCCATCGTAATGGAATAGGCTCCGCTGGGCTGTCCGCCCGCGATCGTACTTCGGGCAGCCATACCATCAATGGTAAAATTGGTAGCCGATCCCAATTGCCCGCCCAGGCTGGTTCCCGTACTCAAGGGCGAAAGATCGGCCAACGTCGAGAAGTTACGGCCATTTACGGGCAGGCGATTGATATCTTTCGCCGTGATGGCCGTTGAGGTTCCGATGTTTTCGATCTTGTTACTTAAGGACGTAGAGGAGATCACGACCGTTTCCAGTTGCTGTGTCGTTTCGACCAGTTTGAAGGCTACCTGTAGCAGATCGCCCTGGTTGAGCGAAAAGCCCGTTTGTGCCTGCGTCGCCATCCCAATAAACTGGACAGTGATGGAATAAGGAGAACCAAGGGGTAATTCTTTTAAACGAAATTCGCCTTTCTCGTTGGAAACTGTACTGGCCTTAAAACCAGTGGATTCATTTTTGACTTGGATGGTAGCCATGTCCAGCGGTTTGCCCGACTGGTCCGTTACCCTTCCCGAAATGCCCGCCAGATTAGTTTGGGCATTCGAAACGTGGACGATAAAAAGAAGAAATAAAACAAAAAGCTTTGAAAAGTTGGCCATTATTTGGGGGGTTAAAAAATCCCGCAAATATCCCTAGCCAATATTGCCTGACTGTGAAGCGTCGGTTACCATACTTTAAACAAAACAGGGGCAATATGTACAAATTGAGTAGAATCTGCACCTGAACGTTAAGTTTCAGCGGCATGAATGCCGGGCTCAGTTAACCTGCCAATAGCGGGCTAACGGCCGCAAGAGCAGGCAGGAATAACCCGTCTATCATAGGCTTAGCGTTTAACGGTCACGTGCAGGTCACCGCTGTTAGTCTGGCATTCAAACAACTCTACCAGTTTCTGCATATTGAGTCGGAAAACCGCTGTTGCCGGGTCATTCATGTAGCTTGTTTGGCCGACGCTTTAAATAAAAACGAACGAAACACATTAAAACCAGGTAGCCGACCAGCTTTTAATACAAGCCTGTATATTACGACACCCTATCACGCATGTTTAAAATTTCCATCAGCTTTCTTTCTCTCTTTCTGTTCACCTACGGAACAAACAACACCGGGACGTTACTAAAAAAACAGCCGGAGGTATCTACGCGGGTCAAAGGGCCTGATTACCCGCCTGAACTACAGGTCACGAACTTTTCCGGACCAGAGCTAACACCCAGTCCGGCCTGTCTGGCTGTAGCGCCAACGGGTGAAGTGTTTGTCGGTGTTGACAAGCAGGGATCGCTGGGTAAAAAGCCGAACATGGGCAGCATTGTCCGGCTGGTCGATACGAACAACGATGGCAAGGTTGACCAGCACACGATCTTTGCTGAGGTAGATAATCCACGGGGAATCTTCGCGCTGGGCGATCAATTGTTTGTGCTACATGCCACCTTCTCGACTGAAACCGGCAAAGCGACCGGAATGAATCTGGTGGTGTTTACCGATAAAAATGCGGATGGTGTAGCGGATGGTCCTTCCAAACCCCTGATCGAGAATATCAGCAATACCACGTTCATTCAGCAGCGGGGTGTCGACCATGCCACGAACGGAATACGAATGGGCATCGATGGCTGGATCTATATCGCGGTAGGTGATTTTGGCTTCCATAATGCCGTGGACCGCTCGGGCAAAAAGCTGACCATGCTGGGCGGGGGCATTGTGCGCGTCCGGCCCGACGGCACCGAAATGGAGATTTATTCGCATGGCATGCGCAACATTTACGATGTAGCCATCGATCCCTACATGAATATCTTCACTCGGGACAATACCAACGACGGAGGTGGCTGGAACATCCGGTTCAGTCATCAGCTTCAATCGGCCGAATATGGATACCCCGTGCTGTTCAAGCACTTCACCGACGAAATTATTCCCGCGCTGGTGGATGTCGGGGGCGGCTCGGGCACCGGTTCCCTGTATATGGACGAGCCTACCTGGCCCCAGGCCTATAACCAGGTGCCCATGATGGCCGACTGGGGTAGAAATCAACTGTACATTCACCGGGTCACGCCGGTCAAAGCTTCTTTTACTCAGCAGGAAGAAGAGTTTATCAAGCTGCCACAGATCACGGATGTGGACGTCGATGGATCGGGCCGGATGTATCTGGCGGCCTGGAACGGGGCGAGTTACGTGGGCAGTACCAGCAAAGGCTACGTGGAGCGGGTGGTTCCAAAGAACTGGACCTATACAGCCTTCCCCGACCTGAAAAAGGCTTCCGTGAAAAAATTAGCCGCCATGCTTACGGCCAAAAGTTCGGTTCTACGCTTACATGCTTCGCAGGAGATGCTGACCCGACCGGCCAAGCAAACGGCGAAAAGCGCCTGGAAAATAGCCGTCGATAAAAACCTGCCGCTGGCAAGCCGGGTGGCGGCTATCTATACGTATGCGCAGGCCGCTCAGGCAGCCGGGATCAATGATCTGGTCAAGCTCACGCAGGATGCATCGGTTCGGGAGTTCGCCCTCCGGGCCTTGGCCGACAGGAAGCCTTTTATAAATGAAGTACCGCTGGCTCCCTTCCTGGATGGCGTCAAAGATCCTTCGGATCGGGTACAGGTTGCGGCTCTGGTTGGCCTGGGTCGGCTAGAGAAAAAAGAAGCAGCGGCTACCTTATTGCAGGTGGCCGTACCCGCTTCGTTTGTGGCACCGGCGAAAGATGTTGAAGGTGCTCACGCCAGCCCAAATGCCGACATTGTGCCCGCTCATCTGGCCGTCCGCTCGCTGGTAAACCTTAACGCCGTAGCGGCCTGCCTACAGGCTATCGGTTCGTCAAACGCCACGCTGGCTCTGTGGGCATTGCGCTATATGCATACCCCCGAAGCGGCTGAAGGGTTGATGAAAGCCTATCAACAGGCGAAGGACGAAACGCTCAAAAAACAAATCCTGATCACCCTGGCGCGCCTGTACAAAAAAGAAGCGCCCTACGACGCTTCGTGGTGGTGGAGCACCCGCCCGGACACACACGGTCCTTATTACAAGGCCATTGACTGGGAGTCCTCTCCGGCTATCAGAAAGCTATTGGTCAGCGAATGGCAGCAAGCCCAGGATAAGCAATTTTATACCGATCTGAATAGTCGGCTTCGGCTGGAAATCGCGGAATTCGGTGTAGAAACGCCGGTGGTCGTTCAGGAAGACAACAAGGTCGATCTGGAAAAAATCAGAAGTAAAAAGGGCCAGGTTGGCGCCACTTCGATTGAAGACGTCATGCTGGCCATTGCTAAAATACCGGGCGAAGCCGCCCTGGGCAAGACCCTGTTTACACAACAGGGCTGCATAGCCTGTCATAGCCTGAGCAAGAACGACCCCATGAAAGGCCCCTTTATGGGCCAGATTGGCTCAATTATGAACCGGGAACAGATTGCCGAGTCGATTCTTAAACCGAATGCCTCCATATCGCAGGGCTTTTCTACCGTGCTGATCACGGCCAAAGGAAACAAGAGCTATACCGGGTTCATAACCGAAGAATCCTCCTCCCAAGTCGTCATGCGTGATATTACCGGGCAGGTATACACAATTAAAAAGGCGGCCATTATCAGTCGGAAAGAAATGGAAACATCCATGATGCCGACAGGGCTGGCCAACGCCTTGTCCTACGATGAGTTTGCGTCGCTCATTACGTTTCTATCGCAACAAAAATAAACGAGTGAGTAAGATCACTCCGGTTAACAAACAATGCCCACTTGACAGACGGACGGTCTGCCGGTGGGCATTGTTTGTTAACCGGAAAAGGAACAAATAGAGCAGGTCCCACCTGGCAATCACAAGTTGCCGCTGCCCGTTCCATACCGTAGGTTACCACTGAGTAGCGGTCTGGCCCGGCGACGAAAAGAAGGAGGCATATGTCGGCAGGATAAACAAATTTGATAAACACCACTTATTAAAATAAGATTAAAAGTACTGTATTACCATTAACCCTGTTCGTTATGAAAATACCCTTTATTGCCCGTTCACTTGCGGTCCTGTCCACTGCCTGGCTAACAACCGCCTGCGAAGATCACCGTGCCAGCCCCAATGCTCCCTTTCCGGAGCGCATTAATTTTGTTGCCGAACGTCAATATCCGGAAGGTATTGCCTACTCGTCGCAACTGGGAAAATTTTTGGTTACCTCTATTCCGCAGGGCAAGATCGGCACGGTCGATACCGATGGGCGATATGAGGATTTACTGACCGACCCCAGCTTTATTGCGGGCATTGGCATGAAAGTAGCCGATGGGCGTGTGTTTGTCTGTAATAGCGACCAGGGTCGGTCAGACAGAAGTACCCCCGCCACCACACGGCAAACGGCTGAACTTCTGGTCTTTAATTTAGCCACGCGCCAACTGGAAAGACGAACCGATCTGGACGCTCTGATTCCTGCAGCCGAGCCAAATTTTGCGAACGACGTAACGATTACTCCCGACGGAACAGCTTATGTAACAGACTCCTTCTCACCCGTAATCTATAAAGTTACGGCAGCCGGTGTAGCCACCGTTCTGGTGCGGGACGACGTTCGGTTCGCTAGCCCGACTTTTGGCCTGAATGGCATTGCTTACCATCCAAACGGCTACCTCATTGTCGCGAATACCGGGCAGGGGAAGCTCTACAAAGTAGATTTACAGAATGGAAATACCGTATCGGAAGTAGGTGGTACGGGATCTCTACCTGGCGATGGACTGACCTTTCTAAATAACGATCTGTATGTTGTAACAGGTGGCAACCGGGTCGCTCAAGTGCGCAGCACGGACAACTGGCAAACGGCTTCTATCGTAAAATACGATGCAGTTGGGTATGCAGGTGCCACGACGAGTGTCGCGGTGAATAACCAGATTTATACGCTCAACGCCCGTATTGGGGAGGTCGGGAATGCGCGCGATTTTAGTATTCAGCGATTCCGGTAAGCGAGAAAACGTATGAAATAGAAGCGAATTACCCAGTAAATTAATGGTTACTGGGTAATTCGTTTTATGCTGGTTAAGATTACCAAGGCTTCGATTGATTAACTACTTACAGGTGCCGAGCCAACTCACTATATTTTTATTTTGCTATATATAATACAACTACAATAGTTAGGTGTTATTTTTGAGCCATAAACAACTGCTGAGCAGGGTCAACAGACTACTTGAACCTTCCGCCTACCCTATTCATTTACTATGGCTACTAGAAAGAAACAGTTAATCCGGGTCGTATTCGATGTACTGGATGAAATGAAACAGAATCTTCGTCTCGATGAAGATCTATCCGTTGCCGCTACCGATCCGGACGAAGCGATTGATTGGGTGTTTACGGAAATGCAACGTCAACTGAACAGGTCGGATATCCGGCTGTCGCGGGTTCGCATCTGTGCCTGAAAGCGTTTCGTTTATTGAAACGATTTAACGTTGTCGCAGGTAATCGTATAGCCTCCGGTCAAAAGCCCGTGTCACCGGCCAGTCGCTCACAAAATTTCTGTAAGTAAAGTGACCAATGGCCGTTAACTGGTCATCATTATATGATGACGGCCTATTCACACCGACCACTATTTTTTCTAAAATGGTTTCTGATCACAGGACTCTGGAGCCTGTGCAGTTGCCAGGACACGCAGCAGAAACGACCTTTATCGACCAACCTGGCGGCCCCAACGGCGATTCGCTTCGATGGTACATCTTACCAGTTGCTTCGCTACGGCAAACCCTACTTCATTAAAGGCGCTGGAGGAGTCAGTCATTTTGATGAGCTCAACGCGTGCGGAGGCAACTCCATCCGGGTATGGGACGATATTGACGCCGGTCGCATTCTGGACGAAGCGCAGTCATTAGGCTTGACGGTCATGTTCGGGCTGTGGGTTGAGCGGGAAATCGAAGGCTTTGATTATGATGACCACGACGCCGTAGAACGACAATATGAGCGCATCCGCAAAACCATTCTGAAATACCGAAACCACCCGGCCCTGTTGCTTTGGTGCGTAGGCAATGAATGGGCGCAGGAAGCCAAAAACTTTAAGGTCTATGACGAGGTCAACCGCCTGTCGATGCTCGTGCACCAGCTCGATCCGGGTCATCCGGTCTCCACGGTTATTTCGCCCGATAGCAAACGGGCCATCTGGCTGGTCAGCAGGCGGTGTACCGATGTAGACATCCTAGGCGTGAACTCCTACGCCCTGACGGAAAAACTGGGTGAATTCTTCCAAAAAGGCGGCTGGAACAAACCTTACCTGATCTCCGAATATGGCGCACAGGCCTACTGGGAAACAACCACATCGGCCTGGGGGGCGCCCGACGAGCCCGACAGCCGGCAGAAAGTTGAATTTGTCCGCCCTTTCTATCAACGATTCATAGGTTCGCGGCCCCCCAACTGCTTCGGGTCCTATCTTTTCTACTGGGGGCAAAAACAGGAGGAAACACACACCTGGTTCAGCCTGTTCGATGAGCAGGGCCGTCAGACACCGCTCGTGGGGTTAATGCAGGAGCTCTGGTCGGGTAAAAAACCAGCCAATCTGGCCCCCGTGGTTGAGGGCCTGTTCATCGATGGCAAACAAATGGCGAACCATTCCTACGCATCATCGTCGGCGCTGCATCAGGCTGAAATCCGGGTTCAGGATCCGGAAGGCGATCCGCTCACGTTCTCCTGGGAAATTAAACCACACGCGCAACCCGGCGCCGATTTTGTAGGTGTTCCCCGGCCCGCCCTACAGGGTCTGCTGGAGCGCTCCGACACCCGAACCGTGCGCTTCCGCTTACCCGAAAAGCCGGGTGCATACCGGTTGTTTGTGAACGTATATGACACTCATCAACACGTAGCCACCGCCAATTTTTCGTTTGAGGTCGTGGGTACATCACCAGCCGACTCTAAACTAACCGACGACTAATGCCCAACTGGCTGATGTACGGCCAGCCAGGTAGCGGGCACAGCCTGTAGGTCGCTGGGTTTCGAGAAGACGACACCCCGAATTGTCGGATAGCGCTCCTTCATCAGTTCCAGCGCGTCGACTGTCCATTGCCGGTTAGGGGTGTGATCCGTTACCGATTCCAGGCGGGTAATCAGAATCGGTTTCTGCCGAATACTGTAGGCAACGTGCGAACGAACCGTGGTGTGGGGAAGTTGAAACAGGGCCGCAAACGAATGTTCTTTATGATCGGCGGCCATAGCCGGATTATTCACGACGGCGAAGCCCAGCCAATCGACATAGGCCGTGCCCGGATAGTAAGTCACCACGGTTGACGGCTGCGTGGGGCACCAAACCCAGGTAATATTTTGCGCCTGCTGTTGCCGACACAACCCGACGATGTGTTGCCACGCTTGTCGGTACACGATCAGGCTGGCTTCCTGCTGCAACCCATAGGCTTGAGCCGGATTGTCGAACTCCGGCAAAAAACTGATCAGCACCGGACGCTGCATCTGCCGGACATGTTGAGCCCAGGTCCGCAACGCTTCGTCGCGCTCCCCACGCACGATGCTTTTCAAAAATGTCTTCACATGGCTCTCGGTCATCTCTGGCTGTCCGCTCACGCTGATGTACAGCAGCGGCAGTTGCCCATCCACGGTCCTGGGCGGGAAACTAATGGACGAGTTAGACGCCATCGACCAGTCGACAGAATAGGGCGTTATCGGTGTAATGGACGCGGGAAGAGCGAGTTGAGCGGACGACGGGCTGGTTAGACCCACATAAAAAGGCTGCGTATTGGCAAAGCGCAGGTCAGCAGGCAACTCATTGGTTTTGATACGATATGTAAAAAACAACAGGCTCAGGGCCAGCAGCACCATTCCGGCAAACAAGGGAATCGCTCGGCGCTGGAGCCAGCCATACAGTCCATACCGAACAACCCAGGCCATTCGGCGCATCCGCCCGATCTGGGCCGAATGACCCGACGGCCGGGTGAGCCAGTTGGCCAGTTGAAGCAACATTTTCTCCTGACCCGCCACTATGTTAAGCGTCAGAATCAGCATGTTTAACACCCCAAACCCCAGCATCATCTGAAAGTAAATATTGTAGAGCGCAAAGCGGCCATACCAGTAAATGCTGTAGCTGATGGCCCCGAGAGTCGCCAGTACAAAAAGGAGATTGGGTAGAATGAGCCAAAAATTATTGCGGGGCCGGTCGTCTTTAGGCGTCGGGATGTACGGCACTTTTACCCGGAATATCGTGTAAATAAAGCCCAGCAAATACACCCACCACGTCCCACTGGCCAGTATGCCGCCAACAAGGTGAAACCCGGCCTCGTGGCGCTCGATAAGCCACCGTTGTGCGTATTGCCGGATCAGAAAACCCGTTAACAACAGCGGAATATAGACCGTGGCGAACCGGAGCAGATCCAGTTGCAACGGCAGCAGCATGGTCAGCAGAGACAGAATCGGAATGAGCAGGTCGAAAAGCTGAACCATTCCCAGCAGGTAGTATAAGGGCAGTGTTGTGTAATGCAGCTTCTGTCGCCAGGTCAGGCCCTTGAACACCCTGGGCAAGGTAGTCACCAATAGCTCGAACGTACCGCGCGACCATTTGAGTTGCTGTTTGTAATAGGCCGACAGCGTGGCGGGGACTAACCCGTAGGACAGCGTCAGTGGCACATAAACCGACTGCCATCCTTTTGCATGCAGCTTCATTGCCGTGTGCATATCTTCCGATAGCCCATTGGCATGACCGCCAATCGAATCCAGTGCTTTCCGCCGGAAGGTGCAGTTTGCGCCAATGGCCTGCGCCGTTCCAAAGCGGCCCATGCAGGTCATCATCGGGCCATAGAAGCTGTAGGTTTGTTCGGCTGCTCCAAACGCAACAACGCTTTCTTTCTGATTATAATAACCCTGTACGCACTGGACGAATCCCAGATCAGGGTTGTCGAAGTAGGGCAATACATGGTCTAGGAAGTCAGGGACAGGCACATGGTCGGGATCAATGACCAGGCAAATTTCGCCTGTTGCCTGCCTCAAGGCATTATTGATGTTCCCGGCTTTTGCATCGGTCTTATCGGTACGGGTAACGTGCACGACGCCCAGTTGGGCGCAAACCTGTTTGAGGTAGGGATCGTTGGCCTCATCACAGAGGTAAGTCGTATGCGGATAGGTGATCCGTCCGATAGCTTCCAGGGTATTAATAACCATCTCGGGTGGCTCACCGGGGCAATAGGTCGTCAGTACATCCACCGACCAGCTTCGGGTCACGACCGGTGGGACGGGCGGCACCACGTTCCAGTAATGATACCACTCGTGCAGGAGCCGCAGAATGCGAAACAGTACAGACACCGTTAGCAAACCAAATAGCCAGGGATAGCCTCGGTTCTGGGGCTGAAAAAACACCCCTAAGAACGCCACAACGAATAACAGGCCAACGCCAATTAAGGCGCGTATCAGCCGGACATCGCCTGCTTTATAGGAGAAGTTATACTTTTCATTGGGTGAGGACTGGGTAAATTTGGGCCATTTCATTCTATGTTGACTCAGTCTACCGAAAACGGTTACGCCAGAGTCTCCTAATCCAAAAATTTTATAGTTTGTACAGCGGCCACTGTGCTCCGTTTGCACCCTAGCAATAAAGTTATTAGGGTGCATCACCAAGATTGTTCTTAGTTCATTTTACCCCTAAAGTCCCCTTCAGGGGTAAAATGAACTAAGAAATTACGCTTAAACAACGCTGAACCTGATTCATTAGGTAAGTACAGCCCGACCAGACAGCAAAACACGCAGACCCTGGACGAGTTGTCTCCCGGTTCACCGACGCTTAGATTTCCTCTTTCACCGATCCGCACTTCAGCATTTTATCGCCATAATAAGGATTCCGGACTTCACGCTTGTTGCTGAGCCACGACGCTCCTTTTCCTTCGGCGGCCATCGGGCAGAACTGCACGTAGGTTTTAGCGGGTTTAGTTGCTTTAGCCAGGGCAATCATGCTGGACGAAAGGCCTTCAAACTGTTTGCGTTGCGCATCCACACTGGTGCTTTTGCCAATGGCCATAGCGTTGGTTTTAGCCGTAGCCAGCGCCTTCTTATCGACCGCCGTCAATTTGGCCGCATCGACCTTCCCCAGCGCTGCGACCAGGGCCGCTGCACCTGTTTTGGCTTTGGCCGCATCTGTGGCCACTAAGGCATCTTTGACCTGATAATAGGCCATGAGGGCCGGTTCAGTTGTCTGCGCCGAAGCCACCAGCGAGATGAGCGACAGGCCCAGGGCGGCTATAGTTAATTGACTTTTTCTCATTTTCGAAGCTACATTATACGGTTAACCATCAAGTGAACATTCAGCATGAGCCTCCCTGTATGGGTGCCCGTCATCGATTTTAATAAAAAAGACAATATGGCAAAAAGGATGCATAAGATGGTACTCCATACGACAATGTGCAGTATAAAGACGTACTTCGGTTATTTTTGCAGGACCTCGTCGATATGATTTCCATTTTACGATGACGACACACTTCGACACACTGGATTACCTGAAAGCTGGAAACGCTCGTCAAAAACAAGCGTATTGGATTCTGACACACCATAAAGTAATGGACAAGCTAGACCGGTTTACCCCTATTCTGGTGGGTACCATTCCTATAGACATTGCCATTGACACCAGTGACCTTGATATTATTTGTTGCTGGGACGAGAAACAACCATTTTATACGACCATCCTCGATTCATTTCACCAGCAAACGGGATTCCGTATTCGCGACTATTCACTGGCAGGCACCGACTGTGTGGTGGCTAACTTCAGGATTGATACGGTAGAGATCGAAATTTTTGGGCAGCCTATCCCCACCCGGCAGCAAATGGCTTACCGGCACATGCTCATCGAACATAAGTTACTTACGGAACGTGGCGAGGTTTTCCGGCAACAGGTCATCGACCTTAAACGACAGGGCTATAAAACGGAACCCGCCTTTGGCAAACTGCTTGGTTTTCAATCAAATCCTTATGAAGAGCTACTCACCTATGAACGCAACTAGCCGAACATACCGGTCGACTTACCCGCAGTAGAGATTCGTTTATAAATGACCAACCCATCGACCCAAAGCAAATTTCGGGAAACACATGTCAGAGCAGTTGATTCAGCACATCAGGAAAAATGTAAACATCCAGTTAGCCGATGAATCGTCGATTCTAGGCTATTTTCGGCCTGTGCACGTCAGCAGGAAGGAGAATCTGCTGGAAGCCGGACAGCCGTGCACCTCCCATTATTTTGTTTTGAAAGGCTGCTTACGACTATTTTTCCTGAACGAAAAAGGAACGGAGCAAACGACCCAGTTTGCTATCGAGAACTGGTGGTTAACGGATTACATGGCTTTTCAAAACCAGAAACGTACGGACTTTACCATTCAGGCGGTCGAACCGGCCGATGTATTAGTCATTGACTTCCAGAAACAGGAGCAACTGCTGGCCCAATTTCCCCAGATGGAACGCTATTTCCGGCTGATCTACCAGCGGGCGTATGCGGCTTCTCAATTACGGACAAAGTATTTGTACGATTTTTCGCGGGAGGATCTTTATCTCCACTTCATAAAAAACTTCCCGGACTTCACCCAGCGCGTTCCCCAATACCTGCTGGCTTCCTTCCTGGGCTTCACCCCTGAGTATCTGAGTGAGATCAGAAAAAAGCGTTCTTAAACTGGTTTAAGTTTTTTCGCTTCTGCGCTTTCGACCTTTGTCGTATCAAAAATTGATACCAAACGACATTATTTCTCACGATCAACAGCGAACAGAATGGAAAAGCGAATCGACATCCAAACAATTGAACCACAGGCCTATAAAGCCATGTATACTTTAGAAGGTTATTTGCAGACCAGCCAATTAACCAAGACCCATAAGGAACTTATCAAGATCAGGGCTTCACAGATAAACGGCTGTGCCTTCTGCCTGGCGATGCACACAAAAGATGCCCTGAAAGCCGGAGAAACCGCGGAACGAATCTTCCTGCTGAACGCCTGGAAAGAAACCCGATTATTTACCGATGAGGAGAAAGCTATTTTGGCGCTAACGGAAGAGATCACGTTAATCCAGAAAAATGGCGTAGCCGACAACACCTATCAACGTGCCAGAGCCATCTTCAATGAGACCTACCTTTCCCAGCTCATTATGGCCATTGTGACGATAAACGCCTGGAATCGCATCGCTATAAGTACCCAACTGGAACCGTATCCGGCTGGCTAGGCTTTCGCCAGAAATAAAAGTGACAAATAACGCTGCTCCTGTTTCAGGCCAAACAATAAACCTGTTTCAGCTACGTTTTATAGGTGTTACGCTTTTTTAGCTCCGTGGATAATCTCCACGGAGCTTTTTTATGCCTAGAACTTTATACGTGGTTGAGTTAGCCGATGGTCATAAAATTCCCTCCTATGCCCAGTCGTGTTGTTCGTGCCGTCTCCAAAAATGGTTAATAAGAGCCACGTGGAATTATATCTACTGAAATAGAATCAGTGTACACGTTTAAAATTAAGGTCTTCTCCAGTGGGTATCCATTTGTGTAATACCCAAATTCTTCAACCAGTGTATCAGCTGAATTAGAAAATTTGTAGCGTAGTTGATAGCTGCCGTCGGTCTTATCCACTTTGCCAAATTCAAGATCTACATTAACAGTAGCCTCTTTAGGAATAGAGGAACTAGCTGTTCTACCTTGCCCATTTGTTGTTGAAACAGTCAGAAAGTCGATATTTTCTTGGCCTTTATTAGTCACTTGAAGCGCCAGCTTACGATCTGGACTCAGTTGGGTACATGATACCCAGACAAGAAAACTTAATGCGACAATCTCTGCTCTAAAATAAGTCATGACTATGAAGTTAAGAGTTTCTTGATGAGAGCCTAAAGTTAGCAGTCATGCCCGTTACAAGGCCGGTACTCGCCTAAAGAATCCTACCCCTTGACATAAGCCGACGGGGTTTGTTTATAAAACTCCCGGAAGACTTTGGTAAAATACGACGGCGTCTCGAAACCCACCAGATAGGCCGTCTCGGCTGCGCTGTGTCCTAACCGCAACAGGTCGATCGCTTTGCGTAAGCGATATTGGCGGATCAACTCAACCGGCGATAGATGCGTCAGGTTATGCACCTTCAGATAAAGCGCTTTGCGGCTCATCGCCAGCTCATCGGCCAGCCATTCGACGCTCAGCGTCGAGTCGTCCAGGTGTGCTTCGATCAGCGTGTACAACTTGCGCAGAAACTGGTCGCTAACCGTTTGCAACGGTGTCGTGCTATCGGGCTGAGCCAATTGCTGGCGGTAATGCTCCTGCAGGCGCTGCTGCCGACTCAATAAGTTACGTAACCGCAACCGGAGTTCGTCCAGATGAAACGGTTTTGTTAAATAGTCGTCGGCCCCGAGCGCCAGGCCCTTCAGCCGGTGAGCGTCACCCGCGCTGCCCGATAACAGCACCAGCGGAATATGATCGGTAACGGGGTCGGCTTTCAGGCGCTCAATCAGCGCGTAACCATCCAGACGGGGCATCATCAGATCCGTAATAATGATCGACGGCAGTTCCTCTTTGGCCAGCACCCACCCATCGTAGCCGTTAGCCGCCGACCGTACCCGGTACGTGGTAGCCAGCTCAGCCACCATAAATTCCCGCAGTTCGGGGTTGTCTTCGATTACCAGAACCAGTGGTGGCGATTCGGCCACGCCCGATGGAGTCGCTGATTGACCACTTGCCGGGAGTGTCGGTAAGTCGACGAGTACCGACGGAGATTCGACCACCGGAGCTGTCTCATTCTCATTTGGCCGCTGAAGGGGTAACTCCAGCACAAACTCCGTACCCGACGTGCCCGGGGGACCATCGACCTGGCTCTGGACGGTTATCTGGCCGCCCAGCCGCTGGGTAAGTTCGCGCACCAGCGACAGACTGATACCCGTACTATCGTTGGCCCGAATGCGCTGATTATCACCTTCGTAATAGCGATCGAAGACGTGAGGAAGTTTATGCGCCGTTATCCCAATGCCCGTATCCCGTACAGACAAACGGGCACCCGTCGGCGTCTGGTGCAGCGAAACGGTAATGGTGCCGGTAGGGGTGAACTGGATCGCGTTGGTCAGTAAATTGGCGAGAATCATTTCCCATTTGCCTGCATCGAACCGGTAATAGCCTGTAGGCATATCCGTTTGGTAGACCAGCGCCAGTTGCTTGATATCCGCCGACGGCTTAAATAAGTCGACCAGTTGGCTGACAAAGTCGGGTAAGTCGCCCACTTGCTCGACCAGTTCTACCTGCCGGGCTTCGAGTTGGTTGATGGCCAGCAACTGGTTGAGCAGACGCAGAATTTGCCGGGCATTGCGCCGAACCGTAAGCAACTGCTGCTGAAGGGGCACCGATAAATCCGGGGTTTCCAGCAGCTTGTCTACCGGAGAAATGATGAGCGACAAAGGAGACCGTAACTCGTGCGTGATGTTGGTAAAAAACCGCGTTTTCATCGAATCGACGGCCTTTAATTCCTGCGTTTCGCGCAACTGGTGAACGTAACGACTGGTTTTCTGGATGGTCGCTTCGAGATCCTCGAAGTTGATGGGTTTGGTAATAAAATCGAACGCACCCCGATTCATAGCCGTCCGAATCGTAGTCATATCGCCATAGGCGGTAATCATCACCGTACGCACCATCGGATTGATGTGCTGAAGCTGGTCCAGCAAGGTAAGGCCATCCATGCCGGGCATATTGATATCGCTCAATAAAAGATCGATATCGGGCTGTTCTTCCAGCATCCGCAGGGCCTGTCGGCCATCCTGGGCAAAAACAAACTCGTAGGTGCCATTCTGAATCGATTGGCGGAAACGTTGCCGAAAGAGAGCTTCCAGATCGACCTCGTCATCTACCAGGAGTATTTTGGTCTTCATGGGTTGGTAGTATACTAGTCGCTAAGGTACGAAAGGAAAGCCATCTGAACCGCTTACGAGACGGCCTCCTTTGGTAAATCAGCCTCTGCAGGCAGTCCTGTAGACAGATCAGGCCCTTTCTAATTTAGAGCGATTTGTCGGGTTGGTAAACCTGGCTGCTGCGTGGCGAGCGTAAACTGGTGCACCGTCGTATCGACGCCATTGCTGATGGCCACTTCATAAACGCCATCGGGCAGGGCACTTACATCTACCCGCAGGCGAGCCAGTTTCTGGCGTTTCCCAACCCGTTGGGCAAAGAGTTCTTTTCCGGCGCTGTTGGTCATCCGAATCTCGACGGTTCCGCCGATTTGTTTTTCAACCGCGATATTGAGTTTGCCTTCGGCATTCGTATACATGCCGCTTTTGTAGGCTGCCGCTACGGCGGTATCCGCTTTCGACGGACTACCGGTCGTGTCAGCGCAAGAAGGAGAAAGACTAGCCAGTGTTAATGAAAAGGCAACGAGGAGAGGTTTGATGAGGGCTTTCATAGGAGTCGACAATTGATTTGGTTATCCGTTTTGGATAGGTCAAAGGTCGGCTACCTGCCGGAGACAGGCTGTCACAAATGAGTCAATCGCTGGCACTTTTGTGATAGCAGGAGGCAACGATTTAAACTAGATTTTGTCCGGGCCAATCTCTGGCTTGGCCTTTGTTATTTCCATGGCCAAGCTCTGGCTTGGCCCGGACTACCCGCACAGTCCTTTCTTTGCCCAAGTACTAGTCCGTATCGGTGTAAGCATATCCCCCGATGAAAATAAGCGTAACGGTTGGCTTGGGTGGAGCGCCCTGGGCTCCTAAAGCGAACGACGTTTTAACAACTTTCCCATCGGCATACGTCAGTTCCAGGGTATTTCCCTGTAGTTTGTAGGTACCCGATGCCTTACTCTTCTTCCAGCCAGCCGCATTTCCCGAGGAAATCCCGGCATTTAGCCCCTGACTAAAGTGAGTGGCGTCTAAAAACTGAATTTTAGTGACCGATAAGGCGCTGGTACCGGCTCCATAGTCTCCACCACTGACTCGCTCATACGCTCGTTTGAGAGGAAAGTTACTGGAGTAAGGATAGGCTGGAAACCAGTTTCCAGCCCCCAGTTTGTAGTCCGTTGAGTGGTGTTTCGAGTTGGTAAGCGAGTAGACTTCCCCTTTTTTTTGCCAGGTTCCCCAGGCCACCGGATTGCTTTGTTTGGTTTTTGCAACGTCGAGCATCTCCAGAGGCTGCTCCCCTACTTCATAATAATCGCCATTTTTGAATAAGACGATGGGCTCAAAGGTCACCGCAGCCGGATAGCCGCTGATGGCTCGAAAAAACCAGCCTTCAACGCCGGAGACGGCTAACGCGGGTGACGGTTTCGCTAACGGGCCGCTCTCTGCAGCCACCGGTTGACGACTTGTCGTGAAGCCCTGGCTGGTGAGATGTAGCGGAGCCAAATCAAGTCCTGACTGGGTTTTATACATGGTCGCAATGCCTTGTTGGTAAGCGGGTAACGTGTGCTCCCGGATAGCCGATTGCCAGCCGCCCTGTACAACAACGAACTGAAGTTTCAGCTCTTCACCCAGTTGGGCCGCAACACCGGGCGCATTTAGCTGAGCGTTCTGAATTAGCTGAGGGGTAATTTGCGTGCGCACTCCCTGCACCATGGCGGGGGTCACGGCGTTTCCATCCTGCACGTCATGAACGATCATATAGCCCATGACCAGATAAGCAGCCATCACATCAATAGCATCGTTCTCGCGGAGGCCGTTGCCTTTCACCAGACCGCTGTAGATCGTGCCGTAATCGTATTTACCCGTCCCAAAATTAGCCGCTATGGCCTGCGAGGCTACCGGATTCTTTTTCTGTAGCCGCTCAACATATCCGGCTACGGTTGCTTTTTTTAGCGCCGAAGTAGGCACATAGGACAGACTGGCGCTGGTCGTAGGAACGGTTTTCGGAGCGGTCTTGCTGGCAGTTGGGTTGGCGTTGAGCACCAGTACCGGCAAACTAAACAGCGGTTGACCAGAGTAGACGCTTATCTGTGCACGGGCCTCCGGATGAAAAAACAATACAAACACCGGAGCCATGACTTTCAGGAATGATCTCATACTACATAGTTTAGATAACGACCTGTGCATACCATACAGTAAGGCCAACCAGTTGTAATTCTTCAGTTAACAACCCACTGATCGACTATTCGAATGCCTATTTCCTGGCGTTTATTGAGAAACTTCCTGTATTGTCCGAATAAGCCAGAGAGAACGTAGTGCCGTCAATGGAACCGACGCGGTTGTTACCATCAAGGATGTCATAACTTGATCCACTGGCTTTACGGATGTCTGCCAATCCGAGATCAGCACTCGCGGTCTGTCCATTCGAGGTCGTTGAGAGTGAGATCGAAATCTGCGTATCACTTTTTTTTACGACGCTCACACTGCCGCTCACACCCGGGTTAGGAATCACCGGTCTATTGTTGTAATCAAAACTCGTCATTTGATAGATACCGGCCAATTCTGGCTCAGGGTCCTTCTTGCCTATTTTATCGGGCAGACACGAGGTCACGGCCAGCAATAATAGAATCGCAATGCCTATATGTTTCATCAGTTGACTGGATTAGACGTGAATCAACCGGTTGATACCTACACATCAACCGGTTTACTTGAGATTAAAACAATACGTACAGAAGAATAACGGCGGCTGAAACCAGCCCGGCGATCATACCACCCAGAGCGAGTCCTTTTCCCTTAAAGCGCGCTGGTTCCTTGCGAATCCGGCTTAAGCTCAACGCGCCAAACACAATGGCAGCAGCCCCCAACAGGAAAGCCCCGTAACCGGTCAAGATGGCCAGTCCGCCCGTAGCAATGGCAACAATGGCGAAGGGATCGGTGCGCGGGCCATCATCCTGTGAATTGGTGGGGCTGTTGTACGATGTCCGGCCACCTGACGAACTGCTGCTCGATGGGTTGGCCGCCGAATTAAAGCGCTCCACATCGCCGGTCGAATATTTGATACTCAATACATCGCGCTTGGAAATGGTGTAGTCCGGACCGTCGGGGCGTTCACACTTTTTATACTTGATCTCATTGACGCCCACTTCCTTTATTTTAGCCTCAATGACATCGCCATTACGAAGTACGATC
This sequence comes from Spirosoma horti, assembly GCF_054776595.1. Classification (NCBI taxonomy): domain Bacteria; kingdom Pseudomonadati; phylum Bacteroidota; class Cytophagia; order Cytophagales; family Cytophagaceae; genus Spirosoma; species Spirosoma horti. The sequence goes on from NZ_BAAHBQ010000006.1 coordinate 458,131, forward strand.
TGATCGCACTGGGGCGGGGCGGGTTTTGCCGAACGCGTCCGCTTAGACTGATGCCGAACCGCAGGCTGGCCAATAGCTGATTCATCGACCGATGTGAGAACGGGCTCTGTCGCTAGCGCCCAAACGGGTTTCGTTGGCTGCGGCACCTCTTCCTGTAGCGAGGCCGTCAACAACGTGTCAGCCGATGGCTGTGGGACAGGCGAACTGACCACCAGCCGTTGGGCAGCCGGGTGGTAGGTAGGTGCCAGATAAGCGGTGGAAGCCCGTTGGCAGGACATTGTGCCAACAAACGTCAGTAGAGCAACGAAGAAAACAGCAATCGAACGGGGAGTCAGCGTTTGCATAACGTAGGTACCAGGTGGCAGTTTGGATGGTGATTACCGTCAATCACCGAGGCAAAACTACCGGCTGGGTCCAGGGTGGACAATACCGCATTTGTATGATTTTAACGCGTGAACTGCTAAAGGAACAACCGAAAAAAAAGGTCTGAAAGTCCCCTTTTCCGCTATTTCACGCATCGCCTTTTACTTCCGGCCCAGATACTTATTGACGGCCTCTACTTTGGAATGGACCTGCAACTTCTCATAGATATTGAAGATGTGCTTACGCACGGTAGTGGGGCTGATAAACAGCTCGTTGGCAACTTCTTTATGGCTATGACCTTTCGCCAGCCGGTCCAGAATTTCGCGCTCGCGGGAGGTCAACACATCCAGTTCGTTGGACGCCGACGGGTTGGTGTAAAACGAACCAGCAATTTTTCGAGCAATGGTACTGCTCATGGGGGCTCCCCCTTCGTGCAGCTCGGTAATGGCCTCCAGGAGCTTGTGGGGTGGGCTTCGTTTGAGGATGTACGCATTAGCACCAGCTTTGAGCGCGTCGAAAACGGTTTCGTCTTCGTCGTACATGGTGCACATCATGAACTGCATATCGGGGCAAAGCGCTTTTAACTGCCGAACACAGTCGATGCCGTTCATACCGGGCAAATCAATATCCATGAGGACAACATCGACGCAATGGCTCGGCAAATACTCGAGTGCCGATTCGGCATTCTCGAACGTGGCCTGACAACTAAACCCTTCGGCACCATCGACCAGAATGGCCAGCGATTGCCGGATTGGCTCTTTATCTTCAACGATTGCTACCGTAATGGAGGTTTTCATCCGGCAATATTGACTTTTTTTTCCCGTCGATGCTATACTACGTTTGTAGTATTTTGGTAGCAGGAATGCGTGGGTACGGATACATGATTTTCACCAGCGTGCCGGTCGCGGAGGGGATAATCGAAAAGGTTCCGCCCGTTTCGGCCATGCGATTCTGCATATTGGCCAGTCCATTTCGCCATCGGGTCTGTTCCGTGGGCGTAAAGCCGCGCCCATTGTCGCTCACCTCGATCAGCAGGCGGTCCGTTTCGGGTTGAATCAGGAGCGATACCTGAGTTGCCTGCGCGTGTTTGACCACATTATTGAGCGCTTCCTTCACGGTCAGGAAAACATTCCGGCGGTCGGCACCCCGGATGGTAATCTCATTAGGCGACTCGTTTACCTGCGTTTTCAGCGACAGATTGGTATTGTCGATAAATTCACTGGCATAGGCTCGGGTATAGGCAATCAGCCCATTGAGGCTATCATTTTTTGTATTCAGCGACCAGATGATCTCATTCATGCTGGCGACCATATCGGCCGAAATTGTCGAAATCTTTTCCACTTCGGGGATAATGGCCGTTCCCATCCGTGTTTTTGCCACTTCGCTCAACAGACCAATGGCGGTCAGAGAAGCACCCAGATCATCGTGCATTTCCTTGGCAATGCGCAGCCGTTCTTTCTGCTGACCCTGTAGTTCCGATTGCACCACTGCCAGCGTATGTTCGCGTTCGGCAGCCAGCAGGGCATTGTCGGCTGTTCGCTGGCGCTGGCGTGAGTACAAATAGGCAAACACCAACCCACTCACCAGAACGACCCCAACCAACGACGCGATCAAAAGCCATAAATTCTGCCGTTGACGAGCCTGCTCCAGCCGACTAATCTGCCGTTGTTTCTCGGCTAGTTTCTGACCCGCTTCGGCCTGGCGGAGCTTTAGTTCATAATCTTCCAGAAGGGTTTTTGCGTCCAGCGTCGAGAGCGAATCTTTCGTTTGCATGTAGCGGTCATACCACGGAATCGCGTCTTTGTACTGGCCCATTCCGAGGTTCGCATTCGCGTATTCGCGGTAAATATTCCGAAATTCGGACAGGCCAACGTTGTGCTCTTTTGCCAGCGCGTAGGCTTTATCGAGCAATGATTTTGCCCGGCTATATTGCTTCAGTTCGTTATAGGTTTCGGCCAGTCCGGCCAGCAGATGCAGTTCCTGAAGCGGATTGTTCAACTGCTTATTCATCTGCAAAGCTTCGTGATAATAATAGAGCGACGAATCAAAATGCACTAGTTCTTTATGCAGGTTCGCCATATTCCCGTACAGACTGGCGACAATGTGCCGGTCTCGGATTGGGTCGAGCAGGGCTTTCCCTTTTTGGAAATAGGCCAGCCCCCGTTTCAGCTGATTTTGTTTGACGTAAATACCAGCCATGCTCTGGTAGTCCAGCGAGATGTCTGAATCGGAACTTTTGGCCAGCCGATCATTGGCGAGCGCCCGGTCGAAATAAGCCAGCGCCTGCGGATACAGCTTCTCTGATTCATACATGAGACCCAGATTCTGGTAAAGAGCCGCTGCTTTTCGGCGATTCTTATGGGCTAGCATAAACGGAGCGGCCTGCTTAAAATGCTGAATGGCCTCTTTGTTCTTTCCCTGCCATTTGGCCGACTGCGCGATGGCAAAGTGGCAAATACTCCGGTACTGTTCCGATGTATCCCGCTCTGCTTTCTGCAATCCCTGCGTGGCTACCTTGTACGATTCTTCATGATGACCCAGTATATCGAGCAGATACGTTATCAACCGAATACTCTCGAAATAGCCTTTCGTATACCCGATCTTACTGGAAAATGCCAGGGCTTTTCGATAATCACGGAGAGCCGTTTCGGGTTGTTGCATTTCGATGGCTTCTGCCTTTTTCAGCAGCGTCATCACATAACTGGTGTCTGTCGGGTTGGGAACTCGCTGACCGAAGCTATCACCCGGATAAAGAAGCAGAAAACAAACAAAAAGCAGCCCTCGTTTGACTAGCATTCGTATGATCATTATGAAAAACGTTGATGCACAAATATACAGGGCAACCGGCTTATTACTCACCTGGTCAATGAGTTGCCGCAAACTCATCTTATAAGCAGTCAATCCCAGCATTTATTACCTTTAGCGCCACACGCACGCAACGATTTCCGGCCATTCAGGTCAAGGCCGCTGTCAGGCACGTTAATGGCCGATTAAATGTTGCTTGCAGATCAACGAATGTTAAACAATTAGAAATCAACTGAAGTCTATTTCTTATGGAAACGAACAACGTAAAGCAAATCCACGACTTCGACCAAAGCATCTGGCTCGATTTCATTGACCGGAAAATCATGAACACCGGCGAACTGCAAAAACTCATCGACGAAGACGGTGTTCGGGGCATTACCTCCAACCCGGCCATCTTCGAAAAAGCGATCAGCAGCAGCAGTGATTATGATGACGACATTCGCCAACGGGCCCAGAGTAATCTGAGCAATGAAGATCTCTTCTATGAACTGGCGATCAGTGACATCAAACGGGCAGCCGATATTTTTGATCCTGTTTATAACGATGAGGAAGTGGTCGGTGCCGATGGCTACGTTAGCCTGGAAGTATCCCCTTTTCTGGCCCGAGACACCGAGGGGACTATCGCTCAAGCGCTTACCCTCTGGAAAAAAGTAGAGCGCGACAACGTGATGATAAAAATTCCCGGAACGGCCGAAGGCTTGCCCGCCATTCAGCGCTGTATCTCGGAAGGCCTGAATATCAACGTAACGCTGCTGTTTAGCCTGGAACGTTACGAAGCCGTAACCAACGCTTACCTGACGGGCCTCGAACAGCGGGATCAGGCGGGGCTTCCTATCGATAAAATTGCCTCGGTTGCCAGCTTTTTCCTGAGCCGGATCGATACGCTGATCGACCCGATGCTCCCCGAAAAAGGGTTGGCCGATCTGAAAGGAGAAGTGGCCATTGCTTCGGCCAAGAAAGCCTATGAAATTTACAAACGGGTGTTCAACAGGGACCGTTTCCTCAAATTAGCGGCCAAAGGCGCTACCCCACAGCGGTTGTTATGGGCCAGCACGGGCAGCAAAGATCCATCGTTCTCCGACGTCAAATACCTGGAAGCGCTCATTGGACCGAAAACGGTCAACACGGTCCCAATGGATGCACTGGTTGCCTTCCGCGATCATGGTGTAGCGGCCGATCGGCTGGAAAACGACCTCGACAAAGCCACCCAGACCCTGCAACGGCTGGCCGACGCGGGGATCGATCTTGCGGCACTTACCCAACAGTTGGAAAACGAAGGCATCGAAAAATTCAATGCGCCTTACCAGAAACTGCTGGATGCCATCGAAACCCAGCGCACCAAAGCTCTGGCGTAGTTCTGTTAGTCATGAAAACGCCTGAATTAAAAATCTTGCTCTTCGATATCGGCGGTGTCCTGCTCAACAATGCCTGGGGGCATGAGTCGCGCCGGAAAGCCGCCGATCTCTTTGCCCTCGACTATGAGGAGATGAACGTGCTTCATAACTTCATCTTCTCGACCTACGAGACGGGGAAAATTACCCTGGATGAATATCTGGACACGGTTGTGTTCAACCATGCACGCGATTTCAGCCGGGAGGAATTCAAGGAGTTCATGTTCGCGCAGTCGGTCGAGTTACCCAATATGCTGGCGTGGCTTACGGCATGGAAACAAAACCACTGCGGATTTCGTATTTTTGCCGTGAACAACGAAGGTCGCGAGCTAAACCAGTACCGGATCAACACGTTCAATTTACATCAGGTCTTCGATGCGTTTATTTCATCGAGTGAAGTTGGTATGGTCAAACCGGACCCGAATATCTGGCGTCTGGCCATGGGTATTGCCCAGGCTCGGCCAGACCAATGTGTCTATTTTGATGACCGGCTGATGCTGGCGCGGGCGGCCAGTAAGCTGGGCATCCGGGCTTACCATCATCAATCATTTGACGAAACCAGACAAATTCTCGAAGACCTCTCCCATTCACCCCTTTCTGATTATGAATACCAATTCAACCAGTGATCAATTTACGTTTGGCATGATTGGCCTCGGCACGATGGGCCGCAATTTATTGCTGAACATGGCCGACCATGGGTTTTCTGTGGCGGGTTACGACAAAAATCCAGCCCAGTCAGACCTGCTCGAAAAGGCCTGGGCCAACGACGCCGGTGATTCCAACACGGTCGTAAAGGGATTTACGGACATCAACGCCTTTGTCGGTAGCCTCAAAAGCCCCCGTGCCATTATGATGCTGGTTCCGGCCGGACCGATTGTCGACAGTGTGGTCGCCGAACTGCTGCCCCTGCTCGACAAGGGCGATATTATCATCGACGGCGGCAACTCCCATTTTACCGACACGATGCGTCGCGACAAGGCACTCGAAGCCGAAGGCTACCACTTTTTCGGCATGGGTATTTCGGGTGGTGAAGAAGGGGCCCGTCGGGGTCCAAGCATGATGCCTGGTGGCGACAAAACGGCTTATGAGTTTGTGAAACCCGTCTTAACCGCCGTAGCGGCTAAGGTGAACGGCGATCCCTGCGTCACCTACATCGGTCCCGGTGCGGCCGGGCACTTCGTCAAAATGGTGCACAATGGCATCGAGTATGCCGTCATGCAGCTCATCGCCGAGACCTACGAAGTATTACGAAAGGGCCTGAAACTGGACAATGCGGCCATCGGGAAGGTATTCAGCGATTGGAACGAGGGTCGTCTGCAGTCGTTTCTGCTGGAAGTGACCAGCGATATTTTCAAGTACCACGAACCCGGCGAAACGCAACTGCTGCTCGACAGTATCAAAGACGAAGCCCGCGCGAAGGGAACCGGCAAATGGACCTCGCAGGTGGCGATGGATCTGGTTACGCCAATTCCAGCCATTGATAGTGCCGTTTCGATGCGTGATTTGTCGAAATACAAGGCGTGGCGCGTGGAGGCATCCGGTCTTTACGGCGACGAAATCGCCCCGTTGGCTGTCGATAAAGATGCGCTCTTGGCTAGTCTGGAGCAGGCCTTCTTCTTCTCGATGATCACGACCTACGCGCAGGGTATGCACCTGCTGGCGTCGGCTTCGGAGCAGTATTCTTATGACCTGAATCTGGCCGAGATCACGAAAATATGGCGTGGCGGCTGCATCATCCGGGCCGCGTTCCTGGAAACGATGCTGAGCGCTTACCAGACCGATTCGTCGCTCAAACACCTGCTGCTGGCCCCTGCCGTGCAGACCATCATTCAGGAAACAGTACCCGGCATTCGCACGGTTGTCGGCACGGCCGTTGCGGCTGGTATCGCCGTACCAACGTTTGCTACGTCGGTCAGTTACTTCGATGCCTTCCGGTCGGCCAACATGCCTTCGAACCTGATTCAGGCTCAGCGCGATTATTTTGGCGCACACACGTTCGAGCTCATTGGTAAGGAAGGTGTTTTCCACGCCCAATGGCAGGGGAAAGAAGCAACAAATCCTTAAGGGGAGTTGCCATTTAGTTGAAGTTGCTGGCTAGCCAGCCGGCAACTTCAACTAAATGGCAAGCAAAGTGTGTCCTGCTGACAATGGTTTTCGGATAATCGAAACGATTGGCAGCAGGACACACTTTTGTTAAAACAGGTCATTCGACAGCCGTTGTGGCGAGTGCCTGTTCCTTCAACCAGTCATAAATGGCGAGTTGAGCGCGCACCGGGGATGCCCCAGGCTCACGAATGGGCTGGTTATGGCCCTGTACATCAAGAAGGCAGGCCTTGGTGTTGTCCGCCAGTTGATAGGCAATGAGTTGTCGAAGTTCCGTTTGTACCTGTGGGTCGTAGACCGGAAACCCCACTTCCACCCGGTGATACAAGTTTCGTTGCATCCAGTCGGCGGAGGCCAGGTATATTTTCTCGTCCCCATTGTTGTGAAAAATGGCGACCCGGGCGTGTTCGAGAAACCCATCCACCAGCCGGATCACCCGAATCCTTTCGCTCATGCCCGCCACACCCGGCACCAGGCAGCAAATCCCCCGAATCAGCAAATCGATTGTGACACCGGCCCGACTGGCCTCATACAACTTGTCAATCATGGTCTGATCTTCCAGACCATTTAGTTTAAGCGTAATATGGGCCCGTCAGCCCTTATGGGCATGGTGCATTTCTTGCTCGATCATGTCCAGATACCGTTTCTGAAGGGTGAAAGGCGACACCAGCAGATGGCTCAACTTGCCCACCTCTTTCTGCTTGCCCAGGAAATCAAATACCTGACCCAGTTCACGCACGATAGGTTTATGCCGTGTCATCAGGCCATGATCGCCGTAGATTTCGGCCGTCACTTCGTTGAAATTACCGGTTGCCAGGTACGCATACTGTGTCCGTTTGGCTTTGGCTGATGGCTTTCGGCGTTTGATCAGGGCAATTTTAGCGTGTACTTTTACCCCCGGCAAACTGTACATAATCCGTACACCGGCGGCCTTCATCTCTTCGGCCCAGCGCAGGTTGTTAGCCTCGTCAAACCGAGCTTTTACTTCCACAAATACACTCACCTGCTTGCCGTTATGGGCGGCACTCATCAGCGCATTCGCGATCAGCGAATCAGACGCGATGCGGTAAAGGGCCACATCGATCTGGTAAACCAGCGGATCGATGGCGGCCTCGTTGAAAAACCGCAGAACATACTCATACGACTGGTAAGGAAAATGCAGAATCCGATCCCGTTCGTCAATAGCCGCAAAAATGGAGTCATGCGCATCCAGTTCGGGCTTGAGCAACGGTGGCAGCACGGGCGAGGCCATATCCGGCCCTTTGGGCATGGGTAGTTTCAGCAACGCACTTAGACTATGGTAGCGGCCACCCGCCTGCAACTCGTCGGGTTTCAGATCGAACAGACTGATAAAGAGGGCGATCAAATCAGCGGGCGCATTACCGTCGTAAAGAAAACGAACCGGCGGGGCTGTCTTTCGTTTTTTGAGCTGCCGTTTGATTTTCCGCACCAGATTGCCATGATACTCATCCTTAATATCGATGTCTTCCGAGCGATTAAGCTTAAAGCTAAAACAACCTGTTACCTCGTAGCCCGGAAAAACAATCGACAGGTTAGTGCGAATAACATCGTCCAGAAAAGCAAAATAGTGCTTATCGTCAATGGCGCTGAGCGGGACGAAGCGGGGCAACTTATCGGCCGGAATATTCAGGTAAGCGTATAACGTGTCATTAGCCTCTACCTCGGTTTGCTCATCCTGGCCGGGCAGTAGCTGCGGTCTGGCTTTGGGCCGTAAGGTCAGGGCAAAATAGAGTTGCTGACTATCCAGGAAAGGAAGCCGGTTTTTGCGCTTAGCCTTACGAAGCGAACCAATGAATACGGGTTGCAGATAGGACAGCACTGTACTTCGAAAAAACCGTTCCTGCTCATGGCGGTGTACTTCGGGAAGTGCTTCCTGCTGATACAGAACGAGACCATGCTCCTGCAGGCGGGGCAGCAACTCATCATGAAAGATGGCCTGGTATTGCTCCTGTTGCTGGGCCACAATACCGAGCACCTGCGTGAGTGTCTGCTGAGGATCGGTAAGGAGTCGACGGGTTATTTTTTTCTGCCTGAACCGGATCAAGCTGCGGAGGGCACTGACCCGAACGCGAAAAAACTCATCGAGATTAGCCGAGTAAATAGCCAGAAATTTGACCCGATCCGCTAATGGCACCTGCTTATCGGCCGCTTCCATCAATACCCGGCCATTGAACGCCAGCCAGCTTATGTCCCGGTCTATATATCGATTTTTGTTTTCCATAGGTTGTTTGAGGTCGTCACGCATACTATCAGTACAACTGCCTGGACCGAGTTTGGCGCGTCTGATGCGTCAAGAAATTGTTATGTTTCTTAACGAGCGAGTGATTCGGTGTGTTAAACGTCAATAGGTAATGGGCCCGGGGAGATCGTGGGTAAACCTTTCCGATAGTATAGCCACCTTTGGCTCTTTTAAGGGTGCCTACAGCGATTTAATGTTCCCTTAATATGCCTGATCGTATCTTAGTACGTCAACTAAGCCTGCTCTTTACCCATGAAAGTTTTTCTTGCCCTATTTGGTTTCTGGCTCTTGACGGCGCTGATTCCGGCAAATTTTGACAGCTTGAAACTCAATCAGATTCAGTGTATTGGTTCCCATAACAGCTACAAACAAGCTATTGACCCAGCTTTGTTCAGCCTGCTAAAACGAACCGACTCGCTCCGATTCAACGCCATCGAGTATAGCCACATCAGTCTGACCGACCAATTGAACCTTGGTCTGCAAAACCTTGAAATCGATGTGTATGCCGACGAAAAAGGGGGTAAATATGCACACCCGCTGGGCCTTGTGCTCGCCAAAGGCCAGCAGCCCTATGATGCAGACGGCGTAATGAAAGAGCCGGGGTTCAAGGTGTTTCATATTCAGGATATCGATTTCAGAAGCAGTTGCCCGACTTTCAAGGGCTGTCTGGCCGAACTGAAACGCTGGTCGGATGCGCACCCGAATCATTACCCGGTTTTTATTACCATGAATGCGAAAGACGATACCATCAAAAAACCCGGATTTGCGATCCCCGAACCCTTTACGGCGCGGGTTTACAATCGACTGGATAGCGTTATTCTGGCCGGTTTGGGGCGCTCTAAACTGATCATACCCGACAATGTACGGGGCACGATGCCAACTCTGGAGGCTGCTGTACTGGCAGGTAACTGGCCAACCATGCAATCGGCAAAAGGCAAGTTTCTGTTTGTGCTCGACGAAACCGGCTCAAAACGGTCGGCCTACATTGCCGGTCACCCGTCGCTGAAGAATCGGGTACTGTTCACGAATTCGGAACCCACTACGCCCGAAGCCGCTTTTGTCATTTTGAATAACTCGGTCGACGACCAGCGTCAGATTCAGACCCTGGTAAAGAAAGGGTACCTCGTTCGCACCCGGGCCGATTCGGATACGAAACAGGCCCGCCTAAACGACAAACGAAGTTTTGAGGCCGCCTGCCAGTCAGGGGCGCAAATTATTACAACCGATTATTACGCCAGGAGCCAGTTTTTCCCATCTGATTACGTCGTTCATTTCGCTGACGGCACCTACCTTCGCCCGAATCCGGCAAGCCGTTGATGGCCGTGGTCACTCCTTGGTATCCGTATGATTGTCTCAGAAAAACGCGAGGGGCCGGCTTTTTTAAAACCGGCCCCTCGCGCGTAAGGCTACTCACTGATTTAGACCTGGTGACGCAGGGCATTGGTAGCCGACTGTGCCAGTTCGTGCTCGACGGCTTCCGCAAAGGCATTCTTATCCGACTTGCGGTATTGGTCCAGCGAAGCAGCGCCCGACGGTGGCGTAAACCTGATGTGAGCCCGCAAACAAGCATCCCATAAAACAGGATTCGACTGTATTTTATATTGACGAAGGGGTGTATCGGCCCCAAACCAAAGGCCAATAATATTACTCTTCGTTACTTTCATTTGATGAGCCATTCCCTGATCTGTTTAGCACTTATGGATAGATGTCCAAGATTTGTTCTTTCAATACAACGTTTTATTCCTGCTTTTAGTCAACATTCCCCGGCGGAATCAATCCACTGAACCGGTAGGAAGTTTTCAGATAGGCTTTGGCAATTGACCGAATGGAGTCCAGACTGCTTACGGTTATGGGTTTACCCGCATGGTCGTAGGGAATGGATTCATCGGTTAGCACGTCGTAGATTCCCTGCGGAGTCAAATCATTATCTTCGTAACCCCAGAACAAAAAATCGAGTGCGTCAATCAAACTGTCGAAACCAACGCCGGTTGCAGTTTGAAGCTGATTATAAACGGCGATAAAGCGCATACGTAGTTCATTACAGTGAGCCACAAAAGTAATGGGTTCCCCAGCAGAGGGTGTTACCGATTCATTATGAAACGAAGGGCTTATTGGCCAATTCGCTAACGATAGGATAATGATCGACTACATTTCGCTTTGCCAGTCCGTGAATTCAATCAAAGGGTAACCCTTTCTAGCCAGTGAAACGGCCTGCTGATCCTAAAACTTAACACGCACATAACAAACCAGTAGCATCGGTTACACAGGGATAATATACGGTCCTCTAGCTTTGCAGGTATCATTAGACCATATAGCCAGCTATGAGATTCTCACATGTACCGCTTTCATTCGTCATCGTTGCCGGGATTGCTGTTGCGGCTTGCGAAGACCACCGTTTGCCTGCCATTTCTTACCCAACCTTCGCCGAAGCGTCCAATCCAAAAATATTAGCGACCTCCCCTAACGGGACAGTCATTTATAATGGTGGTTTTGGCTCGGCCATCGTAGCTGACCCACTCGATCCAGCCGTTTTTTACCTGCTAACCGACCGCGGACCGAATGCCGCCGGATCAGCCGCCAACTCGATCATTTTTGGGAAAGCCGATTTTACACCCCAGGTTGGAAAATTCCGGCTCGTGGGCAACCAGTTAGTACTGGAACAAACCATTTTGCTTAAAAACGCGGCTGGCCAATTGCTCACGGGCCTGCCCAATCCCGTTGGGCAGGGAAACACGGGCGAGATCGCACTCGACCTGAATGGCAAAACCATTGCCCCCAATGCTGACGGACTCGATTCTGAAGGAATGGTGTTGTCATCGGATGGGACATTCTGGGTGAGTGATGAATATGGCCCTCATATCGTACACTTCGACGCTAGTGGCAACACCATCGAGCGGATCAATCCCTTCGGCACGGGTACAGGCGGCCGAACGTTGCCTAAAGTACTGGCCCGTCGTCGGCCAAACCGGGGTATGGAAGGGCTGACGATTACACCCGACGGCAAAACATTGGTTGGCCTGATGCAGTCGCCAATGTATAATCCATCGTCAGCGGCTGTTTCGGGTTCTACGGTTATCCGGGTTGTGACGTTCGATATTGCCAGCGGGGCGACCAAACAGTATGTCTACCTGATGGAAAATGCCAGCCTGACGGGTTGCAGTGAAATTGCGGCTATTACGGCCACTACGTTCCTGGCCATTGAACGCGATGGCGATTATGGCGGAAATCCAGTTAAGCCTTCGGCGTTCAAGCGCGTATACAAATTTGATTTGGCTGGCGCAACCGATATATCGGACCCCGCAAATAGCGATAGCGGTAAATTATACAATGGCTTAACCGTTGAGCAGCTTAAGGACAAGGCAGGCCTCCAGAGCGCTGGTGTTGTCCCCGTTGCCAAAACGCTGATCTTAAATCTATTAACTGATATTTCACCCGTTTATCCACACGATAAGGCTGAAGGAATTTCGCTGATTGGCTCGAATCGACTGGCCATTTCGAATGATGATGATTTCGGCGTTGTCGACAATGGTCAGAATGGGTTTACGGCGAAGATTTTACCCGCTACCGGCCAGGTGGATCGCAACCGAATCTATTTTGTCACCCTGCCTACGGCGCTTCGGTAAGCGATTCGTCTCCTGATTGGTATAGCTCACTGAAAATAGACAAGGGGGCGTTTGGGGTAATTAGTAGTCTAGCTAATTACCCCAAACGCCCCCTATTGCATGACAAGGCTATCTAAATTACCTACCCTGCCTTCTCTTCTGCTTTAACAACGTCCATATCGATGGTTGGCGCGGCATGCTTTTTCTTCTTTTCTTTCTTTACCTGTTTTGCCAGTCGTTTGGCCAGTTTCTTTGTCGATTTTTCAATGGTCTTTCTGAACTTTTTCGACGGCTCAGTTGACTCGCCCAGTTTAGCCTCAACAGCGGTTGCCAGCACATGAGCAAGCGCTTTGGTAGATGATTTCATACGTGTATTTGGTGAATCCCGTAAGCCAGGAAAAATTTACAAAGAAATACGAATAAAAAGTCAAAAACGAAAGGTCTGTGTTAAGAATTTGGTACGCTTTTCCCATACTCCGGCATTCTTAAATGAAACTAAGAATGCCATCTTTAGTTTGACCCTCAGCCACTTACCAGGAGGCAAATCTTGGCGAATTTGCGAATTACCTCATGGCCTCCTCGGCAGCTTTTTTTACGATGGCCAGATCATTAACACCTTCGAAGCCACTGAAACCGCATGAGAGCCGGGTTTCGGCATCCAGTTGAATAGGCTGGCCGCCCTCCCAGCCCATTAAATCGGGGAGTTCAATGCCAAAATCTTTATAATTGAGCTGGTCTGAAAACACTAGTCGTTCATACTCACCCGTTTTGTATCCGGTTATCCAGACCTGCGAAGCCTTGCGGTAGGCCACATCATAAAAGCTGCGGCCTCTGACTTTATTATCACCCCAGATTTTTCCATAGATCCGCCCGGAGTCGTCGATCAGACAAACCGCCACATTACCCTCCGAAATTCGCCAGTCGGCTTCACTGCTTTTATAGGCGGAGATTTGAGCCGATATACTGTCGAACAACTTATTGATTACCTCCTGTAGCGTTTCGTTACTCATTGACTCCATTTTTTACTATTCCTTCCAGGTCTTACTGACGACACCAGATTCCCATGTCTTGTCAGTTTCTTAAAACTGACACAGGGAGGTTTCTACCTACTTGTGAGCTATTAAAGGCGGTTTCAACCAACTGGCATCACCCAAACCGTTAAAAAAGACTACTTAACACTACACCACCAGATTCAGGGCCAGCACGCCCAGTAGGCCAACAATGGATACAATCGTCTCCATCAATGACCAGGTCCGGATCGTTTGTCCGATCGTCAGGTTGAAATACTCCTTGAATAGCCAGAATCCCCCATCATTGATGTGCGAAAACATCAGGCTTCCAGAGCCAATTGCCAGTACCATCAACTCTGGCTTTATGGCTTGCGACTGCAGCAGAGGCAGAACAATACCCACCGTTGTGAGGCCCGCCACGGTTGCGGAGCCAACGCATACGCGAATAAAGGCGGCAATGCCCCAGCCAAGTAATAAGGGAGGAATGGCCGCATCGGCCAGCAGACTGCCGATGTATTTACTGGTGCCACTATCTCCAAAAACCTGCTTCAACGCCCCCGCCCCCGCAATGACCAGCAGAATTGGCGCAATGGCCTTGACGGCTTCTTCCATGTCTTTGGTAATGGCCTTGACGCTCTGCCCCTGCCGGATACCCAGGGCGTACATGGCCGTTAGCACCGATATGAGCATCCCGATATACGGTTCGGCCAGCAGCGTTATGATGGTTTTAAGGGGCGACTCGCCAGGCATCGCATTCTTCAGCGGGCCAAAGGTGGTCAGCAGCAGAACGGGGAGCAGAGCGACAAAAAAACTGATACCCGCACCCGGCAACTGATGATCCGGTATCTCCCGATTGTTGAACAGCTCCCGGTTGGGCGTCGCTTTGATATTTACGAGTGTTTTGCCAAACAGCGGCCCGGCAATGATGATGGCCGGAATGGCGACGATGATCCCGTAAAGCAGTGTTTGCCCAATATTAGCGTTTAACTGACCCGCCACGGCCGATGGCGATGGATGGGGCGGCAGATAGCCATGCGCGACGGAAAGCGCCGATAGCATGGGAACAGCTACCGACATCAGGGGTAAACGCGAGGAGGCTGCAATCGTAAAGATCAGGGGGACAACAATAATAAACCCGGCGTTATAAAACAGGGGAATACCGATCACAAAACCCGCTAAAGCGAGTCCCCATCGGATATTCTTGATGCCAAACCAGCCAATCAGGACATCCGTAATTCGGCGGGCAGCTCCACTTTCGGCCACCAATCGTCCCAGCATAGCCCCGAAACCGATAATCAGCACCAGTTCGCCCAGGGTACCGCCAATACCCGTCTGGATGGATTTTCCGACGGCCACCACATCCATGCCGGACGCCAGACCGATACCCAGCGATACGATAACGAACGAAATGAAGGTATCTAAACGAACAAAAGCAACTAAGAAGACAAGGGTTAAAATACCGACCAATGTTAAAATAAGGGGCATAGATTGCGGTGGGTTTACTTTTCGTTGAAAGATAAAGCGTATTGAGCTAATTTATCTACTTCATCGGCCAGCGAATTGCTTAGATCAAAAGGCACAACGTGCAAACGGGTATGGGTATCATAGCCAAATACGGGAAGCGGCTTCGTAAAGGTTTCATTGACCGGATAGATCAGAAATAGATCATCGGCCCCATATTTTTTACCATAGGCATACAATTGATACATATCCGCCTGCTCAATGCCATAATTGCCTGCACTCGCCTGCCCCCCCGGCTCCAGCCCATTAATGCGCTTCCACTTCGTATCCAGCACAAACGTCTGGTCGTTCTGGCGGATAATAATGTCCGGACGAAGCCTGAACTTGGGTACCCCCACGTGTTCATCGATCAAATGAACCGACGACTCCTGCACCCGCACCTCGTCGGCGCTGGGCCAGTGGGTTCGAATTCCGTGGGCAACGTAATCTTCAAATACCTGTTCCATTGGAAAGAGCAACGATAAGCTCGGTGTTTTGCCCATTTTTATTCCCAGGCCCTGACCAAGTAAAAGGGTTTTCGCCCACAGTAAAGCCGCTTCGTAACGTACGAACAAACGACTGTTTCGCCGAATAGCATTCAGATCGTCCATAACGGAATCAGAAACAGGTACGTCGTCCAGCACCCATCGTAGTTGCTGAATCCGTCGTTGATTGGCCCGATCAGTCGTTCGATTCGCCAAATAAAGCAAGGTCGATTTCAGGATACGGTTTGGCGGTACATTGGCGGTTAGCTCGTCGTATACAACCGCCAGCCGCTCGGCATGGTAACTGTTTTCGCGTAGCTGCCGTGTGGCCTGGAATCGGCCCTTCCAGAAACGTTCGTTACTCTCGACGGAAACATAAGCCCGCTGTATGCCCTGCTGCGCCAAAGGTTCTACCGCATCCAGAAAAGCGGTGATGAATACTTCCCATAAAGGCAGATTAACCGCCCTCGACTGCCCCCCGCGCAACGTCCGAAACGGACTGTGGCGCAGGTAGCGAAGCATGTTGAGCAACAGCGGTCGGGCATTGGGTTGCTGCTCGATCTTTGGTAAAATCTCAAGCATTGTTCCATCGGGCAGCGTCAACAGCCCAACGTAATTGCGGACCCGAATAAACTCGGTTCCTTTCTGTACGGTAAAGGCGAATAGCCCGTCAGCGTTTTCGTTTTCAAAGACAAATTGACGGAGGGAATCAAATACCGCATCAGAAACGCCTATTCTGCCGGGTATCGATTCAGTCGTCAGGCCGAATTTCCCAATCAGGCTATTTTCTACAACCGAAATGATGGTAACCATATTTTTGAATATGGATTGTATCAACTATTCCACCGGGTTAAAACCGGCGCAATGCAACTGGTTAATCATTTGCGCCGGTTTCAACCCGGTGGGAATTTAGTATATGTTTTTCAGCTACTTACTGGTAACGGACTGATAAGCTCGAATACCCTGTTGATTGATCCCAAACAGGAGTGTATTCCCCACCGGCAACACTGTTCGTACATCGCCCGACAACCGAAAACCAGCCTGCGGCTGTGGCACCGTAGCGAACCCACCCCGGCCATCGCCCCGCAGCAACAGTCCCTCATTGGCATCTGCCCGGCCAAAGCGCAGACGAACCTGAGCCGTGTTGCCGCAGAGTAACAGATCTTTATGGCCATCCTGGTCGAAATCCAGAGCTGTCAGCGTAAAGATGGGGGACTGTTGCACGGCCATCGGCAACGGTTTTTCAACCAGTTTACCCGTGGTCGTACTGGCAAAATACGTTGTTGTCAGTTGATTGGCCGTTAGCTTGTTCGTTCCTGTTAACTCAGTTTCCGTGAAGACATCCGTCAGCGTGGCATTCGAATAGCTCTCGTAGTCGGTGAACCGGTGACGTAACATACCCAGTTGATCCAGCAATTCGTCGCGGGTGGCATGGGGATAGGATTTGCCCTGTACATACAGGCACAGAATCGGATCAACCTTGCCATTATTATCAAAATCTTTGTAAATCAGCTCGGCGGGTTCTTTGTCGCTGGCGCGGCATTGGGTGTTAAGGCCCTGGTTACCAACCACCAGATCAGGGCGTCCATCGCCGTTGAAATCATTCACCAGCAGTTTGTTCCACCATCCCCGATACTCCTTGTCAAAGTATGTTTTCGTCTGGTCGGTCAGTTGCCCATTGCCGTTCGTCTGACCAAGTACGGTAACCGGCATCCATTCACCAACAATCACCAACTCAGGCTTCCGGTCGGCGTTCAGGTCAACCCAGGCAGCGTCCGTCACCATACCCAGC
The DNA here is from genome assembly GCF_054776595.1 of Spirosoma horti. Taxonomy (NCBI): domain Bacteria; kingdom Pseudomonadati; phylum Bacteroidota; class Cytophagia; order Cytophagales; family Cytophagaceae; genus Spirosoma; species Spirosoma horti. Next base: position 475,442 of record NZ_BAAHBQ010000006.1, read on the forward strand.
GTCGAAAGTATCGGAGCCAATGTAGCTGTCTGGTCGATAAAACTGGGCTGGCCACCCTGCCCCTTACTCGTGTTGATCAGCAGGTAGCTGGGGGGCGTTTCGGGGTAACGACCGGGCATAACGCGTCCACCCACGAACAGGTCTGGATGACCGTCGCCGTTTAGATCGGCTACCCGGACACAACTTGTGCTGGTATGCATCACAGGCAAGGCTGCAGGGCTCTTTGTAAATTTCCCCTTGCCGTCGTTGAGGTATAGCCGATCCTGCAAGTTCGGATCATCGGGCAGAAAATTATCATAACCACCACTGCAAACGTAGAGATCGGGGAACCCGTCGGCGTTGGCGTCGAAGAAAACAGCGTCCGCATCATTGCTTTGTTTATCGGCGTCAAAAGCGGGTTGCGCCAGCCGACTGAACTGCCCCGAAGCCTGTTGCAGGTACAATGCGCCCGCCTGTCCATTGCCTCCTCCGGCATAGATATCATCCCGGCCATCACCATTCACATCGCCTTTGACCAGACAGGGTCCATTGAAGGACTGTGCATTGACAAGCAAAGATTGCCGCTTAAAATCGTTGATCTTCTTGATGGGGTCGGCAAACGCAACCGGAGAACTTACCTCGCGGAAAAGCGCCGGTAATGGCCGAGGGCTTTTATTGGGTAAACGAGCCTCGTTTTCGTTCACGTTCAATAGCTGATCCGATTTTACATTCGCTAATACCTGTTGCTTACCCGTTGGCCACACAATGCGCAGCGAATCGATGACCGGATCGGCACCCAGACCAAAATGAAGCCGGGGCGACACACTTGACTGATAGCCCCGCGTTGGCATCTGCTCCACATATTGCTGATTCCCTTTCCGATAGAGCGTCAGCTTTGCGCCTACGCCCTGGGTGTTGGCGCCACTCCCAATGAGTTTTATGGCCAGGTAATGATGCTTGAGCTCTCTGTTGGCTTCATTCTGAAAAACAAACGCCGGTTGGTTCGTATTATTGACGACAAGGTCAAGGTCGCCGTCGTTGTCCAGATCAGCATAAGCAGCGCCCGTACTATTCGAATGCTGGGTCAATCCCCAGGCAGAGCCGACATTGGCAAAGGTCACCTCATCCGACTGATGACCACGATTTTGAAACATGTAGTTCACTACATTTGAGGAAGGTATGCGGTGAACCAGTTCCAAAACATCTTCGCGTCGAAAATTCGCCGGGCGATTTTGCATGTAGTCCGTCATGTACTTCAGGAAGTCCAAATTGGTATAGTCGCGCACATAACCGTTGGTTACGTATAGGTCTTTCCAGCCGTCATTATCGTAATCAGCCAGCAAGGGCGACCAGCTCCAGTCGGTATTTGAGATGCCAGCCAGCTGGCCCACTTCACTGAAATAGGGCGTAGCCACGGCGGCATTCTTTTTCGCCGAGACCTGTTCTGTACCCTGATTGATCTGCAGCATGTTTCGCATGTTCTGATGATGGAATCCCGACGCTACGCCAAGGTCATATTTGTCGTAGTTATCAGGCGCCATCAGCAGTTTTTGTCGCCGGTTATCCTCAGGCAGCATATCCAGTGTCAGAATGTCGGGGCGAGCATCGTTGTTAACATCCGCAATGGCATTACCCATTGAAAAATTCGATGTGTGTCCAATACTGGTTTTCAACTGATTGGTAAACTTCCCCTTATGGTCGTTGATATAGAGATAATCAGGAATTCCATAATCATTTGAAATATACAAATCAGGCCACCCATCGCTATTTACATCAGAGACCCCGATACCCAGGCCATAACTCAATGCAGAACTACTTAAGCCACTCTGCCCGGTAACATCCTCAAATCGTTTTCCGGTGTTCTTCAGCAACCGAACGCCAATCTCCGGATTGGGCTGCTTCATGATAGCGGCTGTTGCCTGGGGGTCAAGAATGGGTAACAGACGCGGATTGTGGTTGAGCAGGAACAAGTCCAGGTCACCATCGAGATCATAGTCAAAAAAGACACCCTGGGTACTTTGCCCCGGCTGGTCCAGTCCGTATTGAGCGGTTTGGTCTGAAAAATGGGGAATTCCCTGAGCATCTGTTCCCTCATTAATGAACAACTGCGGAATCCGTTTCTGAGGGGGTAAACTGCCGGAATAGCAGACAAACAGATCCAGCCGCCCATCACCATTGACGTCTGCCATCGACACTCCGGTTCGCCAGGGGCCTTCCCGACCAGCCACGCCAGCGGCCGCCGTTATGTCGGTAAACTGCATGGGCGAGGCCTTTCCTTTGTTAAGATACAACTGGTTGGGCACCATGTTCCCACTGAAATAGATATCGTCGAAGCCATCGCTATTCAAATCGCCAATAGCCACGCCCCCGCCATTGTAGAAATACTCATACATCAGAACATTCGTATTCAGCCCTTCTGTCAGGTTATTGGCGAACGTAATTCCGGTATGATCGGGTAAAAGCGACGTAAAAAGGGGCTTCCCTTCACTCTTCGTTTGATCAGCTTTTTGGCATGAAACGAGCAAAACCAAGTTAGCAAGTATCAATAACGGGGCAAGCGTATGCCGGAAATAGGGCTTTTTTAACGTTAACATGGTTTCTGAAAGAGTGTCACGGATAGGGTACGCGTTACCGGGCCATTGAGTAGTTTCCTCAAAATTCTATAAAAATAAACTAAAAAATGCCAGTACCCGTGAGTACTGGCATTTTTTAAGAAACAAATAACCCAATCGATGCGCTTAGTAACCGGGATTTTGAACCAGTTTATTGTTCCGGTTAATTTCATCGCGGCTAATGGGCAGGAAGTAAATCTTGTCGGCCCATTTCCGGTTCTCCTTACCCGTTCCTAAGTCCTGTACCTGGTAGGTATAGGTATAGTTGTCTTTGCTATACTTATAGGTCGTGACCGACTTACCTGGTTTGAGTTTGCCCGTAATCGCAATAATGCGGGCCTGCTGACCGAGTACGGTTGGCGCGATCATCCACCGGCGAACGTCGTAAAAACGTTGATCTTCCAGGAACATTTCAACGTTTCGCTCATTCTGGTAACGCGCAATCAGAGCGGCCCCAGTTTCGGTAACGGCAGGCATACCCACCCGGAAGCGAACGGCGTTGATCCACTTTTTAGCTTCCGCTTCCTGACCCAGCATCAAACAGGCTTCAGCGTAGTTCAACACGACTTCCGTGTAACGAATCTGAATGGATGGGATTTCCTGACGAATGTTCTGATCGACAATCGAAACATCCGTATTGAAAAACTTACGGATGGCATAGCCCGTCCAGGTACCATTCCAGTTTTCGATGGTGCTATTGCGCGTGTCCAGACCCGAAAACTTGGTTGGAGCAGCTGATGAGCCCACTTCGTATTCGCCCATCTGAATCTGTCCGGCGGGGTCAATACCAGCGCCATCGGGCGTACGGGGTTTCCACTGCGCACCGTCATACAGGATCGAGGCATAGAAGCGGGGATCGCGGTTTTCGTAAGGAGCTGCGGCATGGGCTGGGTTTTTCCAATCGAACTTAGTTCCATCCATCATCTCGTAGTTATCCACCATCTGCTGGGTCGGTTCGCTGGACGTCCAGCCGTGGTATCCGTTGGGCTGGTTGTTACGTGGGAACCAGGAGCCCCAGTCATCATTAGATGCCCGGATGTAGTATTTCAGGAAAATACCGTCGGTTTCACCCCCGTTTTGCGACAGCGACAGGTTAACATAGTTCTGTTGTCCTTCGGCAGGTGTAACAGGAGCAGCCAAATTCAATTTGTACCCGTACAGATTCAGGTCCATAACGGCTTTCGCTGCGTCCTGGGCTTTTTTCCAACGGGCCGTCCGGTCGCCACTCACGTAACCCAATAGCTCAGGGTTAGCAAAGCTGGCGATAACACTCGACTTGGCTTTTGCCGTCGGGATGTCGTGCAAATCACTGGCAGCATACAAAAGAACCCGTGCTTTAAGGGCCATAGCGGCTCCCATGGTGGCCCGGCCAGATTCCATACTACGTCCTTTTAACAACGTAGAAGCGGAGTCCAAATCGGTAACGATAGCGTTGACGCACTCTTCATACGTATTACGAGCGATCGTAAAATCTCCCTCATCCAGCGTATACGGCGTTTTGATGATGGGGACAGCCCCATAATAACGCAACAGCTGGTTGTAGAAATAAGCGCGCATAAAGTACATTTCTCCGCGCATCCGTCCGGCCAGGTTACCCGTATTGTCAAACGTAGGCTTGGCTAATTTTGACAGGGCAATATTGGCGGACCGAATCCGGGCGTACATTTCCTGCCACTCCATTGTTGTTTTAACCGTGCCCGTGTTCGATGGACTAACGTTGGCTTCGTTTACGTCCTGTTTGCCAAAGCTATAGAGGGCGTTATCGGTCTGGCAATCTAAACTCATCTGATCCAGCAGACCATCCCGAATGCCGTTGTACACATCCGTCACAAAGGCTTCGGAGAGGGAGCGGTCGGCCCAGACAGCGTCTCCCGATACCTTATCGAGCGGTTTGGTGTCCAGGAAGTCGGTGTTACAGGCGATCATCGTTGTGCCCAACAGCAGGCTGAACGATAGACACTTTGCTATATAGTTCATACTAATCTGATTAATCTTTTAGAAACTAAGTGTTAAACCCGCATTGATCACCCGTGCCTGTGGGTAATACTGTCCCCCACTATTCGTCGATTCGGGATCGTATATGCCTTTCATGGCTGGTGCGTATGTGGCCAGATTCAAACCGTTTACGTACACCCGTAAGTTGTTCAGGCCAATCTTGTTGCCAAGAGCACTTGGCAGAGTGTAGCCCAGCTCCAGGTTTTTCAGACGAACATAGTCTGTGCTGCGAATCCAGTAGGTAGTACCGTTGGAGAAGTACTGGTTACTGCGGTCTACAATGCGCGGATCGACGGTGCTTGGGTTATCTACCGTCCAGCGGTGATCGTAGCTGTATTGCAGGAAGTTACCAATAGTACCCGACTCCGTTTGCAGGAAGATTTGTCCTCCGGCCGAACCCTGGAACAGGATGCTCAGGTCGAAGTTTTTGTAGCGGACACTGGCATTCAGACCACCCTGGAAACGGGGCTGGTTGTTGCGGTCGGCCCGTACACGGTCGTTTGCATCAATTTTGCCATTGCCATCAATGTCTTTCAATTTCATATCGCCAGGCCGTAACAAGCTAGCGCCTACACCACTGTAATCCAGCTTATTGGCATCAATATCGGCCTGTGTCGAGAAGATACCATCGTACTGATACATCAGAGTACCGTTCGCATTATTAGGATTGTTTACGTCGCTTGGGATAGGCTTACCCGTTGACCGCTGCCACTCGGGAGCACCCGGGGTTTCATCCCAGAACGTGATGGTGTTTTTCGCATAGCCACCATTCACACTGACGTTGTATTTGAAGTCGCCAGCCTGCCCGTTGTAACCAATCCGGAACTCATATCCTTTATTGGTAACCTTACCAATGTTGGTAGCCGGTAAAGTAGCTCCCGTCGTTTGTGGGATGGATGCACTTTTGCGCCATAGGATGTTCGACCGCTTGTTCTGGAATACGTCGAACTCGAAGAACACTTTACCATTAAGCAGGGAGCCTTCCAGACCGATGTCTGAATTATTGGCTACTTCCCAGGTCAGAGACGTATTTGGAACACCGTTTTCATACAGTGTCTGCGAGACCTGATTATTTATCACATAGCCCCAGTTCGAGTTAACGCGGTCACCGTAGGCATACGTTGGCAGGTAATCATACTCACGTAAGGTATTGTTGAAGTACACTTGGTCGTTCCCCAACTGGCCCCAGGATGCCCGTAGTTTCAGAGAGCTAACTATTGGCGCAGCTTTCTTGAAGAAGCTTTCCTCTGAAATACGCCAGCCCGCCGTCACGCCGGGGAAGAAACCCCAACGGCTCGAACGAGGAAACATATACGAACCATCATATCGACCCAGGAACTCAACCAGATAGCGCTCTTTATAATTATAGGCAGCCCGACCAAAGTAGCTCATACGAGCCCGCTGCCAGATTGGCGTTTGGGTAGGATCGTTGGTAGCCACCTGCTGGGAGCTTCCGCCGGCAAACAACTGATCGATAGCCGTCGAGTTAAAGTACTGGCGGAAACCCCGGAAACCGTTCGAATTGGACTGTTCTTTCGTGATACCTGCCAGCAAGGTGATGGCATGGCTTGCGCCAAACGTATGGTCGTAGGACAAAATACCAGACAGCAGTGAGTTGAACTGATCGTTCGTGTACTGATTAAGGGTCGATTGAGCGGGCCCTTTTTGTACGCGCTGAAGAAGCGGTTCTTTCGTTGTCGGATCGTAGGAGGTATAATCCCAGCTATATACAAACCAGGGCGTCTGCCACTTTTTGCCTTGCTGGATGTATTTGTCCAACGCAACGCTGGCGGTCAGTTTCAGGCCCGGTATCCAGGGGTTGGTAATGTTTAAGCTGGCATTGCTTTGCAGATAATACCGGGTATCTCTATCGTACCCTGTCGCGCTGGTCGAAACCAGTACGGGCTGCTGCCCGTTCTCGATATCAGGAGCGGGTAAGCCATTGGGCCAGAAAGCTGGTTTGTTTGGATAGCCCCGTGCTAGCATCCGGAAAATGTCACCAGCAGCAACGGTTGGGAAGAAACGATTTTCCTGACGACCCACGACGCCTGTCACTAAGTTGATATACTTACTGATTTTAGCATCTAGATTCAGACGGAAGTCATACTGTTTGTACCCCGTAGCCGAGTTTTTGTAATAAGCATCCTGATTCTGGTAGTTGACGGAGGTCAGGTACTTGATGTTTTCCGAACCACCCACCAGTTGCAACGTATGGCGAGACTGCGGAGACCAGGTTTTCAGCGCTGCGCCAAACCAGTCGGTATTCGGGTGTCCCCAGGGATCAGAACCATCCTGAAACTTCTTGATATCATCGGGCGAGTAGGCGGCTTTAACGACTAGTCCATTGTCAGGACGAGTGTAGCTTCCTGTGGCGTTGAAAGCCGCATTGGCATCTTTCCAATACCCAGAAGGCAGGTTATTGTACAAGTTGATTTCGTTGTTCAACTGAGCATATTCAGCTGCCGACGCCATTTTAGGAACAACAGTAGGTTGGCCGAAGCCCTGGTTGAAGCTGTAGGAAAGTTCCGGCTTACCGCTCTTACCCCGTTTGGTCGTTACCAGAATTACCCCGTTGGCAGCCCGCGAGCCGTAGATAGCTGCCGAGGCATCTTTCAGAACTGACATGCTTTCAATATCCGCCGGGTTCAGGCGGTCGATACCCCCAGCCCGCGCGGGCACACCATCGATAACAATCAGGGCGTCGTTGTTACCCAGCGTGTTAGAGCCCCTAATCCGGATAGCTGCTCCATCATAGCCCGGCTCACCACTATTATTTGTGGCAATAACGCCTGGCATCCGACCAGCAATAGAGTTACTCAGGTTCATGGCTGGCGACTTAACCAGGTCGGTACCTTTTACAGTAGCAACGGCACCCGTTACGGTTTCTTTCTTCTGTTCGCCATACCCGACAACAACGACTTCATTCAACATCTTGTCGTCCGAGGCCAGCGTAATGTTGATGGTGCCCCGGTTATTAACGGGAATTTCCTGGCTCAAGAAGCCAATGTAGGAAAAGACCAGTGTCTCGTTGCCCCGGGCCACGTTCAATGAGTAATCTCCCTGTGCAGACGACACCGTACCGGTTGTGGTTCCTTTAACCACAATGCTAACGCCAGGCAGGGCCAGGCCCTGGGCGTCAACTACCTTACCAGACACTTTAGTTTGGGCGAAAGCCCCCACTGAGCCGAGCAGACCCAGGAAGAACAGCGAGCAGAATACGACTCGCCGTAGCCAGACCGCATTTGACAGAAAGGCACCTTCACGCTGTAAGATGACCTTTCTTTGGGTAAATATTTTTTGCATAATCACCTGTTTTTTATGGAGAATACTAACAGGCTAAAGCAGAGTTAGTGAGGGTTTTTACTCACTATTTATTATCCAATTCATACTATTTTTTAACATTTTTTAGAGACATTTCACAATTATTAGGATAAAATCAACCTAATCAGTCAATTATGCCTTAACCAGCTTATGAAATTCGACCCCAGTTATTTTCTGTTTGCTTAAGTCCATCAACGTGATTGCGAATGGGCGCATGTTGAGGAAGGAGAAGTTCTGGATCTTCGGCCAGGATCGCTTGCGCCGATTCGCGGGCGGCTGTCAGAATAGCGCCATCTTTGGCCAGATCGGCAATCATTAAATCCATCACGCCACTCTGCTGGGTACCCGTCAGATCGCCGGGGCCGCGCAGTTGCAGATCTACATCGGCAATTTCGAAACCATTATTGGTCCGCACCATCGTTTCGAGCCGGGTGCGGGTGTCGCTGCTGAGTTTATAGCCGGTCATCATGATGCAATAGGATTGATCGGACCCCCGCCCTACCCGCCCGCGCAACTGGTGCAGTTGCGATAAACCAAACCGTTCGGCACTTTCGATAACCATCACGCTGGCATTGGGCACGTTGACGCCGACTTCAATGACAGTTGTAGCGACCAGAATATGGGTTTCGTGTTTCAGAAACCGCTTCATCTCATCATCTTTTTCGTAGGCCAGCATCTTCCCATGCAGCATACCAATCTCATACGTTGGCCGCGGAAAGGCCCGCTGCATACTCTCAAACCCATCCATCAGGTCTTTATAATCCAGCTTCTCGGATTCTTCGATTAGTGGATAAACGACGTATACCTGGCGACCCAGTTCAATTTGCTGCCGCATAAACCCGAACACTTCCGAACGGTGCTTGTCGTACTTATGTACCGTTTTGATCGGTTTCCGGCCTTTGGGCAGTTCGTCGATGGTCGACACGTCGAGGTTGCCATAGAGGGTCATGGCCAGCGTGCGGGGAATGGGCGTAGCCGTCATGACCAGAATATGGGGCGGCACTGTTTCATTCTTGCGCCAGAGTTTGGCCCGCTGAGCAACACCAAACCGGTGTTGTTCGTCGATGATGCACAAGCCCAGGTTTTTATATTGGACGGCATCTTCGAGAAGCGCATGCGTACCCACCAGAATGTGCATCTTACCCGACTGAAGTTCCTCATGCAGAACGACCCGCCGTTTTTTATTGGTCGATCCCGTCAGGATGCCCAGATTGAGGCCCATAGCCTCGGCAAAGGGTTTGAGCCCGTTGTAATGCTGATCGGCCAGGATTTCGGTTGGGGCCATCAGGCAGGCCTGCGCTCCGTTGCCAATGGCCATGAGGCAGGCAATGAAGGCCACAATGGTCTTGCCACTGCCAACGTCTCCCTGCAGGAGCCGGTTCATCTGCTTACCCGTCAGGAAGTCGCCGTAAATTTCTTTAATTACCCGCTGCTGGGCCCCTGTCAACTCAAAGGGCAGCAGTTCTTTGTAAAAGTGCTTCATCAGCGACGTGTCCCGGAAAATCTGCCCGGGAAACTCCTCTTTCTGAATAAGCTTGTTCTTGATCAGCCGCAGTTGGTTGTAAAACAATTCCTCGAACTTCAACCGACGCTGTGCCTGTTTCAGCCAGGCCTGATTTTGGGGCAAGTGGATGTTCCACATAGCCTCCCGTTTGCCAATCAGCCGGTACTGCTGGATAAGCGAGTCGGGCAATGTTTCGCGAATGTGCGTCCAGGATTGCTCCAGCAACAGGCGCATGACCTTGCCAAGAACTTTGCTGTCGAGGTGACGCTTCCGAAGTTTTTCGGTAAGGTTATAAACGGGAAAGAAACCGGGCTCATTTTCAGAGGCCGCATTCGCGTTCTCCAGCTCCGGGTGAACGATACTAAACTGGCCGTTGAACGACTGGGGTTTGCCATATACAATGTATTCCCCATCGCGCCGGAGCGATTTCTCCAGATAGGTGATGCTCTGAAACCAGACAAGGCTCATAGAGCCAGTGCCATCGGTAAAGGTAGCGACAAGGCGCTTTTTGGGCCCTTCACCTTCCATATACCAATCCCGAAGCCGCCCGCGAATCTGGGCCGACGGCATGGAGTCCATCAATTCACTGATGGTGTAGTAGCGCGTTCGGTCGTCGTAGCGAAACGGATAATACTGAATCAGGTCGCCATAGGTAAACAGGTTCAGCTCTTTGTTGAGCAGTTCCGTGCGCTGCGGTCCTAACCCCTTCAGGTAAAGTAGCGGTGTATCGAAAAAAGTAGCTCGTTCGGTCATAACAGACCTTTCTATGCAATTTTGTACGTTGTAAAGGTAGTCAGTCAACCGCCGAAAATCGAAAGCCCGATTCTTCTTTTCAGTTAGCTCACTACCTGATCAAGGGCGGCTAATGACTTAAAAAAAGCAGCACCTGATCAAATTTACGCAAAAACAGCATTAATCTGTCAACGATCGTATCGTTCCTCCCTGGCTCCACCAATACCAAATGCGACCCCGAGGTAAACATCCAGGCCGCGTGGTTTGATGCTATTGGAACTACTACCCAGTAAGCCCAGTACGTTGTCGGTACCAAGCCAGCCCGGTCCCACCCGCACCGACGCTCCAGCGGTTAGGCCACCATTGAGGTAGGCAATAGGAGCCGCCAGGCTTAACCAGCGGGCATCGTACCGGGGCGTGACAGCCAGTAATGATGGCTGATGAATGGCCGTTGCCTTCACCGATCGCATATCCTGTAAATACGTCACATTAACACCTAATCCACCCGGCAATTGGTAATCGGCGGAAAGATTTAAGGACGTAGGCAAGCCAGCGTTAAACCGTTGGCTGTCTGGCGTTCGACCCGTATTCAACTTTGTCTGGATAACCTCGGCAATACCCTGTGGTCCACTGACCTGGTTGAAATCACTGCCTTTAAATTGTGCCGGATTGGCCCCCAAATCGTTGTACTCATACTTTGGTCCTGTATACGACAGCCTACCGATATCAGTTATAGCAACTCCCAACTGCAACGTTGGACTGTCTTCGTCATATTGATCGACGTACGTCAGGCCAATGTCCAGACCCAGTCCCTTACCCGGTGCCGCCGTGTTGAACAACGTCTGTGGGTTCAGGCTGCGCTTTTCCAGAAAGGTTGTATAAGCAAGCGTAGCATCCAGTTTATTGACTTCCAGTAAGGCACTACTTGAATTAGTCGGGTCCGTAACAATGCGGTAATTCAACCCCCGGTTGATTAGCTGCTGCGCATTGTAACCAAGTAAAAATTTAGCCGTTGCGCCGAGCAAAAGTTTCCGGCCGTTTCCTTCCAGAATGGCCCCGGCATAAGTTAGCCCCAACTCAGCATAGGTATTTGTGTTGGCGCTGAATTTATTATCGTTACTGGGAACACTGTAAAAGGCTCCATCACTCAAACTCGCCCGAAGCGCAGAAAGTAAAGATTCAGATGCGCCAACGACCTGCCCAACGGCCCGAAAACGTGTCGTTACCGCAAAAGCACTGCTCTGCCCGGTTTTGATCAAAAAAGAGGGGCCTCGCACTTCGCCCCAGATCGTTCCATTTTTAGGTCGCCCGTTCAACATTTCCCGTGTGTAATCCGACGAAAATTTGATCGACCCATCGGCACTTTTGTATTGGGATGGTACGGTGCCCGTAATTAAACGGGCCAGTGAAAAGGGCGCCTGATACCGAACGTAGTTGTTATCAACGTGGCCATTGCCCGTAAAAACATTCAGGTAAAACTTAGAGGGGCAATCGGCAGCCAGGGCCGGATTTATATAAAGCCTGTTGGTTCCTCCATACCGACTGGTGGAGATTCCAAGTAAATTTTGCGAAAAGCTGGTTGTCGAAATGAGTAGAGATGATAGTAAAGCAAACGAATACTTCATGCAGTTACGATTTGAATGGCAAAGTGAACTGCAAAGTAAACGGCATTCAGCAAGCCTGGGTTACCAAAACCAGATTTATTTTGATTTATCGGTTCGAAGCGAACCAGTAAGTAACCTGGTTTTTAGACACTTACTCAACCGGGCTATTTTTCTCCGACGCAGACAACGAATCGCCATTGAAGGTTTTACGTATAGGCCATCGCTTAAAACAGGAACTGTCGTCCCAGTAACTTGAAAAAGGTACGGGAACGACAGTCAGGTATAGGAGTACCGGCTATCCGGCAAGCTATGGTCTTTAAACGCCCTCGGCTTCTACCAGTTTAACCTCGGGTACTAATCGGGTCAGCAGGTTTTCGATACCCGATTTAAGGGTAAGCGTAGAGGACGGGCAACCACTACAGGAACCTTGTAACAACACTTTTACGGTGCCACTTGGCTCATCGAATGAGTAAAAGCTGATGGCTCCCCCATCCGACTCAACGGCGGGTTTGATGTATTGGTCCAGCACCGCTTTTATTTTCTGGACCGTTTCCGAATCCATGTCCAGCTTCGTGGTATTGGTGTCTACCGTACGTTGCGAGAAAACGGGGTTCTGCCCGCCAAAGTAATCTTTAAGAAAGAGTTTGAGCTCAAGCAGCACATCATCCCAGTCGGTCTCGTCGTCTTTGGTAACCGTTACAAAGTTGCCCGATATAAACACCCGGCGCACAAAGTCAAACCCGAACAAAGCCACCGCCAATGGTGAGGCTTTTCCGTCGAGCAAGGCATCGCCTGGGGTAGCGTAATCGAACGAGAGTCCTTCCGGAACAAGTTCAAAATTAACGACGAACTTCATGGAGTTCGGATTGGGGCTTCCTTCCGTAAAAATGGATACGGGACGGCTTAGCGTAGGATTCATCGGCAAGAATGTTTTCAGTTTACGGATACGTTAAGTGGTATTCGCACAGTCGTAACAGTGGTGGTGTTTTTTTAGTTTTTATGCACAAAAAAACCCGCTCAACATTCATTGAGCGGGTTTAGAAAAGCCTACTGTATTAAGCAGCTACTTCAACTGCTGGTGCTTCTGCCGGAATGATATCCACGTATGAGCGGCTATCGCGGCCCGGACGGAATTTCACGGTGCCCGCTACCAGTGCGAATAACGTATAATCTTTACCTAAACCGACATTTTTGCCGGGGTGGTGTTTCGTACCGCGCTGGCGGACGATGATGTTGCCTGGAATGGCCACCTCGCCACCAAACAATTTAACACCCAGCCGCTTGCTATGCGAATCACGGCCGTTTCTGGAACTACCTACACCTTTCTTGTGTGCCATTTTTTGAAAAAGTTTGTAGTTTGTGGTTTGTAGGTTAAGGTTGCGAGAACGCTAAGCTACAAATCACAAACTTCTAAAAACTAGAGAGTTATGTCTTCGATCATGACCTTCGTCAAGTACTGACGGTGGCCGTTTTTCTTTTTATATCCTTTCCGGCGCTTTTTCTTGAAGATGATAACCTTCTCGCCCTTGAGGTGTTCGACTATTTTAGCCGATACTGCCGCTCCTGCGACAGTTGGAGCACCAACGGTGATGCTTCCTTCGTTGTCAACAAGGAGAATTTTCACCTTGTCGGAGGCAAGTGCAGCGTCCACGTCGCCTTCTAACCGATGGGTATAGATGTGGCGACCTTTTTGGATCTTGAATTGCTGCCCTGCGATCTCTACGATTGCGTACATGTGTTTGTATGAAATTGGAAATGAGGGTGCAAAGGTAGAAAAAAATGATGAATGATAAATGATGAGTGAAGAATAATTAGCATTCCTACCAAAAATTCATCCATCATTCTTCATTCCTTACCCTCGCCCCTTCATAAAATCCGTCGAAGCGGTTTTTAGCAAACCAGCGAATGAATTCAGGCAAAATAATACGCCCCGATCAATCAGAGCTCTGGCCTGGTCGCCGGTGGCGGCTGTGGTTCCGGCAATTAGCCCGGCCTTTCTGATCTTCTCAACGACACCGGCAATGGTTCTCTTTACCTCATCGTGGCCGGGGCCATCATAGTAACCCATGCTCATAGCCAGATCGCGGGGGCCAATAACGAAGCCATCGATTCCCTCTACGGTTAGTAGATCATCGAGATTCTCGATAGCTTCTTTGTCTTCAATTTGAGCCAGCACCAGCACCTGCTCATTGGCAAACGCAACGAACTCTCCCTGGTTCATGCTGCCCAGCAGGTAGTCATTGGCGCGTACGGGGGCAAAACCACGAGAGCCCACGGGCGGATAGTACACAGCCTGCACCAGCGCTTCGGCTTGGGCAACGGTGCTAATGGCAGGCATCATGATGCCCATCACGCCCGCATCTAAAAATTGAAGGATCAACTTGGGGTCGTTGCTCCGAACGCGGGCCAGGGGCGTAATACCGCTTAGTTCGCAGGCCCGCACAATGTTCTGGACTTCGGACGTCGTGACGGAACTGTGTTCACCATCGATCATGTAAAAATCCAGTCCCGAATAACCGCACAATTCGGCCACGGTCGGATCATTACTATTAGACAGGACGCCCAGTACGGGCTGACTATTTTTAAGTCTGGTTTTAACGATATTTTGCTTCATGATCTATGTAAAACGAACGCCATGCCCCGTTTTACTACGTTTCAGTAGACGATTTTTTGAGCGAGCAAGATACAACTGAATTAGTGTGAAATAGAACAATATAGTAATCCGCTTACCAGGTGTCTATATCTAAGCCAAGTTGCGCCATCGAGAGAGTCGCGTTAGCGATCAGATGTTTGTAGAAAAGGTGGTTTTGAGGCAGGCATCGGTCGCGTAGCGATCTAACGATGCTTTTGTCTGATCGCTACGCGACTTCAACCGAACGTAGAAATTTTCTTTTCTACAAACATCAAGTCCCTATGGGACCATACCGCGACTTGACTTATACCTGATCAAGGTATTTTACAGGCTGCCATTTTGCTGAGCAAGAGTCCAACTTCAGTAAAAAAAGCAGGCATTCCAGTAGGCAGCCGACCGCTTCTTTATTAAAAAAACAGATCGGCCGCCACCCGGAACGTATTGCAGTGGGCTTCGATAATATCGGTCAGGCGGGGCGAGTAGCCGCCACCCATCGAGACCGTAATGGGTAAGCCATGGTTGATCGCCTGTTCAAATACGAAGATATCGCGCTGGCGGCATCCATCCCGACTCACACTGAGTTTACCCAGACGGTCAGAAGCCAGGATATCGACGCCCGACACATAAAACAAAAAATCGGGTTGTACCCGTTGAATCAGGCCGGGCAGAATATCATACAGTTTATTCAGATATACCTCGTCGGTGGTGCCGGACGGCAGATTAACGTCCAGATCGGATTGTTCCTTTTTGAGCGGGTAGTTATCCTGTCCCTGCATGCTGAACGTAAAGACCCTCGGTTCATGCTGAAACATGCAGGCCGTTCCGTTTCCCTGATGCACATCTAAATCCACGACCAGAATCTGTTGTGCCTGTCCTGTTTCGAGCAGGTAATGAGCCGCCACGCCGACATCGTTGAGCATACAGAACCCCTCGCCACGGTCCGGAAACGCATGGTGCGTGCCGCCCGCAACGTTCATGGCCACACCATCCCGCCGGGCAAGCTGCGTACAGTCAATCGTTCCCTGGGTAATAATCCATTCGCGTTGGATCAACTCGGGCGTCAGGGGAAAGCCAATCCGGCGCATCATTTTTGGATCAACTGTGCCTTTTTTCAGCGCCTGCACATAAGCTGGCGTATGCACACCCAATACCCAACGATCGTCGACAGGGGCAGGACCGAAGAAGTTAGCCTCGGTGCAGGTTCCCTCATAAAGCAGTTGTTCGTGGATCAATTCGTACTTGAGCATGGGAAATCGGTGGCCTTCAGGCAACCGGAGCCGATATACCGGCGAAAACGCAATCTGAAGCATATACAGCAAAAATAGCCCGGCCCGTTCGATAATGTTACGTCTAAGTTAACCCATTGAGGTGGCGTTGTGTTGCCAAAAGCCCGTAGTTTGGTCGTTCGATGCGTTTATTCAACTTGTATGAAAACAGCGATTATTACTGGCGGAGGTCAGGGTATTGGCCGTGTAACCGCACAGTATTTACTTACACACGGCTATCGCGTAGCTATCTGGGAGGCTGATACAGATGCCCTCGCCGAACTTCGCGAAGCGTTCAAAGCCTCGTCGGCGCAAATTCTGTTTGTCTCCTGCGATGTATCCAGTGAACTCAACGTAAAAAAAGCGACGGAACAAACAGTTGCCCATTTTGGCCAGATCGATACACTCATCAACAATGCCGCCATCATGGTTGAAAAGTCACTCGACAAGCTAACGCTGGATGAGTGGAACCGCGTGATTGGAACCAATCTGACCGGCCCTTTTCTTTGCGCTAAACACACCGCTCCGTTTATAGCCGCCCAAAAAGGCTGTATTATCAATATCGGTTCTACACGGGCGTTTCAATCCGAGCCGGACACGTTTGCCTACTCAGCCAGCAAAGGAGGCATTCTGGCCTTGACGCACTCATTAGCGGTTAGTTTAGGGCCCGATGTGCGGGTCAATGCCATCAGTCCCGGCTGGATCGACGTGTCCGTATTAAAGAAAAAAGCGAAAGCAAAAGCAGATGAACTTCGTCCGGAAGATAATGCCCAGCATCCGGCCGGCCGGGTTGGTCAGGCCGACGATATCGCCCGAATGATTCTCTTCCTGATCGCACCCGAGAATAGTTTTATCACGGGTCAGAACTTTGTGGTCGACGGCGGGATGACCCGGAAAATGATTTATGTATAAGAATCTATGAAAATAGATTAAAACATCCCCGCTGCTTACGGGGTTTATCTGCGACGATGTCTTTGATATCCGGTTGTTAGGCACAATCAGACTCCAGTTCATTATAAGGTTTTATTTTACCCATACACCTGTTTTTACCCTTCATCAGCTATGAACATAGAACTCTCTACTGCTTCCCAAACGGCCCCGTTTGAGGTAATCGACTTGCAGGTATCGTCTCGCCGGACGGCTGGCAAATCACTACTTTCGGTCCGTTTCCTTTGCCGCAACGATCGGTATGTCAACCACTTGCATATGCCGGAACTGTCGTGGTTCGATGCGAACCAGCTCCAGCGGTTTTCGCAGGACCTGTCGCAGGCGCATCATCCTGAAACCTGCCAGACCGATTTGATTGATGCTGGCTTACGGCTTACGGGGTCTGTTCGACGACTGGCAGGCACCTGGACGACGGGGCGAACCGTCCGAATCGAGCCATTACCCTCGTCGGCAAATCAGTTTTCGCCATTTACTATTCATGCTTCCCACCTCGACGTAAAGACTTACGCCAGTAAGTTATACAGTCGCCTGTGGGAATTATTCACAAAAGGCTAACCGAATAGTCTGCTGGCGCATTCAATAACTTCCCCCTTACTAATCAACACGTATGGAAAACATGAATCAGGATTCGACCATTGGATCAACTACTGGCGGAACGGCCCAAACACCGGACGACAGCATTTTGATCAATCAGGATTATAACCCGACCGATCTGGCCGGTGATGTCAATGCGCCCCCAACCACACCGACCGACGAGGAAGAAGCCGCCACGGGAAATGATGGAACAGGAGCCGCATCAGGCAGTCCCAACATGGAAGTCGATCGGTCCAACTATGGCAATGGGGACGCGTTGGGCAACAACGATGGCACAGAGCCAGATCCTGAATGGGTCGACCCGACCAGCAACAGCTAGTTTATAAAGGCTTCGCTTACAGGCGATATACATACAGAAAAGCGGCACATCAAGATCTTAATGTGCCGCTTTTCTGTATGTACGCCATTCAACCAGGCTTATAATGACCGGGAACCGCCAAGCAGACTATCGTCTGATGAATTGTATCCGGTCCCTGTTGTACCTGTAGTTGACGAACCGTAGCCTGCTGTTGTCGAGTTGTCACTATAGCGGGTACCATCTGCATTGACAGACGAGCCATACTGATCAGCATACTGGGTTGAACCGGAATTTGACGAATTATCATCTTCCGAAGCAGCCCGCTGGTTAATGAATGACTCAGCCAACTGGGTCAACTTGCGGTCGGTATTCTTTTCTTCTTCGAGCGTTTGCTGCAACAGGCGGGCAGCATCCGAATAGCCCAGCACTTTAGCCAGCGTTACAGCCGACCCGTAAGCGGCAATTTCATGGTGTTCAATTTTCTGTCCGGCAATGATCAGGCCCGCATCACGCGTTAAAGAGCCGGGTTCGGTGCTGGCAACTACCGTTTGAGCGTCATCGACTAGTCCATCGATAGCCGCACATGTTTTATCGTCGATGTCGGCTCCGACACTCCGAAATACTTCTTCCAGACGGGCAACCTGACCTCGGGTTTCCTGCTGATGCTGCAGAAACGCATTTCTTACTTCATCGGTGGTGGATGCATCAGCTTGTTCACCAAGCGCATCAACTGCCTGTTTCTCTGCGTAATAAATACCACGCAATTCATTGACGAAAAGGCCGTTCAAGCCTTCCCGAGTATCATTATCACTACCACTAAAAAAATTGGCGATTTGGGATCCTAAAGAAGCCATGTTATCTGTTGGTTTAGAGTTAACGTTGAATTTGATCAACGAATTAACCAAAACCATGCCATATGCTGATAGTGTGGCGGTTAGCTATTTGTGCTAATGAATACTGACTATGTTTTTCCACAGATTTTGTAGAGTATTAGTCCAAATCCCCATAATCTTAGCTCAATATGGTCTGAAACAAGGGGTTACTTTTTTATATGAAAGCTTGAACATGACTAGGTTTTTCAGGTTCAGAGAATATTAATTGCTTTTTAATGAAGGATGGCCTGCCACCTCTCATCAGGAAGACAAGGCAAATCTTAACAGTTTTAAAAACCAACGTCAACATGAAAAACGTAGTCAAACCAATGATTCTGTCGGGGCTAGTCGCTACCTCCTTATTAATCTCCTGTAGCAAAGATGAGGTATATGACACCCAGATTCCAGAAACGAACCAACAACCCACCACAGCCCAGGTTCAGGGCAATGTTTTCGAACCTGCTTTGGTGCAAGCCACCGACGCGCGCATAGCCCAACTGAAACTACCCGCCGGTTTCAGTATCGCTAAATTTGCCGATCAGCTTGGCAAACCCCGGATGTTGACCGTCAGCGAAACCGGAAATGTGTATGTAACAAGCCGTGAAGCGGGGACCGTTACCTTACTTCGTGATACGAATAACGACGGACAAGCCGACCAGAAACAAGTGGTCGCAACGATCAAAGATGTGCATGGCCTGACAATCTATTCGGGTAAAATGTATCTGGTCGCCATTCATGAAGTATTCTCGGCAACCATCAATGCCGACGGTACGCTGGGCACACCCCAACAATTGATTGGCAATTTGCCGGACGCCGGGCAACACCCGAACCGCACGATTGCGTTTGGACCCGATGGCTTTATGTACATCACGGTGGGGAGCACCTGCAATGCCTGCGCCGACTCGAACCCGGAAAATGCGACCATCTTACGAGCCAATCCAGACGGAACGGGCCGTCGAATTTTCGCAAAAGGATTACGCAATACCATTGGTTTCGGCTGGCATCCGGAAACGAAGGAACTGTATGGTTTCGACCACGGCATCGACTGGCTGGGCGACGAGCAGCAGAAAGAAGAACTGAATGTCATTAAAGACGGCGCTTTCTACGGCTGGCCTTACATCTATGGCGATGGCAACTACAACCCGCACCCCCGGCCAATGGGCGATACGACCTATGCACAGATTTTAGCGAAAACCACACTTCCTGTTTTACAGTACGATGCCCATGCGGCTCCATTGGGCATGGTTTTTTATACAGCAAGTGCCAACTCGGCAAGCGGCTTTCCGGCCGAATACCAGAACGACGCCTTTGCCACGATGCGCGGCTCGTGGAATCGCAGCCAGCCATCGGGTTATAATGTCGTACGGGTACATTTCGAAGGTGGTAAACCCGTCCGAATCGACAATTTAGTAACGGGCTTTGTAGTCGATAACAATCAGGCACAGTTTGGCCGCCCTGTCGGCATCACCACCATGCCCGATGGCTCCCTCCTATTCTCCGACGACAACAATGGTATTATCTATCGGGTAAGCTACAAGAAATAATGTCTGACGTCCCTATTGAATAAAATTAGAACTGGTACATTTTGCCCACCACGGTGGTGTTGCTCCGACGGCCCTGCTCCGGTATGACTGATGCCGGGCGGGGCGTTCGGATGAGTTCGTTTGGCAAGCCAATGGATTGATCGTAGAGCCGAAGCCGTATCGGTTGCGCGGCCGTAGCATCGACGGTCAGTGTAAGCTGTTTACTGAGAGGCAATCCCGTAAATAATAAATCATAGGCCGGACCAACAGGCGTCTGTTCTGCCTGTATCGCAAGCGGTTCACCATTGACGCTGAGGCTATGAATTTGGCCACCTATTCCTGGAAACAGGGCAGCTTCGATATGCGCTCCTCCACGTACGGAACGTAGTCGCAGGGTTAGGTAGCGATGGCCATTGCGGGTGCTGTCAGTCACTACCTCGGCCACGGGTGGAGCAACGGCAAGAGGTCGGGCAGGCTGCTTCAGGTAGTTGTTATAGTCGACAAGGTGGCCGTTGGGAAACACTTCGGTCAGTGGCCCATACGACGGGTTGGTAAAAAATTGCCGGTTCCAGGGATCGGGAGTACGAAAGTAGTACGAGGCCCAGAAAGCCCGCTTTGCATCGGCATTCATAAAGTAGGCCGTCTGCGTATGCAGGGGCTGGCTGTTGCTCGGCGCTTCGTGCCGAATGGTGAACAATAATAGTGCAGCTCCTGACAGCAGAGACACCATCGGCAGTATCGACACGTTACGCCACCGAAGG
Organism: Spirosoma horti; assembly: GCF_054776595.1. NCBI lineage: Bacteria > Pseudomonadati > Bacteroidota > Cytophagia > Cytophagales > Cytophagaceae > Spirosoma > Spirosoma horti. The sequence goes on from NZ_BAAHBQ010000006.1 coordinate 496,082, forward strand.
CCACTGTCAATAGCCAGCCAGAGGGGCAGCAGTAGTAGCAACAACAAGCCCAGCAACACCACCGACGCAACCGGTAGTTGCAGATCGAAGGTGATAAACAGCAGGTAGGCCATTGGCAGCACTATACCCAGCGCAGGCAGGGCCGACAACAATAATAGCCAGGCAATACCCGACGATGGGCGCGATTGCTGTCGACCCTGCCGAAGCAGGAGTAGCCCACCAACTAATGCTCCCAGCAGTGGAAATAGCAGAAAATAAGCACCGGCAGGCAAGTAGACCATCAGGGCAACGGTTAGCACAAACACCAGCCCGTATGTGCCAACTATTAGTGACAAAGGCCGCATCCAGCGCAGACAGAGTCGCACCAGTAGCCCAAACAGGCCGACCGTCAACAACAGATACGCACCAAAAAACAGGTGTGCGCCATAGGTTCCGTTAAAGAAATGCCAGTAAGGCAAGGCCCGTACTACGCCCAGGTTGACGCCATAGCAGACGCCCCCTACTAGAAGCAGTACGATCAGACTTAGGCCAAAACCACCCAGTACCTGACCGGCGGTGAGCTGCTTTTGCCGGTAGCCAATCACCAGCGAGAGTAACATCAGCCCGGTGAGTAGCCCCATCCAAACCCAATTCAGAGCCATCGGATAGTGTATCAACCAAGTCCCGAAGCCATTGAAAAAAACCTTGTCGGGGCTCCGTACCTGATCAAGGGAACCATTGGCGAAGTGTTTCGCCAGCGCCACCATCGTTTCGCCGTGGTGCTGAAGCCCGTTCTGGTCCAGATTTTCCGGCGAGTCGGTCATTTTGTGGTAATGCACGAAGCCATCCAGAAAAGCGGCATTGACACCCGCATAGCCAGCTTCACGCAGGGGTGTGAAGTCGGTGCTGTTGGGCAGGAGCCGATAAATGGTGTACATGAGTGAGGAAGTCAGCGGGTGAGGCATGGCGTTTGCCAGTTGCTCAACAATCCAGCCATTTTGCTCACTCATCTCGAATAGCAGGCTTGGCCCGCGATTTCCCCGCGATTCGAGGTTAATCACAAAGCCAACGTCTTTTGCCCAGGGGTGGCGCAAAAACGCCCGGGCTCCGAACAGCCCGTTTTCTTCGCCGTCAGTAAACAGAACAATCAGGTCATGTTGCAGCGGTCCCGCATGCCGCAGCGCACGAACCGATTCCAGAATGGCCGCTACGCCCGCGCCGTCGTCGGCAGCCCCGAGGGTGCTAGGCTGCGAATCATAGTGAGCCAGCACCAGCACGGCTTTTCCCGGCTGCTGGCCCTTAAGCCGGGCCAGTACGTTATAAACATACCCCGCCCGCGACGCCACAGGGAGCATCGCGCCCGACGACGCTAGTGACGAGGGCTTTGTTGGCGCCACAACTACCGTGCCCTCCTGCACCTGCGGCTGTAAACCCAGTCGGCGTAGGGCTGCAAGCAGATAAGCCCGTACCCGCGGGTGGTCGGGGGTGCCACTGGCGTGGGGTTCTCGGGCAATTTGCCGGAGGTGCGTCATGGCCCGTTCGGCTGAAAACTCGGTCAGTGGGATTGTAGCAGGCTGGGCGGGCGGAGGCTGCATCAGGTGGATACTCCAGTATGACAGGCCAACCAGGGCCAGCAACAGTATCAACGACAGGCGGGGTGATAAAATCATGGTTCAGGGCCGTTGGTGGGGAATACCCTTTCGTCGTTTTTACCAGGAAGAAGCACGTTTTGGCATTTACCTACCCGGCGCTAGGATTACCGGTTAGGCATCACTCATTTTTTCACTACCTCCCTAGCGGGCTGAAAGTCAGGATGTCCAGCTTGCCACAACCCGAAAGCGAACATATTGGCGAAATTACGGAAGGCCACGGTTTTGTCTTCCGTGAAATGGCCATTGTCGTAGTTCACCTGCATCAGCACGGGTTTTCCCGACGTGCTGGCATTTTGCAGCGCTGCGGCCAGCTTACCTGGTTGCCAGGCAATCACGCGCGGATCGTTCCAGCCGCCAACACAGATTACTGCCGGGTATTTCGTGCCTTCTTTTACGTGGTTGAACGCATCCATCTCGTAGAGCGCCATACACTCCGTGGAGTCTTTCACCGTGCCGAACTCGGCCGCGTTAATGGGGCCGTTGGGCGAGTTTTCCATCCGTAGCGCGTTGGAGCAGCTTACATTGCTGATGGCTGCGGCAAACAGGTCAGGGCGCTCCGTGATGGCCCGGCCAATCAGAATACCACCCGCCGACGTGCCCATACCAACAAGCTTACCCGCACTGGTATAGCCCTTTTTGATGAGGTATTCGCCACTGGCGATAAAATCTTTCCAGGTATTGGGCTTGGTGGTTTTATAACCCGCCTTGTACCAGGCCTGCCCTTTCTCGGAGCCACCGCGCGGGTGCGTTTCCGCCAGCACCACGCCCCGGTTCAGCAGGGCTAAGTTTCGGCGGCTGAAATAAGGCGTTCCCGAGATGCCGTAGGCGCCGTAACCATTCATCAGGCAAGCCGCACTACCATCACGCGTCAAGCCTTTTTTATAAATGATCGAAAGCGGCACCATGGTTCCATCATGGCTCGGTATCTCTACTTCCTCCACCACCAGATCGGCCACACCAGGATAGTTCATGGGCACATGGAACGGGCTGATTACCAGCTTTCTCGTTTCTGGGTTGTAGTCGTACAGGGTTCCGGGGTCATTCCACGAGGTCGAATAAACCATCGCATCATTGGAACGGGGTGCGTCGTAGAATTCGATTCCCATCGTACCGGTACCCGGAACGGGCACGTCGGCCCACTGCTTTGTAAGAGGGTCGTACTGCCGGATTTTTTCGTTGATGCCGTTACTCAGGATAACGAACAGAAAATCTTTCGACGAGGCCATACGGGTAATATTCTGCTTACCTTCCGGCAGCAGCACGGTGGCCGTTGCGAGGTTGGGACTGGTCGCGTCCGTCACCAGAATCTGTCCATTCGGTGCACCTTTCACGCTTTGCAAAAACAGCTGATCGCCTAGCTTAACGAAGCTGTTCACGCTGTCGGTTACGGCGCAGAGCCGTTTCCAGCCAATGGTCGGCTTACCCACATCAGAAGCGGGCGCAAACCAGGCTGTAGCACGCCGATCGACCGTACCCAGATAGCCGTATACCTGCGTCTGGTCGTCGGAATAGAACATGATTGGGTACTGGTCGGGTTTGATGCCAAAATCGGGATTTTTCGCAATCGAAAACAGGTCTGGATTCCCAGCCGGATCATTCCCTACCTTATGTAGCCGCCCTTTCGTATTGAGGTTGCCCTGGGGGTCTTTGGTATCCATTGAGTTGTTGGGCGTGTAGAGAAAGCCGCTATCGTCGGGAAGCCAGCTTACCTCACCGCCAAACACGGCCGTAATACTTTCGGGACTAAACGTCTTTGTCGCCAGGTCCATCGTTCGGACGGTCGAAAGTTCCGCTCCACCCTCCTGCAGACCAATCGCCAGTTTCTTGCCATCGGAACTGGGTGTAAAGGCCGTCATCAGGTAAGTTTTGCCTTTTTCGTACCCGAGCGGGTCAAAAAGCAGGGTTTCCCGGCCTGTTTTCCCTTCCCGAACGAAGAGTTTTCCTGCTTTTTCACTCGGCAGTGTTTTGCGGTAGAAATACCGGTTGCCTCTTCGTTTGATCTCTCCGTAGCGCACAGTCAGCAGCTTATCGTAGTCGATAAATTGCTGGATCAGCTTATCGCGACCCGGAATTTGATTCAGCACAGCGTTAGTATAATCACCCTGCGCTTTAAACCAGTTGTTGGTTTCCGGACTGTTCATATCTTCGAGCCAACGGTAATTATCGACAACTGTTTTCCCAAAGTACGTATCCGTTACCGGCCGTTTGGGCGTAGCGGGCAGACTCCCGGTCTGGGCGAATAGCGGTGATCCGGCAACGAGGCAGGTGATGAGAGTAAAGCTGATAATTTTCATGAGAACTGGATTTGGTTTTCAGGAAGATGGAAAGAAAGAAACCGGCAGAAGCAATACGCTAACCCGCAGATAACCAAGCCAAAAGTAGTTGATTAACAAAAGCCAGGCACTCGGATAAATGTATGAATCGCTGGATTTTAACGTAGTACCACAACGAGGGCGACTTGAACCATTCAAAAAAGCATCCGGTGTTGAAAAGTCAGGCCAATCTATCCATAAAGACATTGATTATCAAACCAATACAACTAATAGCATCGCCAATGAATAGCCTATTTATCGAGCGGCAAAAAAACGCAAGTCCTGCCTGCTTACCAGTAATCTATACTCTGACTTATTGAGATTGGGACCTTACCCGTTCATTACCTAATTATCGGCTCAGTTTGATCAAACATTTCCCCCTAAACACGCAGTTACCAGGTTAAATCCGCTTATAGCTATGGCTACGCAAAACACCTCCCCGACTGATGGAGCAAACCGACGCTGGTTCTTAAAGCAATCATCGGCCGTGGCAAGCTCCTTACTTATGTCACCCTTACTTGAGCCAGCTAACTTGGAACCCCGCTCAATAACGCCTGCAAAACCAGGTAGTCGACGCTCAATCACGCTGCGCATTAATCGTAAGTCATACAAACTGGATGTTGAGCCTCGCGAGACACTACTCGACGTATTGCGCGAACGACTCGACTTGACCGGTTCCAAAAAAGGTTGCGATCATGGCCAGTGCGGAGCCTGTACCATTCACCTCGATGGCCGGACAGCCAATGCCTGCCTGCTACTGGCAGCCATGCAACAGAATCGGGAAATCACGACCATTGAAGGGCTGGCACCGGGAAAAAATCAATTGCATCCCTTACAAACGGCATTTCTGGAACACGATGGGTTTCAATGCGGCTTTTGTACGTCGGGGCAGATTATGTCCGGGGTAGCGGTCATTCGGGAGGGGCATGCCCATTCGCACGCAGACATTAAAGAATGGATGAGTGGTAATCTTTGTCGCTGTGGGGCCTATGCAGGCATTGTTGCCGCGGTGGAGTCGGCACAAAAAAATGGGCAACAGTCATGAAGAATTTTGATCTGATCCAGGCCAATCAACCTGCCGACGCCGTAAAGCTGGTCAGCTCGGCTCCCGCTACTCGGTTTATCGCGGGTGGAACGAACCTGGTTGACCTGATGAAATACGGCGTTGAAAGCCCGGATATTCTCGTCGACATCAGTCGCTTACCGCTGGACAACATCGAAAAAACAGCGACGGGGCTACGCATTGGCGCGTTGGCCCGAAACAGCGACGTAGCAGCTAATAAACTCGTTATTGATCAATTTCCGTTGCTGTCACAGGCATTGCTGGCCGGTGCTTCTCCCCAGCTTCGCAACATGGCAACCATGGGTGGCAACCTGATGCAGCGGACCCGCTGCTATTATTTCTACGATACCAGCACGCCCTGCAACAAGCGTAATCCTGATGCCAACGCCGGGCCGAATGGCTGCGGGGCTCTTGGTGGCTTCAACAGACTTCATGCCATTCTGGGCGCTTCTGACAGTTGCATCGCTACCAATCCCAGCGATATGAACGTTGCCCTGAGTGCACTTGATGCGGTCGTGCAGATTCAGGGAGTCAACGGCAATCGCTCGGTACCGTTAATTGATTTCCATCGTTTGCCGGGTAATACGCCCCAGCGGGATAATGTACTGGAACCGAACGAGTTGATCGTGGCCATTGATCTGCCTACGTCACGACTGGGTGGCAAATCGCACTATCAGAAAGTACGTGATCGGGCTTCGTACGCCTTTGCGCTGGTGTCTGTGGCGGCTCGAATGGCCGTCGAAAACGGCACCATTCAATACGTTCGAATTGCGCTCGGTGGAGTGGCGCATAAACCCTGGCGAATGCCTGATGTTGAAAAGCAATTAGTCGGCAAACCCGCCACAGAATCAACATTCCGGGAGGCCGCCCGACAGTTACTGGCCGGAGCCAAGCCCCATCAGTACAATGCGTTCAAGATTAAGCTGGCCGAAAACACCATCGTTCGCACCCTGCAAACGGTCGTCTGATCGCCTTTTAACAATATGGCAAAGAAACTTATTGGTGATCCAATTAACCGAATCGACGGCAAGGAGAAAGTAACGGGTACAGCCCGCTACTCGGCTGATATCAAACGATCCAATCTGGTACATGGTGTTTTGGTGATGAGTACGATTGCGCATGGACGCATCCGCCAAATCGACACGAGTGCCGCCTTGAAAGTTGCCGGCGTACTGGGCGTAATGTCGCACGAAAACGTACCCAAAATAGGTGGGACCGATAAGAATAAGAACTCGGAACAGGCGACAGATCGGGTATTACATGTGTTTCAGGATAACCAGGTGCATTATAATAATCAGCCCATTGCCCTGGTCTTGGGCGAAACTTTCGAAGCGGCTACCGAAGGCGCCGATTGTGTGCGGGTCACCTACGATACCGAACCGCTTAAACCTGAACTACCTGCCAATCTGGATAAGGCCGTCAGACCTAGCCGGTTGCCTCGCGGGGATGACCAGATCGATACGCTTCGGGGCGATATGAAAGCAGGAATGGACCAGGCAACAAGTCGTTTTGAGGCCACCTACCGAACGCCTACCCAGATTCATAACCCCCTAGAACCGCATGCCTTGGTTTCCTATTGGGAAGGCGACAAGCTCACGATGTATACGGCAACACAGGCGGTTTCATCTACGCAGAAACGAGTAGCGGAATTATTTGGCATTCCGAAAGAAAACGTTCGGGTGATTTGCCAGTATATCGGTGGAGGCTTTGGCAGTAAGGGGACCGTTTTCTCACAAAATATGCTGGGACCACTAGCGGCCAAATTCATTAACCGGCCCGTTAGACTGGTACTCAAACGGGAACACATGTTTGGGATGGTGGGCTCACGATCGGCTACTGTACAACGCTTTACACTGGGTGCCAAAGCTGATGGTCAGTTTACCGCAATGGCACACCACACCGTTTCGCAGACAGACGATTTCGATGAATTTGCCGAACCTTCCGGCGTCATCAGCCGTATGCTCTACGCCGTTCCCAATCAGGAAACGACCCATAAATTTATCCGCGCTAACATCGGTCTCACTTCACCCATGCGGGCACCTGGCGAAGCGTCGGGTGTATTTGTGCTGGAGTCCGCTGTCGACGAAATAGCCGCGCTGCTGAAGATGGACCCGCTGACACTACGGCTTAAAAACTATGCAGAAACGGACTTACACAAGAATCTGCCATTCTCCAGTAAGTCACTTCGGGCGTGTTACGAACGGGGTGCCGAACAGTTTGGCTGGTTTAAGCGCAAGGCCGAACCCCGATCCATGCGGGATGGCAATCACTTAATTGGTATGGGGATGGCAACAACTGTTTATCCGGTTAACCGGGGTGAGTCGTCGGCCAAAGTGCAGCTGAATGCCGATGGAACTCTGCGGGTAGAAACAGCCACACAGGACCTGGGAACCGGGACATTTACCATCCTGACGCAACTGGTAGCCGAGGTGTTTGACATCTCGCCCGATCTGGTTACGCTGGCCGCCGGTGACACCCGTTATCCTGAAGCCATAGGATCCGGTGGGTCCCGGACAACAGTTACGACGGGTTCAGCCGTTGTGCAGGTAGCCCGGGAGGTTTTGACGAAAGCGAAAAAGATGGCGCTGAATGATACCAAGTCCCCCCTTTACGCATCGCCGGAATCAGAAATCGGGATCGAAAAGGGGCGGCTTTACCGGAAGTCAGATCCTCGCAAAGGTGAAACGCTGAGCACTCTGCTGAAACGCAACGGGGGCAAACCTCTGGAAGAGATGCAGGAGTCGAAGGCGGGTGCAGAGAAGAATAAGTACTCCATGTACGGTTTCGGGGCCATTTTCGCCGAAGTTCGGGTTGATGAAGCCCTGGGCGAGGTTCGAATGTCGCGGATGCTGTCGGTAGTATCGGCGGGAAAGATCGTCAATGAAAAAACGGCCCGTAGCCAACTGCTGGGTGGGATGATCTGGGGCCTGGGCATGACCCTCCACGAAGAAACCCTGCGCGATCCCCGTATGGGTCGTATAATGAATCCCAATCTGGCTGAATACCATATTCCCGTTAATGCCGACATTGGTGAGATCGACACTATTTTTATTGCTGAAGATGACGAATTGGTCAATCCAGCTGGTGTAAAGGGAATTGGTGAAATGGGCATTGTGGGTAGTACATCGGCGCTGACCAGCGCCATTTACCACGCCACGGGCGTACGGTATCGCGATTTACCAGTAACCGTCGACAATATTCTGGCCAACAGCAGATCGTAATTACAGGCGACGGATTCAGATTGACAGTATACGCGCTGGATTGTCTATGCGATTAAGATAGGTTTACGGCATTGCACGTATTCCCAGCAATTCCAACTCGTAGAAAGTAAAAGCGCTGCATAAAGACTATGTCATTTATGCAGCGCTTTTACTTTCTACTTCTCTTTTTTTATCATCTGAGTCATGCGACGACCCTACGCTATGATCTACAAGGAAATCATTTTGAAGGCCAATCAATGTCTGTCAGCCCGAAACACCCAGCCTGGTGATTGATCAAGCTTCTGACGTAAAATCATATTAAGTTGAGCAACATGATGTTGAACGTGCCGCATATTATAAAATAGAATTTCAGGCACTGCATAATTCATATCATATTCTTCTGGTCCTTCGATCCAACGCTCGTTCATTTTCTCTTCAGTTAGACTTTCGATAAAGTCCCTGCACTTTGTACGTGTCGTATCCAAACTCGCCAGCATTTCAGATTTCAAGTAGATCCGATTCGGGACCATATCTCCCAAGACACCTTCAACTTGCACGCCAGGCTTGGAAAAAGTAAATGGCAACGTAGAGGAAAACTCACCAGTGTAGGGAATAGTCAGATAATAATCCAACATGATCAAGCAATGGTATGAAATGTAAAAAAATTGAGTATCCGTATACCAATATTTTTCCGGCCACATTTCGATAGCGTTTTTCAAAGAGTCAATACTGGCTCCAAATTGAGACCAGAGGCTATGTTTGAAGATGTCCAGCATGGCTGACTGTGGAGAGATGGTTTATATCCTAAAATTTAGAGTCAATTTATACAGACTGAGCCTATTTCCTATCGTACATCAATTTGGAGGAAAGTACAAACTTTTAAAAGGTGGTTAGCTCTTGTAAAAATAATAATCGTCGTATAACTGCTTTCATAGTGTTCAACTACGGGAAGAAAATTTACTATCAGCATCAAGATATTCACGAAAAGCCTGATATAACACTTTCTTTTCAAATGAATACATGCTTACTATCCCTGTAAAACACTCCTTGCTATCAATTGAGAAGAGTATAAAGCGCTCCACAACTTTTGGTTTTGATTCGAATAAAGCCAGCACAGGGACATAAAAAAAGCCCACCTTTTCGGGTGGGCTTTTTAGTCATTGGACAGTGACCGATACGGGAACAAAAAACAATCGTTAATCCCTGATTATCAAAGCCCATTTTTACTAACATTGGGGGTGTGCGCGAAAGTGTGCGCAAAACCCGCTATTTTCTTCCACGAATCAGGCCAATTGCCCAATCTGACCGTTAACGCTTAGGGCTGACGTCGTACTGGATAAGGCCAGGTGCGACTCATCGGCCGAACGCTGGTAAAGGGAATTTTTATCATCGAGTTTTCGACTTTTTTGATTCCCCAGTTTAATCCAATAGCTAACTGTTTGCCCCGAGTGGGATCGTTAACGGACTCACTTTTTGACTCAAGGTCTTTTCCCATCTGGGTACTAACCACATTTCGAAGTATTTCGACCGTTTGCCGGAGCAACTCGTTTTCACGCTTGAGGCCTTCATTTTGAACGACGAGTAGCTGATTAGGCACATCCGGCAAGGCTGACTCCTTTACTTCCGACTGATCTGAGTAATCCTCCTGATCGCTCACACCAGCCGAAGCGGCAGCTTTAGGCTTTCGAACGCTTGATCGTATATCGTAATCAGGATAGGTCGCAATCATTTTCATAATGAAATCGAAACTGGGCGAGTTTCGACCCGTAGCAACCTGACGCATCGTTTGCCGGTTGATTCCTGTTCGACGGGCAACTTCCTCGGAGCCTCCTTTCTGGACAACGAACCCCATTGTATAGGCGTCGCCCTTCTCTACCACTTTTTCTTCCATAAGCTGTATTGAGTTTATATCAAATGATTGCATATTAAAATCATTTAATTACATTTGTTCCTATAATTAGGCTATTAAATGATTTCAAATGTAATCAAACCGATGGAAAACGCAAGTAAAATCTTTACAAAAGGCGAACGCGAGCTTTTGTACGATATTTTGACGGGACAGGCGGTCGGCACGAAAGGAGTCAAAATCTCCTGTTTTCGCCGGAAAATCGAAGAAAAACTCACTCTCATGGGCAAAAAAGTCCCGGAGAAGATGGCTCTAAATTTAATAATCTACCGAAAAGGGAATAAGCAGGACATCTGGCTGGCGGCTTATCAAGTTTGTGAAGAGGAACGGCCGGGCATCTTTGATACGCTACAAAAAGAGCTTGAGAGTCCCGAATTAGCCACAAGCTGACATAATACGAAGTAGACCGCTAAAAAAATTTGCCAAATAATAATCATTTGATTACACTAGCTCTTGTTAAATGAAATCAAATGATTACATTTGAATCGACAAACAAAACAGGCCCCGCTGCCGGGAAGCAAGAACGGGGCCTATCACATTCAACCGAGACAAATGTATGCAAACGCTAACGACTCCCAAAGCCCCTACGCTCTTCGAAATGGATCTGGAGCAGGATTTCTCACCACTCGACGAAGCCATCGAAGTGGCTCGCCCTTACGGTTGCAGAACGATTGAGTTTATCGACGATAACAAGGAGCGCGGCTACCGGGCTCTGGAATACAAAGTCGAGGTTGTTTCCGGTCACGACTACGACGAGGACGGCTGGAGCCCCCGCTACGAATGGCACCCCCTCAGCATTGCCGTCCGGTCGAGAATGTCAATCGACTCTGTCGTATTTCTGCTCGTCGGCGAAATCAACGCGCTAATCGCTTCCTAATCCTCACCGCCCGGCTCACACCGGGCTAACTCCTTTTCGTCATGTTAATGCTGAAAATTTGGGCCGCTGTCGCTCTGCTTTTAATTCTCCTCAACGTCATTCGATTCCGCTATCAACTTGGCGTCTTTTTTCGCGAGCAGTTCCCCCGTCCGCTCGACTGGCCGGTTTGGGTGTACCGGCTGCGTCGCTGGGCTCGTCGCGAGTGGCGCTCAATTCGCAATCGGAGGGCTGAGGTTGCCGGTATTCTTTTTGTCATCACGGTCCTTATGCTGCTTGCCTTCGGCCTTATCGCAACCAGCCCAGCATGAAGACACTCCACGCCCTAGCCAAACGCGAGGCTCACCAGTTTATCGAACTCTTCTGGCACGAATTACCCGAAGGCTGGCTCGACAACCTCGAACACAATCAATTTGACCTCGAACTGCTCTTTGCCGGATTCGATGTCAGGATGTTCGAGCGAAAACTAACCGGCCTCGCCCTGTACAACGAAGCCCGCAAACGTGCCGAAACGATTTATCAGGATGAATTCAAACAGTCGACGCATAACCGGCGCGACTGGGCTTTTTACCGCTTTCGGCTCGAACTGGCGCTCCTGCGGACGACGAACGCGGACAATCAGACGCTACTGCACTGCTACGCCTATCACGACGCCATTTCCTCCCTGTCGGCTCGGCTCGATCTGGATCAGGAACGGCCCGACTGGAGTTTCGACGGACCGAGCCGCAATACACCCTTTTAGCCCCTACCCCTATGCACATTCCTAAACACGAACCCGGCCCCGAAGTGGGCGTATTTGTCACTATCGGTCTACTGGCCGTCTGCATGTTCGCTTTCGCGATTGGCTATTTCTGGCCAGTGATTACTGCTCTATTTTCTTAAACGTTTCGCTAATGGACGGCTATACTCTTACGCGTCGCTGGTATGACTGGTGTTTCCGCTACTCGGGGCACCATACACCAGCACACGCGGCACTTTACGGCTGGTTTGTCGAAGCCTGTAACCGGGTTGACTGGGCCGAAACCTTCGAAATGGCACCGCAATATGCGATGACAGCCATCGGAGTACGGTCGTACAATACCTATAAGGATACGCTGTCCGATCTACAAACCTGGGGCTTTGTACGCATCCGCCAAAAAGGGGCAAACCAGTATGTACCGTGGCTGCTCGCTCTGTCAGATTTTGACGAGCCACTTAACAACCCACTTGACAAACCAAACGGCGACGCCCTGTCAAATTTTGACATACCACTTAACAAGGCACGTAACAAGGCACCTGAAAACGCCGTGTCAAAATTTGATGAGCCATGTAACAACCCACTTGACGAGGCATGTAACAAGGCATGTAACAACCCACTTGACGCTATTACTATAAACAATAAACCTACAAACCTTAAACCTCAAACCTTAAACCACGACGCGGAAAACGACGCGGTCGCGATTGAAATTTTTGTTGACCCAGAAGAAAAAAAAGGGCAGGCCCTAACCCCCAGTTCCGCCCGCCCCCCTTCCCCAAAACCGATACCCATTCCAGCCGGGAAAGTCTACGGCGACGGCGTGTTGCAGGCCGATGTGGTCACCTACTACACCCAGTTCCCCGATCAGTTCCCGCTGCACATCTACTTGCCTTTCCTGCGGTACTGGACGAGTAAAAACCAGAAAGGCGATCCGGTTCAGATCGGCGTCGAAAAGTGGCGAACCCAAAATCAGTGGGACATCGAAATACGACTCAATTCCTGGAATGAACGTGACATCAAAAAAGCCTTAGAAAATCAACCTCAACATGGAAACCAACCTGCAACCAACCCAAACGGCTATACCGGTTCAGCCCACGCCAACCGCTACGGAAGTGCAGACTACGAAACAGCCTTCAATCTCGTTGATGCCCTTGCTAAAGCGGGTGGTCTCAACGGATGACCAGATCGGGACGGCCCTCGCCCAGCAGAATCCAATGGAAGTCAATCGGCTTCAGCAAATGCGGGCCGGTCACATTATGGCGGTCGGTATTGGCCTGAGTGCGATTACAGCCAACGGCCTGCCCGATGTCCTTAAAAACGGCACTCAGCTTTCAGTTCTTCGTAAAACGGATGAATCGACGCTGTTGAAAGCCTTATTAATTCTGATTGGCTTAACCAATGACGCGTTGAATGTGCCGCGAATGAATCCGGCCCAGATGCTCGATGCCGCCCGGCACATTACCAAGTCCTTCTGGTATTTCAAACCCGAGGAAATCGCCTATGCGTTCGACCAGGGCCGCTCCGGCCGCTATGGGAAAGTGTACAACCGGCTTGATCTGGAAATTCTGGAAGGCTGGCTACTGGCTTACGATACGACCGAGCGACTTGCCCTTTGTGAACGCGGACGAAGCGAGGAGCAGCACCAGAACGAAAACGACAACCGACTCTCGGTCGACGCGGTTCGGCAAAGCTATCAGCGTTTCGCGGACGGCGAACCCACACTCCAGCAGAAAAGGGAGACTCAGAAACGATTGGAGGACCAACAGGAGCGACGGGAGCGGCATAACTACCACAATTTCAAGGAGCAGTATTTCGCCAGCAAAACAAGTAGTGAACCTCAAGACGAAACCGACCAATGAGCTACCAAATGCCTATAAACCGCAAAAAGCGCCGGTACGTGATCGGAATAGATCCCGACAAAAACGATTCGGGTTACGCCGTTTATGATCGGCAACTCGGCCGGTTTGTTATGCACGTCGCCTTCGACTTCACGGCTTTACAGGAAGCTTGCTTCGAACTGAACAAGGACGATTGCGAATTCTTCGTTGAGGCTGGCTGGCTCAATAAGGGCATGCACAAACGCAAAAAAGAAAGCCTGCCAAAAGACTTCGAGAAATGGAGTGCAGCGGCTCGCGAGGGCTATATGTTTCAACGAGGTGTCGACGTGGGCACCAACTTCGGAGCGGGCTTCGCCATTATCCACGTCCTGAGAGCCAACGGCTATACGGTCAATCTGTATCACCCCAAAGTCGATAAATGGGACGCTCAGGAATGTCTGCTCTATACCGGTGTAAGTGCCCGGATTAACCAGGACGTTCGCGACGCGATACGAGCCGCTTTTCTGAATCTGTAAACCCAAATTTTCACCGATAAACCCCTGTCAATTATGCTTATGTGGTACAAGGTCACGGCTAACTTTTACGCCGACATCGACGATAAACGAACCAAAGTTTCCGAAGAATATGCCTTTCACGGTGTCACTTATGGCGATGTCGAAAAGACGGCGCTCGAAGCCCTGCAAGACCGGATCAAAGAAAACGATCTGGATATTTCCAAGCTGCGCGGCCTGACCGACGTCTACATCAAAGCGTCGTCGGAAGACTGGACTCAGTTCTATCTGGTTACAGTTATCGTCGATGGCGTCGATAAGAAGCGGACGGAGAAACATCTGCTCAATGCCTCCAGTACCCGCAATGCCGATGAACGTGTCCGGGCAACGTACAAGGGCAGTCAGGCAAGTTTTAAAATCAAGAAAGTTGAGGAGCTGAAAATACTGGGCCTCTACGACAAACTCCGTCAGGATCTGGTCGACGATTTCCGTAACCGTCAGGATTATTTAGGCGATCACGGCTACGTTGAAGCCGAACGGGTCGAAAGTACCATTTTCAATAAAGACGGGTCGGCCAAATACCCTAACAGCGACCAGCCTCAATCTGATCCGAACGCCATTACCGCAATGGTCATCCATAACGGTATCGTGGCTGTCGAGGCCGAAGACCTCAATAATGGCCAGCACGACGACGCTGACCACCTGGAACGCGTCCGCGAACTGCCAGCCGGTAATACCCGACTCCTTGATGAGCCTGCCGACGTAGCGGCCTAACGATAGTATATGAATGCACTGATTCAGCACTGACCAGGTGTTTTTGCCTGGTCAGTCTTTAACCCTACCTAATATGGCAACCACAATTACAATAGACGATGAAATCAAGGAATTACAGCGGGAATTAAATGTTAGACGGCGCGTATATCCCGACTGGAGCAAAGGCCCCAATCCAAAGCTAAAACCGGCCGAAGCCGAACGACGCATCTCTGTTATGGAGCGCACCCTTGAGCGATTAAAAACCGAAAAAGGCAGGGCTGTTGGCGAGCAGGGCAAACTATTTTAACAACCACACCATGACCGACCTATTCAATCAGCCCCTTGCCCCGCTCGTCGAGAGAAAACCCAAACCAACCCGGCCCGGTCAGCAGCTACAGATTGCCCCCGAAATCAAGTCCATTGCCTTCGATCAGGACGAGATTTTACAGTCGATTCTGACGCTATATGTTGCCGGCAACACATTCGACTGCGACGCGACCTACGGCTACGGTGAGTTTTACAAAGCCATTGCCCGCCCGAAATACTGCTTTGACATTGCGCCAAAGAAACCCGAAGCCGTTACCGGAGACTCTCGGGCCTTACCGCTGGGTGATCGGAGTGTCAAATCGTTGATGTTCGATCCGCCGTTCGTGGTGTCAAACCATAAGGAGAGCGAGGAATACGTCATGAGTCAGAAGTATGGCGGCTACCGGACGATTACCGAACTGCGGGAGCATTACAAAAAGTCTCTCGTCGAGTTTGCCCGCGTGGTTAAACCACGCGGAATTGTAGTATTCAAATGCCAGGACTTTGTACACGGCCGGAGTAATTACTTTATCCACGACGAAGTATTATCTCTGGCCAAGGATGCAGGCTTTAAAGCGGTCGATCTGTTCATCCTGTTTGCCCGTAGCCGCTTTCGTGGCCAGGTGCATAAGCAGAACCACGCCCGCAAGTTTCATTCCTCTTTCTGGGTATTCCGCCGCAATCAAAAGCAACGCTCCTGATCAAGAGGCATAAAAAGCCTTACACTTTTGTTTAAGTTATTTGACATATGATATGCAAATAAATATCCTCCCTTAAATAAATTTATTTAGAAATAAGTTTATTAATATAGTATTTTTATAATTTGTAGTTAACCAATATTGACAAATATGCAACTATTTCGATCTATTCTAAAGTCTTCAGCTATTACAATTACTCACGTATTACCTCAAAGTAAATGGTATAGAGCCGCTTATATGGCATCTGGTGTGTTAGCCAAGGCATCTGATTTGGTAGTTACAATTTCTGGAATACCAACTTTTACGCGGGAGCAAAAAAAATATAAAAATACAGTCGCCATTAATCATGCCATCAAGTTGAATTACTTTTTGGCTGTTATGACTCATGGTGGTAAACCTTTTCCGATTCCGATTCTAGCTCAGGGAATAGAAGTATTACGTAAGCCAAGGCCTAAAGGGGTAATTCTTTGCTCTACTCATATACCCCTTGTCAAAGTGGCTTTACGGCATTTGATGGAGCATAATTTTAAGCCAACGTTGGCATTGGCGGCTGATCCTGGTGTTATTAATTCTATTTCCGTTTGGGGAGTCACCGAGAAGGTGGCTGCTGCACGTACTGGGCCCTATGTATTGCAAAAGGCCAAAACCGTATTGCAGGACGGGGGGTCTATTGTTGTCCTAGTCGATAAAGTGCTAGGTGGGGAGTACTCACCCAATATCTTTCGGCTAGCCGAAAAGATCAATGCGGATGTAGTGTTTTTTGATGCGGCTTTGCAGGACGACGGAATAATTAAAGTACGTTTTCATGAATCTGAATGGAATGGTTACAAACAGGAAAATTGTACTCAGAAACAACTAAACGAGTTATATCAGCATACAGAAAAATTATTACAACAGTATAACAACTCTGGCTATCTTACTGCTCCCTGCTAACGTTTAAGCGAGATATTGTTTGGAAAGGCAGACAACCGATTTATGTTTAATCGGCCTAGCGGCTTGATTTCCATGACGAAGAGTATACGCAAAAACGGAGGTATAATCTTTCTGCGCGTCGTCGGCGGTCAGCCGGTTGTCGAGGTGTTTGGGGTCAATCCGATAGATAGTTAATCCGCGAGCCACATTTGAAAACCTTTGAAAACCTTTGATTCTTCAAATCGAATCCTCAACTTTACAAAGTAAATTCTACTTGGTAAAACTTACTTTGTAAACTTCATCAAGTAGAGTTCTTCGTAAGACAACAAAAAACCCAGCACCAATTGGTGCCGGGTCATTGTTAGTAATGTAGCAGGCCAAGGATTCTGATCGCCAAATCTATACCTCCATTGACCGCTACTTCCGTGCTGATCAGTAGTCCCACTACCTCAGCAATCCGGCGTAGCCAGACTAACCACTGGTTACGCCTTTTTTTGGGCGTTCCCATACTCAAAAGTACCCTTTCCCACAGACTCACGCAATGGCTTGTTACCAAGCAAAACCCCTCTTCTTTCTAATTGAACTCTTAACGCTCTGTCTATTAGCCATTTGCCCGCCTAATCATAATCCGAATTATTACTAAACGTGCCGACATTTCTGGCCGCATAGTAAACAAAAAGGCCTGCCAGTAAAATGGGCAGGCTTTGGGTATTCATTAAGCCCATAAAACAACTAAACTAGCCGAGCCTTTGTAAATAGAATTGCATTTTCTAACGTCGATGGTCAGCCAGTCGTCGAGATTTTCGGCATCAATCCGATTGAGTAAGTTTATCTACGTTCAATTTTATTAACATAAAAAAGCCCGGCTATAAGTAGCCGGGCTTTTTTATTGTCTTATTGCTAACTAATGTTAACTACTTACTTTATCATCCATACCACAATGAATAGACTTTTAGTGCTTTTCTTCTTTCCACTAACCATTTTCGGTCAACCCAAAACAAAACAGGCTTCTATGAAACACGTCGTCACGTATTCAAGCAATCTTCCAAAATCCATTGATGAAGTAAAAAAATGTGTAGTCAAGATCACCTCCGCTTCAGGTACAGGTAGTGGTTTCTTCGTAAGTGAAGAGGGCTATGTAATAACTAATTTTCACGTAGTTGAGGGTTCCTACACTGGGCCTAATAGTGTAGTGCAAGTAGATCTTGCATCAGCAAACTTAGTAAATGAAAATGTGAGCATCATGGGAAATTTCACTCAAATTGAGGGCGTTGTTATTGACGTAGATACTTACCATGATCTAGCGTTAATTAAATTGAGAGTCAACCCTTTTAAAGGTGGAGTGCAGCCTATAGTTTCTTATAATGGGGTTGATTCTAAAATATATTATGGCAAACCTAAACTTTCCCGAAAACCCCTAGTAGATGGACAAGCTATTGCTGTGTCAGGATACCCCCTTAATCAGCCGGTATTAATAACAAATAGCGGAGTTGTTGCTAGCATATTCGGACAAAACGCATATAAAACGCCCCCTGGCGACTTCCCTGATCATGCATATTTCGCTGATGTTCAAATTAATCACGGTAATAGTGGCGGGCCTGCCTATCTAGCTCAGACAGGCGAGATTATTGGTGTTGCAGTTGCCTTTTTGTTTGCTCAACAGGAGGTTGCAAACCTGCAAGCTTCTAATCAGGCAACCCTAGACAAACTGAATAATCTGTACAAAGCAACTGCAAATCCTGAGACAAAAGAACTTATAGAAATTATATCAAATTTGCAGTCAGCCACTCTGTATAATTCAGGACTAGGCGTCATTATTCCGTTAAAATTTGTAATCGCGCTTCTAAAAAAGAACAGCATTAAAGTATAGAAAAAAAAAGCCCGGCTTCATCAATGAGCCGGGCTTTTTACCATTCAATAAACCCATAAATCAACTAGACCCGACTAAACCAACTCGCTGCAAAAGCCTCCTGCGGTGGGTTATTCCGCATAATATTTAAATATCGTTCGCCCTGTAAGGCTTTCAATACACCCAGTAACAGCCCCGGGCGTGGGTGACTATTTGTATAGGTGACCGTCTTAGGTCCGACGATGCCGTCGATCACCATGTCGGGATACGAGCGGCCATTATTGTTGGTCAGATTCAGAGCCTCCTGCAGCATCCGCGACGCCCGGCCGACGCCCATATTGACGCCTACGTCGTAGAGCTTATTGGCAATGGCCTGATTCGTCAGGGCATCCAATCGGTTGACATCCCAATAATTCTGTTTGTAGAACTTAGCGATGTCAGCCTGTAAGTCTTCGTTCCTGGCCAGTATGGCGTCAATCTGATCGACGTCGCTGGTTTGCTTTTTGGCCGCGTCGACGATCTTCCAGCCGGGCCAATCGGGATTCCAGACCCGCGAAATACCGGCGTACGTCTCGCCCCCGGTATCGAGCTTATTGTTAGCGTAGCCGCCCTCGTGGCCAGAGGTGATCGGATAGCCAATCTCAAAATTTGCCATTACAGAACGAGGTTTAAGGTGATGTAAGCGGCTGCAACGGCGCCAAGAACAGCCAGACCATCTCGGGCCTTCCGGAGTTGTTTGCCCGCCCACGTTTTGGGCTGTTTGCCATCAACGGCTGCTACTTTGGCCTCTGCTTTATCGGCCCGCGCCGTCGCCGTATTGCGCTGCTCGGTGAGCGACACAATCGTTTTATTCGCCTGGGTGCGGATGGCCTCGCTCGACGAGTCAGCCAGCGACACACGGACTTTCAGCGTTTTGATCGTCTCGCTACGGGCCGCGAGCAGGGCGTCCTGCTCATTCACCAGCCGGTTGAGGATCACGTTGTCGTGAGCGAGGGTATCGCAATAGGTTTGCGCGCTGGCCATCGAACAGAGCAGGCTACCGGCCACAAAGAGAAGGCCCGAGACGATCCAGAGGGGGAGTTTGGCTTGACGGCTCATTTTGGTTTCTGTTTTTGGCGGTCCGTATTCATCCGGTGTTGCTGAAGACTGAGCGTCGAGAGGCCGTCTTTAATCTCATTCGCGCTCTGATCGGTTTTGTCCCACAACTCCGATTTGGTTGCCTCGACCGTTTTGGCGAGCATGGTGTCACTTTTAGCCAGGGTATCGAGCTTGGTTTCGATCTTGGAAATCTTGACCCGGTTCTGCTTCTGACCCGCTGCAATGGTATCGACCTTTGTGGCTACGTTATTGAGAACCTTTTCGGTCCGCTGGCTCCGGTAATTATCAAATGACCAAAGGATGATAGCCAGTAGCAGAAACGCGGCAACCGAGTAGGCCACTTTAGCCCCTACTTTGGCCCGATTGGTTTCCGGTTGCCAGAAATTGTTGTACGCTCCCAGACCCGCCGAAACGGTGAGCATTAAAAAGGTGAACGCTAGCACGTCGTAGAAAAGCGCCGGAATCCAGCGGAGGCAGACGAAGCTGACAAACGTCGACAGCGTCAGAGCGTAGAGACTACCCATCAGGGCCTTGCTCGTATTGTGCGTTGTCAGGCAAACGGCATAGAGCGCGATGGTTGCCAGAATAAGACCAGACTGAAGGAGTGCGGTATTTTCCATTGATTTTAAGCGTTTGGTTTTGGTTTGAATCGTTCGGCGATCTTATCGTATTTACTAATGACCTCATCGGCAAAAATGCCGAGCCAGGAGACAATCGTCTGTACCGGCGTGTCGCGGATCTGGGCGCCCACCGTGTCCATGCCGCCGAGCCAGTAGTTAGCCCCGTAGGCGATGGGAAAGCCAAACATCCACACGTCGTCGAGCGCGAACGCCGGAAAGAAGTAACTCAGCATTTTAAAGCCGAAGAACCCTGACGTAAACGAGACGATGGCCCCGGTCAGTCCCTCGGCGACTGGTATTTGTTTCTGCCGAATCGCGTGGATGGTCGCTCCGGCAAACAGAGCAAGCACTAGAAATGCCTCACCAGGTACGGCTTTTAGTTTATTGAGGGCTTCGAGCATTGAGAGAGTGAGTTGAGTTATTGACTAAGGAGTAGAGGCAAACCTTTTGGGCTGATTGTCTGACTACCTGTATTGATTTAGCACCTGTCTGACAAATGCCTGCATATCACGATAGCCATAGTATACTGTACCAGGCATTGTTGCAGGACTTTTTATGTACGTTGTCGGATGCACAATGTCTATATCGGTATACATCGTTGCGCTGGCATCCGTTATCCAAGATCCATTCGAGTCGGTTGTAATGGGTATTAAATAACTATTGGAGTCGTTAAACTGAGCAAATGCTGCTTTCAGATAGTTTTCTTTGGTTGTACTAAAGCCTGAACTTTGATTCACATTGACCGGGACGAGATAGATGATAATCGGGGCGTTAGGTAGCTTTGCCCTGACTCCCTGCCATGCGGCCAGTGCATTACTCTGTAAAGTGGGTGAACCTGTATCGTTTACACTGCCCCAAAAAACGACCGCATCGAAGTTTTGAAGGTCCAGCATTTTAAGCCGGTTCGGGTCGCCATAGGTCGTATTTGCCCCTGAGTTCGTATTCACGTATCCAGTACCTCCAATCGCGATACAGGTAACGTCCCAGCCTAACAGGTAGCCGGTTATAGCTGCAATGTTATTGTGCGTGAACTGCTTTGGATGCCCGACACTGGCGCTGTGTCCTGTGCTGGAATAACTGTCGCCAATCCAGCCAACCTTTACGTTATCTTCGAGATCGACTTGCCATGTCGAATAATTGGTAGGAATTTTTATATACCTAAGTACCGGATACAAGCCCCACTCGATACGAATCTTATTTACCCCGGTCAAGCCAATGACGTGCAAATCGTTATTCGCATTTACGTTTGTCAGTGAATCGGCATAGGGAACGCGCTGCCCGCTTGAGCTATAAAGCTGGTCGTTGATGAACAGTCGGTAATACTGCCGAATGGTGGCGTTTGCGCTGTAAAACGAGATAGCGAAATACGGCGCATCGCTCATAAATTCCAGCGCGGGCGTTACTTGTGTGGCGACCGTTCCCGCTGCGCCCGTATTGACCGCGACAAGCTGTACAGATGATCCGCCAACAAGAGCCGGAACGCCCCCTCGGAAAGTGAACGGCGCAAGGTTTGGTTGCGCGGTCATGTTAGAAAACTGACTCTTTACCGTACTCGCCCAAATGCCCGTCGTACTCTCGGTCGAAGTGATGAACGTCGTCGCAGTCCCTGAATACGGCGCGTTTATTAACGGATTTGAGACGGCCGCTTTTTTGGCGAGCCGTTTCATACGTTGAAAAATCTGACTTGTCGTCAGCGACTTTACCCCGGTGACTGTGGCCGGTAGTGTTATATTCACGGCTACACTGTCCTGATTGCGATAATGCCGGGGTGAGAGGCCGGGCGAGTTGGGTTGCTGCCGAAAAATATCGTCCGCTGTTTGGCCCAGTGTTGGCGACTGAGCCTTTAGCAGAAAAGAAGTAAGCGAAAGAAGCAGAACTAAAAGCGTTTTCATAGTTGCCTTAATTGTCTTTTACGGTAAGAAATGAGACTAGATAGCGGTCGCCGTTTGGCATTATATTATAGATGGTTAATCCATTGCCGTACTTGGAATCGGACGAAACGACCACTTCAAGGAGCGTGTTCGGGATAGGTGAAACCTGTAATAACGCGGTGCGATCGGCTACGGGAACCCACGATTTTTTTTTAATCAGATTGTCGTTAATCGCATCGATGGCCGACTGAGGGGCTTTTGCCTGTATGTTCGCTTGCGACAAATAAGGCGGAACGTTCTTTAGGTCGGAAAACGAATCCGCTCCGCCGACAACATAATTCGTAATTGTGAGGCTCGACGGGTTGGTTTTGATCGTATTAGTCTCGCTGACATCATACCGCCAAACCTGTTTAACGGCGTCACCGATCTTGAGTTTTACGCGGGCCTGACTCGGTATCAGGCTTACATTCGGAAAGTTAATCGAGACAGATAACCCGGTTCGCGTTACGGTTGGCTGTGCGTAGCTCGGCGCGATGCCGCCCGTTACATAGTAGGTGTTGACCGAGACCGTTTTGAGTGAGTCAGACGAATCAAACGTAACGGTAAACGCGTCGGGATTGCCGGGAAAAACCGAACGAATCGTCTCGTAAACGGTCCCGGTTTTACTTGTCGTCTGGGCGAGGCTGGTCAGGCACGTAAGCCCGACCAGCATAGATAAAAGAATCTTTCTCATTTAGGTAGTGATTGGTTTTTGATTAGTTGGCCGGGCCGTTTACGCTGCCCGAGATCCATTCGACCTCCAGGCTTTCGCCGACCGCGGCCGAGCCGTCGTTGGTGTACCGTACTTGGGTGATAATTTGCCGCCACTGCGGCCGATCGGAGAAATCAAGTTCTTTGACGTGCCATTGTCCGTCAGCAATCAGCGAGAACGTTTTGGCGTAATCGTCGCCAACGGCCGCGCCCTCGGGAAAACGTTGGTTCCATAAGGCCGTCCCGTTCGTGTTGCCGCCCGATTGGCGGGCACGCATCCAGCGAACGACCATATTCACGTTCTGGCGCGTCGATGAAACATACCTGTACTTGACGTATTGTTTCTTGATTGAGCCGTCGAGGGCAACGGCGGGCGTTACGATCTCGCCCTCGTTGCTCGTCCATGTGATCGGCCCCCAGGTCGAACGGCTTTCTTTGTAGCCGCCATCATTAAACCAGCGACCGCCCCAGCCCTGACGGCCGGATTTGTTGAAACGGTATTCGAGGGTGCGTTTCCAACTCGTATACTGATAGGCTTTGGCGCGAATTTCGTCGAGCGTACCGACAACGAAAATGACCGAATGCCGCCATTTGATATTGTAATCAATCATCTGAAACGGATAGTACGCGATGTAGGTAGACGACAGCAAACTACCCTCGGCGTTATAGGAGCCCTTCGACTGAAATTGGCCCATCTGACCCGCGGGCGTTTCCAGGATAATGCCCTGACAACGGCCCGTCGCCGGGTCACAACCGGCCATCCAATTTTCCGTCATGAACGTGGCCCCCGGCGTCATGCCGGAGTTGTCGTCGAGTCGGAAGTTCCGCGGACTGCCATTAGAGTAAGGCGAGTCGCCATCGTAGAAATAAACGGTCGAATAGTTGCCGTTTAGGTAATCACAAGGGGCCTCCTGGAACCGGGATTCCTGCCGTTCATTCGCGCCGGTTGCGCTTGTTCGGTTGAATTTGGATTCGTACCAAACGCGCATTTCGTTTCCGTTGACGCGAATCCATTTTTTAAAGACATCGCCAGTCCTCAGCCCGTCGCCGTCCCATTGGTTCGGCTCGATCGCCGTAAATAGCGTTGTTCCGTCGTTGCCGTAGGAAATCAACCGGCTCGGGTGTTCCCTTACGTCGCCCGATTCATTTACATTGTCGCCGATGCCGAGAAATACGCCGTTGTAAGTCCACGGAGCCGGGTAACGGTACAAACATTCGTTAATCCCGCGGCCGTCGTCGGTCGTGCCGAGCGGAAACCCGTAATCATTGCCCGAGCCGGTTTGAAAGACCGGCATACTAATCGTATTGTTGCCGCTCGTCTTGTCGGTGAAATACCGAATACCGCCCGCGAGGCCGTTATTTGGCTGCGTGCCTTCGCGTAGATCGAGCGTAACTTTTATTTTGTCCGTTTCGAGCGACGGCCGAAAATCGCCAGGAATCGACGCCGGAGCGAGATCGGTAAAGTTGAACGCGCCCGCCACGAAATCGCCATCGCTGACGCCCGTACCGGAGCCCGGCGAGGTCGTCGTCGAACTCGGCGGATCGGTCGTCGTACCAATCAGGCTGATAAAGTTCGCGCCCGTCGTGGCCGAAAACACTTTCGAATACGTCGCGCCCGCGCTGTTTTTGGCGGTTATACTAAACGAGGTCGGCGCTTTGTTGATCTGCCATTGCCGGGTATAAATCCCGTTCGAGATCTGGGCGTAACCCTTAAAGTCGCCCGACGCGATCGGCACGCCATCCGGATTGGTTGCGGTAAACGTCGTTTTTGGCGAAGTGTCAAAGGCAATAAACGAGACATCGCCCGCGGTCTGAACGGTCATTGTCGTGCCGTCGTGCTTATACTGCAAGCCCGTCAGCCAGCTAGGCGCCGAAACCGAATAACTACACGTCGGCGCGATAAGGGGCGGAATGGTCCCGGCCGGAATGACGCAACCCGACGCGACAACGGTCAGGTTCAGTTTGCCGAGGGCTACATCGTTTTTCAGCGCCGACAGGCCCGCGTCGTTGAGCGGATATTTGCTTTTGTCGCGGACAAACTTGATTTGGTAGGGCGTACCAGCGAAACCCGTCGCGGGTGCGATCGTAAATACCTGTGTGCCCTGGCCGAGCGTGAGAACCGACCAGAGCGAACAGAGAAGTAACAGAAGTGTTTTGGTCTTTTTCATTTTGATTGATTAGTCTGCCAGTGCGGGCGGGGTTGGGTGATCGGTGATCTTGGGTTCGCGGTAATCAAAACACCACGTTATTTTTTCGTCCAATAGGCTATCGAATTGCGCGAAAACGTCTTTTGGGTCAATCGTGGCGAATTCATCCGGCAACTGCCAGTATTCGAGTGTCGTTGTGCGGCCGACCAAATGCAGTTCGTAAGCGGGCGTGAACAGGCCGTTTTTCTTTGCCCAAATGAGTACACTCGTTGTCCGGTCCTCATCCTGACAGGGCCATTCGCCACGCATCCATATAGTAGGCTTGCCCTGATACATGGCGACTCCACCGTCGAGAATGGGCTTTCGGGCAAAATGCTCGTCGGGGTCGGGATTTGAGACAATGCCCTGATTTTTGAGCCAGAGTTTCGGAACCAGGGGTTTGTACGGCGTGTCGAAAATCCAATTCAGGTTCGCGGCTCGCTGGAATCCCTTCGCGTAGATTTCGACGCTGGCTCGGGCCTTCGACTGTTTGTTATTGTCGGCCCCTAAATCGGTTCTAGGTTGCGAATCCATCCAGCCCCGAACGTAGTCCGACTTTAGATACATTCTGATCGCGTTGCCTTCCGTCCAATTTGGGTATAGAGGCCGCGAGTTGAGCATGTCGAACTCGGCTTGGTTGAGGCCGGTCGATTCGAGCGTCGAGCCTGACTGAGACTCCGTATCGAGTCGAAATTGCTCAAGGAATCGTACATTTTCGTAACCAGAGCCCCGAAGGGTTGACAACGGCAAATGCACACTACCGGC
The DNA here is from genome assembly GCF_054776595.1 of Spirosoma horti. Lineage (NCBI taxonomy): Bacteria > Pseudomonadati > Bacteroidota > Cytophagia > Cytophagales > Cytophagaceae > Spirosoma > Spirosoma horti. The sequence goes on from NZ_BAAHBQ010000006.1 coordinate 521,941, forward strand.
GCGGAAAAACTGATTGGCATAGTTTCCGGCCTCGTAGCCATACCGTTTAATCATGGCAAGTTCATTGTCATCTTTGTAGATGACAGTCGCTTGACCACAGATCGTCGCGGCCCGTTTGTCAGTCCGCCAAACGGGTTTACCGTCCACAACCTTGATTGTGCCGTCGTTATTTTTCTCGAACAGCGATTGGCCGTCCGTGGTGTGCTGCATGTAGTGACCGACGCCCGCGAATGCTTTGCCTGCGAGGACCAATGCGCCGAGATCACTATTCGCGCCGAGCGGTGCGTTCTGCGAGCCGCCCCGGTAGGGCTCGTTAATCGTGCCGAAGCTGAGGTATTTCGGGTATCCGGTCGCCGAATCGTTATCGTCGAAAAAATACGGGCCGGTGGCGCATAAATTCCCGAAATCGGACATTCCCGATTTCATCGGCGTACCGTCTAATGCGGCAAGTCGAATAATCTCTTTGGTAATCCAGCCAACTTGTCGATACCACTGCGCGACGTAATCGTATGGACTACCCTCGCGAATTTTCCAGATCTCGTGGTTTACCGAGAAGTACTCGACGCCCCCACCTTTTTTGTCGAGCTGCAAAAAGTCGATATACCACTGTGCGGCATACAGTTTGCAAGTGTCCTCGTCGTCGATAAACAGGTGATCGCCTTCGTAAGCCGGGTTTAGTGTTGACCAGTCGTACAATTTCTGAATGCTGGGGTGTCCAGGTTGTTGCGAGGCTAGTATATCAGCCGCTCGTTTGGCCGCTGCATAGTTGGCGTATTCGAGTGCCCGTTTGAACTGCGCCGGGTAGGCTTGCCCATTGGGCCACTGCGCCGATTCGCTGGTATGCGTCCAACCACGACCGATAAAGGCGTTGTCGGTATCGAGGGTATACAGCCCGCCTGGGTAAATCAGGATCTTGCTACTGTGGGGCGCAAACTGCGGTATCCGTTTGGCGAGGGCCGTATTTAGGGCCGTTTGAGCCGCGAATGCGTAATGGTTGCCCGTTGGCCGCGGTTTGGACTGAACGACCGGCGTCAGGATTGGCGCGGGAGTGCTAACAAAATTATGTCCGGCAAAGTCACTCCCGGCCCGCTCGAACGTGTACGACGTGTCGAAGCCATCGCCGGAGGGCAACGGCTCGCCGTTTTCGGTATACCCTGAATTATCGCCTTCCACGACGATCTGACTCAGGACACACCCTTTTGAGACGAGGTGAAAGTCGCTCGGCACAAAGCCTTCCTCTAGCATCGTGCCGAGGGCGGCTTGTGCCTGGGCGATCGTTGGCCGCTGGCCGCACGACGTACCCAGGGCGACGGGTAAATAACGGTGCGAACCGTCGCTCAGAGTTACCCGGCAATAGTCGTTTTCTGTTAGTGCCATACTTAGTTAGCGATAAGGGGAATTGTCTCCCGGCTCGTGACAATGCCACATTGGGAGGTTTGGATAAGTACGTAAGAGCCATTATTGCCGCCCTGTGGTGCGACCAGATTAAAGCCCCAGAATCCAGCCTCAACGGGCCAGCGGTAGAATGTGCCGTCTGTGATATGTTCGGGTCGATCGTCGCCGTAAAGCGTGTCGCCGATGTTGAGCGCGTTGGTTGTAGCCCGGCACGAGTCAAACTGTGACTTTGAGTTGGCTATTCCGATGTTAGCGAGTGCCTCGGCCCGACTGGCAAATGGTCTCACGGTGTAAGACAGTCCGCCCATTGGAACCGCGTTATCGGAATACTCGTAAATGATGACAATCGGTAGGGCGGTAATCTGCTCCTCGGTTAAAGCGAAATAGTTATTGCAGGGATTAATCGGACGATTGACCGTTAATAACCAATCGTCGTTCGTTGCCAGTCCGAACGAGTTGACGCCCTTGTTGCGAATGACAAAGGCCGTATTCGCAAAAGAGCCCGCGATTTTAAGCCCGCGCGTCGCCGGATCGTAGGTAAGGCCGAGCGGCAAGGGTAGTTCCGTGTTGGCTCCGCCGTCGTATTTTTTCGGAATGATCGTAATACTGTCGTTCGGGTTATCCGTGGCGAATTCGCCCGCGACAAGAGTAATGGTCTGATCGCCCGGCGTGGTAATCAGTACGTCCGGTTGCGCGTTGACAACCCTCGGCGCTGTGTTGGCGACGGCTCCGCATGTGATTGTATTTAGCGCCCCTGTATCGCTGGTCGCTTCGGTCGAGCTTGTGCCCCCAAATACGCGCCACGTATGCGGCTTGCCGTCGTTGAACCGGGCGGGTTTGGGGAAGGTAAACCCAAAGGTGACGGCCGTTGTCGGGTGATTCTGTGCGACCAGGGCGTCGCGAACATCGGGCCGCGATACGTTGGCCGTTATCGTGCCGACGATCGTACCGTCAACCTCGATACGAACCGACGCGGGCGTCGATAGGTCGGTCAGGTTGGCGACCCAACCGCGCAACTCGCCATACGAGCCATTTATTCCGCATACATTGGCGTCGAGTCGAAGCATGTAAACTGGAATTGTATCGACCGTATCGGCGACGAGTGAGTATAGGTCGTCGATTGATACGACCGTGAGGCTCGGCTGAATCGCGCAACTGAGCGCCATTTCGCAAAACTTGGCTTTCGTTCGGGGAGAGGAAGAATTGTAAAGGGCGAACAGAAACGCGTCTATTTCGGCGGTGGTCGAACCGGCGAGCAGACTCGCTAGCGTTACTTTGGCGCTGCCGGGCTTGATGGTCAGTTCGCCCTCGTTCAGTTCGATAATGAGCGATTGCCCGTTTGTGGCGTCCGACAAATCAAAACGCGGAATACCCAGCGACAGAATCAGCTGGAGCGTTTTTAAAGCCGTCATGGCCTTACTGTCGTCCTCGGCCTTGATGGCCTCCGGATTGGTCACAATCTGGACACGTCCCGACTGCTCCTCGCTGGCTAAAGGCACGTCGGTCGAGTTTAGGGCCTCCTCGCGGGTGTAGAATTTCTCAGTCAGGTCGACCGGAATTTCGTCGCCCCCTTCGGTGGTCAGCGTAAAACCGGTATCGGTCGCGGATCCGGAGACGATCAAGAGGTCGGCGTTGGCGTTAACCACCTCTTTGACCGTCCGGATGATGTTTTGATCGGGGATTTTTTGCGGGCTTTGGGCCATTGGCTATAGCGGGTCAACGTCGATAAATCGACATAATTCGATTCGTCGTCTGGTCCGCTCGTCGGCCGCTTGAGCCTGTTCGAGTGTCCATCCGGCGAACTGTCCGCAATCCAGCCCTGAAGTCGTGTCTCCTAAATCTAACGCCGTTTGGCGGAGTTCAAAAATGGCCTTCTCGTCATCGCGGCTATACTCTACGCTACTGAGAAACCCCGCGACCCGGATGCCACTTTCGTTTAACAGGCTTATATAGCCGTAGTTGGCGTTGACCGGATCGCCATTGTCGTCGGTTTCGGGCGGTAACTGTCCGGTATGGCCAAGGCGGAGTCGCTGGGTTTGCTGGTGAGAGAGCCTGACCGAAAACTTAATGAGTCTGGGCAGGTAGAGTAAGTCGTCGATCAACTCGTCCACCGCGACAGGTGCCGACTCGGAGACCCGGCCCGCTTTGCCGCAACTGTCTCCCGGAGGCAAGACCGTGACAACCGATTTGTTGTTGGGAATCTTGGTCTTGTTTACCGCTGCGTACAGATCGTCGGTCGAAATGCTGCCAAACGAGATATTGACGGCATTACCCGAGCCGGGCGTTAGTTGCTCCTTGACAAAAAAGGCCCACGGTTGATAATCGGGAGCAGCCACAGCCAGCACGGTAAACGTACCCACGTTAGTGGTGTCGCCACTGATCTGTACCGTCATACCAGCCGCCAGCCAGGGTACGTAAATATTCGTTATTACCTCATTGAAAAACGCGACTTGCGCGAAACCAACGCCGATGAGCCCCGTTTCGGTCAGCGGCTGTTTGTTGATAGCGTTAAACTTGTCCTTGTTGATCAGACACCCGGCCCAAACCGGCGCATTCTGCAGGAGCATCCGGCCCGGCGAAAGTCTCAGGTTGAGCGTATCGCCCGGCGACACCAGACCCGTAACGGTGTCGAAGTCGGCCCCGGTTTCGGGCTGAAGTGACAAGCCGCCAGCGGCCGGAGCAATCCCGGCGACCATGACTGTCTCATCGACGATGTCCTCGGCGACGTAAAACGTCCATGGTCGTTTAGATGCGTCCGAAATGAAGGTGACCCGGTAGGTACCCGAATTCTGGACAGAGCCGGATATGGTTATACTCTGGCCAACCGTCAGCCACGAAATCACGGTGGGCACTTCCACGATGGAATAGAGAAAGCCCCGGACAAAAGTCACGATACCCGAATAGGCAGGTATGGGCTTACACTGTACGATGAACGCCTTTTCGTCGAAGCTGGTCGAATCCTTTGGCGTGTCGGTAAACTGCTCCCTGCGCGTTTGTTCGATAGCCAGCGAGGAGGCAATGAGTTTACTGGTAAGGGGCTTCTTTGCGCTTTCGTGCCGAATGGGTGTCGTCACCTGGTGGGTGGTAAACATCTCTTCCAGCGAGCCCGCGCCGTCCTCGGCCCATTGCTGGTAACCGACCTCCACGGTGCTATAAATCTCGCTGGCAATCGTCTCCTCTTTGTAGTCGGACACCTCATCAAGCCTCAGCAGTTCGACGGGCCGGTAAAACTCCTGTACGGGCTCCATCCGAACGATTTCTACCGGTGTGCCGGTATCGTCCAGTTCGTAGCCAAACGCGACACCCATGCAGTCAATGACCGACAGGCTCTCGACCGTGTCCTGCATGGAAATGGTCAGGGGCCGCTCCAGTGGCTTAAACTGCCGGATGGCAAACCCATTGAGCAGTACCCGGCGCGCTCCGCATCCATCGACCGGATACCGATCTGACGCCAACCCGTAGTAGTTTGAGCGAAACCGGTCGGTTTTGCCGGTAATGACCGTAAGCGCCTGATTGAGCGCATCGCCAACGGGCAGACAACGGGCCGACGTGGCTGAGTTGGTGGATTTGCCGGAAACGGTAATGCGGGTGGTAGTGACCTTGAGTCGAACCGCCGTTTGCTGCAACTCGTTTTTGTTGTGGGTAAACGAGAGAAATCCGTACAGAAACAGCTTGTCACCGGGCTTGGTGTCAATGTCGAGACTGAGTTTGCCCGCCGATACGATCAGCACGTCCGCTTCCCGATAGTCTCCGCGTGGCGGGCGTTTGCCCTGGCCTTCAGCCTGGGGTGTCGTTATATCCCAATCCTGTTTGCTGCCATCGGCGCGTACCAGCGTCAACCGCGTATTTTGCTGGTAACCCGTTACTTTGGCGGCTCCAATGCTGACCGTGCGCTTTTTGACACTGAAACCCAGTTGATAGCCGACCTCAACCGTCACGGTGCGAATGCCGCTCGATTTGAATTTGAACAGCCACTCGTCGTTCACCATTGGTCCGTCCGACTCGGAGAGGCCCATCGGCCGACCACCCGCAAACTCCTCGATCTCGGATACCTGGGGCTGGCTCGTGTCAAACTGTACCCACAGATGCCCGTTGGTGTCACCCTGAAACGATTGCTCCACACTTTTGCCGCCCGTCACGTTACAGGTAAACCGCTCGTCGAGCGACTGAGCGGTCAACGGAATACTCTGAAACGTGGGCGGTGTGATCTGGGCACCGTCGAGGGTGCGGCTCGTCGAGAGATTAACGGCCGTCTCCCAGCGGGCCAGTACCCGGCTTTGCAGGGTGTTTCGTTCCAGCGCCCCCGTCACCCGCCGTTGTGACGTTTTGCGCGTCGACAGGTTGAGCCGGCCTTCGTATTCGATCACCTCGAAGCCGTCCACGCCGACGCCAGCCGGGCCGGGTATAGCAGGCACGACGATACCAGCCTGAAACAGTAAATCGGCGTCCTCGCCCTCTGCGCGAAAAATCGACTCTACGAAGTCGCGACCCGAAAAGTTATTGAATTCGAGGGCAGTTTCGGAGGTCGTATATTCGTGATTGACCCCGTGCATGTCGCCCCGCTTGAGGGTAAATTTTGCCGACGACCAGCCGATCGGTTCCTCTTCCAGATCAAACGGAGTTCGGGTGCCATCGGTCGCAATGTGGACGAGTCGGCAAAACGGCGCGAAGTCGGAATACACCCCGGGCAACACAAACGAGCGGCCCCAGTTGTCGAAAATTGTCTCAGTCATAACTTACAGGCGGGTTTGCTTGTCGCGGTATTCAGTGTAGGAGTTCTTCTGCCGCATGCCGCGCCGGATGCTTTCCCAGTCGGTCCGCTCCTCGTGGACCGGCCGCTCGTCGAGGGCTTTGCCAAACGCGTCGTAAACGTCCTTTTTGGAGAGCGACGAGGCCGAACTACCGGCAAGCTGGTGAATGATCACCTGCTCGTTGAGTCGGCCCTGTTGCAGACGGCTTGCGGCCGATGAATAGTTCTTGGCCTCATCGAGCAGGTTGGCGGTTTCAGAAGCTGTATAGATCCTGTCGCCGGGCCGGGTGTTGATGATGGTCGGCCGGGTGAGTAACTGACTGTAGCCCTCCCGGTCGACGAATAGCTCGGCACCGGCTTCGCCCGCCAGGGCCGGACCCGAGTAATTATCCGTGGCGAGTTTACCGTCTTTGTAGGCAGGCAGAGGTTTGGCCAGAATGGCCGCACTCTGGGCAATACCGGCCGCGATGACAAAGGCGGACAGGATACCCGCCGAAATACCAAAGTCAGCATACCGGGTGCCGCCCCCGGTTGACAGAACCGACGCGACGCCCATCGCCGTGTTAATGGCCACGCTGAAAAGCGCCTGTTCGCGCTCGGTAATGGCCTGCTTACGGGCCAGTTCGGCTTTCCGTTTGTTGTACTGCTCGTCGATCCGTTGTTTGGCATCGGCATTGTCGCCAGCCAGCTTCAGTTCGTTTTCGTGCTGTTTGTCGAGGGCCTGGGATTCTCGCTCGGTGTTGCTCGAAATAATGCTGAACGTCGCGTCGCCTAAGGTGCCCGCCAGCTGGAGCGACATTTGCATTAGCTCCTCGTTTTTTCTTTTGAGCTTATCGGCGTTGTCGAATTTGTGTTTTTTAGTCGCGTCGTCAACGTCTTTCTCATTCTGCCCGACTGCTTTATCCAGCGCCTTTTTATCCTCGGCGTCTTTGATCTGACGGGCTTTCTCCAGATCCGCGATTGACCTCTTAGCAGCCTCCCGTTCGGTCAGCGAATTACTTTCGTCGGCGGCAAACTGAATGAGTTTGTTTCGCTCGGCATTATACAGATCGTCAGTGATCTGCTGCTCTTTTGCCGAGGCTCCCTTGATGGCCGTCATTCGGGCGCTGAGGTGTTCGAGTTCCAAGGCGTACAGTTTGGCCTCTCCTTCCGGCCGCTTCATTTTGCCCGACTTAACATCAACTTCAATGGCTATTGCCTTTTTTCGGTAGAAGCTGTCCAGATCCTGCAACTGCTCGTCAAGTTCGTTGGCCGCATCGACACTGACCTGACGAAGTGCGCTTTTGACTTCGGCAACTTCTTTAGCCCAGGCGGCTTTTTGGGCGACCAGCCGTTTTCTGTGGTAATCGGCGTCCTCATCCAGTAGTGCCTGATTGGTTTTGTTCGTCAATTCGCTGTTTTCCTGCCCGGCTTCCTTTAGAATGGCTTTTTCCTGCTCAAACCCGGCTTTGATGATGTTATGACGCTGTTCGATATACGACAGATCGTTCGTGCCCCCCTCGAAGTCAGACGGATCGAGCGCCGAAACCTTCGAATCCGTGTTGCTTTTGTTGGTCTTCAGATCCAGTTGCAACTGAGCCCGGTTGTACTCGGTATCGGCTTTCTGCTTTTCCTTCAAAACGTTGATGTAATCGTCGGTCTCTTTCTGGCCCGCTTTTTCGAGTAGCTTTTGCCGCTCCAGTAGACCGGCCTGGGTAATCTGCTGACGCTTTTCGATAAACGTCTGCTCGTCGATCAGCCCGTTTTGTTTGTCGTCGGACAGATCCGCCAGCTTGCTATCGGTACCGGCTTTGGATTTTGACAGACTATCGGCAAGGGCTTTTCGGGCCGCGGCATCGGCTTTTCGCTGCTCGGCCGTCCGTTTTTTCTCCTCGGCCTCCGCTTTGGCTTTATCGGCGTCGGCTTTCTCTTTTACTTTGGCCGCTTCGATCCGGGCGTCGGCTGTGGCCTGGTCTTTGCTGACTTTAGTCAGAAAGGCGTAGCGGGCATTGGCTTTGACGAGTTCGCGTTCGAGGTTGGCTTTGATGGCGTCGTTACCATCGGTTGAGGCATCGTTTTTGGCCGCACTGAGTTGGTTTTGCAGGTCGATTTTCTTGTTGAAAGCAGCCCCGGTCTGTTTCTGACGCTCGGCCAGAGGTAAAGCCCGGAATTTCTTCTCATCGGCTGCGGCCCGGTCCTCCATTGCCCGAATACCGGCCGCTGCGGACGAGGCCAGGCCCGCCCCACCCGTCAGGTATTGCATGAATAAACCCCACTCGTCGGATTTGACCAGCGTTCGAAGATCCTTAAACACGCCAGCAATGCCGGTCGCAATAGTCCCGAAAAACGTGCCGACCTTTTTGTTTTCGTTGAACGACGCAATGAATAACTGAGCCTCGTTGGTGAGCCGGTTCCAACCCGCCGTCATGGTATTGATTTTACCCTGTGCGTCGCCCCCGTAGATTTTGTCGAGTTCTTTGGCAAATTGCGGTAACACGTCGACGGCGAGCAGTTGGCCTTTCTGCATCATCTTGTCGAGTTCGCGTTCGGAAACGCCCGTCGCGGCTGCCATGAGCTTCATAGCGCCCGGTAACCGCTCGCCTAGTTGCTGACGGAGTTCCTCGGCCTGAATGTGGCCCTTACTAATCATCTGCGTCAGAGCGAGCAGGGTTCCAGATACCTCCTCGTTGCTCAGTTGCAGGCGAGCGCCGGCCTCCGCCACAGCGTGGAAAATATGCTCGGTTGCCTCCCCTTCCAGCGAGGTATCTTTGGTTGCGGCCTTGAGGAGTTTAAACGATTTGACCAGCCCGTCGTAACGGACACCCAGTTCGTCCGACGTGTTGATGAGAAACTGTTGAGAGCGGTTAAAGTCGTCCGTATCACGACTCACGGCCCGGAGTCCCGCATCGAGCCGCTCCATGTCGGCAATGATGCCCACACCCGCGACGATGGCATCGAAGGCCGACGAAACGCCGAGCAGACTCGCCGAGGCCATCAGTGCCTGAGAACCGATGCCTTTCAGGGCCGCGCCATAATTGCCCACACTACGGCCGTGCTGGCCCATTGTGGCGTCAGCGGTTTTTAGGGCGGCATCGTTTTTCTGGATGATGGCCAGCATCTCCATTGCCGCTTTGTTGTTGCGGTTGATGGCCCCCGTTTCTTCGTCGAATGCCCCGGGCATCTGCCGGAGCGTTTGGCGTAGGTCGTTGGTTTGTTTGCTGAGTTTGGCATAGGAGCCCTCGGCCGCATCGGTCGCCCGCTTGGCATCGCGCAATACCTGATTCTGAGCGTTCAAAACGGACGAAACGGCCCGGACCTTATCGCCGATTTCCTTCTGACGGGCGGCAAAGTCGGCCTGCTCCGGATTCAGGGCTTTGTATTCTTTCTCCAGTCCATTAATCAGCTTTGTAAGCTGCACAATGGAGAAACCAGAGGCCGACTGAGCCTCATCCATTTGTTTGAGCAGCGTCCGGTATTTCTCGGCTGACTTGCCGAGTTTGTCCAGTTCCTCGTCGTAGGAGCGAAACTTATCAGCGGCCGTTTTGGCGTTGGCCGTGCTGACGGCGTTAATCGACTGGATAATCTGGGTTAACTGGGCCTGGGTACCGTCGTAAGCCGTCCGCATGCGGGCCGCTGAGGCTTCGGTCGACTGGGCGAGCGAAAGGGCTGCAGCAGCCGTTTCTGCCAGTTGCTCCCTGTATCGGTCAAACGGAAATAAATCGGAGTCTTTTAATAGGGCCATCGGGCATTATCCGGTTTCGGTAATGCAGTGGCCGTGCGGGATGTGTCGGGTATGAAGATACGAAAAGCCAAGCTTTAGTATATAACAAGCCTTCGAATGAGCTTGTATAACATATTCTTGCCAACAAAGTACAATTCTGTACAGTATTGTACTTTGTTAAATTTGTTTACCTAGTCAATATTATATACATTTGTCACACCTTTACGCTAATAATAATTCACTGTATAATCATCCTTTTTATGACGATCAACACTTTAAACCCAGCACGAGCATCCCTGCCGTTACAGGACGCACGTAAAAACCTCTCCGATATTATCGGAAAGGCTCTCTTTGCAAACGAACCAACAATTATAACCCGTTCGGGTAAGAATGCAGCCGTAGTTATCTCGTTTGAAGACTACGAACGTTTCCGTGAACTTGAAGATAAGTATGACGGAGAATTAGCAACACAACGTCTAGCTGAGGGTAATAAACGCTACTCACTAGACGAAGCGAAGGCCGCTTTGGGCCTTTAGCCACTGGGCCGGTATAGTATTAGATACTATCCGGCTCATTTACTTTAAAAAAAACTGCACTAAAGCATGCTACAGGGCCCAAAAAAGTACACCGTACAGTTCGACGAAGCCGCGCTTCGTGACATTAAGAAGCTACCGCACAAAGCGAAGGCTCAGATTATTGAGACAGCCGAAGGGCTATCCGAAACCCCACGACCCGAGGGCGTGGAGTTCTTGACCAAGTTTAAAGGCTTCTATCGCGTTCGTTCTGGAAACTATCGCCTGGTATATGCCATTCAAGATGACAATACGTTAGTCATCATAGCCGCCGTAGGTGATCGCAAAGACATCTACAAGAAATTGGAACAACGACTTACTTAGTTTATAGATTCGACCATGCTGCAATTCTTACCGAACAAAAAACGCCCGACCAGTTAAGGTTGGGCGTTTTGTTTTTACGTTTTCCCTATTACTTGTTGTAAACGTCCTTTGGCTGACAACTGACGCTAGCTATTTTATACTCGCCCGTTGATTCTTCGGTTGCCATTAAATGATCGTTGACGTAGATATAAGCAGTAACCTTACCGCCGTAATCGCTGTTCTGAGCACTCAAGTGTACGTACTGATCCCCCCTTATCGAAAGTGTTTTTGACCAGGAGACAGACGTAACTTCATCCTCATCAGAGCCGCCCGTCGCGTTGGTGTACGTTGCACTGCATTTGGGACAGATAACCTCGTATTTGACCGAATAAAGTTTACTGGCATTCTCTAATTCGGCCGCTTCGTTGTCGGCCCTTATGGCTTCATCCTGGTAGATTGCATAAAGCAGGAATAGGCCAATAAGTAAGGCGATGCTGCTAAAAATCTTGTTACCATCCCGTACAAAACCAATAATCGTAAAGGCCGCTAGGGCAATCAAAACCATTGATAACATAAAACGAGGGGTGTTAAAGGCGATGATCGCCGTCACGATAGCAATGATGCCAAATGTGCTTGAGTTTTTGGGTGCGGTTTGATTCATTGTGTGTGTTTTTCATCAAAGAAAAGTAAACATAGTGTCTACTTAAAATTTATTCACTAAACGCACAAGAGGCTTACATGGCTAAAAAAGGCGCAGAACACTTTGCTTAACTTTTCTGGTTTAGATCGTAAATCAAGCCAAATAGTTATTAAAAGGCATGATTTCATTAACTTTAATTACATTAATTTGTACATTAATTTACCACACCAGAACATATTATTATGAAAAAGCTAGGATTATTCCTTAGTTTGATTGCTTTGCTTAGTTGTGGAGGAGGTGGAGACCCTTCCCCTTCAGGTTCCAGTAGCTCCAAGTGCGGATGCTCAAAGTACAATAAATCAGAATGTAACGGGCATATCTCCTGTTACTGGACAGTCGGTAAAGGATGCGGCTGCTAATGAAAGCAAACCACTTGTTTTTGTTGGCTTTATTTGTTTTCAGCCTGTCCGGATGTAGGGTCAATCGCTACTACTACGTAGCTGAAGAACCAATCGCCCTATACGAATTTCCTTCATTTACTGGAAGTCCTGTTTTAACTGCCTCAATTGGTGATACCGTTTCCACTACCGGGGCAAATGGCATTAAACTGGGCGGTAGCGTACCTGTTGAATACGCTGGCTACCGTTTCTATGCTCCATCGGCAAGAGCTAGGTTTCTGCGGGTTGCTAAAGTTAGGCCAAAGCGTGACGCTGCTGTTCCAGGTATCGCCTATACCGCCAGGCTTCGCTACAACAGAACGAGTGAAACCTCTGCTGTCCCTAGTAACTACGGTTATACGCCTTCTACGGGGGCAACTATCCACACAGGCCCACGAGGAGGGCGATATTACATCAATAGCCACGGGAACAAAACCTACGTTCCCAGAAACAGTAGCAGTTCAAGTCGAACTCGAAGTAGTTACCGATCATCTAGCTCACGTTCTCGCTATCGTAGTAGTGGAGGAAGGGGAAGGCATTGATAACTGTATTCACCTTGGCGTTAGGCTCAATAGTCAGACTAATTCACAACTTTGATTATGGTTACTTATTTGTATAACTCAAGCGGAAGCTGGATAGCGTTTAAAATAGGGAATTACCTGTATAGCACTAGCGCAAGTTGGATTGGATGGTTTCCCTGGGGGGATGAACACGCTGTAACTAAAAGCGGGGTTTACTTAGGTTCAATATTTGATAGCGATCGCTTTTATAAGCTAATTAGTTTTCCGTATCGCGGCTACCCTGGCTATCCCGGTTACCCTGGCTATCCCGGTTACCCTGGCTATCCCGGCTACCCTGGCTTTGCGGGATATTCACCCAAGCCTTCAGGGGTCCGAGATTTTACAGCCGAAGACCTTAAAGGCTTAGGCTGATAGCTATATATAAATATATTGTAACCGTCCATTCAAAAAGCCCGGCATCTATCGGGCTTTTTGAATCCAATGCCGCCAGGCAGAAGCAACGGAGGAGTTGGGGCGGCAGGATGCAGCTAAGTGGCGTTTCCTTTATTTTGGCAACGTTTTTGCACGAATTAACAGTAAAGTCCTCGGTACTACCACTTAATAGATATAGTGGCAAACGTTTTCAAGCGTTTGTAAATGATTACAAACTTTACCGTACTTTGCAACGTTATCCAAATGTATATCAAATGGTAGCCGTCTACCGTTCATGTACTAGTTCTTTGTAAATCAATGTGTCTATCTAACTTTTCATTGTGATGAACGTCGTGTCAATTGAAATTACGCGTACCGATCACAGGCTTACTTCCGTTAACGTCATTATGCCCACCTGGAACAGGGTCGGCAGTGATCAGAAGATTTACGCCAACATTCCTTTTTTAAAACTGGAAGCATACGGTACCGATGAGCAAGATGTGGAGGTCGCCATTAAGGAGGCTTTAACTTGCTTTTGCCTGGCCTCAGAAGAATTCGGACTTGGGCTTGAGGCAGATTTAGAGTATTTGGGCTGGACTAAGGTTGAGCCAACTGACCAAGGACATTCAGTATTGCAAGCTAAATCAGATAATAGGGCTTTTGATGCCGTTCTTGAAACAGGCGACAAGAGAGCTTTAAGTGTAGTTATGGCATAAGTTTTAAGCCCATTCGAATGACGGACGATTTCTATCCCACAGTTGATTTAGAATTTTTGTATTCTTTAATTAAAGACAATCCTAAAATTGAGGGCCAAACTAAAGCTGGAGACACAATTGCATATATTTTGAAAGGCAAACGATCAGTTACAGAGCGAATCTTTGTCATAAGAGCGACAAAAGATAGTTGTGTTGATTATGAATTTGCTACAGGTATTGCAATCCGCTTAGGCTGTATCAGTCCGTTATTAGAATGGCTTGAAGTAAATAGGAATTGGAAAGACGGAGGTTACTTCGTCACATAAAATAACAAGCCCGGTTAATCGCCGGGCTTTTTTTATGACCTGTGCAGAGTCGAGTAATTTTCGTCGGAGACTGCAAACTCCCCCGTCGTCAATACGTCGCCCTCGTTACTGTTGGCTTTGTACGCCTGAGCAAACGCGTAAAGCTGGCCATTGATCAGCAGCGTGTCGTGCTCCATCATCGAAACAATGGCCCGGTGTCCGTTACGGTCGTATTCGGGCGTCTGAAACGTGACGATCTGCCGAGGCTCTGAGTACAAATGCCGGGTTTTGCCCGTCGTCGCGCTCCGATAGGTCTGTTTGTTGATTTCGGGCTCTTCGTTTTTAACAGCGAGCCGTATTCTGAATTGCTGGTAAAAATCATCGGGTAAATACCGATACCGAAAATTCTGGAGCCGGTCGTTATTGCGAAACCGGACAACCGCCGTTCGGTCAGCGGCATTTGCGGCCGTACTGAGCCAAAGGTATTGACTCGTCAAATTACCCAGCGTCAGGCGGGCGAATCCCTCAACTACTGCCGGCACCGTAAACGAGCCGTACAGATGCGAGCCGCCCGGAAAGTCAATCGTCGAGAGACTTTGTGCGACGACGTGCGAGCCGCCCTTTTCATCGAGCAGGGCAATTGCTCCGGCCGGAGCCGAGTTGTCGGTTGCATTCAAATAAAATGAGATCGTTTCGCCCGGCACCAGCCACACGACGGGCGACAGGACTTCCGGCTCCCGTACAAAGGGACGAGGCAGGCTCGGTACAAACTGATTTTCTCCAGCTGGGTACCAGATCAGGAAATTACTGTCGTTTAGGGGCATGGGGCGTCGGGGTTGGTTTTTGAGCTTCGTACTTTTCTTCCAGATGATCGAGCCAGGTGTAAAACTTAAAAACGGTGAGCGAATCCGGGTTCGGACAGCCACACTCGGCGAGAACCGTCAGGAGTCGTTCAAAGCCGGTTTCCATTTGCGTCAGAACGTGGTTATTGCCCCGAAAACAGGCGGGCTTGTGCTGACCGACGAGCAGCGCAAAGGCCAGATCGTAGGCGGCTTTGGTTTCGTCTCCCGGATTCTTATAAACGTTTGCCTTGGCCAGCAAATACCGGCGTAACTGCTCCATCTGATTCCGGACGCCCGATGTTTTGTCGAATCGCCCGGGGAAATACCGCTTCAGTTCATCAGTGACTTTTTTTTTACGTCATCGAGCAAGTCTTCGATTAGCTGTTGGGTAAGGCCCAGTTTCGACCACTCCTCGATTTTAGCGACTAAACTGTCCTCGCTGTAGTCGGTCATTACGACGCCGTTGACGCTATGCAGCCGACACGCCCAGTCGAGCTGTCCGGCCTGAAAATTCTGCTTCGTCAGGGCCCGAGCTAATCGGTAGTTAGCCATTTGCTCGCTGAATTCGGCCAGCTTGCCGGTCATCGCAAAGTTTTCGGCCTGGGTGAGCATGGCGATTTGCTCGGCTTCATTTTGTCCCAGTTCGGCGCTTATTACTTCGTATTGCCGGGCAAGCTGGTAGGCGCTCGCTGGCAGATCCTTGATCGAGTCGTATAAAACGACGGTGAGTGAGGGCGAAATGATGCGAGTTAACATAGCTGGCTGGAAATCAGATTAACCCGTCTCCGGGAAACGGGCAACGTGCGACCGCCGGAGAGAAAAACACAGGCGTCGCGATAATTATCAAGAGAAACACCTGTAACGTGTCTCGGATTGACGAGCGTCGCTTTATGGATACGAACGAAGTCGGTTAACTGGTCTTCCATCACCTTCAGGCAATGCGGAACGAGTACCGGACTACGGTCCACAAAATGAATCAGCGAATAATTGCCGTCGCCGGTCAGATACTCGATGCGCGAAACGGCAACCCGGCAACGTGACTTGTTTTCGATAAACGTGATGGTCTCGGTCATGGCAACGGATTGGTTTCGATGGTCATCATTGTCAGCTGGAGCGAAAAACAGGCGTAGGGCCATCGGTCGTACTTGCGGTCCATATCGGAGACGACAAAAGGCTTAAATACCTCCGTGATTGACCCATCGGCATAGTCACCCGTCGCGATCACACAGCGAACCGTTTGCAGAACCCGTTTTAGCTCGATCTTAATCGGCTCCGGAAATCCGCTGTTATCGTCATAGCCGGGCAGTTTGGCTAGATTGACCCAGCCGTACAGGGTGACAGCACGTCTCGCCCGGTTGATGTGGTTTTGCGAGTGGCCGAAGGGAGCCGCCTGATTGTACTCGTTTTTCTCTGAATCTTTCGAGGCAAAGAAAATAACCGACTTGTAGAGATCACTCGGCCGACAGTCCAGATACTCGCCGTTGCCGACGTGGACCATCGGTTTAGGCTGTGGTCGATCATGACCAGCGAGCTTTTCGGCATGCAGGGCGACCCGGCCCTGTACGATGTCCGTCCAGGTGAGTTTGACCAGCTTGTCTCGAACCCGGTTAAGGGCTTCGGTTAACGTTCTAGGCTCGTTCATGGGCTTCGTCAGGAATTAGTGAGTCGCTTTCAGGATCGTAGTGGTACGAGAAAACCTTCGACTCCTGGCCGATATGAACAGTTATTTCGATCGCGTCGGTTTTGCCCGTTTCTTCGTAGGCCGTACGGGCTTGATTAAGAGCGATAATCTTTTGGGTTGCGTGGTCGGCGATCATAAGAGTGCTTGTTTAAACTTGTCCTGCAAGGTTGGCCGCATGCGGTTTTCTAACTCTTCCCGATTGGCGACCGTTAGTCCGAATATACCGTCGCCCGAACGCTTAATCAAAAACGGCGCCTTTGGGTCAGTACTCGAAATCTCGGTACCGCCCGTCGTTCGCTTGGCAAATGTACCCGCGTAGAAACTACCCTTTTGCTTAAAATCGACGTGGTCGGTTTGCAGACCCTGTTTCTTTCGGGCTTTGATCGTGCCGGGCTTATAAAACGGTTTGATGTCGTCGCCTTCCGACGTCTTGCCCGCTTCGAGCTGCGACAGGTTCAGTTCGACGATGTCGTCGTCGTGTTCGTCGATGGTTTCGGCGACGAGTTGCTCAATGTTGACCCGATAGAACGGAGCCATGAAGAATTCGACTATTTCAGCGACCATCAGATACTACCCCACGTTATGTCATCCGATTCGTTGACATCAATCGCGGCCGAGGCTTCGGCCTGCATTCCTTTGACCAGCGACGCGATGGCCCGCTCGTACAGGATTGGCACGCGATTAGCATTTTCCTTGTCTGTGAGCGAAAACAAGGCGCCCTGTATGGCATCCTCAGCGTCGCCCCGTTTGCGCGTCGTGTAGGCGATCTTTTCCAGAAACGACATAGCCATCTGCTGACGAAGGGCAGGCAGTAACCGGGCTGGATTGTCGACCAGCCGTCCGGACACATCCCCCTCGGCCGATACGACCAGGTTTAGCCCATAGTTGGTGTCGCTGGTGATTGTGGTGCCGGCATCACTTACTACCACTGAACTAACTGAAACGTAGCTACTGGAGCAACCGTTTTGACAGCTCTGACAGTTTGATTTAGGCTTTGGCCAACTCGTTAGCGTGTTTTTAGCCGAGTTACCCACGCCCAGACTCGTTTCGCTGTACGTCAGCAAATAGCTGTAGCCGGTCCGTAGCTGTAGACCCAGATCCTGCCATTGACCAGGTGTCGTTATTACGATGGTTTTAGCCTCACCCGTTTCGATGCAGGCCAGCGAAAGACTAAAGCCCTGGGCAAAGGAGCCCGTAAACTGCAACCGGTCAAGCGAGACGGTCACGTCCGTACGTAAAGGCTCTAACAGGAGCCCGACAACCCGGCCCAGTGGCACGATCATCGTCGGAGCGGACAAGATACCCTTAAACAAGACCGAAGGGCTCAACAGGCGGGCGTTTAGGCCCACTTCGGCGAGCCGGGTGTCGAGGGTTGTCAGCAGTGCCCGGATGGCGTCGTCGCGGGTCTGGGTCAGGTAGTCGTCGAAACTCTTAAGCCGCTGCGGAGCCGTCGCGAAAAGGGTCGGTAACTGCAGGAGTTCGTGACACTGGTCTACGGTAATGCCGGTTGAGGTTTTCTTGAGATCGGCGCCGATGTCGTTGCCCTCCTCACCGGGTTCTAATTCATTAGCCCGAAAACCGATCATCGGCCGGAGTTTTTCGAGTAGTTGGTTTGTCAGCATGGAATTGTGTGTTAAGAAAAAAGCCTGCCAGCGTCGGCGGGCAGGCTTTTTAAAGCAACAGTATGATAATTGGCAACAGTAGACTAGTAAGGCGTCGACTTTAGCGATAGGATCTTAAGCGAATCACTATTGGCGACGCCGACAATTCGGATGCCCGCAACCGGCCCTCGCCACACGGCCCGCTGCGAATGGCCGTCGATGATCGCGGCTGTGCCCCCGGTAAATCCTTTGGTATTGATAAACACCGTGCCTTTTTTGTAGACGTAGGCTACTTTGTTGATCGAGTCCTGAACCTCGATGGCGTTGGTCGTGTAAACGATCTTATTGGCCGAGGGTAAGAGCGTACCGGATTGCGCCTGGGCGCTGTTTGCGGTCGCTACCAATGTTGCAAAGAGAATTGCAAATGAAAATGCAAAGGCTTTTAATGCTTTCACTTGAGAGATATTTAGATAGGTGAACTTAGTAGTGAGCTTAGTAGAACCCTAGTAGTGCCTGCCGAAACATAATTGAATCAGCAGGCACTATTAACAGTTACACCGCGTCAGCCAGAATTTTAACGATTGGCGACTTACCAGCCTCCGACGAGTAGGCTTTCACTGGAGCCACGTCAACAGCCAACTGCCACGAATCCGTGTAAGCGCGTTCCAGGCCGGGCAGGATAGCCGATTTATCCTGACCACCGCCGAGGTAGCGGAAACCAAACGTCAGGCTGAACTGCTCACCGCCGAGCGCCGTAAATTCGAGCGTCATCGTGTCGTAAAACTCGCCACCGTCGTACGAGCCGCGACCGCCTGGTTTGCGGCAATCGTATTCGACCCAGTCCACCATCGCCACCGAGCCGGTCGGAATGGCGTAGTAAGCCTCTTTCGAGCCGCCTGGGTTGATGTTAGGCGAGTAACCGAACTCATAGTTATTAATGAGTTTTTGCAGGTTCTGCTGGTTTGCCTGACCGTAGGTTGACACGTTCGTCAGGTTGGCCAGAGCCTCCACGTTAGACAGCATGTGGTAAGGCCCCTGTAACATCAATTTCCGCATAACAGCGGGCAAATTGATCCACAAATCCTTCTGGGTCGTCTGGTAGGCACCGCCTGAAATGCCCATCAGGGATGAGGCTGGCAGGGCCGAGTATTTACCAAGTTCGGTAAACGTGGTAAAGTCAGCGTCCATTGCCAGCAACACGTCACGGATGCCCTGCTCCAACTGGTTAGCCAGATCGGCCGAGGCCGAGATGTAGTTGTCAGCGTTGATAGCCTCCGTTACACCCACGTCGAACCGATACGTTTTCCAGTTCAAACCGACTTTCGCCGAGGTCGAACCCATCGGCACGTGTGTCAGCGAGCGGGTATCGTAGATTGTCGTCTGCTGACGGTTCAGCACGGCGATGTTTTGCGTCCGGCGCGCGGAGGCCCGGTTTTTCTTGATCGTCGCGGCATCGATCAGATTCTCGCCGTACTTGGTAAATGCGCCGACAACCCCTAAATCGGGGCGACGCTTCTCAAACTGTTGAAATCTGTCCGTTGCCATTAAAACGGCATTTTCGAGGACGGTTCCGGCTATTGCGGCCATAATGGTAATTCAGTGAAAATTGTGAGAGGATGTGCCTTGCTGTGCGTCTCTCTGTTTCACTATAGCCCGCTAGCCGTCTTTAACCAGCGGGCAAATTCTTTTACTACTGTTTGACGTATCCGTCGTCGGTTTTTACGTAACCAGCGGCTATATGCGCCTTTTCGTAGGCTTCTTTCCACTTGGCGGTACCTACGCCGAGACCCTTTTCGGCGAGCTTCGTGCGGATCTCTTCGGTTGTTGCGCCGAGGTAATCTGCACCGCCTTGATGCTGGTCGTCGTCACCTGACCCGGCACCGCCTGCCGAGCGACCGTCCGGCACTAACTTAGTGGCAAAGTCGCGGGCGAAAATGGCTTCGGCCGTCATTGGCTCGCCCCCTTCGGTCTGCGCTTCACCTTTTTTGTTGGTATACACGAACCGGCCTTTGTCGTCAATCGTCGTCGTGTAGCGAGCGTTAAAGATGTCGGTCGCGTCTTCGATCTCCCGTTTCTGGTAAGCCGTTTTCTCGTCGTCCTTCTTAACGTGGCTCGGAACGGCAAACTTTAACTTGTTGACCGCTCCCTTGATTTCGCCGTCGATTTTGACTCTGGCCAGTTCCTTTTTCTCGCTTTTACGCTCTTCCTTGAGATCGTCCAGTTCTTTTTTCAAGCCTTTGTACAAGGGCGACTCTGTGTCATCAGCGTTTTCCATGTACTTAATTTTGGCCGATAACTCATCGAACCACTCCAGTCCCTTTTTACCCTCCGGCCGTTTCTGACCCGTCACTTTTTCAAGTTTCGTTTCCCAGGCCGTGTGCCCGTCCTTGATGGCTTTATCAATGGCGGTCTGCGTGGTTTTCTGATAGTCGTCCATTGTGGTGACGACCATCTTTTTACCATCGGTCAGGTGCTTGGTAAAATCGCCTTCGTGTTTCTCATAAATCTCATTTATGAGTTCGGGTGTCTCGGCCAAACCGGCCTGAAATTCTTCGTACGTCATTGCCTTACTGTGTGCGTTAGTTTACCGGAAACTACAAACCCGATTGCTATTCAGCAACCGAGTCGGTCTGACCGGGCTTGTGCCACACCTCAACCGAGATGCCTTCGCGGGCAAAACCGGGTTTCTTTGGGTCGCCGTGATTGAGCCTATCAAAGTCCTCCTGACTGTAGATCGCAATCTCGTTCAGGTTACGGGCAGGTACCGTAATTTTGTCGCCCTCCTCGGTTTCCCTTTTGTAAGTCTGCCGAACGACGATGCCGTTCAGGGCTTCCTTTTCCAGCGGGAACTGACGGTCTTTGTCCTTTTTGAGATAGACTTTCTCTTTGAAAGGATTCAGCGTCGTGTCGATGATCGTCGAGGCTTCTTTGGCGACTTTGGCCTCGACCGTCTCGGTCTTTTTGAAGACACCAGCAACGAGTTTGATCACGTCGTCAATCGACATGTCGGGATTATCCTTCCGGATAGCAGCAACCGCCCGCGCGATTCGCGTTTCTTCGCTCTCCCCGTTTGCCGTGGCTTCGGCTTTGGCCGTTTCTTCGGGTGATTTAGCCGTTTCAGTTCCCGAATTGGCATCGGCATTCTGAGCGGCAATGTCAGCGGCTTTATCGGCCGAAATTTCCTTTGCCGCCATCTGGGCTTGGGACTTCTGGGACTTCTCTTCTGGCTTTTCCATCTTGAACGTATTGGTATAAAACTTCGGTGATACTCTGGATTCGGGCAGGTAAAGACAACGCTTTACCAAATGTTTCAAGACCGATGTTCTCGGCCTCAAAGCGGGCAATGTATTGACTGAAATTCGCTTTTAGCTCCCAGGCATCGGAGCCAGCGGGTACGACCATGAGCGGCTGATCCGGATAGGGCTCTAGCATCGACAGCAGTTCGAGCCGCGTGGCCATCGCTTCGTTTGAGCCAGCGAGCAGCTTGTCGATCCGCTGCCGGCGCAAGGCAAGCTGATACATGGGCAG
Source organism: Spirosoma horti (assembly GCF_054776595.1). Lineage (NCBI taxonomy): Bacteria > Pseudomonadati > Bacteroidota > Cytophagia > Cytophagales > Cytophagaceae > Spirosoma > Spirosoma horti. Next base: position 543,322 of record NZ_BAAHBQ010000006.1, read on the forward strand.
GTTTGCTTTGCGGGCCGCGTCGTAATCGGTAATGGCCTGACCAGGCGATAACAGGTGAAATTCAGTCCCGTAATCGACAGCCAGCGACAGAAACGAGGGGCCGTATCTGAGCGCAAACAGCACGTATAACACTTCGTAGTGTGTCCGCTGGATCTGACCCGCCCAAAAGCCGACAATTGACTTTCTGACTTCCTGCCGGGCGGCTACCTGGTCGGCGTTAACGGCTTCTTTTCCCTGATCGACGTTGTTGACGTCGCCCGTCAGGTACTCCGTGACCCGGGCCTCGATGTCTTCGAGTTTCTCCGTGTTGTAATCGAGCAGCTCACGTTCGGGGTTGATAAAACTGGCTGGGTTGCTCAGATCGGCCGACATATTGTCGACCGGTGCGGGCGTTTCGATGTGCGAACCGGGTCCGATGGGCTTTTTCTTCTCACAAACCGGGCAACGGCCGAGTTTATATGTGTAATTGCCCTCCTCGTCGGGTTCCTTGCTGCGAATCGTTACGTACCCATTGTTACACTGCTCACCGGTTCCCGGCACCTCATAGTTGCAGCGTGTCTTGTAAGAGCGGAAGATCGGCCAGGATGCATACAGGTCGGCGTGTTGCTTGAAGACGGTCCCAACGACCAGATCGTCCAGTTCGCTAAAAATCGCATGCAGGGGCGACTGAATGCGAATCGGTTGGTTTTCGTCTAAGCGATCATGCCACACCCAGCCAGCCGGGCACCGCTGCAAATCGTGGTAGTTGGTGAACTGAATGGCGGGCTGTGTCTCTCCGTCGCGGGTAATGGCTACCCGGTAGGATTCGTCGTCGATGACCGCCCAGCGTTTGGCGACTATCTTGCCCGATTCATCCTTGAGGGGCGCCATCGGATAGATAACCGCCGTAATGTCGCCCCGACGATCCGTAAACAGGTCGTGTAATTTACCCACTTCGCGAAGCAGCAAAACAGGCTCGGCAAACCCTTCGGCGTTGACCTCGGCGGGCAGATCGACAATCCAGACAGCCGCTGAGGCACGTAAACACTGATTAAACAGGTTTTTGGTCAGCCAATCGTCAAATTTGGTGCGGTCCAGAAACTCGGCGGCATCGGCTTTGAGGTTGTCGGAACTGAACTCGAAATCGACGTACTTATCCTCGGCGCCAAAGGCTTTCTGATATTCGTCGGCTCCCTTGTCAATGATGCGTGAGGAGGGCAGTGGGTAGTTGAGCAGCGCACAGAACTTGTCGAACTTCTCCTTATTGTTGAGAATCTTTTCAACCCTGGCCTTTAACACAGCCGCATACGGCCCGGCATCCTCTTCGGAGGTCGCCGGGCCGGTATGGAACCGTTGCCGATCATTATCGTCACTTGCCCTTTTTAACGCCTTCTGGTTTCGGGGCGTTAGTATCGATTGAATCGCTTGGCTGTCCGTGATCGGCATTGTCGGTAGTGGGTTGGGATTCGGCCTCTTCGGCTGGCTCCGTAAAGTCCGTGAACCCGGTTTCTTTCTGGAGTTGTAAAATCCGTTTGGCCTGTTTTTTGGGAAATTCAACCGGCTCCTTGTCTTTACCTCTTAACAGGAGCGTGGTTGCTGCTTCATTAGAATCCATGCTATCAAGCTGGAACGGGGTTTGTGAGAACCGCTCCTTCGAAACCAAGTTGGTAAATAACCTCGTCATCCGCCCAACCGCCTTGCATGTGGAATTCGAAATCGTAGTCATTCGAGGCACCCAAACCGCCTTTTTTCGGGTCGCTGAAAAACACGTTATACACCGGGAAAGGTCGAACCGAACCGCCCGTCGTTAGGGGCGACATCGCCCCCAGACCCGTACCCTCGTAGACGAACAGGGCACCCAGACGCGTACCCTGCTGATAGTTTCCCGACTTACCGGCCAGCTTGCGGAGGGCCTTGATCTGGGTTGGATCGGCGGCTGAGATTTTGCCTTTTGCCGTAGCAAAACCGGTGCTGCGGGTACGGGGAACGCCGTTCACGGTCGTATTGTCGTTACCAGCCTCGGTAATGGGAGCGGTTGGCGGGATGTCGAAACCGTCGATAAACGGCGTGATGCCGTGCGTTTTGGTCGTGTCGGCCAGAAACGTCGTCCACGTCGCGGAGAGCAGAATCGTCGCGGCCGTCATCGAGAAGTCAGCCAGGGCGACGAATATGACTTTGACCACGTTACCCGGCACAATGTCAACACCCGGATTAGGGGCGCCCTGAACGACGGCGGTTTGGTCAGCGGCTGAATACAGTAATTTGGGCATTGCTATAAAGAGAATTTGGTGACGTGCTTAAGAGAGCAGTCGGCCCGAATCGCGGAGAGCGATTTTATAGCTATGTGTGTGCAGTTGGGCGAGTTTGCGGGCTTGTAGAGTGAGAAAGTCGGCGGGCGATGACTGGCCGTCGTTAACCAGTAATCGGACCACCGTTGACACACACTAGCAAGGCAAACTGCGTATTGAAGATAGGGAGCCGCTACGTATGGTCAATAGCGCCACCGCCCCAGGGGTCCGTCAGTTCGGTATAGCGGAGGCCGTCGAGCAGGTGATCGTGTTTGCCGATGGGCTCGGTTGTCGTCTCCTTGTTGGCGTCAAGCTGCCAGCGGTACTCCTGATACTCGTAAGCCAAGTTCTTGCTGTCCTGAGTGTAATACCACTCACACCCCTGCATGGCCTTGATCCCAAAGCGGATACTATCCGCCCCTTTGCGGGCCGCTATGACGTTGAACCCCTTGCTGCGGAGAAACGAAATCGACTTTGGCTCGGCTGAATCGGCGACGATCGGCCGCGAACCAACCCGGAAAGCGCGTAGCCTGCGGACTAATTCCTCGTCGCTGATCCCCGTTTCGTAGATTAACTCTCTGGCGTAGCGTCGTTTGTTGTGGCGCTTTACCTCCGATAAGCCCAGCGGATCGACACCAAACCCAAAATCGAGCGCGTAGTACGAGCCGTAGGGCAGGCTGGCAAACTCGTCGTTGGTGATGGCTTTCCAGCCCCGGTAGATCCGGCCTTTGGCTCCTTCGGAGATAAGCCCACGGACCACTGTCCAGTACCAATCGGGGTCTGATACCCGGTAGCCCTCAAATTTTTCGACAGTACTTTTAGCGACGTATTTGATATTGTCGTGATACGTCGAGAAAATGGAAAGGAAATTGTCCTTTACGTTCGCGTGAGCAATGTAGTAACCGGGTATTCGTGACTCGCGGAGGGTGTAATAGTCCTCAATGATCCAGTGATTTTTCTTTGGCGGGTTAAAAATCAGGAAGACGCGGAGGTCAGTTTTAACGGTCCGTAGCGAGTCGTCAAGCTGGTTAAAGTCGTCGCGGGTCACCTCCTCGGCCTCTTCTAAAAAGATGTGCGTCGCGCCCGCGATGGACTTCATTTTGGCGGTCTGGGCGCCCGATGACTTTTTAAACCCGCGACTCTGGAGCGTGTTGCCGGTGGGCAGGTGAACGATGGACATCTCGTTCGTATTGATCTTATAGTCCTTCCGGTTCAGTAGACCCAGCTCCTCTTTCTCGTCGATGCGGTCCATCATATCCCGCCACAGCGAGACCCGGATGTCGCCCTGTATATACCGCATCAGGTAGCCCCGGAAGTAGTCGGGCTGACTCAGGTAGAACAGCGCGTAGTCGGTCGCGGCAAACGAGCCACCACGCGAGCGGCCGCCCCACAGGTGAATGTAGCGGACGGCCGGAGGCAGCGAGTAAAGCGGTTTATAGATGGGAGAGCAGCGGACCACTCTTTAATTTACCTCCAGCTGCAAAAAGAAACGGCCGAACCATTTAGCCCGACCGTTTACTATAACCACCATTCGTAACTTATCCCTTATCGCGGCATCGTCATTTCAATGAATTTGCCGAGTGTTTGAGCGCGGTTCGAATTAACTGAGGACACCTCGTTACTCGTTGTAGCTTGTTCGTCCCAATACCTAGCCATGCGCTCCCTGAGTTTCCCAACGGCTAGGAATTGCTCCTCGTCGCTATGTAGGTTTCTCATAATTACGTCCTGGGCTTCATTGACTACATTATTGACGTGCTTCTCGTCGATAGCCGGTTTAGCTGGCGACATTGAGCAACCGTCGCCCTTGCGCTCAACTGGACCTGACTGTAAGATTTGAGCAACTTGCTCGGCAACTTGGTAGATTTCGTCTTTTGACATGACTTGATTGTTTATAGGTAAAAGTTCATTTGAATTAAAAGGGTAAATCTTCATTCCACCAGGGATAAACAGAATGTATACGCCTGGGCGGTTGCACCTTGGCCGCGTTGGGCCAGATGTCAATACGGGTTGACAGTGCGTGAGTCGTCAGGTTGAGGGCGACAGCGACGAGGCCGCTGGTCGCGACGATCAGGAGTGATTGGATTAGTAGTCTCATTCTTCAGGCAGTTCGGGTAAGTACATCCAATGAGTAACTGCATACTTGTTAATAAACCATTCGTCGAGTGTGCGATTCTGGCAGACCATTACCTTTTTGTTTCTGGTCAGATAAAGAAACGGCTCGCCCTGTTCAGGTATGCCACGATTGACATTAGTCCATTGCATACGGTCTACGGGTGCGAACGGGTCGAAAGTTGCTTGGCTCATTTTGCTGTAGCGTCTAAGAATTCGACGGCATCCGTGAAGACCTTCACCCCGAATTCGGTTTCGTTAAATATCGCTTTACAACTAAAGCTGACCACCTCATAAAAAATGTTGGTTATGTAGCCGCCTACGTCATCCAAATCGTTATGCCAGGTCTCCTGATAGCCACGTCGCTTGATGTAGCCGATAACAGACCGTTGCTCGTTTTGCCAATACACCTTAGCGTTTAGCTCGAATTTGAATGAGACCTGTTTGTGGGTCGATGTTGTATCGCTCATTTCCTTGATTGAGAATAACGAGCCTTTCGCGACTCGTCGGGTTTGATATTGCGGCCACGACGGGAGCCGGGCTGCTGATAGTTGCGAACAGGGACGAGGTCATCAGCAGAAACGCGGCCGACGCTCAACGACTGGGAGAGTTGCTGGCTAATGCGCTCCATGTCGTCGGCTTTGATGGTGCCGATCTCCTCAAGAAAAACGGTTGCCTTTTCTATAGGCATCGCGGCTAGCTGACGAGCGAGCATTCTACCAATAGGACGAAAGCCGGCGATTACCATAACGGCGCACTTTCGGTCTAACTCCTGACCCATTCGCTTAAGCAGGTGCATTCGTACCTCGACAAGTGGATCATACGGCAATACGCCTACTTGAGCGCGTAGCTCCGCTTTTAACGCCCTGATCTTTTCGATACTTAATTCTGAGTCGTCTATCATTGTGCATCGGGGTTTGAATAGTCGTCGTCGGGTGCGGGTACTTTGTGACCGTCCGTCGTGTCGACGATATAGATCGTACGAGCGGCTTTGATGTTGACGCCATCGGTATCAGTCTGGGCAATCTTAAGCGGAGCCTCCAGACCCAGGATACGACACCGACGCTCGATGCAGCGGTCAACGCCAATCAGGTAACGCGGGTCGCCCAACCGCTCCTCGGTATAATCCGTCGTTTCGAGGTTTTTGGCCTTTTGCGCCTTTTTGTCGGTTGTCTCGTTGACCTCACCCCGCATCTTGGTCGACTTTTTCTTGAGTGGCTGTTTGGAATCGTGCCAGGCATCCCAGAGCGTCGATTCCAGGTGGTCGATCTTGACCAACTCCTGAATTTTGGCCTCGTTAAAATCAAAAATGGTCGACTCCTGCCACTCGGCACGAATAGCGACCAGATCCTGGCTGACCTGACCCTGGGTAACCTTCTCCCGGATAGCAATGTCAGACTGTCGAAGTCCCTGCAAATAGAGCCGGGCTACGTTGGCGCGTCGTTGCGCGATGGCGTCCTCAGTATTGAAAGGCATTATTAGAGTGCTATAGTATTAGAGTGAGTGCTTACGAGCGACGTGATAGAAACTCGTTGACGATAATCATCAGGGCCTCGTTGTCGGGCTCCCCCTCGTCGGGGATCTCCTGCTCAAGTATAGCCGTGTCGAGGGCTTTGCGTACGTCGATGAGTTGAGCAGCCGACAGGGTAAAACTGATCTTATCCGAAACGGGTGTCTCTTTGGGCTCCGGTGTTTTCTCCTCTTCGACGGGTGTAAATCCCCAACTACCGACGTCAATGTCAAACTCGGCCGCGAGCGACGCGACGACATCGTCGTCAAAGGTCAGATTAACCTGCCCGACTTTATTATCAGCCAGGGCCAGTTCGTGAAAGTGTTTTGTCCCCGGGTCAATGTCCATGCGCTGGGTAACGACGAGGGTCTTTCCATCGGTGGGCACAAAGACGACCCGGTCAATGTCCAACTCGGATAGCATCTCCGTGACGTGATTGCCGCCGATGATGGTACCGTCCGAGGCTGCAACGATGCCGCGACCGACGCCCAACTCACTGACTGACTTACGGAGCAGGTGCGAACCAAACTCCGAACCTTTGTTAGCATTGCTGCGGTCAAACTTTAAATCGGCGATGGTGCCCTCCCTGGTCTTCATTCGCGTAGTGACTTTTGATCCGTGACAATCCGGTAAAACGGTACGCTGTAAACGCTCGGGTCCAAACCAAGCTCGGTCGCCGTCGTGCTAAACGGCGCTACCGGAAAACTTATGATCTCACCCGGCCCATTGCCGACGCTCCGCATGGCTTCGCGGACAAACTGTTTTTTGCAGATCGTGCCCGAACAGATCCCCGACTTAAACCGCGTCGATGTATTGACCCAGTAGCGGCCCTGACCCTGTACGCGGTAGATGTAAATGGCTTTTTTGATGGTCACAAAGCCGATGTAACAATTACTGTCGATGCCCAGCAGGTTTAACAGCCCTTTGCTGAGACCAATCGTGCCCCGATCAAACCGGTACGTCAGCGTGGGTAATGATTCCCGGATCGGATTGGCCTGGACGCCAAAGAAATAGGGCTGATCGTCAGCGATCTCGTCAAAGAGGGCAGGTACGCTCTTTCTCATGGATGTAATATCAAGTGGAGTAAGTATGAAACAAAAATATAACTATTTGTAATCATTTGAATTATTATTTTAATCAATTTATTACATAAGTCTTGCTATTTGAAATCATTTGATTACATTTGTTGAATCAATCGCTTAACATCTGCATTCACATGAAACGTCAATTAATGGTACTCGCCAATGCCCTCCGCAAACAGGGTTTTTCGCTCTCTCAGGCGCTCAAACGCGCGTGGGCAGTTATCCGGCTCAAAGCTGAAATGCTCGTCAAGCCCGTCTCATTCTTTTACGAAAAGGAAAAGGGCGAAGAACGCTTTGCGGTCGGCTACTACGGTTCGGCTCCGGCCGTAACGACAACAGACAGCAAAGCCGGCTCCGTGCTGGCTATTTGCTATTACGATACGCTCGCTATGGGCTGGCGCTCCTTTCGGGCTGACCGACTAATCCTTGCTTGATCAATCCTAACCGGCCCGGCTAACAACCGGGCCATAAATCAACCTTTCACAATGGACAACAACGGAGAACAGTCAGCTTTCCCGCTCGACATCAATGAAGGTATGCCACAATGGGGGCTCACTAAACGGGAATACGTTGCGGCACAGGCTTTACAAGGTCTTTTGGCAAACCCCAGCTATGCGGACTACAGTGTAGAATCGACAGTAAGCTCGGCCGTAAACTTTGCCGAGGCACTTATCAATGCTCTCAATAACTAATCTCTTTTCACCCTTTTATTTTTTCTCTCATGTCTACCACTAAAGCAGTACAAACCGCCGTCGCCGAAGGCAATCTCAAGTCGTACCAGAAAGTCCACGAACTGACGGGCGAAGTCGTCGATAAGTTCAAGTACCTCGAAGGACATCCGCGCCAATACCGGTTTGATGCCAAAGAGGGCATTTTCAACATCAACGGCACCGAGAAGCTGGGCCGGACGCTGACCTTTCAGCCTATCGCGTGGCGGTTGTTTACAGATAACATCCTCAATATGGGTACCAAGAACTGGGCGGAATTTTTCTTTATCGACGAGAAAAACTGCGTATCGGCGGTGCTGTTCCACGGCTATTCAGTCGACAATATTTTCCGCCTGATCGAGCCACTGTACTACGACGACCTGACGCTCGCCGATGCCGTTATTACAGCCGTTGCCGAGAAGAAAGAGAACAACAACATTCAGCCTAAAGGCGTCTACTACATCGCTACGTTCTCCCATAAGCTGGCCGATGCCGAGCAGACCAGGGCGATACGCGAATACGCACAGGATCGCCGGATTTACCGGATTGAGACGCTGACCGACATCGCCAACAACAAGTCGGTTTATAATTATTTCAATCCGTTTGCCGCTCCTGCAGACGAACCGGACCTGTTGCCCGCTGCTCAATAATCCATCTCACCCGGCCGCTACTTGTCATCAGTAGCGGCCTAAACTCTTTTCGTATGCTTTTCTCAGATCATTTTCGCGCCCTGGCTTCGTATATCCGGCTCAACTCGCCCGAAGGCACTCAGCTCATTACGCGTACTATCCAGACGGCCGAGTCCCTCGATTACAATGCCATCAAAGCATTACTGCTCAATTGCTGGTCGGCGGAGTACGCCTTACGTATAACGCCCGTCGTTAACGACGAGCAGTACTTGCAGTCATCGCTGCACTGGACGTTTCCCCAGGCGTATTACAGCGTTTTGTTTTCGTCGAGAGCGTTTCTGGCCTCAAGAGGCAATAACATTTCAAATGAGGCCGGTATCGCCCGCTGTATTAGCCAATACGTAGCCTCGGGCCTTTATCCTCACTCGCTTGGCTTTTTTGGTCGGGGTATACCAAACAATTACTCGACTGTTCGGCTGTTTGCCCAGCAACGTCTTGAAGATTTCTTGCTAGAAACTCGTGGGAATGACCTCAACCGGGTGATGAAGGACTTGCAGTCTAATCCGCGAAAGGCAATCCGTGACCCAAAAACTGGTCATGTGTTAGAAAAATACCTTCTTGAGCCTAAGCATTGGGATTCGATAAAATCAACGGTCGGCCGCACGACGTTTTTCAATTTAATGAGTCGGCTCCGGATCTCCTCGACTGACCGTGAGATCGAAAAGCTGGTCGACCTCGACGAGTTCAACGTCCGCGAATTTCACGCTGATCTGACGGAGATCGTCACTCACATCAACAGCGTACACGAGTGCTACATCGCTCAGGTTATGGGCCTGCACGACTATCAGCGGCTAGTCGATGAATTGCCGAGCTACTTGCAACAGAGCTTCGTTCGCGAGCGGCTCAACGCCGTGACCATGCCCAACGTCTGGAATTTCTATGCCTCAGAATTCACGCCGGTTATATGAATTCTGAAATCATACCACAATCCCGCGTCCGTGTGGCCGTCCACCGACGCGGGTTCCACGTCCGCAATTTTACCGGGACGGTAATTGGCTGGACTTCGAGCGGGTTGATTAAGGTCATGGAGGACAAAAAGGATAAGCCCCGGTGCTACAGTAGTGAACACGTTAGACTGATACGACAATGACTGATTTACTGAACACAATCCGAATCGAATACGACGAAGAAAGCGCGCACTTGACAGCCATCGTGCATTGTACAAACGAGAAAGAGTTTCGGGAAGACATCCACCTTAAACTCATGTATACGCATTACACCCGCTGTGCCACTCTTTTTAGTCATGGTGTTTCCGGTGACTATCTGCTTTTAGGAACCTACGAGATCAAAGAAGCTGATTTCGTCCGCGAATTTGAAAACGACATTCTCTCCGGCAAATACCCCTATCTAACCCTGCTCCCCAATGACTGACCATCAATACAGAACCTATCCAGCTTACTCCAATAGCGACCTCAGCGAGTTGTTTGCAATGCGTACGGGCGGACAGATCAAGCCCATTGACCCCAAAGCCGCCCTGTTCGGTACGGTCTTTCACAGTCTGATTCTGGAGCCTAACACATCTAACCTTTGGGATAAGCTGCACGTCAAAGACCAGGCGCATTTACTCAAAATGAAAGCCAGCATCAAGAAGACCGCGCCGAACTGGGTTGAACACTGGCAGACGCCGGGCTATCACGAAATAGAGAAGTACTGGACCTGTCCACGGACGGGCCTGTCCCTCAAAGCCAAGATTGACGCCCAGTGGCAAAATCCGGCCTCGACGCTGTTTGATCTGAAGACGACCTCGGCCCGGAGTGCCAACGAGTTTTTTGATTGCTTTGTCAAATACGGCTACGACCGGCAAGCGGCCTTTTATCTGGATGCGGTTGGTCTTGAGTACGCCTTTATTTTCGTTGGAATTCAGAAAAAGAGCCCCTACGAGGTGTACATCATCAATATGGGTGTATCGGACGACCGGCGAGCGATGATCGACCTGGCTCGTCGCAAAAACGCCCGGTTGTTGGGTGATGCGTTCAAGGAGAGCCAGAAGCCGGACGGCTGGCGTCCCTCCAGCTGGAGCCGAAAGGAGGAGGTATGAATAACCTGCCTAAAACTTTCGGCGAGTGGCAACGTCAACTCTCTCCACAGGGCCGGGCCAACTGGCATAAGGAATTCACTAAACGGGTTGAAAGTCCACGACTGGGCGATACAAAAACCTCACACGATTACATGACAATGCTGGCGATCCTTGAAACAATCCAGCAGGAATTAAACGACTTAGTATAAAATGATACATCCATCAGATACAACGTTAACCGATATGTTTTGCGGCTGTGGCGGCTCGTCCGAAGGGGCCAGTAAGGTAGCCGGTGTCGCGGTTAAATATGCGCTCAACCATTGGAAATTAGCCATTGAGAGCCACAACACGAACCACCCCGACACGCATCACGATTGCGCCGACATCAGCGAGACCCACCCGGCCCGCTACCAGAAAACGACGGGTTTGATTGCCTCGCCCGAATGCACGAACCATTCTCTGGCCAAGGGGCAAAAGCGAAAAAACCTGCATCAACAGGACATCTTCACCAACAAGGCGTTTGATGCCTCGGCGGTCCGGAGTCGGGCGACCATGTGGGACGTGCCCCGTTTTGCCGAGATCCATCGGTACGAGTTTATCGTTACCGAAAACGTCGTCGACGTTCGTCACTGGGTTATGTTCGACGCCTGGCTCAAGGCGATGCATGCGCTGGGCTATGAGCATGAGTGCGTCTATCTGAACGCGATGTTTGCCCACGGCGAGGGAGTAACCGGCTTTGCCCCTCAGAGCCGCGACCGGATCTACATTGTGTTCTGGAAAAAGGGCAACCGGAAACCAGATCTGGACATCCGCCCGAAGGCACCATGCGCCCGCTGCGGAACCGTCGAAGCCTACCAAAGCTGGAAAAACGGACGCCGGTCGGGTAAGTACAAAACCCAGTACGTGTACCGCTGCTCGGTTTGTGCTGCACCGGTTGTTCCATTTTATTACGCGGCTTTGAACGCCCTCGATCTGTCGATTCCAATGGTCCGGATTGGCGACCGGGCATCGCTAGGCATGAAACCCCTCAGCCCTAACACGACCAAGCGAATCGAATATGGCCTGGATAAGTTTGGGTACCGGCCGACGATCATTGATCAGCGAAACCAGCACGGCACGACTGAAAGCCGCATATGGAACGCCGAAGGCGAGCCGCTCAACGCGCAAACGACCGGGTTCAGCAGCTACCTTTTTGCGCCCTACCTGTTTAACATGGCATTCAGCACCTCAAACACGGACAGAACCTATGGCATGGGTGAGGTGATGCCCACACAGACCACTCAGGAAAGTATGGCGATGGTCGCTCCTGAACCGTTTTTGCTCGCCAATCGGGATGCCTCACCCGCTCGCCCGCTGACGGGCTACATGCACACCCAAACGACGGCACAGCAGGAAATGATGATTGTACCGCCCGGCTCGTTTATCGTACCGAACCGGAAGTCGACACCAGCGCGCGATGTGACCGACGCACTACCAACGATAACCGGACAGGGGAACAGTATGTCGTTTATCGTGCCGATTCACGGAACAGCCCGGCCCAGATTGACGACCGAGCCGACTGATACGGTGATGACAACCGGACACAGTAGTTTGATTCTGGCACCTTACCACGGCGTTAACAACGCGCATACGGTATTTGAGCCGAGTCCGACGATGCCGACGCGGGATAGTGTGGCCCTGATCGACGGAAGGCCCGAGATAGAGGATTGTTACTTTCGGATGCTTCAGCCCAGCGAGACAGCCAGGGCGCAAGGCTTCCCGGCTGACTACGTGATTTTGGGCAACAAAGAACAGCGTCAGAAGCAGATCGGTAACGCCAATCCACCGCCGACGATGGAACTACTCGTTGCCCGCTGTGTAGCTAGTTTAGCTTAAATGAAAAACCCCTACTCGTTCGCCTGAGAAACTTACCGAGTAGGGGAATATGAACCTGATCACGACAATCCGTCCACGGTGCAAAGGTATGACAGCCCGTCCGTGGTCGCAAGACTCCACGCCCCAATGAGGCCACTCAACCAACTACAAATCGGGCCGCTACTGGCCTTAAAAACGGCGCTCGACGGCTACCAGCGTTACGAAGCGGAGCCCCCCGTCGCGGCTTATTTTAGCCGGATACTCGATGCCCTGATCGGTCCATTGACTGAAATCAACGTTTGGGCCATCCGAACACTAATTAACGAGGAGGATACCAGGCGTAGCAAACAGTTGGGCGTCAAAGCGATCAACCCCGATGTTTACCAGAAAGTCAGCAAACTGGGTAAGCAGGAATTAATCGTATTGAGGTTGGTTGGACAGGGCTATAAAAACGAAGACATTGCCGATTTGCTCGACGTTAGTTACCGGACGGTGGCCAATCACAAAGCACACATTACCAATAAGCTCGGCTTGGGCACCAGTAAGGATCTGATCAAATTTGCCATAGACAACCTGACAATTTTATAAAGACAATCTCACCATGAAAAAAGCAATCTTACTCTTTGTACTGGCCATTCTGGCCATTCAATTCATTCAGGCCAGACGGGTTCACAAATCGCGGATGATCATTCCATCCGTCAGAGGCTGGTAAATCACTGTATCACCTGCTGATGAATTTAATTTTTCAACTACGTAACTTTATATTCTATCTTTACAACTTACTAAATAATTATTTATCAATTATGAATCCACAACAAGTTCAAGCGCAAGCGCAAGCTTTTTCTATTAAAGTGCATCAGGATTTAGTAAGATCCCATGCCTTACTCGTGTTAGGCTCTTTGTATACGATTGTTCAAAAAGCAGAAGCTGAATTCAATAATTTTATACAAATAACTCATGGTAGTCATGCTGGCGGAGCAAATGTTGCCGGGGACGCCCAACATTTGCTTGACTATTTTAGAACAGGTGTAAGACCCAGCTTAATTGTAGTAAGTACTCAAATTGATGTGCTGCTTGCTTCTCCTGAGTCAGCAGCATTCGTAGCCAGAATTAACGCATTGAATTTTAATGAGCTTTATAGCACAAATCTTCAACAGATTAAACCTCTGATTGACGAATTGTCAAAGTTGATTGATAAAATCTAACGTTCACTGATACAAAAAAGCCCGGTCGCTATGACCAGGCTTTTTTGTTAGGTATATCTATCTTGCATCAAACAATGACACCTTATGAATCTATTCACCCGTTGGTACTTTGAACACGACCGTTATCCCTGGCTTGTCTGTTCGGTCTATGAATTACAAGGACCGGAATACAGTCAGCATTTTACCATTCCTCTGAATTAATTCAACCCTACCCTTCTGTGGTGCGTATAAATCGAACCGCCAGCCTCGTAAATACTGATAAAGACAAACGGCAGACCTGGTACGGAAGTAAATATCCATCGACTATATCCAGTCATATAAGAGAGCTTTTTTTGACCCGACTTCGGGCGCGGTCGACGGCGCTACCGATGATGCGGACGTAGTGACGCTCGGTTGTACTGTTTCTTTTGTGTCCCAGCATCCGGCTCACTTCCCCTATATAGTACCCGTTAATAAGCATCAGACAGCCAAATGTTTTACGGGCAGTCTTATTGGTAATGCGCCAGGTGATACCCAACACACCCTCGATCTGATCGGTATAGCGGTTCACGGCGGCTCCGGATATGTCTTCCGGCCCTTCCGGATAAACCGCAAACAGCCACTCAACCTCGTCCAGTAGCGGCACATCGTATTCTTCGTGGGGCGGCTTTAGGCGTCTGCCCAGAATTTTACGCCCCGATGGGCCGACGCGCTCAAAGCCGTGACGCGAACGGGCGTAAGCTACCGCGTCAGGGTAATCCAGTCCTGTGCAGCACATTAGCAGAAACCACCAGAGCGCAATTCCCTTAGTCCTTTTCCAGTTCAGGGTAAACAACTTGGCGACGTGTTCAGGCTCTAAAAACAGGATCTCCTTGTCATCGTAACGGGGCCAGGACTGTTTCTCTACGTTGTTGCGCTCAATCAGTTCAGCATCGACCATGTACTGCAACACCTGCCCAATTTTGCCGATGTAGCGTGAGGCCATTGCCGCTGAAATGGGCTTCGACTGCTTTTTGCTTTTCTGGGTCTGAAGCCATTTATGATAATCTTTGAGCCAGGACAGGGTTATTTTCTGGCAGGCAGGTACGGGCGTATTATGCGCTTTGGCCCAGGCCCGGAGCAGATTGAGCCCCCTCTTCCACCGTCCTACATCAATGGTCTGGGTTTTGGTAGGCGTTGGGCCGTAGTGTCGCTCAAGTGCAGCCACTCGGGAAATGTACACGTCGACCAGCGATGTGTCGCCGGACAAAAGAGGAATCGTAGGCTTTTGTTTGCCAAGCTGCCAGCCGTTTTCTGGATTCCAGTCGGGCAATTTTCCTTCCTGGATCTGATAGCAAACAGATTTGACGGTTGGCGGAAAATCGGGATTCATCTGAGCAATGGCGCATTGCCGGTCGAACACCTCCAGAATATACGCCTTTAGTTTGGGCAGGTGTTTGTTGACCATATCATCCCGGCGCGATGATGCCTGATCCTCTACCTGCCATTCCTTGGGATTGACCAATAACTTACTACCGGTCACTGGCGGATAAACGGCCCCGAAGTGGTCCCGCTGACCATTGACCGTAATCCAGACCTGCAAGGGGTGCGGATTAGCGTAGGTCTGCCCTTTTTTGGGAGAACGCAGCGTAAAGCGTATACTTATAGGCATTCGTTTTGTACTCACCGTATAATTTAGTTGTATGATATATTCGAGTTGAAATATACTATACAGTAACGGTGATTGTTAAGGGATTATTAAGGAAATTAAGAGAGCAACTGGTGTGTGCAAGGTGTGTGCAAATTCGTGTGTGCAAAAATTTATGCACATATGCGCAGTTGAGACGGGGTACGGCTGGGAGCAGAAGGGCCTAAAATGACAAAGCCCGCTTTCGGCGGGCCTTGTCGTGGGAAGAAAATAATGTTAGTGACCGATACGGGAATCGAACCCGTGTTACCGCCGTGAAAGGGCGATGTCCTAACCGCTAGACGAATCGGCCGTCTTGTTTAAAAGACCCAACCTTTTGGCTTGTTGCCGCTGTGTTGGCGAATCGTGGTGCAAAGGTAAGGCGATGTTTTTAAAATGCAATAGCAGCTACTAAAATTTTTTCAAAAAAAGGGTTCTTGAGCGTTTTAGTGCTATTTTTGAGGTGATTAGCCTCTAAAATTTTTTCATCACCTACATGAAACACTTCTTGCTGCTTGCAGGCCTGACCGTCGCATCGCTGCCCATTCAGTCCGAGTCGGCTTCTGCACAGTCTTCGTCCACAGCAACCGTTGCCCCTTCCTCTGCTTCGGTCGATTCACCCGCTAAATTCCTTGGTTATCAGATTGGTGAACGGTTTACTCCCCATTACCGTGTTCTGGCTTATGCCGAACAGGTAGCCCGCCAACTACCCAAACGCATTAAACTTATCCCCTATGGCACCACCTACGAAGGTCGCCAGTTGATGGTCGTTGCGATCGGTTCGGAAGAAAATATGAACCGGCTGGAAGAAATCCGGACAAATAACCTGAAACGCATTGGCCTGATGGATGGCACGCCAACGGCTGCGGCTCAACCACCAATTGCCTGGTTGAGCTATAATGTACACGGCAATGAAGCCGTCAGTTCCGAAACGTTCATGGATGTGCTGTATCGGTTGCTTAGCTCATCGGACGCTGTGTCGCAGAAAATCATGAACACGACCGTCGTTATTCTTGATCCGGGCTTAAACCCCGACGGGCATGACCGGTATGTAAACTGGTACAACCAGATGGTCGGTCGCACCCCCGACCCGACTCCCTCCGCCCGCGAACACAACGAGCCCTGGCCTGGTGGTCGTTATACCCATTACCTCTTCGACCCCAACCGCGACTGGGCCTGGCAAACACAGGAAATCACGCAGCAACGCATGGCGCTCTATCAGCAGTGGATGCCCCATTTGCACGGCGACTTCCACGAAATGGGCGTTGAGAGCCCCTATTATTTTGCCCCCTCCGCCAAGCCTTACCATGAAGATATAACGCCTTTTCAGCGAAAGTTTCAGCAAACGATTGGTGATTATTGCAGCCGCTACTTCGATAAAAATGGCTGGCTCTATTACACCCGCGAACGTTTTGATCTGTTTTATCCCAGCTATGGCGACACGTACCCAACCTACAACGGGGCCATTGGCATGACATTTGAGCAGGGCGGCAGCGGTCGGGCAGGACTGGCCATCGAAAAAGCAGATGGTGACACCCTCACCCTGCGCCAGCGGATCGACCACCACGTCGCATCCAGCATAGCCACCCTGGAATCGGTAGCCGACCGGCCCGCCGAGATCGTAAAAGAGTTCGGACAGTTTTTCGATAAATCGCGCAATACACCCATTGGGGTTTACAAAAGCTACGTCATTAAGTCCAATGGCGATGCCGGCCGCCTGAAAGCGTTACAACAACTCCTGGAGCGCAACAAAATCAGTTATGGCTACTCGGGCAAAGCGCAGACCGTAACGAGTGGCTTTAACTATACCTCCCAGAAAAACGAAAAGAACGTATCGGTTGCCGCCGATGACATCGTGATCAGCGCCTACCAGCCTAAATCAACGCTGCTAAAAATCCTGTTTGAGCAAAATTCCGCGCTGGAAGACTCAGCTACCTACGACATTACGGCTTGGTCATTGCCTTATGCCTTCGGCCTGCAAACCTATGGTCTGACGACACGAATCAATCCGGGAAGCACGCAGCCAGTTGCCGCCAGTTCAAGCTCAACAACTGGCACCACTGCTACGGCCCGGCCTTATGCGTATCTGGTGCGGTGGCAGTCACTACCAGCGGTGCAAATGCTGGCGGGATTGCTCAAGCAGAAAATCAGGGTTCGGGCAGCGGAAAAACCTTTCGACGTCGAAAACAAAACCTACCCATCCGGTACACTCATTGTAACCCGTGCCGGGAACGAACGCTTTGGCGAACGCTTCGATGCCCTCGTTCGGGCGGAAGCAACGAAAACAGGCGCTGACCTGACACCGGTGCAAACGGGCTTCGTGAGCAAGGGATCAGATTTTGGCTCGGATTTCGTAACGGGTTTAAAGGCGCCCCGGGTGGGCGTCGTTATTGGCGACGGAACTCCTCCGCCTTCGGCGGGCGAAGTATGGCACTACTTCGATCAGGAATTGAACTACCCCATCGCCCTGATTGACATCAACACGCTCGGAAACGTGCAGTGGAACAAACTGGACGTGCTGATTCTGCCAACAAACTACAACTACGGGCGCTATCTGACTGAGAAGAATTTATCGTCCATCAGGGAATGGGTTCGGGCTGGTGGTAAGTTGATTGCCATGGAGCGGGCCGCATCCTTTCTGGCCGGGAAAGAGGGCTTTGATCTGAAAGAAAAAGAAGACAAGGGGAAAGACAAAAGCAAAGATAAAGGCAGCATGCTCGACTCCCTCAAACTATACATTGACCGCGAACGGACGGCCATCGCCGACGATATTCCGGGCAGTATTTACCGGGTCGATGTCGACACGTCTCACCCACTCGGCTTTGGCCTGTCGGGTGGTTACTACTCGCTGGTGCAGAATGCCTATAACTTTGATTTTCTGAAAGATGGCTGGAATGTAGGGTACTTCAAAACGTCAAACTACGTAGCCGGTTTCTCTGGTAGAAATGCTAAAGAAAAGCTGAAAAACACGTTGGTTATGGGCGTTCAGCAATTAGGACGCGGGAGTGTCGTTTACCTGGCCGATGACCCATTATTCCGGGGTTTCTGGTACAATGGCAAGCTCCTGTTTGGCAACGCCGTGTTTATGGTCGGCAATTAACTGACTTCTTCTCACAAAAGCTCGGAGACGCAACGATGAATGAGTCGTTGCGTCTCTATTTATAAAAATACCTGGGGTAAAACCAAGGGTCATTTCTCTTTTACCATTGACTTATAACGTATTTGTTTGGTGAGACGTTTACTGCTTTTTTCGCTTCTTCTGTGCGCTTCGTCGGGCCTCACGCCCTTGATGGCTCAGAAGAAAAATGAACAATATCAACTTCACATCAGCCGGGCAACATCGCCCATTGTTATCGATGGAACTGTTGATGAACCCGCCTGGCAAGCGGCCGAAGTAGCGTCTGATTTCTGGATGGTATTGCCCATGGACACGAGCCGCGCTAAGGTTCGGACCGACGTTCGGATGGCTTATGACGACCACCATATGTATTTGAGTGCCGTTTGTTACCACGGCAATGTGGAAGGCCCGTATATCGTGGAATCGCTGCGTCGTGACTGGGCATTTGGCAAAAATGACAACTTCATTTTCTTCATGGACACCTTCGATGACCAGACGAATGGGTTCACGTTTGGCACCAACGCGGCCGGAGCCCAGTGGGATGGTTTGTTGTATGAGGGAGGCAAAGCAAACTTAAGCTGGGATAACAAATGGACCTCTTCGGTTAAGAACTACGCCGACCGGTATGTGCTCGAACTGGCCATTCCCTTCAAGACCATTCGGTACAAACGCGGCATTTCCCGCTGGGGAATAAACTTCAGCCGACAGGATTTAAAAACAACTGAAAAATCATCCTGGACGCCTATCCAGCGCCAGTTCCCGACAGCCTCACTGGCGCTCACGGGTGTGCTGGTCTGGGATCAGCCACCCCCACAGCCCGGACCCAACATTTCCCTGATTCCGTATGCCCTGAGCGGCATGAACCGCGACTACCAGAATGGCGTACCAACCCAGAATCGATTCGACGCGGGTCTGGATGCTAAAGTCGCCATTACGTCCTCGTTGAACCTCGACCTAACCGTTAACCCGGACTTTTCGCAGGTGGATGTCGATCAGCAGGTAACTAACCTGGATCGGTATGAGTTATTTTTTCCCGAAAAGAGACAGTTCTTTCTCGAGAACGGTGACCAGTTCACCAACTTCGGCTATGCAACCATTCGGCCTTTTTTCAGCCGCCGGATTGGTCTGGGTGGGGTTCCCATTCGCTTCGGTGCCCGGTTGAGTGGCAAGCTAAACAAAGACTGGCGCATTGGCATAATGGACATGCAGACGGGGGGCGTCGATTATTCAAGCACGGGTGTTGAGTCGCTGCCAGCCCAGAATTTTGCCGTTGTCGCCCTGCAACGGCGCATATTCGCCCGGTCGAATATTGGTCTGATGTTTGTCAATAAAGAGTCGCTCGGGTATACGCCAGCCACCGATAAGCCAGCTTATACGCGCTACAACCGAAATTTTGGCTTGGAGTATAACCTGGCTTCGGCGAACAATTTTTGGTCAGGAAAAGCCCTGTATGTGAAGTCGTTCAGTCCAGCGGTTAGTGGCACGGATCAATCCGGCAGCGACGCCGTTTATGCCGCGAACTTGCAGTATAACACACGCCGATGGCTCATTGGTGGACAAGTCGAATCGGTTGGAAAGAATTATACCGCCGAGGCTGGTTACGTGCCACGGCGAGCCTATGAGCGGGTTATGGGCACCCTCGGCTATACGTTCTTACCAACAGCCAGCGGTGTGCTGAGTCATGGCCCGACCGTGGTATCGACCTATTTTTTCGATCCGGCTGGCCGGCAAAGCGACAATGAAACGACACTGAGTTACGTCGTTACGTTCCGGAGTAAAAGTGTTTTCACGGGCTGGGTCGCGACCGACTATGTGCGGTTGTTACAACCCTTCGACCCGACCAACACGGGCCGACAAACACTGGCGACGGGCACGCAACACAACTGGACTGCTTGGGGAACGGATTTCGATTCGAAACCACAGAGCGTATTCACCTATGGTTTTTCATCCCGTTACGGGGGTTATTACGACAACGGCACCCGCCTGAACCTGACGGCCGACTTGGGTTATCGGTTCCAGCCTTACGTGAGTCTGGCGGCCAGTGCCAGTTATAACGACATTCGGTTGCCTCAGCCCTGGGGTCAAACTACGTTCTGGCTGGTTGGTCCCCGATTTGATGTAACGCTGACCAACACGCTCTACCTGACCACGTTTGTGCAGTACAATGAACAGCAAAAAAATATGAACGTCAATGCGCGGGTTCAATGGCGCTATAAGCCTGCCTCCGATTTTTTCCTGGTTTATACGGATAACTATTTGCCCAACTCAGCCCAGATCGGCCAGGATGTCCCCGGCTTCTTTTCGGTCAAGAACCGGGCGCTGGTGCTGAAGTGGACGTATTGGTGGAATCTATAGCACCTGGGGTTTTAAACAAACTGAGTTTGTGCCTGTTTTATTGACAATTCGCCGATTGGCGAGTGGCTACTAACTACACATAACCAGTCAACGTTTTATGAAAACTCTTCTGCGTTTTTTTCCATCTGCTCTTGTAGCGGTCTTCCTGACCCTGTTTCTGACCAGTTGTGCAGCCATTGGCGATATATTCAAAGCTGGTGCTTACACGGGTATTATCGGGGTTATCGTCGTTCTTGGCATTGTCATCTGGCTTGTGTCGAAGCTTTTTGGCGGTGGCGGCCGAAACTCCTGACAAAGCCTTTAGCTGTAAAGCAAAATGACGATTCCAGTCCGGAATCGTCATTTTGCTTTACAGAATGTACGTTTAATCGAAGTTTAATAAAGCGTCCTAAGCCACCAACTCCAGAAGGTTATCACGCTGAAGTACGGCACGCTGGCGTTCACTCAGGTCGTCGGATGCTTTCATCAACGGTAAGCGAACCTCTGCCGACATAAGGCCCATTAACTCAAGAATATTCTTTACACCTACTGGGTTTCCTTCTTCATACAGAAGCGGATCGATGCGTAGGAAATGCCCCAGCTCTTTTCGGGCAAAGGCAAAATCGCCCTGCAACGCGGCTTCGATCAAGCCCGTAAATTTGGCCGGAAAGGCGTTGGCAATAACCGACATTACGCCGACGCCACCAATGCTGATGATGGGTACAGCCTGTACATCGTCGCCCGAGATGAGCAAAAAGTCATCGGGTTTATCGCGGGCAATTTCCATGCACTGCTCGATCACGCACGAGGCTTCTTTGACCCCGATAATATTCGGGTGCTGGGCCAGTTCGCAAATCGTTTCGGCACTCATGTTGATGCCGGTTCGAAAGGGAATATTATACAGAATAACTGGTACCGGACTGGCATCGGCCACACGGGTAAAATGCTCGATGACACCCCGTTTGCCGGGTTTATTGTAGTACGGGCAGACGGATAAAATGGCATCGACACCGTCAAAATCAATGTCTTTCATGCCCGACACGACATCGGCCGTAACATTACCACCTACTCCGAAAACGATGGGCAGATTTTTTGGGTTGTTTTCCTTCAGGTATTGCAACAACTGAGCCTTTTCCTGTTTAGTCACCGTCGGCGATTCGCCGGTTGTGCCCTGCAGGACGATGTAACGAACGCCCCCATCGGAGATGTGCCGGACGATGCGGCCAAAGCCGTCAAAATCAATTGAATAATCGGCATGGAAGGGCGTCACAATGGCGACGCCTACGCCGTGAAATTTACCGTATTGGCTACGAGTATCCATTAGTTAACTGGAAACAGGAATTTATTAGCGCAAAGTTACGTGAATTTAGGCTGGAGTCGTGCGTTTACGCCGTCATTGTCAGCGAGAAATCTCTGGGCACGAAATAGGCGGGGGTTTTTAACTCAAATACTTCATCATGGATAGATGCTACGTACAAACCTGCAGCCATCGCCTTATCCCGAACCTCTTTGGCCCCTTGCACGCAGGCCAGAATACCGAACAGTTTTTTGTGGGCGTACTCGGGGTGGAACCGCCGGAACCGATCCAGGTTTTTCAGCAACTGATCAATATCACGCTCTTTAAGATGACTTTTCACTTCCACCAAAACAACTGTATTTACGTCGCCATTCGCCAGGCCCAGCACGTCAATTTCCAGGGTATCGGGGCCGTACTCCGTTTTGTAGTTCGTGGTGATCGTTGTCATCCCGAACTGCTTACGCAGTACTTTTTCCATGGAAGGAAACGCCATGCCTTCGGTAAAGCTACCGAACTTGTTACCAATATCGCCAATGAGTTTGGCATTCTGTTTCGTTATCCGGTCCGTTTCTTTTTGGCTCTGCGCAATTTCCTGAAGAATCTGACGGATATTATCAAAGTTGTTGGATGCTTCCATGTTTTGGTGGGTTTATCGTACGCACAAAGATAACCAATTCATTTTCAATTGAGTTTACACCACCAGCATGGCCATAAACTCATCTTCGCCAATCATAGGGACGTTTAATTTTCGGGCTTTCTCGACCTTGGATGGACCTGCATTCTCGCCGACAATCAGGTAATTCAGTTTCTTGGAAATTCCGCTGAGCAGCCGGCCACCATTGGCTTCGATACGGGATTCGAGCTCCTCGCGGCTGAAATTCTCGAAGGTGCCCGTATACAGAAACGTTTTTCCAGCCAGCGAGTCACCCTCCTGTTCCACCACTTTTTTCTCGCCGACAAATTGCAGTCCGGCCGCCCGGAGATTTTCTACGTACTCCCGGTTGTCGGGATCGGCAAACCACGCCACCACACTCTCGGCAATGCGCGGCCCCGTGTCGGGTACAGCCAGCAGCGCTTCTGAACTGGCGTTCATGATAGCGTCCATCGACCCAAAATAATCCGTCAGTTTTTCGGCGGTGGTGTTTCCCACATACCGTATGCCCAGCGCAAACAACACATTCGGCAAGGGTTGTGCTTTCGAGCGTTCGATGGCCGTCAGGATATTTTCGACCGTTTTTTCGCGAAAGCTGACGATTCGCTTTTTGCCTGTTTCCTCATCGAGAAATATTTTTTCGATGCCCAGTAAGTCGTTTGTCGTCAGTTTATACAGATCGGCGGGTGTTTGCACCAAGCCCCGGTCAATGAGCAATTCGATTTTCCCTTCGCCCAGGCTCTCGATATTCATGGCCCTCCGCTGGATGAAATGCTCGAACCGGGCCTGCCGTTGGGGTGGGCAGCCGCGTTCATTGGGGCAATAAAAATTTGCTTCGCCCTCTTTCCGGATCAGGGCCGTTCCACAGGCCGGGCAGGTTGTCGGATAAATGATGGGTTCACTTTTATCGGTCCGCCGGTTCAGGTCAACACCCGTAATTTTCGGAATGATTTCTCCCCCTTTTTCCACAAAAACGGTATCGTGGAGCTGGATACCCAGCCGCTCAATCTCGTTTGAATTATGGAGCGACGCCCGCTTGACAATGGTTCCGGCCAGTAATACGGGAGTTAGTAAGGCAACGGGCGTTACGGCTCCTGTCCGCCCAACCTGGTACTGAATTCCGTTCAGGGTCGTACTGGCGGCCAGGGCTTTGTATTTGAAGGCAATGGCCCAGCGTGGACTTTTGGCCGTATAGCCCAGATCACGCTGCTGATCGTAGCGATTCACTTTGATGACGATACCATCCGTATTGAGCGGCAGCTCGTAGCGCTTCGTGTCCCACTCGTTGATATACTGCATTACCTCCCGGATATCGAGACATTTCTTCCAGGTTTGGGAAACGTTGAAGCCCCATTCTTTCAGAGCAATCAGGCTTTCTTCGTGTGTCTGAAAAACATCGGCATCCGACAGAAACGAGTACAGATAGCAGTCCAGACGCCGTTTAGCTACGGCAGCCGAATCCTGCTGTTTGAACGTTCCGGATGCGGCATTGCGTGGATTGGCCAGCAAGGCTTCACCAATGTCTTCCCGTTCTTTATTGATTCGTTCAAATTCGGCCAGCGGCATGAAGCCCTCGCCCCGAACTTCGAATAAAGCCGGTACATCGGTTTTGTGTATCCGTAGCGGCACAGTGCGAATTGTCCGGATATTGTTGGTAATATCGTCGCCCCGAACACCGTCACCCCGCGTGGCTCCCTGCACCAGCACTCCATTCTCATAGGTCATGCTCAGCGCGACACCGTCGAATTTCAATTCACAGATGTATTCGTAGGGTTGCCCATTCAATCCTTTCTGCACACGCTTGTCGAACTCGACAAGGTCCTCCTCCGAGTAGGTATTGCCCAGCGAAAGCATCGGAAACCGGTGGTACACGGTCTTGAACTCCTTACTGATGGTGCCCCCAACTCGGGCTGTCGGTGAATCGGGTTGACGAAACTCGGGATACTGCGTCTCGAGCGATGTTAATTCCGCTAATAATTTATCAAATGTAAAATCATCTACTTCCGAAACACTATTCTGGTAGTATTGATGGGTATAATAGTTCAGGCGATTCGTCAGTTGGGCAATGTGTTCCTGGGGATTCATAGGCTTAATACGTGGTAAATGAGTCAGTCCTAGGTTGTAAGCGGCTGTCGTGGAAGCAACACCGGTGTGGGTCCGTCATACAGGACTTACCCCACTTATTCCTTATTACCTGTCGACTACTCATAATTCTAAACGGGCAACATTGGTTTTGTTTCTTCGTTCATCCAAAAAAAGGTACTTTTACGGGATAAAAAAAGTGGTGCGTCCCTGGTAATCCTTTTGTGGTGAATCGTTTTTACGATTGATCGGACGCACAACGTTTGCCTAACCCCTGATGGTGATTTCCTTATAGTCTATGACACAGCCTCTCATTGCGCCTTCGTTGCTTGCGGCCGACTTTGCCAATCTTCAACGCGATCTGGAACTGGTTAACCAAAGTGAAGCTGATTATCTTCACTTCGATGTCATGGATGGTGTATTCGTTCCGAATATCTCCTTCGGTTTTCCGCTCCTAGAGGCTGTTCGCAAGCACTGCACAAAACCGATTGACGTGCACCTGATGATCACGGACCCGGACCGCTACCTCGATGCTTTTGCGAATGGTGGTGCTTCGGTCATTCACGTTCACTATGAAGCCTGTCCGCACCTGCACCGAACCTTGACCCGGATTCGGGAGCTGGGTTGCCGAGCTGGCGTTGCCCTGAATCCGCACACGCCCGTCAGCGGTCTGCTCGATGTACTCGAGCAGATCGATGTTATTCTGATTATGTCGGTCAATCCGGGCTTTGGCGGGCAGTCCTTCATACCCCATACGCTTCGGAAAATTGCAGACCTAAAACAAGTATTAGTAGCGAACCAATGCCCCGCCCTTATTGAAGTTGATGGCGGTGTGAGTCTGGCCAATGCTGATGCGTTGCTTCGTGCTGGTACGGATATGCTGGTGGCGGGTAATTCCATTTTCGGCGCAAAAGATCCCTTGAACGCCATCCACCAATTGAAGAATAGCCGCCATCCACTGGTAGCCTGACCATTTTTCCGTAACGCTTAATCTAATTGACTGGAATCAATTCCATGAAGAAATCGTACCTGACCGTCTTGCTAAGCGCGTTGTTGATGACAACTGCCTGCCGCAATAGTCAATCAAGCCAAGAAGAGAACTCAGATACCGATACAACCACGCTGGGGGCGCCACCCGCCCCCGACTGGGCCAAAAATGCAACCATTTACGAAGTCAACACGCGCCAGTTCTCGCCTGAAGGAAACTTCAAAGCCATAGAAACCCAGTTGCCCCGCCTGAAAGAATTGGGTGTGGATATTCTCTGGCTAATGCCTATTTACCCCATCAGCCAGAAAAATAAGAAAGGCACGCTGGGCAGTCCTTATGCCATTGCCGATTATAAAAATGTGAATCCGGACTATGGTACTCTGGACGACTTCAAATCACTGGTGAACCGGGCACACGCTCTTGGTTTACGGATTATTCTGGACTGGGTACCCAATCATACGGGCTGGGACCATGTCTGGGTAACTGAGCACCCAGATTGGTACACGAAGGTAAATGGCAAAATGACAACGCCTGTAGACCCAAAAACGGGTAAACCAACCGACTGGACCGATGTTGCGGATTTGAATTACAACAATCCGGCTATGCGTAAAGGCATGATCGACGCCATGCAATATTGGGTCAAAGAATGCGGTATTGATGGCTATCGTTGCGATGTAGCCGGCTTTGTTCCGAATGATTTCTGGGCTGAACTGCGCCCACAGCTCGACAAATTAAAGACAGTGTTTATGCTGGCTGAGTGGGAAGATGAGCCCGAGCAGTTCAAGAGCTGTTTTAACATGAACTATGGCTGGAGCATGCACACTATGATGAAAGCCGTTGCCAAAGGGGCTCGCACGGCCGATAAGATCGACTCCCTCCGCGAAGCCAATCAGAAACGCTTTCCCAAGTGGTACTATCAGATGCTGTTTACCCAAAACCATGACGAAAACACGCACAATGGTACCCTGGCCGAATCCTTTGGCCCATCGGCCGATGCTTTTTTTGTGCTGAGCAGTACGCTGGAAGGCATGCCGCTGGTGTATAATGGCATGGAAGCCAACCTGAATAAGCGATTGGCCTTTTTTGAGAAAGACACCATCATCTGGGGAAGCTACGCAAAAAGTGACTTTTTCAAGACCTTACTAACCCTGAAGCACCGTAATCGTGCGCTCTGGAATGGGCTGGCAGGTGGCAAACTGATGAAGATCCCGACCGATCATGACGACAAGGTATATGCCTTTTATCGGCAGCGCGACAATGACCGCGTCACGGTTGTGCTGAACCTGGGCGACAAACCGCAAACAATCCGTTTGGGGGGCGATGGCTACACAGGAACATATACCGACGTCTTCAGCCATCAACCCGTTGAGTTGAAGCCGGAAATGATCGTAACCATGAAACCCTGGGAATATCGGGTGATGACCAATTAGGCAGTCGTTGCGTAGAGAAATAGTAAGGCGGTCATGCTCATAGCGGACTTTCCCACTCATCAAGTATGTTTTTTTTCAATAGAATTTGCTGCTTATATTGGAGCTTATAGAGCGCTTATTTATGCATTCGCAACGTAACCTTTTCTTTAGCAGTCTTTTGCTCATTTCCTTTGCGGGGCTTGCACAACAAACCGGGTTACGTTCCGTTGGACCGCGCTCGGACGAACGCAGCCCAACAGAATCAAAACCTGCATCGGAGGGTAAGGCCGAACCCCAACGACAAACAGCCGGTTCTGTGCAATGGGCAAGCAGGGTCGTTGGCGTATCCTCCGAAAAGAAAGGGGAAAACTACGGCGAACAATATAAAGCCATTCAGGCGCTGGGACGCCCGAACAAGTTACCCGATGTGGGCGAAAGTCCATGCGCCTGGGCACCGTTTTATGCCGATGGTACAGCCGACGAATGGATTCAGGTCGGCTTTGCCAAACCCATGCGGGCCCGGCAGATTGTGGTAGCCGAAAATGTAAACGCAGGATCTATTGTAAAAGTAATTGCCATTGATGAAAAAGGGGCTGAACATATCGTCTACGAAGCAACCAGCATTCAGCCCCGCACAGACCCATTCCTGCGTATTTTCCCCAAAGATTCAGCCTTAGTGTGCCAGCAGGTGAAGGTGGTGATGAATGGAGCAGCCCTTAAAGGACTGAATCAGATCGACGGAATTGGTCTCTCTGAGGACGTCAAACCCATTACCGTAAACATCGTCGTCTCCAAAGACATCCCGAAAGAGATCAAGAAAGAGAACCTCGGCAAAACGGTCAATTCAGTGGGGCAGGAAGTGGCACCCGTTATCTCGCCCGATGGCCGAACGCTCTATTTCACGCGAAACTTCAACAAGGCAAACATTGGATCGTCTGACCGGCAGGATGTCTGGTTTTCAACGCTTGAGTCTGGCGTGGGCGGAAATCCCTCCGGCTGGAGCGAGGCCGTAAATATTGGCTCGCCGATCAACAACGCAGGCGATAATGCCATCAGCGGTATGTCTACCGATGGGCGAACCGCCTACCTCATTAATGTGTACCGTCCGGATGGCGGCATGATCTTCGGCATATCGAAATCGACGCGCACAAAAGCGGGATGGTCGCAACCCGTTGAGTGCCGGATTGCCAACAACTACAACCTTCACGAGAAAAACCAACTTGAGTTTTGTGTCTCGCCCGACGGTCGGGCCATTATTCTGGCCGTTCAGCGAAAAGATACCCGGGGTGACCGGGATCTCTATGTCTCTTTACAGAAAGCAGATAATTCCTGGACAGAGCCGGTATCGTTAGGGAACGTTATCAATTCGGCCGATTTTGAAAGTTCACCCTTTCTGGCGGCCGATGGCCGAACGCTCTATTTTACATCGGCCGGTCATCCTGGTTTGGGCAATGGCGACATTTTTGTCTCCCGTCGGCTCGATGACTCCTGGGGAAACTGGAGCGAACCGGAAAACCTCGGTCCAGGCATAAACACAAATGAATGGGACGGTTATTTTACCATTCCGGCCTCTGGCGACTATGCTTACCTGAGTTCCAGGGGCGGTTCGCTGGGCGAAGACGATATTTTTCGACTAAAGCTGTATCCTGCCATCAAACCCGACCCGGTCGCCATTATCACCGGAACGGTGCTTGATTCGAAAAGTAAAAAACCCGTTGCTTCCCAGGTGGTGTCGAGCGTAGTTGGCGATCAGAAAGGACTGGAAAAAGTAGACTACAATCCTGATTCGGGCGAGTTCAAGCTCATTCTGCCTACCCAGAAAGCCTACGTCCTCACTGCCAGCCGGGAAGGCTACTTCCCGACCACTGAAACTATTGACTTAACGAAAGACAAACGGTTCCGCGATATCAGAAAGAGCATTTTGCTGGTTAAGATAGAACCCGGCCAAAAAATAACGATGCGGGAAGTGCTGTTCCAGCAGAGCCAGTTTGCGCTGTTACCCGGCGCCGATACGGAACTGGACCGCGTGGTAGACATGCTGGGAAAATACCCGGATATGGAGCTACTCATTGAAGGACATACGGACAATCAGGGCGATTGGGAGCCAAATATGAAGCTTGCCGAAGACCGGGTGCGGGTCGTGAAGGAGTATCTGCTGAACAAAGGAATTACCCCCGCTCGTATCCAGACAAAAGCCTGGGGACCCAGCAAACCCATAGCCAGTAACGAAACCGAAGAGAAGCGCAAACTGAACCGACGAGTAGAATTCACGATCCTGAAATTGTAAAACCAGCAGGTAGTGACTTACCTTTGCGCCCAAATGCCGCATTTACTCACTACTGACCGCATGATGAACGACAGTCGTTCTGGTTTATTTGCCCAGTTAAGTTCTCCACGCTTACTGCTTGTTCTGATTTTAGTTCTTGCTCTGGGGCTTCGACTCTATAAGTCCAGTGTTCATGGCCTTTATCTGGATGAGAAATTTACCCTGATCAATATCGCCGGGGTATCGCTTGAAGGCTTCAACCAGCACGATGTCTTCTTTACCCCCGGCAAGACGTACTTTACCCCGAAGGAGTTCTGGAAAGAGAAACACCTCAACGACTATATCCGGGCCATTATTCAAAACGACATCGGCAACAGTGCGTCGCACTATGCCCTGCTTTGGGCCTGGGTCCAATTTTTCGGCATGAGCGACCTGTCCATCCGAATGCCTTCCATTATTTTCAGCACCCTCATTGTTGGCCTGACCTATTTACTGACGAAGCGCTATTTCCGGTCGGAGTCGCTGGCCCTCCTCTGTGCCTTTCTGTCGGCTGTCGAACCGTTTTTTATTGCCTACAGTCACATGGCCCGCAATTATTGCATGACCATCTTTATCACGATGCTGGGCACCTATCTTTTCTTGCGCATCCTTGACCGACGCGCCGAAGGGAAAACGCCTGTTGGGTTGTATGTCGGTTATGGGTTGTCGTTTGCCCTGGCAGTGTTGGGCCATTATCTGGCCGTCACGGTATTTATGTGTCATGGTATTTACCTGCTGCTGTTCAATCGCGATTTAAAAACGTACATTGGCCTGGGATTAAGCTTTATCGGTGCTACGGTGAGCCTGATCCTTCCGTGGTTTGTTTTTGGCGGGGGCAAATACACGCTTCAGACATTAGCGTATCAGGCCCAACTCTACCGGGGACTTGCGTATACAAATCCGTACAACAACGGCTTCAATATTATTTTGCCCGCAACGATTCCTAATGTCGTCAAGAAGTCGATTCCGCTCTGGGCCGATTTGATGATGTTTTCCAATGGGCTTTCTTCCGAAACGCTGGCGTTCCGAAATCTCATCATCGCTTTTGCGCTGGGCTGTATTGCCGTCTTTATTATTCATCGTTTTGGCCGAGGGCGCACGGTTCCAATCTGGGTAAGCATCGCCGTTCCGGCGTTGCTGTTAGTTGGCTTTGCCCTCTACACCATTCCATCGCTCCGGCTATTGGCGGCAGCGGCAGCGCCCATCTTCTACTACCTGTTGTATCAGGCAGCGGCTGATTACACCAATCGGTCCGATCGGCGATTGATCTTTTTTCTCGTTGTACTGAGTACGTTTCCAACACTTTTTATCATTGCCATCGCATTCCGCAACGACCATACGTATGGGCTTATGCAACGGTACTCGGGCTTTTCGTTCCCATATAGCGTGATTTTGGTTGGCCTGATCATCCGCCAGGTATTCCGGCAGCCTACCTACCTGCGCCTGACCCTGGTAGCGGTTTTGTTGCTTCAGAGTTATTACATTGTCGAATTGCTGTACCGAATTTATGAAGATCAGGCACCCAAATACACCTATTATGGGCGTTATCGGATTGCGAATCCGTATAACACGGCGGCTGATCGGATAAAAAAAATGTATATGCCGGGCGATACCGTTCTGTATCCATCCGCCCGAACGGCCCCCCGCGATGAAGTCGAAAATACCTATACTACCCACTCGATTATCGACGCGCAATACACGAACTTGTACCTACCTAAAGACGCGACCTATTACCAGCGCATGGATACTACCCAGACCGATCGAATTATTCTGGTGAAGGGAAATTCAGGAAAGCGCATTACGATTTTTGACTTTGAAGGCACCAAATACCGGTATTAATTGTGACAACAGAACAGCCAGCAACGAACAATACGTATCGCTTCGGTGAGCCGTCGACAACCCAACGATGGCTGCCCGGGCTGGGCTGGGCGTTGCTCGTGCTCCCCATTCTGGTTTTCGGGCTGATCTGGCAACAGTATGCCGTAAATATCCCCAAGTGGGATGACCATGCCTTACGAGCTTTCCTGTTCAATTTTGACCGGGAATCAACACTGACCGGCAAGATTTACCAGCTTTTCAGGCAGCACAACGAACACCGAATCGTTTTCGACCGGCTTGTTTCGACACTCGACTATCAGCTGTTTGGTAAACTGAATTACGTCCACCTGATGCTGGTGGGCAATTTAAGTCTGGTTGGTTTACTGTGGGTTTTCATGGCGGCCCTTCGTCGCTCCCGGCCCGATGTATCCGATCAGTCAGCGCTTTACGCGGTGCCCATCGCCTGGCTTCTTTTTAATCTGTCGCAGTGGGAAAACATGTTCTGGGGTATGGCGGCCCTGCAAAACTTCTCGGTTGTGCTGTGGGTAATCGCGGCTTTCTACTTCCTGAGTTATACGACCCACTGGCGGCTTGCGTTCGTGGCGGGTGTGCTGGCTACGATAACGAGCGGTAACGGCCTGATGGTCTGGCCATTGGGATTCCTGATTCTTGTACTGCGCTTACCAGCTTATTCTGGAAAGGGCAGTCGTACAGCGTATGGCCCTATCCTTGGCTGGCTGGTTGGCGCGGCTATAGTGGTGGCACTTTATTTTGCCGGCTTCGAAAAACCGGATGGTGTGAAGTATGTTAAACCCGGGTTAATTGATTTAACCAAAGGCTGGTTTGCCGTTATTGGCGCGGCTGCTGAAGCACTACCGACCAATTCTCCGCTCCGAACCTGTATCCTGCTCGGTGGCTTGATGACTCTGTTTGTGATAGGTATTGTGGGCTGGAGCCTCCTGACGAATCGATTGCTGGTGAGTAGTCTGGTTCATCGTTTCGTATCGCCCAAAGTAGCTGCCGGAAAGCCCGTCTATTCCCTTTCGTCAATCACTGTGTTTTTCTGGAGTTGTGCCGCGTTTATTCTGGGCACCTCAGCCGTTGTTGCCTGGGCACGCACCGGAGCGGGAATCGACCTGCTCATCACAAGTCGGTATAAAATGTATTCACTTACCGGGCTGGCGCTTTTATACCTGTACGGCGCAGCCATGCTCCCTAAACCGGCCCTGCGCTGGTGGCTGATGGGCGGGTTGGTCAGTAGTGTGCTCTTTGCGGTACTCTCTT
This sequence comes from Spirosoma horti, assembly GCF_054776595.1. Taxonomy (NCBI): domain Bacteria; kingdom Pseudomonadati; phylum Bacteroidota; class Cytophagia; order Cytophagales; family Cytophagaceae; genus Spirosoma; species Spirosoma horti. The sequence goes on from NZ_BAAHBQ010000006.1 coordinate 575,694, forward strand.
ATTTTTCCTTTCTCAACGAAACGATCTGGTGGCGGCACTGGAATACGGCCAATCAATTCAACTCGACACACTCCACAAATAGTCCGGCCTTCTCGTCCGATTCTATTTCGCAACGGTACACGCCACCAACCCCGGCCTTCTACGAGAAGGCCTTGCCGGTCTTATACGGACCGGGGCGACAAGCACCGGTTTCCCTGTTCATAACCAAAATACAGGGCGGATATGCGGTAAAAAATACAACTATACCCAGTCAGGGACTCGTTGATGCCGGGGCTTACGTAGTGGCCCGTTCGCCAAAACGAACGTATTTATTTCCTGTCTGGCAAAACCAGCAGTCGATTCTGAAGGCGCGTTTTAGACCGGGTTCTTTATTCACGAATGGCTTTGAGAGCACCATTCAATCAGCAGCAATGGACGCAGGCGCGTATCAGTTATTTGTTCTGATTGTTTCCCGCGCGAACACCTACGAACTTCGTCCGACAAACCAAACCATAGTCTCATCCGGTCCGCCTACAACAGTAGAAGCCAAAAACTGGTAAATTCTGGAAGTCAAATTCTTATCTGTTAATCAAATTATCCGTTGGTTCATAATCAAAGTCATTCGCCCGATTCATCCAGTCAATCATCCATGCCAACAACGACAACCGCTCGCCCAACGCTGAATCACTTTCGGCAGTTAGACGGTATCCGGTTTCTGGCCGTTGGGATGGTTCTATTCGATCACTGGATGGTGGGTCGGGTTGACGGGTTACCCCTCGGCGCATTAGGGGTTACTATTTTCTTTGTCCTGAGCGGCTTTCTCATCACCCGTATTTTGCTGTCGAGTAAGGATAAATTAAGCAGCCAGCCGCAGGGTGGTCTGGGAAAATACCTGAAAACGTTCTACATCCGCCGAACGCTTCGTATTTTCCCCATTTACTACATTACGCTGTTCATTCTTTATTTGATCAATGAGCCGCCCGTTCGCCGGACCATCGGCTGGCTGGCACTGTATGGTACGAATATTTACATTGCCATTAACCAGACCTGGATGGGCACCGTCGATCATTTATGGTCGCTGGCCGTTGAAGAGCAGGTGTACCTCATTTTTCCCCTATTGCTCTTCTTCGTTCCGCGCCGGTTCATACCCGTGACAGCGATTCTGATGATCCTTGGCAGCGTGGCCCTACGGTATGTGTTGTACCGGCTTCGACTGCCCTGGTTTATCGAATACGTGTCGACACCAACCTGCCTGGATTCCTTTGGCCTCGGCGCCATTATGGCGTATGGGTGGCTATACCGGCGCGACTGGCTCGTTCGGATTTTCACCCCGTCAATCGGCGTCTGGCTCAGCATACTCGTTTTTGCCGCTATCGTTTACCTCAATAACTGGATATCCATCGACTCACCCAGGGGTTATCATAACATTGTGTCGGAGGTTTGGGAACGGCTCTTCGCGTCGTTGATCGGTTTCTTCCTGATCGGGCACGCCATCATTGGCTTTAAAGGTCCCATGAAGTGGCTGCTCGAACACCCCGTTAGCCAATACATGGGCCGCATCAGCTACGGCTTATATTTGTTTCACAACTTCGTATTCAATGTGTTTCATACACAGCCAACGCACTTCACCGTGCGTGCCTGGCGTCGGTTGTCGGACATAATGCCTTTCCTAAACAGTTCGTATTTCTTCCAGTTTTCTTTTTATCTGTCCCTCACAATCATCCTGGCAACCCTCTCGTGGTATCTGATCGAAAAACCAATTAATGATTTGAAGGATCGGTACTCCTATTGATGCCATGGTGAGCCAGACTCGATTAATAGCCATTAGTGGGTTGACCACACACTAAGGTACTACCCGGGCAGGCCATTTAGCCATTAACAATTTCATATATTTGTATTTATTTAGTAAATGTACAAGCCAGAACACGGGCAACTGCGCATGTAAGAAATGAATTGATAACTCATTTCTGGTTTATCCGATGCCCGCATCATTGTACATTAATCCGTTTTCACTAGTCAAGCAAGTATGAGTCTCCTGCTGTCAATTGTAATGCCGGCTTACAACGAAGAAGAAGTTATTGAAGCTGTTGTCAAGCAGTGGACTGATTTGTTGATCCGCCAGTTCCCGACCGAAAATACCCGTTTAATTGTCGTCAATGACGGTTCCCGCGATAAAACAGGGGCTATCCTGGATCAAATAAAAGACCGTTATCCAAAGCTGATGGTTGTGCATCAACCAAACGGTGGGCATGGTAATGCGGTCGTCAACGGATACCGGCAGGCGGTTGCGCTGGATTCAGAATATATCTTTCAGACCGATAGTGACGACCAGTTCGTTACCGACGATTTTGCAAAACTATGGGCCAAACGGAATGAGTCGCCGTTTATTCTGGGCTATCGGGAAGAACGGTATGACGCCCCGGCTCGGTTAATTATTACACGCATTCTCCGGCTGAGCATTGCGTTTATTTACGGAACGTACATTATGGACAGCAATATTCCATTCCGGCTGATTCGGGGTACATTCCTTCGCAAATTGCTGGCTCAGCTCCCAGACCCAACGCCGTTCGCGCCCAATATTTTCCTGGCCGTCATGGCAAAAAAAGCGGGGTATAACACCTTCGATATTCCAATTACGCACAAGGAGCGGCTAACGGGCACGGTATCGATTTTGAAATGGAAACTGCTCAAAGTGTGTATCCAGAGTTTTAAAGAGCTGGCTCAGTTCCGGCTTGAGTTGAGCAGCAAAGTAAAAGCGTTGAAAAAACCCGAGCCTGTAACGGCCTAAACACGTTACGGCAGTCTATCTTTAGTTTTCGGTTGGCTGATGCGTGGGATAGTCTGCGCCAGTCAACCGAAACTTGTAATGCGGCTTATAACTCCTCTTCAGTAATAAATGAAACGAAGTCTCTGGCTTGCTGTTGGTGCCGTACTGCTGCTGATTGGTGGCTGGCTGGGGTACCGACAGTTTTTTCCGGCAAGTCGGACTGTTGGGTCTCTGGTGCCACCCGGTGCTTTACTGGTGCTTGCCAGCGACCGGCTTCAGGACACGGTTTCGGCCCGCGTTCTGCGTACCCAGCTTTCGCTCCGCCAACTACCGGTCTTTGACGAAGCTCGCCAGAAACTCGACCGGTTCCTCTATGCGACGGCTGATTCCGCTACGGTACTCAAATTCGTTTCCGGACGGAACATTCGATACTCGCTGCACTCCATTTCCAAAACGACGCTCGATTTCATCTTTTACGTTCCTATAACGGCTCAAGATCAGGCGTTCCTGAATCGACTTACTAACCCCGACCCACGGCAATATCGGGTTCTCAATCACACCTTTGCTGGTGAAAAAATCCTTGACCTGGTTGCCAGGGGTAATGAACCCGTTGGTTCTTTTATTCTGACCGATGGCTTTTTAGTGGGCAGTGTATCGGGTATTCTGATCGAGAACGTGGCCAAACGGATGCATCAGTCGCTCAAATTGACGACTACCGAACCCGACTTTCGGGTCGATGGAGACCATCTAGCAGGTCTGTTCGTACGTCCCGAAGTGCTTCAGTCGTTGTTCAGCAATGTGGGCTCGCTAGTTAGGCTCTTTCTACCGGAAGAGTTGAATCTTCAATTCCGGCAATCAGCTTCGCGTTCTCACCTAATTGGATACGCTGTTGACCGAATCGGCAACCGGCAGGATGTAGCGGCCCTCTTTGCGAATCAAACGCCCCGGCGCATTCAATATGCCCATCTGATTCCACAGACAACGGCGACACTGTATCACATTGGCATCAGCGATGCCCCTCAGTTTGGCAAGTCCCTCAGCAATCTATTAGGATCGGCGTCCAGCGATTTTCTGCGGGATCGCTTCAAGCAGATACAACCCGAAACCAAACCCTTGTATCAGTCACTGGGGCCGGATATAATGCTGTGCCGTCTGGAATCGCCAACGGGTGCTTTGCGACAAATTTTGATTCTGACCGCTCAGGATGGTAAAAAGCTGGCGAATGCTTATCAGCAGGTAGCGCTTCGGTCAGGGGCCAAAATAGCGACAGATCCGAAAAGCTATCTGGGCCATAAAATTCTGTTACTCAATATCCCGGAATTGCCTGCGTCGCTCTTCAGCAGTTTGTTTTCGGGCTTTTCCCAAAGCTGGATCACTCAGCATGGCACCTCGCTGATTGTAGCCAACAGTGAAGATGCCTTGCAGGACTATCTGCAACAGGTACAGCGGGGAGCCGTCTGGACAGCTGACCCCCGGCAGGCCGAGTTATTGAACTCCACCCTGCGCCCCGCCAATTTCACGGCTTTTGCCCGACTGAACCGGGGCCAACGGAGCGTGCTTACCAGTTGGCCCCTGGGCTGGCAAAACCTGCTCGATCAGGTAGACCCGGCAACGGGTACGTCGGCACTGGCTAATCTGGAAAACATGGCTTACCAAGCCAGTTACGGGAATGAAAACATTCAATCGACGGTCATACTGGGCCGCACGACCCGACCTGCCAGCCGGGCGGTGCTCAATAAAGTTCTCCTCCAAAAGAAAACCGAGTTCAACGCACCGCTCATTTCGGCACCTATCGTAACGGGTAATTTAAGCGATAGTTCCGCTCAGTTCTATGCCCAGAATAGCGCCGGACAATTCGTACTGGTAACGCCCGATGGCGATAAGCTGGTTCAGAACAATACCGACGGCCCCATCCGCAGCAATGCCCTGGGTGTAGACTTCCTCAATAATGGCCGGTTGCAGTATCTGTTCATGACAGATCGTACATTGTACATAGCCGATCCGGTCCGTATCCGTAAGGAAGTGGCGCTCCAGGCCATACCCCTGCCGAAGGGCATAGACCCTTCATTTCTGGCCCGGCCACGGGGTAGCCAACAGCGGAACATGGTTGCCTTGGCCGCTCATAAAGATGGGCACATTTACGCACTCGACCGCCAGCGCCGAACCTTCGTGCGGCTCATGACAGCTCCTCATAAAGATACCTTGCAGCTTCCGTTTCAGGTGATGGTTACGCCATCGGGTATGGCCATACTGGCAATGCAGTCGGATGGTACGCTGAATTACTGGCGGGAAAACGGAACGCAGTATCCGCACTTCCCGACCAAAATTGAGCGGACGAATGAGGAAGAGCCCGAAATTCGATTTGTTGGCCCGGCCCTCCTGCCACCCGGCCAAACGCAGATTCGATCTATTACCGACGAAGGTCAACTATTAACCATCAATGCAAACGGTTTGATCGCGAAGCGAATTCAGTTGTATCGACCCATTCGGCGGGGTTATTTTCGGTTGTTTCCGGATGAAGATCAAACGAACTGGCTACTCCTTCGGACAACCGATACCGAAATTGCTGTGCTGGATCAGCAGGGACAGCGTCGGTTCGACGTACGTGCCTTACAATCCGGACGAAACAACATTCGCTACCACCGGCTTGGGGCTGGTGTAGAGTTGGTTAGCGTTAAATCAGGTGGTTTCACCATGCTTTACGACCTGAACGGTCGAATTTTGAACGACCGCCCGATTCCAAGCGATTTTCCCGTTGCGCTGCAATTTGATGAACGCACCAATGAATTGTACATTCTCAGTGGCGCGCAACAGGCGGTGCAACTATTCAGTATTCGATTAAGGTAAAAATAAGCCGGGAATAAGGGTCATGACGGCCTGCCCTTCTACAATCATGCGCGTTTTACGCTATACCATTTTAGCAATTGCCCTCATTCTTTGGGGTGGTGGTCTGTCGAGTACGGTCCTGCACGGACTTTACAAGGCAGGCATCGTTGTGGACGATTACCGGTTTGGCGACCTATATCGTCTTTCAGCACTGCCTCAGTTTAAAGAGCCTAAACCCGTTTGTGCGTCGTCTAACCGGTCAAGCGATACGGCTTCGACTCATCTCTATATTATTGGCGATAGCTTCTCCGAACCGGAACGACTCAGCCAGTCCGACTTTCGGGTGAGCCACTTTCAGCGCGTTGCCTGGGATTTTCAGCAACGGGTTCAACTTGACCCGACGAAGCAGAATGTGTTGCTGATGGAATCGGTAGAACGGCACATCCGCGATCACTTCCGCCGGCCCATCAACGAGTTCGTTGTGCAGACTGATACCATCAAGACGCCCACCCCGAAGCTCCCGTTGCGCCAGCGACTCAGCAACGAGTTCCACCGCAGCGATATGGAAGAACGACTCGAATCGGCTCTGTTTAGTCGCGACTGGGCTTTCTGGTTCAAAGAATTGAAAGCAAGTCTGACCCTAAACTGGTTCAATCGGGAAAGTTCGAGTGTTAGTTTATCGAAAGATCACAAAAATGTATTTTTGCGGAGTGATACCGATACGTCCAAGACGCTGAATTCGTCTTTTGCTCATGTATCGGATCAGGACGTTACCATTCTGGTCGATAGCATCAATTCTGTCGCGGAACGGTATAAACGCCTTGGTTTCGACGCGGTGTATTTTTCGATGATTCCGAATAAAGCCAGTATTGTGGAAGCGAACCGAGGGGCCTACAATCATCTGATCGAACGGATTCAGCAACACCCCAATCTGCGGGTACCAACGATCAACACCTACGAAGCCTTCAAGGCAAGCCCCAAATCGCCTTATCTAAAGAGCGATACCCACTGGACGTGTGAAGGCCGGGAACGATGGCTCGATCTGGTACGCCAGAAAATCCGGATTTAGATGGACAGGTACGGAAGATACGGCTCTAATTTGCCCATATCCCGAAACGCCGTCACCTGATGCAGGTTGTTGTTGTAGGCGTCGTAACGAAGTTCAACGTAGAAGTCGCGCAGGTTATAGAGCAAGAATATGTTCTCGCCCTCGTAGCGATTCGCGAGAATGTCTCCCGTAAAATAAAGAGTGTCGAGTTGCTGGTCGGCGGAAAGGCTGGTAAAATCGGCAGGTTGCATAGGCATACGGGGTTGACAAGCGAAATAAACAAAAAGCGGGCGGCTCACCAAATGAGCCGCCCGACTTTATATACCACAACAAAAACACCACTAGAATACAACTAAAACACTATACTCGATAACACCTTACAATACAGTATACTTGTACTACCGGGCAATTTGCGTTTAATCATAAAAATTATCAACTAATCTTTACCTGCTTACCTGTTCGGGCAGCTTCATAGATAGCCTCTACGATTTTTATATCACGTAGTCCTTCTTCTCCCGGCACCAGCATCGGTTTCTTGTTCATGATGGATTGGGCATCATCGTCCATTTGCATAGTCTGCTGCGAGGGCACTTCATACGGGTGTTCAATTTTACCGCCATTTCCGCTCCAGACGCCTTTCTGGCCGTTGTAAGCCGAGTATGGCTCCATCCGTAACGTGCCTTTGCTACCCGTTACATCCAGAAAGTTCATGTTCATCCCGTAACTGGATTGAACGGCCGCCCGGGCGCCACTTGGAAAAACGAGCTGGGCCATTGTCGTTTCGTCGAGGCCATTTTTATAGATGTCTGGCCGGGTCGTGTATTGCTGGGCGGTTACGGCAATGGGTTCTTCTCCCGTTGCCAGCCGGGCTCCCTGCAACACGTATACACCCATATCGTACATGACACCGCCCCCCATTTCTTTTTTCTGTTTCCAGTGATCAGTACGGTTGTCGAGATACCCCGCCGAGCAACTAACCATCTGGATCTTGCCAATTTTACCGTCCCGCAGGCCCTTTACATACTCCTGCGTGTTGGGTTCATGGTGAAGCCGGTAGCCAACGGCCAGCGATACTTTATTCTTCGTACAGGCGTCAATCATATTCTGACACTCTTTGGCCGTAACCGCCATTGGCTTCTCTACCCAGACGTGTTTGCCTGCCTTAGCCGCCCGGACCACATATTCCTCGTGCATGGAAGGCGGCAAAACCACGTAAATAACGTCGATGTCGGGATTGTTGGCAATCTGGTCGAAGGTCTGGTACGAATAGATATTCTTATCCGGAATGTTGTACTGCTTTTTCCACTTTTCGGCCTTGGCGGGCGTACCCGTTACGATTCCCGCGAGGTAGCAATTTTTCGTCTTTTGTAAAGCCGGGGCCAGCAAATCGGTACTGTAGTAACCCAGGCCAACCAGCGCCACACCCAGTTTATCCTTGGCGGGTCTGGTACCCGCCCAAAGGGCGTTGGGCGCAATGGCTGCGGCAACGCCGGTAAGCGCCGTCGTATGCAGGAAGGTTCTGCGAGAGGTCATAACTGTGTTATTTTTAGGTTCGGGATGGTCGTTTGACGCGTCAGTCGTTCAAAGGAGGTTTAGTACTGCAAACTACGAACCCTACAGCACAAACGTTAGCCCGCGCCCGCAAAAACTTTCTCCTCGAACCCGTCCAATAACCTTTTTGTTAAAAGTTGGGGCCATCCGTGAAGAACCCCCTACTTTTGTACCATGTCCAAGAACGTTAATATCGGTTTAGTGCAGATGAGTTGCTCGGCAGATGTCGAGACCAATGTTCAAAAAGCCATCAGCGGCATTCGCGAAGCGGCTCAGAAAGGTGCCCAAATCGTTTGCTTACAGGAGTTGTTTACGTCGCTGTATTTCTGCGACGTAGAAGACCACCATAATTTTGGCCTGGCCGAGGCTATACCCGGCCCCACAACCGACCGGCTGGCGCAGTTGGCGGGTGAGTTAGGCGTCGTTATTGTCGCGTCTCTGTTCGAGAAACGGGCCCAGGGCTTATACCACAACACAACAGCCGTTCTGGATGCCGACGGCACCTACCTGGGTAAGTACCGGAAGATGCACATCCCGGATGATCCCGGTTATTACGAGAAATTTTACTTCACGCCCGGCGATCTGGGGTATAAAGTATTCGATACAAAGTTTGCCCGGATTGGCGTTCTGATCTGCTGGGACCAGTGGTATCCTGAAGCCGCCCGCATTACGGCACTGATGGGTGCCGAGATCCTCTTCTACCCCACCGCTATTGGCTGGGATACCAACGAGCCCGATCCGGCGCAAAATACCGAACAATATAACGCCTGGCAGACCATTCAGCGAAGTCATGCCATTGCAAACGGCGTGCACGTGGTGGCCGTGAACCGCGTTGGCCGTGAGGCCGATCAGCAGTTCTGGGGCGGATCGTTCGTGTCCAATCCCTTTGGCTCATTGCTTTACCTGGCTCCCCATGATCAGGAACTGGTTCATGTTCAACCGGTTGACCTGGCTCTTTCCGAAAAATACCGCACCACCTGGCCTTACTTCCGCGACCGCCGGATTGACTCGTATCAACCCATTACGAAGCGGTACATCGATCAGGAATAACTTGAGGCAGGACAGATAGATCACGACGGGGCAACTTCGGTTGCCCTTGTCTTACTGGTACGGTGTAACGCAGCGACCGACCATCACAATCCCAACCATCTTGAAGCCATTTATGAAATTACTTGCCCTGGGTTTAGTGGTCAGTTTAGCGGGTACAGGCTACTGGTACTGGCAATCGAACGAGTCCGAACCAGTAGAAGCCGTTCGCTTACAAGGCCCGTTGCCAACGCAAACAGCCCTGGCTCCCACCCCCCGATCCCGCTTTACGCCGACGCCCAGCACGCGCAAAGGATTTTATAACCTCGACATCGTCAGCGACTTTACGTTGCCGGCTACCAAAACAATTACCTTTTGCGGTGCCGGTCGAAACCTGCACGTTCAACAGGATCGGTCAAAGCTTTTCCGGCGCGGCTTCTCCGCCGTCGACCAGACCCGAATGGTACCCGGCGTTGAGTTATGGAAGGATGGCTTTCCGGCAAAAGGCTGGAAAAGCGCCCTTCAACTCAGCCAGCGCGCCTGGATCGTTTACCGGGGTTATTTCAGGGACGCCTTCGGGTTATCGTGGGCCGAGAACAGCGAGAAAGCAAGCGAAACTCTTTACCGACCAGCGCCCGCAGCGCCCGGTGCCCGACCAGCGCCCCTAAACCGAAATACCTTATTCCAGGCATCTACTGAGCTTGGCGGAGCCTGCCTGGGCTTTGGTGACTGTCCGCCCGGTGGTATGAAAAATACCTACGGCTTCATTTTTCTGGATATTGAAAATGACAATACCAGTGTGGGCAATCGGCAGGAGCAGGCCAATTTGTATACCTACATGATCAAAACGATCAAGGAAAACGTCAGCCCACAAACGCAGGTGGGTTCCATTGCACCGGTCTTACACAACAGCGTGGGGTATTCGAGGGCCGAAGATTATAGAGCCACGCCCGAATGGCTCTGGACGATGCCGGCCCGCCACACGAACAACAGCCGTCAGCGCGGAATGCCCGATGATATCGTGGGTAAATCGTTTGGGGATTATGCTGATTTTCAGATGCCGGGTACTTATTATGTATACCCTGATTTTGACTATTCGATTCGGCATACCGGCGACGGCGACCGCCATTGGCTGGCCGCTCTTCTGGGCGAACAGGAGGTCAACATGAAGTTGTCTCCCAAAAAACGGATTGCCTGGCAATGGCTCTTCAATACGCAGAGTGAGCTACCTAACAGCGGTAAAGCGGAACATGCGGCTCCGCCCGCCGTAGCCGAAGGCATGGGAATTTTTTACTGGTTTACAGGGGCTTATGGTGCTTTATTCTGGGATGATCATACGGATCTGGTACCTGATCAGCCCTCACCGAGCGATCCAAATCAGAAAGGGCTTGGCAACGATCGAAATTATACCTGTTATGAACATTATGTTCATGGCCTATGGCGCCTTTTCAAACACCACAGCGATTTGTTCAATGGGCGCGAAACGTACCTTAATGAAGCAACCGAATGCTCCTACGATGGTGGCCAGACCTGGTATAAATACAATGCCAATCAACTCAAGACCCACGATGTACCTTTTGTGCGGGCCATCGTGAATGGTAATCAGATCCTGATAGCCGCCAGCAAAGCCTATGCGCAAGCGAACCAAACTAACAAGGTCATGATGCGCTATATTCAGAATGGCTATTCGTTTTACACGACTATCACTCTAAAAGGCGATGAGATTTACCTCGGCCGGGCCACCATGAACCGGAGCAGTAAGTAATCGTTGACCAAGTCCTAGTAGTCACTTCCTAAATTTCCCTTTAACCAGTCAAAAATCACCCACCTTTCTATGAATCTCGGTATTGAAATTGGCGGAACAAAATTGCAGATCGTAACCGGTGACAGCAATGGGAAGATTGCCCAGCGGTTCCGTTACGCCGTTGACCCGGAGCAGGGTGCCGACGGCATCCGGGCACAAATTGCCCTGACCATTCGCCAGCTGACCGAACTACCCCAGGCGATTGGCGTTGGCTTCGGTGGTCCGGTCGATTGGCAAACCGGCCGGATTGCGACCTCCCACCAAATTGGCGGCTGGGCAAATGTTGATCTGGCGGGCTGGCTTACCGAACTCTTACCAGACGCCCAAATCCAGGTCGAGAATGATGCGAATGTGGCCGCTCTTGGCGAGGCCCGAAGTGGCGTAGCCACGGGTTTTAACCGCGTGTTTTATGTCACGCTCGGTAGTGGTGTTGGGGGTGGCATGGTGATCGACAAAACGGTATACCACGGAGCCATGCCGGGCGAAGCCGAGATTGGCCATTTATGGCTCGTGCCCCCCAGCGAAAGTGCCGATGGAAACCCATTACCCGGGCAAACCATTGAGCAGACGGTGTCGGGGTGGGCAGTAGATCAGCAAATACGAGACCTCATTCCGCAACTACCCGATGATTCTGCGTTGAAGATTGCCGTTCAGCAGGCACACGCGTCGGGCTCTGTGGGCAAAGAAGCCCGTTTCTTACATCCGGCTTACGAAGCAAGTGATCCCGTTGCCCGCATGCTGATCGAACAGATCGGTTCCGTCCTGGCACTGGGCCTTTCCCACGTGACGCATTTGTTTCACCCGGATGCCATTGTGCTGGGCGGAGGCTTGTCGCTCATCGGTGAGCCGCTTCGAGCGGCTGTCCGGCAAACGCTACCACGTTTTGTTATGAAATCATTTCAACCACCTCCAGTTGTGCTATTGGCTAAATTGGGCGAAGATGCCGTACCGGTGGGTGCGCTGATGTTAGCGAATAGCTACAAATGATAAATTAAGAATAGGCTCACAAGTAAAGTCTTTATGTTTTATTCTTCATTCAGGACCCTTCATTCTTAATTTCTAAAACCATGAATCAGATCTATTTCAAACAGTATATCGACCGGCAAAAACAGGCTTACGACGCCATCCCAACCGAAAAGGTGGAGCATATCATTAATCTTATCAAAAAATGCTGGGAAGAGGATCGGCAGCTTTTCGCCTTTGGCAATGGAGGCAGTGCGTCGAATGTGTCGCACTTTATTACTGACCTCGGTAAAAGTGCATCGGACCGGATGGGACGCCGTTTCCGATGCCTGTCGCTGAACGAGAATGTATCCTGGATTACGGCCCTCGGCAACGACTACGCTTACGAAGATGTCTACCTTCGGCAGCTTCAGAATTATGCCCGCCCCGGCGATCTGGTGCTGACACTGAGCGTAAGCGGTAGTTCGCCCAATGTAGTCAAGGCCGTTCAATGGGCAAATGACAATGATCTGACAACCATTGCGCTTGTTGGGGGAAAAGGCGGACGATTAGCCGACCTTGCTCACGAATCCATCGTTATTCAGGATGAACATTATGGGCGCGTAGAAGACGCCCAAATGACCATCTGCCACATGTTGTGTTATGGGTTTATCGAATCATAACGTTGTAGAGACGCATACTTGCGTCTCCTTTGCGTCAGCCGTTACCAAACCATCCGGCAATAGGAGACGCAAGTATGCGTCTCTACAACGTTAACTATATCGGTCATTCCGCCAGGGATAGGCGGTGTTTGAATAGCCCCGCTCTTCCCAGAAGCCGAGTTGATTTTTGTCGAGGAACTCGATGCGCTTGATCCATTTGGACCCTTTCCAGGCGTATAACTGGGGCGTAATCATGCGAAGCGGCCCACCATGCTCCTGGGTCAATGGTTTTCCATCAGCGGTATGCACCAGCAGTACGTCGGGCTTGAGAGCTTCCTCCAGCGAAACGTTCGTCGAATAGCCATCGTAGCCATAGCACATGACGTGCGTAGCCGTGCCTTTTGGATCGACCAGCGCGGCTAAATCCATAAACCGGACCCCTACCCAGGGAACATTCAGGCGCGACCAAGTCGTCACACAGTGAAAATCGCTGACATCCTCAACCTGTGGCAGCGCCATTAAATCATCCCATTTGAGCCGGACAGGGTGATTTACTTCCCCGTCGATATTGAGTTGCCATTTATCGAGGGGTATACCCGGCTGGTACCCCAGATCGAGCACGGGCCATTTCGTCGTAACAGTTTGTCCAACAGGAATGGTAGGCATGCCATGCCGATTAAGCGGACCAGAGCCCCGTGGTTTTTCTGGACCATCCATACGGTCGGCCACGGAGGGCGTCTGGGCCATCTTATCCTCAAACCGACGTTTGAGTTTCATCCGGGCTTCGACAATTCGGTCGAGCTTTTCGGGGTTCTCAGATGATGTGTTGGCTTCCATTTGTGTAGCATTTTTTTATACAACCGATAAAAAACTAACCCTGTTTAACTTACCCGCACATAGCTACCCAGCAATTTCACTTCGGCGGAGTGGTGATTCAGAATTTCATGCAAATCCGGATCACTGGCGTGTCCTTCACATTCGAGTAAAAACCAGTACCGGAACGTAGCGCCATCCCGCAGTGGTCGGCTTTCAATTTTAGTCAGGTTGATGCTTCGGGCGTTGAACTCCTGCAGAAAATCAGCCAGCACACCCGGCGACTGCGTGTTGGGCAGCCGGGCAATCAACGTCGTTTTATCGTGACCGCTGGGCTGATTCACAAAATCTTTGGCCAGAATTAGAAACCGCGTCCGGTTAAGGTCACTATCTTCAATATTATCGAACAACACCGGCACATCGAACAGCTTAGCCGCAATATGCGAGCAGATAGCCGCCGTATTTGGCTGTTGCGTGGCCAGTTTGGCGGCTTTAGAGGTCGATTCTACCGGCACCAGTTCGGCCTTTAAATCATCAAAGTAGTCATTCAGGAAACGGCTGCACTGACGAAAAGCAATATCTTTAGAATAGATGTGCGTAATGTCCGCTAGATTCTCCGCTTTGGTCGCGAAGGTGAAATGCACCGGAATTTGAACTTCGGCCGCAATCCGCAGGTCTTTCTCAAGCAGCAGATCGATGGCTTCCTCGACAACGCCTTCCTGGTTGTTTTCGATGGGCACCACGCCAAACCGAACGCGCCCTGTTTCGACACTTTCAAATACCGAGCGTATCGTTGGCAGGGCCATATACGCGCTCATCGCTCCAAAACGGCTTTCGGCCGCCTGGTGGGTAAAGCTGCCTTCCGGACCCAGGTAGGCTACCCGTTCTGGGAGTTCGAGGTTACGGGATACGGCAAAGATTTCCAGGAAAATAGCTTCGATGGCCGGTCGGTTCAGAAGCCCATTATTTTGTTCATCCAACCGATCTAAAATCTGTTTTTCCCGTTCGGGCCGGTAGATAACCGTATTTGTTGACCGTTTAAGCTCGCCTACTTTACGGACCAGTTCCATACGCTTATTCAGCAGCGTCAGGAGTTGATCGTCGAGGGCGTCAATGTCATTACGGAGGGACTCTAAAGTCATAAAAAAAAGCGTAAGTCGTAGGTATTGCCTTGGTAAATAGTTGTTCACTACCTCCAATTGACAAACTTACGACTTACGCCTTATGACTGCTACGCTTAATCGTTAAAACTTATACTAAAGCGACTTCATCGACGTCTTTTTCAATACGCAGGTTGTCGATGATAAAGCGCTGGCGGTCGGGCGTGTTTTTGCCCATATAGTAACTCAGCAACTTGGGAACGGAGGTTTCCTTTTCCATAATGACGGGTTCGAGACGCATGTTTTCGCCAATGAACAAGCCGAATTCATCCGGTGAAATCTCGCCAAGTCCTTTAAACCGGGTTATTTCTACCTTTTTCCCGCCTTTGGTCAGCTTATCGATACCGGCCTGTTTTTCTTCTTCCGAATAGCAGTAGGTTGTTTCCTTATGATTCTTCGGATTCCGCACCCGGAACAATGGCGTTTCGAGAATGTATAAATGCCCGTTCCGTACCAAATCGGGGAAAAACTGAAGAAAGAACGTCAGCATCAGCAAGCGAATGTGCATTCCGTCAACGTCGGCGTCGGTTGCAATCACAATACGATTGTAGCGCAATCCTTCCAGTCCTTCTTCAATATCCAGCGCGTGCTGAAGCAGGTTGAATTCTTCATTTTCATAAACCACTTTTTTGGTCAGACCAAAGCAGTTGAGTGGTTTACCGCGTAGGCTAAACACGGCCTGAGACTGCACATTACGCGATTTTGTGATCGATCCGCTGGCCGAGTCCCCTTCGGTGATAAACAGGGTTGACTGATAGCGATCTTCGGCTTTCAGATCGGGCAGGTGGTTGCGGCAGTCGCGTAGTTTTTTATTATGCAGACTTGCCTTTTTGGCACGATCATTGGCTAACTTTTTGATACCGGCGAGTTCTTTGCGTTCCCGCTCCGACTGTTCGATTCGCTTTTTGAGCGCTTCCCGAACGGCCGGGTTCATATGCAGGAAATCGTCCAGGCGTTCTTTGACGAAATCTTTAACGAATGAACTGACCGATTGCGCATTTTGCTCAGGCGACATGTTCTGTGAGCCTAGCTTTGTTTTCGTCTGCGATTCGAACACGGGCTCCTGAACCCGGATACTGATGGCCGCAATGATGGATGAACGAATATCCGATACCTCGTAATTCTTATCGAAGTGACGCCGGACCGTTTCGACAACCGCTTCTTTGAGTGCGTTGAGGTGAGTTCCGCCCTGGGTGGTATACTGCCCATTGACGAATGAATAATACTCCTCGCCATACTGGTTGCCGTGGGTCATGGCAATTTCCAGATCGTTTCCTTTCAGGTGGATGATCGGGTAGCGGAGAGATTCTTCGTCTTTTTTAGTCTTATCGCGCAACAGATCAAGCAATCCATTCTGCGAGATATACTTCTGTTTGTTAAACGAAATCGTAAGGCCTGCATTTAGATAGCAATAATTCCAGACCATGTTTTCCAGAAACTGGGGAATGAAATGAAAATGCTTAAATACAGTATCATCCGGCTCAAAGCAGATGAGCGTTCCGTTGCGCTCGTTCGTCACATCTTCGCCCTGCTGTTTGAGTTCACCCCGCTCAAATTCGGCCCAGACCGTACGTCCATCCCGAAATGCCTGAACCCGGAAATAGGTCGACAGGGCATTGACCGCTTTGGTACCTACCCCGTTAAGGCCGACCGACTTTTGGAAGGCCCCCGAGTCGTACTTACCACCGGTGTTGATTTTAGAGACGACCTCAACTACTTTACCAAGGGGAATACCCCGGCCATAGTCACGCACCTCTACCCGATGGTCTGTGACGCGCACATCAATGACTTTACCAAAGCCCATTACGTGCTCATCAATGCAATTGTCGATGGTTTCTTTTATGAGAACATAGATCCCGTCGTCGGCCGCCGATCCATCGCCGAGTTTACCGATATACATACCGGGTCTCAGACGAATGTGTTCACGCCAATCCAGTGAGCGGATACTATCTTCATTGTACTGAACAGACTGATTGAGCAATTCTGCCATATGAACTAATTAACTAAAAGACGAAAAGGGGCTGTAAGGCGTAGGAGCCTTTATAAGCAAACATTGGAAAAATTATACCCTGTCTCACGGAAGGATAAAAATTAACCACACACTATGAAACTGTTTATAATCCAACAAAAGTTCGCTTACTTTGCCGACTGAACTGCACTATGTACTACTTGAGCTGATTATTCGTTAGATAATGGCTTTATCTTTATCGTAGCCGAGCCGTTCGACATCTTAAAAATATGCAAAATCTAAGAATTTTCCACGTCTTATCGCCAAAATTTTTTCTTTTTGTTGTCGCTTTTGCTCAACGGCGGTTTAGTGGTCGTATAGCCATTCTGTTACTATCAGCAATTGGGATAACGGCGCAGGCACAAGTAGCACTTCCGTCGGGAGCGGGCACAACAGCATCGCCCGGTTTAGCTCGTCCTGGTGCACAATCCGGCCTGCCAGCAGGTACAGCCCTGCCACAGGGCGTTAATGCAAATAACCTGCCAGCCAATGTTCAGCAACAGATAAAAGGACGTTCGGGTCAGGCTCAACCTGCCGTTAAAGGCCGTACATCGCCAACGTCACAATCACGCACAGATAGAAAGCAGGCCACTAATCCGACCAATGCCAATGGCCAGCAGGTTTCGCCAACGGACACAACGGACCAGGGGCCACAAACCGACGAAGAGCTCGTTCAGGCAGGAGCTGAACGCGCTCGACGTCGTGAACAAGAAGAAAATCGCCGGAAAACGTTTGGGTATTCGCTCTTCAACGATCCGGCCATGGAAAAATCGTTTGAACCTAATTTAAACATTGCAACGCCCCGTAATTACGTCGTTGGCCCTGGCGATCAGCTCAATATCCAAATGTATGGGTATTCGGAAGCCGACTTTACTCAGGCCGTTTCGCCCGATGGCAATGTCTACTTTGCACAGGCCACCGGTATTGGGCCGGTTTTTGTATCAGGCCTGACCGTTGAGCAAACGAAAGCGCGGATTATATCCCGGCTGTCAAAGCGGTTTGTCGGTTTACGCAACTCGTCCTATGGCCCACAAAATACGTTTCTCGAAGTCTCACTCGGCGGAACGATACGCAGTATACGCGTAACGGTTACCGGCGATGCGGTGCGGCCCGGCACGTATACGCTCTCGTCGTTATCGACCGTGATGAATGCCATTTATCAGGCAGGCGGCCCGAACGACATCGGCTCCTACCGCAAGGTCCAGCTCATCCGAAACAATAAAATAGCTGCTACCCTCGACCTGTATGATTACCTGTTGAATGGTATTCAACGCAACGACCTTCGTTTGCAGGACAACGACAACATCCGTTTCACGACCTTTCTTGAAAAAGTAGAAATTGCAGGTACCGTAAAACGGGCCAATATTTTTGAAATGATTCCTGGGGAGACGCTGGAGCGTCTGCTTTTTTACGCGGGTGATTTTGCGGCTCAGGCCTACAAAAACCGGTTGAAGGTAACCCGGCTTACCGACCGTGAGGTGAAAGTGATCGACGTGACGACGCCAGAATTCAAAACCTTCGTCATGCAGGATGGTGATCTTGTCAACGTTGAGCGGCTACTTGATCGTTTCGAAAACCAGGTTACGATTGAAGGCGCTGTTTACCGAACGGGCCAGTATTCACTCGACAATAACCGTACACTCAAACAACTCATCAATACAGCTGAGGGTCTCAAAGGCGATGCGTTTACAGGACGTATTACAATCGTTCGGACGCGGGAAGATCTGGCTATTGAAAACCTGTCGATTAACCTGGCCAATGTACTGGCTGGTACCGATCCCGACATTCCTTTGCAACGCGAAGACCAGGTCATTATTCCCTCGCGCTTCGATCTGGTGCAGCAGGCAACGGTTTCGATACTTGGTGAAGTAAATTTGCCCGACCCAGGCATGCCTTACATGGCCAATATGACACTGAACGATATCCTGCTGCGGGCAGGTGGCCTCAAAGAATCGGCAGCCGCTTCGATGGTGGAAGTGATCCGTCGGAAAAAGGATGCCGATCCCCGTTCGCCATCGGCTCAGATTGCCGAAACCTTCCGCTTCAATGTGAATCGGGACCTGTCGATCAATACCGATGCCAACAGAGATTTTATTCTGGAGCCCTTCGATCAAATCATTGTGCGCCGGTCGCCAAACTACGCGGTTCAAACGTATGCGTTCGTGGCGGGTGAAGTAATCATTCCCGGATCGTATCCCATTCGGAGCAAGGATCAGAAAATTTCCGATCTCGTTGTGCAGGCAGGTGGCCTGACACCACAGGCCTATGTGGAAGGAGCAACACTTATTCGCCCCGTTAAACTTAGCAACGAGGAGTTGAAAAGAAGACAGAAGGCGATTGAAGAAGTGGCCGACAATGCGAGCAAAACGGTCGTAGAGACAGAAGTTATTTCGCCCAACACCTCCGAAGCGATTGGCATCAACCTGAAGAAAATTCTGGCCAAGCCCGGCTCCTCAGAAGATATTCTGCTTCAGGAAGGCGATACGCTGCGCATTCCTAAATTACTCGAAACGGTACGGATACAGGGTGAAGTACAATTACCCAACACGGTTAAGTTCAGAACCGGACAGACCTTTCAAGACTATATTTCACAGACTGGAGGGTTCACCTCTAAATCGCAGCGCAAGCGGGCCTTCGTTATTTACGCCAATGGTTCCGTTGACCGGACCCGTAAGTTTATGTTCTTTAATGTATATCCGCGCGTTGAGCCAGGCTCTGAAATAGTTATTCCAAAACGGACAGCTGTTCCGCTGACGGCTCAACAAATATTAGGATCGACCGTTGGCATCGCCGGTTCCTTGTTGACGCTTGTCACTACGCTTCTCCTGATCACCCGAGTTCAATAAACAGGCATTTCCCGTGTATGGCTTCTACAAACGAAAACGATACAATTAATACGAATCAACTGGCAGCCTCCCGACCGCTGCCTCCTGACCAGATTTCTCCAAAATCTGTTGTATTGCGTATTGCTCAACTAAAGTATGTATTTCAGCGCAACTGGAAATTACTGCTCATCCTGGTCACCATCGGCGGGGTTATTGGATTCATCTATGACCTGGCTCATAAGACCCGAATCACCTATACGGGTACCATTATGTTTAACCTGGGCGGTGGGTCATCAGGCGGTGGCTTTGGCGAACTCGGGCAGTTGGCAGGCGCTTTTGGTTTAAGTTCGGGAGCACCGGATGCCAATATCTTTGTGGGTGATAACTTTCTGATCTACGCCAAATCCCGGCCAGTCGTTGAGAAAACCCTCATGCAGACTGATACCATCAATGGCAAAGACACGCTGCTGGTCAATTACTACATACGGCACAGTGGCATACGAGATAAGGAGTGGGAAGATAATGACTCACTTCGTGCCTTTTATTTCAAGCGGGCCAAACTCCCGAGCGAATACACGAAACTGGAGCAGCTTGCCATGTCGGATATTTATACCCGCATCGGCACAGAAATGGCCGTTAAACAGCCGGAACGGAAATCGTCCTTTATGGAACTGAGCTGTTTTATGGAGGATGAACGGCTGGCTGCTACCTTTCTGACCAATCACCTGAAAACGATTGAGGCTGATTACCAGAGAAAACAGACGAAAAAAACCCGTGAGATGTACGATCTTCTTACCTCGCGAGCCGACTCCCTTGCCAAACGCATCTCAGGAACGGAGACATCGCTGGCGGAGTATATGGATCAGAATCAGCAGGTTATTGTAGCTCAGGCTCGAATCCGGGAAAGTAAACTGACACGTAACTCCAGCTTCCTGACAACGCTTTATTACCAGGCGCTTACCCAGGCCGACAACATGCGCTTATCGCTTATTCGGGAAACACCGCTATTCACCATTATCAAGCCCGTTTATTACCCATTGTATCGGGAGATTATTAAGACAGCCGGTATGCAAATCGGCATTGTTCTAGGGCTTATTTTGTCGCTTATCGTTATTTTTCTTCGGGAGACTTATCGCTCCGTTATGAAAGATTAACCGTGTTCATATTATTTCCCGCTATTCTCATTACCAACAATTTTGAAAACCCACGAAGTTATTATTCAACCTGGTCGCTCTGAGCGGCATTACTGGCGCGATCTGTGGAGAAACCGCGAGCTGATGCTTATCCTATCGATGCGGGATGTATCTGTACGATACAAGCAAACTGCCCTGGGAACAGCCTGGGGGCTTATTCGTCCGCTGATTACCATGATGATTATGGTGCTTGTGTTCAGCAAAATTGCGAAGCTTCCCGCCGATCCGGGTATTCCCTATCCACTGATGGTTCTGGGTGGCATTACGGTCTGGACATTTTTCGCAACCGCTTTTACCCAGATCAGCAACAGCGTAACCATGAATTCCAACCTGGTTACCAAGGTGTATTTCCCCCGGCTTATCATGCCCATCAGCTCGGTAGCCGTTAGTTTTATCGATTTTCTGGTGTCTTTGGGTTTGTTTATTGTACTGGCCATATGGTACAAATTCGTACCCGACTGGCACCTGCTTCTGCTGCCCGCGTTCATTGCGCTGGCCCTACTGGCTTCGTTCGCATTCGGACTTTTCTTTGCTGCCGTTAACGTGAAATTCAGAGATATTGGCCAGCTTATTCCGTTTATTGTTCAGGTCGGCTTTTACATTTGTCCAATTGCCTACAGCAGCCGCCTTGTCGAAGGGAAATCGGACGAATTCTGGTATCCATTTTATTGGATGAACCCTATGGTCGGTATAATTGATGGCTTTCGCTGGTCTTTACTGGGCGAAAAAGCGTATTTTAACCCCCAAAGTCTGCTCTTATCGGTTGGCATAGTGGGCGTCTGCTTATTTTTGTCGCTTTACTTTTTTCGTAAACGCGAAAATACTTTTGTTGATGATATTTAACGTATTACGGTTTACTGCGTGCAAGCGCACTTTGTAAGGCGTAAAGGAGACCAAATTATGTCGGTTATTACTGTCGAAAATATAAGCAAGCAATACATCATTGACCACCAGAAGGGCAAAGGTGCCAATACGCTGCGCGATGTTATTACGGAAAACTTCCGGGCAATGTTCGGCAGTAAGAAAGATCAGAATACCGTTACCCACGAAGAATTCTGGGCACTGCGTGATGTCAACTTTGCCATTGAACAAGGGGATCGGGTGGGTATCGTTGGGCATAATGGCGCAGGGAAATCGACCATCCTTAAGATTCTGAGCAAGATTATCGAACCGACTACCGGCACGGTACGCATCAAAGGCAGGGTAGCCAGTTTGCTTGAAGTTGGCACCGGCTTCCACCCGGAGCTGACCGGGCGGGAAAATATCTACCTGAACGGATCATTGCTGGGCATGAGTCGCAGCGAAATTCGGAAACAGTTCGATGAAATTGTCGCTTTTGCTGGCGTCGAGAAGTTTCTGGATACACCCGTGAAACGGTACTCATCCGGTATGTATGTCCGGTTGGGCTTTGCTATTTCGGCCCACCTGGACCCCGAAATTATGATTGTCGATGAGGTGCTGGCCGTAGGCGATGCTGAATTTCAGAAAAAAAGCCTCGGTAAAATGCGGGACAATTCCGCCAGCGGCCGGACAATCATCTTTGTGAGCCACAACCTTACGGCCGTGCAGGCGCTTTGTAACAAGACGCTCTACTTTGAAAAAGGCCGGCTTATTGAACAAGGCGAAACCAACCAGGTAATTGCCTCTTACCTCAGCAAAGTATCAAAAACACGGCTTGCCCGCGAATGGGCCACCCCTGAAGAAGCTCCCGGTAATGACCTGGTCCGCGTTCGCCGGATCGAACTTGTGCCCGACTATCTGGACGAGCTCACGCATATTGATGTTCGCACATCGATGACGTTCCGATTTGAGTTCTGGAACCTGATGGACCATGCCAATTTGAATTTGAGCCTGCACCTCAATTCGATGACGGGTGAGTGTATCTTTAATATTGGAACGCTCTCGCAGCCGTATGGCAAAGGCCTCATTGCGGGCGAGTGTACCATTCCGGGGTATTTTCTGAATGACGGCTCCTACACGATCTCGATGATGATTGTTAAGGATACCGTAACCCCACTCTACGTTATGGAAGAAGGTATTACCTTTGATGTGGAAGATTACCGGGAAGGAATTGCCTGGTATGGCAAATGGCCGGGTTATGTACGCCCCCAATTTCCCTTCCACACAAAAATGCTGGAACCTGTCACGAGTGAACAGTAAATGAGTTGTGGTAACCGTTTATAAAGAATTGTTACCACCTTTTTTCGTGTTGACTCTTATCTCCTTATTGATTGATGATTAATGTCACTAAATCATATCTGCCAGACCTCGACGAGTACAATACGTACCTGAAAGGGATCTGGGAGCGTGTCCATTTAACCAACGATGGTCCACTTGTTCGGAAACTTGAAGATCAGTTGAAAGAATTTCTGGATGTAAAATACCTGAAGTTCTGCACCAATGGAACCATCGTTCTTCAGTTGGCCTTAAAAGCGCTGGACATTAAGAAAGAGGTCATTACGACCCCATTTTCGTATGTTGCCACAACCAATGCCCTGTTGTGGGAAGGATGTACGCCCATTTTTGCGGATATCCGTCCGGACGATTATAACATCGATCCAGATAAGATTGAGTCGCTCATCACGGAGAATACACAGGCTATTATGGCTACCCATGTATATGGCAACGCCTGCCGCATTGAGCAGATTCAGGCCATTGCCACCAAGCATAACCTGAAAGTTATTTACGATGCGGCCCACACGTTCGGGGCTCGCTATAATGGTCAGTCCATTTTAAGTTATGGCGATCTGAGTACCTGTAGTTTTCACGCTACCAAAGTTTTTCACACCGTTGAAGGTGGCTGCATTGTGACCAACGATGGGGAGATGGCCGAAAAGCTGCATCATTTTCGCTCATTTGGTCATCAGAATGATACCTACTACGGCGTAGGCATCAATGCAAAAAATTCGGAGTTACATGCCGCGATGGGGCTATGTGTTCTGCCGAAAGTCCCGGAATTGATTACGGCCCGAAAGGAACGGTTTGGCTTTTACGACAATCGACTGGACTTCAGTAAAATCAGCCGACCTTCCTTACTACCCGGTATGGACTATAATTATGCCTACTACCCGGTTGTTTTTGAGTCGGAAGAAACCCTGCTACGGGTGATGGAAGCCTTGAAAGCCGATGAAATTATGCCCCGTCGGTATTTTTACCCATCGCTCAACACACTCGACTTTACATTTGCGCCTGGCACAGATACCGCTCAGCCCTGCCCCGTGTCAGAAGATGTGGCGCTTCGGGTATTGTGCCTGCCCATGTATCCCGATTTGGCCGAAGCGGATATCGATCGAATTGCTTCTATTGTAAATATGGTCGTTGCTACTGTACCAGAAAGTGTATCGTAGCAACCGGTTAATCCCTGTTTACTGACCGGCTCGTTGCCAGATACATTTTCAGGCGTATTTTTCTGATAGGGCTACTCTGTCAGGAGCAGCAATCATCATGAGTATTCTTTATTTTCTTTCTCTCGTTCTGTTTGTCATTTATGTTGGTCGGTTATCGTCACGCGTGTGCCGACGATCGCTAACCGAATGGTGGCTGACGACCTTTTTACTAGGTGCCGGGAGTGTCATTCTGACCGGCTTTATCCTGTCGGCACTTTATCAAACAGCCAATGCCCTCGTTTGGGCAGGGTCGGTCTTTGTTACGGTAACTGTACTAGGGGCGATTTTAACCTTCCTCATTCCCCGACAGGAGCGGTTTTCGGTGAGGCAACTTGTTCAGGAACGCGGGCAAACTGGTCGGGCCTGGTTCAGTGGCTTGTCGGCCTACTCCCGGTTTCTCTTCTCCATTCTCTTCATAACACTGGCTATTATTGCCGTTACCAATTTATTGCTGGTGCTGTTCACCGTACCGAACGAATGGGATAGTATGACGGGCCACTTGAACCGGGTCATGCAATACGTACAGCGTGGTACGATGCGGCACTTCGGTGGCACCAACTGGAATATCGATACCTACCCAAAAAGTGTGTGTACGCTTCAGATCTACACCTTTTTGATGACCGGGCATTTCGAAAACGGCTTCAAATTTATACATCATCTGAGTTACTGGACGGCCATTATCGCTGTGTTTGGTATTGTCCAGCGCATTGGACAGAACCGGTTATCGGCCAGTTTTTTCTGCGCGTTGGCCTATGCCCTGCTGCCCGATTTTCTGATGCAGGCCATTACCACCGAAACCGATATTGTCCTGACTGCTTACCTGAGCGTTCTGCTGTACATGCTGTTTACGTATCGGAGTACGGGAGCACAGCAGGCAGCCGACAATCGCTATCTGTATCTGGCAGGTATGGCGTTTGGCATTGCCTTTGGGCACAAAATTACGTTTGCGCTACTACTGCCTTCCGTATTCGTCATCATGATCTATACGGTTTTCCTCTCGCGTTCGCTGGCGATTACCTTCGGCAGAACCTGGCGACTGGCGGGGGCCATTGTCGTCGGGGTATGCTTATGGACATTGCCAACGGGCTATCTGAAAAACATCGAAGTATTTGGTCATCCCATTGGGCCGCCCACGGCACTTAAACATCAGTCGGTGGAGCGGGCCGGGTCATTGGGCAATTTGCTGGAACAGGGAAGCCGCAATATGGTTCGGTATGGCTTCGATCACATCAATCTGGATGGTATTCGGAATGTAAAAGCGGGGGCTGCCATCAACCATGCCATGCGCCAGCCGCTGGTATTGGTCGAAGATAAATTACACATGCGACTCGACGAAGAGACCGACTTTTCCATTCAGCCCTTCGCTTTCGACCGGAAGTTTGTCTTTTATAATGCCAATCCGTACTGGGGTATTTTTGGCTTTGGCCTTATTCTGCCTTTACTGATTCTGGTGCTGGTTGGCTTTATTCGGTCGACGCCCCACCTCTATCTGGGCATAGCCTTACTGCTTCATTTCGCGGCTCTCTCCTACTCAGCTCCTTACGATCCGTTCAAAGGGCGTTACTTCATTGAAACCGGCTTGTTCGGCATTACGTTTCTGGCGTTGATTTTTCTGCATCCCCGTACGTCCGTTGACGTCCCCAAACGAACCATCTGGAAAGGGTATGTTGGCCTTGTTACGGTGCTGGGCTGTATGTCGGCCCTGATGTGCGTTTTTCTGAATACGCGCGCGCTGCCGTTTGCCTGGACAGCTCCCGATGGTATCGCCTTTCCCTCTGCCTTTCACGCGGATCGCATTCGTCAGATAACGATTGGCCGTCCGGATACGTATATCCCCTACAAACGCTTCGATGAACTGGTACCCGCTAACGCCACCGTGGCGCTGGCAACGATCAATGATGATTATGAATACCCGCTTTATGGCCCTGAGCTGTCTCGCCGACTGATTGCCATTCATCCGTTTGAACAGGGGTTGAAGCCAATTCCCAAAAATGCGGATTATCTTTTCTTCGATAAGAGTGTGATAACTCCGCAGCCGGGCGATATACGCCTGGGAACGGATACCACCATGCGTGCCCTGATGATCGTGCCGGGCGAAGATTATTATTTACGAAAACTCCATTAAGTCAATGACCATCGCCATCATGCAGCCTTATTTCCTGCCCTACATCGGCTACATGCAACTGATGGATGCTGTCGATACGTTTATTCTGTACGACGACGTATCGTTCATTAACCGGGGCTGGATAAACCGTAACCGATTGCTGATCAATGGACAGGAGCACCTGTTTACCATACCGCTCAAGGACGCCAGCCAGAACAAACGCATCAACGAAGTGCATCTGGCAGACGACCCGAAGTGGCGCAGTAAATTGCTAAAAACCATTGAACAGGGCTATCGAAAAGCACCCTGCTATCAACAGGTTATGCCGCTCACGGAAAAAATAATCAATTTTTCTACCGATTCAATTGCTGACTTAGTCTACTTTAGTCTCGTCGAACTGAATCAGTACCTGGGCATTACGACCCGGCTGGTTGCGTCTTCGTCGATTTACGCAAACGCAGACTTGAAAGCACAGGAACGTATACTGGATATTTGCCGGCAGGAAAAGGCAACCCGGTACATCAACCCAATTGGCGGTACTGATCTATACGACAAGCCAACCTTTGAGGAGAGTGGCATCAACTTACATTTTATCAAGGCCAAACCAGTGCAGTACCCGCAATTCGGCCGCAGTGACTTTGTTCCCTGGCTCTCCATTCTGGACGCTCTGATGTTCAACGACATCGCCAGCGTTCGGGAGCTACTGGGCAAGTATGAATTGGTGTAATACTTGAATGATGGATTAGTGACTAACTCATCTTTCATCATTTATCATTCTAAAAAGCATGGCAAAGGTTATCATTTTCGGGGTAATGGATACGGCTGAACTAGCCCATTTTTACCTCACACACGACTCAGAACACAATGTAGCGGCCTTTACCGTCAGTCGCGAATACATGACCGGAACCGAATTCCAGGGGTTACCGCTAGTTGCGTTCGAAGACGTTGAGACGCTATTCCCACCCCAGGAATATAAGTTTTTCGCCCCCATGACCGGGCGGAATATGAACCGCAACCGCGAACGGATCTACCTGGAAGCCAAAGCGAAAGGTTATGAGTTCATTTCGTATATCAGTTCAAAAGCAACGCTGTTTGGCAACCAGATTGGCGAAAACTGCTTTATTCTGGAAGACAATACCATTCAGCCCTTCACCACCATCGGCAACAATGTTGTGCTCTGGAGTGGCAACCACATTGGGCACCATGGCCAGATAAAAGACCATGTTTTTTTCACGTCGCACGTGGTCATGTCCGGACATTGCGTCATTGAACCGTACTGTTTTTTTGGGGTAAACAGCACTATCCGCGATTTTCTTCATATCGCGACGGGTACGCTTGTCGGCATGGCTTCGGCTATTTATAAAGACACCGACGAATGGGGCTTATACCTGGGCAACCCCGCCAAAAAGCTACCCAAACCAAGCTACGAAGCGTATTAAGTTGGTGGTTTGTGGTTTACGGTTTGTAGCATACGGCGTTCCGTCGCACGGTTGGCTGGCGCACGTGTATTGCTTCCGCCGGTCCGCCATAAACCACGAACCACAAACTATAAACCACAAACCGTAAACCCAATCCCATACTCTGAAAACGCTTCTCATCGGCCACGATGCCAACCGCGCTGGCGCACAGCTTGTCTTATTGAACTTAATGCGTTTGCTGAAGGCAGAAGGCCTGTCGATGCATTTACTTCTGGGCGAAGGCGGTCCGCTTCTAGACGACTACAAGGCTATTTGTCCGGTTACGCTATGGCCTGCCCCCGACCGCTTTGTCGTCAATGATCTGGCTGATAAAGTGTTGGGTAAGCTGGGACTTTGGGAGCAGTTTTATGAACGGAAGCAAAAAGCCCGCCAACAGGAAATCAGGGCGGAGCTGGCGCTGGACACGTTTGATCTGGTATTGGTCAATACCGTCACGAGCAGCCGTTGGTTCAGGCAGCTGGACATCCCGGAAAAGACACCGATCGTTACGTTTGTGCACGAGTTGGATATGTCGGTGCGGATCTACACCCGCCCCGATGAGCTGGCTTATCTGTTGAGCCGCACCACGCAATTGCTGTCCGTATCGAAAGCAACAGCCGCTTATTATGCGGAAGAACATGGCTTCGACCCCGCCCGCATCACGCTCTATACGCTGATCGATACCCCTTCGCTGGAACGAAACGTACAGAAAGCGCTGGAGCAACCCAGTATTTATCCATCGTTGGGCCTACCAGATAATGCGCTCATTGTGGGAGGCTGCGGGAATGCCGAGTGGCGAAAAGGCAATGACCTGTTTGTTACGCTGGCCCGTCAGGTAATTGGCCGGGAAACGAACGAAAATCAACCCATTCATTTTGTGTGGGTGGGCGTCCCCGAAGGCACGCTTCGCGATGACTTGCTGGTCGATATTCGCAAGGCGGGACTGGCCGATCGGGTACATTTGATTCAGCCTACGCCGGATGTGTTGCGGTACATGAGCCGATTCGATGTTTTTGTGTTGTGCTCCCGCGAAGACCCCTACCCGCTCGTTGTCTTCGAAGCGGGCTTGTGTCATGTGCCCGTTGTGTGTTTTGACAAGGCTGGTGGCTCGCCCGAACTGATCGAGGCCGATGGCGGATTCGTGGTTCCATACCTCGATCTCGATGCCATGAGTAACCGGGTTCTTGAGCTGCTCCACACACCCGAGTTGCGCCAAATGATGGGCAGACGGCTGGCGCAAAAAATTCTGGAACGACATCCAGCGCAACAAAGCATCGAAACTCTTGTAACTTTGTTTACTAAACTGACCCGGCATTAAGCAACAGCTTACGTACTTCTGTTTGCTTTGCCGTGCCTGCTCTATGACCATTGCATTTACAATCTGCTCCATAAATTACTTAGCTCAGGCTCGAACCCTGGGAGATTCTCTGCGGGAAACCAATCCAGATTATACCTACCTGATTGGCCTGGTCGATAAACTGAGTGACGCCAATTTACCCGATACGCTGATGCCCGATTATCCAATGATCGAAGTGCATACCATCGGGATTCCTGATTTCGCGGCTATGTGCGACCGGTATGATATAACGGAATTGAACACAGCCGTCAAGCCTTTTTACATCGATTACCTTTACAAAACGTACCCGGATGCCAGCCAGGTCATTTATTTTGACCCGGATATTATCGTATTTCAGCCGCTGCACGAACTAAACGACGCCTTAAACAGGTACAGCCTGGTGCTGACTCCGCATACGCTGTCGCCGATTCCTGACTGGGAATTGCCAAATGAACAGCATCACCTCAACACGGGTATCTACAACCTTGGCTTCATTGGCCTAAGTAACAATGCTACGGCCCGTCAATTCGTTGATTGGTGGAAAGATCGTTTGGTATACGAGTGCCGGATCGACCTCTGTGCCGGTCTTTTTGTTGATCAGCATTGGGTGAACTTCGCTCCTGTCTATCACGAAAACGTCCTCATCGATCATCATTTAGGCTACAATATGGCGTACTGGAATCTGCATGAGCGGTATCTAAGTCAGGGCGATCGGGGAGAATGGCTGGTGAGTTCTAGTCGGGAAATGGCTGCACCAGATAAAACGGAACAACTGCAGTTCTTTCATTTCAGCGGCTACAATACGGACAAGCCGGATGATATTTCCAAACATCAAACGCGGTTTGGCTTTGCAAGTCCTGCCACCCGAACCACAACGGGATCGTCTCGCTACCTTGATCAGCCGGAGCAGCAACGGCCCGATGTGAGGCCTTTGTTTGATTTATACCGGACCCGGTTACTAGCCAATCACAATGAATTGTACCGGACCTATCCCTGCGTTTATATCAAACCACCCCAGTCAGTGCGGTACGTACGAGTTCGTAAACTGCTGAAAAAGCCATTCAATAAAGTCATTGCGCTCTTAGAATCTCGCTAGATATGACGGAAGGACCGCGCTTTAAGGATCTTTGGATACACCGCTACCATAAGTTTACCCATATCATTGGGAAGTTCTGGTCGTTTGCCCTAAAATACATCCAGTTGCGGCTACTCAAGTCACGGCTGGGCAATCGCCCTCTGGTGGCCATTATCCTGTCGGAACAAATGGGCGATATCATTGCCTGTGAGCCGGTAGCCAGGGAAGTTCGTCGACTTCATCCTAACGGCTACATCATCTGGGTTGTCCGTGAGCCTTTCGTCGATCTGGTCAAATACAACCCGAATCTCGATGGGTTTTTACTGGAAAAATGCCCCGGCGAACGAGTTCAACTCCTTCGGTCGGGCATCTACGACAAGGTTTACAACATGCATATTTCGCACCGGAAATGTAAATATTGTCCGGAAGACCCGGTTAACCCAACCGCTGATCAAATCGGGTTAACCTTCGATAATTACCTGGATCGCGGTGATTTGTTGCATACATTTTCGCAGGCGGCTGGCTTGCCCGGCTTATCTGGTGAACCGAAAATGTATATTCCGGACGCAATACGGCAAGGCGTCAAGGCCCTGCATCTGCCCAATCACGCCATTGTCATTCACTGCCAGTCGAGCCACGTTCTGAAGGATTGGCCTGCGGCAAACTGGAATAAACTGGTCGAATGGCTCCTGGACACGTACCCGTATCCGGTTGTTGAAGTCGGTCAGGCGACGACCATTACCCTGACTCATCCGCGAAGCATAAGCCTTTGCGGCAAACTCAGTTTGTTGGAAACCGCCGAAGTTATTCGGAGCGCCGACCTGTTTATTGGCATCGATAGTGGCCCGGCCCATATGGCGAATGCCATGCATACCGAAGCCATTATTCTGCTGGGCCAGTTGTTCGACTTTGTCGATTATCTGCCTTATTCCGGCCGCTACAAACGGGGAGAAGGCATCACTATTCTGAATGATTTTGGCCATCCGTGTGCCGACCTGCCTTATGCCTGGGTGCAGGAAGCAACGCGGAGACAGCTGGGCCAGTCTAAACTTGTATGAAGCAGCCACCTTCCGCACGCGTAAATGTCGTTTTACCGGTCTATAAATCCCAGCTCACGCCCTATGAGACAATTGCCCTGACTCAATGTGCGCGGGTATTGGCCAATTACCCGATTCTGTTAGCGGCTCCCCATTCGCTCGATGTTTCTGCCTATTACCAGATTGCCCCTTCGCTACAGGTTCGTACTTTCGACGATAGTTATTTCAATAGCATCGACGGCTACAATCGCCTGATGCTTTCCGAAGAATTTTACGAAGCTTTTTCCGACCAGGAATACCTGCTGATTCATCAACTGGACGCCTTTGTCTTTCAGGATGATCTGGCCTACTGGTGCCAGCAGCAGTACGACTACATCGGCGCTCCGTGGTTGCGTGATCGGGACTTTACAGGTTGGATGGATCAGCTCGATTTCACCCTTCGGCAACGGGTGGCCACCTGGCTCAACCTGAAAAAAGACGACGGCATCACGCCCCGCGAAATCATTAACCTGAATGGTGTTGGAAACGGCGGCCTGACGCTCCGGCGCGTATCGGCCATGTTGAAGTGCCTGAAGCGATATGAGCGAAAAATTGCGGAGTATAACCAGATCTCTATGCACCAATACCACGAAGATGTTTTTTGGGGCATTGAAGTGAATCGATATTGGCCACGTTTGCGAATACCTTCTTATCGGAAAGCCCTCTATTTTTCCGTTGAATTTTATCCAAAGTGGGCAATTGAGCACTATAACCATGGTAAATTGCCCTTTGGCTGTCACGCCTGGGACATTCATGGAACCGACTTCTGGCGTCCTATTTTTGCCAGGTATGGCTATCAAATTTGATCGTTCGCATGACTCAATCTCACCGTCCATCCATCTCCATTGCACTTTGTACGTACAATGGTACGGCCCATTTACCGGCCCAATGGAAAAGCTTACTTGAGCAGGAACTGTTGCCCGACGAAGTCGTCATCTGCGATGACCAATCGACTGACGGTACAATTGACCTGCTTACCGAATTAGCCGCCAAGGCTCCTTTTGCCGTGCGCATCCTCGAAAATCCGGTACGGCTAGGGTCAAATAAAAACTTCGAGCGGGCGCTGGCAGCCTGCACCGGCGACCTGATCTACATCTGCGACCAGGACGATTTCTGGTTACCGGAAAAAATCGCCACCCTGACCCAGTACATGACCCAGCACCCCCAGACGCAGGTAGCTTTTTGCGATGCCTGGGTTACCGATGAGCACCTGAAAAACCACCAGGGCCGGGTATGGGAGGCCGTCCGATTCAACGCCATTGCTCAGGCCCGCTGGCGCTCGGGCGAAGCCATGGAAATACTACTCGATGGCAATCGAATGATGGGTAGTGCGTCGGTCGTCAGGCGGTCGTTCCTGAGCTATGTTCTCCCCATACCGACTGATTTACCCGCCGATTATATCTACGACGGCTGGATTGCGTTGGTTGCGGCAGCCAGCAACGCCATTTCATACATTGACAAGCCCCTTCAACTATACCGTACCCACGTTCAGCAGCAAATAGGTGTACGAATTTCCGAAGCGCCACAGGCTATCTTGTTCCGGGATCGGTTTACCCGGCATCGGGCTCGTAAGCTGGCCCCTCTTCAACAAAAACAAGGGCAATTCACCAAACTAAATCAATTATTGGCCGAACGCCTACCGGCTGATGCCCCTGGTTTTCCCATGCTTCACCGGCGATTAGCCCATTTTACTATGCGTAGTAATTTACCTCATAACCGACTAAAACGGCTAGGGCCAGTTTTGGGCAGTTTGCAACAGGGTAACTACAAACGCTATGCCGATGCATCGGCCAACTGGTACGCCCCTTATCTGGCTGTTTTGGGGGATATACTCGAATGATGTAGTTTTGCATCCACTGTGCTACTAACCATCTGTACTATCCGTCAACTGCCCCAGGCGCTCGCGCTGGGAGACAGTTTCAGTCAACATACAACCCAGGAAACCGATAAACCACTGGTTTTGATCGGGTTGGCCGACGATCCCGCTCAGTTACCCGCTGGCTTTGTCTCGCCTTATCCCCTGCTGCCTATACAGGAATTGCTGGCACCCGCAGCCCTGGAAGCTCTGTCTGCCCGGTATACACCTACTGAGTTTGCCGCAGCCTGCAAGCCTCTGTTTATTACGGAAGCATTCAAGCGTTTTCCTCAGGAGGATAAGCTGTTGTATGCCGATTCGGCTATTCAATTTTTGGGTTCACTGTCTGCCATTTGGGAACAACTTGCTACATCGACCGCCCTGATCACGCCCTTTATCACCAGGAGTCCTGGTGATTCCTACTGGCCGGATGAAAAATTTTTCCAGAACGTTGGCCTGTATAATGCTGACTTCCTGGCTTTTAGCCGATCAGACGAAACCGACCGATTGTTGGCCTGGTGGGATGATCGGGTGAGGGAGCGCGCTTTTATTGACTTCTGTGCTGGTCAGTGCCTTGATCAGCTTTGGTTGATGCACGTACCCGTTTTTTTCCGGGACGTGCGCGTCATTCGAAATCCGGGATGGCATGTTGGCCTCTGGAATCTTCCCGAACGAACCATTCAAAAAGAGGATAGCACCTGGCTGGTATCTGGCCCAGGAGGAGAAAATCAACCCTTGCAATTCATTAATTTTAAAGGTCTGGCAAACCCAGATGAAGGTTTTTTTCCCTACCAGAACCGGCTTCAGCTTACCCAATACCCTGCGGTCGGCTCATTACTGACTAGCTATCGCCAACGCCTGGCAACCTACCAGACACTGGCCGCTGGAACGACAAGGCCCGCCTATGGACAGCAACCGGAACCGGTCGTGTTACGTGGCTGGCGATCCACTGCCCGAGAATCCCTGCAACGTCTGACCCGTTTTATTGATCAGGTGCACATTCCTGTTATAAACTAAAGACGTTCACCGAATAATAACCGGCTGGTAAGGTTTTATCAATCAATAAGTCTATTTTTGCAGGTAAATCATCTCAGAAAAATACAACCCGGTTGGGTTGTAGATTTCCCTTCATGAAAGTACTCTACGACCATCAATCGTTCACGGGCGTATCCTACGGGGGCGTTTCACGTTATTTTTTCGAATTGATGCGTTCTTTTGCTAAACGATCCGATATTGAATTTGAACTATCGCTTCGGTTATCCAATAACGAATACCTCGATCAAACTTCGTTCAGTCGCCATCTACGCTACCGGAGTCTGGCACAGGTACGGAACGCCCATAGAATTGCCTCCGTACTGAACCGATTATATAGCCTTCAACGAGTGAGGGCCGGTAAATTCGATATTTTCCATCCTACGTATTACCATAAGTATTTTCTAAATGCTATTGGCAAAAAGCCGTTTGTGCTCACCTTTCACGATGCAACCAGCGAACGCTACGGCAAGCAATATCCAGAAGTAGGCGAAGGGTTATACGAACTGAAAAAACAATTAATTCGTCGGGCCGACTGCATTATTTCGGTTTCGGAGTTCTCGAAGCAGGAAATTCTGCGCTTTTTCCCCGTCGAGCCGGAAAAGATAAAAGTAATTCATCTGGGCACTACCCTGGGTGAGTCGTTACCAGCTTCTGAAAGCCTTGCTGCACCTTTAGACGCCCCCTATCTGCTGTATGTTGGCAAACGTGGGTTATATAAAAACTTCGATGGCTTCTTTCGGGCCGTTCAACCGGTATTACACCGCCATACCGATTCGCACCTCATTTGTGCGGGCGGAGGTGCCTTCACTCCTGGGGAACAAGCCTTGTTTTACGCATCCGGGCTGGCTAACCGTGTGCACTATCGACCAGCCAATGATACCAGTCTGATCGCTCTGTACCGACATGCCCGGGCGTTTGTCTTCCCATCGCTCAACGAAGGCTTTGGCATTCCGGTCCTGGAAGCTTACAGCAGTGGCTGCCCAGTGGTGTTGAGCAATCGAAGTTCATTACCCGAAGTAGGGGGCGATGCGGCTTTGTACTTCGACCCTGAAGATGATGACTCCATTGCCGAGGCTGTTGAACGCGTGTTGACGGATGATGCCCTTCAGGCAGCGTTACGCCAGAAAGGTACGGAGCGACTGCGCAACTTTTCTTGTGACAAAACGGCCCGACAGACATTAGAGGTCTATAAATCTCTCTCCTAATCGACTGCATGAGCCAGGCATCCCAATCCCTTCGTTCGTTTGTAACACAGCCCTACCGTCCACTGGCTAAACCAGCGAACGCACAGGCCTATCCAAAATTAACGATCGTTACCCCTTCCTATAACCAGGCACAGTATCTGGAACGCACTATTTTGAGCGTACTTAACCAGCAGTACCCAAATCTGGAATATTTCATCATGGATGGCGGCTCTACAGATGGTAGCCTGGATATTATCAAGAAATACGAACCGTATCTCGCCGGTTGGGTCAGTGAGAAAGATAAAGGCCAGACGGATGCCATAAACAAAGGCTTCAGACGGGCAACGGGGGAGTATGTTGCCTTTCAGAACTCGGATGATGTGTTTGCGCCAAATGCCCTATCGAATGTAGCCGATGCCTGGCGCAAAGCGCCGGATACCGATGTTTTTTTCGGCGACATGTACATTACAGATGAAGAAGACGTTATTCTGGAGGAGATGCGGGCACCGGACTTTTCCGTTGAATGTCACATCTACGAAGGCATGCAGGTATTCAATCAATCGTTGTTTATCCGACGCGAACGGCTGATTCAGTATGGCATGCTTGACGAAAGCCTTCGGTTCGTAATCGATTACGAAATTGTAGCTCGACTAGGCGTTCAGCCAGGCATGCGCTTCCGGCACGTAAACGGCTTTTGGGGCGGCTTTCGGGTGCAGCCCGATGCTAAATCGTCAACCATAGCGGCTACCGTCGGACTTCAGGAGCATCAACTGGTACGAGACAGGTACCAGCCGATGCTTACCTCGTCGCTGGGGGCGTCCTTTTGGCAACGGTACAGCCGGTTGCGTAAATTATTGACGTTTATCCTGAAAGGAGAATTTGGGTACGTGCAGCATCGGCTCCGCCTGAACCGGTCAAGGCAATAATTCAGTAATTTCGCTAGCTGATCCATTGTCGTGATCAGCAAAAAATGACCTAGTACAAACTATAAACCAGTAAGCTTATATGAACAATTTCATTCGCTTTGTGCAGACACTCAACTATATGCGAATGGTTGTTGGTATCTGTATTATTGTGGATGGTTACCCGCTTATTTTCTTTTTTCGGGAAACCATGAAACTGGCTCCGGCGAGCACAACCTTTACCGCGGCTGCCCTGGCGGGCGGTTTATTACTGATGATTCCGTTCACGATATTTCGTCGGTTATATCGGCCTAATACGACCACCTTCTGGATGGGCATCACCTTTCTGCTGCTCATCATCTTCTACATGTTCTTTTTTAATGGCGTGCCTGGCTTTGAAGATTATGACAAGGATATGATCTACTTTGTTTATATCCTGATTTTTCTATTTCTGCTGATCAATATCCCCAACGACATTATTCCGGTATTTATCCCGATTGTGGTACTCTTTACCCTGGTATCGAACTTGGGGCTTATTTACGCCCTGATAACCGATCCTACATGGGCCATCGGACAACGGGCCACCATTACCCTCAACAATGGAGATGAAGGGTCAGGAAACCCACACGTATTTTCCCGCAATGCCTTCATCGGTATCATTGCCTGCGGTATTGGTTTATTTCGACCTCAATCCAATGTCCTGCTCAAACTGCTCTGTTTCTTTGCGGGTGCCGTCAACCTGGCCGTACTGGTACTGACGCAAACCCGGTCGGCCATTGTGGCGCTGATTCTGGCCGTAATTTTATTTATGTACTTTAACGTTCGGCCTACTCAGATTCGCTCAGCCGTCCGTAGTCTTGTCAAGCCCATACCCATCCTGATTATGGTGGTTGGTTTTATGGGGATCATCTACTTTTTTCAACGGTATTACACGATCTACCTCGTTCTGTACGATTACTTATCCGGCTTCCTGGCGAAAAATCTGGACAACGTGTATGCTCTGCTAGGCATGAAAGCACAAGGCGTCGACTATCAGGCCGTTCTCGATGATTCAGCGGCCAACCGATCGGTGAGTGGTATATTTCTTCGAAACTCTTTGTCGGGCGACCACATTCATATGCTGGTTTTTGGCTACGGTTACAAATACACGTATCTGGATGTTCCGATCATTGAAGCCTTTACCAATCACGGTATATTAGGTTTGCTTCTATTTGGCGGCATCAATGGATTGGTTTTCTACGATGCCGTGCGAATCATGCGCACCAACCCGAATGATTTAAGCACCTTTCTGGCTTATTTCTATCTCCTTATCTTCGTTCAGTTATTTACCAACGGGCGCCCTAACGAAATATCCTTTTGGTTTCCGTTGGCCCTCATGATTCGGTTTGTGGGCGTTGAGCACTTATTCCCCGCCTATTTATCGAACAAACCACCCGTCAATAAACACGACGAGTTTGCTGTTGTCCCAACGGCTCAACCCATCTGATGCGTAGCCCACTGCTGTAGTGACTCGTAAAATCAAGAATTAATCGGTTATTTCGCGGTATATATGCGAATTTTAAATATTTGCGCGTACACCTGGCAAGCAGGTGGCCCCCCCAAGATCATTTTCGATCATACAGAAGTCGTTCTCCGGTACGGGCATCAGGTAGACATTCTCAGTCCAATATCCCCCGGCGAAAAACCCTATCCGCTACCGGATGGGGCACGGCTGATTCTGTGCCAGCGAACGCCGGTTATCAGTCGTTTTTTTCGCGAATTCTCCGGTGAACTGTACCAGTTTCTGAAGCAGCATGCGCACGAATATGATCTGATTCATTGCCATGGACTGTGGCATTTCGGGGTGCTGGCGCCCTTTATGCTCGATAAATCCGTTGCCAAAGTCATCACTATT
Organism: Spirosoma horti; assembly: GCF_054776595.1. Taxonomy (NCBI): domain Bacteria; kingdom Pseudomonadati; phylum Bacteroidota; class Cytophagia; order Cytophagales; family Cytophagaceae; genus Spirosoma; species Spirosoma horti. The sequence goes on from NZ_BAAHBQ010000006.1 coordinate 613,602, forward strand.
CATGGCGTGCTGGATCGGTGGGTCTACGCGCATAACAACTGGAAAAAACAGATTATAGACACGCTGGCCCAGAAGGCCTATCTGCAACGGGCAGACCTGGTCCAGATAAATAATGTCGATGAGCAGGCCGATGTCGTGCGCTACCTCGGGCATGCGCACCCCAACATCGTTATCATTCCCAATGGGGTAAAAATGAGCGATTTCACGACACTTCCCCCAAAAGGTAGTTTTCGCCAGAAATTTGACCTGCCCGTGGACAAGAAGTTAGTCCTGTTCATGAGCCGTCTGAATGCCAAGAAAGGGCTTGATTTACTGTTACCCGGCTTCCGGGACTACGTTCGGCAGCATCCGGATACGGTACTGGCCCTGGCTGGCTCCGATGATGGATACGAAGCAACAGCCCGTCAATTCATTGACCAGCATAATCTTGGCGACTCTATCAGGATGGTGGGTATGCTGACGGGCGATGATAAAAAAGCCGCTTTGGCTGATGCTGATCTATTCACCCTTCCCTCCTATTCGGAAGGTTTTTCAATGGCTGTTCTCGAAGCCATGGCTGCCGGAACTCCTGCGCTGGTATCGGATCGGGTGGGCTTTGGCGAGACGATTCGGGCCCATGAAGCGGCTGGACTCCTAACCAGCTTAACCCCGGAAGCCGTGCGGGATGGCCTGGAAAAACTCCTGGGCAATGATCAGCTGCGCCTGCAAGTCAGTAAAAACGCGACGGCTTTACTGAAGGCCAAATACGACATTGATATTGTTGCCAAGCAACTGCTGGATGAATACGTAAAGGTAGTCAGGAAGAAGTAAACTACTTTTTTACTTCCCGCTGGATCACCGTTGCCCAGTCGACCTGATTGTCAGCTTCCGACAGGTCGACGAATGGGAATTCCAGCAGCAGTTTCTTAAGCTTGGGCAGGCAATTTTCCAGCCCATAATACGATTTGAACTGCCGGGCCCGGCTCAGGCCCGGAATCATGGGTTGTCCGGCATCGAAATCGCGGGGGTGAAAATAGGTCATCACATAATCGGAGCGTTTCATGAAGCCCTTGATGATCCGATACGGAAACAGCCTGAAATACCCCCCACCTGAAAAGATCAAGTCTTGCCCCAGTACGGCCGCCGTGTTGATCGGAAACTCTTTTAACAGCGTACCCTCTACGTTCAAATAACCCGGCTCAAACATATTCAGCGATGCGTCGCCCCCGTGCGAACGGCGGGCCGAGAACACGGAGCAATCTATTTCAATACCCTGTTCAATCAGAATCGGGAATACCCAACGGTTAAATTCCTTGATCGAGAAACCCGGTGCCCGATAGGAGCGAACTTTTTTGCCTGTCAGATCCTGCAAATGCTTGATAGAGCGCACCAGATCAGCCTGAAATTCAGCGGGTGTTTGTTCATAGGCCAGTTGATGGGCATACGAATGGGTCGCGATTTCGTAGCCAGCCGCGTCGATTCGCCGAATGATATCGGGGTGTTTATCAGCCACCCAGCCCAGGCAAAAGAACGTAGCCCGGCTGTTGGTGTCTTCTAAAAGCTGGAAAATGCGATCCATATTCTGGTAAATCCGGGTCTCGTAGCGGCTCCATTCGGCCTCCGTACGAGTCGATGCATTATCGAGAATATGAAACCACTCTTCAATATCAAACGTCAGTATATTCATGAATTTACGGTCAGTACGTGAGTAAGCTGCTTCCACATAACAGCAGCCAACCATCGGCCCATGACCTAAAACAGGTTCCTGGCTAACTTATCTACTCCTTAATAAAACCGCTTTCCGGCTGCCAGAAAGGCCTTCACATCCTCGCGGGTCGGGAACGTGAAGTAAGTCATCTGAGACGCGTCGTTCTCGATCAACTCATAATTCCCCGTGTGCACTTTGTCGATGGATTCAAGGATAGCATCCATGCCCATCTTCTTTGTCACATCGATCAGTTCGGCCTGGCTCATGTTCCCAATGGCAAGTTTATTTTGTACCAGAATCGGGCCATTATCAATCCCTTCATCGACGAAAAATACCGAAACGCCCGTATGCGTTTCCCCATTTTTGAGCACCCAGAAGGAAGGCATCAAGCCTCGGTATTTAGGCAGTAAAGCCGTGTGCAAATTGATACAGCCATGCGTGGCTACATCCAGCAGTTTACGTTTGAAAATCTGATTCCCCGCAATCGAGACAAACAGATCGGGCTTATACTCTCTGAGTTTGTCCAGGTTTTCGTCTTTATTGATATTTCCTTCTATGTGAATCAGCGGGATATTCCGGTCAGACAGCACTTTGCGAACGTTGTTGCGACTGTCTAGTTTGGAGGTTACGAATTTAAATCCATACCGCACGAAAAACGGTAAGCCAAAAATATCGTAGGTCTTCTTTATTTTTTCGCTGAAGCTTTCCCGCTTGCCAAATGGCGATACATCGAACACGACCGTTGCCACGACTTCGGCATAGGGTGGTAACTTTTTGAGCAGATAATCAATGTTACGGGCGAGGTAGAACGGGTCATCCTGCGTAAGAATCACAAGGCGCATAAATGGTCAGATAGTATTGGAGACACAAAACTACATATTCCGACCAGAAAGCCAGTATTCGTTTATCAACGAACCACCACTTTCCGGCGAAGTAACTGCCCATCGGCCGTTTGAAGTTCGGCCAAATAGACGCCCGCTGCCAGATCGTTCAGAGCAATTGACAGTGTTTTCCGGGCAGCGCCATGCCAGTTCTTTACTGTCTGGCCAAGCACATCGCGTACGATTACATCCGTAATCGTGACCAGATCCGTTTGCACATAGAGCGTACGGTCGGCCGCTATTGGATTTGGATACAGCTGCACTACCGGCTCCGTTGGTTCAACGCCCAGCACCAGTGGTCGTGCGCTGATCACGTTACTGTACGTCGATTCAGAAACTGCACTGAGCGCCCGCAACCGATAATAATACGTACCGAACATATTGGGCAGGTCGGGGTCGGTAAAGGTATTTGCCGTTCCGTTCAGGGTGGCAATTAGTTTAAACGTTGTAGGTGTGTCATCGGCTCGTTCCAGAAACTGCGTTTGCGAACCAGCAGAAGCCGTCCAGTTCAGCTGAATCTGTTTTTCAGAAATAGGCCTTGCTGCCAGGGTTGTCACAGGGGCAATGGCGTCGGCAATGGGTACGCCGTCGAATGAAAAGGCCCGCATACCCCGCGTATTTCGGAGTGTCGGTCCATCATAAAATGGAGAGGCCGCATCAGAGAAAAAAGCGGGCAAATACCTGAGTTTCTTAGCCGTAGCGGGTTGTTTTAAACTGAGGGTCACCCGGTTACCTTTGGCCACCCCATCCGTGACCAGGCCAGACTGCCCATCCAGGTAAAAGAAGTCTTTCTGTTGGCGATAGGCAATCTGCGCCCCGGTGGCAAAATTATAGAAGGTGGTGTCCTTTTTCCAGACCATCTGCATTTGATCATCGAATACCAGGGTGATCGAATCTTTCCGGTTGTTATAGAACGTTTTCTTTACGTCGGGCGAATTGATTTGCAGCGTATCCTTCGATCCATAAATGTCGCGGGCGATAAGCCGAAATTGCTCGAAAGCCAGCCGCTGGTGGGCTACTCCGCTGTAGTGAACCCCGTCGTAACCCGGTGTGCCCACGGTAGCAATGGCGTCTACGTTTGCAAAGAGGTATTTTGTGCGTCGCTGAAAATCGCGCAGCGCGGCTGCACTATCCGAGGGGTTTGACAGAATGTTGATCTGCCCAACGTAAATGCGGGCATTCCCATAGTCTTCCCGGAACTGACTATATAGCTTGGCAAACTTGGCCGGATAACCGGGAAGCCCACTACCGGCATCTTCCTCGCCCTGTTTCCAGATAATGGCTTTTGTCCGTGTCGCTACGCCCGCCCATTTTGCCCGGTTGAGCAAGTCACCATAAGGCGTGATCGGATTAGCATGATTAATGGGGTCCCGATCTGTCAACGTGACAATATCCGTACCACCTTTCCCGCCGTTCATGATGCAGGTTGGGATACCAAAGTTTTCCAGAATCAGCCGCTGCAAGGTGAGGCCGTAGCCACCGACGGTACCAAAGGGCTGCTTGGCCGGATACCAGCTCATCTGGGTCGGAGACCCCAAATACGGATACGTGACGTTACGCAGGTATTTATCATTGAAGTTAAAGGAGTACAAAACATCAAGATCTGTCAGGGCCAGCACATTTGACTGTCCATCCAGAATATACACATCTCCGCAAACAACCCGATTAGCGACGGCAACCAGGGTAGAATCAGAATTTTTATAAATAAAGACACGAAACGAATATTCAGCAGGTTCTGCTTTGATCACGGGCGACAACGTAAAGGCAGCGGAGCTATCTGTAGGCACCAGCACCTGGCTGATCACCTTTGTCAGAGAATCCTCCCGGAACACCTGTACACCTATTTTTGTGTATCCACGGCTATCCATACGCCCACTTATTGTTACAGTCGCCTGGTTGTTGGCGTCGCGTGGATAGAGTTGGAGCGTACGGGGTAGCTGCTGAAAAATAATTTGCCCTGAGGCTGAGAAATAGTACAAAAACAATATAACACCTATGTAAAGTCTATTCATTAGCTTTGTGGAGTATAAAAAAAGTTATAATATTGCATGATTTCTCGATCCATAAAAAGACGAGTAAAAATAAAGCCTTTACACCAAAACTGTATCAGAAAAAGCCACTTTTTCGCTTCGATGGTAACCTAGCGTATGACCGACGTATCCGTCATCATTCTGACGCACAACGAGGAAAAACACATTACTCGCTGTTTACAGAGCCTGCTTCCGTTTACAAATAAAATATTCATAGTTGACTCATTTTCAACCGACAGAACGGTTGAGATAGCCCGGTCAATGGGCGCTACGGTTGTTCAGAATGCCTGGGTGAACTATGCAACTCAATTCAATTACGGGATTGAACACACGCCCTTCGACACAACCTGGCTGATGCGCATGGATGCCGATGAGTATGTAATGCCCGAATTGGCCAGCGAAATCAATCAACGGCTCACCGGTTTGCCTGCTCAGGTAGGGGGCGTTTACGTAAAACGACGTGTATTTTTCCTGAATCGCTGGATGCGTCATGGTGGGTTTTATCCTATTTGGCTGCTTCGGCTGTGGCGACGGGGTGATGGCTTCTGTGAGCAGGTGTGGCATGATGAGCATATTAAACTCACCAAAGGAGAATCGATTCAGTTTTCGCATGATATTGTTGACCACAATCTTAACAATTTAACCTGGTGGACCCAGAAGCATAATCATTACACGATTCTGGAAATGATCAATCTGCTAAACTACCGTTACCAGTTCGATCAGGCCGAAACCGTTGAGGCTAACTTATTTGGTACCCAGGATCAGCGCATGCGCTTTTTAAAGGAAAAATATGCCTCGCTTCCCCTGTTTACGCGCCCAATCCTGTACTTCATCTACCGCTATTTTATTCGGATGGGGTTTCTGGACGGGCGACCGGGCTTTGTCTGGTGTTCTCTTCAGGCGCTTTGGTACCGTTTTCTTGTCGATGCCAAACTGTTGGAAGTAAGCATTCGGGTTGGACATGATAAAGACGCAATCATCAACTATTTCCTCACGGAATATGGCAAAGACCTTCGACCAAACCGACCCGAGCGGGTTGGCCAGTCATAAACCAGACCAGCAAAACGGGAAGACGGATCTATCCCGTTTTAACATTAGCTGGTATAATCCTGGCCCACGCTGGAAAATTATTCTCTGGTTCATAACGAATTCGCTCTTTATAAATACGTATTTACCACTCCCGATTTCGCTCAAGATAGCCATTCTACGGTTATTTGGTGCAAAAATTGGCAATAAGGTCGTGGTGAAGCCCGGTGTGAATATTAAGTATCCCTGGTTACTTCACGTAGGAAATGAAGTCTGGATTGGGGAACAGGTTTGGATCGACAACCTGAGCGAAGTGTACATTGGCAACAACGTTTGTCTGTCGCAGGGGGCCCTATTATTGACCGGTAACCATGATTACAGCCGGTCAACATTCGACCTGACAACCCGGCCAATTACTCTGGCTGATGGCGTCTGGATTGGGGCTAAATCGATCGTTTGTGCTGGTGTTCGCTGCGAATCGCATGCGGTACTGGCCGTTAATTCGGTCGCCACCCGTTCGCTGGAAGCGTATGGTATTTATCAGGGAAATCCGGCCGTTTGGGTCCGGCAACGAAACATCAAAGCGTGAAAGTATCGATCATAACCGTGGTGTATAATGGGGCTGAATTTGTTCGGGATTGTATCGACTCAATTCTGACCCAAACCTACCCCAACATCGAGTATATTATAGTAGACGGGAAATCGACCGATGGCACGGTGGACATCGTAAACTCATACGGCACGAAAGTTGCCCGATTCATTTCAGAACCAGACAAAGGCCTGTATGATGCGATGAATAAAGGGATTCGATTGGCCACGGGCGACGTAATCGGTTTGCTAAACGCCGACGACTTTTACCGCCATAACCGGGTCATTGAGAACATGGTCGCCACGTTTGAGAAAACGGGCAGCGATGCCGTCTATGGCGACATGCTCTACGTAGACCGGAACGATACCAAAAAATTAAAACGCTACTGGCGATCAGGCTGGTACAGCGACAATGCCTTTTTATGGGGCTGGATGCCGGGGCACTTATCGTTTTTTGCCAAGCGAAAGCTGTATGACCAATATGGTCTGTTTCGACTCGATATGAAAAGCGCTGCGGACTACGAATTGATGTTACGGTTCATTCACAAAAATAAAGCCAAACTTGCTTACATGAATGAAGTGACCATTGTCATGCGGGCAGGCGGCATCAGTAACAGCAGTTTGCAGAATCGGCTCCGGGCCAACCGGGAAGATCAATTAGCCTGGCAACTCAATGACTTGAAGCCTTACTTTTTCACATTTTGGCTTAAGCCTTTACGCAAGCTTAAACAATATGTAAGCAAGCCGCCGGAAACTTTTGATACGTAAAGAATGCCGTTCAATCAGATTTTACTAGTTTAACGAAATAATCCAATAAACTTTGCGCTCCTTAGGCCCCCAACTTGGATATCCAGTTTTGTGTTGGGTAGCGTTCCTCGTCTGATTACCACCAGTACTAATCAGCGAGAATTTAAGTTTCTAAACGTCCCGCCTTATGAATATTGATTTGTTGATTGCGTTTCTTCAGAATAAATTTGGTGACGAGCATTTTACGTTCGGCTTATACCAATGTATACTCTCTTTTCTGGTAGCCTGCTTTGTTGCTGTTGTAGCCATTCCGGTTATCATCAAGATTTCTGAACTGAAATCGCTGATGGAAAACCCCGGCGCCCGCCGGTCGCACTCAACACCAACACCAACGTTTGGGGGCATCGCGATCTTTGCCGCCATTCTTATTGCCTATTTTCTATGGCCCAGCATTGACCAGACTGACATCTACACCACAAATCTGTCGATTGCCGGGATGACAATCCTCTTTTTTATCGGCATCAAAGATGATCTGGTAGGTATCGATCCAGCCAAAAAACTTATGTTTCAGGTCCTGGCGGCCATGATTCTCATTCTATTCGGTGATCTTCGTGTCGACTATATGTATGGCATTATGGGGTTTCACCACATCGAGCCCATTATTAGTATTTTCCTGACCTGCTTCATTTTCATCACTCTGATCAATGCGATCAACCTCATCGATGGTATTGATGGCCTGGCGGGCGGTATTTCAACCATTGCCAGCGGTACGTTTGGTGCCTGGTTTTTGCTGACAAATCATTTTACAATGGCCTGCATGGCGTTTACCCTGGCCGGTGGCTTGCTGGGTTTCCTGCGGTTCAATTTCTCAAAAACCAGTAAAATTTTCATGGGCAATACCGGCTCCCTGATCATTGGCTTCATGCTGGCTTTCTTTGCCGTACGGTTTGTTAACCTCAACGCGGCATACCGATACGAACCAACGGCCTTTTTCAATGCGCCCATTATTGCCATTGTCATTCTGATTGTGCCCATTTTTGACACGCTACGGGTGTTTCTGGTCAGGATTCTGGCGGGCCGTTCGCCTTTTTCGGCCGATCGGAATCACATGCACCATATTTTGCTGGACAATGGCCTGTCACACGTGGCCGCAACGTCTGTCCTGTGCGGAATATCGCTGTTCAATACGGTTATGTTCCTGCTTTTGCACCGTAATATTTCAAATACCCTCTCTTTAATCATTCTGGGCTGTTTGTTTGGCTTGTACATGCTCGTCAGCTTTACGCTCAAAATGCGGGTTATGTACGTCTCGACTCATCCGCGCCGTCGAAAAGCCGTCCTGCGTAGGGAACTGCAAAATGGCATCGTCGGCCGTCGTATCATTGATTACTTGTAAGAAAATTTATACGCATAAAAAAAGCCCTCCAGCGTTCTGGAGGGCTTTTTTTATGTCGGCGCTGGATCAGGAGAGCACTTCTTTCTTTTCCATACCTTCAGGATGCCCGTCCAGAACGGCTTTGGCTACGTTTACGACATTCTCCGTAGTGAAGCCAAAATAGGCCATCACTTCTTCGCCGGGTCCCGACAGGCCAAACCGGTTCATACTGATTGTCGTGCCTTCATCGGTGACGTATTTGTGCCACCCAATTGGCGAGCCCATTTCTACCGCCAACCGCTTACGAATCGAAGGCGGCAACACTTCATGGTGATACGCCTGATCCTGCTGTTCGAACAATTCCCAGGAGGGCATACTCACGACTCGTGCTTCGATGCCCTGCTTTTTGAGTTCTGCCTGCGCACTCATGACCAGCGATACTTCTGAACCTGTTGCGATCAGAATCAGTTGGGGCGTTCCTTCGGCTTCGCTTAGAATGTAAGCTCCCTTTTCGAGGCCCCGCGCCGAACCATACTTGTTCTGATCAATGACGGGCAGCTTCTGTCGGGAAAGAATCAGGACAACCGGGCTTTTGGGTTGTTGCATAGCCATGCGCCACGCTTCAACGGTTTCGTTGGCGTCGGCGGGACGAAGAACGATGATATTGGGAATCGTTCGCAACGAAACGAACTGCTCAACGGGCTGGTGCGTTGGCCCATCTTCGCCCAGACCAATGCTGTCGTGCGTGAACACAAACGTGACCGACGATTCGGCCAGTGCAGTCAGCCGAATAGCGCCCCGCATATAATCGGAGAAGTTCAGAAATGTGCCACCATACGGATGCACGCCCCCATGCTGGGCCATACCGTTGAGGGCCGCTCCCATCGCGTGCTCCCGCACACCAAACCAGATGTTTGAGTTTTCGTAATGTCCGGGCTGAAAACTAACGTCTCCTTTGGTTGGCATATCGTTCGAGGAAGCCAGATCGGCCGAGCCGCCAAACAGATAGGGCACTCGTTTCTTCAGCGCTTCCAGCGCTTTGCCTGATGCCTGGCGGGTGGCCAACGGCCCATCGGCAGGCGCAAACACAGGCAGATCAGCCTCCCAATCCTGAGGAAACTTGCCCGCAAAGGAGATAGTGAACGTGTTGGCTTCTTCCGGGAACTGGCTTTGGTAGTCGCCAAACCGCTTCTGCCAGTCGGCCTGTAAATCGGCACCGCGTTTACCAGCTTCGAGTAAATAGGGTTTCACTTCGTCCGGTATAAAAAACGTTTTGTCAGGGTCCCATCCGTAAAACTCTTTCGTTTTGCGCACATTTTCCTCACCCAGTGGGCTACCATGTACTTTGCTGGTTCCCTCCTGCGGACTGCCAAAGCCGATGATGGTACGCACCGCAATAATCGACGGACGGTCTGTTTCGGCCTGAGCCGCCCGAATGGCCTGATCAATAGCCTCGATATCGTTTCCATCGGCTACGTGCTGCACATGCCAGCCATAGGCCGCAAAACGAGCCATTCGATCCTCTGTAAACGCCAGATTAGTAGGCCCGTCCAGAGAAATCAGGTTATCGTCGTACAGATAAATCAACTTACCCAATTTGAGGTGACCAGCCAGCGAAGCGGCTTCAGAAGCAATCCCTTCCATCAAATCGCCATCGCTAACGATGGAATACGTGTAGTGATCCATGACCGAGTGTGCTTCCCGGTTGTAATTCGCGGCCAGAAAGGCTTCGGCCATGGCCATGCCTACGCCATTGGCAAACCCCTGACCAAGCGGTCCAGTCGTTACCTCAACACCCGGCGTCAAGTTCGACTCAGGGTGTCCGGGTGTCCGCGAGTGAAGCTGTCGGAAACTCTTCAGATCGTCCAGCGAGAGATCATACCCAAACAGGTGCAGCAAACTATATAACAATGCCGAACCATGCCCTGCCGACAAGACAAATCGGTCTCGATCGGGCCAATGAGGGTCTTGCGGGTTAAACCGCAAAAAGCGCGACCAGAGCACATACGCCATTGGAGCCGCACCAAGAGGCAGACCAGGGTGGCCTGAATTCGCTTTCTGAACAGCATCGATCGACAGGAGTCGGATGGTATCAATACTGAGTTGGTCGAGATCAACCGATTTGTTAGCCATAATAAAAAAAACAAACGTTGAAAAATAACTTTCTTCCGCCGACTTACGCTCGTGTAAGCATCGGCGTCAATAGACTAACCACCAAATACGTAAGAAGATTGAAAAAATTTAGTTTGTTGGTGTAACAGACCGGATTATCGGAAGCCGGATAACAAACCGGCTGATAGCAAGACGGTGGGTTTTTTTGCCGTTTCGTACCGCTCCAGTGGCCTGGCGCAACGGCCGGTACGCCGTCGGACCGTGAAGCGAGGCCGTAAAATCCCTCACTTGACAATTAGTAAGAGAGTAGACAAGCACTAACTGTGTGTATCATTAACTCAACCACTAACTGAAAAAAGGCATAGATTAATAGGATGGCAATTTGAGGCCGTAGACACTTTATACAAATAAGATTCTCCGTTTAAACAGGTGGTCTTAGAAAACGGGCGTTATTTGAAACACGGCATCTATGGATTGCCTACAAAAACATCAACTTAACGATCTTGGCTATCTGTCTTACAGCTGTAAGACAGAGCTTGTTTTTGTCATACATTCTGTAGTACTTAACATAATTGCACTTATATAACAAGAAAGTCTTCTAATATTATGCCGTCTAGACCTAGTTCCTCAAGAGAAATATTGAAGGCTACGGCTTGCGATTTCATTAAATCGAGAGTACTGTAAAGAGCAAAAACTTGTCCTAATGAATGATCCCGTTCAGGACCAAGTTTTGACCTCAAATCAACATGAGTTTCTTTTATCTCTTTGAGCAAGAGTCTAGCTAGATCAGCTAAATAATTTTTGTATTTATCTTCTTCCATAAAATAAGCTTAGCTGTTAACGTTATGGGTTTTTCCACATAACATAATCCTAGTTATAGAACGGGTCTGGAAAATGTGAAAAATTCCATATTTTAAACCTGGTGTTTAAAATTGTACTTCTATGATGAAAGCAATGTCAATAACTGATTGGTTACGATTATTTTTTTCTCTAACCATTACAGGAGTATTACTTTATTATGGATCTGAATTAACCGAATGGATAGCTAATCTACTGAATGTAAATAGTCTATTGAGCTTTCAGTACAAAGTTTTACGACGGATAGTGATACTTGTATCCGTCTCTTTCTTAGGTATAGCATTACCCAAAAAACGCTTCATCGCGACAATGATCTTAGGCGTATTGATACTTAGTATTCAATTTCTTATAGAATTTATATTTTCTTGAAAATTCAATTGAAACGATAACTGTATTTAATTAATACCCGTTGTATAACAAAATTTATGTTATGTAAAAAAAGTTAGAAATCGTTAATTTCTTTGATTAGTGATCAATAACTGTTTAATTATATTTCCTTACTTAAACTTTGACTTTAGTTTTGGTACTGACACTATTGTTTGTTTCAAACTACTGAATTGATCCGTAGATAAGACACGCTTAGGTAAAATATTCGCACTTCCTTCTGTTACTCGTAAGAGAACAAAATCACCTACTTCCCTTACTTCAAACAGTTTATTGTAAGTCATTCGAGAGGAGAAACTTTCTCCAGTAAGTTGATAACTTGTTTCATCAAAAACATAAGTTGTCTGCTCAGTAATTTGTGCATTCGTCTTTATAAGTTTACTAGACTGAAATTTGCTAGAAATCTCAGCAATAAATATTATGTACAACCCAAATAACATAAAGAAAATGGCGTAAAAGGAGGGTGTGACACCATGAGCTATATCACTATATAAGATAAATGAATAAAGTATGACCCAAGTAATGCCTATAATTCTGAATGCTTTTATAATAAAGCGACTTCTAGAAATCGCTACTAATCCCTTGTAGAGTTCTGATTCTGTGAGCTTAAATGTAATTTCAAACATATATTAGCCTGGTTTTACTGTTGTATAAGTGTCGTGGCTGTTGCAAAAGTCTTAAATGGAGCTAGAAAGCCATGTGTAACCGCCGATTAGTGGCCGTTCAATGGCTAAAAATTACTTATTGGCAGAGCTAAAATAAATGGGCATCGACTTTTGCAACAGCCACTGGCAATATGTTAACTAGAACTTCCACCAAGGTCGTTTCTTAATCGGTGCTTCGTCAGGATTATAATATTCTCTATAACTTCCACCACTGAGTTGCTTCGTGTCGAGATTCAATGTGAAATCAACCCAATCGTCACTCTCGTGCGTTGGATCATAGGCTAATCCAAGCACAGTGTTCCCTTCTATTCGCAAATCGGCTATTCCATCCCAAGAGATTCGTTTAGACACCCATAAATCTCCACTAGAGTCAATAATGGTTAAATGACAACCATCAGAGCATATTACTTTTTCTTGATCAGCTAAGACGGCGATATCGATGGTTGTACCAAACGTATCTACTGGTTTAGTTTGATCAGGCTTCATTATATATCCGTTTCCACCAGCAATAACAATGCATAAGTCCGTCTGAGGAAAATCAAACACCGCCTTGAAGGTAGTGTAGCCAACGTTAAAATTAGCAACCCAAGACTCACCAGATGAGTCAAAAAAACGCACGACGAACCCTTCACTGTATGGGTTGATAAACGGTTGCTCAACCTGGGTGACAGGGACGTACATTGGCCCATACGCAGGTAGTCCACTTAGAATTTCATACCTCTTTCCACTTATTGCCACTCCTATGAATCTGTTATATAATCAACGTTATGTTTACCTGGACGAAAAGTTAAATAAAACTGGTGTTCTGTTATACAGCTAATGTAGGCGCTTTCTAGTGAATTTATCCGTTAGGAAAGAAGAGTTTTTAACGCCAAGTGATGGTGAAGGTCGACCGTCAAGTTTCCAGGCGGTCTTTGCCATCACCTTGTTAGGTTTACCCGCTGTTCCTCGATACATTGCCTTATGATACAGTTTCTTTAAACACCCATTTTTTGAAGCAGATATATGAACAGTAGGCTGGCTCAGGGCAAAGCCTTTATAACGACTTCTCATTGGCGATCATCTTATCAAAAGAGCAAAGTCAGTCCCCCTTTGTTTTTTAATAAGTCTCCCAGCTTAGTTGTTTGAGGTTGGCTTATCCGCGTAATCTCCTGGGTTAAAAAATGGGTGAGCTGACCTTACATAAAATCCGATATCGGTTTGGTTGCTTCCTGACGACGGGACTCTTCCAGGGCGGCAATATAAGCCGTTCGATCTTGGGCATAAACCAAGCTTAGGGGCAGGCCATGATATTGCTGAACATAGTTTATCAGCAAACGAGAGGTACGCCCGTTGCCGTCACCGAAGGGGTGAATGCTGACCAACTGGAAATGTACCTGAAAAGAAAGATCATAGATCTGCCGGACCGTTTTGGCTGCGGGTACCAGTGTGTTCATCTCTTTGAGCAAAGTATCCACCGCTGCTGGCACCTTCTTGGCATCCAAGAACATTCGGCTACCGGCCATGGCGCTGACCGTTCGGAATTGACCCAAACTCGAATCGAACGTACCCAACAGGGTGTTAGTCGGCCCACCCGTCTGGTGCATGACGGCTGCAGCAATGGTCTGTAGCCGGGCTCGGTTGAGGGGCTCATGTTGGGTGGCCCAGTCGAGGATTAGTTGTTGAGCAGCCTGATGATCAACGACCATTAAGTGGTGTTCCAACGGTTTACCTCCCGCCGTAAGCCCTTTTTCTAACAAGGTCTGGGTCTCCAGCAACGTCAAAGTAGACCCTTCGATAGCGGTCGAATGATGGGTATGTACCATTTGATTGTAAAGCTCGAAGTTAATCACGCCGGTGGTAAGGGCCTGGTATTGCTTGATCAGTTCGGGCAATGTTGTGGCGGCAGGGGGTGAGGTTTGAGCCATGGTGAACAGTCGAGCGAATGGGTATATACTCAAAAATACGAAAGATGCTGGCTAGGGGCGCAAACGGCCTTTAAAACTAGCGTTTGGTTGCGATCTAATTTTGTCTATCTCTTACCAGTGGGCGTTCCTAGTCGGCTGGTAGAAAAGCCCGACGGGATCTATCTATTCGCAAAGTCGTTTCGGCTTGGGGTAACTCCAGTATTCCCTCGATATCACTTGTAAATGCCGATCTGTCTCGGTTTGAGGAGCGATTTATGAGAATACTTATTGTCTAACTAGTTACCGGGGAGCTTATATTCAAAACCAAATTGTTTGGCGTACTCTTCTAAGGGGCCTAAGCCCACCTCTGCCCGGCGTTTATCTACATTCTTCTCGTCTTCAATCGCATCAAAGGATTTCTGACCTGTTGACTCCATTTTTACTTGGGTACCGTACAACTGTTTCTGCCCTTTATACACCCGAATGCGATCTATCAACAGCGCCATATTTGTTTTTTGCATTTCACCCTGGTCAGCCGCTCGTTGAAGAATGGGTAAATACTTCTCTTGGATGGCAACAGGAGAGTGCTGGATAATCAGCCAAGCCGTGTTTCCCAATTTAGCCCCGACCAAACTCTTGCCGGGATAGCCGTATTGCTGAATGAGTTGCTCGACCTTGCGCAAATTAAGGGAGTCTACTTGGTGAATGCCTTGCCAGAGATCTTGCCATTGTGGGGAGTTCTGGCCATAAACGCGCATGACTGAATCAACTCTAGATCGAGGTTGTTGGTCCGTCATATAAATCGCCTGTAACTGGCTTTTCAAGGACGGATTAATCCCGAGTTGGGCGTCTTTTTGGGCAAACACCTCTTGCACCAACTCCTTCATGGATGAAGAACGAACAAGGTTGAATTCCGGAGCAGCCTGGTAATCGATCCACGTCTCCTCAGCAATACTGTAATCGATGTTGACCGCTTGCTGAATATAGGTTTTGGCCAACTCAGACCGTCCACACTGATACGCACAAAGAGCGGCTCGCATGGTGCTTAGAGCACTTTTCTGAGCAATCATGAATGCTTTTTTGTATGCATTCAGACAAGGCTGACACTGGCCTTGTTGAAGATAAGTAAGCGCCTTTTCCACCGACTTAACATACGCTGTGTCAGCCGTAGCGTACCGGGCTTGTCCAAAGCCAGCACCACACCAACCAAGACAAAAAGTAGCCGTTACTAGTAGGACATTTGGTTTCATAAAATGATTGGTAAGCGATCGGCCTAGTGCTCATGTAACCATTGAAAATAATCTTTTTCAACGGCGACCCCGTTGTAAACTTTGGTGATGATTTTGCCTTTATCATCAAGCGTTAACTTGTAAAAGGTGTGATCATGATTGGGATAAGCTTTAATATCTAAGTTTTTTTTACCCTGCTTCGCAAATTCAAGCGGTAAAACATCATTCGAGGTAGCCCCTATATCGGCCGTACCATAGAGGATTAAAATGGGGATCTTCAAGGCCAGCAGGTACCCTCTAAAGTCAATTGAGAACGAATAATGCGTCCGATTTGGATCACCTACTTTAGCCGATGTGTTTAATGAGTCCGCACAAATCTGGCTCCACTGCTGCTGTAATCCGTCTACACTTTGCTGCGCCTGCTCCTGGGTATATTCACCGGTGTACCCTTTCATCCGCTCCTGCCGAATAATGCCTTGTTGACGACCATCCAGAAAGCCTGAAAAAGCAATCAAGTGAGTCACTTTAGGATTGGAGTAAGCGGTCTTAATCGCCACGCAGTACCCTTCCGAACCACCCGTCAACACCACTCGTTTAGCATCGGCCCAAGGTTGCTGAAGCACAAATTTCAGGACTGCGTTCGTCTGACGCACATAGTAGTCCAGATAGTTGTGAGTTTGATACTAGGGTAGATACACAGCCGGTTTAGGGTTGTTTCGAGTAGTAAACAACGTATCTAAATAGGCATCATTTTCAATGATTGGAACACCGGGCTTAGCAATCATGATGCTATAGTATTCCGTTTCATGATCGTAGCAACTAATTGGCAACTCCGTTAACGAAGGTCGATTGTTTTTGGGATTGATGGTGAAGAGTGGAATTGGAAGTGAGCCTTGACGAAACAAAAAAACAGGCTTCTTGGCTTTTAGCTCGCCAGTCTTAGCAACGACGGCAAATGTGACGGAATCGCTCTCGAAAGGAATGGTAAAGACGGAATAGCCCCCAACCGCTCGTGGCGTATATTGGGCAAACAGGCTGTTCATTACCGAGAAAATTAAGTAAGCGGAAAACAGAAAGAACTTCACAAGCTTAGACGGTCTCAGTGGTCAAGCAAAGGTGGACAGTCAGGCTTTTGCCTCCAAGTTAAGATTTGTTAAACAAGGGCTAGTAAGTATAGACTGTCTTTCTAAACGCCAGTTTAAGAAGCAGATACATGAAAGCCTAGGCGTCTCGCAAGGGAGCGTTATTTGAGAATGAAGA
Organism: Spirosoma horti; assembly: GCF_054776595.1. Lineage (NCBI taxonomy): Bacteria > Pseudomonadati > Bacteroidota > Cytophagia > Cytophagales > Cytophagaceae > Spirosoma > Spirosoma horti. The sequence continues at coordinate 630,330 of NZ_BAAHBQ010000006.1, forward strand.
AAATTGGTAACTTAATCATGTTTGTTGATTTTCCCACAACTCCATTTGTATTTTTCCAAGCCATGTTAAATAAGTAATGTGGCTGTTGCAAAAGTCTTTTAGTCCATGAGTAAGCCTAGCAGAGGGGTCACTGTAGTCCGTTTTTCGGAAAAAACAAGGTACTAAACCAGGCGTTTTAAACCCGTTCAGACTTTTGCAACAGCCACGGTAGTTATGCAACAGGTCTGGAAATAGTACATCTCCTATTAATTCTGGCAACTAGTTGAAATGTGATTATTTAAATAACCTTGTATTTTCAAAGCTTGTCATTGTAAATCGGTCCACCTAATAAGGCAAAGGCTTCTTCTTGTTTTCTTGTTAAGTTATAGCCGATTGAGATTCGTAAACTGTTGGGTTCTGAACGGTAACTATCAGGCCGAGTTAGAACAAGAAAGGCACCTTCACTAGTATGGCAAACATAGATTGGCTTTAGACTACTAAAATCTCCGTGCGATTTTGTAAAAACCAACGGCTTCAAGATTTGCCTATACCGTTGTTGTAAACTGTTTTTAACAGAATCAAACTTGGTTTCTTTACCTCGTAAGAACATCACTACACCATGAGATTCATTTCTTAATTCTTGATTCCCATTATTACCCCATGTGTTAAACCACCATTCTGTTCTCACTGTCTGGCTTGAATCAACAAATCTATCATCGGATAATAGTTGACCGGTTGGATATTGCTTTTGCAGTTGGTTCAATGTGGTCGGAAAGTGAATTGTATAGCCAGATAAATTAGTTTGAAAGGGTTTAGGTTTACAGCTATACAATAAGCCAACTAATGCTCCAGTAAAGTATAATATTCTTATTTGCATGTTTAGAGGAAAAGTCAGTACAATTGACTTTATACTAGATCTGTTGTATAACTGACGTGGCTGTTGTAAAAGTCTTGTAGTCCATGAGTAAGCCTAGCAGAAGGGGCGCTGTAGCTCGGTTTTTTCGCCGAAAGCGAGGTGCTAAACCAGACGATTTAAACCCGTCCAGACTTTTGCAACAGCCACAAACTTTATGTTATTCGACTTTTCTAGTAACTAGTGAAGCAGTAGTATCTCGCACGGATGCGAAAAATGATATCTAGACGAGATTCTTAATTGGAGTTTGATATTCTCGTTTAACTCAATTATTCTTTAATTTTCATACTGGGTACCAACGGGTCAACTTCCACCAATTCCAGTGACTTTACCATATCTTTTGTTCCAGTTTTGTACTTTAAGAAATGCGGTGTTTGTATGTGTGCTTTATAAGCATCGATGTCCGCGTAAATTTCTAGAATTGTGATATGTGTAGGGTTGTCTTTTGCAGCAACGGCATACAGCGTCTTTACACCTGGTTCCAGTCGTATTGACGCTTCAATTTCTTCTCTGGCAAACGCTTTATATGCTTCTAACTGCGCCGGATCAACTATAATCTTGGCAATTCGTACCATCTGCGTTTTAGTTTGGGCAAAAACTTGTTCAGCACTTACTAACAGTAGTAAGCATATTGTAAGCAGTATCAATCGCTGTTGGCCACTGCTACGAGAAGTGACACTTTTCATTTGCTGACCTTACTTTTAGGTGAGATAATCATCTTTTTCATAACCAAGAATAACGGAGTTGAATAAGTATATTATTCGTTTATATCTAAATCAGGTTGCGCCAAGTTTTTACCCTAATACCGTATGCAACGGATAGGAGTTAACAGTTAATGAAAGAGAATATCCAATTAAATACCTCATAGAGTTGCAGCAGCCCATAAGCCCACTCGTCTCATTCGGGAGCGAATTGTGAGACAGTGCTTTTATTAATATTTGTCCAATACTATCAGTCGCATACGCCATAAAACTAGCCGATTTATTTTAGCCACTTTTGCAACGATTTGAACCGATTCCAGTCCCGGATAGCGCCATCCTGATCATTCAAATCATATTTGGCTAAAGCCCGAATCTGGTAAGCCAGATGACAGGCAGGGTGGAACTGCAGGATTTCATTGCATTCGAATATAGCCAGCTCATACTGTTTATTCAGACGTAAATCAGTAGCATGCTTTAAGCGCGTAGCTACTTCTTTGGCAAGGACTGGGTCCAGTTCGGTTGGCTGGGGTTCTTCTTGTGGAAATAGTTTTTTCAGGAAATTCATCATGGGTAAGGTATTGAATAGCGGCTGGTGCCGTCAGTGCACATGTAGCGAATGATTTGGTTTTAAACGAAAAAACAATCAGTCAACCGACTGGCTGCTTAAGGGAGGGAGATTAGTTAAATGGTTTCTTTGCCGTAGGTTTAGGCGAGTGGCTCGTTAAAAAGAAGCGGGTAATGAGTTGACATAGGCATTAATCAGGTCTCGTGAGCTAGGGCGTTTAGTTGAGAGTTGTAAAGGGGAATTGGTTGGCGTGAGATTTATGGGATCACTGGTGTAGCCCATTGCACGGACACCAAGAGAAGCCAGCGGATGCACAGTACATAGCGAATCAAAATGCCCCATTTATCGCTGGGACAAGATTAGGCGTTTCGCCAGCAAAGCAGTCGGAGATTTCACCCAAAAACTCGGAGAATTGTCCCAATCGGGGGTGAAAGCGATTATTTTTTGGTTAAATCCTGAAATTGACCCGGACTCCTCGGCCAAGACCCGGCCGAAGTAACCCGGATCTAGCGTTGCCATGCAGGGTAATTAGTGGAAGAATCCGGGCTATAATTTAGTGAACCAAATAAGCATTTGTACGACAATTATCGTACAAATCGGGCCTTTCTCGGAACGTTTGTCTGTTCATATAAACCGCTTTATTAGTAGAGACTGTTCAAGTATCGACTTGCAGAATGCTTATCATTCGCTTTTCAACTATATCGGCCAAGGGGCCTGCAGTATAACGTGCGCCGTTTGCACCTAGGCATATACTACCGTTCCCTGATTGATGTCGAAAATCGGACCTCTACCGCGGACGGTCGGCGACACGGCAGGTTTATCAAACAGTTCAGGTAAGCGCTCAAACCTGAAGTGTCAGGACAAAAATGGGATGGTGAGTTTGGTCTGAAATCTGACAATTTATCTACCTAGCATTGACTTGTTAGTGTATATAAATTTGTTAGAAATTGACTCAAATGAGCGAACTTACATGCTAACTTAGTTCGTGGTAAACCACTTTATAACTCAACTTGAAAACTGTTCTCTTTATCGTATGTATACTATTCTGCCTTTGTTCGGTAGCTGAGGCCCAGCAATTTGCCGCTTCTGTACAACAGTATGGCCCTGAAAACGGCTTGTCGCATCGGGAAATAAATGCCATTTTACAGGACCGGCGGGGCTTTATGTGGTTCGGTACCAGGTTTGGTCTGAACCGATTCGATGGGCTGAAATTTACCACCTACACCAAAGAACGTAACGGGCTCGATTTCGATGAGATAGCGTCTATTGCCGAGGACGCCGATGGCCTTTTGTGGCTCATGAGCACTTATAAGGATAGTAAGGTGCGGATTAGCCTGTTTAATCCGTTGACGGGCACGGCTATTTCATTTGATGAGAAATTCAAAAAGTATTCCCTGACAAGTTCTTTACTGGTTGGGCAGCACGTGTTGGGCAGTCCTGACGGCACGATCTTCTTCGCCAATTATCAACCGGCTATCCTGATATCCTACCATCCCAGGTCCGGCCTTCACTACGTGCCCCTTGCCCACTATAAAAGTCTGACCATTCACCAGGTTACCGCCCGTAACACCATCTGGGCCACCGCCGATGGCAATCAATTAGTCGAATTAACCCAAGATGGTCGTGTTCTCCATACCTTTCGACACGATCCAGGTACCATTAACGTCTGTTTAGGCCAGCCCCATGCGGGTATCGAATTTTTCTATACTGTCTACCGTTCAGACACCGATCTACAGGGAGTACAGTATAGTGTGGATCAGTTGGGGAATCGACGGCAATTACCGGCTTCATTGCGGCAGGGAAGAACTGCGTTTTTCTCCCCCGTATACTATGCGTTTGATCGTAGCGGATTGATTTGGACGGGCACCCAATTACGGAGTGTCACCAAAGGAACCCTATTGGATTTGAAGGAGCAACTGGCAGGCCAGTCGATTGATAATCGCTGTTTCTTCGCCGACAGAAACGGCTGGATGTGGTTAGGGACCAGTTTTGGTGTGTACCAGGTCAAGGTAACTGAAAACTACTTTCACCGCTTCTTTTACGAGCCAACCAATATCCAGGAAAAGGCGGCATCCATTCGAGGTATCTCCGTTGTGGGGAATAAGCTATACGCCAACCTGGAAAAAAAAGGCTTGTTTAGCTGCGATCTATTAGATGGGTCAGCCAGGAAGCTATTGGTACGTGGTATTTCGTATGGCTTAACCAATAGTCCGCCTGGAAAACTAAACATAAGCCAGATAGATTTAGTCAGGTATGACATTCGAACCGATTCGCAAACGCTCTCTCCATTGCCCAGTGGCGGATCGATCTGGACAATGTTCCCATGTAGTAACCAGCACTCGCTGGCGGGTGGGATAGTAGGTCTCTGGCTTGTCGAGACGAAAACGGGACAGGTTTTGCCGTTCACTCGCTACAACCAGTTTCCCGAACTAGCCAAGTCGCATGTGCTTCATATCGGTGCCGATCGACAGGGCACCCTTTGGATCTGTGCGACTACGGGTTTATACACGGTTGATTCGTCAGGGGGCATCACGGCTCGTTACTGGAGTGGAGGCAAGGGGCGATTTCGGCTGCCTACCGACAGTTATCAGCATTTTTACCAGGATACCCAAGGCCTGTTTTGGCTGGCAACGGCCAATGCGGGGCTCATTCGGTGGAACCGCCAGCTAAACACCTACCGGCAATTCAGGCGTACCGATGGGTTATCCAACGACAATATTTACGCTGTCTATGCCGACCGGCGGGGCCATCTGTGGCTGAGCAGTGACTACGGCATTATGCAGTTTGATCCGGTCCGAATGACAACCCGGTCTTACACAGTTCAGGATGGCATTACTCACAATGAATTTAACCGCATTGCTCATGTTCAGGCCCCGAACGGCCAGCTTTATTTCGGCGGTCTGAACGGCATAACCGCATTTAATCCACCCGATTTTGATCACGAGAAACCGCCGGTTACCCTTCCGCTGCAAATTGTCTCGTTTCGCCAGTTTGATAATGCGCTGGATAAACTGGTTGACAAAACCCAAGAAGTGGTACAAAGTAACCGGATTAGTCTACAGCCCGGTGACCGGACGAGTGTGCTGGACTTTGCGCTGCTTAATTACGCCGACGCCCAAAAAAACGTGTACGCTTACCAGTTTAAGGGACTGGACAACGAATGGACGTATCAGACTGAGCCCTCCATCCGGTTGAGTAATTTACCGTACGGCGAGTATCAATTATCGATAAAAGGACAGGCGGCCGATGGTCAGATGTCATCGGCGAACCTGGCCATCCAGGTCATCGTACAACGCCCGTTTTACCTGCGCAACTGGTTTCTCATGCTCATGCTGTTTTTGCTGATCGGCTCGGTTTGGGGATGGGGCCGGTGGCGAGTCTGGAGGCACCAGCAGGAACAAACCCGGTTACAGATCCAGATCCAAGCGGCCACTGAGCTCATTGCGCAGCAGGCACAGGACCTGCTGCGGCTCGACGAAACTAAATCACGTTTTTTTGCTAACATCTCGCATGAATTTCGTACGCCCCTCACCGTCATTCTGGGCATGGCGGCCAGCCTGAACCAAAAGTTCGACCCTGAGTTGCGACAGATGGCCGGCCTCATTGAGCGCAATGGCAACAACTTACTACGGCTGATCAACCAGATACTGGACCTCTCGAAACTCGAAGCCGGGGAGATGGCCATTCACCTCGAACGGGCCGATCTGGTCAGCTTCGTCAGCTACGTTGGGGAGTCGTTCCATGCCATCGCTCAGGCGAAGGGGGTACACCTACAATTTCAGTCTGAGGAAGCGCAGTGCGAAGCTGACTTCAACAAGGATAAACTCCAGGATATTTTAGCGAACCTGCTGATCAATGCCCTGAGATTTACCCCTACGGGTGGTCAGGTAATCTATAGGGTTGCCGTTCAGAATAGTTGGCATTCGCTCACTGCGGCCGGATACCACGAGGAGCTAATCCCGACTAGACACCTCGATCAGCCGTGGATTCAGATCACGGTGAGCGATACCGGACCCGGCATTGAGCCAGCCCATCTGCCGAGGATCTTTGATCGTTTTTATCAAATTGAGAATCCGCAGAACGCATCGGGCGGAAATACCGGAATAGGCCTCTCATTGGTGCGGGAATTGGTGGGGCTTATGCAGGGTGGTCTGGCCGTTCGTAATCGGTCCGGCCTGGATGGGCTACTGCTCGATGGGCCAGGGCAGGAGGGGCCCGGCCAACCCTGGTCGAATAATTCAGGGCAGGCCCTTTACAGCCGGGGAGCTGAGTTTGTAGTTAGTTTACCCCTTACCCGTCGGGCATCCCTGGCGGAAGGGCCATCTCCCGCACCGTCATCTATACATTCAGACCAACCTCAGTGGGGCGAACCCACGCGGGACATAGCCAGGGAGCGGCCCATAGTGTTACTGGTAGAAGATAATGAGGACGTAGCCACGTATATTCAGATTTGTCTACAGGGTGAATACCAGGTGATTCGAGCCGAAAATGGGCAGGTCGGTATTGACCAGGCGTTGGCGAGTATTCCGGACCTGATTCTGAGTGATTTGATGATGCCACTTAAAGATGGCTTTGCACTCTGCGACACCCTGAAGCATGACGAACGGACCAGCCACATTCCCATTGTGTTACTAACGGCCAGGGCTGCGGTGAGCGACCGAATCATGGGGTTACGCCGGGGGGCAGATGCCTATCTGGTGAAGCCTTTCTCCCGCGAGGAGCTGATGGTCGTGTTGAGTAACCAGCTACAGATCCGGCGTCTGTTACAGCGCTATTATAGTCAACTAGCCTTGGGCGTTGCCGGGTCGATTCCGACCGATGCGCCTGAGATGGGGGAAGACCAGTTTCTGATCAGGCTACGCAGCAACGTACTGCCGCATCTGGATAACCCGGCGCTGGATATTGAGATGATCTGCACGATGATGGGGACGAGTCGCAACTCCCTGCACCGCAAGATGACCGCTCTGACGGGGCTGTCGATGAACCGATATTTGCGAACACTGCGCCTGCAAAAAGCCAAAGAATTACTCCTGTTACCTGACCTGAACATTACTCAGGTCGCCGATGCAGTAGGTTTCCAGGACCCCAGTTACTTCGGCCGGGTCTTTGCCGAAGAATTCGGCCTCTCGCCCAGTCAGTACCGGGATGTAAACAAAAAATAATCGCTTTCACGCCCGGTTGGGACAATTCTCCGAGTTTTTGGGTGAAATCTCCGACTGCTTTGCTGGCGAAACGTCTAATCTTGTCCCAGCGTTGAACAGGGCCTTTTGCGCTGCTACGCCCTGGTAAACAAAAATCAATCAATATGCTTTCACGACTACAACTTATCTCTGCTGCCCTCAACCCTCCATCAATCGGGTGGCTACTGTTTCTGCTGATGGGCGTAGCCCGCCTAACCCAGGCCCAGTGCCCGAAAGATAATCAAGAGGGTGGCTTACAAGCGATGCAATCGTCGATTAAAGCCTGATTTATCACCGCGCGGGCGGCCCCGTCATCTTCATTTTGTGATGTTCCTGCATATAGCCACAGGCAGAAGCTTTGATTAAGTAATTTTCCAATTATTCACTTATAATCCTTTATTTCTATGATTCCTCAACGAGAGCGTACTATCCAAAGGAGACAAGGTATCATTCAATCTCCTACTAGTGATGCCTCAGTTAAAAGGGTCTCAATGCCAGCCGTGAGTGGTAATCCACAGCAAATTGCCCACGCACGAATTGCTGCGGTAGCGGCAGCCCCACGTGTTGGACCAGTGAGACCCGTTGCTAGTGCGCCAGTGAGTCAGTCATCGCCATCACCACTATCAGGATATTGGGCAGCCAAAAAGAGACTTACGAACGGGAAGGAGTTAAGATACTGGAATCAAGTAGGAGCTGGAGGAAACATACGAAGCTCAGGTTGGTATGGACAGGATTACGCAGGCGGATGGAGCGATTCATCAACTCCGTTTGTTAGTGATGCCCCTTTAGACCCCAGCGAAGCCGGGGTTGAACTCTTATCCCGATTAGATCAACCGTCTGCAGATGTCAATCAGATCGCGGTAGTAGAGGAATCAGAAGAATTTTTTGACGCACTACCAGGGCGGGCACGCAGTCATCGGGCTATCAAGAGTATGCCTGAGAGCCTTCAGCTAAAACGTTTTAGCGAAATAGCCGCCTGGTGTCAGGATGTTGATGAGCTTATTGAGCTGTTCAAGAAAAATGAGCAGGATGTAAGAAAGTGGCGGAAAGGGTTGGGCGCCCTGAGCGGAATGCAAATCGCATTAGGTCTGGCAGGCGGTGGTATAATTATCGCTGGCATTGTGGCCACTGGTGGACTGGCGGCCATTCCAATGGCGGCTGGCGGAATTGCGTTTGCAGTCTCTTCGGCAGCAGCCGGTGTTGGCGTGGGCGCTGCGCGGGCAGTGGCAGAGCGAGGATTGGAAAACGCACAACACGAAAGCGGAGTGCAGCATGGGCGAGCCGCTATTGGAGGAAAGGAGTTATTAAAAGGGGGCGGAGCCATAGGAAGTAAAGAGATATTGACCAGGGGCGCTATTGCCGCTTCACATACGGGAGTTGCCGAGGCCATAGGTGCTTCAGCAGGTGGCGGAGGTGCCGCTATTTCTGTAGTAACGGGTGGTTTAGGTGTGTACAAAGCGTTAAAAGTTGACGTGGGCGCCATCTGGAAACAAGTTGACTGGGGCAAGGCCTTAGAAAACGTAGCCAATGCAGAAGCCTTTGTCGCAAGACACTCACGTGGCCTTAATCCAATATTGCTAATGCAGATAAAAGCGAAGCTAAAAGGCACCGGAGAAAATATCTCAGCTATGCTTAAACGCTAAAATTGAATCAGTTGATTAGATAGAAAACTCAAAGCCTGGCACATACGTCTATGCCTTTAGGGTCTACACTACACGTGTGATCCTAAAGGCATAGTTTTTATCAGTAATACAAGTTGCGAGATTAGTCTGGACGGACTTACCCCCAATTCAGACTAATCTCGCAACTTGTATTGTAATAGGTAAAGTAAACCTAAATTGTGGGCTAATTATAGGCAAACAAATGGCTGCTTATGATCGGTTCGAGGAGCCAACTAACAACAGTACTGACTTTTGCAACAGCCACCTGAATTATATTAAGTACTACAGAATGTATGACAAAAACAAGCCCTGTCTTACAGCTGTAAGACAGATAGCTAAGATCATTAAGTTGATGTTTTTGTAGGCAATCCAGAGAAATAGCGTATCATAAAATGCCCGTTTTTCCAAGACGGCGGAACAGCTTAACCCTAGAGTACACCTTTTTACAGTCAACATTCTCAAATTGCCATCTCATGAATCAAGGTCTCTTTTTCAACGATGGGTATGAGCTTGTGAGACTGGAATTTGCTAAATGACCGCAACGGCGGCCCGGCGCAAGTCGCAGACGACTCCGAGACCAACCGCTCAGGCGTCCCTGCATGAATTATCGAGGTGGTAGTAGCGGCTGGCCGTCTGTGCCCCGCGCCGACCGACTGGTACTTTCCTTCAGAACTACTCGAAGTTGGGCACCGCGCATTACGTATTGCCGTTGGCTTAAAGGAATGGCAGCAGCGGCTGTCCTTCTGAATAATCCCTTTTTTATGCTGATTTCTGATCTTGTCGTTTCAAAATCCGCCGAACCGTTTCGGATTGAAACAGCTTTCCATAACGAGTGCGGAACCCATGTTCATTAAATCGCTCAGCCCATGGCCCGCAGGGTCAACGCATCTCGCTGATAGAGCCGAATTAGCTCACTGGCCTGACGGTTGGCCAGGTGAGAAACCGCATTCGCCTTAATCGCACGACGCCCTTGGCTCGATGCGTATCGGTCAAGTTCTCGGGTTTACCTAAGGTAAAACCACGAACCTTCTTTTGGGCTAGTGCAGCCCGGGTGCGCTTGGAAATCTGCTCGGCTTCATGCTGGGCAAAGCTGGCCATGATGCCGATGGTTAACGTATTGGCATCGGGTAAATCACAGGCCACAAAATCCACTTCCGAGTCCGCAGTACCATCACGAAGGAGGCATTCCGACTAAGCCGGTCAAGCTTGGCAATGAGGAGTTGAGCGCTATGTTGTTTAGCGGTCTGGATGACGGCTTGTAACTGGGGTCGGTCTTTTTTGCGTCCAGATTCGACTTCGGTAAATTCCTGAATTAGCTGATCTTCCTGGCGAAGAAATCGCTGGACCATTTGGCGTTGATCATCTAGGCTTAAGCCGGAAGGACCTTGTTTCTGGGTGGACACGCGCTATTAAGCGATATAGCGCAGAATGGCCACAAGATAGCTAGTTTTCCTTATTTGCCACAAATCAGGAAATTTCATAACTCAGTCACTATGGGAACTAAAAAAAGATGTCAACCTGACAGCTTTGCCTATAATGTGCCTTATACATTAATAAAGGTGATAATACTGGAGTCAAACTTACTCCGAGGTTAGCTCAACAGTGAGGTACTGAAAAATAGTAAGGAAAAAGGGCTAAACCGATAAGGCCAAAAAGTAGCCCCGACTCGTCAGGGCTACTACTGCTTACTCGGCAGCCTGAACGGACTTAGCCTTTCGGCCCCGGGGTTTACCCGTATAAGGTACTTTAGCAGCGGCTGTTTCAGGAGCTAGTTGTAATTCAAAGGCTATTGTCCCTTCATACTCGAAGAGATGAATCGTAAACGTATACTTTGTTTTCGCGTAATCAACACCACTTTTCGTTAAAATGAACGGCAATGATAGGATGTAACTTTTAGCTGCCTTCTCAAAAGAAAAGGTTTCTTCAGAGCCACTGGCTGGAACCAGATAAAGTGATTTAGCTTTCCGCTTGCCTTGGTCCATACCCACTTTGAAGAGCGTGTCATTTAAGTTGATGCCTAAGTTGGCCGTCGTCTTAGCTGGGAGGGTGAGCTTGCCCGTCGACGAAATGTAACCCGTTAGCTCAACCTTTACCGGCTTGGCGGATTTTGAGCGTTTGGCTTTCGTAGGGCTGTTCTCATCAGGGGAGAAAAAATTGATAGTCAGTGCTTTCATCGAGTTAGTTCAAAAATGATAATTGGGGCAATTTAAGCTTAACAACAGATTTTATCGAGGAAGCAAGGGCTTTCCTTAAAAAGATTAATAGCACTCAATGGAGCCTAAATTCCGTTAACAAATTCTCCTTTTTCCTCAATAACCCGATTTCCCCAGGCTGTAATCGCATCCAGGACAGGGATAAAGGTTTTACCAAAATCGGTAAGACTATACTCGACCCGTATGGGCGGTTTCTCCCCGTATACCTTTCTGATAATAAAGCCATCTTTCTCCAACTGCTTAAGCTGAATACTCAATGTCATTTCGGTTATATCGGGCATCTCTCGTTTGAGTTCGCTATACCGCCTTTCCCGCTCTTTCAAATGATAGAGAATTACGGCTTTCCATTTTCCACCCACCAGGTTCATCGCCAGGCCAACCGTACAGGGATATACCTTACCCTGTAAACTCACGGATTGACTACTACATTCGGTTTTCATCATACGCATCATTAATTGAACCTATCCATTTCGATAGATATTGCAACGACCCTTGGCTCGCAATAGTTTTGCAACTCTATTTTTTATAGTTCAATCCTGAGGAAAGTATGAAGGGTATAGTAAGTAATTCAGAAGGGAGAGCGTTGAGCGCAGCAGAAGATAAACCCCTCATTACCATCATCGGTGTTTTGGGTAAGCAGGGAAGCAGTGCCGCGCGTACACTGATCCAAAGCGGTCAATACCGCGTGCGGGGCATAACGCGTCGTACGGATTCCCCCGAGGCAATCAACCTGGCTCGGCAAGGCGTCGAACTGATTAACCTGCCACTCGAACTAGGCTACCAACAGGCGTTTGTCAAGGCGTTCCGGGGCTCTGCTGGTCTTTTCATGATGACGCCAAACATTGCTCCCCCGGCAACTCACGAGCTGGCGTTGGGTATAGAATTAGCTGATGCTGCGGTTGAAGCAGGCGTACCCCATCTTATTTTCAGCAGTTTGGAAAATGTGGAGAAAATCACGTCCGGCAAAAAGTTTGCTCCTCACTTCACCGACAAAGCCAACATTGAACAATACATCCGTACCCTTCCCCTGACAAGCTCATTCATCTACCTGGCATTCTTTTATACTAATTTGTTGGAATTTTACACCCCTATTTTGAAAGGGGATACGCTTGTCTTTCCTATTTATCTGCCTCAGGATTTTCGGGCACCCTTTGTGGATCCGCTGACGGCAACGGGACCCGCTGTTTTAGAAATATTTTCAGATCCAGGCTACTACGCGGGTAAGTCATTACCGGTAATCGGGGATATTATTTCACCCCAGGAGATGGTGGATACCTTCGTCCGGGTTACGGGCAAGAAAGCGGTTTATAGCGCTGCCTACGATCGAGAAGATCTGTTAGCTCAGTTCCCCGACTTCAGAGCGAATGAGCGTTTAGTTGATGAGATCTTGGGAATGACTCACTATGCCGTTGAGTATGGCTATTTCGCTGGCGACCGCGATTTACTCTGGAGTCGACAAACGAATCCTAACAGCCTAAGTTGGGAACAGTTCTTACGTACGACGGGCTGGCAAGGTGAAAAGCTTCTGTTTTAGAGTTAACTACTTCGAGAGCGCAGCAAGGTTTATTAGGCAGCCGAAATCAATGCCTTATGAATTATCCAGTCAGAAATTACATTTGTTGATCAACACGGTTTAACCGCTATCAAAAATTCGTAAACAACTCTATGGTCATATCTTTTCAGATCAATTCTGTACCAACTCTGACGGATATTATTGATCTGTTCGACCATTCAGGCTATTATCCTCTAGTCGATAAGGGCGATACAGATCGGTTAAAATTGATGCATGAACGGGCAAACTTGCTCGTTACGGCTTGGGATGACACAAAACTTGTCGGTATAGCCAGGTCATTAACTGACTTTTGTTATTGTTGTTACTTGTCAGATCTGGCCGTCAGAGATGACTATAAAGGGAAAGGTATTGGAGAAACCTTAGTTAACTTAACCAAAGAGCATGCGGGTGAGAGGTGTAAACTAATTTTACATTCTTCACCGGAAGCCGCTGGTTTTTACGCTAAAATAGGTATGGAGCCAATCACCACAGCCTTCATTATTCGTCGTACTAATTAATGAATCCTTTAGAAGCGGAATCAAGTATTTTCTAACCTGAAACTGCTCAATTTGACCGGACACTAAGTTAAGAGCCTCTAACTTAGTGAACTGCTCCGACGGCCCTGCATGAAAACCACTAGAAAACAATACTACCCCATCAGCGGACCAGTTATGGCATTACCTACACTGGTCCACAAGACTACTGAAGCTAAAGCCTACGTAGAAATTTTGGAAGGTTGATCAGGGGTTTGCTGCCGCAGCTGATTTCGAAAAAAGTGGACAGCCGGTTTCGCCTTGAAATGACCGCTTCCCGACTGCTAGCCGCCGGAGCAACATGGGAAACGGAACGGTAACCAAACTAATTGACGGGATACCTGATATCTTTTGTTAATAATCATCAAATATGTAAACTTCTAGTTTACATATTTGATGATTATAGCACTATATTTGCTTTCTATCGACTACCTAGTTTATGTCGAGTTAGTACTCGTTTTCGAGTACTACATCTCAATGAGCAACCAGCGTTATGGGAAATTGATCGAGCCTATACCTGGTCGCTACGAGTAGCCTTCCATTTATGGCTTAACTCGAATGAGTCAGCCCTATTTATCTCTACCTGTCAATGAGTCTTCCTCCAGTTGCCCGCTTATACATTGGTTGTCTAACAGCTATTCTGCTGGTAATTTTAATTGGAGCCCTTTCACTTAGGTTGTTTCAACAGCAGTCTCAGACGGGGAGCATGGTTAGACATACCTATCAGGTATTAAACAGGGCTGAAGTGATCCAAAGGCTCCTGGCTGTTATGGAAATTGAACGCAAGGGGTTTCAACGTACGGGTAGCAGACGTTTTTTGCAAGCCTACGTCAGGGCCGACCAGGAGGTTCAACCCACTATTGATGAGCTTAAAAAGCTGGTTTCCGATAATCCATCTCAGTTGAAGCGGATTTACCGACTTGAATCACTCATCAAAACATGGCTAAATTTTTGGCAGACTCAAGATGCACAAACCGCTAAAGCGGGCTCAAGGCAGGACGATCGATATGGTATTGTTGAGCGAATAACTCGAGAAAAAACCTACACCGACGTTATTCATGCAGAAGTAAACCAGATCAAGCAAGTGGAGCAAACACTGCTGGACAGACGCCAAAAAGAGAACGATTTATCGGTTGAACGATCTACATACGAGCTACTACTGTGTACATTACTTACGCTGGTCATTGTCGCGGGGCTTATCTACTCAACGGTTCGGGAATCTAGCCAGAACCGAAAATCAAAGGCCCTGCTCCAGCATAATTTTAAGGAACTAGAGCAGCTTAACGCCCTTGGCAGCGAAAAAAACTGGCTGCTAACGGGTCTTTCAGCGGTTAATGACCAGTTGCAGGACATAACGGATACGTCGTCCCTAGCCCAGTCCATTCTGCAAACGCTGACAACCTACTTGAGCTTACCGGCCAGCGCTTTTTATTGCTTCAATGAAGCCCAACAGGAATTACAATTGAATGCCTCAGTAGCGCTGCCTGAGCAGGTAAAGCAATCATACCAGTTGGGAAACGGCCTGGTTGGCCAGGCAGCATTAAGCCGGTCGATGACCCTTATCAACGATGTGCCAGCCCATTACTGGGTTATTCAGGCCGGCAGTGGGCAAGCCCTACCCGGTCAGATTGTGTGTATGCCGCTGTGGTATAATCAGGAACTTAAGGGCGTACTCGAACTAGCTTCCTTTAAACCGCTCGACCAGCAGTCACTCCAATTGCTCAAATCGACAGCCAACAACATTGCTGTGGCCATTAACGCAGCCGACGGTCATGCCAAAATAATGAACCTGCTTAAAACGGTACATGAGCAAAAAGAGGAATTGAGCACCCAACAAGAAGCCCTTCGCCTATCGAATGAAGAACTGCAACAACAGGCCGAGGAGCTACAGGCGTCGGAAGAAGAGATGAAAGTTCATGAAGAGGAACTGCGCGCCATCAATGCCGAATTATACGAACGGAACGGAATCATTGAGGTGGCGCGCCAGGATTTATCGGCCAAAGCAGAAGAGCTAGAAGCCAACAGTAAGTACAAATCGGAGTTCTTAGCCAATATGTCGCACGAACTCCGTACGCCCCTTAACAGTGTGTTGATTCTGGCTCGACTGCTTGCCGAAAACAAGAGTTGCAATTTGACTGATAAGCAAGTTCAATACGCGACTGTTATTCATAAATCAGGTACTGATCTGCTGGATCTCATCAACGATATTTTAGACCTGTCCAAAATTGAAGCCGGTAAAATTGAGTTGTGTTTCGAAGAAGTTCCTCTAGCTGGTATCGCCCGGGATATGAGCCAGTTATTTAACGTGGTGGCCCAGGAGAAAGGCGTACAGTTGCTGACCCGCCTAAGTGAATCAGTTCCCGCCATGCTTAGAACCGACCGCCAGCGAATCGGGCAGATAATTAAGAATTTGTTGTCGAACGCCTTTAAGTTTACGCCCGCCGGAGGTTCTGTTACATTACTGTTTGACCTTGAAGAGCAAATCAGTAATGATCCACAGTCCAGTCAGCAGCGAGTAGCTATTGCTGTTGCCGATACGGGGATTGGCATTGCTCCCGAAAAACAGCAGCTTATCTTCGAAGCCTTCCAGCAGGCTGATGGATCAACCAGTCGAAAATTTGGGGGTACCGGACTTGGGCTATCAATTAGCAAAGAATTGATTCACAAACTGGGAGGAGAGCTTCGTTTGCAAAGCGAGCCAGGGAAAGGCAGTACGTTCATTATTTATCTGCCAGTCGACTCGTCGGACAGCGTCGTTTTCCCCCCCATTAACGACCAGCCGGTTAAGGTTGTTGCGACGCCAGTTCGTATCCCACAGACAATAGACGATGACCGGCACAACCTCCAACCAGGCGATCGTGTCATCTTAATAATGGAAGACGATCCGATTTTCGCGGGTATTGTTCAGGATTTTTTCCGCCAAAAAAAGTATAGAACCATTGTTGCCACGCGGGGCGATGAAGGAATAGAATGCGCCCGGTACTATAAGCCTGCTGCCCTTATTCTGGATATTGGCCTGCCGGTAGTGAATGGCTGGGACGTACTTAAAATCCTGAAGGAGGACGATTCCTTAAAACATATTCCTGTCCATGTTATCTCCGCGATGGAGAAACCACCGTCGAGTGACGTCCTGTCCTATAAAACCAAGCCCATTGAGCCAAAAGAGCTAGAGGGCCTAGTAGACCTGATCAGTAAACAACTCAAGGAAGGGTCCAAAAAAGTTCTCTTGCTGTCAGGTTACCATTTAAATGCCGACTCGATCAAGTCAATAAGCAACAAACGACATGCCCATCTCCAATGTGACTATGCAGGCTCCATCGAACAGGCGAAGCAGTTAATTAATCAGCGGTTCTATGATTGCCTGATTGTTGATATTGGCAATCAAGTAGAGCAGGGCTTGCTGGATTTGCGGGGCTTGCTGTCCACCATTTCACCGCGTCAACTTCCGATAATCATCTACCTGGATAAAGATTTGACTGCCGAGGAAGAACGAGAACTTAACACGATTTCGCCGATCCTTATCCGAAACTCATTGCTGGCTAAAAATCGGCTAATGGATGAACTAGACTTATTTTTTAACAAAGTTCAATCGGGCCATCAACGTTCTCTACCGTTGCAGGCTTCCCCAAATCCATTGAATCAAGGCCTGCAGGGTCGAAAAGTGTTAGTGGTCGACGACGACATGCGCAACGTGTTTGCCTTAAGTACCTTACTGGAATCTCAGCAGATACAAGTGGTAACCGCAACGGATGGACTGGATGCCCTTGATCTACTGCAAGAACATGCCGATACGGACTTAGTACTAATGGACGTGATGATGCCGACCATGGATGGCTACGAAGCGACCCGTCGTATTCGTCAAGACCAGCGTTTTCTCAACCTGCCGATTATTGCCTTAACGGCCAAAGCCATGCTTGGTGACCACCAAAAGTGCATTGAAGCCGGTGCGTCAGACTATATTACCAAGCCCGTCAATACGACTCAGTTGATCTCACTTATGCAGGTTTGGTTATCCCGGTAGTCTATTAGCCTTAGTGCACATGTTTTATCAGACCCACCCTCAAAACTAAGGTGGGTAGATTTCCCCATAAGGCACAGGCCACCCTGACAATTCGCCACAGCTCGTTTATTCGGTCTCAAAATAGGTACTTTTTCGTGGATGCTTCCTGACTGCCGAAACAAGAGTCAGCCTATTTCCCTGAGTTAAGAGTAGCGTTCACTTGGTAAAGGGTTTTCGTGATCAAATTAATTAGCATTTAAAGCTGTGTTATTGCAAGAATCTCCCCTTTTAGATTGCATAAAATGTTTTGACTTTGTAATCACTCAAAGCATTGTTATTCTAAGATAGAGCAGATGAATAATTAATGCTGGTTTCTGTTTCTCGATAGGCAAATTCTACAATTCGGCATATAATATTTGTCCTATCTTAGCCAATGATTTGAGCTAATGCCAAATTCATTCGATGACGCCTAAGCAAGCCCAACGGCTGATCAAAAAAATAGCCGATATCCAATGGGCCTGAGTACATTTAACTGGATACTAAGTTAAATGTACTCAGGCCAAAAATAACAGATGATTGGCTGGCCTGTGAGAAGCCCAAAACGGATGAGCCTGTTCCTTTTTTCAGGGTTTACCTGGGTAGCCTAAAGCCGCACGAGCGGCATAGGCTGCGTCATACATCGAGCTGAAACATTTTCCAAAAGAGGTATCACCATTCGGTCCTTGGGTAAGATCCCAAAACGGTAGCATCGCCACCAGCGACACCTCTGTGGTCGGGTCATAAACCATCAATGTCAAATACAATGGCCCCGTTGTGACCGTAACCTAGATTGGTGAACAGGGAGGTGCCCAATGCATAACTGGGTCTGGCTACCGACCCGTCGGTTTGTAACAACTTCACCGTCTGTGGCTGCAGGATATTCTCACCACGCATCAACGTGCGTACAAAGGTGTTCAGGCTGGCCATGGTGCTATACCCATTCCCTTCACCCACATGGGCACTCATATTAACCGAGCCGAAGCTCTCCAGCCGACCCGATGGCCGCCAGAGCAGGCTGGCTGCGTTTGGTTGAGGTAGCTGAACATCGTCTGCCCGGTAGGGAAACGAAACCGGCAGGGGCACCCGGCTAGCCGGTCCGGTGATGTGGTCGTAGAGGTAATCAGCAAATGTCTTAGCGCTACCGCTCTTGGTCGAGTAAACCCGTTCGATGATCCGGCTCAGAATGACGTAGCCCGTGTTGCTATAATGCTGACCGGTGCTGGGCGTGAAGTATTGAAGCTGATTATCGATGATCGGCTTGAGCATTTCCTCTGTGGTGAACTGGTGGGTCGAATCACGAGACAGGACGTAATTAACGAAGCTCTCCCCATTAAAACCCGGCACCGGATCATTATCGACATCGAACACCCCGGCGCTGTGCTGGAGCAACTGCTCAATGGTGATCTGACTCTTGTTGGGAATGTTCCAGTCGGGCGTAGCCGGTACGTAGGGCTGATTCGTGCCCGGAATCAAATCGGTAATGTGGGCTTTGTAGTCGAGCCAGCCGTCCTGATACATCTTCATAACAGCCGTGGCCGTAAAGTTTTTGGAGACGCTGGCGAACCGGTAAACGGTGTTGGGAGTGACAGGTTGTCGCCCCGCAGCGACCGACGACGCGAAGTAGGTTTGGGTAGGCGTCTGAATCAACACATTGAGTGAAGGAACCTGCTTCTGAAGGTCTTTTTCCAGATCGGACCGTACTTTATCAACGGCTTCCTGAACTTTAAGCGCTGCCAAACCCCGGTGATCATCCAGTTGAATGAAGCTACAGCCGAAAGACAGCCCGGTCAGCCCCCCTATCACCAAGCATCGAACGATGCTGGCACAACTAGTTGTAAGCGATAAACCTAGCTGCTTACTCAGGCACGTAAAAGAAAAAGAGTTCATCCTGACTGATTGCGAGATGGTTGAAAAAGAAGGTTTTGAAATGCTGTAGATAGAATCACCACTACTTATTTAGTCGAGACTTGAGCCGCTCGTAAAGCTGTATTCCGTACGCCCAAAGCCAGTTCCAGAAAATCGTTGTAATTGGTCTCTGGTGTGGTGTTGGTTTTGATAAAATTAGCGACCATCAGCACCGTCGTCTTTGTCGCCGGGTTGTAACGCAGTGTTGATATGTAACTTAGGTGGGCACCATCATGGCCAAAGCCCAGTCCGTCATTGAAGGTAAGCCCCAGGCCGTACACCCCATGCGATACGTCGGCTATTTCCATTTCTTCCATCATGGCTATGCTTTGGGTTGTTAGACCAGCTTTGCCCGTTAGCAATAATTCGATCCATCTGGTGATATCATCCGGTGATGACACTATATCGCCCTCTGTGACATTCATCGACATGTTATCTTCCGGCGTATCGATCGGACTTTGGCCGGGCACAAGGAGGTAGGAGTTGACAAATGGATCTTTCATCCGGGTTTCGGTTCCCTGCCACACATTATAGGTATTGGTCAACTGCAAGGGCTCTAGAAATCGCGTCCGAATAAAGTCACTGTACGACACGCCCGAGGCCTTTTCAATAATTTTACCCAGCAGATTATAGCCTGTATTTGAGTATTGGAACGTAGTGCCCGGAACGAAGTTGGACAACTTGTTCTGAGCAACAACCCCCACCAGTTCGTCGAAGGTGAAGGTATGAGTCTCCTGGTTGAGGTCATCCCGAATATAATCAACGTAACGTTTGCCTGCGTAGGGTTGATTGACCGTAGTTGGGATGTCCTGATTGGTTATATCGAATACCCCTGCCCGGTGCTGGAGCAATTGCTTGATGGTGATCTTGTCTTTATACGGAATATCATAAGCTGGTGTAGCAGGCAGGTAAGCCGGGATAAAGTCGGTAATGGCTAGTTTACCTTCCTGCTGAAGGAGTAAAATGGCTGCCGATGTAAAGATTTTGGATATGCTGGCGATTCGGTAATGTGTATTTCCCTGAACACCCGGCTCAATGTTACTGGAAACCAGCGTCGATCCGGATGGATTGTTGACCTGGAGAAAAAAACCACCTTTATTTTTTTCAATTCCCCATTCCCCGTTAAAATGCTGATAGAGGCTATCGGTCAGCTGTTGAAGTTGGGCACGGACAGGAGATGGTTGGATATGATCTTTAATGCAGGATTGAAGCGTTGTACTACCCAGTGTAAGGAGAGCAACAAGGGTAACTATTGAGGTGCGTTTCATGGTAATGTGCGTACAGAGAAATGACTAAAAAACGGTCTTTAATAAGCTGGAGTTACACGTAATCCCTACTTGGGTCTGCCTGGATAGCCTAAGGCCGCCCGGCCTCCGTAAGCCGCACCGTATATAGCATTGAAACACTTGTAAAATGAGCTACTGGGACCATTTGTAACGTGGCTATTATCAACCAGATTAATAAAGGCCACGACCGATACATCCGTAGCGGGGTCATACATGGCAAGCGATAGCGTCCCGCAGCGCTCTCCGTTATGGCCATACCCCAGATTCTTCGTGAAGAAGCATCCCAGGGCGTACTGGTTCCCGCTTTTCGGGTTAATATCGGTTTGCATCAGCTTCACGGTTTCGGGGGTCAATACGTTCTCACCTTTCATCAGCGACCGCACGAACGCATTGAGTGAGCCTGGCGTACTGTAGCCATTACCCTCGGCTACCTGAGCGCTCATATTGTAGTCCCCGAATATAATTGTTTGTCCTCCGGGTGTACGCTCATTGCCCCCCAGGAAGGGAACTGGCATCTTGGTATCCGTGGCCAGGACCGGAAACCGAATAGCCAAAGGCACCTTTGTGCCCGGCCCTACAACATGATCTTGTAGGTAATCCTGGTAGGTTTTAACGCTGCCACTTTTCGATGAATAGACACGGGCAATGATGTAGCCGAGAATGGAATAGCCGGTATTGCTGTAATGGTAATCAGTAGTTGGAGCGAAATACGATAACTGGTGTTTGGTGAGTTGAAGCACCATTTCCTCCGTAGTGAACTGATGATTCGGATCGGCATTTTGAACAAACGCCGTATAGGATAAGCCATTGAAACCGGGAACCGGGTCATTATCAACATCATAAACCCCTGCAGAATGTTGCAACAGTTGCTCAATCGTAATTTCATTTTTATACGGAAAATCCCAATCAGGCGTATTGGGTACATAGGGAGTGCTAGTGCCTGGAACAGTGTCCGTGATCTTCGCTTTAACGTTCAGCCAACCGTCCTGATACATTTTCAGAATAGCGGTAGACGTAAAGGTTTTCGTATTGCTGGCGAAACGGAAGTTGGCATCTTCAGTTATAGGAACATAACCCGCAGGCACTGAAGAGACAAAGATTTTTTCGGTAGGCGTCTGGATATACAGGTTCAGCGAGGGGACCGAATTGCCCAACGAATCTTGAAGAGCGACGCGGACACTATCAACCGCTTTCTGCACTCGGCTCTGGCTACCAGAATCAAGCGGGCGATGGTCCTGGAGTAGCGAAGAACAGTTCACCAGGAGTACGCAAGTAAGTAAAAATAGCCCTAGTCGCACTGCGACTTTCGGGAGAGTTGAATTGCCTAACATGGTTGAAAAGAGGATAGATTGATTGAGTAGATAAAACCCGGCAACCTGAGAATCAGCCACCGGTAGGTACCCTAGTGCTGATTGTCGCTGCGCGTGCGCGTCAACGACGAGTGAATTAGTTTAAATCCCCTCCAGTGAACACATAGCTATTTGTTTGAAGATTGAAATTATTCTGTTGGTTAGGATAATCATAAAAAGTAAGATCCCCCCTAACATCGAGATAACCCCAATAATCAGGTCTTTCTCTATGAAATTGTTTGAATACGTAATCGCGATTAAACAAACCCTTAGGGTTTATAATGTTCCCAGGGTAGTCATCCATAAATAGTTCTTTTGCAGCATCAGGCGATAATTCGCGACCATCAACCACCAAATAAAAATAATAATAATCAAAGCCGCCCGTCTTGACACGACCCGTTGAGTTTTCGGGATTAAATATCCCCCTCAGATACGTTGCAGGATGGTTGGGATAATGTTCATCTCTTGCGTATTTAGCAGGCGACTCTTTGGCCGGTGTTTCATGAAATTGCCAACTATAGTACATCTTGGCTGATTTCACCAGCACCGCATTCCAAATATATTTTTTGAATCTAACGTATGCAGCCTCCCGTAGTTTTTCGTAATCAGCAGTATCTGATGGGTCATCGCCTGCTGGAAAATGATTTTGCGCCAAATCCTTTAGGGTGTATTTTTTGCGATTAAATTCAATATATCCATCCTTGAACGCTTCCTGTAAGTTCTTGTAATTGTCTTTGTCGCTGGCCATTAAAAGTAGACTGTTCGAAACCGCTTCCTGCATATTGCCGTAACCCTGCACAAATTCCGCAATTGTAGCATCTACACCTTTTACTGCTTTTTCCTGCGATGCCCAATTCTTAATTTGCACCTATGCTAACCAATTTGACACCGAAGGCATCGTCGCCACCACCTCCTGTTGGCAACGAACTAAAACTGCCGAGTGGCGTTTGCATGAGATCGTTCAGGCTTACGGAAAAGTCCGGGATAATCTGGAAATCCATGAGAAAGGCTTTCCGACCGAGGCTTACATTCATTCGGTGATTAAAAAAGGGTTACCCGTTTTTGGCAAAGAAGGATTAGGCGATGGAAAAGACTCCGAAGGGTCGGAGTGGCTCTTAAAGAGCATGCTCAAAAATGAAAGTCGGCCGCTTTTCATCCAGGCCTGGGGTGGCACTAACGTTCTGGCGCAGGCCCTTTGGAAACTCCAACGAACCCAGCCAGAGCACACGGTTTCGAAGGTAATCGCCAACCTTAGAGTCTATACCATTTCCGATCAGGATGATACGGGTCCATGGATTCGGAAAACCTTTCCCACTCTTTTCTACATTGTGAGTCCAGGCTTTGAAGAAAATGGGGGTGGACAATATCACTACGCTACCTGGACAGGTATTTCAGGCGACCGGATACATGGGCGTTTCCTGGGCGCTGACTCAACGCTGGTTGGCAATAAGATCTTAGAGGAGCACGTGCGCCGGAATCATGGTCCACTAGGCGAAAAATACCCTCCAGTGGCGGTTCTGATGGAAGGCGATACCCCTTCCTTTTTAGGCCTGATCAACAACGGGTTAAATGATGCTGAACATCCCAATTACGGGAGTTGGGGAGGACGGTATGAGTGGGTTATCCCGCCCTATAAAAAATATATGTACGAACCCGAAACCCGCCCAATCTGGACTGATACCGCCGATGAAGTATACAGTGAACTAACCCAAAGCTATCACACTAGCAATCAGGCAACGATCTGGCGGTGGCGAAACGCCTTCCAACATGATTTTTTTGCCCGCATGGATTGGTGTGTGGCTAAACCGTATGCCAAGGCCAATCACCCGTCTACCGTGCTGCTCAATCATCCAAATCAGCTTACGGTCAAATCAGGGACCGAAGTTGTTCTCTCGGATACTGGCACTGACCCCGACAACAATACCTTGACGTACACCTGGTTGTTTTATAAGGAGGTAGGCTCACTTAATGCGAGCTCGCTCATCTTGAAAAATCCCAAGAGTAGCGCCATAACATTTAGAGCGCCAACGGTATCGGAAGTGAAAACAATGCATTTTATTTTAGAAGTTACCGACAATGGCACACCCAGTTTAACTCGCTACCAACGGGTTATAGTGAATGTAATTCCTGATTAACTCAAGTCTCTGCTGAAGTCTGTCAATTATTGGGTAATGACTTAACTGCGTTTATTGAGGTATCTTTGTGTACGGTCCTAGAAACGGTCCGCCGCTCAGCGGCTGAATGTTTTTGATGATGGATAAGGCCGGTTTACGCTCAGAGTTGACTAACGATGATTGGACCGTTTTCAAACGGCTAGAAAGCGATTTTTTGGCTGAATTGGACCTTACTAAGGTGATTTAGATGAAACAACCAGTCGCCGGTGCGATTAACAATTTGTCTCTTCCCATTTCTACCCTGTTTGTCCAGTTTTGCATGACGACTTACACCGGTCATTAACCCAATTACCGGGTAGAAAGCCAGTCTCAAAAATGCTCCCGCTTGAGACAAACAGGCTATTTTTCCCTGAATCTGAAAGTATTCCTGGGCTGGCGGGCATTAACTAAGCATGTAAGCCGGTTCTTTATTAACTAGCAATCAAAAACAAGGAGATTGCTATGATTTACCAAATCACTCAGCCCCACCCCGCTTTACAACCCTTTGTTAAAGAATATATTCTGATCCACTTCAACTTTGAAGCCCTATCGGGGCAGCGACCAGCCCGACTACTGGAAGCCAGGGCCGAACAAAGCCTTATTTTTTATCCCTCCGGTCAGTTCACCAAAGTAAGTCCTCAACAGCATAAACGACTGCTTATCCCCTCCAGCGTTATTCAGGGGCAGTTGGTCAGTAGCTGGTTTCACCACTACCCGGAAAATTTCAAGCTGATCAAAATTGTTTTTCAGCCCGGAGGACTCTTTCATCTGCTTGGACAACTACCCACCACTTACTTCACCGACGTGGTGATCGATGCGGAAGATGTTCTGGGCCGGGAAAACTACCAGATCCTTCAGCAGTTGATGGATACCCAGCAATATGACCGCATGATCCGGACTACCGAGGCCTATCTGCTCACTAAGTTCCGTAAACTCAGTTTACGGATCGAGCCCATTGACCGGGTCAATGGGCTATTGATGAACCCTGTTTTGCCCCTATCGGTAGACTTTCTGGCCAGTCAGTCCTGTTTAAGCGTTCGGCAGTTCGAACGAAAATTTAAGCAGCGTAATGGGGTGAGTCCTAAATTATTCCTACGCATTTCTCGCTTCAACCGAGCCTTTGCCCTCAAGCAGCGAGATACGACGCTGGATTGGCTCGCTATTGCCCTCGATTGCGGGTACGGGGATTATCAGCACATGGTCAAAGACTTTAAACAGTTTGCCGGCGTGACACCACCAGACCTCTTGGATACCCAGACCCGGGCTCCCGAAAAATTACTGGGGCTTCGCTAAGGATGTCGTTTTTTGACCAATCCAATCCCTACCGGCAAGGCTAGCTTTGTGGCCAGCACAACCAGGCTACCAACGCTATGTACAATCCGACACGTCGTTCCTTTATGCTGAGCCTATCAGCCTTCGCCGCTCATCCTTTGATTCCCCCTTCACTAGCTACTACACCTATGGTTACCCCTACCCCATTTGTTATTCGGCAAACCGAAGCTCGTTTTGACCAGCTTTATCGTGTGCTGGGCATGGAGCTCTCGTTGAAAATATCAGGCCAGGATACCAACCAGCAGTTGACTATGTTTTATGGCAAATACCATAAAAACGACGGCCCGCCCTTGCATGTTCATCATGGGCAGGATGAGCAGTTCTACATCGTCGAAGGCGAATTTCTATTGCAGGTAGGTGACCAGCACTATACCCTCAACGGGGGCGATACTATATTTTTACCCCGAGAAGTGCCCCATGCGTTTTTAGTACTCAGTGAAACGGGGACTATGTTTTTCCAAACCAATCCGAGTGGGCAAACCGAAGCCCTTTTCAAGCGTCTGTCCCAGCTTCCCCCAACGGCCACCTTGGCGATGATCAAGCAAATACATCAGGAGCATCAGGTAAGCATCGTGGGGCCCCGCTTAAAGGGCTAAAGCGCTTAGGTTAATGATTGTTTGGACCAGGTCAACCGTCTTTGCTGATTGTGGCTTACTGGGCAGGAGTGAAGTAGTTTAGGCTGACCGGATTTCCATTCTCGTAGTGACTCTAACTAGGCCTGGTAAGCATAGAGTAGGGTCGGCACCGGTGTCACCAATCGCTCATATCTGAAAAAACTATATGCATCTCCCCTTATGGTTTATAGCTATCCTGCTGATCCTGATTGGTAGCCTGTGGCTCCGACTGGGGATTCGCCAGCTGCTAAAGTGGGCCGGTAGCTCCCTTATCGGCAAGCTGCCCCCGATTCAGTCGATCAGCCCTTTCGTGGTAACTAAAGCCGGCAAGTATGCCATCTGGCAAAGCCGTAAAAGCTATGGGCAGGCTTCCCTTAAGATGCCCCCGCCCATCATTGCCTCCATGCCAACTGGTAAACCCCTGTTGATTCACAAAGCCTATTCCAATGTGATGGTCAGTGGTATAGGGGAAACACGTTTCCAATTGTTCACCTTCTGGGCTGAGCCCGGAGATTACCAACTCGGAATGCCGGACTCTGAGCCGGAGCGAACTTACGCGCTTGAGATCAGAGCCTATAAACCAACCTATCAAATGGTCCTGGCCATTCTGCTGACCATCTTAGGTGGGGCGGCTATAATCGTGGGTATCGTTATCCTGATTCAAAGCGCACTTCCTAAAAGCACATCGTTAGTCTAGAGTAACTGCCGTCAACGCTTCACTTATTACTGTTTTACACCCAGTTCATCCCTTAAAAGGCTTCTGACTAAATGAGGCAGGTAAAAATGGAGTAGTCAGCTATCGAAAACAAAATTCTCATCAAAGGCTCCTCCTTGAGATGAGTAATCATTCTTAAATGAGCTCACGCCAGAGACGATGAGGTATTCATGTATCTGCTCATTAATTCGGGCGTTTAATGAAACAGTAGGATTGCTGACACTTCCATAATCCATCCGATTGTTCAACCACCATGAAATACCTAAGTTTGTTAAACCTTGGAACTACCTAGTAAAGCGATATATAAAGGGCGCTTTGTTAGAGGCTCCGGTGAACTTCTTCTCCAAGCGTTCCAACACATTCTGGTCCAGCAATAACAGAGTTTCTTCTCTACATTTGCCTCATCAAGGTAGGTCGACCCGTTTTTATATGAAAGTTTTAATTAGCACTCTGCTTCTGTTCGTGCTTGGGCCATTCGCTTTTGCTCAACCTGTAAAAACAAACAATCAATTGTTGTTTGGCGTCGCCTATTACGACGAATACATGCCCTACGAACGTCTGCAAAAAGATATCGCTATGATGAAGGAGACCGGTATCAATGTCGTGCGCATTGCCGAATCGACCTGGAGCACGATGGAACCCCAAGAGGACGTCTTTGACTTTTCACACATCGACCGGGTACTGGATGCAATGCACAAAGCGGGCATCAAGGTAATTGTGGGCACCCCAACCTACGCCGTACCGACTTGGCTCGTTCGTAAATACCCCGACGTGCTGGCTACCACCGTGCAAGGCCCTAACCGCTATGGTGCGCGTCAGAACATGGATATCTCCAACACTCACTTCCGGCAGCACGCCGAGAAGGCTATCCGTAAGATGCTTGTGCACGTGAAAGACCACCCGGCCATTATCGGCTACCAAGTCGATAACGAAACGAAAGCCTATAATACGGCGGGGCCGGAGGTGCAAAAGCAGTTTGTGGCGTACATGAAAACCAAGTTTGGTACGCTGGAAGCTATTAATAAAGCGTTTGGACTGGATTATTGGAGCAACCGGATCAATCGTTGGGAAGACTTTCCGTCGATGGTCGGCTCGATCAATGCCAGCCAGGTCGCCGAATTTGCCAAGTTTCAGCGCAAACTGGTGACCGATTATTTAGCCTGGCAAACGAAAATCGTCAATGAATACAAACGGCCCGGGCAATTCGTGACGCAGAATTTTGACCTGGAGTGGCGGGGCTATTCCTACGGCATTCAGCCGGATGTTGACCATTTTGCGGCTGCCAAAGCCCTGGATGTGGCCGGTATCGATATTTACCATCCCACTCAGGATGCCCTGACGGGTACAGAAATAGCCTTTGGTGGCGACATCGCCCGGTCAATGAAAGTCGATGCGTCTAGCGGAAAAAATTACCTGGTTATTGAAACCGAGGCTCAGGGGTTTCCCGAGTGGTTGCCCTATCCCGGCCAACTGCGCCTACAGGCCTTTAGCCACTTGGCATCGGGAGCTAATATGCTCGAATACTGGCACTGGCATTCGACTCACAACGCGATAGAAACCTACTGGAAGGGCTTGTTGAGCCATGATTTTGAGCCAAACCCGACCTATGACGAAGCTAAAACCATTGGCAAGGACTTTGCCCGATTGAGCCCTGAACTAATCAATCTGAAGAAAATCAATCAGGTCGCAATTCTTTTCAGCAACGAAGCCCAGACGGCCTTCAATGCCTTTAAGTTTGGGTGGTATAGTCAGAATAATTACAACGACATCCTGCGGCCAATGTATGATGCGCTGTACCGCATGAATGTAGGGGTTGACTTTATCGACCCCAGCAGTCAGAACATCGAGCAGTATAAATTACTCGTCGTGCCAGCCCTGTATGCCGCCCCGGACAGCCTGTTACAGCGGCTGAACCGGTTTGTTAAAAATGGCGGACACATTGTGTATACATTTAAAAGCGGCTTTTCGGATCAACATGTCAAAGTACGCACCACGCCACAACCTGGCCTTATCAGCGAAGCGCTGGGCATCACCTACACGCAGTTTACTATCCCCCAGAATGTATCGCTGAAAGGGGACCCCTTCGGCGTAGGCGCAGACAAGAATAAAATCAAAGGCTGGATGGAACTGGTGACCCCTGTATCGGCTAAGGTGCTCGCTTACTACGACCATCCGGTCTGGGGAAACTATGCCGCCGTTACGGAGAACCCGTTCGGCAAAGGCCTGGCCACCTACATAGGCTGTTGGACAGACGGTGCCGTTACGGAGAAAATCCTGGCTGACGCGGTCAAGAAAGCTAATTTGTGGGGAGCTGCCCAGTCGCTCTACTTCCCCCTGATTACCCGGCAAGGCACCAACGAACAGGGCAAAACGGTACACTACCTGTTCAACTATTCAGCTAAACCCGGCCAGCTGACTTATCCCTTTGCCAATGGCCGAGAGTTAATACAGGGTGGAACCGTTCCGAAAAACAGTGTGCTGGACCTAGCCCCTTGGGGCGTAAAAATTATTGAGGAACAGTAAACAAGTTCTCACCAGTATCATATGAAGCTTAGGGACATCCAAACAGAGTTAGGATAAAAGGAATGAGTTTCCTTAGGTTACCACTTTTCTTAATTCTCATGAAAGGCTCCAATAAATAAACTATTCGAACCATTCCTACCCGTTAGTCTTCAGTATACGTCCATCAATTCGGAAAGGCGCGTTCTCAACAATCTTAACGGCATCCTCAAAGCTGGGATGAAGGGTATGTAATAAGTAATTTCGGGACCGATCAACGATTGCTGAAGGTACGGATACACTCAGCCTGTCAGGCGCGTCAAGCCAGTTCTGTAGGTAAGATTGTAAGATCTCAATCTGCTGCTCATCCTGCCAATTAGCTGGTAGATCAGCTAATGACACAAAATGATGCGTTTCGGGTATGTCTAGCACCAGCAAATGGAAGTTGGGCAAATAGAGCGGATTGAGATGGGCGACTATTTCCAGTAAAGCTAATTCGGGGGTGGCCGACGTATAAAGAATCGGGTAGCCTTTAGGGTTCCAGCGTCCACCCGCCCGACGCGCGCCTTCTGCCGACAAGGGCTGAGCAATGTAATTGCTCTTATAAAGTCGATATACCAACATCAATCAACAAACGAATCGGCTACGAATAGACCCCATACTCAATACGAGTCAACACATCATCTACCAAACTAAACCCACTGATGGTGTTCAGCCACTGAAGGGGCGCTTGGCCCTTCAACTCTCGTAAAGGATAGCGTAGCCAATCCGCCAAGGCCTCCGCTCGACCGTCAAAAACCAGTAGGCCATGAGCCGTTAGGTTTTCCAGCAACAACAACCGCTCCGAGGTTTGTTGGTCAAGTTGCCCTTCACTACGAAACCGGTGTAGTGTTCGTTCGGCGACTTGCAGAACGATAGCCATCTCTTTAAATGATATTCCCAGCAGTTCAGCTAGCTGATCCACTTGCTGAGTTGGCACGCCCTTTTGAGCCTGTTCGATGATAGCGAAGCTAGTGGCTCGTTGGGGTTGGTAAGCGGTCTTTGCTGTCCCGGCTGGTTGAGTAACGCGTCGCCTTGTTGAAGCAGGTGAGGAACCCTGAGCCGGCGGCTGAGAGAGAGTAGCCATAAGAATAATTATTTACCAACAAAGGTAGCTGCTTTTTTACAGTAAGTCAACTGCAAAAAAGCAGTACTACTGGATGAATAATCGTTGGAGAGAGGGATTCTCATTGAAACGAAAAACGGCTGTGTATATCTGCTTCAGAAAACGGGCGATTTTTGAGATGAAATTTGTACCCTCTTTCTACTGACAATGGACTACCCTTCATAAACAGATGAACTCACTTGGAGTGTGTCTACATCAGAACTTACAGCTTGTCTTAAAATCACATCCCGCAAACGGCCTTCGTGTTCATCGCCCCATTGCCCTAATGCGGCAATTACGGGGATTACTGTCTTACCAAATTCAGTAAGGCTGTATTCTACTTTTGGCGGTACAACGGGATAAATTTTTCTCGTAACCAGTTCGTGTTCTTCCAACTCTTTTAACTGAATAGTCAAAACCCTGCGGGATGCATCCGGGATTTTGCGCTGCAATTCGCTTGGGCGTTTATGCCCTAGGTGGATAAACCATAATAAGCGGATTTTCCATTTGCCGTAAAGAACTTCACCGATCAGATCAAGTCCACAATTCAAGTTCGGTATTGTTTTTCGCTCATACATATTGCAAAATAAAACCTATGTTCCGATTTGTACAATAGGGGATTAATTTGTCCCTATATGAATCGTAATGCCGTACTTGTCTAAACTTCTTTTAGGCTCCAATTTTGTCCTATGGTTAATGCTTAACAATGGGACAATAAAATGGAACAGTTTAATTTCAACAATGAGTTATCAGGCAAGATTGCCTTGGTAACAGGAGGTACAAAAGGAGCAGGAAGAGCCATTGCAGAAAGGCTTTTGCAAGCTGGTGCAACAGTTATTATTACCGCGAGAAACGCACCGGAAGAGCAAAACGAAGAGTTGCATTTTATTTCAGCTGACTTAAGTAAGGCAGAGGGATCACAAAAGGTCGTCAGCGAGGTGCTATCCGCTTATGGAAAGCTGGATATTCTGGTCAATAATCTTGGCGGTTCATCAACACCCGCTGGTGGATTTTCTGTATTGAGTGATGAAGATTGGGTATCAACGTTGCAAGCTAATTTGCTCGCTCCGGTTCGGCTGGACAGAGGATTTTTACCACAAATGATTGATCGAAAAAGTGGTGTGATCATTCACATCGCTTCCATACAGGGCATACTTCCTTTGTACGATTCCACTTTGCCTTACGCAGCGGCAAAAGCAGCACTGAGAAATTACAGTAAAAGCTTATCCAACGGGGTTGCCTCTTCGGGTGTTCGCGTCCTGGCTGTTTCGCCAGGCTGGATTAATACCACAGCATCAGTAGCCTGGCTGGGCGAACTTGCCAGAAACGCGAACAGTACGGTGGAAGAAGCGCAACAAAGTGTAATGGATGCATTGGGTGGAATACCGTTCGGAAGACCTGCCCAACCAGAAGAAGTGGCTGAATTTGTCGGCTTTTTGGTTTCGCCAAGAGCAAGCTATCTCACCGGGACAGAATATGTCATTGACGGCGGAACTGTACCCACTATATAATAACCTAAAAAAGAAAAAGAATGAACTTACCCAAAATAGTAGCTGATTTAGTCGAAACGCAAAACCGCTTTGATAGCGTTGCGTACGCCAATTGTTTTTCTGAAACAGCCATCGTTTTTGATGAAGGAAAAACGCACAATGGAAGAAAAGAAATAGAACATTGGATTGCCGATTCGAACGAGCGATACAAGGCGACAATGAAGCCTGTGGGCTTTGAAGAAAAAGAAACGGAAAGCCTTCTGAAGGCAGAAACCTCAGGAAATTTTGAGGGAAGCCCTATCGTATTAACCTATCATTTAGCGATAGCAGATGAATTGATACAGTCATTGAAAATTACAGGATAAGCGGGACTGGCTAATTTTGCAATTTCCAAAGGAACGGCTAAATGTAGTCGTTCCTTTTTTGCTCATAACAACAAGAAAAGTAGATCAGAGATGGCTTATTATACATTCGCAGAAAAAAGGCTTTACCCAAAAAAGACACTGACAACAAATATGGTTTCCAATCTACGATGACAATGAAGCGCTCCTGGCATTTTCCACAGATCCAGTGGTGGTATCAACAGTAAACAGCACCCATGTCCAGATCATACAACAAATCGTATCGGCCACTCTTTCAGGCAGGCTCGCCACCCAAGAAATCGGATGGTTTTCGGAGAAATCCAGCTAGTGATATCCTACTAAAACAGGCCATTACCGAAAAAAAGGGCACCATTCTGATTGTCGATATCAGCGGCTATTCCCAATTTGTCAAACAAGCTGATACTACCGCAGGGGCTACTGTACTATCAAACCTATTAGGCTCCATCATCCGAAATAATACACTGGATTTTCAAATTTCAGAAATAGAAGGCGATGCTATCCTATTTTACAAATATGGGGTAGCACAACCGGTAACGGCGGTCTTGTCACAGTTTGAGCAGATGCTAGCCGCATTTATTGAGCGAATTGAGCAACTAAAGATCAATTGTCCTCAAGCAGCACTGTTATCGATAAAAATAGTCACGCACTATGGGACAATTGCCGAATTTTCGGTTGACAGGTTTCGCAAGATCTACGGGTAGGCGGTCGTTGAGGCCCATCGCCTTTTAAAAAATCATATCCACACACATACCTATGCGCTAGTCACCCACCAATACCTCCAACAGGAGCTCCACAGCACTATTGGCCAATGGGAAGGCAAGAGCCAACTTTGTTAAGTTTATGATGTTGAGGAGCTTTGTTATACCTATTTTCCCTATACTATGGCAGTAACGAGCGTAACCATTGTGATTGCCACAACTAAAGTCCCAATTGGGGAACTCTACCGAGAATATTTTTTAAGCGGATTGGCTAACTTTTGTACAGACCTACAATGAATCTGTGGAAAGCACACCATTTCAGTAAAAGCCCCTATTTTAACCAAAAATACAGTCTCGATTGGTCATGACTCATCATGGCTAGCTTATTTCTTGTTGAACCATTGAATGTACTCCAATAGGTTGTTATCTGGATCGCTAAAATAAACCCATGTTTCCTCTCCCTCGATGAGCAGCGGGCCTTTAACAATGGGAATGCCTTTCGCTTGTAGATCAGCAACAGTACTAGCCATGTCCAACACCTCCAGACAGTAATGAGGACAGAAGGGTTTGCGGATGGGGGGAATAATGTACTCATTGACTAAATCTTGAATGAGTTCTAGGCGCGCCGTGCCCAGCGAGACAAACGCATATTCTTCCTGTTCTTGTTGATTGATGGCTCGATGATCGAGTTGAAACCCAAGCTTCTGGGTGTAGAAGCTTATGGCTTCATCCATACTCTTGACCTGAAACCCACAATGGTCTGCCTTCATGGTAAGGAGTTAGTAAAGAAAATGTAGTGGCTAAGGGAACAAAATTAGGTAACGATCTGGTCGAAAGCAGATGCTATATTGGCCAGTTATGAACTGGTATTACCTTACTGATTCTGTCAAATAGCCCGCGGTGACATGCCACTTGACAAGTACTCAAGAACAATTATCTCTTAAAAGGCTCCTGCCTGAGATGATAAAGTTGTTTACATGGGACTAGTTTTACCGTTTACTCAACGGAATGCCTTCACCATTAACCAACCAAATATATTTGTATACCTCTCCCCCATGCAGCCAAGTCTATGCGAGTGAGCATCAACCTACTTTTTAGCCTAACCTTTCTCACTTGGACAGGTTACGCCCAAAAGGCCTCCCTTCAGTGGCATCACCTAGACCCACTGACCGACAAAACCATCGGCATTAGCACCAATCAAGCTTATCAACTGTTACAGACCCTGCCTAAACCCAAGGCACGTGTCATTGTTGCGGTCATTGATGGGGGCGTCGATAGGCACCATGAAGACTTAAAATCCGTCAGTTGGACCAATCCTAAGGAGGTGGCCGGTAATGAGAAGGACGACGACCGCAATGGCTACGTAGATGACGTCCACGGCTGGAATTTCCTGGGCCTCAAAGACGGGACCACCCTGGCTTTTCTCCCCAAAGAAGAGACCCGGCTCTACGCCCGGCTTCAACCGCTATATGCTACCCAAGAGCGCAACCTAAATGAGCAAGCCTTGCTGACACCAGCCCAGCAACGAGAACTTCCACTTTGGAAACTGGTGAAACCGTATTTTGAAAGCCGACAAGCCAAATACAAGCAGGTGTACGAGTTCGATAGCCGCATCTTAGCCCAGGACAGCGTCGCTATTGCCCGCCTGAAACGAGTCTTCGGTAGGAGTCGGATTGATACGGCCTCGCTACGTCATCCGCCCACCAGCGATACGAGCCTGGTCAAACAAGCCCAGGCTTTTTACCAGAACATGATCTTGCGCGGCTACGCTAACCAGGATATTGACAGCTACCAGAGCGGCCACCAGCGGGTAAATAATCGCCTAAAAAATCGAATCAATTATGCCTACAATCCTCAGTATAACCCACCTTCTATTGATGCCAAACCCACCGATCTAACCGAATACGGTTACGGGAACGCCGATGCGATTGGCGGTTATACAGAAAGTGGTACCCGGCACGGCACTCACGTAGCCGGTATCATTGCGGCCGACCGGACCAACGCGCTGGGCGTGCAGGGCATTGCGGATCGGGTACAGATCATGAGCCTGGTCGCAAATCCCGACGGCGATGAACGCGACAAAGACGTGGCCAATGCCATTCGCTACGCGGTGGACAACGGGGCTCAGATCATCAATATGAGTTTTGGTAAGTACTTCTCTCCCGATCAGGCGGTAGTAGATGAAGCCATTCGCTACGCTGAGCGCAAAGGGGTGCTATTGGTTCATGTAGCCGGTAACGACCAGCTAGACCTGGATTCAGCCCGCATGTATCCGACCCCACTGTTTTTAAACGGCCAGCAGGCCCCCAATCTGATTACGGTGGGCGCCAGTGACCGAAGCAACGACAGCAGCTTAGTCGCCGAGTTTTCCAACTACGGTGGGCGAACGGTCGACGTATTTGCGCCGGGGGTAATGATTCAATCAACCACGCCCAAAAATGGCTATGAGCCAAACAGTGGCACCAGCATGGCAACGCCAATAGTAGCCGGCATTGCCGCTGTGCTGAAAACGTACTTTCCCAAACTCACCCCAGTCGAAATAAAGCGTATTATTTTGCAGTCGGCCGTGGTCTACCACACCCCTGTGCTCAAGCCAGGTACCCGACAAACGGTCGATTTTGCGAGTCTATCCCGAACGGGGGGTATTGTTAATTTACATGAAGCCATCAAGTTAGTGCTAGCCGAACAGCGTTCTACCCATTAACTAGTGTCTGATCAAGCTATTTTTGGTTGTCTGAATACGCTCTCTGTCGCCTTGTTTACTACACCACCTAAAGCTAGTCATAGACCTACGCTTGAAGATATTGATTGGTGAGCAAATCGATGACGTATTGGACGAACTAAGGTTGACAGATTGAAAAAACGTCTTATAAAACCCTCGTGCCTGAGACCTAGGATCGTTCATATATCTACTTCTTAATTGGGGTGTACTGAGATGATGAACATTACTCGGTTGACTAAGCAGTACCAATAGGCTCGCTAATTTGGTGACTCACTTAGTAGGGAAATATAATGATCAACTAAATAGAGCTACCTAAGAACTGATCGCTACCCGTTTACCTAGTAGAGTCGGGTTCTCGGCCTGATTTAGCAAGAAGTCCGCGACATCGGCGCGGGCAATACGGCCGACGTTCATTCCCCTTTGCAGGGTAGGCATTACCCGGTAGGTCCTCGTAAGCGCGCCGTCGGTAAGCATACCCGGCTGTACAGCCTCCCAACGAATGGAACTTTGATCCAACAGGGCTTCCATTCGGGTTTTGTTCGCGTATTGATCGCGCAGAAAAAAATGGATAATAAACTTCATAAATAGACCCAGGTAAGCTCGGCTTTCGCCGGTGCCAAACCCTGTGATGACCAGCAGGGAAGCCGTCGATTTTGTTTCGGCATACGCGTTAATGAGGGCTTGGGCCGTGTCGGTAAATAAAGTCGTACCTTTTTTGTTTTTGGTGCCGATGGTGACCAGCACAGCATCCGCATTGGCAATGACCTCTTTCAGGTCCGCTGCCGAGGTAGCACTGCCATTTACTTTGGTCAGGGCCGCATGGTCTGCTATGGCTGAGGTGTCCTGGGAAAGGGCCGTTACCCGGTGGCCCCGGGCTAAGGCTTGGTTGACCGCAAGCAGGCCGATGCCGGCGGAAGCACCAATGATGGTAATATGCATGATCGGTTGTAGTTATGAGGGAACGACAATGTTCTTCAGAATGACCGTCTCAGTGCTGGGTGCCATGACCAATAGACTGGTATCACCCCAGTGCCAAGGTTGACCGGTGATCGTTAGTACGCTAGCCCCAGCTTCTTGAGCAATAAGCAGACCGGCCAGCCAATTAAACGTATCCAGGCCGGGTTGATAAAACAGGTCAATACGCCCGGCACCAACCGAAGCTAGTTGCAGTCCGTGTGGACCATAGTTGCGCACAATGCCAACGTGATCCAGTAGCCGGGTAACCGCCCTACCCACCTGTTCATTAAGATAAGGGGTTGGATTGGCCTCGTGCTGATGGCCGTATTCAACGACCGCCAGCATCACGCTGGGGTCGGTTTTGGTACTGGGACGGATGGCTTTCCCGTTCAGAAAGGCTCCTTTGCCGGCTTGGGCCCAAAACAAGTCTTCGTCTAATGGGGAATACACCACCGACAAATAAGGTTTCCCGGCGCGGATGAGGACCAGATTGATCGTCCAGCCGGGTAAGTGTTGCAGGTACTGGATCGCCCCGTCCATGGCATCGCACAGCCAGTACTCAGGAAGGTCAAGCGGTTGTTTTTGCCCAGTGCTGTCGAACTCATCGCCGATGAACCAAGGCGTGTTGGGGAAAGCGGGCGTAATCGCTTCTTTCAACGCGGGTAAACACCGCTCATCGATCCGAGTCAGTTGCTGCTGGAGCGTGGCCAAGTCCTGGGGAACTGGCGTTTGGCGGTATTCCTTCAGAAACGTATCGCCAATCTGGCGAACGGCCTCCAGGACGAGTTGGGTGGTTGGTTCGAGTTGCATAACGGATTAATTTCGTCTGCAAAACAACCTTAAAACGACCGCTCTAATATAGGCCCTTTGGCCGGAATGATGGTCTTAATCGCGGACTTGTTGCCGAAAGCTCAGCGGAGTCTGACCCGTCAGCTTGCGGAAGAGCTTGTTGAAATAAACGGGTTCTTCGTAGCCCAGCTGATAGCCGATCTCTTTGACACTCAGTTGGGTATAATATAAGAGTCGTTTCGCTTCAAGAATCGATCGATCCTGAATCAGCGTTGAGGGCGAGAAACCGGTGATGACCTTCACCACGTCATTGAGGTGGGAGACTGTGATGGCCAGTGCATCGGCGTATTGAGCCGGTTGTTTCCAGGCTATAAAGTGCTGTTCTACCAGTTGATAAAATGCCTGTTCGATCACCACCGCCCGCCGTTCTGGTGATTTGGGATGAACCGCGGTGGCTGTAAGCAGGCCTGCCAGCATACTAAGCAAGGCCATCAGTAGGGTTTGCAGAGTGCGGCCCGTATACGCATGGGATGGACCCTGTTGCACTTTCTCGAGTACTTGAAGCAGACTGCTGCTTTGGTCCAGTAGGGAAAGTGGAGGCTGGATGACGAGCGAACTCCGAAACAGCTTGGTCAGTACCTGCTGAAACTCACCATCCATTAACGAGGGTTCAAAGCCAATAGCCCATCCCTGCAAGTCTGTAGCCATCACTACCTGATGCACCTGCCCCGGCGCGATCAACAACACCGCAGGAGCTATAACAGTTACTAGATTGAAGTCGATGGTAAGGGTCAGTTTGCCCTGCGTGGCCAACATGAATTGGTAATGCCTCTCGCGGTGGGGCTTTGATACATCATGCTCTCCCTGCCCAATCTGGTCTCGCATATTTTTGAGCAGTAAACCCGCTCTGGCTAAAGGCGAGAGGTCAAATTGGCGGATAGTGTCCTTTTGTTGTTTCAAGGGCGTAACCAGTTATTTTAAAAAAGCCTTAGCGAACCGATTAAGGGCTCACATGGTCAAATCGCAGAGCAGGCCACGATAAAAACGCTTCACGAAGTAAGAACTAATCCAGCCTTAAAAAAAGCCTGCTTTGATCAAATCAAGAAAGTCTCATTTAACGCTCACTCGTGAGACTCGAAGGCGCGTTCATGCTTCTCTTCACCAAACGGATTGTACATGAGTATGTCGCTTACGAACTGGTACTTTTGCGAACACAACCTCACGTGGTCAACACCAATGCAGAATCAGACGCTGTTCTTTGAGAAACAATACCTCCGGCAGTGGCCGGTCATTGGCCTATTGGTGGTTATCAACCTGTTTTTCTTCATTCTCTTTCTCCTACAAAGTATATTGGGCCATCCCTTAGGCACTAAGGTCGCTCCCAATGTGGTTTTGATCCTACTGCTGATCGGGAGCTGGCTACTGACCTATTTTACCTTAACTGCCAACCTAACGACTACTATTAATTCACTTGGTATCTCCTATCAATTCGCGCCCTTTCAACGCCGAGCCAAATTAATTGGCTGGCATCAGATCAAATCGTGTTATATCAGAACTTACAGTCCCCTAAAAGAGTATGGCGGCTGGGGCTATGGAAACTACCCTAAAAACAAGGCTTATACGGTCTCAGGAGTAGTAGGCATTCAACTAGTACTTCATACCGGGGAATTCGTTTTGATTGGCACCACCAAAGGCGCACAGGCTCAAGCCGCCCTCGAGTCAATTTATGATGTTGCCCACTAGGTAACGATACAGCCTATATTCCTAGCTCTAGTTCATATTTCGACTCTGAGCGAGCATATACGCAATGAGAACCACCAAGTTAAGAGGAATAAAGCAGGCGATGATCAAGATCAACTGGCGCTCGCTAAGCCCCTCAATACAGTAGCTTAGGGCCATAAAACAACTGCCCAATACGGCTAGGTAACAGGCGGTATATCGAGTGGCCTTTTCTTTGTCAATCACGCGTACGCCTTCCACGTTACTCAGTAAGTTAACGAGCCTAAACCGCCAAATGACAAGTCCAAGGAGTACAATCAGAATCCCTATTATGATCAGTAACCAGTTCATCAGTAATTGCTCTAGAAAGGGAAATACTACAACAAATATAGTGGGAATCGACCCTCGCTATGTAGGTGATTGGAATTTCGTACTAACATAAATGTTGGTTTGTATTAAGACAGAATGATATAGTTGTTACGGTCGTTCCCACTTAGTGACTTCCGTTTTATCTCTTCCTTTGTCTCACTAAATGCTCCTGCCTGAGACGAGAGGCTGATAAATGCGTCTACAACAGGGCGTGGCTGTTAGCTCGCGGAATTTTTTGATGACGCCCTCAGAAATACGAACCAGACTAGTAAGATAGATTCGATTCTGACTTCTTCTATCAGGCACCTTGAAGGCTAGAAACATATCGTTTGAAAACTGTCGTAGTAACCTCCCCCAAGTCGATGGCCAAACTCACTAAACTACTGCTGACCCTCAGTATGGTCCTTGTTTGGGGGTGGACTATCTTTATGGGAACATTTGCTACTCATGCTCATGGTCGGCTAGCCGGCTGGCTCATTGGCCTTGTTCTCAATGTGCTATTGGGCCTAGTTTATAGCTACCAGACAACGCATCCTAAAACTATTAAGGAATGGTTTAAAAGGTAATCATTTGAGGGTGTGCACCGGCCAGCGTTTTCAGAAACAGTATTCAGCCTGAAGTTTTGTTCTTTGACTGAATACGCATGTAAGCCCGTCTCTTAAAACCCTCATCCATGAGACGAAGAAACGTTCATGGATAGGCTCCAGTATTAAACGAAGACGTATTCATGTATATGCTCATTAATTCGGGCATCTAATGAGATGAGCAACTCCAGTTGGCTGTAATTAACGATCAGTATGGACATAGTTGATCGACAAGTTATAGGTTGGGCCTTGAGTCAATCGATGAAAGTCACTCAGACCAGTGCCGCGACTCGGGAAATGGCCATTACACACAGACCTATTACTATACGTTAATCGTTCATTCAGTATGCTTGCAATGTCTTTACCAATAAACTGGCTACCAGTCCGAAGGTGGTACAAAGTATGAGCAGTCAAGATCCTTAAGCGATAAGCCAAGGTCCTGGAGCGATACCTATAAGGGTATTACAGATACATCGTTGAACGGCTCAGCCTCTTGTGAGCCCCTTTCTTTTCTGGACTAGGGTTCAAAAAAGCCGCTTTCGTAGAGAAGTGAATTGTATAAGTATACGGATTGCGAACCTCAGTAGATCTTAGTTTGCTATGTACTTTTAAGGACGACTTGCCTTTCTATGTATAAACTGTACTTGCTGATTCTGTTTCCGTTCCTTCTTTTTGGGCAACCAAAAGGAGTCGTTCGGGCTGATAAACCCAATCGCCCGGTGACCGGGTCGTATCCTACAGGTGCCGAGACGGTTCTGAACGATACCACCCAATTTATTTCGATTGGCAGCCACATGGGCATTTTTGAGGACAAAACCGGCCGTTTGACCTTTGATCAGGTCCGACAACGGCCGGAGTTTGTACCCAGCCAGTCGGAGAGCTTCCAATATGGTTTTTCGGCGAGTACGTACTGGTTTCGGTTTACGCTTACGAACCAAAGTCTGGAGAACACAAAGCACTGGCTGCTTGGCCTGGCGGATGCCGCCACGCTGGACTATGTCGATCTGTATCTGGTGTATCCACAAGGTGAGGTAAAGCATTTAACGGGAGGCCTGAAGCGCGCTTACGTTGATCGGGGTTTTTTCGCAACGACCCCATTTTTTAGAGTCAGCTTACCCACTAACGAGTCCGTCACGGTTTATTTTCGGATCGAAAGCAGTTTGACCATATTTGGCAAAGTGACCGTTTGGGATGAGTACTATAACCTCAGCAAAGGCCGGTTAATCATCTTTGCCATCTGGA
This sequence comes from Spirosoma horti, assembly GCF_054776595.1. NCBI lineage: Bacteria > Pseudomonadati > Bacteroidota > Cytophagia > Cytophagales > Cytophagaceae > Spirosoma > Spirosoma horti. Next base: position 671,616 of record NZ_BAAHBQ010000006.1, read on the forward strand.
TGTTTCTGGGCCTGTTCATTCTGCGCTCCCTGAACAGCTTCGTGCTGGCGCGGTTCGTTCCCGACAAGCAGTTCCGGTTCTACACTGCATGTACTTTTCTGCTTTACATAACGACGCTATCGCGGACGGGCATCTACCAGATTTTATTTGCCGGGTTTCCGCATCTGCTGGACTGGATGCACGTGGGCATGGGGCGGCTGATGCCCCTGGGCCTGGCCAGCTGGATGTATACGCTTCTGGATAAACGGACTGCATTTCGACCGCTGCGCTGGATGCTGCTGTTTATCATAGTAGCCAGTGCAGTAGGCATACTGTTGCCTTTCGTGATTCAGAACGCCCTAATCGCGGAGTTTTATGCTATGCTGGTTTTGCTTACCTATATATTATTTTTCGTTAGTGTCGTACTGATCTGGGCAGTAGGCCAGCGTCCTTCTTTATACTTCGTACTTCCCATTGCGCTCTGCACAATTCCCTTTTCACTCTACCAGCTGCAATCACTAAAGCTGATTCCGTACAATCCGGCTATTTCCCCATTAGCCTTAGCGGCTCTGGCGATCGAGATGGTGTCTATGTCGCTGGTACTGGGCCGGATTGTGCGGTCGTACATCCGCGAGCGCATTACTACGGCAAATGCGCTGATGCAGGAAAAAGTAGAAGTGGATAAACTCCAGGCATTGGATGCGCTCAAAACGCAGTTCTTTACCAACATTTCCCATGAGTTTCGTACGCCGTTGACGTTGATCCTGGGACCCCTGGCCGAGCTGAAACAACGTTTCCCGACCGAGGCATCACTCACGCTTATCGAACGCAATGGCAACCGGCTGTTAAGTTTGATCAACCAACTGCTCGATCTAAGTAAGCTGGAAGCAGGACAACTCAAGCCGGAGAACGAATCAGGGGATCTGGTCGCTTTCTTTCGTACACTGGCCAGCTCGTTTACATCCCTGGCCGAAAGCCAACAAATCCAATTCACCTTTACGCAGAATGAAACCGAGTGGTGGACAAGCTTTGACCGCGACAAAGTGGAGAAAATAATAACGAACCTATTGGCCAATGCCTTTAAATTTACGCCTGCCGGTAAAGCTGTTAGTCTGACGGTTCATTATCCGTCAACCAGCGCACCGGGGACGTTGCAATGTATCGTCAAGGATACGGGCATTGGTATTGCACCGGCGAATCTGACGCATATTTTTGAGCGATTCTATCAGGTGAACGGCCAGGATAACCGTCCCTATGAAGGCACCGGTGTGGGGCTCGCTTTAGTGCACGAACTAATCCATGTAGTAGGTGGCCGTATCGCTGTGACCAGTACCGAAGGCATCGGTACTACGTTTACCGTCACGCTACCCCTGGCCGAAAGGGGCTCGGCTGCTGGTATTTCCGAGCCAGCTGGTACCTCAGCACTGGCGGGGGGATACACGGCGATCAATGGTGCGGACTATACGGCTACCCCCTCACTCTTCGTCAATCACTCGTCAATCGCCGAGAATATACTCCTGATCATCGACGATAATGCGGACATTCGGGCATACGTCCGAACTATTTTCGAGGCCGACTACCAGATTATCGAAGCCGTTGATGGGCTGGATGGGTTGGAAAAAGCGACTCAATTGCTGCCCAATGTCGTTATCTGCGATTTGATGATGCCCCGGCTTGATGGCTTCGGCTTTTGTAAGACACTGAAGAGCCAGGAAGCTACCAGTCATATTCCGGTGGTCATGCTAACAGCCAAAGCCAATGCTGAAGACCGTATCGAAGGCTTTGAACTAGGAGCCGACGATTACCTGACCAAGCCGTTTAACCGGACCGAAATCCGGGTTAGAGTACGTAACCTGGTCCAGCAGCGGCAACGGCTGTACGAACGCTTTATAACCAGTCCGGCCAACAACCGGCCAGCGAAGTTATTACCTACTACCCAATCCGCTGAGCCAATCCAGCGGACGCTGTTGAAAGCTGAGCAGCAGTTTCTTGACCGGCTGATGGCTGTGGTGATGCAACACCTTGACCAGCCTGACTTTTCGGTTGAAACGCTGGCCGAAGGAGTTAACATGAGCCGGGCCCAGCTCCACCGAAAACTCAAAGCCTTGACCAATACGACGGCTACTGAACTCATCCGAAACACCCGGCTAGCGAAAGCCACTGAATTATTGCAGCAGGGCGACCTAAGTATAACCCAGGTCGCTTACGCGGTGGGCATCGACAACCTGTCTTACTTCGCCAAAGTATTCCAGGAACAATATGGGGTATCTCCCTCTCAATACGGAAAAGCTGAAAAAATGATGGCACGAACCCGGCCTTCTCCGCCGGTAACCTAATTGCGATACTCGTTTTACACAACGATCCATTATTCTTCTACTACTTAACTTTACGTAATACCTCGTCTACAAGCGTCCATTATTGCCTGGACCGCATTCGGGTGGAGAACCGATTACGCTGGAATTATTACCCGATGGCGGACCACGCACGCCCCACCACAATGGTTGTAGCGAAAACACGAGGACTCTAGCCCTGCTCATCAGGCTCGTTTCTTTTTGATTCAGTTTATAGACCAGCGCTTTCTTAGGGCACCGTTCCCGCTCATCTTGACAAGACATCGGTTAGTCTGCACTCAATCATTCAGTTGCACTGGTTGGTAGTTCCCCTCCTGAAATATATCAATAAGGATGTTGTACTTAGTAATTAGTATTTACTTTTTTGATATTCATGATAAACAAATTATTATCAATATTGACAGAAAAGACGTGCTAGTATAAGCTTCAGCTCTGTAAAGCACATGGCTCAATGTAAAAAATTCGGTTTCTCAGGTAAAATGTGACAACAGTGTTAAATCATGCAACGAGAGTGTTAGCCGCCCATAGCATTAAAGCCGTACTTGGCAGCTCCAATTCTAATACGGTTTAACTATCTATCTTATGCATTTAAAACTTTACCTATTCCTGTTGCTTAATATTTTTTTTGTTGCCGACGGGCTTGCCGTTGATAAAATATGGACTGGGGTAGTCAATACAGACTGGAACGTGGCTGGTAACTGGAGTCCTGCAGGGGTTCCAACTTCTAATGATTTTGTCTATATAGATGACGTAACAAATGATCCCGTCATTTTTAGTGGCACAACTGCTTTGGTAAAATCAATGAATCAAAGTCAAGGCTCCTCTTTGGTTGTCAACAGCGGAGCAACTCTGACTGTCAATCTAACAGCAACAGGTTTTAGCTATCAAATAAACCAGGCTACGTTTACTAATAATGGAATTACTCGTATTGAATCAAGTATTAGTGGAACGGCATTTGTTTTGATTGCGGCAACAATAAACAATAATGGCACTCTTGTTTTAAATACTACATTAGCCGGGTTTTCGGGAAATAGTGAATCCGCTTCAACCATAACCAACGCTCCTGGAGCGACGATGTCCTTCCTGAATGGACTTGGTTTCAGATTTATTCAAGGGCGGCCTGTCAATGTCAGTAACCAGGGCACAATAAATTACACAGGTACTTATTCTGCCATCGAATTGAGTGCCCCAGGGAGTAGCTTTACGAACAGAGAAACTGGGATAGTTAATATTTCTAGCGGACCAGGAATTAGTGTGAGTCCCGGAGCGACATTCAGCAACCTGTCTTGTGGCAAAATCACAGTCAGTGGTATAACAAATTCAGGCACGGTTAATAACAGTAGTTTCCTGAATATAGTCGATAATTTAACAAACTCGGGGACATTTACCAATGCCAGTACTGGTGTTCTAAAATATGCATTTTTATCGGGCACGATTACCCCAAACAGCGGTTCTGTCATCGTCAACGAAAACCCGACCAATACTACTATCTTCACCTACACCGGCACATTTGCCGGCACCATCAACGGCATTTTTACCAACGCGGCCGCGACCACATCGGCGGGTACGTTTACGGCACCTAACACATTTTCTCCCTCAGGATTAGCTAATGGTTCTCAAACGCTCTACGCTAAAATCACCCCATCGGGCGGAGCCTGTTCGTACGTAGTTCCCTTTGCGTATAACATGGTGTCTCCCCCTGGTTTCACGACGCATCCATTACCAAAAACGGTTTGCTCGGGCAGTAGTACTACCTTCACGATAGTCGCTTCCGATGCTGATTCGTATCAATGGCAGGTAAACACCGGCAATGGTAGCTTTACCAATGTAAGTAATACAGCCATTTATTCGGGCGCCACCAGCACGACGTTAACCATCAGCAACGTAGCTGAGCTTAACGGCTATCAATACCGCTGCGTAGCTACTGGCGCTGGTGGTTCGGTTAATTCGACGGACGCTACGCTGACGGTGAGTACGGTCACGGTCGCCAACCCGGCAACCACAACAGGTTCGCAGGGAACAGGTTTCAGTCAGAGTTTCACGGCCAGTGGCGGAACGGCGCCCCGCAGTTTCAGCATAGCCAGCGGCACACTCCCCAATAGCTTGAGTTTGAATACCACCACGGGCGTCTTGTCGGGCACACCCACCCAGAGCGGGAGCTTCCCCATCACAGTGCGGGCCACCGATGCCAACGGCTGTTCGGGCACCAGTGCGACCTATGCGCTGGTGGTGAGTGCAACCAACCCCACCATTGCCGGGCTGGCCGCTACGCCCAATCCCGCCTGCATAGGCAGTGCCA